>CAZWNW010000007.1:1576-156757 GCA_964636255.1 uncultured Bacteriovoracaceae bacterium | reverse complement strand
TGATTGAAAAGATCGGAAAAATTTCGGCTTCCATCGAAACCGAGAAAGCAATTCCCGTGAGCGTAAGTCTCGGCTCCGCCCGCTTGAACGCGTCTGTTTCTGTCGGATTCAATGACGTGCTTCGAGCTTATGCCGAAAGTTCCGGAAATATGAATCTGCGACAAATGATCATCAGTGAGATTCGTCGCGAATATGAAAATGCTATGGCGACCAAGAATAAAGATCTTTACCAGTCAGGCTCAAGTCGATTGGCGCGATTGCTATCATTCAGCCGTTCAGCAGGAAGTTCAGAATTTGCCGATTTGAAGCCGGAGCTCACGGCTATTTCTGAACAGGTCAAAAAGGGTGGTTGGATGTCCGGAAGCGGAAAAATCAAAGAGGGATATCTGGCCTTGGTGAATCAGCTCTAAAAAGCCGTTGGTGGGAGGGCTTGGAAGAGCCCTCCTGTAAAGACAAGTTAAGTTTGCCCGCCGCGTCATAATCATTAGGCTCCCGGTCTCCGATGATTTCCCTAAAAACGCTATTAGTCCCCTGCCTTTTTCTTACAGCACTGTCCTTTGCCGCAAGCCGTGGAACCGTGCATTCAAGTCTCGTGCTGAATCCGGACAGCCGGTATGAATTGGAGCTCATCGAAGTTGGCGATAATGGGGCCTATTCTCTGCAGATTGTGAGTCCATCGGGCACGCGGCAAACGATTGCCCTGGATCCGATCTATTATTATCCATCGCAAAAATCGATTCGTGACGGAGTCACATACTGGCGTCAGGCTGGTCCCTGCCAGCCGGTGATCGCGGGCAAAGAATTTCTTTTAATTTGCGGGACCCGAGAGGGCGCGCGAGTTCATCGTATTCCTCGCATTTATACCGAGAACAAGAGCACGAGCTTTCATTCATCGTTTCGCCATCTCGAGGTTCGTGGTGAACATTACTATGTGCTCAGTTTTCGCGTGGGCCCCACGTCTTCGAGAGATGCTGCAGGTGACAATGTTTTGATTCGAGTCTCAGACGGCAAGTTCATTCGTCTCAAAGGCAATTGGCCTGCGTACTTGACCGAGGAATCGGTGGGCCTTGATCCCGGAGATGAACTTGTTTTGCAGGTCCAAGACCCCAATGACTTTGAACCCGCTCGGGTCGATTTAGATCGCTTCGAGCCGCTCGACCGGCGCTCGCGGCAAGCAAGTGATGGTGGAAGCAAAATCTCTTCAACAAAAACTTTTTCTAGCTCAGCGAAAGTGTCCAATGGCTCAGATGCTGCGCTAGTGGACGATGATCAAGCTACAGTGACTCTTCGCCGCTCAGCTAGGTTTTCTTCTGCGTCTTCTGCCGGCGTGAATCGGGGAGAAGTGACTTCGGCTCAGGTTAAAAAAATCGAGCCATCCACCGCGCGTGAAAAGAAAGTCCCTGCGGCACCGGCCAGGCCAAAAGCAAAAAAAACCAACATCGATCAAGACGGCACCACGGCATCGCTCGGTGACGGAACCAAAATACTCTATTCGGATAGCCCCGAGCCGCAGGTCTTCGTTCAATCTCTGGGATCTCCAGAGAAAACACTTCTGAGTAAAGGCGAAGCGAAATGGATCCCGATCAATAAAGAACTTGAGAGTGATCAATTTTATCCGCTGGAAAAAGATGCTTCGTACGCGCCTGTGGTGACTTCTTCCGGGGCCTTCGCAGTTCTCCAGGGAGGAAAAGTGCTTCGCTTTCCCCTAGACCTTAAGCGTCTCTTTGGGGAGTCGCCGACAGAGTTTACAGTCAATGATACACTCATCGAGCACAAAGGTAGCGAACTTATGTTGATCTCCTGGGGATACGCCGGAGCAGGTGATCCCAGCGAAGGTCCAGCCTTAAATGATACCTACGCAAGCGGGGAGACTTATCTCTATTCATGGGAAGAGGACCTACTTTTTCGCGTCGATAGTCTCTATCACGATGAACTCGACGAGGATCCAAACGCTTGGAAGATCACAGACGGTATTCTAAGGATCAACGGTTCTCCGCGTGCGATTGATCTCGATCGACTTCGCGGCGAATCGCGCGTTCGAATTTCTGCGCCAGACATCGTCGTCGATGGAGAGGGCGCAATTATCGAAGACCTTCAACTGGAGTTTCAGCGAAGTTTCGCCAACCTCACTCAAGAGTTCCTAGCAGATCCAAGCCAGGTCTTCG
The DNA here is from genome assembly GCA_964636255.1 of uncultured Bacteriovoracaceae bacterium. GTDB lineage: Bacteria > Bdellovibrionota > UBA2428 > UBA2428 > UBA2428 > CAXNGS01. The sequence goes on along the minus strand of CAZWNW010000007.1, from coordinate 154,592 downwards.
GTGCATCAGCGTCTCAAGAAGAAGTTGAGCGTCGCATCCGCGTCGCATTGGCTCGAGCCGAAACCGGAAATGCCATTCTTTTGGGCGATGCGGGCGTCGGCAAAACGGAACTCATCCGCACACTTGTGTCAGGCATCGTGCAGGGGCGTTTTCCAGAGATACCTCGCACGACTCAGGTCATCCGGGTAGATGCGGGAACTTTGCAACAAGGGACGCAATACACAGGCCAATTCGAAACCCGCGTAAATCTACTGATTCAAGCTTGCCGCGAAATTCCTTGCCTACTTTTCATGGACGAAATGCATTCGCTTCGCGGAGCCGGCACAAGTTCCACGAGCAACACGGACTTTTTTCAATTGCTGAAACCTGCGCTAGCGGCGGGCAATATTCGCGCAATCGGCGCCAGTACACGCGCGGAATACGACGAAGCAATGGCAGGCGATCTGGCGCTCGTGCGTCGATTTACGACTGTCTATCAAGACGAGCCGCCACTCGCCGAAGTGCCAGGATACCTGGAACGTTGGACAAAACGTTTTTCGAAAGCGACGCCGTCTCAAGAAGTTTTGGAAGCTGTGGCTCGGCTTGCCAGTCAATTCAATGCTTATGGCGCGAACCCGACCAAATCGAAAGATTTGTTAGAGCAGGTCTATGCGGAAATGGAAATCGCGGGCCGTTTTGACGAAGCGCCCATCTTGGAGGATCTGTACCGGGCAGCACGCGTTCTTTATTCTCTTGCTCCGGAACACTTTGATGAAGCATCGGCACGCGCACTTTATGATCAGGCTCCCGCAGTTATCGAACGATATATCGTTGGTCAGCCTTGGGCGAAGAAAGTTCTGTATAGACTGCTGAAAGATAAACTCGCCGGAACTCAGGATCCCCAGCGTCCAGCGATCCGTCTTCTACTGGCGGGTCCTCCTGGTGTGGGAAAAACGGAGCTGGGGCTTGCGCTGGCTCATGCGCTGAAAGTTCCATCCACCAGAATTGAAATGAATAAATATGCTGAAGGTGGCGTGGAAAAATTCCGCCGCGAGTTGGCCCAAGCGATTCGAAAAAATGCTCAAGCGGTCATCATTTTGGACGAGATCGAGAAAGCCCATCCGGATGTGCAGGCAGCATTGCTGGCGGTCTTGGACAGCGGTGTTATGGAAGTCCGCGAAAACATCAATTCGAATGCACGCAATAGCGGGCAGATGGTGAAAGTAAATTTCCGCCACGCAAGCTTCATTGCGACCACCAATGCCGGACAAGATTTCGTTCGTAGCAAAGATCCTGCTTTTCAGCGAACGATGGGTTTTGCTGCTGGCGCGCCAAAGGAAAAGGCATCTTTGAATGAAGAGGAACTGCAGGAAGAGCTGAAGAAAAGCATTTCCGACGCGACCCTGGACCGCTTCCAGCATACCTCGGCAGTTTTCCCACCCACTCAAGTTGAGTTTCGATCCATCATCGAGCTGCACTTGGATCGAGCGCTTCAGGAGCAATCGCTTCAACAGGGAGCCACGATCACTCTACAAAACCGAGACGAGTTTTTGGATTTCGCGGTGGAACACTATTACCGTCCGGGGCGCAGCAATCGCGTGGCTCATGAGATCACGCAATTTGTGATCCGTTCCCAGATCGCTGACCAGAAGTTTGCGGGTAATTTAGAGAAAGGCGCCGAATTGAAGCTTAGATTCGATCGCGGCACCTATCTTCGGTCAATTGATTTCCAAAGCAGTGGATGTGATCGGTCGCTAGCAATTTAAGTGGGGAATTGAGTCTAAATTCTAACAATGTATGGACGCTTTAATAGCATCTATTTTTTCTCTATGTCGGGCAGATCAACTCCTGAGTACTCGCATTCCATGATCCACATGAATTTTGAAACTACGTAGCGTGGTCCCTTGGGTGGGGCGGCTTTTTCGTCCGCGCTATTGAGCCATGCAGAGAATTCATCCATCTCTTTCATGGTCTTTTCACGGGCGTCTTTCGGACGTTCCATTAAAGTTGTTTCATTGAGCTTAAGGTGCAGAGTGGCTTGCCATGGTTTGCTGCTCGTCAAGGTGTCCGTCGCGCGCAGATCCGATGACCACAATTTGATAGAACCCATCGGAGTGAAGGTTGGCGTCTTAGTTCGGAATTGGTCGGCGCCAACATTGAGATAGAGAGGCTCTCCAAGTCCGGGTGACTGGGATTCCGAGGAATTTAATTTTAGGAAGAGTGCTTTGTAGTCTGCATCCACCAGTCCGCGTACACGCAGTTCCTTTGTCTCGGCGTTCCACGAGAGAACGGCATCTTTCTCTGGAAAGACGGCAATGCATGAAAATGAGGGGACATCATCTATCTGAGGCTTTTGCTCAGATTCTCTTGTGCCCTGATCACGGGGATCAATGGCCTCGGCCGACCGAGCGGGAAATATGCTCAATAAGCTAAGGAGGAGTAGGGGAGGAGATAGCGGCTTCCATAAATTCATCATCAACGTCCTTTTCCGAGAAAAAAGCTTCCCTAATTTAGGGTAATTGACGCATCGTGTCAATTGCCAAGTGTTAGATTATATAATGCTGTATTTATTGGAAAAATAGTAGAGCTGGAATTTAGCGAGACTCGCTGATCGACAACTCTTCTAGAAAGCTCGCGAGTTCCTGTCTCTGATCCGCTCCCATCAATTGAGCTTCGACGCTTTTCTGGGGTGGCATCGGCTTTCGTTCAGCTGTGAGGCGCTCTAACATTGTGGCACTATTCTTTCGAAGACTCTCAAAAAGCTCGAAATCACTTTGCCCCACAAAGAGAGTTGGACCCGCGGAATCCTCGCCGTAGTGGCAACGTCCACAACTTTCTAGTGTTGCTTTAAGGCGGTGGTGCGTGATTTTCGGCAATATTTCAGTCAATGCCTCGGGCTCTAAAAGCTTGGGTTCCTCGGCCGCCTGAAGCAAATAGTCGAGATCGGGAGTCGGTAAATCGAGGAGTCGCGAGAGCAGAAGCCGTTGACCTAAGACTTTTTCTTCAAAGAATTCCTTGGGCAGACTTTCCATTGCTTCGAGAAGTGCATCGAATTTCAATTGCCGACACTGAAGCTGGGTCCCGATTTCAAGACATTGATAGTCAGAAAGCGTTTTCCCGCCGCGCAGTTGCAAGATTGCATGATAGAGCACGTAACCCATGAAAGGCTCGTCTCGGTAAATCTCAATTCTCTGCAAATTAGGCGCCAGAGTTTCGGTGTCCTCGTCATCAGCTAGGAAAAAATGAAAGTCGCGATTGCTTAGTTCCTTTCGCTGAAGAGAAAGTGGCGGGGCTAGGTTGAAGGAAAAGCGTTGGCCCTCTACTTCAGGGACGCGCACTTCGCTGAGTTCATTGGACGAGAGGGAAATTGTAAATCCATTTACGGCGTCGCGGACTGTTGCCGACGGGCTGCCATAGCGTGCGAGAAATTCTGCGCGATTCTCCTCGAATATACTCGCGCCCACACTGTGAAAAGCTCCTGCTTGAAGGTCTCTTAAATTCCCGAGCGAAGCACCAGTTCGCCTGCTTTGAGGATCTTCTTTTTCCGGAAGTTTCATTGTAAGAAATCGGTGTTCGATCTCTTGAAGGACGTTGCCTGTAGAGCGAGCCGCTTGACCGAGGACTTCGAAAATGCTTTCCACCAGATTTTGCGCACCTTCCAGAGAGAAGGGAATGCGTTTATTCATGGCTTTAACAAGTTCAAAAATCGGTGAGCGGGCATCCAGGATCACGTCTTCGTGTCGAAAGATCTCAAGGAGTTCTTTGCTGATTTTGTGAGGGCTCGTTTTCAGTACACCCTGTAGATTTTCATTTGGAATGCCGGCGAGATCAAACAATGCACCGCCGAGAAGCAACTGCCGACGACAGTCGCTGGCGGCGGTCGTTGCGTCGCAGAATGCGCCCCAAAATTTTTGTGAGCGCAATAATGTTTGCGCTCGTTGTACGGAGTTTTCGAAGATCTGGGCCTGCCCTTTGCGGGTCTCCGGAAAATTCTGTCGTCCTTCTTCCTCGTCTTGGATCTTTACACCGAGATAAAAATTCGTAGGATCGCCGTGCAAGGTTCTCGCCTTACGAATCAAAGCAGCAGAATTAATTTCTGCATTGAGCTCGGCCCAAGGGGCAACGGGGAAAATGGGGCCAGCCCCCTGGTGACAGCTCAAGCAAAGGGCTCGGGGCGCATAAAAAACTTTCGCTTTTTTTCCCGGAGCAAAATCACGAACAATCTGAAATTCAAATCGTCCGGCCCATTCATTCCAACTAATGACTTCCAGTTGTTCCTTGGGTTCGTGAAAGCCAACAAAAATTCGATTGTTAGTGAGTAACGGACCGGGAGTCCTTTGCACGGACTTCGTTCGTAATTCATTGCTTACGGAAAGCACGATACGAGGAAAGGCCAACGGGCTGGGGCTTAAGCTCAGTGGTTTTTGAAGAGAACGACCGAATGGGATCAGGAGTGCTGTATCTTGTCTTGCTTGCATCGATCCGCTTTGGTGCAGACTTTGGCGAAGTTCTTCGAATGAGTCGGGAAGGCCCCCACGTGCTGTTCGATAGAGATCAAATAGCGAAATCCCAACCGGAGGAAGATCGGAGTTCATGTCATTAGCCCGTGCGCTGCGGGTTGCGGTCAACAAGCTAAGTCCGAGTAGAAAGGCTAAGCCGAGTTTTGCAAGGGTCTCGAGAGCAAGTCGGCGTGGCGAAAGCATTACGGGATTGAAACACGGCAACGCTCCGCGGCAATCTTAATAGGCCTTAATTCCGCAACTTATAATATCATGTACTTAAGTCTGGTCTCGGACTTCGATACGCACCAACTCGGCTTCGCGCAAGGATAGTGTAGTGATCTGCCCCCGATTGCGGATCTTCACTTCAATGTCCTGAGCGTTCTGTGAAATTTTTTCGACTTCATCTCCCAAGGAGAGAAGTCCCAAAATTTTTATGAGAGCTGAGCGATCATAGTCCGCTAAGGCCGAGATAAGGCCACCCTGCCCGACAGGTAAACTGAGTAAATTTAACACGTTTTCATCATGTAGCTCGTTATGGCGGCGTGCGCCGACCCCAGGAATCGGCATCCCGTCTAAACCCAGTTCCGGCGAACCCAAAAACTGATTCATTTTCTCCAGTAGTTGATCGCTGACGGCATGCTCTAATCGCTCGGCCTCGTCATGCAGGGCAAGTCCCTCTAGGTCCAAGGTGCGATTAAGGAAGAGTTCGATGATGCGATGACGTCGTAAGAGGAGAAAAACCCTCTGACGACCTGTCATTGATAGATGAAAGCGTTTCTCCTTGGCTTGAACGAGACCCAGGCGCTCTAGTTTTCGAATCATGCCCGTTACGCTCGGGCGACTGACGGCAAGATTCTTCGCCAGACGCGCATTCGTAACACCTTCAATAGGGTGAAGTTGCATTAGATTCCAGATAGCCTTCAGATAATTTTCTACTGAAACTTGGAAGTCATGGCCTGTTTTCGATTGGAATTCTTGGCGGCCTTGTTCGGGGGACATTTCAGCCAGCCTCGTCCGCTACAAAATTTTGAAGCTTAGGTTTCACCCACGCCTTGGCCCCGAAGGTCGCCAGAAAAATTAGGAATTGAAATGAAGTCACGGTGGCCGCGACATTCAAATTGAGGGCGATTGCTGTCTCAATCCCAAGAATCACCGTCAGTCCGGAAAAGAGAAGGCCGATCAGGAATATCTTTTGAAGCGAATGGGAGAAGAGTCGTCCCATCGCTGGTGGAATGACTAAAAAACTAATCACCAAGATGGCCCCCAAGCTTTCAAAGGCTGTGATGATTGTAAGCGATGCCAAAATCATCAGAAGATAATGAAACTTCCTTACGGAAACTCCCTGCGAGCGCGCCAGATCCGATTGAAAGGCGACGATGAGAAATTCTTTCTTAAAGAGAAAAAGAAGGCTGGCGACTACCAGCCAGCCTAAGACCAAATTTCGTAAAGTGTTTCCGATTGCAAAATCTCCCAACTGAATGACTGCGGCCTCGAGGGGGACCAGTGCAACTTCGCCAAACAATACACAGGAGGTGTCCAAGTGCGCCTGGGAGGCAAAAATAGTGAGGAGAAAAACACCTAAAGCAAACATTCCCGAAAAAACTATGCCCACGGAGGCGTCTTCATGGATGCGCGAGGGACTTTGGAAAAGTTCGCTTAGAAAGCTGGTTAATACTCCAGCTAACAAAGCACCAATAAAGATCGGAATGCCAGAGAGTTGGTCACTGATTAAAAAAGCGATCACAAGGCCCGGTAAAACGGAATGGCTCAAGGCATCGCTAAACATGCTTTGCCGACGAAGGGCAAGCTGCAGGCCAACTTGTGAACAAGCGCCCGAGGCTAAAAAGAGAGCTAGACCAATAATGATTTTGTCTTGGAATTCCATCATCGCTCCTTAATATCCGGGGACCTCGTGGGCTCTGAGGTCTTGGACGCTGGGAATGACACGTCCATGTGGGTCGATGCGAGGGTTTCCAAGAGAAACTTCGATTTCTTGGATAATGCGTTGATCAATAAAGTGTTCCGCGCGTTCGGCTTCGTCGTGAACCCACTCGATTTTGAAATCGAGGCGCTTCATCAAATAAAGCTCCCAAAGTCGGTGGCGGCGAACCACATCAGCGCCGACCCGCATTCCCTCCTCCCTGAGGCGGAGCGCGGGATTTCCTGCTTCGTCCTGACCTTCTTCGATGAGGGATAATTCGCGTGCTCGTTCGATGGTCTGCGGAAGCCGGGCGACATCGTCAACTGCAAGCCTCGAGATAATCAACGGAAGCCTGATCCATGTGGCGGCCTTCAAGTTGTTTTCAATTTCATTCCAATAATAAATTGTCTTCAAGAGATTCTCGTCGAGATCCTGTCGCTGGCGACGTTGCGCCGCGATCTTTCGCGCAATGAAACCGCTTCGAGGAGCGAAAAGCCAAGCAAAAAGAAAAAGGCTGATGCCAACCAATATGATGCTTGGACCGGTGGGAGTTCGCGCAATGCCCGCACTGATTGCCGCTCCTAAAAAGGCCGCTGTTCCGCCCAAAAGAGCCGAGATTAAAAGTCGTTGCTCGAAACTGCGGCTGAAAAATGTGGCCGTTGATGCCGGGATAATCAGAAGTGCCGACGCAAGGATGACCCCCGTTGCTTGCAGATTCACGACAACCGTCGCAGCTATGAGAACTCCCAACAGGGCTTTGAGTCTTTGATCATGGAGACCGGAACTTTTGAGGTATTCGGGATCAAAACAGAGGGCGCGGAATTCTTTGAAGAATAGAAAGCAACTGAGGAGCGTCGTCAAAAGGACGAGGGCGATTCCGATGAAATCTCCCTGAGTCATCGCCGCCGCCTGTCCCAATAAATAACGGTCGAGTCCGGCTTGCGATGCCCCCGCATGATTTTGAACAAAACTTAAAAGTGCCGTGCCCAGCGAATAGAAACCAGTAAGTACAATTGCCATCGCGGCGTCCCGTCGAATGCCCTGTCGTTCAGAAAGAAACTCAAATGTTAAATGGGCTAAATAAGCCGAGGCCAGTGCGCCTAGGAAGATTGCCACCCCGATCTTTTGGTAAGAAGCAAAAATAAACGAGAGTACGATTCCGGGAAGCACTGCATGTCCCAAGACATCGCCCATGAGTGACATGCGACGGCTGACAAGGAATACGCCCATCAATCCGGAACATAGACCAATACCCAAGCAACCAAGCAATATGGAGAGGGAATAGCTGCTGAACATCAGCGATGCCTTTCGCTCATGGAAAAGAGAACGTTGGCAAGGCTTCGGGCCTGGCCGCCATAGGCCTTTCGCAAGTTTTCAAAGGTCATGACGTCTTGGGTGGGGCCAAAGGTGACGAGACGGGTGTTCAACAACAAGACATGGTCGGTGTTCTCTGAAATCGATTGAAGATCATGATGGGCGATGATGATGGTCTTGCCCTGGCTCCGCAGGTCTTTGATCACGCGCATGATGGTTTCCTCGGTCGCGGCATCCACTGCCGAGAAAGGTTCGTCCAAAAAGAAAAGCTCTGCACGGGTCATAAGTGCGCGCGCTAAAAAGACTCGTTGCTGTTGTCCGCCGGAGAGTTCTCCGATTTGGCGAGCTTCGAATTCGCTTAGACCGACTTTGGCGAGGCATTCGCGTGCAAAAGTTTTCTCATTGTGGCCCGGGCGTCGAAAAAGTCCCAAACGGCGATAACTTCCCATCATCACCACATCCAAAACACTGATCGGAAAGTCCCAATCGACACTTTCTCTCTGAGGAAGATAGGTGACCTGGTCGCGGACTTGGTCAATTGTCTTGTTGCCGAAGAAGCGAACGCTTCCGGACTCCAGCGGCAATAAACCTGCGCATGTTTTAATGAGCGTGGATTTCCCTGAACCGTTCGGGCCTACCAGGCCCACAAGCGATCCGCCTTCGATTTCTGCCGTGATGTTCCACAGTGCCGGCAATCCACGATAGGAGACATTAATTTGCTGGAGATCAAGAACTTTCATTTCAGACCCTTTACGATTGTTTCCACATTGTGCCGAAGCATGCCCAGAAATTGCCCCGTGCTTTCATTACGATCGCCGAGGGAATCTCCGAAAAGTTCGCCGCCGATTTCACATCCGCTGGCGCGTTTTAATCCTTCGATGGCGGCTTGCGGAACGCTGTTTTCTACGAAGATCGAACGTAGTTTTCGTTTACGAATGAGTTTAGCTAAATCATCCAGTCGCTGAATCCCGACCTCGGCGTCCGTGCTGACTCCCAGAATTCCGTGAACTTCGATGCCAAAAGCGCGTCCAAAATAACGGAAGGCGTCGTGGCTTGTGATCATCACGCGCTGGGAAGAAGGAATACTTTCAATGAGTTTTTTTAAAGCTTCCACTTCTTTCCTAAGCATTTGAGCGAAAGCCTGATAGTTGGCATCAAAAATTGCAGCACGCTCGGGATCTCTTGTGGAAAAATCATCCTTTAACTTTTCCGCGATCTGAAGCCAAATATTCGGATCAAACCAAATATGTGGATCATAGGAATTTTTCGAGCCTTCGATGGGAAGAAGTTGTTGGGAGGAAATCCAATCACCTACAAAAATCACAGGTTTTTTCTTTTGTAGATCGAGAAGCGTCTCTTGGACTTTGCCTTCCAAATGGAGGCCTATGGCAAGTATAAGGTTTGCACGCCGAATGCGGCTTAGGTCTTTGGCTGCCATGCGGTAGAGGTGGGGATCGACACCGGGGCCCATCAAGGATTCCACTTCATGCGGAGTGGAATCAAGTAGGACACGGCTTAGGTCTTCCAAAAAGTTCACGGTCGTCAAAACGCGTATTTTGGGAGCAGCTCCAGCAGTCGAAAAGGCGAAAAAGAGAAAGAGTAGGGATTGCCGAATTTTGTTAGGCATGCCTAATAGATAGAGAGTACTTTTGCAGCCGTCAAGCCCCCTTGGCTAAGACTTAAAGCTCTCAATAATATGCCAGCACGGCTACCTGCCGAGAGCGCAGAGATAATATTATAATATTCAGATGATCGAAGATTTCGAACGGTCCACAGGGCTGCGGCTTTCCCAAGATGATTTGGAAAATTGGGGCCGGGATTGGACACGTTTTCATCGCGTAAATGCCATGGGAGTGGTCTTCCCCAAAAATACCGAAGAGGTCGCGCGCGTTCTATCCTTTTCGCACTCCCACAACCTCAAGGTAGTTCCCTCTGGTGGACGTACAGGTCTTGCAGCCGGCGCAGTGGCTACAAAGGGGGAGCTGATTCTAAGTCTTTCGAAGATGAATAAAATTTTAGAGTGGGATCCGCTAAGTCTAAGCATTCACGTCGAGGCCGGAGTCATTCATCAAGATTTGCAAGAATATTTGCGGCCGCTCGGTTATCAATGGCCCGTTGATTTGGCATCCAAGGGATCCTGCCAAATCGGTGGAAATCTGGCTACCAATGCCGGTGGCCTTAGGGTGATCCGCTATGGGCACGCCCGCCGTTGGGTTCAGTCGATCGAAGTAGTCTTGGCTGATGGTCGAATTTTGGAACTGAATGGCCCTCTTGAAAAAAACAACGCCGGCCTTTGTCTTCGTGACCTAGTGATCGGAAGTGAAGGCACCTTGGCAGTGATTACTAAGGCGCGCCTTAAGGTCGCGCCACTATCTGAGAAACGTGTAAGTCTCCTTCTTCCCCTCAGCTCGACCGAGGAAGCCCTCGAAGTATTGAAACAGCTGAGAACTAATCGAATTTCAGTTTTGGCCTTCGAATATTTTCAGGCAAATTGTTTAGCCCGCGTTTTAGAGCAATCCTCCCTAGTTCCGCCCTTTTGTGAAGAATTCAAGTCGCTTGTGTTAATGGATCTTGAAATTAAAGGCGTCGACGAAATCCTAAGTGTTCTGAATCTTCCGGATCAATCCGTGCTCGCCGATAGCGAGGAAAAGATCCGTAAACTATGGGCCTATCGTGAAAGTATAACGGAGGCTCTCTCCAGAATAGGATTTGTTTATAAGCAAGACATTGCCTTGCCGATCGGGGCGATCCCGGAATTTCTTGCGATGGTCGAAAAAGACTTTCCCAATCGATTCCCCGGTGCGGAGCTTTACGTCTTTGGCCATCTTGGTGATGGAAATCTTCATCTGAACGTGGTTTTTCCAGGAGTTCAGAACACGACCGAGCGCCTTGCGCTCTGTGAATCTCAGAATGATTGGCTTTACGCAGAGCTTCGAAAACGCAAAGGCTCTATTTCCGCTGAACATGGTTTGGGTCTTTTGAAGCAAGCCTATCTCCATTTTGCAAAAGATGAGTCCGAGCTTGAACTGGCCCGGGCCATTCGTAATGTCTTTGATCCGAAAGCCATTTTGAATCCTGGTAAGGGCATTTGAGGCCATCGACTGACTTTCTTTGTTGATTGCGGAGTCATGACATCCTAAGCAGCAGAACTCTGCGATGGGAGTTGAGAACGGGGCCTTAGAGCTCAAAGGAATTGCAAAAACGTTTGCCGGCCCCCAGGGTGAGGGCGTTGCGGGTCTTCGCCACATGGATCTGAGTATCGAGGCCGGCGAGGGATTTTCGCTCCTCGGCCCTTCGGGCTGTGGGAAGACCACTACCTTGAGGCTCATCGGAGGTTTTGAGACTCCGGAGCGGGGGCAAATTCTTCATTGCGGCGAGGACATCACGAAAGCCCCCCCCCATAAGCGCGACATTCGAACCGTTTTTCAGCGCTATGCCCTCTTCCCACACCTCAATGTTCGCCAAAACATCGGCTTTAGCCTTACGCTCAAAAAAGAATCTCCCCAGCTCATTCGATCCGCTGTCGATAACGCTTTGGAAATGCTCGAGATCGGCCGACTTGCCGAGCGTCCGATCTCGAAACTTTCGGGCGGCGAACAGCAGCGAGTCGCCTTGGCACGCGCACTTGTCTCTGAACCCAGTGTGGTGCTCTTTGATGAACCTTTGTCGGCACTTGATCTAAAACTTCGCGAGCGCATGCAATTGGAACTTCTGGCACTCCGTACGAAGCTGGGTTCGACTTTTGTCTTTGTCACTCATGACCAAACTGAAGCCATGGTTCTTTCGGATCGCATCGGCGTGATGAAGTCCGGCGAGTTGGTGCAAGTCGGTTCGCCCGAGGAAATCTATTTCAAACCGAAATCTATGTTTGTAGCGACCTTCATCGGACAAGCAAATTTTTTGGGTCCGCAACACTGCGCGATGATTCGTGGAAGTACGGATCGCATGCCTCGGCCCACAAACGATCAGTCGATCATGATTCGTCCAGAACACAGTAGCGCACGAAAGTTAGGCGCTACACTTGAAGCCGGTTGGGCTGGAATGGAAGTCACTTTGCAAGAGGCGGCTTTTCTTGGGCAGGACTGGCTTTTGAAGGTCTTGGATCCCTGCGGTCAATCGCAATTGATGAAGGCTCCAGGCTATGATCCGCCACCGGCCGAGCGGGGAGAGCGATTTCTGATGGCGTGGGAGGCCGAAGACGCATGGAGCGTTCAAAACGACACGGCCTCCGTTTAAGTCTGCCGTTTTTTGCCTGGTTTTTAATCTGTCTCTCGGGCCCGCTTTTGTATGTGATCGCGACAAGTTTTGCGACGCGCGCCCCCTTGGGCGGTATTGTCTGGGAATTTTCCACATCGGCCTATAGTGATTTGCTGAAGCCCGCCTATTTGAAAATTGTTTTTCGAACGCTGATTTTTGCACTACTGAACACTTTCTTCGTACTACTACTTGCTTATCCTTTCGCGTTTTACATCACGCGTTTGCAGGGCCGGCAGCGGATTTTTTTGTTGATGCTGGTTTTGATTCCCTCTTGGACAAATTTTTTGATTCGCATTCATGCGATCTCTGATGTTTTTCGTTTGGAAATTTTTGGTCTGAAATCCATGTACACGACGCATGGAATTGTTGTGACCATGGTTTATGAATATCTCCCACTGGGGATTTTGCCTCTTTATGCTGCACTCTCGAAAATAGACAATTCCGTGATCGAGGCGGCGCGTGATTTGGGCGCCCGCTCGCGGGATACCTTTTTCAAAGTGCTTTTACCCCTGACCAAATCGGGAATTTTTGCCGCGGCGGTTTTCGTTTTTATTCCAAGCTTGGGTGAATTTCTGATTCCGGAAATCATAGGCGGCGGAAATTTCTTCGTCTTGGGTAATTTTTTGCACACCCAATTTGTGAAGGTCCAAAATTGGCCGCTGGGATCGGCCTTTTTAACGGTGCTACTGACCTTTACCTTTTTTGTTTTGATCTTTGTAAAGGAGAGTCGGCGTGAAAGCGCTTAAAGGCATCGCGATTCTCGTTTTCCTTTTTCTTTGGATTCCAATCTTTCGTGTTCTGTTTAAAGGATTGAGTTTCGAAGCCTTTGAGAAACTCTTTGGAAGCATCGACACTCTGATCGCTTTCCGCAATTCTGTTTTGCTTGGAGCCATTTCGGCGGCTCTGGCAGTCTTGGCCGGTGCATTCACCGCGGCGGCACTGCCACGGCTTCCCCGGCTGGGGAAAAAGCTCATGGGCGGCGGACTTCTCTTTCCCATGTTGCTGCCGGAAATCAGCTTGGCCCTTGCCCTGATGATCTGGTTTTTAAAACTGGGCATGCCGCTGGGTTGGGGATCATTGGCATTAGGCCATTTCGCTTATCTATTTCCCTTCGCTACGCTGGTTTTAAAGGGACACTTTGAAACGATGGACGATTCTCTCCTGGATGCGGTCCGGGATTTGGGCGGTAAGGGATGGGATTTGTTACGGCACGGAATCCTTCCTCAGATCTTTCCAGGCCTTATGGCGGCCTTTTCGACCTGCTTTCTTCTCTCTCTTGATGATTTCCTTATTAGCTTTTTCGTAAAAGGGGTCGATCAGGTTACGCTCCCCATAAAAATTTATTCCATGATCAAACTCGGAGTCGGCCCAGAAATCTACGCCCTCAGCCTTCTTCTCTTTTGTCTTTCCGTGGTGGCTGTTCTATTAAGCCAGTTATGGTGGCAACAAAAAAATCGGCGCACTTCTTCTTTTTAGCATCCATGTTTTCAGTTTTATTTTCGGCTTGCACCCAAGGCGGAAAGACGGGTGGCTCCGCAACAAAAGAGTTGAGGATTTTTACTTGGTCTAACTACATCGAGGATTCCTTCATTAAGGAATTCGAAGCGAAGACCGGCGCACGGGTGAAACTCGACTATTTTTCTTCAAACGAGGAATTGCTAACAAAAATTCGCGCATCCGTTGAGTCGGGTTCCGCCGGATACGACTTGATTATGCCATCCGATTACATGGTCCATAACATGATTCAACTGGGACTTCTGCAGTCGCTGGATCATGCGCAACTTGCCTTCATCAAAGATTTCTCAAAAGAATTTCAAAATCCTGAATATGATCCGGGCCTGAAGTTTTCCGTGCCGGTCGCTTGGGGAACGACTGGGGTTGCTGTCGAAACTTCGATGGTGAAATCCTTCAACGAAAAGGGTGGGATCTCATGGAAAGAACTCTTTGAATCCAAAGAAAACAAAGGACAGGTCGCACTTTTGGATGACATGAAAGAGGTTTTCCATGCAGCACTCTTAGTGCTGGGGAAATCGTGGAAAGAGGCGACCGCAGATGATGTGAAAGCCGCTTTTGAATACATTAAAAAACATCGCGCCAATATCAAGGCCTTCAGCTCTGAGGCGAAACCCGTTATGGAGGCCGGGGAATGTCACTATTGCCAGGCTTATTCCGGTGATGTTCTGCGAGCGAAGGAAAAGCGCAAAGCTTTGAGCTACTTCATTCCAAAAGAAGGCGCGACTCTTTGGACCGACAATTTTGCGATTCCAAAGAATGCGCAGAATCCAAGTCTCTCACACGCTTTCCTCGCCCATTTTCTCTCGGCCGAATCGGCGAAGACTTTTACGGAGCTGACCTTTTTCGCAAGCCCCAGTGAAAGTGCACGGGCACTTCTTCCAGAGGCATTGAAAAATGATCCGGTAATCTTTCCGTCGACGGAGGCGCGCGCGCGCTTGCATCTAATTAAAGAAAATCCGGACCTACTAATTCTGATGGATCAATACTGGACCGAGCTGAGATCGGAATAGTTCCCAGTCTCTGCAGCATCAGCGCGAACTGGCTATAGTCTGCGGTATCTGCGCACGAGCTAACTAAAGCCTACAGCACCTTGGCAGTTGCGATTTTGTCCAAGAAAAAGAGCGCGCACTTGCTTTCCAAAGCGCGCTTCTAGCTCATTAGCCCGAAAATAGCGTTTTAGAATGCCCTCCTCAACGCTACTAAAGAGAATCCGTGTAAAGGCCAGCGCGTCCCAGAACTTTCCAACCTTATGTCCTTTTCTGGCCCCCGTGATCTTACGAGCAAGCATCGCCATGGAGGATCGCAAAAAAGCTTGAAAGCTGTCTCGCGAAAAGGCGCGCAGTTTGACGTGCAGATGGTTGCCCACATTCACATAGCTGATCAGTCGAAGATGATGCTTACGCGCCTGTTGACGCAGAAGTTGATCCACGGACGCGGCATTTTTTTTGGTCAAGAAACTCCAGGGGCCTTTCGCCCGTGATGAGCGAACCACAAGATGAATGGGACGTTTAAAGTTCAAAGGCCGTTTTTTCTTTCGTTTGCCTGCGGACATGATTCCCCCGAAGGCCGCATCCTGCTTTCCGGCACCAACGAGCATCAGCTGTTTGGCGGTTGATTTCATAACTAATCTCTATCCTAAATTCTAGAATGGGGCAATATAATAATTTGCAGAATCTGATGGGCGGGTTCAACCCACAAATACAAGGTTTTGGACGGATATAATCGTTGCGTTTGGAAGCTGAACTCACCCCCAACTGCCATAAACTATCTGATCGGTCAGAGAGAGTTTAAGTGGGCTTCGCAAGGGGCTGACGCCACGACTCAAGTAGCACAAAACCTTCGATGCTTACCAAGCGCTCGCAGTTCTTAGTTATTATCTGTGAGAATTCGATTATCTTCTGGGCCGAGGCGTAACAGAATAGCCGCGACTATTTTTTGGGCACGATCTGCTGCTCAACGCGGCTGGGGACTTTGTTCGCTCCACCTTGGGAAGTGTTACCCGAAGAGATGTCGAAATTTGTAATTCCGCTATTGTAACGAACGCCGCCTGCGTTGTTGTTTCCAATGCTGAGAAGTTGAAATTTACTGAGATCGATCGGCTCCACTTTGGGCTCCTCGACAGTCTCGATTGCTTGGCCAGGTTCAGCCGCAAGCCACTTCTCATGACTTGTTTTGACCTCGGCAGCTAGCTTCTTTCCTTCTTCTTCGTTTCGTTTGGCTTCGAATTCCGCCATTTCTGTTTCCATCCGCTGCCTAGCTTCCAATTCGGGATCACTTTGAACTTCCACTGCCGCGCTTTCATTATTTTGCACTTCAGCTTCCGGGCTAGCAGGCAGTGGACTTTCAGAGGCCGATTGGGTAGCGACTTCGCCCCCCAAGTTGGTCGCGATTCTGTTCGAGTCCTCGGCAAGTTGAAGACTTTCGCGGCTTGCCTTCGCACCCAGTTTGCAATCCGCTTCAACCGCCGAAAGAAAGTTTGAGATTTTCCCTGAATAGTCTCGTTCGCTTAGATCGTTTAATTTTTCGGCTTTAAGACGCCGTAGATCCTCTGCGTTCAGAGCCTTCCGCACATTAGACACCATTGATTTGTAATACGAATAATGTCTTTGAATGGCCTGATTTAAGTTGCGACTCTTCTCCTGAACCATGCGTTCATTTGCGCCACGTGGAGCACGTTCACAAAAGCTTCGAGTCGATTCTTTGTCGCGACCATAGGCTGAAAAATACTTCTTCAATGCTGCACTATTTTGCTGGCAGGAATCGAAGGAGACGGTGGCAGCGCTTGCCTGTGATTTTGCCTCCTGCGCGTTTGTTCGGGCGACGCTAGCCTTGTTATCCGTGAATCCGACGTTGGCGGCTTTGAGTTTATCGAATGATTGAAGGTTCTTTAGAAGCCCGTCGCCACGATCCCAAAGTATTGTCCGCATCATTTCATCGCTCAGCTGGAGACAGGCATCGCTGCGTTCGCCAGATTGTGGCGTCGGCGGATTCGAATTGCTATGGCACCATCGTTGCCAACGCTCTTTCTGGCAACGCGCTATCTGATCTTCCGTGCTGTTGGTCGCGGGCTTTTTAGAATTTGCTATTAACGGAGCCAGAGTGAATAAAGAGATGATAAGAGAATGGCGTATGATCGCGATCATTCTATAATCCTACCTTTACCCCGAGTCGCAGAGTTGTAAAGATTGCGTTAAGCGCACACCAGTTCGCGATCAACGACTTCAAGCGAGTTTCAGGTGAGTTCGACTGTCAAAATTGAAAAGTAATTATCTCATGGCTGAGCATTGTGATGCTGAATGAATTGATCTTGATTTATTGACCATCGGTCGAGTTGTGATGGGGAACCTAAGGGAACCCTTCCCATCGGGCAGCCTAATGCGATGGCGCGAAAAGTGGACGAAGTAACATCACCCAGACTTGCACCAAATCCAGACACCTCAATTGGCCCAAGTGCCGAATTCGCCGCTGGACAGTAAGTAGCATTTGCTAGGTATCCTGTTCCCGAGGAATAGGTGTAACCTCCAGGACTCGAAAGTCCGAGTGCAGCAAGAGTTGCGACGGTCCCGTTAACCGGAATTGAAATGCCAAAAAAACGTTTTCCATTGGTCTCGGGTGGGAAGCTGTTGGCTCGGCTGATCCACTCGGGAACAAAGCCTGTCGCAGGCAAATGCCAATGAAAAGTTTTGTAATCTTCCTTGAAACTACGTTGGGCTGTGTAAAGTATAGCCAATTCCTGTTTAGCCTGAGCTTGAACAGCACGGCCTCGCCAACGCTGATAGGCTGGTTGGCCAATGGCAACTAACAATCCAAGGACTGCCATCACAATGGAGATTTCCATGATGCTTAGACCACTTCTGTGGGACATCTCCCTATTTTAGGGGCAATGGCTCGAAGTACAAGGCGCCAGAAATCTAGCGATCCCAAACTCAAAGATACATAATACGGTGTTTCAATAGGCTTTCAAATCTTAAACTTTCTGGCTCCACTTGCTTGGCTACATAAAAGCGATAGATCGAAACAAGAAGAGAGAAATGAATTCAATTTCATGCGCATCGCTTTTACCCACAATCTGAAACGCAGTGACCGAGAAGAAGAAGCCGAATTCGACACGGCCGAAACCATTCAGTCCCTGACCCAGGCGCTCGAGAATTTAGGTTACAAAACCTATCCTTTAGAGGTTTCAGGACCCGTATCCAAAGTGGTCGCCCAACTTGAGGCCTTGGAGCCGGATCTGATTTTCAATACAGCAGAAGGCCGCCTTGGTCGTTATCGAGAAGCCTTTTATCCGGGGGTCTTTGAACAGCTTGGAATCCCTTTTACCGGTTCAGATGCTTATGTCTGTACATTGAGTCTTGATAAAAAATTGACCAAAAAAAGCATCGAGGGCCATGGCATCCTAAGTCCGAGGTCTCTGTTGGCCAAGATTCCAAAAGACTTGAAGATCGAGCAACTACGATATCCCTTGATCCTTAAGCCAAATTTTGAAGGGAGCTCGAAGGGTATCACTCAAGACAGTGTCGTTGGTGATCCTGCGCGCGCAGAAGAAGTGCTCCGCGGACTTCTGCAGCGCTACGCCGACGGAATACTTGTCGAGGAGTACATCGATGGCCGGGACATAACGGTTCCAATTCTGGAGGCGGTAAAGAATGAATTTGGTGGTGTCTTGGAAGCCGCGGAATATGTTTTCACACTGACCGACGCGCAGCGGGCATCGCGCCCATTTCAAATTTATGATTATGAACTGAAAAATGCGATGTCAGAGTCTGTGTCCGTGCGCGTTCCAGCAGACTTGAATCCCGAAAAAGCTTTGGATCTTCGCCGCCAATGTCAGAAAATTTTCAAGATTTTAGGTTTACGGGATCTCGCGCGAATGGATTTCCGGATGAGTCCCGAGGGCGAACTTTATTTCATTGAAGTGAACGCGCTTCCGAGCCTTGAGCCGGGTGCCAGTCTTTATTTAGCGGCCGAGCGAGCAGGGTTGGGAAGTGTCGAAGCCGTTTTAGAATCCGTAATTCAAAGTGCCTCGAAGCGATGGGGAATTTCTGCCCGTTCCAAGGGGCCACGACGGCCGCGCAAAGTTTTGCGTGTGGGTTTTACTTTCAATCAAAAGCGCATTGTTCCTGACGGCAGCTCTCTCACGGATGAAGAAGCAGAATTCGATTCTCCGAAGACCTTGGATGCGATTCGCAGTGCACTTCAAAAATTGGGGCATGAGGTCGTGGATTTAGAGGCAGGCTCGGATTTTTTGGCGAAAATTGTCTCTACGGAAGTGGATCTTTGCTTCAACATTGCGGAAGGTTTTCGCGGGCGCAATCGCGAATCGCAGGTGCCGGCCACTCTGGAGCTTCTTGATATTCCCTATACCGGATCTGATCCGGGAACGCTTTCTTTGGCATTGGATAAGGGGCTTGCGAAAAAAATTGTTGCAGCAGCGGGAGTGCCAACAGCTACATCTATGACCCTAATGACGGGGCGAGAAAAGCTAAAAGCAGATTTGAAATTCCCGCTGATATTGAAGCCCGTAGCAGAAGGCAGTTCAAAAGGTGTGATCAGCTCAAGTGTTGTGCACTCTGAAGCAGAATTGCGAACGATGGCTCGGGATTTAATTCAAAAATATCGCCAACCCGTTTTGGTCGAGGCCTATCTTCCCGGCCGAGAGTTTACCGTAGGTTTACTTGGCGAGATTCGACCGCGGGCTTTGGAACCGATGGAAATCGTTTTCCTAAGAGATGATGCTTATCCTGTATATAGTTTTCAGGACAAACTCGATGTATCAGATCGAGTTCGTTACGACGTGCCTGCAAAAATTGATTTGGATTTTAAGAAGCGTTTGGAAAAATTTGCGATCGAGGCCTTCAAGGCTTTGGGCTGCCGAGATGTTGCCCGCATGGACTTTCGGTGCGATTCCGCGGGGATCCCGCACTTCATCGAGTGCAATCCATTGCCGGGACTTTCTCCGGGATGGTCTGATCTCTGCATGATTGCTGAGGCCTCGGGACTCAGTTATGATGGCCTCATAGCAGAAATTCTGGCTCCGGCGGTTCGCCGACTCAAAGAGAAACGGAAACAATCTTTGGTCTTCACGACGACACCGAAGCCCCTTTAACTCTGCTTTGAAAATTATGGGTGCAAAAAATCAAGTAAAGCGGCTTCGACTTCGGGATTTAGGACTCAGCATCGGGCGTTACCCGACGGGCCCGAAAAATGCGATCACGGATGTTCCGGGTGTACTGGTGGGACATTCGACGATCATCCGAGGGACAGGAAAACTCGCGCGAAAGTCCGGTCCAGTGAGAACTGGTGTCACAGCAATCCTGCCCAATGGGCATGATACCTTTCTCGAACGTGTCGTGGCTTCGGGCTTTGTCTTAAACGGCGCCGGCGAGATGTCGGGATTGATTCAAGTAATGGAATGGGGGCTTTTGGAAACGCCCATTCTCTTAACCAATACACATTCGGTCGGGGCCTGCTCTGACGCCCTAGTAAACTACATGGTCGACCATCATCCCAGCATCGGAGTCCGACATGACGTTGTGATTCCGCTTGTGGGGGAATGTGACGATTCGTGGCTGAACGATATTTCAGGTTCACATGTGAAAGAGAAACACGTTCGCGAGGCTCTTGAAAACGCCCACAGTGGACCGGTCCAAGAAGGCGCGGTCGGTGGGGGCACAGGGATGATCACCTGTGATTTAAAGGCTGGCATCGGAACTTCTAGCCGGCAAATCACCGTCGGTGATGATGTCTATACCTTGGGAGTTCTGGTCATGAGTAATTTTGGTCAACTGCGCGATTTGCGAGTTGATGGCTTCCCCATGGGTCGAAAGCTCCAAAAGGAATTTGCAGATTTAAAAACCCGTCGAGAAATTTACGGGAGTATTATTGTGGTGCTGGCAACAGATGCGCCGCTTTCTACACATCAAATCCAGCGCGTTTGCCGTCGAGCCGCATTGGGCATTGGCCGCGTAGGAAGTTATGCGGCTCATGGTTCCGGAGAGATTGTGATCGGTTTTTCGACCGGAAACCGCATTCCGCGCAACGCTCAAGACGGTGAATATGAAATGAAGGTCTTGATGGATCGTAATCTGAATAAAATTTACGAAGCGTCTATTGAGGTGACGGAAGAGTCAATTCTCAATTCACTGTGCATGGCGACTGACATGGAGGGAATTGATGGACACTATTCTCCGTCGATTCCACTGGATGCTTTGAAGGCAAACATGGACGCCTACTACAAGTTGATCGATTGAAAATCACGGAAAAACCAACAAGCGGGTCGCTTAATTCCACGATAGGCCGCAAGGTAGCTGTCCATGCGACATTGCGGCGAGGGATGTGTGCGCAGCGTTTCACTCACTTGGCGTGGGTCGGGACTTGAAAAACTGGGAGTCTTTTCCCCAGCTCCACGGCTAAAGCCTCGGGTCAGGCCTTTGATCGCGTTGAGAGTCCGAAAGCAGAAATCCCCGCCGTCTTCTTTGCAAAAATTTTCGATCCATTCACGTGAGTCATTTTCGACAACGGGCCCTGCGGGAACTCTTTCCAGAAGACGCGCGAGACATCCGGATCGAATCGCCCAATCATCGGCCTGACCCTCAATGGATTTTCTGAGTTCCGGAAGTGAGTAGGGGGTGCCTCCGTAAAGATGACCCAACTCGTGACAAAAAACCAAAGCCAAAACGTCCGAGTTCATTAAGGGACGACTTTTTATGCCGCCGTAAAAAATAAGTGAGACCTCTGTTCCTTCGCGTCTCGAATAAGCATTGTCAAAGTCACTTTCATAGTCGGCATAGACTTCTAGTCGTTCTCCTTCTGAGGCCGCGAGTGTCTGAAATTCCGCCTTCCCCACAGATAAGACGCGGTGGAATTCAGTCTTAGTGAGGGTGACGGCAACTGCATTCGCAATAGGGCTAAGTAATGAATAGGTGAGGAAGATTTTTAGCAATAGAAAGTAATGTGACATTCGTGGCAATTTTTCCTTGCGCCGTCGATCCTAGATAAGGCATATTCCTCAGGCAAATGAGAGAGAAACTTTTCCCCGTTTGCTCCCATAAATTTCACGCACCTACGACCCCTCGTCCCATATTTTCATTGCTTCTTTTTCTGCTGTGCTTTGGAGTTCAGTTGCCGGCCTGGGCTTCTTGTTCTGATGAGCTTTTGGAGGAGCTTCCGGCTTTGCCCAGGCTTAGCGAAATCTCACTAGAGTCTCCCATACCAGCGGACCCAAGAATCATTGATTCAGCCGTTGTAGGAATCTTCAACGAGTCCGGGCAGCTACTGATGAATCAGCGAGGTTCTGAGATCGGACGTGGTGAGTGGGCCATCGTCGGAGGAAAATTGGACCCTGGCGAATCACTGGAAAGCGGGGCACGCAGGGAGGTACTTGAAGAAATCGGAGTGCGCCTTGGTGAGCTTCACCCGGTTTTTATTCATTATCATAGACCACCCGATCGCAATGTGACCTTTCGAGTATTCATCTTTGCAGCGCGGCTTCTTCCAGGGGAAAACCCTCAAATTCAAAATGGAGAAGAAAGTAAAATTCTTGCTCTCAAGTGGGTCGATGTTAGTTTTTTCCCTCAGCCAGTTTTCGGTAATTTTTATGACTATGCCGATAAACTAGTCGCGGCCCGTCGGCGATTGGGGATTTGATAATTTCGTTTCACATAAAAAGGGGTCGTAGTCGTATTTTTCTCCAAGAACTTCACCCAGGACGAAATTTTCGGGTCTCGGTTGAAGTGTCCCCTTCCAGCGAAGAAATACAGCCTTTCTCAGGAGCTCTTCAGAAAGCTCTTCCAGTATAATGCCTCTCTGTGCACCGGCTGCGTGCAAAATCTTTAATCGCGGCCCGGGCACAGCGAGTCCCATGTGACCAAAGGCACCCAGAGGGCCGCTATCTTTTTCGTAGACAATCAAATCACCTGCAAGTTTTTCTTTCGAGGAATCAACGATTAGAAAATTATCTTTGAGGAATTTCCAACGCTCTTCCAGTATGTCGATGGGGCGGCTTTCACTTCGGGCTAAGGCAAGAAATTGTCTAGTGCGCGCATAGGGGTAGTGGGCACCTAAGATCTGGTAGAGTCGATGTGCAAAGTGCGAGCAGTCTGTGCCTAGCAAAAAGGATATTTGCTTCAGCCCTTGATGGAAAGGGTCAGCATAGAGGGTATAACCCTTAAATAAATTCTCGTCGGGCCTTTCACTGATTCCGTAGCGAAACCAAAAAAATCTTAAACCGGTTTGGAAAAATTCCTTCTCTAGTGGGTCGAGCGGAGGTGGAAAAAGTTCATGAGGTCTGGGGTCAAGGCTTCTAAAGCGCTTCGCCAAAGTGTCCCGCTCTTCCAACTTCGTGGAGCTTTCGGTGCTGAATACCTTCGATGATGTTATCGCAAAGATCAAAATAACTAAGAAGCGGCAGAATTTCATCTGCAGCTCTTAATAGCTAACACAGTCTTCGGCAATCGCTTGCAAATTTTTTTAGGAAAAATTTCACATTCGATTCATCTTTAGGACAAAGCTCGGACGGATAATGACCCTTGCCTAGGAGGAACTGTCATGGCAAGAGCGATCGGAAACCCTGTACAGCCCAGAAGTCTTCCCCAATGGATGCTTTTGCTCTTTTATAGCATTTTTACTTTCTTCGCAGCTGATCGTTCAGAAGCGGCAACTCTGAAGTCCCGATTGCAAACTGTAGGAAGTGTTTTGGTGATCACAGATGAAATT
Source organism: uncultured Bacteriovoracaceae bacterium (assembly GCA_964636255.1). Taxonomy (GTDB): domain Bacteria; phylum Bdellovibrionota; class UBA2428; order UBA2428; family UBA2428; genus CAXNGS01. The sequence goes on along the minus strand of CAZWNW010000007.1, from coordinate 131,390 downwards.
GTTGTCGAGAACACTCAGAGCTCAAGTCTCCTGAGTGAACGTTCGACTTGGGATTTGCTTCGGACGTGGGTTAGGGAGGAAGTTTTTACAGTAGAGATTAGCGTTCGGAGTAAAATTCTTTACTCAACTGCGTGCCAGTGGGAACGTTTAAGAGCTTTCTGCTGGGATATTTTTTCCCCCTTGATTCCAGAGCTTCGTTTGAGAAAAGAAACTGCGCTGGCCGCAGATTTGAAATTGGAAGATTTTCGTCAATCATTGGTAACTGTGGCACATCCGAAGGGCCTGACGCTTAATCAAAGCCAGGCACACAGGTCATAAGCCTGAAATAGCCCGACCGATGATTGATGATGTGGCAGGGAATCTTGGATTCACCGCTAAGATTCCTGCAGCGAGGCTCGCTTGATTGTCTTAGGTTCAAGTGACGTAAGGCAGGCAGGCGAGCCTCCATTTTTTCATTCAAAGACTTAAGGTTTATCTAACAAGAGAGCGAGATTTCGTTCTTTGGACCAGTTCTCTTCATCGAAATACACAATTCGTGTTTTTCGAAGTCGGAACTCGAAATCATTTTTTTCTGACAAAGTTGCGCCACTCATTGGCAAGGCAATGATCTGAGGGAAAAAATCCTCTACCTCCGCGAGAAGTGGACCAATTCCCGTAAAAGCCAAAATTGCATCGTTCATATGAATTTCTTTTTGAGGTTTGATTGTCTCTACGACCCACAGAATTTGGTGTGAATGCTTGAGTAAACTCTGATTGTATTGGTCAAGTTCATTGAGGCTTCGGTCAATCAACTGCTGACTCCTGGTGGCTTCAGAAGGGAGTTTGCCTGATTCCGGAAACAAATCTTCCAAGAGAATATCAAGAAAGGCGCGTGACTTTCCAATTGTTGAGCGAAAGTCGTGACTCAGGAATTTGCGAATTTTCTCGCGTTCTTTCAGTGCCGACCAGGCAAATTGATAAATGTGCTTTGAGGAGATCCGATCATAGTTTTGACTCATAGACGCGACGATACTTGCTCTATGTTTATATTGGATCGACGGTCAATTGTCAGATTTAGAAGTTGCCGCAGTCGGTCAACTGAATCGCGCGATAGCGGCTTTTCAAAGTAGCCTGATATACCAATTTCCCGGGCAGTGCCGACATCTCCCGCATACACTGAGCTTGAAAGAACAACTACCGGAAGCGCCGTTAAGCCTAGTTTAGTACGCAAGCACCTAAGGAGGTCTAAGCCCGATAATCCTGGGAGGTTTAGATCTAAGATAACAAGATCAGGTACTTCAGCCGTGCCTTGCTGCACGGACTCAAGAATGCGAAGAGCTTCAAGTCCGTCAGCGGCCACCTGGAGATCTACGTCCAATCCACTGCGTTTAAAGCAAGTGCGAAGCAAGAATAGGTCGTCACTGTCGTCTTCGATTACCAGAAACTGGGGTTTTCTGGAATGCATTCTGCCTCCTCAATCTGTACGTAACGTACCACAGACCACCTAGGCGCAGATACTGGAATTTACGGACTAATTGAATATGACTGAGATTTCATAATCGGAACATATTTCTGACAAGTGGCAACATCATAATTACGACTTCAATTTGGAGGCCTTTTGTCCATTTATCAAAAGTTGAATGTAAAACGGACCGAGATATGTCTCGATGAGTTAAATAGGAGTTGTTTGTGTTGATTTGTAAAACTGAAAGTTCCGGAATATCTTTAAATGAACAGCAATTATCTATGGGATTGAAAAAAATGCCCGCAATGGGCGACAAGGTCTTGGTCGTAGAAGACGATCCCATGTGGGGAGAGTTGATCGAAAGAGCGCTCTCTCGCGATTTTCAGGTCGTGAGTGCTGACAATGTTGCGGATGCGAAAAAGCGCTACATGGCTGATGACTTTGATCTGATACTGCTGGATATTTTCTTGCCGGGGGAACAAGGCTTTGATTTTTGCGACTTTGTTCGCAAAGGCTCAAAGAATCCCCAGATTCCCATTATTATTCTCAGCTCCAAAGCTGACTTCGACCTCAAAGTTACGGGCTTTACCTTGGGAGCCGATGACTATGTCACAAAACCCTTCGAAGGCCTAGATCTTTCATTGAAAGCAAAGGCTTCTATACGTCGCAGCCGTTTGGCCGCCGCATCGGCTCAGGCCAACGGTACGACTCCACTTGTTCGGGGCGCTCTTAAGATTGATATTGAACGGCAGAAGGTTTTTGCGCGTGATGAATCACAAGAAGAGCACGAGGTCGAAATTACCGCAATGGAGTTTCGAGTGCTTTTGTTCTTGGCGCGGCATCCAGGGCGAGTTTTTAGTCGGGATGAGATTATGGCTCAGGTCTACAAAGACGACGTCTATGTTTGCGATCGAAACATCGACCAAATCATTAGCCGTTTAAGACGGAAAATTGGCCCTTGTAAGGACTACATTCGCTCGGTTTATGGTTCGGGTTATTCCTTTCGGGAATAACCCGAATTGATGTCAGCGAATACTGGGGTCCTCTATGACGTCCTTTTTTAATGAATCGATCATTGTTCCGACCATCGCCTTTGCCGCTGATCCAGATACGATCATGGCAAGTCTCTTTTCGGATGCGTTGATCGCGTTATGCTGTTTCTTGATCCCTCTTGGAATATTTCGCTACATTTCCCAGAACCCTGATTCTCCGGCCAGGACTTTTTTGACTCTTGTTGCTGCAGCGGTCTTTCTCAATGGAATATTGAGAACTCTAGAGGTTTTCCGAATATGGAGAACTGATTTTTTTGTCGATGCCGCGGTTCGTCTCTTGGCCGCGGCAATTTCTGTATTGCTGATTTTTTATTTCTGGCGATTTCTTAACCAGCTGCTGCGCGGAGAGCTTCAGTCGAAGGCTATGGCAGAAGTTCATTCTCGCAATGAGAAGCTTCAAGAACGTGAATTGATGATGAGTCGATTCCTTGATTCTACGCTCAATCGAGAAGATCGAATCGTTGATCTGAAAAAGGAAGTCAATGAACTTTGCGGAGTTGCAGGGCTTCCCAGCCGTTATCGGGAGTAGGAGGAAGCTTGCGATTACCGAAAAGATCCGGCAACCAGAAACTCCCGGCATATTCTGGCTGGATATTATTTATTACTCTCTGGTTTGGAATTAATGTATTGGCATTTATTTTTCTGAGCTCGGTCCTGGATAGAAATCACAACTTTCTGAATTATCAACGCATAGCGATCCGGATTCGCGACCAATTGAAAGGCGTCGAATTTCACTTGCCGGGTTATTATGAGGGTCGAAGAAATTCAATCAGCGCGGCATTGGGCTATTATTCAGTCTTCCGAAAATCGACACGGCAGCTAACAAATTTGCACGCTGAAATACTACCGGAAGCACCCCGAGAACTCCGAAATGCTGTGCGGGATAACATTTTTAAAGCCATCGCGATTTCTCGAGAGAAGGAGTCCGTGCGCCAATTGAGTGCTTCGGATGTCCAAACCTTACTTAGGGCCCGAAAAGAAATTGATCATGTTGTTGATCTTTTAGAGGGTTACTTTGATTTTGGTCCGGGTGCTCATGTCCGAGCCCGAACTTTGGCCTTGGGATTGGTAATTCTGGGATTGGACGCCTTTGCTATACTATTTTTGTTTTTTCCGGCTTTGCGCAATCATCAACATCTGATGGAGCGCATGTCTCAAGCCCAGGTTCAGCTCTCGGAGCAATCGGAGCGGTTTCGTCGTATGACCTCTGCGACCTTAAGCATCCTTAACGATCTTGAAAGCTCCGGGCAGCGCTTGAATGAGGAAATGCGGCGGGTCGATGAAAAGAATCAAGAACTATCAAAGTTGAACCAAGAGTTAGAAACCTATACCTACATCACCTCGCATGATTTACGGGGGCCTCTGCGCCACATTGCCTCTTATACTGAGCTTCTCTACGAACTCTATCCCATAAATGGATCCGATGAGACCGGCGATCTTATGAACCGAATTCGTAAATCTGTTGCTCGAATGAAAAATCTCCTGGACGGACTGACAGAATTTCAAAAGCTTTCTGTGTCGAGTCGAATGGTCGAGAAAGTCTGCATCAATGATGCGATTCACCGATTCCGTGAAATTTTCGACGAGGATATTCGGATCAACAAAGCAGAGATTCATTGTCCGGCACTACCTTTGATCGCCGGTAGCTCGGTGCAAGTGGGGCAACTTTTTCAGAATCTCTTGGAAAACGCACTTAAGTACCGCTCGATGCACGTTCCTCCGAGAATCTGGATCGATTATTCGCTCAGCGGCGAACGGGTTTATTTTAGTGTCTCAGACAACGGACGGGGCGTTCCACCAGAGACTGTACCGGGCCTCTTTTCTATTTTTCGACGCTACGATCCCACGAATTCAGTTGAAGGCCTGGGAGTGGGTTTAGCAATCTGCAAAAAAATTGTCGAAATGCACGGCGGACATCTGGGTGTTGAATCCATTGTGGGAGAGGGGACGACCTTCCGCTTTGATCTGCCACTTTGGCACGATCGTCGACGCGATCATGCTCGCGAAGTTTCCTAAGCCTTGCCTGAATGTTTAACGTCTTTTCGCATCGATAAATAAAGAACTAGTGGAGTGAGGCAGTGGGGAAGGCGATGAAGTGTTTCGAAAGTCCATTGATGGAGAGAGGCCCAGAATAGATTTGGGTCAAAGTAAGCCCACACGCGTGCAAGAGCCGTCAGTCCACCCCAGACCGCCGCATAGAGGAGAGCTTGCCTGGCATAACGCGGATAAAAAATCAGTCCGGAAATCAGAAAATCCATGACCCCAGCTATGAATAGAAAGGTGCGAGCGTTTTCCTCACTGATTCCAATCCCGAGGATGAGCATGTCGATAAAATTTCCGGGAACTGGATAGTAGCCCACTGCATAGAGTCCATGACCCACAAAAGTTAAGGCAATCATAATCTTAGTGAAAGTCGCCCAAGATTCAATGGTGTCTTTCCGAAAAAAGACAAAGTAGGCAAGCAGGGGAGTCCAAAGTTGTAGTCCGTACTCTACGAGTTGCCCCATTCGGAAAAATTGCGTTTTCCAAAAGCAAAGAGTTAGTAGGAAGAGAAAAAACGTAGATAGCGGAATAAGAAACTTTAAACGATGAGTCCAGATTCTCTTATGAAAAATTAAAGTCGCGGCACCCATCAGGATAATGATTCCGATTATTCGAATCAATGATTGGGTAATGTAGTAGACCCTTGCACTTTTTACATAGGCGTCCCAGGAAAGTCCTAAGATTCCTTCGATGATCGGCTGAAAAAATCGTTCGCTCCACAAAAAGCTGCGGTAGGGTGGCTCCCAAAACAAGTGTTCCCAACCTCGACCAATCAGTAAAGCTAGTGCTGAATAGAGAAGAAGGCGATTCACCCAAGGCGTCACGGAGAATATTCTATCTCCAAAAGTGGAGCTTGTCCGGACGAACCATCATAAGCAAAGGCTGTGCGTCGACCGCTACCTGTGATGCTAAAGACGACCGCATTTCCCGGCGCCCAGCCACCGCGATTAATGACTTCTTGAAGTAGTGTCTTCAATTCGGGTGTTTTCTGGGTAGCCGTGGCTTCGCCAATCGTGTTCCAATCCCCAGGGGACCAATTCACACTCGATCCGACAAGGCTCCGCGAACTAACGTTAAAGGCTGCTGACGTGAAGGCCGAAGCGTTGTCCGCAGCTTCGATTTGCAGAGTAAGCGACGATACGCCGGTACTCACTTCATCGGTCGTGAATTGTATGCTGGCCGATTCAATGGTTGCACCCTGAGGGATGGCTAGATTTGTAAAACGAAGACCGATTACTTGATCGTTGGCACTTGTGCCTGGGTCGTCGACCAGTTCAAGGTCCGAGCTCGTAAAGTTCACCGTTCCCGAGGTGTTTTCTTCGACGTCGTCGTCGCTTCCCGCAATGCGAAGTGACATGCTGGATGTAAAGGAACCCACAAAAATTGTTCGACTTTCCGAGTTGCGTTCAAGATTATCGTTATCAACGGCTTTTGCGCTAATTGAGTAGCTGCCGGCGACCGCAAAATCGTGATTTAGTGAGTAGGGCGAAGTGTTGTCTGTGCCAACGGAAACACCATCGACGAAGAATTCGACGTGCTGAATGCCCGAGTTGTCACTTGCCGTAGCTGAAAGGGTTTGAGCTCCAGTGTTTTCAAAACTTTGATAATTCGTGGGTGCCGTGAGGGCCACGCTTAAATCGTTCGGAGCGTTGACGGTAACGACTGCGCCGCTTCCGGGATCCCAGAGATTTAGATTTTCCGGTGTCGAAAATCGGGTGGCATCGCTTAGACTGCCGACCGTGCTCTCGTTGTCGACATTGACGGTACGGACCTCAATCTTTTGTTCATCGATAAAGAGCCACTGAAAGTGGTTGAAGCTTCCACTTCCGCGAGTCCAATCCTTGTCGTCATTGTTGGGTTTTAGCGGCGCGCCCCATCCGCCTTCGCCGACGTAAGTGATTCCATAGGAATCATTTCGGATGAAGCCCTCGTCAGAGCCTGCATCGCTTGAGCTGAGAATCGGATGAGTCGTCTTTACGGCGTGGGTGTCGCATTCGATGACTAGATTCATTCCACGGGCCTCGAATATGGGAACCCAGGAGGAGTATTGAGCTGAGCCTTCTGCTTTTTCACCAGTATGGGGTCTGACGGGCTTATGATATTGCGCTAATCGCCAGGTGACTAGATTTCCGCTTGCTGCCAAATCATTATCCAGCCAAGTAGATTGGGTGCCCGCGATCGAGCTCTCTGTATTGAGCGTGTAGAGGCGGAAGAGTGTGTCACCAAAATTGAGAGCGTAATAAACCCCGGTTGGTGCATCAAAGAGTGATTCGATATCGGTATTGGACCCTTCGTGATTGCCTCGCGTATTCACCAGGCCAACCATTTTTCCGTCACTGCCGATGGTTTCTTGCCAATCATCAAACCATTCCTGCCACTCGGCGTTGGTACCCGTGTCAGTGTAATCGCCACCAAAGAAGATCGCGTGCGGGCGAAGTTTTTTTACCAAGCGATTGGCCGCAAGGCGGGGAGTGCGGTTATTGCGTGAATCACCGCCGGCGATGATTGCGAGACGCTCTGTGGGATCATTTGGAAGTGTCTTAAACCAATAGCGAGCGCTGCGCCCTGCGGTGTCGGAGACGACAAAGTAGTAAGCCGTGTCAGGGCTCAGACCCGTCAGTCTAACAAAGGAGTTGGTCATGCCTTTGTAGGACACGTTTTTTACAGCAACTTCTTCATTGGCATAAGCACTCAGATCCGTTCCATGGTCTATTGAGTCCCAGTAGACTTTTCGGTCGCCAGCCGTTGCGCCAAGACTTTCCCAGCCAATACTGATCGTGCTGGCGGGATCATCTATGATTGAAAGTCGGAATCTCCGGTTTGCAACGCCACTGCTGGAGGTGGTCACCACAAATTCAGAGCTGCCACCGCTCCAGCTCAGCGTTGCGGTTTGGGCAGTGCTGTTGGAGGAAGAGGCTGCCATTGCTATCTGCATGCGATCGCCGCTCGAAAAATTGCTGGGGCTTGAAACTTCGACACCATTTTTTAAAAGGACGGGGCTGCCGTCCCCAGAAACAGAGAAACTAACGGCTTCTGTGATTCCGCTGATCGTAACACCATTGGAGATCGCGCGAATGCTGGGATTCACGGGATTTTGTGAGTTGAAAACGATGGGGTCGGGATCCGTATCTGCTACGGCAGCCGCAGTTGTGGCGGTGAAAATTGCAGATTCTGATCCGATCGAAAGCATGGAGCTATGCGAAGTGCTGTAGGAAGCTGATGATTTCATACGCACAACAATCTCGTCTCCATTTGAAACGCTTGTGCTGTTTCCGGAATCAACACCGTTCACAACTAGATAGGGTGTTCCATCTCCGCTAACGGATGCGGTGACGCTCGTATTGATGCCGCTAACTGTAACTGTGTCGGAAGAAATCCAGATGTCTAGCGATTGCCCAGAAAGTGCGGATAATGAAAACGTGTCAGGCTCATTGTCTGGCGGTGGGCTTCCGCCTGGTGCGGTCAAAACAAAGCTAGCGGAAAATTCTTGAATCTCTAGAGTTGCGCTATAGCTAGCTCCAGGTGTCGAGGGCGCCTTCATACGAATCAGTAATTGATCGCCGGCCTCGACAAATGCGCTGTTGCCTTTATTGATTCCATTGATACGAAAATAGGGGCTTCCTTCGCCACTCACGGTAGCTTGAAGGGCGCCGGTGTATCCACTGAGCGTGACCGAATTAGATGAAACCCAAACAGAAGTGCTGCTGCTTGTCTGCGGAGTAAAGCTAAAGGGATCAACATTGCCGATAACCGTGACTTGGTCGGGACTCTCTGAATCATCGACGTCGGAGATATTGTCGGATGAGTCCTGACTACCGTCCGTTGTGGGTCGAGTAGCGGGTTTCAAACAGGCATTCAAAAATATCAAAACGAACATCAATAAAGAAGAAGGATTGGAAGTCCTGTGATTCATATAGGTTCTAATTTAGCTAGTGCTTTCCCGTCGTTATAAGAGTATCTGCCCCGGTAATTGCTTAGTGTGAAGCTTTGATGAAGTAGCGTTTTGAGCTTGGGATCGAAACTAATGGGCGATGAGCAAGAATTATGACGGGCAGCACATAATTTACACAATCCTAACCCTGTTTGGCTTAGCGAAAACTTATGATGAGACTGTAAGGTATTAAAATAATGAAACTACTAGGAAGCATTGCAATTTCTCTCAATATGAAAAAGCTAAGTCTTTTTCTGTTGACTTCGATTTTTGCGGCATCCTGTTCAGTGAATAAACGCGGAGTCACAAGAGGTCTGGCGGATAACGATCCCGACCGAGCCGTGATTCAGATCCACAATGCAAGTAGTTATGACTTCGGTGTCGTTAGCGTGGGCGATCTTAAGACCACGGCCCTTATCGTTAGTAATCAAGGAAACGAAACAGCATTTGATTTAAATAATTTCAGTGTCGACAGTCCTTTTTCTTTCTATGGCGGTAGCTTCCCGGGGACCGGGGGTACGTGTGTTAGTGAATTGGAAGCAGATGAAAATTGCACAATCGTCTTGCAATTTAGTCCCTCAGACGAAGGGGTCTACGAGGAAGAGTTGGTACTAAACTACCGCAGTGGTTTGAATAGCGAGGTGGTAGAGTCTGTGCTTCTCAGCGGCGAGGGCGGAGTCGCAGAAATTGTGATCAGCGGCTCTGATCCTTTTAGCTTTGGCGCAGTCGCGGTCGGCGGAACTTCGTCTTTGCCTTTGACCCTAACAAATTCTGGAGCCGCGAATGCAACGGCGCTTGCTGACCAGGGCGGACTATCAGCCCCTTATCAGTACCTCGGGGGTTCCTATCCTGGTACCGGCGGGACTTGTACAACATCATTAGCCGCAGCCGCTTCATGTACGGTGGTCGTGCAATTTAGCCCGAGCGCTCTGGGTGTGGCTGGGGACACATTGGAACTAAGTTATAACAACGGATTAACGGCGCAGAATTTGGTACGGAATCTAACAGGCTCTGGTGCTTTGGCTGTCTTATCAATATCCGAAAATCCTTCATACGACTTTGGAAATGTATTGGTCGGTAGTACCGCGAGCCGCAGTTTTGTCATCACAAATAGTGGAGGTTTAGCGGCGAGCAGCCTAGCGGACGCCGGAGGCTTGGCTTTGCCGTTTCGCTATCTGGGAGCTTCTTATCCCGGTACTGGTGGAAATTGTTCCACGACTCTTGCGGCATCCGCACAATGTACAGTCGTCGTTGAATTTGTGCCAACGGCTGCGACGCCCTATTCCGATACCTTGGCGCTGACTTATCATGATGGTCAGCAATCGCAAAATCTAAATCGGGACCTAGATGGTGAAGGTGTCATTGGTGCAGTGACGATCAGTGATGGGGCGACTTTTGATTACGGAGATGTCGCTGTAAACGCTACGGAAGAAAAAACATTTACGGTGAGCAATACGGGCGGCTATCCGATCAGTTCTCTTGCGGACGCTGGTGAATTGGCCGCGCCCTTTGCCTATAAGGGTGGAAGCTATCCTGGTACGGGTGGAACTTGCGATACAACTATTGCGGCCAGTGGAAGTTGTACGGTTGTTGTTGAATTCACTCCGACTGCCGCGCAGGCCTATAGCGATACACTTGAATTGGATTACAACAATGGTTCAAGCAATCAGGTAGCAACACGCGCAATCGAAGGCGAAGGGGTCGTTGCGGCTCTATCGATCAGTGATTCAGGTTATAACTACGGAATTGTTGCCGTGGGCTCTACAGGATCTAAAACTTTTACGGTGTCTAATACGGGTTCAACGCAGGCGACCTCACTTGCGGACGGTGCAGGTCTTGCGGCGCCCTTTAGTTTCAAGGGTGGTACCTATCCTGGAACCGGAGGCGACTGCGGTACAACTCTTAACGCCAGCGAAAATTGCACGATTGTTGTAGATTTTGATCCCACAGCAACAGGGCTAGCGTCTGACACTATTGTGCTTAGCTATGACAGTGGTTCGGGTGCACAGACTGTTTCGCGTGCGATTCAGGGCACGGGCGGACTTGCTGTACTTTCGATCAGTGACGGAGCTACCTATGACTACGGAAGTGTGGTTGTGGGCCAGTTAGGATCGAAAACCTTCACAGTTTCCAATACGGGCAACTTGCAAGCGACATCTGTGGCTGATGGTGCCGGACTTGCAGCACCTTTTGCTTACAAGGGTGGAAGCTATCCAGGTACGGGCGGAAATTGCGGAGCGACTTTGAATGCGAGCGATACTTGTACGGTCGTAGTAGACTTCAGCCCAAGTGCGGGTGGCGCTGCCTCAGACACTTTAGTGATCAATTATAACGATGGAGAGCAGGCGCAATCTGCCTCACGCGCGATCGAAGGCACGGGAACGCTAGCAGTCTTGGAAATCAGCGACGGCGCAACTTACGATTACGGAAGTGTACTCGTGGGTCAAGTAGGATCGAAGACATTCACGGTTTCAAACACTGGTAATTTACAGGCGACATCACTTGCAGATGGCGGCGGACTTGCGGCTCCCTTTGCCTATAAGGACGGCAGCTATCCGGGAACGGGTGGTGATTGTGGAACGACTTTGAATGCGAGTGCCAGCTGCACGCTCGTCGTGGACTTTAGCCCGAGTGCTGGTGGCGCTGCATCTGATACGCTCACTCTAAACTATAATGATGGCCAACAAGCTCAGACCGCATCACGCGCGATCGAAGGCACAGGAACGCTGGCGGTGTTGGCGATCAGTGACGGTGCGACCTATGATTATGGCACTGTTACCATTGGTCAGACAGGATCAAAATCCTTCACGATTACTAATAATGGTAATATACAGGCTACTTCCCTTGCCGATGCTGGGGGGCTAGCCGCACCCTTTGATTTCAAAGATGGTACTTATCCTGGAACTGGTGGTAATTGTTCAACGACCTTGAATGCAAGTGCAAGCTGCACGATCGTCGTAGATTATGTTCCATCGGCTGCGGTTTTGAGCAGCGACACGATCGAAGTTTCTTATAACAACGGAACGGGATCGACCTCGGCCACGCGTGCGATTCAAGGTACGGGTACAGCAGGTGGTGGCGGAGATGGATCGACTGAGATTCTGCCCGAGGAACCAAATACTCTTCCGGACTTAATCGGATGGTGGAAGGCTGATGCCATCGGCGGAGCAGACGGTGATACAATTAGTTCATGGGTAGATTCGAGCGGCACGACAGCACCTCTTGTACAAGGAACGTCTTCGCGACGGCCTACCTTGCAAACAATCGAGATTAACGGGCTGCCTGTAGTTCGTTTTGATGGTTCGAATGATTTTATGGAGGTGACGGCAGCTGGGTTTTATACGGCGGCCCAAAGCCGAAGTGCTGTGACAATGTTGGTGGTTGCAAAACGCAGTAGTGCGAAAACTCAATACTTCTTAGCGGGTCATCGAAGCGACAAAAATACGGATGTCCTTCGCTTCGGATTGAATGCTGATGATAGTGCCAACGTTCGTACTGAGACTACTGTTACGAACTTCACCCTAGACTCGGCTCCGTCTGCATTTAGTTATTACACGGTTGAAATGGAAGAGGCAGGAGCTGTCAAAGTTTGGCAGAACGGAGCCTTGGTGTTTGATGGTGCTGCAGACAGCGGCTTTGATTTGGCTGATCTGGGATCCTTTTCGATCGGTCAAGAATGGGACGGTGGCTCTGCATCTGATTTCCTAAATGGAGATGTTGCGGAAGTTATCTTCTATGGAGCGAAGTTAAGCGAATCGGATCGCTTAGGAGTTTGGGAATACATCGCGGATAAATACGGATTTACTTCTCAAAGTATTGGACCAGTTTCGAAAGACCACTCCGTGTTGACAGTAGCTTCCAGCCGAATTTCATCAACTTCGACAACTACAGTTACTTTGCAGGCTAAAGATGCCAATGGGAACAATCAAATTGAGGGTGGCGTTACTGTCACAATGACATTACTGACTGATGGGACAGCGGGGGGAAGTCTCGGCGCGGTTACTGACAACAACGATGGAACCTATACGGCGACTTTTACGGCCTCCAGCGTAGGTACGGCTCGCACGATTTCAGCCACGGTGGCTGGCCAGACTCTGACAACAACACTCCCCACGATTGCTGTCGAAAATCCTCCGCTGCCTAGCGATTTTACGGGACTTGTAGCATGGCTAAAAGCCGATGAACTGGGGCTCTCGAACGGCGCCTCGGTCGACACATGGACCGACGATAGCGGTGTATTGAATCATGCAACAGCGAGTGGCTCGGCACGTCCCACCTTTATTACGAACGCGGTGAATGGACTCCCGGTTCTCCGTTTCAATGGCTCGTCAAATTATATGGAAGCTAACGGTGTTGCGACTGATTTAAGCTCCGGAACTTCGATGACCATTTTATACGTCGTGAAAAAAACGGGTAGTAGCCAAGGCTATGTCAGTCAACTTTCCCAGGGAACCATCGAATACGATGTGGCGCGATTTGGATTTGCTACTGGAAACACGCTCAGAATTCGAACAGAGCCCATCACGGCTGAATACCACGATGCAACAGGCGATGCTGTTGACCAGTTTCGCGTTTATTCTGCCACGGTTAACAGTACGGAGGTCAAGATGTGGCAAAACGGCAGTTTAAAAATAAGCGACGCTACCGACCCAAGTTATAACATGTCACTTGCACAGTATTACTCGATTGGTCAGGAATGGGATGGAGCCGGTATGCCTTCAGACTTCTTTGACGGCGACATCGCCGAAATCTTGGTCTTCGACAGTGTCTTGAACACTGTGGATCGGCAAGATCTCGAATTCTATCTAGGCGACAAGTATAATCTGGGCGTTGTACAAGAATAATTTCCATGAAAAATCATTCATTGGTCAGGGGAGGAACTTCCTTCGTTGCTGCGGCTTCCTTGCCTGCTTCTGTTCTTCTATTCCCGATGCTAAATCGATCGGGGCCGAGATAGCCCGGTATAACTTCAGCATAAACCGCTCGGTAATTTTGATAGCGCCGAATATGCTCCGAGAGTTCCTTGCCAAGCCGCTCACGTTCAGCAGCGGATTCTACTTTCTTTAATCGAACGCGAATTTCGTCAGCTTTATATCGTTCGTAATTTTCCGCAGCCTGGAGTTTTCGAATCATTTCGATTTTTTCTTCCGTGGGCAGTTTTCTCGAAGTCTCGATCACAGTAACCACATGCTCTCTTCCGTTTTCCAATCCCAAAGTTCGTCCAAGCTCCATGATTTCCGCAGGCGGTGGTGGAGGCGCTGCATTTTTTCCTTTATGGCGCGCCTGGAGCTCGGCGCTTCGAGGTCGAGACACTGTGGCAACGTATTCGCTCCAGGTTCGTAAGCTATTTGCAGGAAAAACTGATTGAAGGTTTTCAGGAATCTTTGGCTGTGGTGCCGTAGACTGGCTTTGTGCGTGGCGCCCGAGATCATAAAGATATTCAGAGAGCATCACGAGTTCGCCTTCAGTGGGTGGACGCCCTTCACGGGTCATTTGGCCTGCCCCGTCTTTTTGAAAAGCTCGTTGTATGTGTTCAACCGCTCGTTGAGTGGTTGAGTTTATTTCGATTTTTTCTGAACTTGAGTTTTCTTGGGTTTTCGAATTCGAAAGTTCGCGCCCTTGCTGAAAGGATCGTTGCAGAGCCTCGTAAGGGACGAGATTCGAGTCCCTCTTGCCGTCAAGACCAGAAATCTTCTTTCCACTCATGTCCGTGCCTGCACGGAATGCTGAAGTTCCTGCATGCGTGATGCGCGTGCCACCGGTCAAGGCAAAAGCTAGATCAACCCCTGCCATCGCGCATTGCTTCATGGCCTCGGCCGAAAGTGCGCGATGTTGATCGTCGCTGAGTTTTCCGTCGTTTGCTAGAGCCTGACTTTTTTTCAGAGTTTGATCGCAAGCACTTAGACCTTGAACGCCGCTTTTGCCCATATGCACGACAAAGGCCGCTGCTGTAGCGAAATTCAAAGCGCCATAAACTAGCGGAGCTGCGGCGACGGCCACTGCCGTGGTCGGGACGCTACCGACTGCGGCACCCGCCGCGATCGGAGCAGCAGTTAGAAGTGAAATAGCAGTAGGAATACTGGCGAGCATCGGAGCCAGATAGAGTGCGCCACTACCCTGGCTCGCGATTTCTTCTTGAAAGCGGCAGTACCAATTTCCCCCATGATATTTTTTGTCGATGCCTGTTTGAATTGCAGCGGAGCCAACTCCAAAGCCGAGTGGAATCAGCGCCAGTGCCTCAGAACTTGTAGCTGCGACTTTGGCAATGGCTGGCGAAACTAGACCGCCTGCAAGAGGGGCTGCAGCCATCGCAAGCGGCACGAAAGGAGCGGCGATCGCAGCTTTCTTGGCCAATTCAAGTTTAGCAACCCCTTCATCAAGATAAGCTGATTGCAGACTGTTTGCGTGTTTCATGGTTTCTAAAAGTGCTGATCGCATTTCCCGATCCACACCGTAATCACGCGAGAGGCGATTTACGGTGTCGTTCATGCGCTGATAGGCGGCCTCTTCTGCAATTTCGGGCGCCGTCTTTCCGGCGTGGCCTCGTCCACCTCGCAGAGCGCCCTTCATCAAATTGCTATAAGACGCGGCTTCGCGTGCGCTAGCAAGAAATTCAGCCGTATCCTTTTCAAATTGTCTCAGGTCTTCTTTGATGTCTTTTCGGTATCGATCAATGCTGATGACGGGCACGCGGCCCTTGGCGGTTTTGAAACGCTTGCCGGTGGCCGGCGGAAGATAGACGTGCTCGCCGACATAGACAGCATTTCTTCGATCTTCGCGTGCCATTTCAGTGGCGAAGGTTTGAGATACCAGCGTCGACAAAGCGGTGAAGAGTTGAGGCGAATTCTTCAGAGTTTCAGGATCAATTTGAACTTTGGAAAGATCCCATCCTTTTCCGCTCTTGTAGTGTGCTCCGCGATCGGACAAAGTCTGGAAATAGGACTTGAGTCGATTCCGATTCTCTTCCAAGTAAGCATCCGGCGAGTCTATTCCCAATCCCGAAAGAACTTTTTTCTCTTTGCTTGTTACTTTTCCTCCTGCGAGTTCGCGCAATGTTAAGTCGGAGAGAAATGAACTGATGTATAAATTATTCATCTCAAAAATCTGCACAGAAGCAGCTTTTGAGGAATCTTTATCGCCTGAGAAGCTGGCGCGTAGATTGTCGACTTCTTGATTGCGCTCGGCCTCGCTTTTGATCCCCTTGAAAAAATCTTGGTTAATTTTTGACAATGCCTCGGTCAATTCTATTTGTTCACTCTGTGAAAGACTTCCCAAACAAGAAGTGTCGGTGATGCGATCAATGAGAGAATCTTTGGAGGCACTGGGTGCGGAGTGATTTTGTGCGGAGCTTAGCGGACTCAGCGTGAACGCAAGGAGGACTCCCAATTTTTGAAGTACCTTGAGGCTCCCCATTCGGCTTAGTTTAGCATTTGGGCACTAGTCCTTAGCCCCAAGTATTTTGGCGCCTGCCTAAGGGCTGTGCGGAACCAATTCTCGGCTGGCGTTGAGATGAAAGGTTAGGAGTGTTGGAATTTCGACACTTAAACTGCGAATTTCACTTTCCGTAGCTAAGAGATCCATCGTTGGGTCGACAAAGAGCTTTTCCGAGCGGCCAGCAGTGGATGGAATTTCGATCCAAAGATGCCCTCGATAACTGTTCCCATTCGCCAAGGGCCTTTCAAAGTCTAGAGCCGAATAAAGCTCAGCCGGAATTCCGGATTCGCGAAGAATAACCGCCAGTAGTGGTGCCAGCTGTTTGCAAACTCCTACCCCGAGACGCAAAAAATCCTCGATTGTTTTTGCTGCTATCCGCGATTCATCCAAGGCACAGAGTCGCGGAGGTATAAAGCTCAGAAGCAGCTGACTCAGGATCTGTGATTTTTGAAAAAGAGACAGTGAGTCGAATTGAGCTTGGGAACTGAGTCGAGCCGCAAGATTCAGTAGTTCCTGAAGCCGAGGCATCGAGTCTGTGGCTCGTAAATTAAGACCACTAATTGCCGAATAATCAGGAGTTGAAATTTGAGTGTGGTCGAGCGATTTTCCGATTTGAAACAACTCCGAAGCTGGTAGGACGATGTTGGCTTTATTGGGATCATTCGCGGAAGGCTGGATCAAAGCATGCAATTGGTTGTTTCTCGGGCTCAATTGAAAAACTACACCGACCTTCATCTTTCCACTCGAATCGCGGTAACGCACCCGATCCCCTACTTTCAGATCAAGGGAAAGATTCTCAATCGCTTTCCGTAAAGCGCTACGTTCGCGCAATTCTACGCTACCGCTCAGCCTCAGCTCGCTTCGGTTAGCAAGTATTTCTGGACTTGGGGAATTGACGGGACGAATCCGAATGCCTTCTGCGCCGAGATCTGCAAGAACGCGCGACAACAGCGCATCCGTAGCGAAAGATTCTCTCTGAAATTCCACGAGACTTCCCGGGGCAAGTTTTTCTGAAACTTTTGGTGCGCGTGAGATCTTTCCGTAAGAAAGCTGGAGCAACTCGACGACTTCTCTCCACTTCTTTTCGTCGTCGTGAAGGTGACTGGAACATGCATGACTATTGCGAGTCTGATTAAAGGCCAGCGTAAACAAGATGAAGATCCCAAGGCGGCGCATTTGGCCGGTTTAGCGCACTGCGTCAAATGGGTCAAGCGCTTATGTATGGTGCCCAGTACTGGACTCGAACCAGTATGCCTCGCGGCGCCACCCCCTCAAGATGGTGTGTCTACCAATTCCACCAACTGGGCACGGGAAATGATCTCGACGGACCATAAATCAGGCCCCATGAATCGTCAATTTTTTAAGCCTCGCTAGAGGAAAGACTTTCTCTCGGTAATACTCTAGCTATGAGTATGTTTTCAGAAGAAGAAGCCTATGTTGGTGGCGCGGCCGCTGTGAAACGGACCATGGCTTCGGCTAAACTCCTCTGGACAGCACTGGGTTTAGTTCACGGAGTTTTTGCCTTCCTGGCCATAATGAGCCCCATGATGCAGCCCATGGATCTTGGGCATGCCTTTAATGTACAGAGATATCTCTTACGAGGAGGCATTTTCACGATTTTCCCCCTCGTTGCGGTACTCGCCTTTTTGCTTTCCTATAAAATTCCGGGAATCCTCCTGAAGCGACGTCCGGGTATGGATCCAAACACAAAGATTTTGCCGACACCCTATTTTGTTTCCACCGTAGTTCGCTGTGCTCTAGCAGAAATGGTGACCCTGATGGGTTTTCTCTTGGCCAACAGTGCTAAACAACCAGGATTTTTAATTCCGTTTTTAATTCCGGGTCTTGTTGCATGGCTGCGCGCATATCCCACGCGTGCTGATATGAATCGCTATATGCTGCCTTGATGAAAATTCACTTGGAAACTTTGCTTCAATACTTGTTTTCGACGATCGCCTTCTCACATGATTTCCGGAGATGGGTTGAGAGACGCCGCTCCGGGCTGTCGGGACTAGTAAACCATTCTTCAATCGAAAGACCGCCAAATCCGGCCAAATCACCGATGCCAACTGCGTAGTAGCTATCTTTGAGCAAGCCTTCGGCGCCAACGCCACCGTCTTTGCAGATCGCATCAATGGCAGGAATCAGCCAATCGTAGGCTCGGTCGATCAAAGTTTTGGCATCCACTGCAGTCCATGGGGGCTGAACACCGTTTCGCTTCATGAAATAATCAAGTTTTAGCCGTTGTACGGCGGCGAGAAAACTCCCCAGCAAATACATCGCACGGCCCTTCTCGTTTTCCAATTCCGCAGGCACATTCCCGTTCTCGAAATCCCGCAGCAGCTCGTTCATATATTCTTCCTTGGGCTGAACCCAGGCGCTGCTGAGGGCGGAATTTAGGACGAGAACTCCATGATGATGGGGCTTGCGGGCGAACAAATGAGCGCGAACGGCTTTATCTGAACGGAGCAAATCGAAAACATCCCTTCGATCGCCGCGAATAGCGCGCGACATTAAACTATGCCCGGCATCCTGGATGTTTTTCTGAAAACGCGGATGCGCAATCAATGCTAGCGCACCTTTCTCGAAGCCACACTCAATCAATACATGGGCCAATGTTTCAGGTTGGGCCTCGAAGCTAGTGAAGCGGAAGCCTCTTCCGCAATTTGATAGGGAAAACATCTGCATCGCGTAGTTCGGATCGTAATCCGGCAACTTCGCCAGATGCTCGATCAGGTCCCAGCGCTGCTGGCTGGCGGCCACCCAGGTGATTTTTCCATTTTCCGGTAATCCGCGAGCCAGATCTCGCTCCAGATCCACAACGCTGTAAGATTGTCTGGCCTTCAGTTTGTCTTCAATTTCACTGGCGATCGAATCGCCGTAGCTGTCCCACCTTCCAAATTGATACGTGCTCGGAGAATTCCACAGACTTTTCTCGCGATCGAAAGGCATCCAGCCCTCGTCGCTGTCGTAACTCCAACTGCCTAGGTCTAATCCACGAGCAATCGATGCCACCAAGGGGATGGCTTGCATGCTCAATATTTCCTCGCGGTGCGAACGTTTGAATTCTTCCACATCTCGAATCGCCTGTTCATGATCGTATCGGTGACCTTGAGCTTCGGCTTCCTCACGCAAAATCCTGTAATAAACTGAGGCGGCACTATCCGAGGAAAAGACCTTTTTTTCTCTGATTTGAGACATCGGTACTTTCTTTTCTTCGATCAAAAGATAAACGTATGCCATTTGATCTAGAACGGTACTTTCATTCAGGACAAAGAGATCGCGCAAAAGCTGATCCACATAAGGCAGGGATTGATTGTTGACGACTCGTTTCGCAATGTCGTCGATCAGTCTTTCATCCTCATTTGCTTCTTCGTGGCGCCCTTTGGGTCGCTGACTGGGAAGAACATGGTGCGTGAGTTCATGCATCAGGACGAATTGAAGATGCAAATTATTTCTATACGCAGTCTTAGCTAAATAAATCGGTGCGTAGCGTTCGTTGTCAGTGAAGGCATCGACCACAATTAATTTCGCTGGGCTCTTCTTGTTTCCGTCTTCATCCCGCTCATCTTCATCATCGAGATAATCTTTGCCAATCACCATGATTTTACTGTCGATGGAAAAGAGTTTATTTTTTGCATCGGCGCGTAGAGTTTTTATTTCGTCCACAATCGCGTAGACAAAGGGCTTCGGTAGTCCAGAACTTAAAATTTTTCTCTCAATTTCATCGAAAGCTTTGAAAACTTTTCTGGCCTTCATTAATGGCTTTGCTTGATGTTCCACGGCGCCGCCGCCATGGGCACCTTCGTTGCCGGCGTGGGCTCTCGCAGTAAGCATCGCAAGTGATAGACATAGAATTTGAATCGTGAGTTTCATGATTGGGACTCCTTAGTTAAAGGAAAAATTTGAACGGAAAGATGGTAAACCTCTTTGGCCTCGCCATGATTTTCGAGTTCTTTCATTAAGCTACGTCGGAAAGCGCGGATTTTTTCCAAAGCATAAGACACTAGTTTCGGATTCATGGCGAAAGTAACACTCGAGAAATCACGTTTTTCTATAGGATCGGACTCGAGGGACTCGATCGCTTTTTCCAAAAGTTGGCGATTGAATTTTCGTGTGGCGCCTGTCGAGAGCCGGTTTTCCACTTTGATGGGTGCCCCGTTTTGTTTCCAGGAGCCGTCGGCTTCTTGTTCTAGAATGCCGAGTCGTACGAGCCGTTCGATCGCGGCCTGGGCCTCGATCGGATGAATGTTGAGGCGACGACCCACCTGGTCCGGATCCAAAGATTCGCCCGGAATATCGATCAAGCTTAAAATAGCAAAATGCCACCAATCGGAAATGACCGCGAATTGATCGAGTGTCAGCTGGCGAAATTCCGCTGCACCGGCCACATCCAGCAGAGCTCCCGAGCCTTTTCTTCGCGCGCGAAGTTCAGATTGCAGGAGCTCGTCCTCTGATGGATTCAGCTCCAACTTTGCGGCGATCTTTTCCAACGCTTTTCGCGATAATGCGCGCTTGCCGCTCAAGACCAGTGAGAGCACCGTTGGGCTAAGTCCCAAATGACGTGCATAAGCCCGCAGAGAGTAGCTCGGATTCTTCTGCATGCGATCAGCAAAATGCCTTTGGAGCACTCGGCGCGCAAAGGGACTGGGGCTTGGCTGCATGCAAGGTCTTATGCCTGCGACTTTCTAAGGAGTCCAATATTTTGAAAACAAAGTGTTTTCGTTTTAAAGTTGAAACACCATAAGTATTTGAAAATATTACAGCACGCCGACGCTGCCGCTGGGATTGTCGGGAGTCATATAGACCTGATCGTGAGTTACTATTCTCTCGTCGAACTCAATTGTCTTTCTAAGTTTTCTCCAAAAAAAGAGACCTTCCTCATCACTTGTGATGCTCACTCGATGGAGCAGTCCCGTAGTCCGAAAGTTCATTTCGATAGTCTGTCTTCGTCCGCCATGATCATAGAGGCGACCCGCCTTGTTCCGATGCTGTTCGATGAGCAAAGAATTGCTCGCCGGATCCCAATCAAAACGCGTAATCCATCGATTGGGATCATCGTGAAACTCCACTGTTCGTGAATCAAGCCGGACCCTTGTTTTGGTTGGTAAGTTAAACCTAACGACAAAACTCGAACGCGAGCTTCCAGGAGTAGAAGTATCTATTTCCGCCGTATCGTGAATACTTAAATTGATCCAAGAATCTTTCAGGTCATCACGGCTAACGGAGACATCGAGATATCCATCACTTTCTTCGCCGCGCCGATTACTTGTAATTTTTCCGTAAAAAGTCCTATTAGAAAAAATTCCTCGAAGAATTTTTTCAACGTCTATAATGCTGGCCGTTCCGCGTCCGTCAGATTTTTCGATCAAGACATAAATTTCTTCAGTGAGGCGTGGAGCCGTGCGCTCCTTCCTAGAGACGGGGAGTTGGCAGCGATTCTTATCATCGGAAGCTTGTTCATTCGTAGCTGCAGAAAAGCTTTGAAGCGGCAACAGGCTATGTAGGACTACGAATGTTCCCGCGATGAATGAAGTGCCCATGGGGCTTCAGTGAAGCATTCCTGCTGCGTCAGGTCAAGGCTCTAAGGTTTTGATTTTAATACATAATTAGAGGGCGGTATCACAAATTCGGTCGATGCAGTTCTAGGAAAGTGCGCCCTCATAGCTTCGAAGTCCCCGACGCCAAAGGCTGCGCGCTGCCAATACGCCAATTCCCACCCAAACAAAGGGCCATAAAAACCAAAGGCCTCCAAGCTTTCCTAAGGAAAGTTTAACGGGAATGGAAATGAAGAGAGCCGCTGGAAAAATTCCGATGATGAAACGTCGAATCCAGCTTGCGTAAACATCATCGGGTCGATGGCCTAATCGATAGAGTTCGAAAAAAAGCCACTGAAGGCTCGATGTCTGGGTCGTCCAAAATGCCAGGCTCGAAATCAGGATCAACAAAACATAAAGTAGAACACAGCCCAGAATTCCGTAAAAAAGCCAGATTACGAAACCCATCGGCGTTAGTCCCACGTTTGCAGTCCAAGCAAGAATGATGGCCATTGCGAGATTAAAAAAGCCAGTGATGTTGATGTAACGAAAGGTTGAAAGAAAAAGCGCAGAAAAGGGTCGCAGCAAATAAAAATCAAAGATCCCGCTGCGAATAGTTTCGGAAAAGCGTTGCGAGTTTTTGGAAATAAAAATCATATAGAGGGAATCGACAAAAAAAACGCTCGCAGTGAAAAAAAGCATTTCACTCTCGTTCCACTGGCCGACATGCGTGACCTGGCTGTAGACAGCTTTGTTGAAAAGATAGAGGGTGCTGAGCCAAACCACTTCCAGCACGAGCCCACCCAGCAAATCGCCGCGATACTCAAGCTGACGAATGACGGAGTTCTTCGCAAGGGCCAACCAAAGGCGTAGGTATCTCATCATAGGCTAGCCTCCAAAAGCCTCGTAGCGTCTACGACCGTGCACTCCGACCTGCCACACGAGAATGCCGAGTATGGCGACCCAGCCCAGTGCAGCCGTCCCCTGGTGGATAAATTCCTCGATGCTGATCCTACCCAGAGCTGTTTGTACCGGAAAATCGCCGAGGTAGCGAAGGGGGCTCCAGCTTCCCAATATCTGAACTGCGGGGGGGAGCCATTGAAAGGGTAGCAAGGTGCCCGAAAAAACCCCCATCCCGATGTTGAACGCAATTTGTAGAAAATGAACTTCGTCGATCCAGAAGGCCAAGTAGATCATCAAAAGATAAATCTGCCATGCCAGCACATTGGCTATAAAGAAGCTGATTAAGAAAAGTAGCGGATAGGGGTAGGAAAGAAAAACGCTTTCCCAATGGAAAATCTTATAAGTCAAAAGTGTTCCAGAAAAAATGAGGGTGATTCCAAGTTTGTCGCCAAAGGCGCGCGCGATGAAATAGCTGGGATAATGAATGGGTTGCAGCAGGTATTTGCGAAAACCACCTTCGCGAACTTCTTCTAGAGCCTCACTCACGACCTTCCATTGCCCTGTCGCACTACGAACGACGACACCCAATAAGACAAAGCGCCACAGATCTTCACGATGAAAGCCGCCCAAACTTTCCTTGCCTTCCAAGACCAAGAGCAAAATCGCGGACTCCATCGCGACACTGATACCGCTTGAAAGTGCCCACATAAAATAATTGAAGCGGTATTCAAGTTCCGAAAGCAGCGCATTGCGCGTTACCAAAACGAAGGATTTTAGATTCATGGGCTCGTAGAACTTTCCTCGCGAAGGAGTGTGAGTATGCGGTCCTTAAGTGCGCGATCTTTCCCGAACTCTTCTAGCGATCCAGTATAGATAAGTGAACCTTGGGAGATGACCAATAGATGATCGCAAAGCTCTGAAATGTCTTCCATGTCATGACTAGACAGAATAATTGTGGAAGCCTCTTCCTTGCGATAGCGCTGTATGAATTCGCGAATCGTTTCCTTCGCCAATAGATCCAGTCCAATGGTGGGCTCATCCAAAACCAAGAGCGACGGCGCATGCAGAAGTGCCGCAATGATTTCCATTTTCATGCGTTCCCCAAGCGAGAGCCGACGTACTTGAACACCCAAGAGACTTTCGACTTTGAAAAGTTTCGCTAGTTTATCAATGCGTTCTTTAGCGATTTTTGGGTCAACATCGTAGATCGAGGCCAGCAAATGGAAAGTATCGATCGCTGGAATGTCGACCCAAAGCTGTGACTTTTGCCCCATCACCATCCCAATGCTTTTCAAAAAAGCATGGTCGCGTTCATAGGGGATGTGGCCCAAAGTTCGGATCTCGCCCGAGGTGGGATGCAGAAGTCCGGCGATCATTTTCAGTAGGGTCGTTTTCCCGGCGCCATTGGCTCCGACCAATCCAATACAACGACCACGAGGAATGCTGAGGTTCACGTTCATTACGGCGTTTTTGACTTTGTAGCTTGGCCGAAAGAGGGCTCTCAGAGCCCCGGCAAGTCCCCCCTGCCGTTCCCGACGCGTGAAGGAGCGGGAAAGTTGAGTCGCTTCAATGGCCTGCATGAGAGGGGAATTAGCCGCTGCACCTCGTTCCATCAAAAGATATTCAACTTTCCCTACGAAATCATGATCAAAGCTTCATTCAATCTTCATCAAGATCCCGCCCCAGAGGTCGATAGGAATATTGTGCGGCGCATTAGTTGCGCCGGGGGGGCACAATGTCAAAGGGAGCCAATCAGTGTTTCAGTTGGAGATTTCGACTTTTTTCGGCGCTCGTCGCCATTTCTGCGACAAGTTTTGCCGATGACTTTGAAAAAGACATTCAGCTGAATCGAATGCCTCAATCTATTGGCGCATTGGGCGATTCCATGACTGCGGGCGCATTGGCAAACTATCGCCGCCAGGAATCGTATTTACCCTGGGTGCTTCTTGGCCTTCTGTCCGACGCTCTTCAGTACGGCGCCACGCGCAGTGTGCGTTCTATCGAACAGCCAAAACTCTCCTGGGCCACTGGCTCGTCGCGGTTGATTCGCAGTATGCCTAGTCACTACAACCGATTGGCATCGATGGTGCCCCATAAAATTCACTCCTATAACGCTTCTCTTTCCGGAGCGGAAAGCCAAGATGTATTGGACGATCAACTGGAAGAAATGCGTGGATGGAGTCGACGGTCCGTAGGACAAGATTTTCCGGACTACGTGAGTCTTTTGATCGGAGCCAATGATCTCTGTGCAAAATCACCGGATCAAATGGTTCAAACCGTGGATTATTACGCAAACGTCGAGGCCGTCGTCGGCGAGATTCTCGATGCCTCACCGAATTCAAAGGTAGTAATTTCCTCGCTTCCCAATGTGGTGAAGCTTCGTGAAGTCGCAAAAAACGCACGCGATTTTTTAGCGCTTCGCTGTGAACAGGTTTGGAAAAAAGTGAAGCTTTGTCCAACACTCACAACTTTAGGCGATCCCGAAAGCCGCGAGAAACTGCAAAATCGTTTGGATCAATACAATGAGGCCCTTCAGGAAATTGTTCGCGAACAACGCGAAAGACACGGGGACCGCGTCCGCTACGCAAAACACGTTTATCAGGAAGACTTCACCTCACGCGAACTCTCGGTTGATTGTTTTCATCCCAACAAAGAAGGGCAAGCACGCTTGGCTGAATCCACCTTTCGCGACACTTGGTGGCATCAAGAATGGGTAGCGCGTCGGGCCCAGTTGAAAAAAGAATTTTTAGCCGAACAAAAAAGACAGTGCCCGCGACCCACAGGCAAGGGCGCCCATCGGCCAGCCATCTGCTACGAACGCTGGGTCGAACCAGAGCCTCTCTAATATTCACTTTGGAGAAGATGGAAACTGCGAGCCTGGGGGAAGCCTTTGCTAAGTAAATCCATTCACTAGTCACAATACAGAGAAGCTCGTTACCAATCCCTGAGATCCCTCACCCCGGCGGCGTAGAGCTTTCATTTTTCTACAAGAATCTTTGCACGCCTTGGGGCAGTGACCAGTGAATGGATTTACTTAGCAATGGCTTCCTATAGGCATCGAGATTTCCATCTTGAAGAATTGAAATCTCATGAGTTCATTCACATAAGCTAGATAATTATATTCGTTGATCACTGCCCCAAGGCGGGCAATGTCGATTGAAGAAAGAACCTATACTTCCGCCGCCGGGGTGAGGTCTTCACCAAGGGTTCCTGAAAAGCAGCGCTGTATTGTGATCAATGAATATAATTATCTAGCTTATGTGAACGCACCACTTTTAAGTTTCATGTCCCCACAAAGGAAAAGGCGTTCTTATTTTTCTGGAGCCGGTGCGGGAGCTGTTCCCGGTGCGGGGCTTGT
The DNA here is from genome assembly GCA_964636255.1 of uncultured Bacteriovoracaceae bacterium. GTDB lineage: Bacteria > Bdellovibrionota > UBA2428 > UBA2428 > UBA2428 > CAXNGS01. The sequence goes on along the minus strand of CAZWNW010000007.1, from coordinate 105,688 downwards.
GGTCGCCGGGGCTTCTTGGGTCAAATCAACGACACTTTCGTCGTCGGATTTTTTAACTTCGGTTGCAGTCATTGAATCAACGGTTGAAATGTTTGCCGTTTGAATGCGGTAGCGACTGATGATCACGCTGGAGAGCATCAAAAATGCCGCCAAAAACATCGTGATTTTAAAGAGAGGCGTGCTACCTGCGGCATTCCCCATTGGGCCTTGTGATGCGGCAAATGCCGAGGCTCCCTGCTTGGCGGGCTGCAAGAGGATGAGTGAAACAATCAATACTGAAGAAATAACCTGAACAATCGACAAAAACGATATCATGAAAATTCTTTACCTCGGAATGGCTGCGTTTATAAACCAAAGAAGGCCTAAGTCGAAGCAAAACTTAAGAAAAAAAGGTGCCTTGATGACCTGGCTTAGAATCCGCCGCGGCCCATGGATCCCATAATGATGAAGGCCAAAAAAGCCAGGATCACTGCCGTTAATGCAAAGGTTGGTGTCAGTAGCATGCCTCTTTCTATAGTCCAAAAGGAAGTGCACTATCAAGGATCATCATGCCTCTTCCAAAATCTTCAAAAGGGCCAAAAATTCATTCGGCACTAGCGACGCGCCCCCCACCAAAGCTCCATTTACGCCGGGAATAGCTGATATCTCTTCGAAATTACTAGGTTTAACTGATCCGCCGTAAAGCACTGGGCAGGCAGCTCCTTTTTGCTCCAAAAGGGAATGAATGAAGGCGTGGGCCTTTTCAATTTGTTGAATACTAGCGACTCGGCCAGTCCCAATCGCCCAAACGGGTTCATAGGCCACCATCAGGCGCAGTCGTTCACGGGTGTTACGAAAACCGGAACTGTAGTTCAAAAGAGCGGTGATTTGCTTTGTCAGAACGGACTCGGTTTCATCGGCCTCGCGCTGCTGGAGGCTTTCTCCAACGCAATAAATTACTTCTAATCCGGATGAAAGCGCTTTCGCTGCGCGTTTACCTGCTGAATCATCGCTTTCCCCAAAGAGAGTCCGTCTCTCGGAGTGCGCGATCAATGTGCCGGTGACTCCCACATCTTTTAATTGAAGCGCAGAGCTTTCACCTGTGAAGGCTCCTTGTTCTTCCCAGGAACAATTTTGCCCAAAAATTTGAACGGGGCTGCCTTTAGTCGCATCTACGGCGCTTTCTAAAAGTAGCGGGCTAGGGGCGATGACGATTTTTGTTTTCGGATGCTCCGGAACTGCTTTCAAAAACTCCGTGAGAAAGGCACGGACTTCGGTCCGTGTTTTATGCATCTTCCAATTGCCGGCCAGGATCTTCAGGTTTTCGAACATCGGCATTTTCTAAAGCGCGTAGACTTAAAGCGCAAGTAGGAAGAATTTTCCTTCGACTCTCGCGTCTTGGATTCTCCTAAATCTGTGCCTTCAGCGATTCAATCCCGGGCATGGGTGCGCCTTCAATCATTTCTAAACTTGCGCCGCCGCCTGTCGATATGTGGCTAAAGGCAGACGACAGTCCTGCTTGGTTGATTGCAGCCACAGAATCACCGCCGCCACAAATTTTAAGACGCGCTGGAATTTCCGCGATCGCTTTTGCAATCGAAAGAGTTCCTTCGTTGAAGGGAATTTTTTCGAAAACTCCCATTGGACCATTCCAAAAAATACTTTTTGCACCTGCGAGTTCGCGCACATAGAGCTCGCGTGTTTTGGGGCCGATATCAAGAGCAATGCGACCTTCGGGAATGTGTGCATTGCTCGTCACCACAGGATTCCCAGGATGATCGAAAGTATCCCCAGTCACATGATCCACGGGAAGAAGAATTTTGCAGCGGGCTTTTTCCGATCGCTCAAGAATTTTTTCTGCCAGGTTTATGAGATCCGGCTCCACGCGTGAATTACCCGTTTGCACTTTGAGAGCGCGCAGAAAAGTGTAGGCCATAGCTCCGCCAATAAAAATCTTGGAGCTCTTTACCAGCAAAGTTTCAATCACTTTGGCTTTGTCGCTAACTTTCGAACCGCCGAGGATGGCCATCAGCGGGCGATCCGGATTGTGCACTAACTCCGACAGTGCCTGAATTTCTTTTTCCAAAAGAAATCCCGCAGCCTTACGTTTTACAAGTGCAGGCAATCCCGCAGTGCTGGCGTGGGCGCGGTGGCATGTTCCAAAGGCGTCGTTGACATAGATGTCAGTGAGCTCCAGGAGTTTGTAGGCAAAGTCCGAGGAATTTTTTTCCTCACCTTCGTGGTAGCGAAGATTTTCCAGGACCAAAATTTCACCGGGCTTCAATTCCTGTGACTTTCGAACCACATTCGTTCCAACGCAGTCGTCTGCGAAGGTGATGTCCATCTCGAGAATTTCGCTAAGACGCGCGGCTACGGGTTCCAGCGAATCTTTGGCCTCGCGTTTTCCCTTAGGTCGACCCAGGTGCGATGCTACGACAATTTTCGCGCCCTTTTCCTGCAAGTAACGGATTGTCGGAATGGCGGCGCGAATGCGGGTGTCGTCAGTGACGCTTCCGGCTTTGTCCAAGGGAACATTGAAATCAACTCGTAAAAACACTCGCTGGCCCTCGAATTCGAGTTGCGAGAGAGCTTTGATGCGGTCGCCGCCCGGATAGTCCTTGAAGGGATTTTGCATCCTCAAAACCTTAGCCGAGCTTTGCGGCAATCAATGCCGAAAGGTCCAACATGCGACAAGAGAATCCTGTCTCGTTGTCGTACCAGCTGTAAATTTTTACCATCGATCCCTTGGTCGATCCGTTTGTACCTGTAACCTTTGTGCATTCCAAATCCACGATCGAACTTCTGCGGTCACCATTGTAATCGCTGGAAACCAACGGCTCGTTCGAAGCGCCCATGATTCCTTTAAGTTCCCCGTCAGCAGCTGCAATCAACTCTTTGTTAACTTCTTCGACGGTCACTTCTGCATTCAGTTCACAGACAAAATCCGTAAGCGATACATTAGGGGTTGGAACGCGCACAGCTAAGCCATCCAGTTTGCCTTTAAGAGCTGGGATAATTTCGCCAATCGCTTTGGCGGCGCCCGTTGTTGTCGGGATCATATTGGCTGCGGCCGTCCGAGCACGGCGGGGATCTTTGTGGACATTGTCCAACAAACGTTGGTCGCTGGTGTAGCTATGGATGGTGGTCATCAAGCCATACTTCACGCCCCATTTGTTGTTCAGCACATGAACAATGGGTGCCAAGCAGTTTGTCGTACACGACGCGTTCGAGAGAATGTGATGTTTTGCGATGTCCAATCCCTGATGATTAACGCCCATGACAACTGTGTAGTCAGGACCCTTGGCCGGAGCGGAGATGATGACCTTTTTTGCGCCCGCAGTTAAATGTTGTGCGGCACTTTCACGATCCGTGTAACGACCGGTGCACTCCAGAACAAGATCCACGCCCAGTTGTTTCCAGGGGAGTTTGGAGGGGTCTTTTTCCTTAAGAACTTTGATGGTCTTTCCACCGATGGTGATCGAATCGCTGCCGGCTTCAATAGACACGGGAAGTTTGCCGTGGGTTGAATCGTACTTCATCGAAAAGGCCAGTTCCTGAGCAGTCGAGAGATCGTTCACCGCGACCAATTCCAAATTTTTCATGTAGTCGGGGCTGGTGAAGAGTTGTCGGGCGACAATGCGACCGATGCGACCGAATCCGTTAATGGCGATTTTCATAGAGACTGACTCCTTCTCGTGACGAGGGCAGTTCTAGTGGAGAGCCTAGAGGAGTCAACAGTGGGAATGGCGAGTTAAAACGAAGCTTTTATTTTTGCTCTGGAAGGCTCTTTGCCTCGGAAGGGCCGCGATTTTTCTCGCTGCCTTTTCGCAATGCGACTGGAGTCCCCTTTTGGGACTTTCGCTGGGCTAGAGCGGTCTTTCGGATGTGCTCAAAACGCGCCATCATCAAGGCTCGTTTCCCTTTGGGTCCGCCTTGGTAGCGGCGCGTTGCGCGCTGCCAAATCGTTAGGCTCTTTCCGGTATTGCGATCCAACATGTCGAGCATCCCGTTCCACTCGACATCAACCAGTGATCCATCGATGTGTTTGTTGGCCGTGCTAGCCCCCGATGCGCCCGCGTCGACGGCGTTGTCGGCAAGCATTTCGGCACCGGAAAAATCAACATTTCCCGTTGAAGGGTCGGTGAGTGCGGCGCCACTGGGAAGCGCCTCGCCCAGCGCCGCGAGTGCCGAGGGGTCCGCGCCATTCATCGCGGCACTGATTTGGTCCAGATCTCCGCTGTCGACGGCGGATAAAATTCCACCGATGTTCCCGGCTGCATCGCCAAGAGAACCATCATTTAATTTATTTTTTAGGTCCTGAATCATTTTTTGTTGAGCGGCCAAAGAGCCGTCAACGGTACAAAGTGAAGGGTCTGCCTTACAGGCATCCGAGTTTTCTAATTCGGGACTTGAGAAATCAGGAGCCGAAAAATCATAGGATCCCGGATCTCCGAAGTTCCCGCCATCGAGACCGCTGGCTGCTCCACCGTTCAAACCGCCAAGAATGGAGGCAGCGGCCGCACCGGCAATTCCAATAGCCATGAAGGTACATGCTTGTTTACTGGGTTCTGGCGAGAAACACGCGGGCGCATTTGCACTAGCAAAGATAGTTGCTCCCATTCCTACAACGGCAGAGCCTGCCTGGGCAGCCATAGCGCCGCCTTTAGCATCCTGGGCATAAATACGCGCGCCAGAAAGAATCAGGGGAAGCACCATAAGGCTTCCCAGGGCGCGCCGAAAGAACTTCAAACTCATCTTCTTATTGTATCGGAATCCAAGGCTAGCCTTATGTTAAGTTTTGGTTAGCTTCTTCGAAAAAGGGACCCATCTCATGGAGGAAGACGTCTCGGCCGACCTACAGCGCCTCACGGCTGCGACGTAGCCTTTGCTAAGATTTCCCTAATCGAGGCTCAGATTAGCTGAGCACGGACTCACAGAAAAATTTCCATGGGCATCGAAACTAAAAACTTTGTAGGAATACGTAGAGCCCGATATTCCCGTATAGTTGTAGGTGCTCTCACCCGCCGTGACGTAAACTAAAGATGTTCCAATCGCTGCGCAGTTCGCGGCGTTAAAAAACTGCAGCCCTTGTTTTTCAAGGTCGGATGCTACAGACGGCGTCCAGCTTAAATTGACATTTGTGCTGGGTGACGGGGAGCTTTCCACCCAGCTGAGGTTCGTTGCGTTCTCAGGTGCTTGAGTATCTATGGGAAGTCCAGAGGCGCTTCCTTCAAAGGCTCCGATATCATGAAATGCGCCATGAGGTCGCGGCTCGCCACGTTGGTCCACTGTTGGTACTCCCACCTCGGTACCTCCATCGATGGCCAGGCTGCCCGATGTTGGACTCATTGTCAGTGAAGGCCCTCCATTGTCTTGCGCCTCGCTTAGAAGCGCCAGGGTGTCTGGTAGATCTCCGGCTCCAACCAAATTGCAGTCGGCTTCAGCGGAGTCTGCCAGATTGTATCCAGAACTGCTGATGTGTCCGGTGCAATTGTTAACCGCTCCAAGCCCACTGAGGTTGTTGCTGAAGATTGTATTGACCGCATTGATCGAAGCCGACACGGCACCATAACCTCCAGAATAATAGGAGTTTCCGTTGTGGGCGATCGTAGAGTTCGTCAAACTCACCGTAATTGGAGAGGAAATCGCTCCAACCTGTCGCGCAAAATTCTTGTAGAAAGTGGAATTTTCCACCACGACCAAAATAGATCCTGAGTGAATGCCTAGCCCCCCTCCTGAAGAACTGTCGCTAGAATTTTCGGCGATATAGCTGCCTCGAATGGTCACACTATAAAAAGCGCGTATTCCGCCGCCTCCTCCGGCCGCCTCATTGCCGATAATTGATGAATCTTGGATAGTGCAAGTCGAATTGACGTAGCAGTTGATTCCTCCACCGCGATCGGAGCTGTAGTTGTTGAGCACCTTCACTCGATCCAACTGAAAGGTGCTTGGATTTGCCCCATAAACGCCACCGCCATCACCGGCTGCTGAATTGTTTTGAATCGTCATGTCTTCAAGATATGCATTCGAGGAAGCAATGGATACGCCACCTCCGTTCGAATTCTGAAGTGTCATGAGGGAAACTCTGACGGGATCAGCCCCGGAAATTGAAAGAATCCGAAAACTACCAGCATTGGCGTCAATCACGGTGGTGGATTCTCCAGATCCGATCAGTTCGGTAGGCTTGCTGATGCTGAGCGTGCTTGCAGTTGTGATCGTCATTGCCGGGACGAGAATGACACGATTTGCAGCGGACCATGCGTTTCTTTGGACCAGGGCTGCTCTTAGTGTACAAACACCGCCTGCTGTTTCACAAGAATTGTCAGCCGTTGAGGCGTCACTTGCATCTGCGTTACTGTTTACGAGAAATCCCGGAGCGCTGCGAATGCTGATTGGGATCGTAGTGAATCCATTGGCGTTCGATGCAGTCACTGTGTACTGAGTCGTCGCCGAACTGAGTGTGGGTTTGCCTGAGATGATTCCGCTAGTGGTGTTAAAATCTAAACCAGTGTTTGCTGAAAGATCTGGGTTAATCGAATAGCTGCTGGCGGTCCCCGAGGAAAGACTCGGAGAATTTGGCGTGATGTTCGCAGTTAACGAGGAGTTGACGTCATTATAGACGTAAATCACACTGGCCGACGCATAGCTGAGCCCTTGCGGTGGAAGCAGAACAGAAATCGCAGATGAACAGCCAGACCAATCTTCATTTCCCACGTCATCAATGCTCCGAATGCGATAGGAATATGTTCCTAGATTATTTCCAGAGAAAAGCAGTTCTTCGGTTGTCAGGCTAACCTCGACTTCACCCCCCACTGCGCTGTCGCAATTGGATCCCGCGTAGAATTGCACAAATTGTTCGCTAAGATCGCTTGATTCCGAGTGCGTCCAAGTCGCCAGTAGACTCGTGGTTGCTGAAGGGCTGGCCACTGACCAAAGCATATTTGAAGGATCTGAGGGAGCTGTGCTGTCGTGAAGGATGTACTCTGCGATACAAGAAGATTCATTTCCTGCGGCGTCCAAAAACTTCACAGCGATCGCATTGCTCTGGTTTAGCTGTAATAAATTCCAACTTCGAGTCGTAGAATAGCTCTGCCAAATTCCACCGTCGGAACAATCCTGAGTGTTGGTCACATACATGCGATCCGCTCCCGTTGCTGAAAGGGCGAGACCCACATTAAGGCTGGCTGTCTTTAGTTCTCCCGCATCGACTGAGAGAGAAATCAATTGTGGGGCAATGGTATCGATAACGAAATCGAGCGAAGTTGTCGCCGAGTACTCACCCGCATCATTGATGAAGCGGAAATAGATTGTATGACTTCCGTTACTCAGGGCATTGCTTGAAGTTACGTTGGAAAAGGAATCCTGGATGCTTAGGTATTGGGGGTCCTCATCGAAAACAACTTGTAGTTCAAGATCGCTTGGAATCAGGGAATTGTTGATTGAAAATCTTGGACGTGCGACGTTGCTGCGGTCCGATGCACTCGCAAGGGGAGCAACGATGAGAGTGAGAATTTCCATGGGAGGTGGCTCGATCGCTTCGGTGTAACCCGCATCTCGATCGATACCGCTATTTCGAGTGATGCCTCGTTTGTTGACCGAGCAAGCCCCTATGCTGAGCAGTGCAAATAGAAAAAGCGAAGGGGGTCGTTGATGAATTGCTTTCATGTCCCTCTTATAAGTATGCCAGAACCTGGTGATTCGGATGTCTTGGCGGGCATAAGTTCCTGTTTTAACTGTGGTACTTTATTGATTGCGATTAGGCCCCATAGAGGAAATGGCGATTATTTGTAAAACGCCAGTCTCAAGGTGAGCTCCACGATAAAGCCCCCGTATTTAGCATCGATATTGTCGCCATCGGAATCCTCGAGCTTCCCGCTATGAGTCCTGCCCATAAAGGTCGTCCCTTCCGAGAGTGACCACTCAGCATCAAATCCGTGTTGATAAGCGGCGAAAATCCCCAGTGACCATAGGTCGCCCAAATAAGCTTCCGCCTGAAGTCCTCCGCCAATGATCGGCGTTCCGCTTTTGATCCGAATGGATTCTTCAGCACCGCCTGCGGGAGTAAAATAAAGACTTGCGCGTTGAATAACATATTCGCCCTGGGCAATGACCGAAGCTCGAAAGCGATTAGTGTGTCCAAGGGTCACGCCGATCTGTCCGCCGACGCCGTTACTGGCGAAGTGGGTTGCGCCGCGTCCGGATTGGCTTCCACTGGAATACCAAGGCTCATGTGTGTTTCGGAGGTGGCGAAAATAGACCTCGATTTGTGTCAGGGGTTTGGAGAGGAAGAGTCCAAAGCGTGCAGGTATCAGGGTGGACCGCCGCGAATCCGTGACTGTGGATCCTGTGCCTGCGATTTCAGGAATAGGGTCGAAAGAGGCCTTTAGGGGACTTGCGAAGGAGGGGCCAAAGCCCGCGCCGATTGAGATGCCCCACAAAGTATCATTGAAGCCGGTCGCGACGGCCCAAGATTTCGCGGAAGAGAAAAACATAAAGAGAACGCAGAAAAAAAAGTTATGGATGAGCTTTCCCGAGCCTTGCATCACGGCTTCATTGTAGCAGAGCCGCTCTCATCAATAGGGTCAAGACTTCGACGTTCCATCCGGAGACTCCACAGCCAAAGCTGCAGGGGTACTCCACTTTTTAGCCAGTGCACCAAATCTTTCCATTCTCGGAGTGCGTGCCGTGATGTCAAAAAACTGTTAAATTCAGGATAGGCACTCCATGCACGCAGTGCCGCAGCTAATTCTAAAGTTTCGGGTCGGAAGAGTTTCATGAAATCGCTCTTGTTCTGTCTTACATAAATCAAAAGCGGCGTTAAAACTTCCGGTGATTTTAGGGGTGGCGGCCCTAGGCGTCTGATGCCCTCTTGAAGCCAACTCTGAGCGCGAGACGAGACGCGGAATTCGGGGCTCATGATTAAGGCGCCAAGTTCTACGATCGCCCAGCTTAAAAATTTTCCGTTCGTGCTGACCTGGTTCAAGACGGCAAGATCATAAAGCTCTTTTGCATTCAGGCGTCGAAACACTGCGAGCAAAGTCTCGGCAACCCACTGGGAGGTGAGTCGCAAATTTTCGGACTCTTCAGGCGTCTGGTTTCGAATTCCTTGGACTAGCCATTGGGGAGGATCGTCGTAGAGATCTTGGATAGAACTGATGAAACCGAGTTCATGGAGCATTAAAAGAAATTGAGCTTGCTCGATACGGTCGCCGCCCTTGTGGCGAAAGTCCCGTATCCAACTAAAAATATTCCACAGATCTTGAGCACTGCCGGAACTGCGCAAGCCATGAAGCGTTTCTCGGGCGAGTCGTAGGCTTTTTCGGGGTTCCGTATCTGCACGGAAAAAAATGAGATCTAGTGCGGAATCTAATTTTTGCAGTTTTTCTTCGGTGGATCCCATCCACAGAACGAGTTCAGATGCATTTTTCAGTTCATTGGTCGAAGACAGCGCAAGTTCCAGACCGCGTGACCTGCTGAAAAAAGGAATTTTAAAATTTGAGAAAAGTTCATTAATCGCCGTCAGCAAATATACGGGTGAATCTGTTTCTGGCCCCACCGTTATTTTTGTTTTTGCGAGTCGAAAAAAACTGCGGCGGGTTTCGAGATAATTGGGATCACCTAGCAGCGAGAAAATCAGATCAGAGAAATATTGCGGATCCAACTTATTGATGGACGACTGGATGTTAAAAAGCTTCGGGTTCAATGCTCTCTGCGAACCTGGATTTCGCTGATCGTCCGTTTGGGTCAGAGCCATAAATAGGCGTTGTCCCAGGGCCATGATTAAAGTTTGATCTTCTGCGGACAGTTTGTGCCCCGAAGCCAGCCAAGCCATCACGCCATCTGCATCGCGAACCGGCAAGTGAAAGCCGTTAATCAGGGGATGCCAAAATTCCTCGGCCGTTTTGGGGGACAATAAAAACTCCATCGGCAGGTTTCGAAGCAAATAGAGGACTTTCCAATCCGCAGTGAAATGCGAAACCCATCGGGCACTTTCCGGAAATGCTTTCGCCCCATGATTTTTCAGACAACGAAGGCTATCTTCCAATTGCATTGTTGGTGATAAACACAGATCAATCCATCGCCGGGGAGTTGCGGTGCGCGGATCGTAGGATTTCTTGTCGCTTATTTCTTCCATGGGTCTTCTACGCTCGGGCGCCTGAACTTGCTTCGTGACGGAGGGCGTCCCGGGCTTGGTGTTCAGGAGGAAGCTCAGATAGCTCATGCTTCGCTGAAAACTGCCATCTTCAATGGCCGCGCCAAACGCAGCAGTAGCTTCGGGTCCTAGTTGACTGAGCATCCTCTGCCACTCCTGCAAGAGCTTGTCACGGGGGGCGAAGACAGAGAGCAGATTCCAAGAATTTTTCCAAAGTAGAAAGAGTCCATCACCGCCCAGGTTTGGGTGGCGCGCTACCGATGCAAAGACATCATAGGCGATGGCCTCTCGAGGCAAGAGGTCGAGGAGCACTTTAGCCCTCTCGGGCTCTTCGGCAATTCGAGAAAAGAAACTTTCCAGGGCCGGAGAATTCGCTAAAATTTCCAGGAAGCCGACGGTCTCAGCTGATTTCTGTTGCACTGACTGATTGAGAATAAATATATCGCCAAAGGCAACGACACTGGATTGTGTCCACCCCAGTTCGGCGATGCTTCTGAGCAGTTCGAAGTGGTCGAGACCAAAGATCAAAAGATTCTTTACATCAGCGCGGTTGATGGCCGGAGTGGAATTACAGGCCGACTGCCAAAATAGATATCCCTGCTCGAAGCGCTCCACAAAGGCAGCCGGATCAACTTTTGGATTGCGAAAAAGTTCTACTCCTAGCTCCAGAGGGGAAGTGGTCCGAACTTCAAATTTGTGGGGCTCTGCTAAATTCTGACACTTTACATGCGGCGCTACTCGGGCAAAAGCGCCTTGAAGCTCGGTTTTCCCGCTGAGCAAACGCATCAATCGAAACAATTTGTGATCCCACTCTTTCACCGGAGTTTTCAAAGGGAGATCTTCAAAAATTGTCGCCATGCTTCTAAGAAGTCGAAGATGGTCTCCCTGATTCACATCCAGAGAAAATATTTCTTTTAGTAATCTTTCGTAATCAGTTTCGAATTCCGCAAAATGTTCGGACCAATGTTCTTGGATTTCTGCAGAGAATCGGAAGAGATCAACAAGATTGCCGTGATTTAACAAATAGTGGCTGCGGGCTTCGCGTAGGACGATACCCCATTTGGGATCTAGATCTTGAAAGCGGGAAATACTTTGCGCGAGTTTTTCCCGGTCATTGAGCCATTGGGCAGTTTCAGCAAAATGCTCAACCTCCAGAGAGAGAATGCGTTCTGACCATTTTGACTCTCTCACGATGCACGCCATCAGAGTTCGGGCATTAGCTTCGTCCCATTTTTCCGACTGAATTTTTAGTTCATGGCAGATATTTTCGGTTTTGGTCTTGGGCGGACTCTGGGCAATACCGCAGCCCACAAAAAGTGTCAGGACACAGCAGCGAATCCCCTGGGTGAACATTTGGGCTCGGCTATAAGCTTTTTTGATTGAAATCGCAAGAAACTACGCTGAAGAATAGCGTTCTAAGTGTTTGAATTTAAATATTGTTTAAAGTTCCGTCATTGAAGCGATCGATGTAGGCGTTGAGAACATCATCGCCGACGAGTTGGAGCTCGTAATCTTCGATTCCAGTAATCGTTTTCAGTTCGACTAGGGCTTCGTCCGTTAAAGGGCGACGAGCTATGAGGCAAAGTTTTTTATTACGAAGATCAAGAGGAATGATTCTCAATCTCACCAGCACGTCCGCGGGGATCAGCTGTCTTAGTCCCAAATTGAAGGATAAGGATGATGCCATTTCTCTCTATCTTCCACACATCTTGAGTATCGCTGCTGCCACCTACATGAGCTGTCGTAAGTTCTTCATCGGCAGCTCATGGAAAGTGTTGAGATTAAGATTCTGTTGGCTGGCCATGAGCGTTATATTTGAGGCTCCCTCAGAGCTCCTCTAGTGCGCTGTGGAGCATTCAAAGCAGTCATGAGCTTAAAAAACGCTACGGCAAAACGCATGACTATTTTTGACATGAGTCCTAGTATGGAAGCTTCATGACGCACGCAGAGACTCAGGTGCCCTTTGTCCTTGAATCAGAATTCAGGCCAGCAGGGGATCAGGCGGCCGCTATCGAGGAGCTGGCCGATGGCATTCAGCGCGGAATCCGCAGCCAGGTACTCTTGGGCGTAACGGGCTCCGGAAAAACATTCACGATGGCCCACGTTGTTGCCCGCTTGAACAAACCAACTCTTGTTTTAGCGCCTAACAAAACCCTGGCCGCTCAACTCTATTCTGAATTCAAAAGTCTCTTTCCGAAAAATGCCGTCGAATATTTTGTCTCTTACTATGATTATTATCAGCCGGAGGCCTATCTTCCCTCCTCGGATACCTATATCGAAAAAGATGCCTCGGTGAATGATGAGATCGACAAACTCCGCCATTCCGCAACTCGCTCACTCTTTGAACGCCGTGATGTTTTGATCGTTGCCAGCGTATCCTGCATTTATGGTCTGGGTTCTCCGGAAGAATATCTGAAAATGATGGTCGTGGTTTCCAAGGGTGAAAAACTTCGGCGGGACGATTTCATTCGCAGACTCATCGAGGTGAACTACACACGCAGTGATCTTGATTTTCACCGTGGTACCTTTCGTGTGCGCGGAGACAATGTGGACATTTTTCCGGCCTACGAGAGTGACCGAGCGCTTCGCATCGAGTTTTTTGGACCCGAAGTTGTTGGTCTCCATGAACTTGATCCCTTGACCGGAGAGCGGCTTCAGACGATCGCGAAAGCGGCAATTTACCCAGGTTCACACTATGTAACGAGCCTGGAAAACAAGAAACGGGCTATGCATCAAATTTTGGATGAGCTTCGAGCTCGTCTAGGAGAATTGCGATCTCTGGATAAGAAGTCCGAGGCCCAGCGTCTTGAGATGCGCACTCTCTACGACATCGAGATGCTCGAGGAGATGGGTTATTGCCCCGGTATCGAAAATTATTCTCGCCATTTATCGGGGCGCCCGCCAGGTGCACCACCTCCAACCCTCATTGATTTCTTTCCCAAAGATTTTTTGCTCGTTGTGGACGAATCGCACGTCACGGTTCCGCAGATTGGGGGCATGTTTCGCGGAGATCGTGCACGCAAAACAAGCTTGGTCGAGCATGGTTTCCGCTTGCCCAGTGCTCTCGACAATCGACCCTTAAAATTCGAAGAATTTATGAGCCACATTCAGAAAGTGGTTTATGTCAGTGCGACTCCCGCGGAATTTGAAATTCGTGAAGCCCTGGGAAAAGTAACCGAGCAGATCATTCGGCCGACGGGGCTGCTGGACCCCACGCTTGAAATTCGTCCCGCTCAAAATCAGGTCAAAGATTTGCTGACACAATGTCGGCAAAGAATCGATTTGGGCGATCGAGTCCTGGTCACCACGCTCACCAAGAAAATGGCCGAAGATCTCACCGACTATTTCCGCAATGAAGGCATCAAAGTTCGCTACATGCATTCCGATGTTGAGACTTTAGAACGGATTGAAATTCTGCGAGACCTCCGGGCCGGTAAATTCGATGTCTTGGTGGGCATCAACCTGTTGCGCGAAGGTTTGGATCTTCCGGAAGTTTCTTTGGTAGCAATTTTGGATGCCGACAAAGAAGGATTTTTGCGTTCCCGTACGGCTCTGATTCAAACCTTTGGACGTGCGGCTCGAAACGAGCGAGGTCATGTGATTTTGTATGCGGATCGCATCACAAAAAGCATGTCTCAGGCTATGGAAGAAACAGATCGGCGTCGCGCAAAACAAATGGAGTACAACAAAGAACACGGTGTGACGCCCACAACCGTCACGCGTGGAATTGCCCACCAGGTTACGGATCGAATGGCTCGCAGCCGCGAAGTTCAGCAAGAGATTGCCATGGGTCGTTCTGATTACGTGGACATAGTGAAAGAATTCGAAGGCTCGGACGGGAAGTCAATGAGTCCCAAGGAAATTCAAAAAGAGATGGCGCGGATTGAAACAGAAATGAAACAGCTGGCGACCAAGTTGGAATTTGAAAAGGCGGCCCAACTGCGGGACCGTCTGATGCGCTTGAAAACTCTTGATTTGACTTTGCGGGGACCCAAGGAATGAAAAAGGCTCGAAAGAAGTTGCCAGTAAAAACGCGTTCGGAAACAGCCGCTCTAAAAAAGATTAAAAGCTTGGAAAGCCGATTGCGGAAACTGCGGCGTGAAAAATTGATTCTTGAAGGACTACGGCGAAAGCGCATCGGTGGTGCGAAATTTCGGGGTGATCTGCACATCCTGGCGATGGGCATCGCCCACGAATTCAATAATATTTTGGGGGCCGTGGATGGTCATGCCGAATGGGCGCTCGACAGTCAGCGTCCCGAGGATTGGCGCGAGTCCCTAGAGATCATTCGGCAGGCTTGCGAGAGAAGTGCAGAAATCACGTCAGGACTTCGGAGTTGGGGGCAACCCAAAGAAGAATTGAAGGGACTCTATTCCCTGAGGGCTATTTTTCGCGAGTTGGAGAAGATGGTTATGCCTGTTCTCGAGGCAAGCAATTTTTCTCTTCTTGTTAAAAGCGCAGATTTTCAAATCTACGTAAATCGCACCGAGATTCTCGAAGTTCTTTTGAACATCGTTCACAATTCAATTGATGCGCTGCTGTCGGTAGCGAATTCAGGAGAGCCCGGAAAAATTACAATCGATGTCCGAAAAAGTTCTTCGTCTTGCGCAATTCGCATTGCGGATAACGGCCCGGGAATTCCAGAAGTTTATCGCGATAAAATCTTTGAGCCCTTTTTCACTCTGAAAGGGGTCTTCGGAAATATTTCTTCAAGCGGCGGAGACGGAACACAAACTGCACTTAAAGGTGGCAGTGGACTAGGTCTTTTTCTCTCGCGCTCGATAATCGAAGAACACGGCGGGCGACTCGAGCTAGAAGCCGTTGAAAAAGGGACGGTTTTTCTCCTTCACTTACCCTTAACGGAAGAATCGAGAATATTGAAGGTATAATGTCTAAGAGTAAATAATTATGTTAATTATGAGTGAAATCATCGACCACATTTGGCAGTTTTACCTGGTTGCGGCGATGTTTATTCTTTGTGTGGCCATCATTTTTCAGAGAGCTTGGTATCTCGGATTGGGCATCAGCTTTATTTTGACAGCCTTTCTAGCAATGAAAGTTACGGAATTCAGAACCCACGTTGCAATCTGGGTAATTCTTTCTGTGATCTTCATCAGTTACTTTCTCAATAAGGATCAACTGCTGAACCCCCGTATCAGGGCTCGCATACAGGAAGAAAAACTCGTCGGGCAGGTGGCCTTTGTCGTCGAAGACATCGATAATCCGAGTCGACGCGGAGTTGTGAAAATCGGGAACGATGTGCGAACAGCACTGAGCAACAACGGCTGCTTTATTCCAAAAGGACGACGGGTCCTTATTGAAAAGGTGGATGGGATGAAGGTTGTTGTTGCTGATCGGGTTTTCAATGCCAAGCCAAAATCCTGACATTTAAGCCACCTTCTTAACCAAAGCGTCATATTCAACTCAAGAATTTCGGAAAAGCTTATTGTTTTCAAGTTTTCGGCCGATAAGCAGGGAGTATGAGTGGCTTAACTGCCTTGCTCTTTGGCACAAAAAAATCCTTGGCCTCGCCCTTGGGCAAGGCGCTCGCGAATTATTTGAAAGCCGAAGATATTATTATTCACGTCGTGGAGAACCCGGCTGCGATCAAGGGCAAGGGGCCTTATTCCTACGCGTTTCTTGTGGCTGAAGAAATGGTCCCTCCCCCTCCACTCAACGTTTGGTTTGAAGTCTTTGCTGGTGAAAAGCGACCTTCACCGCGACTCTTTCTTCTGTCTAAAAACGAACTTCCCTCAGCGTGGCAGGAAAATTTGCCTTTTGAATCAACTCTCGATGAACAAAATTACAAGGTAGTTTTGTCCGAGATACTTCATCCCGGTCAATCGATTCGTGGATTGGGTGATTCAGTTGTTGTGGACATGTCGGCCGGCGGTGAATCAGCCCACTTCGATATGGGCATCACCGACCAAGTTCTGAGTACGGAAGCGGACGAAAGTAGTGCGGAAGAAAAAAGTGGTTTTTACTCAGGCGGCGATGTCGAATCTCGTCTGTCTTTAGAAGAGCAGCAGGGGGAGCCAAGTCTCGGCACTCCGAGAAAATCTCCAACCCCGCCACCCCCAGGTCGGCCTAATGCCTTCAATCAAATGGGTGGACTTTCGCTGAAACTAAAGACTGCCGTCGGTCCGCAAAATCCCGAGGCGGCGACTCAGTTCGCTCCTCTAGCTGAAAAAGGCTCGCTGCCTTTAGCGCCTTCAAAAGAAATTCCGTCTTTGCAACTGGGAGGCGCGGAGGCGCAGAACGAGGATCTTGCGGAATCCATCCAGGCTGACGTCGAAGAGTCCCGAGAACGATTCATGGGCAATGAGGCTGCGGCCGATGCGGGTGGCGAGGATGCGGCGCCCTTTAATTTAGATGAAGATACCTCTGCAATCGATAAAGAAGCTCCGGGCCAAGTTTCTGGAGAGGAATTCGGTTTTGAACCTCGGGGCAACGCAACTCACGTTTCCGCAGTTTCGCAGAATCCCGATTCGGAAGCCGTAGAGGAATCCCAGATCTCATCGCCCGCTTTGGAATTGTCGGATTTTTCCTCTCCTGCACCTACGGAAGATGACGGCCAAAGAGCCGCCAATCTCACAAGTAGTATCCAGTTGGAACAATTGGTTCATCCGGAAGGCACAAGACTCAATGAACCACTCGCAGGGCGTGCTCACTATGTCGAAGGAGCTTCCGCTACGGAGGATCCGGCGACTTCGTCAGAAAATGACGAGGACGAGTTCAGTGAACAGTCCGCAGTCGCCCATGCCCCTCAAAGCGCTGCCGGCAAGTCAAAGGATCTGCGGACACTTGAGCAGTATGCCGCAATGAAGGACCGCGAGGTCCGTGAGCGGGAATCAACGATTAAAATTCTCAAGAGTCAAATTCAGAAGAATGAGGCAAAACTAGGGAAGAGTGAAGAATCGCGACGCCAGTTGATGTTGAAATTCGATGAGGCGCAGACTGAAATCCGAGCCCTCAAAGAGGAAATCGATCAAAAGAATTTTTCCATTCAAAAGATCGAAGATAAACACCGCGAGGAACTCAAGGCGGTGCAGGTTCGTATGGACGGCGCTCAATTCGAAGCGAGTAAAAGCAACAAGCGTTTAGAAGATTTTCGCAATCGAGTGCGCCAGGACATTATGAAAATTCGCGCGCAAGAGCGAGAACTGGCCAATAAATTGGAAATTCAAAAACGTGATGCCGATGCGTTGCTAGCCGCAAAAGACGAGAAACTTTTGTCTCAACGTCGCGAGATCGATCAACTACAATTCGAATTGGACAACCTGAAAGAGCGTCTGATTGAAGAAACCGAAAAAGCGGAAGAGCGTTCAGGGCGTCTCAAACGCGCATTGAAATCGCTAAAATTAGCTGAAGATATGTTGTCCGGAATCAAAGAAGAAGTCCTGCCTAGCTCCAGTGATGATAGCGGAGATGACGAAGGAGAGGCTGCATGAAGAAAAAAACACGCAAGCCTCCGGTGAAAAAGACAACTCGACCCTCTTCGCTGCGACGCAGGGACAAGGATTTAAATCGACTTGAACTGATGGATGAAGTTCAGCGTCTTCGAAGTCGAATCAAAGAATTGCAAACAGAGCTTCTGATTGACGATTTGACGGGTCTTTACAATGCCCGCTATTTGAAACAGCGTATCGAGCGTTCTCTGCAGGCTATGCGCGAGAACGAGGAGCAGCCTGCTCTGCTTTTTGTAGACGTCGACTATTTTAAATCCATCAATGAATTGCACGGCCATCAAACAGGTGGGGAGCTTCTGAATCAGGTAGGACGCATTATTTCGCGAGTCATTCGCGTCGATGACATTGCGTTCCGTTACGGTGGCGATGAATTTGTCGTGCTCGTAAATGGCGGTTTGGAAGGCGGTCGCGCCGTAGGCGAACGCATTCGTCAAAGCATTGAATCTGCCGAATTCGGAGTCAATGGCCTTCGTGGTTCGGCTATCGTAAAATTGACGGTCTCGGTAGGACTTCGCGTTATTCGTCCCGAGGACACGGGGCGCACAATTCTTGACGAAGCTGATAAGGCAATGTTCGAAGCAAAGCGAAATTCTCGAAACACCTTGGTAGCTGCCTGAACTCTTGCGGCTATAATTGAAGCTTGTGGCTAAGCTTAAGCTCGTTGTCTCAGATCTCCATCTTGCGAAAGGCGCAGTTCTGCCCGACGGATCGGTGAATATTTTAGAAGATTTTTTCGCGGATCGAAAATTCGCGGAGTTCCTGGATCACTATAGTAGCGGCCACTTTTTTGAGTCCGAGATCGAGCTCATTCTCCTCGGAGATATCTTCAATCTTATTCAAATTGATTATCGGGGTTATTACAGTCCGATTTTGACGGAAGAAATGAGTTTGGAGAAGTTGAAGTTCTCTATCAAAGGTCATCCGGAATTTATGACAGCACTCAGGGATTTTGTTTCCAAGCCCAATAAATCGATCACCTATATTTTGGGTAATCATGATGTCGAAATGGTTTGGGATAAATGTAAGGATCATTTTTCTTCGGAAGTTGGGAAGAATATCCAATTCAAGAATTTCTCCTACATGGTCGACGGGATTCTTTACGAACACGGGCAGCAATACGAGGCTACGAATCGATTGGATACTAAAAAGATGCTTTTGACTAAGGATCTTCTGCAGCCGATTATTAATCTTCCATGGGGTTCTCACTTCATCATTAACTTTATTATTCCCATCAAATTGGAACGGCCCGCGATCGATAAGGTGCGACCGATTCGGGCATTTATTAGATGGAGTTTGTTTAATGACACTTGGTGGACACTGCGAATGATAGTGCGTGCCATACTCTATTTCTTTGGGACTCGATTTTCCCGTTCGCTCTATCGTGCAACAAATCTTGCGACGACTGTGAAGATTCTGAAGGAATTTTTTTTCTATTCCAGTTCGTTGTCGGACGCGGCAAAAAAACTTTTCGAGCAAAACCCGGATTTGCATACAGTCATTATGGGCCACACTCACGAGCCTGTTTACCAGCAATTCGAGGATGGACGTGAATACATCAACTCGGGAACTTGGACCGAGGTTACGAGCTTGAGTCTTGCGACACTGGGCAAGCATACCCGCTACACCTATGTACTGATTGACTATTCTGCGAACCCCGTTCGCCCCCATGCCTACCTGCGGGAATGGCGCGGTCGATGGCATGAACACGTCGATTTCTATGTCGGTTGATCGCAATGTGACAGCAATAATATATTTCAGATCCTTCGTTCTTCTTCGCTTTCGATTCTAGAGGTTGTTATTTACAAAATATCAATTTCCCATCTAATTCAGGAAAGATGTCTTTGAATCCTGCGTCGGGGAGCCATCGAAGCTTTTCTTGATGATTCTTTTTAAACGACCCCTATCTCTTAGTTGGCATCTTGTAGCACTCGTGCTCGCTTCCATGATTCCAGTATTAATTTTTTCATCTGTTCTGGTGCGCCAGCTGGTCGTCAGCAAGAGGGAGTTGTCTGAAAAGCGCTTGCAAACTGCAGCTCGGCAGCTTGCCCGTGCCGTGGACCAGGAAATCGCATCCTCGATTCGAACTCTAGAACTGCTGGCCGCTTCGGAGGAGCTTCAACATCAGAATCTGCGCGGCTTTCATAAACGAATTGTTCAGAAGTTACCCACTCAAAAGTCTTGGGGAACAATTTTGCTTCATTCTGCTCAAGGGAAATTACTATTAAGTGCGAGTCGACGCTTTGGGGAAAAATTGACGACGGTAGAGCCCCAGAGTCTAAAAACACTATTCGAGACTGGGAAACCGATCGTGGGATTTCTGAGTCAAGGAAAACCTGCGACTCCGTTTGTTGGACGGTATGGCTCGGCGGTGCGCGTCCCTGTATCGGTGAATGGAAAAATTCGCTATGCGCTGTCCGCAGTCATTTTGTCGGGATCCATTCAGAATCTTGTGCTTCAACTTTCTACTCCGGAGGTGGGCGAATGGACCCGAGCTGTTTTAGACGCATCCGGAACGGTTGTGGCCCGCTCTCGAGAGCCTGAAAAATTTGTTGGCTCGGCTGCCACCCCTACGTTCATGGAATTGATCAAAATCAATGATCAGGGTTTGGTGCGCAGCCGAACGCTTGAGGGAAAAGATGTTTATCTGGCATTTCAGCGTGCTCCTTATTCCAAATGGCTGACGGCTGTGGCGGTCCCATTACATGTTTTGGATGCACCAGTTAAACGGGCGCTCTCTCTAGTTCTAATTACTGGTGCTGGTTTATTGCTGTCTTTTGGCGGAATCGCTCTTCTTTACTCGCGGTATTTGGCGCTTCATATTCGTCGATCGGCTGCGGCTTCCTTGGACCTCATTCAGGGAAAATTGCCGGAAATGAAATCGACTATGGTCTTGGAAGTCGAGCAGCTCAGCGAATCTCTTCGAGCGGCGGCTAAACTGCTTCAGCAGCGAGACGCCGATCGAAGTGAGCATTTAGAGATCGCACGGAAAGCTCGGGCAGAGGCCGAAAGGGCAAATCGTTCCAAGGGCGAATTTCTCGCGAATATGAGTCATGAACTACGCACGCCCATCGGCGTCATACTGGGATTTCTTGATCTGCTCACCAATCCAAAACTTAATGAGGAGGAGAGAGAGAACTTAAAAATTCGCATCAGAAGAAATGCCGAATATCTTTCAAGCTTGATCGATCAAGTTCTAGACATCTCGAAGGTTGAAGCTAAAGCCTTACAGGTGGAGCTTAGCTCGTTTTCTTTGCAGCAACTCATTGATGATCTCCTGGTGGATCTCGAACCGAAAGCGAGCGCAAAGGGAATCTACCTATCTTTCCAGGTGGTCGGCCCAATCCCTGATCTCATTCGCAGCGATGCACTGAGATTGCGACAGATTTTGGTGAACGTCGTTGGGAATGCAATTAAATTTACGCAAGATGGTGGGGTTACGGTCACTCTTCATTCTCGTCCATTGTCTACGGACGAAGCAAATGCGCCATTGGAAATTGAGTTCTTAGTGAAAGACACTGGAATCGGAATTGGCGCCGATCAAAAGGAGCGACTTTTTCAACCCTTTTCACAGGGGGACACTTCGATGAGTCGCCGTTTCGGGGGAACTGGATTGGGTTTGGTGCTCTCGAAGCGGCTTGCCGAACTGCTAGGAGGCGACATCGAGCTGGTCGAATCTCAAGAGGGAGTCGGGTCCGTCTTTCGAATCCGAATCGTGGATACTGGGGCCGACCATGGGAAATTTTTATCTTTGGACGAAAAGAACCGGCACAAGTCGCATTCCGATTTAGCAATTTCCGTGCACCCTTTGCGAGGAATGAGGATTCTTCTGGTAGATGATTCGGCTGACAATCGCCTGTTGCTGAGTCGCTATCTCGAATCTGCCGGGGCACGGGTTCTTGAGGCTGAAAATGGAAGAATTGGAGTAGATCTGGCGAGAGCTCAGGAAGTGGATGTTGTTTTGATGGATATTCGAATGCCCACGATGGATGGGAATCAGGCAACGATGGAATTGCGGAAGACCGGATTCACGAAGCCCATCATAGCCATCACGGCTCATGCAATGAAAGATGAGCGCGAAGAAGCTTTGCAAAGTGGTTACAATGACTATCTCACTAAGCCGATCGACCGTTCTCGCCTCATTGACCTGCTCGCTGAATTTCAATCGGTCGAACGTAGAGCTAACGCTTGAACACTTTGGAAAGTGTCTGCAAATTTTTCGTAGAATGATTTACCTGCGACGTGGCATCGTTTATGAAAAATCCCCAGATGACTCGAGCGGAGAAATTTTTTTTCATCACACTCTTTAGTCTTTTGTTCTTCTCTCTTTTGGGAATGGCGCATTTTATCAGCCTGAGTTCCAAACAAGAAGCTCAACTCAGCATTCTCATGGGCGCATCTCTGAGCATGATCCGCATGCCCGATTATTTGCTCCGCGCATTTCCGCAAGGCTTTTCAGTTGCTGAACTTCGCGAAAAATTTATTAAGAAATTTTTAGAATCTGCGGAAGCCCAGAATCCAAAAAGCCACGGAGCGAATGCCCAGTCTCGCTTTCACTGGATCTTGGACCCCCTAGCTTATGCCGGCATTTTTATGATCGTCCTGGGGGTGCTGGAGCTCATGCCCGCATCCCTTATCGCACAATGATTGCCTAAACTATGTTGCGGCGTTCCGAGTTTGGGCCCCAGCTAGGTATTCCGCTTCTATTTTTCATTTCGATGAGTAGTGGGGATCTTTTCAACTGACAGCTTTGCGCGATTGTGGTTCTATGAAATTCCCAGATGGCGAAAATTGTTTTTGTCACTGGCGGCGTGATTTCCAGTCTTGGCAAGGGCCTCAGCTCTGCTTCTCTTGCCCTTCTTATGAAAAAGAGGGGCCTCAAAGTCACACAGCTTAAGATGGATCCCTATTTGAACGTAGATCCGGGCACGATGTCTCCCTTCCAGCATGGCGAAGTTTTTGTGACCGAAGACGGAGCCGAAACTGATCTAGACCTCGGCCACTACGAACGTTTCATGGACCAAAATGTTTCGCGCTCCCATAACATCACTTCCGGACAAATTTACGAACGCGTTTTGCTCAAAGAGCGTCGTGGCGATTACCTGGGCGCAACCGTCCAGGTGATCCCGCATGTAACCCAAGAAATCAAAGACCACATCACGCAATTGGGCCAAGGCTACGATGTCATCATCGTCGAAGTGGGCGGAACAGTCGGAGACATTGAATCCCAACCCTTTCTTGAAGCCGCACGCCAGCTCCATTTTGACTTAGGCGATGGTCATGTTTGCTTCGTGCATCTAACGTTGGTCCCCTTCATCTCCACCGCCGGAGAATTGAAAACCAAGCCGACCCAACACAGTGTGCAAGAGCTGCGTCGCATCGGGATTCAACCCGATATTTTGGTCTGCCGCGCGGACCGCGAATTGGAAGAAGGCATCAAGGCAAAGATTGCACTCTTCGCAAATTTGCGACCGGAAAATGTCGTAACCGCTCGCGATGTCGATAACATTTATAAGCTCCCACTTGCCCTGGCCGAAGAAAATTTGGACTCCAAGATCTGTAAAAAGCTGCGCTTAAAGGCAAAAAAATTAGAACTGGGTGCGTGGAAAGAGTTTCTGGATCGAATGGATCGTCCCAAGGGTGAGGTGACCATCGCCGTCGTTGGCAAATACACCGATCAAACCGATAGTTATAAATCGCTGAGCGAAGCCCTGATACACGCCTCCGCCGCCAATGAGCTTCAGCTCAATTTGCAGTATGTGGATGCAGAAATGCTGGAGACTGCGCGTTTTTCAGATGTGGAAGAGCGCGTGGATCTTTTGGGTCAAGCTGATGGAATTTTAGTTCCCGGGGGATTTGGTGCACGTGGTATCGAAGGAAAAATTCGCGCCATCGAATTCGCTCGTCTTCACGACATCCCTTATTTCGGCATATGTTTGGGAATGCAGCTGATGGCCATTGAATTCGCGCGTAATGTTTGTGGTCGCGCCCGTGCGACTTCAACTGAATTCGTGAAAGCCCCTAGCGCAAAAAATTTGCTCATCATCGACTACATGGGCGGCCAAAAGAAGGCGCAAAAAGGTGGAACCATGCGCCTGGGTTCCTACGCTTGCAGTTTGAAGGCGGGCTCGCTTGCCCTCAAGGCCTATCGCAAAAAGCACATTCAAGAACGTCATCGCCATCGCTTGGAGTTTCAGAATCGATTCAAGTCGCTTTTTGAGCGCAAAGGGATGATCGTTAGTGGTTGGAATCCCAAGCATGGATTGGTGGAAATTCTGGAGTTAAAGGACCATCCGTGGTTTCTGGGCTGCCAATTTCATCCAGAATTCAAAAGCCGACCGGAAAGGGCACATCCGCTTTTCTCTGAATTTATAAAAGCAAGTCACCGGGAGAGCTCCCGGGGAGAGAAAAGGTTGAAAGGCTGAGACTTGCTTTTGAGAGAGAGAGAGGGGGAGGGAAAACAAATCTCAACCTTTCAGATTGGGGTTGGGACCCAGCGTTAGGTCTTATAGGAGTGATTTACGCTCCGCAAGAGAAAATCAACTCTCCGCACCAATTTTGCAAACAATTGATATTTTTAGTTCCAGGTCGAGATTCACATTAATCAGCGCCCCGCGTGAGCATTGCCAAGGCCCATCCTTTCTACTATTTCCGGCCTATGTCACTTAATTATCTAGAACTTTTAGGTCCCGAGGCTGCTTCCCTTCTTGAACACAAATCAAAGACATTTCCCAAGGAATCTCTGCATTTGCCGGAAGCTAACTGGGTTTCAAAGGCCTATACGGATTCAGATCGGCCCTTGCCGGTTCTGAGAAGTTTGGAGCAGCTCTTTTCAGCCGGTCGCTTGAAAGGCACTGGATACCTTTCCATCTTTCCCGTCGACCAAGGGGTGGAGCACGCAGCCGGTGCATCGTTTGCACCCAACCCGATCTACTTTGATCCAGAAAACATTGTACGGCTTGCGATCGAAGGCGGCTGTAACGGTGTCGCTTCCACTCTAGGCGGCCTTGCGATCGTAGCCCGAAAATATGCCCACAAAATTCCCTTTGTCTTGAAACTCAATCACAACGAATTCATGAGCCTTCCGAACCAATTTGATCAAACCATGTATGCCTCGGTTCGCCAGGCCTACAATATGGGCGCAGTCGCCGTGGGTGCTACCGTTTATTTCGGAGCTCAAGAGTCACGTCGTCAATTGGAAGAGGTTTCTAAGGCATTCGAAGCTGCACATGAACTCGGTATGGCCACGATCTTGTGGTGTTACACACGAAATCCCGGCTTCCGCGTCGATGGCATCGACTATCATGCGGCCGCCGACTTCACGGGCCAGGCCAACTACCTGGGTGTTACGATCAAAGCCGACATCATCAAGCAAAAGCTTCCCACCAACAACGGTGGTTACAAAGCCACTCGCCACGGTAAGACTCACGATAAGGTCTACACAGAGCTGACTTCGGATCACCCAATCGACCTATGTCGCTATCAGGTAGCCAACTGCTATATGGGCCGCATCGGACTTATCAATTCCGGGGGCGAAAGCCGCGGATCAGCTGACTTAGTGGATGCAGTTCGTACGGCGGTGATCAATAAACGCGCCGGTGGTATGGGCCTCATTCTCGGTCGCAAAGCTTTTCAGCGACCCTTTGAAGAGGGTGTGCGCCTACTTAATGCGGTTCAAGATGTTTATCTCGACTCCCGCGTAACTATTGCCTAGGTATACGTAGAAAGGATCTTGAATCATGGCCAAAAAGACCGACAAAATTTATTACAATCCTGCAGGTTCACCGGTCGTTCCGGATCGTTTCGATGTGCGCATTCGTTTGCGCAGTCTCACGCGTGGCTTGATCACGCACGACGATGTGAAGTCCTACCGAGAAAATCTGCCAGACGAAGCCAACAATGCGGATTTCCGCCCCTTCGCAGAAATCATCGGTATTGATGGTGCCGGGGGCGAAGCGGCTCCTACCGCTAACGGCAAACATTGAGTCCAGAGTTCCGGAGCAAACGGCCACGAAGGACAGAGATTCTCTTTCTCGTCCTCCCTAATCTGTTTACGACGGCCAATCTCTTTTTTGGCTTTCTTTCTGTATTGTCTTCCTCCTTGCATCGTTGGGAGGCGGCAGCGCTGGCAATTATGGCCGGAGCCTTTTGTGATTCCCTAGATGGCCGAGTGGCAAGACTCACTAACGCGCAAAGTGCATTTGGAGAACAATACGATTCTTTTGCCGATCTTCTGACATTCGGAGTTGCCCCTGCGGTGATGATTTATCATTGGGCGCTGGGTGATTTGGGACGTTTCGGATGGATCGCCGCCTTCATCTATCTCACCTGCGCGACTTTGCGCCTGGCGCGCTTCAATGTTCTGAAACAAACAGTCGAGAAACGCTACTTTCAAGGCTGTCCGAGTCCCGTTGCGGCAGGAACTGCCGCATCCGCGGTGCTTTTTTACACTGAAATGGGTTTTGTGGGTTTCCGCGAAAGTTATATGGGCGTTTTGATGATGATTCTCGGATTCTGCATGATCTCGACAATTCGCTATCGAAGTTTCAAAGATCTTAAATTTCGCTCTCAGAAAACCTTTGCTTGGATCATCTTGGCAGCGGCAGCATTCGCGATTTTTTCGCCTCGACCGGAAGTGGTTCTCTTTCCACTACTGCTAAGTTACGTACTTTTGGGTCCACTTTTTGAAACCATGCGCTTTCTCTCTCGCCACCTATTCCGCCGCCGCCGTATCCGGGTATAAATTCATGCCTACTCGCTAGGTACAGCTCGGAACTCGAAAGCCTGTGGTGGGGACCTTTGGTTGGAAATAGACTCGCTAGACACAATACAGAGATGCTCTTCTTCAATTCTTGCTTGGCCTCACCCCGGCGGCGAAAACCTTCACCTTTCTACCAAGAAGTTTGCTCGCCTTGGGGCAGTGTCCAGCGAGTCTATTTCCAACCAAAGGGCGCCAAAAGGCTTTGAGAATTTCGACTTGGGCAAACTACTGGGGTGCCTTCAAGAATAATCAGCTTCCTTTGAATCGATCTGCAGTTCGTTCCGCAACTGGATAGAAATATCTGCTCCAGCATCGCTGCCCAAGGCGGGCAATGAGCCTCGGAGAAAACTTCATGTTCTTACGCCGCCGGTAGGTCCACTGGAGATTGATAAAGAGCTCTCCTGTATTGCGATGTTGGAGCAGATATTTCTATCCAGTTGAGGAAAGCACTCCTGTTTGCGAGCCAAATTCCGCGATATTTCGTGAGTCTTAGCCCCGATCCTGCTAAACAAGACGCCTATGTTGAAGCTCGGAATTGTGGGTGCCACCGGTGTTGTTGGTATTGAAGCTAGGAATCTTGCCTCGGAAATCTTGAAGCAGCCAGTTGAGTTGAAGCTTTTCGCTTCGACTGAGCGCAAAGACGAGAATATTTTTGCCTTAGAATCGAGTGTTGATCGCCTTAAAGATTGCGACGCCATTTTGAATGCGGCCGGCTCCGAGCAGGCGCAATTTGTTCGCGAGCACATGCTGCCGACTCAGGTTTTGATCGATAATTCTTCGGCATTTCGTTTGGATCCCGAAGTCCCGTTGGTGGTGCCTGAAGTTAACGGAGAGGAACTTAAAACTCTTTTGAATCGTCCCGGGCCAAAAATTGTGGCTAATCCTAATTGTACGGCCGCGATTCTTTGTGTGGCTTTGAAACCGATGCAGCGCTTTGGCTTGAAGCGCGTGAATGTTGCCACTTACCAGGCCGCTTCCGGCGCGGGAATCAAAGGGCTCGAAGAACTCATGCATCAGATCCGCACGTGGAAAGACGGTGATTCCGTAGTCACGGGCGGGCCTGTGTTCAAACATCCACTTTTCCTCAATGTCATGAGTCATAACTCCTCATTGCAGGCGCCGGGCGAAGCCGGGGAACTTCATAACGAGGAAGAGTGGAAGGTGATTCAAGAAACACAAAAGCTCTTGGGCTTAAAAACCCTTCCCATGGGTGTGACTTCGATGCGAGTGCCGGTCATTCGTGCGCACACCGAGGCTGTCTCGCTTCATTTAGAAAACGCGCCGCAACTTGCAGTGATTCAGGAGGCCTTTAAAAAAGCAGCAGGCATAAAAGTCGTTGATGATTGGAAAGAAAATCATTTTCCCATGCCGGTCGAATCTCAGAATCAAGATCTTGTTTTTGTGGGGCGCATTCGGAAGGATCTTTTTGATGCGCACTGGGTGCATTTTCTCATCTCCGGTGATCAGTTGCGAAAAGGTGCGGCAACGAATGCTCTACAAATTCTACGCGACCTTATTGCGCTGGGTTGGGGCGCATAAATTTTCATGCCTCGCGCCGTCTTTCGAATTGAATTTGATGGCGGGGCTTTTCGCGGTTGGCAGCTACAGTCAGAAGCCGACGAAATTATTCAGCCCTCGATCCAAGGCGCCATCGAAAAGTCTCTGGCAACCTTATTACGAAGCGCCGAGCGCATCGGAATCAAAGGGTGCGGGCGCACGGATGCGGGCGTTCATGCTCTGGAGTATTTCTTTCATGTGGATATAGCCGACAAAGACTTAGATCTTGAACGGCTACGACATTCGCTGTCATCAATTCTTCCCCCCGAAGTCTCCGTTTTGACTGCAGCCTGGGCGCCAGAAAATTTTCACGCCAGTGATTCGGTAAAACGAAAGACCTACGAATACCGTCTACTTCTTCGACGTGCCAAACCAACGCTTCATTCCCGGCGTTTTTGGTGGATTCCGATGGAACTCAATGAATTTGATTTGCCTAAGCTCAGGGAAGCTCTTGAAATCTTTGAAGGCGAGCACGATTTTGTTGCCTTCGCTGCTGCCAATCAGCAAGCGGCCACGACCGTGCGCCGGCTCGAATCCTGCACTATTGATGTGCAATCTGTGTCAACGGAATGCTTGGACTCGGGTCATGAAATTCGGCTAAGATTTCAAGCTAAGGGATTTTTAAAACAAATGGTCAGGAATATGGTTGGGGCCTTGGTCGAAGTGGCTCAAAAGAAAAGAAGCCTAGATTCCCTCAGGGAACTCTTGGACGCCAGTTCTGGGAAAATCCGCAAAGATGCCGGCTATTGCGCGCCGCCCGAGGGACTCTACCTGATTCGAGTGGAATATGACGGAATCCAAGAGCGATAGGATTCATTTGAGTCTGCCGGGGTGGACTCCTGGGCTAGTGGCCTCGCTTTTGATCAATATTGCGCTCTGGGGCGCACTCCTTTATCTCAAAAATCAGACCCCTGCGGTGATCACGATGCCTCCCCTTCCGGTGCGGGTGATGAGTGAGAGTGATTTAGAGAATTTGCATCGTTTTTCCTACACTCAGGGGGAGCGAAAAATTGTGCAGTCTGATGCTGTTTCAAAAAACGACAACATAAAAGCCGATCCCTTTCCCGCGGAATATCTCGGAGAAAAAACTCAACGCGTAAAAAGAGAAAGCCTACGAAGGGGTGAAGATCCTGAAGGTGATCTTTTAGGGTCTCGCCCAAGCGCGGGTTCTCGGGACGCACCACTTCGAAAGCTCTTTGAAACGACTGCGGTGCCCAGTGAAAATGCCATGAAAAGTCCGGCGGAAAAACTTTCGAAAGAAAGACCTGGCCTTGATTTGGATTCCAATGGTCTGGGAAATAGTGGTCGCGGCGTTCGACTTTCCGTCGATGATTTGGGCAAAAACGTCGAGATGGGCGTGAAGACGCTCCTTAATACCGACGAATACCGTTTTTACACTTATGTTTCCCGGATCAAAGAGAACATTTATCCTATCTGGAAAAAAAATCTTGATTTCTATGGTCGACAAGTGAGTGCTATCGAAGGACATTATGTGGTTCGGGGCACAATGGTGATGAACACAAGTGGCGATTTTCAACGGATCGAAGATTGGCAACCCTGCGGCGTTGGTGGTTTTGACCGCGCCGTTACCGAGGCCTTCGAAAATCTGCCGAGAATTCCTAACCCTCCGTCGGATATGATCAATGACGATCAACTTGTGAGATTAAAGTTCAGCTTCCGCATTGAACACCAGCCTACGCGTCTTCGCGTCGAGGCCCCGGATCAAATCCAGGGACTCCCGCGAGGACGTGTTCGATGAAAAAACTCTTTTACATATTTTGGTCGATAGCCGGCCTGATCGTTGTCTTGATGGTTGTTTCCTATTTTTTCGAGCGGCATCTGGGCAGTGATCTCACTGAACTCCAGGTAAAAAGCCCCACACATCAGTTCGAATCCGCGCGGGATGAGCAGGGGGTGTGGAAGATCGAAGTTTCAAAGGTCGAAGATCTTTGGTTTGCTTTGGGTTATCTTCACATGTGGGACCGCGAAAGCCAGATGGAGTTCTTGCGAGCTTCCGCACTGGGAAAACTTGCTTCGATCGCAGGTGAAAAGGCCCTTTCCCAAGACCGCATTATGCGGGCCGGGGCCAGAGCCTCCCAAGTGGAATGGGAGTCCTTGGATGAAAAATCTTTGTCCCGCCGTGCGGCCGAGGCCTACGTTGCCGGAGTTGAGCATTATCGAAAGTCTGTTGATCGCCCGGAGCCCGTAGAGTTTCGTGCCCTCGGATTGGAGCGTCTCAAGATGGAGTCGTGGTCTCCGGTCGATCTTCTTGCAATTGCCCGCTTTCAGGCCTGGCAATTTTCTTTTGATCTGGATCATGAGATCTTTGCAGAAAAGCTGAAATTTCTTGTAGGTGAAGACGCCTTAAGTTTTTATCTTCCCAAAAATAATTCAGATCTCGCCCACTACGCGCAGCGGGATATGAGGTCTGGCGTTCGGAAAATGGCGAAGTCTTCTTTTGCGAACTTACCGCCGTTTTATTTGCCTAATTCTTCGCTGGGCCCGATCGAAAACCGCGACGTTTCGAAAGTATCTAAACTTCAGAGTCAACCTTTGTTGGATTTGGCGAACTTTTCGCCGGAGAATTCTACATGGGCTCAGTTAGCTGCCTCGAACCTTTGGGTTCTGAAATCCTCAAGTGCGGAAAACCCCAGGCCACTGACTCTCTGCAACGATACGCATCTAGGACTTTCGTGGCCTTCGCCTATGTATCCTGTGAAATATGATCTTGATGCTCGGCTGTCGGCAGTTGGATTTTCTCTTCCCGGTGTTCCAGCTATTGTCTTGGGCTCAATTGAAAGTCGTGAGGGTCGTCGGATGGCATGGGGCGTGACGCTCGGAAATTATGCTGACACCCAGGATCTGGTCGTCACGGAGGGCAAAGAAAGCCCGGCACTTGGTATTTCCAAAGAAGTCTTTCTAGTTCGTGATCGGGAGTCGGGTCGGCTAGAGGCGCGCGAAGAGGAATTGCGTTGGACCGCTCTGGGTCTGGATGTCAGCACTTCTTACCAGGAAGAATTGAAGGTGCTTGCTAAAAAAAGCCCTGCGACTTCCGGACCTAAGAACTTTTATTTAGATTGGACAGCACTTCGAAAGCTTTCTTCGCCACTTGAATTTTACCTGCGCCGGAATCTCTTTCTTCAAGAGAATCTTGAAGCAGATCTCATAAATTTATGGGGATATCCTGCTGTAAATTTCAGCTGGATTGAAGAAGACAAAGTGAAAGGTCAAAAGGCCGGTCACATGCTAACGGGGCTCCATTTTACACATGCGCGAAAGACAGGAACGATCAGTCCTCGAGAGGGAAAGTCACGACGGCTGCGCCACAGTGGGGCCAATGAATTTTTTTACCGCGATCTAACAAAGGAATCTTCTTTCTTTTCGGTATCAGCCAATCAACGCACTTCGGATTCTGAGATTTTCAATGACATCGCGTATTCCTGGGAGCCATCAGATCGCGCCCGGCGGATCTTAGATCAAGAGCCCGAGATTCTGAAGACAGTCGAGTCCGCACAAACGGATTATCATCCCCCGGTTGTCGTCGAATTTTATCGCAGAGCTCAAGCTTTGGTGAAGGCCAATGAACTTTGTCAAAAGGGGAAAGTCGACGAACGCGAGTTTTGTTTTCTTATCTGGCGGCGACTTGCAAAATGGTCGAGTCTCGCGCAAGAAAATTCTTGGGAAATGAGTGTCCTGGCGCTTTGGATTTCTTTATCGAAGCAAGCGCTCTTTCCAAAGTCCATGGATTGGACCGATGCTGAAAGCCTCAAGGTCTTTTCGCGCTGGGTGCGCATGAGTTTTTCGGATCGCACTTTGTTGGGGCTCTTAGCAAATGATCGCGACAGACAAATTTGGGAGAAAAAAAATGACCAAAAGCTTTCGACCCTTTTGGGAGAAACTTATTCAGAAGCTTTGCGCTTACTGATCGAAAAACGCGGACCCGCAAGCCAAAATTGGTTGTGGGGGAGTCTCCATCGCATTGACTGGTCCTATGCGCTGGGTGATGCGCCTGAACCCTTCGGTAAGATATTGGAAGATTCAATATTGGGACCGCCTCCCTCGGTGGGTGGAGGCTTCGACAGTCCAGGGAGCTTTGAATTCCGATGGTCTCCGGAATCGCCCGTGGAATTTCCTGCCGTGCATGGTGCCGCTATGCGCGCCTGCTATGCGTTCGAGCCTGGCACAAAAACTTCGGTTCGATGGGCCGTGCCCAATGGGCCTTCTGGAAATCCGTTTTCCATTTGGTCCCGGCGGTTTGCTTCACAAAGTTATTTTCGAAAAAAATTGCTAAATGCTCGATGAGCGGGACAATGACAAATCACGATTGAATTGCAGCATGTGAAATCTGAATTTCCGAACACAGTATTAAGTTCCGCTGATGATCGGTTTCAGAATCTGTTGGACCATGGGTCGCGTTGGACCTATAAATAAATTTTATTGCGTCTGCACTCCTGCAGGGAGGAATTCTCCATGAGAATCGCTCAAGTATCACCGCTCTACGAGAGCGTTCCTCCGCGGCTCTATGGGGGAACCGAAAGAATCGTTTCATTTTTAACGGAGGAACTGGTCAGTAAAGGGCATGAAGTCACGCTCTTTGCTGCGGGGGATTCAAAAACCTCTGCTCGTCTCATGCCGATGTGCCGACGGGCCCTGAGGTTAGATCCAGAATGCCAAGACAAACTTTCTCTACATTTTTTGATGCTGGAAAATGTCGTTCAAGCAGCGCAGGATTTCGATTTGATTCATTTTCACATTGATTATCTGCATTTTCCAGTCTCCAGGGCCTATCAATTGAGGCAGGTCACCACGCTTCATGGAAGGCTCGACATTCCGGAACTTCTGCCACTCTATGATGAGTATGCTGATATGCCATTGGTCTCCATATCTCACTCTCAGGGAGGGCCACTTGAGAGAGCCGCTTGGGTAGGAAACGTTTACCATGGACTTCCGCTCTCGCTGTATAAGTCTTCGGAAAATTCCGGAGATTATCTGGCTTTCCTGGGTCGAATCTCGCCTGAAAAGGGGCTCGAAAATGCCATTGAAATTGCTCGCCGAACAAGAACTAAACTCCGGATCGCGGCAAAAGTTGATGCCGTCGATGAAGCCTACTTTCGAAGTTGTATACAGCCGTTGTTGAGTGATCCTTTAATCGAATTTATCGGCGAGATTGATGATCAGCAAAAAAACTCCTTTTTAGCTTCGGCTCGCGCATTACTCTTTCCAGTTGTCTGGCCAGAGCCCTTTGGATTGGCGATGATTGAAGCTATTGCATGTGGCACTCCCGTGATCGCCTTTCGCCAGGGTTCTGTATCGGAGGTCATCGACGAAGGCATTACAGGTTTGGTGGTGAACAGCATCGACGAAGCCATTCACGCCGTAGACTGCGTGACCAAAATTGATCGCAGGGGTTGTCGGAAAAAATTCGAGGAGCGCTTTTCCGTTTCTCGGATGGCAGAGGAGTACTTAGAGATTTATGATTCCATCATCAACGCAAATTCAAACATTAACCGATCACAAAGGCAGTGGCAGAAGTCAGGCAAAACGCGTATCAAGGGCGATGTCCCACGAGGGGCGCACATACATCTTAGCCAGCTCCCTTCTGGCCGAACATCGAAGCCGGGTCTTAAAACATGATGAGACTTTTGCATTGTTTGACAGCTACGGTGAAATTTTTAGTGATCTGGATGGTGAAGAGGGCCTTTACTACAGAGGAACTCGTCATCTTTCCCATTCCGAGCTAACAATTGCTGCCCAGAGACCGCTCCTGTTGAATTCGTCAATTACTCACGACAATGTATTGCTAACGATCGACTTAACGAATCCTGATTTTATTGATCTAAGCGGAAGGCCTATCCCGCGAGGTACCGTTCACTGTTTCAAATCTATTTTTCTCCACAAGAATACTTGTTACGAGAGAATTCGATTCAGGAAGTTCCATCAGGATCCACTTATGCTCGATCTTAGCTTTAATTTTTTTTCAGACTTCAAGGATGTCTTTGAAGTCAGGGGCTACCGCAGGGAAAAACGTGGAATGATCAAGGAGTCCGAGAGAAAGAGTAGCGAACTAATTCTTTCCTATCTTGGTTTGGATGAGGTGGAACGAAGAACCCGAATTAATTTTAGTTCTGATTGTGCCGAAATCTCCGGCGCCGGAAAAGAAATCGTATGTGAAGTAAGACTAAATGGAAGTTGTGGAGAGGTTCATCTATCCTTTGAATGTGAATCCTCAGAGAACTTGAAAAATCATTTCAATGGATCGCTGAAAGATAGATTTGATCACTATCTTTCGCTGCGACAAAAGGAAGTGCAGGCATTCCAGGGTGCCGAGGTCTCGGCATCCGAGGACAAGTTCAATTCGTGGATCAGGCGCTCGCATGCGGATCTGCGGATGATGATCACGGCCACACCCTTTGGGCTTTACCCCTATGCAGGTGTTCCCTGGTTTAGTACGGCTTTTGGTAGGGACGGTATAATTACGGCTCTTCAAACTCTTTGGCTCAATCCTGAAATCGCCAAAGGGGTCCTGAACTTTCTATCGCAAACCCAGGCAACAGAATTTTCTGCGGAATGTGATGCCCAGCCTGGAAAAATACTGCACGAATTTCGCGATGGAGAAATGGCGAATCTAAAAGAAATTCCGTTTGCTCGATATTACGGTTCGGTCGATTCCACGCCGCTTTTCGTGGTCCTTGCCAGTGAATACTTAAAAAACACAGGTGATTTAGTATTTATCGAGAGTATTTGGACACATATTCGTGCGGCCTTAGATTGGATTGATAATTATGGTGATGCGGATCAAGATGGATTCGTTGAATACGCCCGCCAATCTCAAACCGGACTCATTAGCCAGGGATGGAAGGACTCCCACGATTCCATCTTTCATGCCGACGGTTCCGATGCGCACGCGCCAGTGGCTCTATGCGAAGTGCAAGGTTATGCCTATCAAGCCAAACTGGGAGCATCTTTTATAGCCCAGAAGCTTGGCGATTTGTTCTTGGCGGATCGACTGAGGCAGCAAGCTGAAAAATTGAAGATCCAATTCAACGAGGCATTTTGGTGCGACGAAATCAAAACTTTCGCAATCGCTCTAGATGGTAAAAAAAAACAGTGTCGCATTAGTAGTTCTAACGTCGGTCACTGCCTCTATTCCGGCATTGTCGCCGAAGACCATGCCGAGGCGGCAGCTCGCGCCTTGATGGACCCATCGCTATTTTGTGGATGGGGTTTGCGCACCATCGGTAGAGATGAGGTGCGTTACAATCCTATGTCCTATCACAACGGCTCCGTGTGGCCGCATGACAACTCGATTGCTGCAATGGGCTTGGCTCGATACGGCTTTCGGGACTTTGCCAGGCAGCTTCTATCCTCGATGTTTGAAACAAGCTGCGCAATGGAACGTTTCCGACTGCCCGAACTCTTTTGCGGCTTCGATCGGAACAGAAATCATGAGCCGACTCTCTATCCAGTCTCATGTGCTCCCCAGGCTTGGGCAGCCGGTGCAGTTTTCCTTATGATCCAAGCCTCACTCGGCTTAACCATGGACGCCGAAAATAAGCAGATCATATTCAACAATCCCTTGCTTCCGAAAAGTGTAGGATCGCTGCAATTGACAGGCTTGAGGTTGGGAGAGTGGGGAGTTGCCGACATCGAAATCATCCGATACCAAAATGATATTGCACTGCACGTTCTTCGCCGTGAAGGTAATTTCAAAATCGCCACTCTAAAGTGAAGGAGTATGTGCAAGCGAGGAAATGGCGCCTATTGGGCTGAGAGTAGAAACTATTTCCTTCTTTCAGTGTCTGACTATTGGAGATGCAAAACATTGAAATCTCAACTTATGGATTCAGAAATCCCGAAGCTAGCTAAAACCTGCGGCATTGTGGCGAGTGCGCCATTTGCCAAGGAAAAGGGCTCGCACAGCGTAGCCAAAGCGAGCTTCCAGCTCATTGGCCCGAAAATAGCGTTTTAGAATTCCTTCCTCAACGCTGTTAAAGAGAATCCGCGTGAAGGCCAGCGCGTCCCAGAACTTTCCAATCTTATGCCCTTTTCTTGCCCCCGTAATTTTACGTGCAATCAAGGCCATAGATGAGCGCAGAAAATCCTGAAAGCTATCTCGCGAAAAGGCGCGCAGCTTGATGTGCAGATGATTGCCGACATTCACATAGCCGATCAGTCGAAGATGATGCTTGTGCGCTTGTTGACGCAGAAGTCGATCCACAGATGCAGCATTTTTCTTAGTCAAAAAGCTCCAGGGTCCTTTCGCTCGCTGAGAGCGCACCACAAGATGAATCGGCCGTTTAAAGTTCAAAGGCCGTTTTTGCTTTCGCTTGCCGACGGCCAAGGCTCCCCCGAAGGCTCCCTCCTGCTTGCCATGACCGATGATCATCAGCTGTTTTGCGATTGATTTCATTAAAGAGTATCTATCCGAAGTTCGCGACTGGGGCAATATAATATCAAACGGTTTTTTTGAATGTGCTTTCGAGTCTCTGGGGAATCTCGTAAGAACGGTTGCGTGCGTATTCTCAAAAGCATAAAAGGCACGTGCAAACTTCTATGAAGCAAAATCTCCCTGGGGAGAGGGCGCTGGGACACTCGAAACCTCGGTGCGTAGCCTCAATCAACAAATGCAATCGGCCTTGATGCCGATATCGACCCTAGCAGTGCGCACGGGCAACAATGGCCTGAAGCTGTATGCTAACGGCCTGCTCCAAGAAATGACGGGCACCGCCACGAATACGGAATTCCAGCCCAAAATCACGAATGTTCAGCATTTTTATGGGGTACCCGCCCAGAAAAACAAAACCGATACCTGCACCGGAGCCACCCTGGATTCCGCCGGCGTGAAAACAAGGGTGCAAAACAATGCCTACAACGAGTGCTGGGTGAACTTCCGTACCATTCCGAACTCGACGGCCGTGGGCACCACCGACACCTTCTTTTTGCGCGTCTTCGGCGCGGCCACTCACATCCTGATCAGTGCCCAGGGCCAAAGCGTGACTTATGATTTGAGCGATCCCACCCAAACCTTGACGCGCGTGGGCCCGCTGAGCGGCGGCGTCTTTGATTTGGAAATTGGCTCGTTCCTGAAACGATTTCTGGATCTGCGTAAATCGGAAATTTCACTGACTCTGTCTTTGATTCCCCAGCGCCGCGGAGCTGCAGGGGAAGTGCAGGCTGCGGGTCTGCCGTACACGTATGTGATTCAGCTGTATAGTCCGCTCGTGATCAACACCTCGGGGCAAGCGTTGCAGACGCGCTCGGCTCGCGCCGGGGTCTTGTTTGATTTGCAGGACCACGGTCAAGCCGAACAGGTGGGTTGGCTTGCCGCCCATGACCGGGTCGGCTTCCTGAGCGTGGACCTCAACGGCAACGGCCGCATTGATTCCGGGGCTGAACTTTTTGGCCAAGCCACGCGCTTGCCCAATGCCGAACGCGCTCAAAACGGCTTTGAAGCCTTGGCGCAATATGATGAAAACCGCGACGGCTGGATCGATGCGCAAGACGCGATCTTTACGCGCCTTGTGGTGTGGAGCGATCGCAACACGGATGGCAAGAGTGCTCGTGGCGAGCTCCGCACGCTCAAGGATGTGGGCCTGACCCGCGTGTCGGTGCAGATGCGTGACGTTGCACCCGCCGCCATGTGGAACGAGGGCAATCTTTTACGTTATGAAGCGGCCCTCGAGGGCCCGGCCTGTGCGGCCAAGCCCGCGCTTTGCCAAACTATCGACGTTTACTTTGACGTCACACGACAGGCTCTCGCTCAATCGCGCTAGGGTTTAGCGGGCGCAACCACCGGCATTGGCCACGGCCGCGCTCCCAAGAGTCCTTCGCGTTCCAAAAAGGACTCAAGGCGGGGCTCCTGGCCCAGCATGAATTCCAAGAAATTGGTCTCAGGATTGCGGGAGGCGCCGTAACTCAATAGTTTTTGGAAACGCTGGGCGGTATCGCGGTCGAAATAGCGCACCTTTTGAAATTCCTCAAAAGCCGTGGCTTCCAGAATATCGCACCACGCATATCCGTAATATTTCGATTTATAGCCGCCGCTGAAAATATGATGAAAACGCGTGGTCCACAAATTCCGCAGTTCCGGCGGCATAAATGAAAACGCTTCCATCTGGCGAATCTCGAACTCCCGCAGATCACCGATCTCACTGACGGGCGTGGTGTAATACGTGATGTCCAGCCGGCTCATGCCCGCTTTGCGCAACATCATCGAGCCGTTACCGAAAGACTGGCTCGCTTCCTTTTTCTTCAGATACTCGGGGCTCAGGATTTCGCCAGTCTTGTAGTGACGCGCATAACGGGAGATGACCTCGGGTATCCACGCGAAATTCTCCATGATTTGCGAGGGCAACTCGACAAAATCACGCGGCACGGCCGTGCCGGCCTGGCTTTCAAACCGCGCTTTCGAAAAAATTCCATGAAACACGTGACCGAACTCGTGGAAGAGCGTGGTGACACTGCCGAAGTTGATGAGATCGGGACGTTCCGCCAGGTTGCTTTTGTCGAAGTTCGTGACAACCTGCACTTGGGCCACGCTGGGCGCATCAAACGCTCCCGGGTTGGCCTTTTTCATGGGCAAAGCCCAGGCTCCCGATTTTTTGCGGCCCTTGCGCAAATAGGGATCATAATAAATCCGCCCGATCAGCGCCCCGTTCTGCACAACATCATAGACCCGAACGTCGGCGTCCCAGCCTTGCAGATCCTTGCGATCCAGGATCTGCAGATTGTACAATCGCTCGAACACATAGAACACGCCATCGCGCAGCACGCGATCGAGTGCCAGATATTCTTTTTCAAACTCCGGATCGATACCGAAATGTTCCTTCAAGTATCGCCGCATGTAGTAACCCAAATCCCACGGTTTCAGCTCGTCATTGCCGACATCGTTCAACTTCATGATCGAGACCGCTTTCAATTCTTCTTCCGCACGTGGTCGGCCAATGCGGGCCAAGGAATCCAAAAACCCCAGCACACGCTCGGGACTCTTGAGATAGGCGTCCTCAAGAGCCCAGGTGGCGTAATTTTTGCGTCCGGTCAGAAGGGCCAGCTCTTCGTGCAATGCCAGCACCTTTTGCGCCACGGGAAAATTGTTTTTCTCGCCCTCGCCCGCCAGCACGCGCGTGTGTTCGAAAATCTTGCGCCGCGTGGATTCCCGCACCGCGTGGGCCGACACCTCAGACAAAGCATCCGAACCAATCTCGAAGCGATAAACAAAGCGCCCGGAACCAGCCGCTTCTTCGGTGCGCGCCGAACGGATGGTGGTTTCGGGCACGCCGTCCAAGTCGGCCTCGTCGGTGAAAACGACCGGATGGGCCGCCATATATTCCGTTAGATTGTCGGAAAACTTAGCGCTCAGATCCGAGAGTTCCTGCTGGATCACCGTGGCCCGCGCCTTTTTCTCGCCGTCCAGATAGACCAGGTTGTCTTCGAAACTTTTGATCTGCTGTTGAATCAGCAGTTTTACATCTTCCGATCGCGCCAAATCGGGCGTGTGAGTCGCAATGTTGACTTGGGCCTGCTTCACGCGCTCGGCCAGTTTTGCGTTTTGGAAAACCGAACTTTCGAAAGGCACGATGAGCTTCAACGCATGCTTGCGGGCGGCTTCGATTTCGGGAGTTTTGACCGTGCCCCACAGCGCATAAATCACGATGTAAACATCATCAAGTTCCTTTGAAATCTGCTCCAAGGGCAGAATCGTGTTCTCAAAACTGGCGGGCTCCGAGTTGGTGAGGATCGCATCGCGACGGGCCTCGGCCGCCTGTGCCGCGCGGTCCAGGGCCGGGATGAAATCAGCCGCTTTAAATTGGGCAAATGGGATGGCATCCGTTCCGCGCGTTGGGCTTTGGATCCAATCCCAAACACTATTCTTTTCGAGGGGTTGGGAGCAGAGGCCCCAAGAATTTTGGACCAAGATCAGTGCGAGAGACAGAAGGAAGGGTTTTTGCATGGCGTCATCCGTTATCAGTCCGAATGACGCCCTGCAACTTAATTGGGCTTTTACTTCTTAAGCGCCGCCAGTTCCTGATTCACCAATCCTGTGAAGTTACTCGTAGCAATCCACTCTCCGATTTTGCTGTGCTCGGTGTCTAGCAGCTACTTCAGCCCATGTAGGGTCTTACTCACTTTCGCCCTAGAGCTATGGTGACCTTCTCATCTCGTCAATTGTGGCATTCCACGGGGTTCTTCTGGCCTTCGTCTCACACCCCGAACTCGTAGCAATTTTCATGCGGCAGCACCTTTAAACCGTTGGCCCCGAGGCTCGTCAGGAACTCGACACGCATTATGAAGTGACGTTTAGTCACTTCATAGACGCGGTCTCCTCTCCTGGCGCTGAGATAGCGCTTGCTTTATTTCAAGGTCCACCCTCGGTGCTTTACTTGTTGAAATTAGCTAGAGCAATCCTTAGAGGTTAACGGCTGTGCAATCATTCCAATCTTTTTTAGGCGCGAGGCCGAAATGGATTTTATTTCCAAAAATTGCTACGAGGAGATCAAATTTTTTTGAATGTGCTTTCGAGTCTCTGGGGAATCTCGTAAGAACGGTTGCGTACGTATTCTCAAAAGCATAAAACGCACGTGCAAACTTCTATGAAGCAAAATCTCCCTGGCGAGAGGGCGCTGGGAATTAGGCTTTTCGATGAGTTTTGGGATGGGCACGCAAAATTTGAAAATTTGGAGTCTTCAGGATATG
This sequence comes from uncultured Bacteriovoracaceae bacterium, assembly GCA_964636255.1. Classification (GTDB taxonomy): domain Bacteria; phylum Bdellovibrionota; class UBA2428; order UBA2428; family UBA2428; genus CAXNGS01. The sequence goes on along the minus strand of CAZWNW010000007.1, from coordinate 65,079 downwards.
GGTGAACCTCAACTCAGCAGGGCTAGAAACACCTCACGCAACTCTCAATTTTTCTGGAATTAAACAAGGCCGCTTTCATGCCAAGGTGTCCGATGCCCACTGCTGCTGATCACCCTCCCGAAGATGCCTAACTAAATAACATCAGGTCGTGCTTCGAGTCTTCCAGCGGTGCGTAGTCCCGCGGCTCCTTTGGCTGCACCTATATTCTCGAAAATATCAAAGGCATCGCTACCTTCGAAGAGTCGAAAGAGTTTGATGAATTCGGACTTCAGTCCGAAGTAGACCGGCTTTTCATGGGTGCGATTAAAGACTCGGAGGGATTTCACGAAAGAGGAAATCCCAGAGCTGCCGACGAACTCCAAATTTCCTAAATTGACCAAAATCTTCGAACCCTGATTTTTTGAATAGATTTCACCGATTGACTCCGCAATCGGCCGAGAATTTTCAAAATCCAAGTAGCCACTGATCTCTAGGATGGTGAAATCTCCGTCATTCCTGATGGAAGCTTTCATAATAGGAACCCTCCAAAGATTATTGTCGCAGATCCTCGGCTACTTCAGATGCCAAAAATTCGGCATCTCCTAGTGCCGGTAGCTTTGGGGAGATAATGATGACGGCTCGGGGAATGAAAATTGCTATCCGCCCACTATAATGGGCGGGATGGGCAATGCGCGACCTAAAATTGACATCCAGCTTCTGGCAATGCCGATCGGAAACCCTGGAGATCTAAGCGAGCGGGGCCGGCGAGCTTTGGAATCGGCGCGCGTTGTTTTTTGCGAAGACAGCCGCAAACTGCAGGCTCTTTCCCGAGACTTAGGAATTAGCTCAAAGGCGCAGTGGATCTCGATTCCCGGCGACGAAGAATGGCATTTTGATTATGCGGCTCTCGCACGTGCAATGGAAGATGGGGACACTTGGATTTTGGTGAGTGATGCCGGAACGCCCATCCTCAATGATCCGGGAAGGGCCTTGGTTGAGTGGGCCCGTAAAGAAGGTCACTCTCTTAAAGTTCTACCGGGTCCCAGCGCGGTAACAGCTGCTTTGCAGTGGACGGGCGGTTTTGGTTTGCCTTTTGTTTTTCTAGGCTTTGCTCCCAAGACCAAATCGAAAGAAAGCCAAGATTGGAAAAAGTTTTTTGAAATCGGAGCCGGGGCCAAGACTCTCATTTTTTTTGATACTCGACATCAAATCGAAGGAACTCTTGCAGCGCTGATAGAGCTCGGGCACGGAAAACAGGATCTATTTATTGTTCGCGAAATCACAAAAACCTACGAAGAACTACTTCAGGGCAGTGTTGAAGAACTTTTTGAAATGATCTCGAAACGCCTTAAAGCCGGCGAAGCTCTGGGAGAGTTGACGTTGGTTTTGCGCGGCTGGGAGTCCACCAAGGTTGAGGCTGTATACCTTGAAACCTTGCTGCGTTTGAGAAAGGCTCCCACGAAAGAAGCTTCCAAAATTGCTGCAGATTTAACGGGCCTCTCGGCCCGAGATTGCTACCAGAAATTCATCGAGGATAAATCATGAAACGCTATTTAACTCCCTTCATTATTTCTGCGCTTGTTATCAGCTTTTTTTCTCTAGGCATTCACTATCGGCACCAACACCGTTTTCAATCTCCGGAATACACGGCCGCTAATGGAGGGATTCCAGAGGTTTTCAATTTCATAGATCGCTTAGAGTGGACGCTCTACGATAAGCGAATTTCAGAGATGACGCCCGTGAAAGCCAAGGGCGTCATGGTTGCGACCATTGACGAGGCGAGCTTAAATAAATTTGGCCGTTGGCCGTGGAATCGAACCGTTTACAAACAGATTCTTGATGAACTCTATTCGATGGGAGCCGAGGCGGTTGGTTTCGACGCTGTTTTTTCGGAACCTGAATGGCGGCCCGAGGCCGTTGAAGAAACTCTCAGCACTCACCCAAAGACTTTGCCGGCGAGTATTCGCGAGATCGCTAAACTCGATGATACACAGGTGGGCGTTTTGCGCGAAATGTTGCCTCAGGTGGGTGAAGCTGCCTTCGCGGATGGTCTTAGGGACCGTTCCACAGTACTGGGCTATATCTGGTCGAATCCCGTTGATTGCGAAGTGATCGATCCGGAATCAGCTAATGAGCACAGCACGCGCTCGGGAATAACAGCCCAAAGTTTAGTGGATTCCTTTTCGAGTTTGCCCCGGCAATCCATCCCGGTTCCCGACTTTGCTCCTTTTACGGATTCCGATGCTGTTATTTTTAACATCAGCCCATGTATCATTGCCAATCGCAGTGTCCTGGGAGCTACTGCAGGCTATCAGGGTTTTTTCAATTCCACTCCGGATAGCGATGGAATTTACCGCCGTCTCTCACCCGTATTCGGACTTAATGCGACGGCGCTACTGGCCCACGTTCCCGAAGACGAGCGCGAGTTTCTGAATTTGGAGTGGTTTGAAAAGGGCGCTTTTTTTGCAGGTCTATCGTTGAAAAGCGTAATGGCCTTTCTGGATCGGACGGACGAAGGAACTGAACGAAGGCACACTGGTATTGAAATTAAAATTCGTCGACGTGATTCTGGGAAACTAGAGCTAAGCGGTTTTGATATCTTACGAAAATCAGGTGAAAAACTCTTTGTGCCCACAAACCCCGACGGCAGCGTGCCGCTAAAATTTTACGGAAGCCAGAAGATTCCAGAGGATGAAAAAAAAGCTGGCCGCGGTTTTTACCCGATTGGTGAGTTTTCCCTGGCGGGTGGGGCTGGATTATTCGATCCTAATTTTCAAAAAACCTATAACCTCGATCCTGAACTACCGTTGAAAGGCCAGATTGTTTTGATCGGCCCCACCGCAATTGGAGTCTACGACTTGCGACCAAACCCCACCGATGGAACCGCTGCCGGGGTCTTTTTGCACGCGACATTCGTGGCTCGGCTTTTAGAGTATTTGAAATCAAAAGATCCACGTGATCTTGCGGTGCAGTTTGCTTCATCGAAGATTCTCATGGCCGTTCTTGTGATGCTGGGTTTGCTTCTCTTTTTCCTATCCATGCGCTTCAAGGGTGTTGCTGGTATTTGGGTCTATCTTGTTTTGTTGCTCTTGCTGGTTGGCGCCGATATTTATCTTTTCACCCAGCATTCGATTTCCTTGGATTCGGTGACCTTGGCGCTCGCCTTTACTGCGATATTCATCAACGTGGCGGTTTATAAATATCTCACAGAAGAACGGGAGCGTGCTTTGGTGAAAGGCGCCTTTCAACGCATGGTTTCGCCGGACGTCGTGGATACGATGCTTCAAGATCCAAAGCGTCTAAACTTAGGGGGAGAAAAAAAGATCTTGAGTGTTTTCTTTTCCGACGTGCGGGGCTTCACAACTATTTCGGAAAGCTTGGGCGCCGCGGAACTTGCGAAATTCATGAACAGTTATTTGTCTCCAATGACCGATATCATTTTCCAGCATCGTGGAACATTGGACAAGTATATGGGTGATGCGATCATGGCCATCTTTGGCGCACCGTTAAGTTACGAGGGTCATGCCGAAGAGGCCGTAGATGCAGCTCTGGATCAAATGAAACGACTAGGAGAATTGAAAGAAGAGTGGAAAAAGGCCGGGATGCCCCCACCGATTTTAGGGGTCGATATTGGAATAGGCATCAACACCGGCGAGATGAGTGTTGGAAACATGGGATCACAGAATCTTTTTAGTTATACGGTGTTGGGTGACTCGGTAAACTTGGCTTCCCGATTGGAAGGTTTGAACAAGGAATACGGTAGCCATATCATCGTGAGTGAATTCACTTTTGCGGTGCTTCCTAAGGAAAAATTTATTTGCCGCAGGCTCGATCGCGTAAAGGTTAAAGGGAAAACTTTGCCGGTTGAAATCTATGAAGTCGTGGGACGGCACGGCGAAATAAAGGTTTCATTGGAGAAATTGCAGGCTTTTGATCAGGCCTTAGGACTCTACTTTGATGGAAAATTTCCAGATGCCCAGCCCATCTTTGATAAACTCAGGTCCGAAGACCCAGCCGCCGAGCTTTTTTACGAGCGCTGCCAGATTTTTGTTCAGGACGGGGCACCCACAGATTGGGATGGGGCTTGGACAATGAAAACGAAATAGTGGAAACTACTAGAAATGTCCGACGGTATTCGTATCAGTGAAGAGTTCTTCAAAAAGTTCGGTAAAAAATTTCCACCTGAATCTTTCCTCGCTCGTGAAGGCGAGCCTGGGGAGAGTATGTTTCTCATCAATTCTGGAAAAGTTGCCATCATCAAGAACACTCCAGTGGGAGAGAAGACTCTTGCGACATTAAAAGAAGGTGATTTTTTCGGCGAGATGGCGTTGATGGGTTCTCAGCCACGACGTGCGGCGACAGTTAAAACTCTCACAGAGACTACTGTTTTAGAATTGAATCGCCCGGCATTCGAAGCCCTGATTAAGCGTTCCCCTGAAATCGGAATCAAAATTATTAAAACGCTGACAGAGCGGGTGCGCGACGCGAACGGGAAGCTTGCTGCCTTGGTTCATAAAAGTGATTTTGGTCGAGTGAGTGCCTACATTTCATATCTTTGTCATGACCGTGGGATCCAAAAAGAAAAGGACCAGTTGGGACAGATCATTCTCTTCCGCATCGAAACAGTGAGTCAGGCTTTGGGCGTCAGCCAGGCTGAGATCCAGCGCTTTTTGGCGGTTGCTCAGAAGGCACGTGTCTTGGGACAAAATGGGGATTGGCTGTGGGTCCCTTATCCCCAATATTTACAGCCCTTTGGCGATTTTATTGCCAAACACATGGCAAGTCGCTAGAGTTTCCTCTTCTTCAAATGTCCCTCGAAAAACTTAAAAATCCAGGCATTAAGTCACCTGTCAGAGAAGATGAAAGACCCTTTCGCGCGCCCGAAGGTTTTTGGGTCCGCTGCCCAGAATGCGGAGCAATCCTGCAGCAGCAGGCCGTTCAGGAAAACAACTCCTGTTGTACGGAATGTCAGCACCATTATCGCCTGAGCGGTATGGACCGCATCCAGATGATCGTCGACGAGAATAGTTTTATCGAACTGGACCAGGGACTCAGCCCAAAAGATTTTTTGGAATTTTACGATTCTCAGTCCTATGCTGATCGCCTGAGTCGCTCTCAGAAAAAGACGGGACGATTGGATGCCTTCATTGCGGGTGAAGCCAAAATTTGTGAACGGTCGGTGCAAATCGGTACATTTGAATTTTCCTTCATGGGCGGATCGATGGGGACGGTTGTCGGTGAAAAGATCGCTCGACTTTTTGATCGCGCTTTAGAAAAACGCCAACCGGCCATCGTGATTCAGGCCAGCGGCGGCGCTCGCATGCAAGAGGGCCTAAGCTCGCTGATGCAAATGTCCAAAACTCTAACCTGTTTGTCGCGCCTCAATGAGGCGGGAATACCCTACATTTCAGTTCTAACGGACCCAACCACGGGAGGCGTTGCCGCTTCCTTTGCCTTATTGGGTGATGTAACGATCGCAGAGCCGCGTGCTTTGATCGGATTCGCAGGTCCCCGTGTGATTCAACAGACAATCAACGAGCGACTGCCAAAAGATTTTCAGCGGGCGGAGTTTCTTTTGGAACATGGAATGATCGATGCCATTGTTCCGCGGCGTGAACTTCGTAGCTATCTGAACCGCATTTTAGGGCACCTCACTGTGCCTGGATCAATAGCTCCCTGAACTTGCCGGTCTACTTTCCCATTAGTAGCATAGGGTCCAGTGAAACGCGTCTGGGGGCTTCTACTTCCTCTTTTGTTTGTGGCTGCCGAGGCGGTTGAGGATGAACCGCTACGTTTCAGTGCCGATCGCTACGCAACTAATCTTAAAACGAAAATCGTTGAAGCTCAGGGAAATGTAAAAGTCTATTTCGATGATTTTGAAGTGACTGGCGATGAGCTCCGTTACAGCCCTGCGGATGGAGCCTTGCAGGTGACGGGCAATGTTGACCTTAAAAACCCGCGATACGCTGCTCGTGCAAAAAAACTGGATTACAATTTAACGACTAAAGAGGGGAAATTTTTTTCGGGACGCCTACGGCATTCGCGTGGAATGATCATCGAAGCGGTCGAGCTTGAAGCGCTGGGCGACAATCGTTTCAAAATTTACCAAGGCAAGCTCACGACATGCGAGGATTGTCCCCCGGCATGGAGTTTCTCAGGGGCTTACATTGATCTTACCTTAGAAGGTTATGCAGAAATTCATCACGCACTTCTTCAGATTAAGGATCTCCCTTTATTGTATTTGCCGCTTTTTATTCTTCCCGTAAAAACAAAGCGCCAATCTGGATTTCTTTTTCCGAATTACGCCTATAGCTCGCGCCTGGGACCCCAGGTAGCGCAAGCCTACTATTGGGCCCCCACCGAAAACTTCGATGATACTTTCGAATACCGTTACTTCACGCGTGCCGGTAGTCGATTTTCGAATGAACTTCGCTATCGATATTCGAATCGTAGTTTTGTCGATTTTCGATCTAGCTATGTGAACAATTCCGGAGATCGACTGCCCGAGGTTGGTCGGAATCGCTATGGTTTGCAGATCGATCAGCGTTATCAAATCACGCCCACACTTACTCAACGTTGGCGCGGAGAGTGGGCCAGTGACTCTCGCTACATTCAGCAGTTCGAAGGCAACCGCTTTAATTCCTATCAACAAGCTACAGTTTTGAACGAACCCTCTCTCACCTGGCAATCTGATCATTCGTTATTCTTAGGAAGAGTTGCTCTTTATCAAGATAATCTGCCACGTCTTCGAGAGGATTCTGCCGAAGAAAGTGGTCTGGGCCCGATCGATGTGCTGCCGCATTTGATGTTCACTCGGAATTCGACACAGCTTCTTGGGCCGATTCGTTCGGGCGGAGACCTGGAACTTCTTTCGCTTCGTCGTTCTCGAAATCTTCCGGATCCCGAAACTGGATGGTATCGCGCTGGCGATCGTGCAAGCGTGAATTTAAGACTGAGTTCTCCCATGAACGTCGCAGACGCCTTGATGTGGGACCCTTTGCTGGAATTGCGTGGCGATGCCTATCGCCTGGAGGGTGTGGCGGGAGCAGATAATTCGGCAGTTCGGGGACGCATTGCTACCGAGCAGCGCGTTTCGACCCAATTCTATCGAGTTTATCATTCTCAGCTTGGAAATTTGCGCGCACTTCGACATTCCTTCACCCCTTCCGTGCGATGGTCCTATGCTCCGGCCGACTGGCGCAGTGATCACGCTTTCTTTTCCCAGCGCCACACATTCGCGGACGGACGGGGAACGGTCGATTCACCAAGATTTGATCTTTTTGATCCGCGGCCCCGCTCCGCTAAATCAGATGCTGTCTTCACTACTGCCGATGATGAAAGCCGATTGCACCAACACAATCTCCTCACTCTTGGGGTGAGCACGGATTTGGTTGGTCGCTTCGGTGAAGACCAGCGACGTTATGAGCGCTTTGTTCGTATTGAACTGGCGCAAGATTATGATCTCTACACCGAACAGATTGGACTTTTGAGGCTGGGAACTATTCTGACCTATGGCCCCTTCTACACCTCCTATGACTTGATTTTTGATACTCGCTCAGAGGCCACTTCGACGCGATCCGAATTTGCTTACGACACTGGAAATTGGCGAGTGGCGACGAGTTATCGAAAAAGTAAATCAGTAAACAATCTCACCGCAACGATCAGTTCGCCTAATGTATATAATTTCGGTGTGTATGCGTTGGCCACCTATGACTTTCAAGACGGCATTGATCAATTCGTGCGCCAACGTTTGATTTTGGATTACAAAAGTGGCTCAAAATGCTGGTTCTTCAGTTTGGACCTGGATCGCTATCCCGACCGAGACAAACGAGGGCGCGACACTCTGAACATCAATCCGAAAATTGGACTGGTAGTGGGCGGCGAGGAAATGAATTTCCGCAATGCGGAATAGGCGACGAGTTATTGATGTCGGCTACGCAGATGAAAAATATAATATTGGCAATCGTAGCGATCGGAAGTTTTTTGCGATTTGTCCGACTGGACTTCCAATTTCGGGCCCGTTCGCTTCTCTTTGCGCATAAAAACCTCAATCCCGAAGTTTTTCCAGAGTGTCGCCTTGGTCTTTTACGGGCTCGAGGGGGCAAGTCTTGACCCTCCTGCCGTCTTTGATATGACGGTGAAGTCCTTAACAGGGATATTTCCTTGACCGGTCGCTTAGCTCAGTTGGTTAGAGCACCACGTTGACATCGTGGGGGTCACAAGTTCGAGTCTTGTAGCGACCACCATTTTTCGAAATAAAAGTGACCGACGTCACTTTTATTTCGAAAAAGCCCTTGGCGCGCGGCCTCGCAAAGCGAGGGAACAAAAGAGTCCAGTGGACTCTTTTGACGCCGCGACTGCCCGAAGTCGGGTCGCGAAGGCGACTCGACGGAGGGAGCTGCGAAAGCAGCGGAGGGGTAGAAGGCTTCAGCCCGAAATAAGGTCAAAATACCCCTAAAGAGCACCTAGGTGACCGACGTCACTTTTATTTCGAAAAAGACCGCTGAGAAGCCCTCAGAAGCCTCAAAAATCAGAAAATTTACCTAAGGGCTCCAAATTGGTTAATTTTGTCATTGACGCCACGCATCCCAAATCGGTACCTTCAAAAGTCTCATGATTTCAGGTGTCTTGAGGTCCTTAGTTCCACTATGGCTCCTGGCTTTTAGCCTATTCATACCTGTACATTCTGCCCGCTCCTCTTCGCTCAGATGCCAGCTTAATTTGATGGATGCTTTTCCTCCGGAAGCCTTCAAAAACCCCGATCTTCTCTTCAGTTTCGCCAAAGAGCGCATAGCTATGCTTCTTGGAAACGCCCGCCAACGACCCGAGCGATCAATGGAAATCTTCGCAGCCGTGGAGGAATTAGCATTGACCGTCGCAGACCGATTCAATGATAGCCGTCGGGGAACGGAGTTTCTGGATTCCGTTGAGGAGGCTCAAAGGAGCTTCTTTTCCTACGACGCTAGAATTAGCTCAGCAGAAAACGCGGAGGATGCTCAGCAGGCCTCGCGCCCACGCCTGAGTATAATGCTTCACGGAAAGGCAGAGCGGACGCTCGAGGATTTGAGAATCTCTCAGCCGCGGCTCTATCGGGCCTATCAGGAGTGGAAAAGACTCTTAGAGAAATACGGATATCCTGAAGCCATGGATAGTCCTGAATATGCTCACTTTCATGATCACAAATTGAATCAGGATTCCAGGAGGCGCAGTATCCGGCTAAGCGATCGCGATCGACTAATATATACCTTCCGGAACGGCACTGTTTACGTTGGTGGAATCATTAGAGGTCACGAATACGATACAGAGCTTCCAAAAATTAATGCCCGCATGGAGGCGATGGGCATTTAGTCCTAGCCGAGACTTTCACTAGAAAGTTGAGACCAATCAATTGGCGTTAGTTTGTGTTTTAGTAAAAACTCATTCGTCTTCGAAAAATGGCGGCAACCAAAAAATCCCCGATTTGCAGAAAAGGGGGATGGATGCGGCGATTCTAGAATTAGGTGTCTTGAGTTTTGGATCAGTTCTTTTTTCTTTTGCGCAGCCGCACCCCATAAAATGAAGACCAATGCTTCATCACGCTGCCCCAAACTTCGGATCACCTTATCCGTGAAAATTTCCCAGCCTCGATCACGATGACTGAAGGCCTCGCCGGCGCGCACGCTCAAAATTGTGTTGAGCAAAAAAACTCCCTGTTTCACCCATCCCGATAGGTCTGATAGTGAAGTGTCAGGCTGGATACCCAAATCACTAGCAAGTTCCTTGTAGATATTCTTGAGACTCGGGGGTTTCACCCGCAATTCGTTGGGAACCGCAAAAGATCTTCCAATCGCTTGATTCGGACCGTGATAAGGATCTTGGCCGAGAATCACGACACGCACATCCGGCAGATCTACTTCGCGTAGGGCACGCAGGATATTTTCTTTCTTCGGAAAAACGGTTTTTCCGGAACGTTGCTCAGATTTTAGAAAGTGGCTGAGTTTCTGAAAATATTCTTCTGATGTTTCATTTCTGAAAATATCGCGCCAAGCAGGAGGCAAATTTTCTGGAAACGCTGATCGGGAATTTTCAGCGGCTGAAATTTCCGTGGTCGTATCAGTGCGCATACCGAGCGAGCTTGCCACGAAGCTCCGCGGACATCAACGAGGCCGAGATTCAGCGGGAAGAGATCGCGCTGCTGCTTTTTTATTCAGTGAGGGGCGGGAAATTATGGTCCAAAGAAACTCAAAACCATCCGATAAGATGTTTAACTTTGATTTTCCACGTCGATTGCCATAACTGATCGGAATTTCAACAAAGGTAGATCCTCGATTTAGCATTTCCATCGTCAGAGCGATCGAAAAGTTCAAATCATCGGGCAATTCCGCGATCAAGGCTTTAGCCCAATCTCTACGAAAAAGCCGAAAGCCCGTACAGCTATCAAAAACCTTTCGTTTGTGGAAGATGCGAATCAGCCCCACAAAAAGACGGTTCCCAATTTGCCGCGTCAACGGCATCTCGCCAATTCGACTTAATCGGTCCCCGAGCACTACGAGATTGCGGTTTTTTTCGATATGGGAAAAGGCTGCGAGAAAATCCATTGGATCATAGGTCGCATCCATGTCCATCATGGCAATCCAGTCGCTATGGGCCTCTAGAAGACCGGTTTTGATGGCTGCTCCGTAGCCCAGCCTCTTGGGTAGCCGAAGTAGACGTACGCTTGAAAATGCAGCAATCAAATCTGGACTCAGGTCTGTTGAGCCGTCGTCGACCACAATAATTTCTATTGTGGAAAATCTACCGTCTTTAAGGGCCTCACTGCGAAAGCTTTGACAGCGATTGAGCACTGCGGAGATTGCGCACTCTTCATTAAAACAAGGAATGATTAGACTCAGTGCGCCCAAATTATTTCGCATGAAGGGCAAATCATTCCAATTAATCCTTTGACAGGCAAGGCGCTGCAGGAAAAATAATTTGGTGCTTAAAGATCCGACCTTCTCGATTGTTTACCTAAGCTACCGAGATGGCGCGGATCTTCTGCGTTCAATCAAGAGCGTCCTTCAGGCCACCCAAACAGTAGATTTCGAAATCGTTGTCATTGATGTGATGGCGACACTGACACGCACCGAAAGACAGGTACTGGAAGCTTTGGATTCACAATTCGGCAAAAGGCTCCGGGTTTTTCGAAGTCATCAAAATAATTTGGCCGAGAACCGAAACATTGGACTTCGTGTGGCTCGCAGTGAGTGGATTCTTTTTTTGGATGCCGACACCGAGGTTGAAGGAAACGCGATCCAAATATTGTGGCAACGGACTCAATCACTCATGCAAAAAACGCCTAAGCTTGCTGGGGTAGGGGGCGGGAACCTTCCTCCCTTGGATGAAAGTGCTCTCTTTAACCTGCAAAGAAATTTTCAAGGAATTTTCTTCGGACACTTGTGGTCGTCACAGATGTGGCTTTCCAATCGGGATCGTCCGGTTGAAGCTCTGAGCACCGTATTCTCTTTTTTCCGTAAGGACGCGCTTGAGAAGATCGGCCTTTTCGACACGAAATTTTCCCGCGTCTGTGAAGATTTGGAAGTGGGATACCGACTGACCGAAAACGGTTATTCGTTGTGGTGGGTCGAGGGTCCGCGGGTCATCCATCGCAGTGAAAAAAACTTCCGAGGATGGTTGAGCCGCAGTCTTCGTTTTGGGCGCGGCCAGGCCTCCGTTCTAATTTCGCATCCACGGCTTCTCCTCTCGCCTAAAGGCCCCTTGCTTTTAGTTCCGTTTTTAGCTCCACTGATTTTTTTGGCGCCGTGGTCGGCTCTTCTATTTTCAATTGCGGTCGGCGGGTATTTTTCACTTTTGACCGCTGGGCTGGCAATGCTAGCTCTCGACGAAACAAAATCACTTCGAGATCTGTTGAGGCTCCTGGCATTTTCAGTGGCTACTCATACAAGCTATTTGGTCGGGATCGTCTGGGGAGCCTACGAGACAGCGTTTCAGTCCCTAAATGAAGTGCTGTGGAAGAGCCCTAAAGAAGTCACAGCCTAGGGTTCACGCAATTCATCACGCTTTAATAATTTGGCGATTTTGGCACTTAGAAATCCCATTTCACCTGCGAGGAAAAATCCTGCTGCCTGCGAGAGTCGAAAGCGCTTTTCGTATGCTGCATTCAAAAGTTTTAGTAAAGCCGGCCGAGATTTGCCATCGCGGGCTTCCAGTGCGCGCGCGCTACCTTGCCGAAATGCTTTTCTCCCCAGATCTACTAAGCCTAGATTTTCTTCATGCAATACGCCCAGAGATTCTGACTTTAGAAAGGATACGCGGGCCTTCCATAGATTCAAATTGAGAGGGTTTTCGTTTCCCCCGTAATCTCGTTCTGAATCAAAGGTGAATTGATGTTGGCGAATAAGGTCGAGTGGATAACTTGTATTGCCACCCAGCATCTTCCACCCTTGTTCATCAAATTCGAACCAAAGATTACAAAGCTCATTGTAAAAATTCCGAGCCAAATTTTCCGGAGGCGTGACGTAGCGTCCGCCGATTACAGTCGAGGGATGTAAATTGTGCAGTGTTTCGCGCCGTGAAAGATGGGCCAGATCTCCAAGCCAGCAGTCATCGTCCAAGAACAAGAGGAGCGATCCTTTGGCCGAAATGAGTATCTCATTTCTGGCGGCACCCAAGGTACGATGATGCGCATCGAGAACTCGCAACGCAGGTGTGGCTAAGTCTCCTAAGGCTTCGGCTAATATTTTCCATTCAAGAGCGGCCATATTCGGCACCAAAAGAATCTCTAGCCGATCTTGCGGATAATTTTGCTCTTTGAGTGACTTCAAAAGGCGTCTAAGGAGTTGAAAACGCGCTCGAATCGTCACGATGCCGATTGAAAATAGAGGCCGCATGCGACTTGTCTCCTCTCCCAAGCTTTCTTAGCATAAACCCGAAAATGAACCTTAGCGATTCCCTAGTTTCAAGAAAGCCGCGGATCAGACTGAACGCCCTTTGCTGGGAGCGACTCGGAGTGGGCCGAGAAAGCTTAAAGACCGATCCGTATATTGAGTTGGTAGCGGAAAGCGAATCCGCAGAATTTGAATTGGACTTTGATCAAGAGGTGTTGAAGCTCCGTGCGCTTGATGAAAATTGGACGCCTCTTGCTCTTGATTATTCCTCTCCTGAATGGAAAAGGCGTCTAAGTAGTACAAATTTGAAAGATCCTCTCTTGAAGGCAGTGGGTTTAGGAAGAAAAAAGTCGATTCGAGTTTTGGATCTCTGCGCCGGTCTTGGAGAAGATGCCATGCTCATGGAGCATTTTGGCGCGGTGGTTACGAGCCTGGAAAGATCAGCCCCGCTCTTTCTTTTATTGTCGGATGCATTGTTACGATTCGCGCCTGAACTGCCAAAGCCGACCTTGTACTTTAGAGAGGCGCGGGATTACCTGGCAGGCGAAAATCTTTCAGAATTCGATCTTTGTTATCTGGATCCGATGTTTCCGGATCTGGGAAGTCATGCGCTTCCGTCTCGTCCTATGCAGTATTTGCGGAAACTCTTGCCGTCGATTGAAGGAGATGCCGAAGGGCTGATCAAGGCCGCACTTAAGTCGAGGATCCCCAATGTTTTGCTAAAACGCCCGCTAAAAGCACTCCCCCTGGGTGACGTACGGCGTAGCTATGCTGGCAAGAGCCACCGCTTTGACCTCTACGATCAACATCGAAAGTTAGTGCGTATTTAAGAACTTTTCTTTTGACCGTCCTACATCGAAGCCCCTACTAGAAAGCCAGATGAATTTGACCCGCGTCGCAGTTGGACTGATCGCTTTTGTGGGGATGTTACTGGCGGCCGACACTTCTGCTGAAATTAGAGTCGCATTTTTTCCCTATCCAACGCCACAGGCGGGCGGAGAGCGTTTTTTTCATGTCGCCATCTCCTTCCAAGGAAAATGGCTTCACTCACATCCCTACTGGGGGGTGCGCCTTGAAAATTCCCTTGAAGAAATTCAAAAGGGACCCGTCATTCTATTAGAAAACTTGCATCACCCTTCCTTAAGTCCCGAGGCCGTTTTGCCTCTGTTGGGTCGTCCCTTTGACCGTCAAATGGACTGGTCGAGTGATGATCGTCTTTACTGCTCTGAGTTGGTGGCAAAACTGCTCAATATACCACCGAGTGAAATGAGTTTTGAAAGTCCTTTGTGGCCTAAGGACTTGGCAAAGCGCAGGGGATCCCTAGGGATATCACCAGATGAAATTTACGAGGCCCTCGAAGAGGGCGCTTTTCAACTTTCAGATGCGTCGACTTGTGCATATTCGCTGACACCTTAGGGGCGCGGAGCGGCAATTTTCTTGGTTGGCTGCTTTTTTTTAGCTCCTAGGCCAACTATCCTCGAGGGTATGACGAAGAAACCTTGGCTACAAAATTACCCTAAAGGCATTTCTCCTGAAGCTAACGTCGAGGAATTCGAATCGGTCGTCGATCTCTTTGAAAAAAGTTGCGCGCGCTTTCGTGCGCTCCCGGCTTTCGAGAATATGGGCAAGACAATTAATTTTGCGGAATTGGACCGATTGAGTCGCAACTTTTCTGCCTACTGCCAAAACGTATTGGGCCTAAAGAAAGGTGATCGCATCGCGCTTCAGATGCCCAACTGCTTGCAATATCCAATCGCTCTTTTTGGTGCACTGCGGGCGGGGTTGGTTGTCGTGAATGCTAATCCTCTCTACACACCTCGCGAAATGGAGCATCAGTTCAAAGACTCAGGAGCCAAGGCCATCGTAATTCTTGCCAATATGGCCCACAATCTTGAGAAAGTTTTGAAAGTTACCCCCATCGAACACGTAATCATTACCGAGTTGGGCGATCTGCTGGGTTTTCCGAAATCACACATCGTGAATTTCGTCGTAAAGAAAATCAAAAAAATGGTTCCGGAATATAAAATTTCGTCGGCAGTTAAATTCAACGAAGCGCTTTCCATCGGCGCCGGACAAAGCTTGCGAAAAGTAAAGGTCGACGCAGAAGATCTTGCCTTCTTGCAATACACCGGCGGAACCACCGGCGTCGCCAAAGGAGCAATGCTCAGTCACCGAAATATTGTTGCCAACATGGTACAAATCAAGCTCTGGATTTCTCAGGAGCTTCAACCCGGAAAAGAAGTGGTGATCACAGCATTGCCGCTCTATCACATTTTCTCACTCACAGTGAATTGCTTGGCTTTTATGGCAATGGGTGGGAAGAATGTTCTCATCACCAATCCACGCGATATTCCCGCGTTTGTTGCGGAACTGAAAAAACAAAAGTTCACGGTTTTCACTGGCTTGAATACGCTCTTCAACGCTCTTTGCAACAACGATGCATTTACCAAAACGGTCGATTTCTCTCATTTGAAAGTAACTGTTGGTGGCGGAATGGCTGTACAACGAGCCGTTGCTGAACGCTGGAATGCCGTCACAGGAAATCCCATTATCGAAGCATGGGGCTTGACCGAGACATCGCCTGGTTTGACCTGTAATCCACTGGGTGGTGGTGAGCAAATCGGATCCATTGGCATTCCATTGCCGTCGACAGATGTGAAAATAATTGATGACGAAGAAAAGGATGTCCCCCAGGGGGAGCCGGGCGAGATTTGCGCGCGAGGCCCTCAGGTGATGAAGGGTTACTGGCAACGCCAAGATGAAACCGATAAAGTCATGACCAAAGATGGCTACTTCAAAACCGGTGATATTGGGATCATGCAGCCTGATGGTTTTTTCAAAATTGTCGATCGAAAGAAAGATATGATTCTTGTTTCCGGCTTCAACGTGTATCCGAACGAAATCGAAGACGTCGTCGTCAAGCATCCGGGAGTCATGGAGGCCGCCGCAATTGGTGTGCCTGATGAAAAATCTGGGGAAGTCGTGAAACTCTTTGTGGTCCGAAAGGATCCGAAGCTGGCCGAAGACGACCTCGTGAAGCATTGCAAAGAGTATTTGACCAATTACAAAGTGCCTCGATATGTTGTGTTTCGCGATGAACTACCGAAGAGCAACGTTGGAAAAATCCTTCGTAAAGAACTCCGAAATCAGTAGGAATTGCATCGCCAGGAGTAAGCCATGGGTCGTGGTTGGGTAAATGCGGTCCGCGAAGCAGCGGGCGCAAAAAAAGGAAAAATATTTACAAAAATTGCGCGTGAAATCGCGGTCGCCGTAAAAATGGGAGGCGACAATGTCGATGGGAATTCTCGCTTACGATTGGCGCTCCGCGAAGCTCGCGAAAACTCCATGCCAAAAGACACGATCGATCGTGCGATCAAGCGCGGCCTGGGCGTGGGCAGTGAATCCAATTACGAAGAAATTCTCTACGAGGGATATGGACCCTTTGGAGTGGCCTGTTTGGTGGAAGTCTTAACGGATAATCGTAATCGCACAGTTCAAGAACTTCGCGCTACTTTTGTACGTGGTGATGGCAATTTGGGCGAGGCGGGTTCCGTTCAATGGATGTTCGATCGTATCGCCTCTGTTATTGCAGTGCCGTCCGAGAAGAATATTGATCCCGAAGAGGCCGCCATCAATGCAGGGGCCAATGAGGTCGAGTCTTTGGGGGAAGCCAATCAATTTCAATTTATTGGAAACCCCAGCGATTTAGACTCCATTCAAAGTGAGCTGAGCAAAGCCACTTGGAAAGTACTTAAGGCCGAGCTTTCATATCGTTCAAAAAATCCAGCCGAGATCACCGCGGAGCAGGAAACGGAACTGCGGGCATTTCTCGACAGGCTAGAGGACCTGGATGATGTGAAGAAGGTCCATCTTTCCCTTTAAGAAGCCGCATCCTATTGGACCCAATATCTCACCACGCTAGCTCCTATTCCAAAGGTGGTTGAAAGCGCCTCAGTAACTAGCTGAAATTATTGACTAATACATCGATAAACTGTCCAGACTTTGGACAGCTGAACGGCGCCTTTTGTAAACCTTTGATGAAGATGATGATGGAAGCTTGTTTAAATTGTGCCCCGCAGCAGAAAAGTCTGGCACGGGACCTGCAATTATGTAATTTGTAGCAGTTGAGCTGTAGCGGAACAGAACAAAGTTGTTGTTGAAGTTGTGTTGCAGTTGGTAGATGCCTTGCTTCGGGTGAATTCTTCCCCTCCCCTCTCTCTCCCCTCCACCCGAAGCAGGGCACTCTCCTAGATCCCCGGGGAATTTCAAAATTCAGCTTTTTTTCCCTCTGGTCGAATCCCTCCGATTTTTCGAATAATCTTTTTCCATGGAAACTTTTCAACGGTGCCTTAGAAAATTGCAGATTTTCAGCATCTTCATGGCCGGGGGGGCTTTTTCAATGGACGGAGATTTAAAGCGTATTGTCTTGGACGAATCGACCTCGATCAAAACGGGTGAAATGATGGCGGTGGGCAATGAAGGAAAGTTGCGACTCGAGGAAATTTCTGTGGACGATTCTGGAGCTCCTCTCGTTGAATTTGTCTATCTTGCCAACGGTGCATCACAACGATTTAGCTACGGTCCCGAAAAACCCGAGAAACTAGGCCCCTTTCAGCTGACCGTAAGCTCGGTAGATGCGAAAGCTAAAACACTTCGCTTTCAGCTTTCGCATCAAAACTTTCATCTGAAAACTCTCTTGGCTTTTCCGGACAAGACCGAAGAGATCTATAAAAATCCGGCACTCCCCTTCGAGAAGCTGCTCGCAAGGCTGGCCAAAAATGAAAAGAAACCTTTTCTCATTCGCCAGGTTTATCGAAATCTTGTTCATCTTCCGATTTCAAAAAAAGAAGTCGCCCATACGGAATATTTTTTCTTTCACCCGCAAAAATCGCAGAAAGCCCTACGACTTTGGGAGGACCGTATCGACCTGCTTCAACATGGCGCGGACCTTCCGAACCCAGAAGAGCTAAGCTTCTATTCTAAGCTCTAGAGAACTTTTCGAGATCATCAGAATCGCGCTTGTTTCATGGGATCGTATTTGGGTCCGTGGGTGACGTTCGCTTTTTTCGTGCGCCGTTTGTCCTCGGTGTATTCAAAATTTGCGTTCGCTTCAATCCACTGATTGTCGGCATCGGAATCCGGAACGATGGCGCTGACAGGACATTCCGGCACACAAGCATTGCAATCAATGCATTCCGCGGGATTAATGAAAAGCATTTTCGGTCCTTCGTAAAAACAATCGACCGGGCAAACTTCCACGCAGTCCCCATATTTACAGTCGATACATGGTTGCTGAATGACATAGGTCATAAACTCTCCTTATTTAAAGTTAAACGACAGGTGAATAAGCTGAGAGTTAAACTATCGACATTTAGTGAGTCCGGGAAAGGCTAAAAGTGTGATACCTTCTGCACACTTTTAGTAGTTTCATGAAATCAAAAACTATCTTCCAAGATAAAGAGTCGAGGATTGACGACCTTGCCTTTCAAGGCGACCTCATAGTGAAGGTGGGGTCCGGTCGACCGGCCAGTCGATCCGATTTCCGCGATTTTTTGGCCACGGCGGACGCGATCACCTTTTTTGGCGACAAGCCGCGAATTGTGGCCATAACGAGTCACAACATTGTAGCCGTGATCAATTTGAATAACCTTGCCGAAGCCGCCGCGCTCGCCGGAAAAACTCACGACACCATCGGCGGGGGCCACCACGGGAGTTCCCGTGTAATTGGCGATATCAATTCCAGCATGAAAAGTTTTACGATTAGAAAAGGGATTGTGGCGGTAGCCAAACTCCGAGCTGATCCATCCGCGCGAGGGTAGAATGCTGGGAGTGCTCCGGAGGCGCGCAACACGATCTTGAAGGTGCTCTTGGAGTCCCGCAAAATTTTGTTCTTCAAGAGTCGCCACTTGGGTCAGCTGTTCGGAGGTAATCATGATTTTTTCGACCGCAAGTAGGATGTCATCTGTTTTGATTTTGGCGGATTCACCCATCAAAGTAAGCGAGCGCTGATACTCCAGCTGTGAATGCGGATCGGCGGCATTCAGCGTAGGTCCGGCACTGTTCTCTGCGAAGGTGTTTTCTGACTCGGTCTCGGAATTTTGGGCTCCGTCTGTAGGAGTGTCCTCAATTGAGCCCCCGTCCTCATGGGTTCCGGGATAGCTGGTGCCGGTGGCGCCGCCCCCCTGGGGGGCCTCCAGTAATCGGTTGGCGCCTGGCTGATCCAGGTTCGAAATGACTCTCAGCTTGTGCGCGAAAGATTTTAGGCGTCCAATGCTTTGTTCAAGGGTTTCCAGTTTGGTCTTCGCCGTTTCGACATCCTGTTTCAGGATGTGGTTTTCGACCTTCAATTTTTTGTTTTCAGCGACCTGCGAGAGCAGGTGGACATAGTCAAAAAGGACAAAGACCGACAAGACCAAAAATCCCAGACCCACAACTGTGGCCAGACGCAAGATGGGGGCGGGGATGCTGATCTTTCGAATGCGACTGCTCTTTTCGGGAATGAGCATGAGTGTATAAAAGCGATCGGACATAAGCACCCCATTCTAGACGAAGACCATTGCTCCGTATTTTTGCGCTGCAAAAAACTTTTTCCGGGCCATGAAGGGACCTGCCTTTTGGCTCGACTTTAAGGACTATAGCCCCTAATTTGCCTCTAACTATGAGTCACGCACAAGTCCCTGTAAATGGAAAGAAAATCACGATCAAGAAACTCAGTTCCGGAGCCGTCGGGGTAGATGTTCCCGATCAACCGATCATCCCCTTCATTGAGGGTGATGGAATTGGATCCGATATTTGGAAGGCCTCGCAGCCAGTTTTTGATGCGGCCGTGGAAAAAGCCTATGGCGGCAAAAAGAAGATTCACTGGATGAAGGTTTTGGCGGGCGAAGAGGCCCACCAAAAGACTGGGAAATATCTTCCCGACGACCTCATCGACATCTTGAAGGATTTCGTTGTTTCGATCAAAGGACCTTTGACCACTCCTGTGGGCGGCGGCTTTCGCTCACTGAACGTGACGCTTCGACAGGTCATGGATCTTTACGCATGTATTCGGCCTGTGGACTATTTCACGGGCATCCCTGCTCCGGTCAAAGAGCCGGAAAAAGTTTCCATGGTGATTTTCCGAGAGAACACAGAAGATGTGTATTCGGGGATCGAATACAAAGCTGGCACGCCCGAGAATAAAAAGCTCACGGATTTTTTGGTCAATGAACTTAAGGCAAAAATTCCTGAAGGGTCCGGAATCGGCATCAAACCTATTTCGAAAAAAGGTTCACAGCGTTTGGTCGAAAAGGCCATCCTTTACGCAATTGAAAATAAGCGCCAGTCAGTAACCCTTGTTCACAAGGGCAACATCATGAAATTCACAGAAGGTGCCTTTAAGGATTGGGGCTACGAGATCGCGCGCGAGAAATACAGCGGCAAGCTCATCACGGAAAATGAAGTCTGGGAAAAACATAACGGCAAAACTCCGGCAGGAATGATCATGATCAAGGACCGCATTGCCGACAACATGTTCCAGCAAGCGCTTCTGCGTCCGGATGAATACGATGTTTTGGCGACGACGAATCTGAACGGAGATTATCTCTCTGATGCACTCGCTGCCCAAGTCGGCGGTTTGGGCATTGCTCCCGGTGGAAACGTCGGTGACGGTTATGCTGTGTTTGAAGCAACGCATGGAACAGCGCCCAAGTATGCAGGCCAGGATAAGGTGAATCCCGGCTCGGTCATTTTGTCCGGAGTCATGATGCTTGAATATTTGGGCTGGCAAGAAGCGGCCGCAATGATCAAGACAGCCTTAGGAAAAACAATTGCTCAAAAAACGGTCACATATGATTTTCATCGCCAAATGGAAGGCGCAAAACTCCTCAAGTGCAGCGAGTTCGGCCAAGCCATTGTGAAAAACCTCTAGAGAAGGACAGAAAGCCGAGATGAAAATCCATGAGTACCAAGCAAAAGAATTATTCCGCCAAGCCGCCATTCCGGTCGCACGCGGATTTGCAGCACGGACGGTAAAAGAAGCAACTGATGCCGCTCAAAAGCTAAAGGCTGAAGGTGTGCAAAGTTTTGTCGTGAAGGCACAGATTCACGCAGGTGGCCGCGGCAAAGGCGGCGGCGTCAAAATCGCAAAGACGATTGATGATGTGAAGCCACTTGCGGAGAAAATCCTGGGCATGACTCTGATCACGCCTCAGACGGGTCCTCAGGGAAAACTCGTTCAATGCCTTTACATCGAAGAAGCAAACCCACCGAAGAAAGAATACTATCTCTCGCTAATTTTAGATCGCGCGCGCGAGTCCGTGACTCTTTTGGCTTCTGCCGAAGGCGGCATGGAAATCGAAGAACTCGCTCACAAGTCGCCGGAAAAGATTCTGACTTTGCGTATTGATCCGGTTCTTGGGTGGAGTGCCTTTAATGGCCGTGAATTGGCTCGATTCTTTGGCTTTCAAGCCGGCGAAAAATCGGTCAATGGTCGTCTAGCGGAAGATCTACATCAGTTTGTGCGCGGTCTTTATGATTTCTTTTGGAAGAAAGATTGTTCGATCGTCGAAATCAATCCCTTGGCGATCGTGGGCGAGGGTGAAAAACAAAGTTTCATCGCGCTCGATGCCAAAATAAATTTTGATGACAACGCTCTCAAGCGGCACGGTGACTTAGAGAAACTTCGAGATCCCACCGAAGAAGATGCCGCGGAACTTGAAGCCGCAAAATTTGATCTGAACTTTATCTCACTCGATGGCAACATCGGATGCATGGTGAATGGCGCCGGATTGGCAATGGCAACCATGGACATCATCCAGCATTTTGGTGGCGAACCAGCAAACTTTTTGGATGTGGGTGGAGGTGCAACGGTCGAAAAAGTTCGCGAAGCCTTCAAAATCATCACCAAAGATCCCAAGGTAAAAGCGATCTTCGTAAATATTTTCGGCGGCATTATGAAATGCGACACCATCGCAGAAGGTGTGATTGCAGCAACCAAAGATGTGGGTCTAAAGCTCCCACTCGTAGTGCGTCTCGAGGGAACTAATGTGGAAAAGGGACGAAAAATGTTGGACGAGAGCGGACTTAAAATCATTTCGGCTGCATCCATGGCTGATGGAGCGCAAAAGGCAGTCGCAGCGATGCGAGAAGGGCTCTGAGGTGCATTGATGTCAGTACTAGTTGGAAAAAATTCACGCATCATCACCCAAGGCATTACCGGCAAGACGGGACTTTTTCATGCGCAGCAATGCCGTGACTACGGTTCCCAGATGGTGGGCGGGGTGACTCCGGGCCGCGGTGGCCAAAAGGTCGAAGGATTTCCTGTATGGAATTCTGTTCAAGAGGCCGTCAAAGCCGAAGGCGCCAACGTCAGCATGATATTTGTTCCGCCATTTGGCGCGGCTGATGCGATTTTGGAAGCTCTGGACGCTGGAATCGAAGTTGTAGTGACCATCACCGAGGGTATTCCTGTTTTGGATATGCTGCGGGTGAAGGAATTTTTGAAAAAGAAGAATCTCGAGCGGCAGGCGCGAGGTGAAAAAATACATTATCTGATCGGACCCAATTGCCCCGGGATCATCACACCCAATGAGGCAAAAATTGGCATCATGCCTGGCTACATTCATAAGCGTGGCGGAGTGGGCATTGTCTCGCGCTCGGGCACCCTCACGTACGAAGCGGTTCATCAAACGTCGACACTGGGTATGGGCCAAAGTACTTGTATTGGAATCGGTGGCGATCCCATCAAGGGGCTCGATTTCATCGATTGCTTGAAACTCTTCAATGACGATCCCGAGACAACCTCGATCATTATGATTGGTGAAATCGGTGGCAGCGCCGAAGAAGAGGCGGCGGCTTGGGTTAAGGCAAATTGCAAAAAACCAGTTGTTGGTTTTGTCGCAGGCCGCACGGCCCCTCCGGGTCGCCGCATGGGTCACGCGGGCGCTATCATTTCAGGTGGTGCGGGTACCGCAGACTCCAAAATTGAAGCTATGAAAAAAGCTGGTATCAGCGTCGCGCCGACACCAGCCGACATTGGAAAAACACTTAAAGAGCTACTTGCTCGTTAAATTTGAAAGAGGATTTAGAAAGGAATTATTAAATGGCTTTGGAAAGAACCTTCTCCATCATTAAACCGAACGCAGTCGAGGACAATAACATTGGCGGAATCATTGACCGCTTTGAAAAAGCAGGCCTGCGCGTTGCTGCCGCGAAACTTGTTCACCTTTCAAAGGAGAAAGCCGAGGGCTTCTATGCCGAGCACAAGGCTCGTCCCTTCTTCGGTGAATTGGTTCAATTCATGACGCGTTCTCCGGTACTTCTGATGTGTTTAGAGGGCGAAAATGCGATCGCAAAAAACCGCGAAGTCATGGGCGCAACCGACCCATCGAAAGCTGCTCCCGGAACGATTCGCAAAGATTTCGCTAAAAGCATCGGTGAAAATTCCGTACATGGAAGTGATTCTCCCGAGGCCGCTAAGCGCGAACTTTCTTACTTTTTTGAACCCAATGAATTCGTAAATTCTAAGATCCGTTAATTCGGAAAAGGATGTGATTCGTGTCTAAAAAACGCGTAAAAGTTGCTGTTACAGGTGCCGCAGGCCAAATCGGCTATGCTTTGCTCTTTCGTTTTGCTTCGGGCCAAGTATTCGGGGACGACACGATTGTTGATTTAAGTCTCCTTGAACTCGATGCCGCCTTGCCCGCTTTGGAGGGCGTCAAGATGGAGCTTGATGATTGTGCGTTCTCTACGCTTGGTAAGGTCACCTGCACCTCGGATGCGAATGTCGCATTTGCGGACGTTGATTGGGCTTTATTGGTAGGTGCAGTTCCACGAAAAGCGGGAATGGAGCGCTCGGACCTATTGAAAATTAATGGCGGTGTTTTTTCTGCTCAAGGCAAAGCCTTGGATCGAGTAGGAAAAAAATCTGCGAAAGTTCTGGTCGTCGGAAATCCCTGCAACACGAATGCGTGGATTGCGCGCGAATCGGCGAAAAGTTTGGACCCAAAAAACTTTTTTGCCATGACGATGCTCGATCAAAATCGCGCCGTGACGCAATTGGCGCAAAAGGCTGGCACGACGGTCGATAAGGTTACGCGTTTAGCCATCTGGGGCAATCACTCGCCAACAATGTATCCCAATTATTTTGAAACCATGATCGATGGAAAGCGTTGCACGGACGTGATCACGGATGAAGCTTGGCTGAAGGGCGAATTCTTAACGGTCGTTCAACAGCGCGGCGCCGCGATCATCAAGGCTCGTGGAGCTTCCTCGGCCGCTTCGGCTGCCAATGCAGCGATCGATACAGTGAAAGCGCTGACGCGTCCGACTCCTGAAGGCAATTACTTTTCCGTGGCCGTAACATCGGATGGTAGCTATGGCATTCCGGCCGGACTTGTTTTCAGCTATCCGATTCGATCCAATGGACAAAGCTGGGAAATCATCAAGGGCATGGAGCTCAACGATTTTTCCAAACAGAAGATTGCGGCGACAACCCAAGAGCTGCTCGAAGAGCAAAGCGCCGTACGCGAATTGGTTTAGAACTAGAACACAACGGTTTCGACCCTCGGATCATTCTGCGATGAGTTGGATATTTCCACGTTTGTGTTTTTTTCTTTGCCGCTGTCATGGCTTCTTTGTAGTCGGGGGTCTTTCGAGATACGCTTCAGGCGTCGAAGTCTTGACGTTGAAGGTTTTCAGTTTCCTTGAACCTTTGCCGAAAAAACTGAATGCGCGTTTCCATCCGGCGGCATCGGCTTTTTTTACTCGGCCTCCTGAGTGCATTTTTTGGCGTTGAGGCCCTTGGACATGCCAATGGCGTTGCAGGTCTTAACCTTGTATTCACTGGTAGGAAGATTTCAGAAAGGGCGTCCATTCAGGAATTTCTTAGTCTTAGAGGTTTCCGCCTTCTTTACCAGGCAAAAAATCTTCCGTTTGAAACGTGGATTCAGCCTGAATTCCAGGCAATGAAGGATCCCCTGCTTCACAGCGCTCACTATGAGTCTATCTGCGGCGAGCTTAAGCGGCGATGGAATGCTCTACTTGCTGCCTGTTCGGCAAACATAAAGCCAAAGCCGGCGCAGTCGTCCTTGCAGCACAGTCAATCTGCTGCAAGGCCGGGCGTTGAATCCGATTCATGCTCTTTGCTGATGAAGCTTGATGGGGTGTCCGAAGTCAACGCTGGTCTGTCCACGTTCTGGGCGCAGGAGTATGTCGGATTGGATTTGGCGAATCAGCAATGGCAAAAACTCCATCGGCAGGGGCGAACACGGCCAATCAGAGCGCTCGCATTCGATAGTGACCGTGAGCAACATGGAGAATCTGTCACGGATATTATGCTCATGCACACCCCGACGGGGGCTACTCGGCGACACGGACTGTTGGGACCTAGAATTCCTTACTACGATGGATACATTCACGAGTACGTTCAAGTTCTTGATGAGCAAAAGTCCATAGCGGACGTTGTCAATATCAGCATGAGATTAGACGCTTCCTTTCTCAAAAGCGCTTCGGAATACTCGAAACTTCACAACAGCATCTTCGTTATCGCTGCGGGCAACAGCTATCCGGAATTTCGGCCTGATTACCTAGATTTCGAAAAAGGAATCATTGTTGGCAGTCTTGGGCCAGACGGACACCTCAGCAGTTTCTCGGAAGAACACCAGAAGGTTAGCATTACGGCCCCCTCTGATAATTCGATTGTATCCCGCAGTCCCCACCTTCCCTTTGGGGGGACGAGTGGAGCCGCCCCAGTGGTCAGTGCGGCAATGATACTTTTGAAAAGCATTTTGCCTAAAATCACGATCGATCAAGCTAAGGAACTGCTTCAGAAAACGGCATTGCCGACTTGGAATGCCTTCGAATCTCCTCCGCGTTTGAATGGTGCAGGTACTTTGAATGCGCCCAAGCTTCTTGAGTGGGCATCAAATCTACGAGAAAAATGTCCCAATCTTGCAGCCGTCAAAGACACAAAGAGTCGATCTGCCACTTGCTTCCGCCGTGAGATTGATCGACTGCAGAAGAAAAATGATAAGACTGATCCTGTTCTCATCAGCGAAGTGAAATCCGCATTTGGGTGCAGTATCCGAGGCCCATCAGAAAACCTAGTGCCCACACTGACGGACTGCAAAAAGCGGAAAGAAGTCTTCGACAAACTTAGGCGGGAGGCTTACCTGAATGTGAGCGTTGGCTTTTACTGGACGCTCCTTAGCTGCGTACACAAAAGCATCGGTTTTCCCGTCAATAGCGAATTTTACGAAAAACTCAGTGTCGTGGGTTGGCCTCCAAGATCATTCAATGAAGTACAAGAAGAGATTGTCTCACGCGCAAAATCAGCTTTGGACGCAATTCCCGCCATCCTAGACAAGAGCAGGGCAGGCTGGATCCCGTTAGAGGAATCTGAGAGAAAGAATGGTCGAAGCTTGCTGTTGACGACCAAATCACTGAAGTACAGGACCTGGGCTTCGGAAGTAATGCGGAACGAGGATTTCTCCGAATTGAGATCGGAAAACATTGATCGATTTTTTGTCAGTGCACGTGGGCATGAAAGTGGGACCCATCGTTACGAAGCCGCTAGGCAACTTGATTTTCTGGTCGAAAAGAATCCTAAACTGGCCGAAGAACTTTTTGAAGATTTCGTAGCTGACCGAGATGTCACTGTCAGAGTTGCAGCGCTTCGAAATCTCCAGCCACTTGCTTCAGTCAATTACGCTAAAGCTCTTGAAATAGCTGAGAGAACTTTAAAGGGCGGCGGCAGCGCTGACGAGCAGAGTGCTGCGGCAGCTTTGATTCCCGCAGTTGCTATGAAAGATCCTGAGCAAGCCCATGACTTGTTGACTTTGGCAGCATCACTTAGCGTAAAATCGGAGACCTGGCCCTCGATTTATAAAACGTTTCAGAGCCTTTCGGAATCTCGTCCGGCACTGGCAAAAGATTGGATCGCTAAACAACTACAGGAGCCGGATCGCTACAACTATGATTTTTCAACTCTTATGCAAACGATCATTTTAGATTTCACCTTAAAGCATCCCGAATTGGCAGTTGAAGTCATCGAGTTGGCCGTAAGTACGAATGACCAAAGAGCCTATGCAGCCTTTTCCGCCCTAGCTCTGTTGCGGCTGAGCCATCCTGTACTGGTCGAGCAACTCTTTGTGAAACTAGGTCGAGATGGAAAAGATGTAGATTGGATAAGAAACAGAATGCTGATTTCCTCAGGTGGAGCGGATATCTTACTTGAGTCTTTATCTAAAAGCTCGCCGGATGTGTCGGCGAAGCCTTTAGTTAAAGACTCGCCGGAAGTTGAGGTAGTCAGTTCCGCCAAATTTGGGCCCCGACTACGAGGTGAACCGCGTCCGATCTGGAAGTGATATGCTCACAGAAAGCCCCTTATTAAGATTTTCTACGCGGACTGTTAAAATTCCAGTTTCACCAAATGGGCTGTTTCGAGAAACTTTTCCAGAAGCTGAATGCAGCCTTCCAAATCCTTTTTATTAATCATCTCGTTTGCGCTG
The DNA here is from genome assembly GCA_964636255.1 of uncultured Bacteriovoracaceae bacterium. GTDB lineage: Bacteria > Bdellovibrionota > UBA2428 > UBA2428 > UBA2428 > CAXNGS01. The sequence goes on along the minus strand of CAZWNW010000007.1, from coordinate 37,748 downwards.
TGGGCATTACGCGTCGGGATCGAGAGGCAGCCGACGGCCCCACTTCCAAAGAGCTGCATTCCCATGGCGTCGGTCCCACCAAAGGGAAGAATTTCGTCTTGATATTTGATCTTGTGTTTCTGGGCAAGGCTTCGAAAGTGTTTCACGATTCCATGATTGGAAATAGAGCCCATATCATTGATTTTGATGGCCACACCTTCGCCTAAGCGTGTGACGACTTTTTGGGGAGGAACGCCGGGCGTGTCGAATGCGGCTGTGATATCAAGCGCTATGCCTAGGTCCGGGCTGTATTTTTTTGCGGCGGCGCGGGCGCCTCGCACGCCGACCTCTTCTTGAGCGCTGCCCAATGCATAAATTTCGCAATCCAGCTTCTTCTTTTGAATGCGCTTCATCACTTCTAAGACGATGTAGCAGCCGATTCGATTGTCGAAGGCTTTAGAGATTAAAGTTTCGCCTTGCTCCAAAAACTCGCCATCCATGACGATCGGATCACCGACTTGAATCCACTTCGAAAGTTCCTTCTTAGAAAAACCAGTATCCACATACATGTCTGTGATTTCTGGAAGTTCGTTTCCCTTCGTCTGGCTCCCGATCTTAGAGGTCGATTCCATCACGCCATGAAGAACTCTTTTTCCGTAAATCTTAACCCTCTGGGACTGAATGTTTTTCGGGATGTGGCCGCCCCGTCCGGAGAAGTAGATAAAACCCTTTTCGTCGATAAAGGAAACCACAAATCCGATTTCATCCATGTGACCTGCGATCATCACTCGCAGGGGGTTCGTCTTTCGAGAGCGCTTGATGCCGACCACGTTGCCGAAGCTATCAACCTCGACCTGGTCTACGACTTTTTCTAATTCGCGGCTCATGATGTCGATGATTTCTTGCTCTCGACCAGGAATGCCCGGGCTTTGGCATAGTTCTTTCAATAATCGCATCCGGAGATTACTAGGACCCCTCGCAGCGATAGGCAAGCATTTTGGCATGATGGCGGCTGCCCCATATCGGCGGCACACTGCGAAAGTAGGACTTGATGTATTGTCAGAGTTTTGGCGCATCCCAAAAGTGCAAGTTTTTGGCGCAGAGTGTTTGCGAACTGCTTTGGTTCGCACGAAATCTTGCTGTCGTAGACAGGATCAAACTAATAAGAAAAAGCTCTATTAAAAACAGCATTTATTTACCTATAATTTTGAAACTCAAATAAAATTTGTTTGTAAATGGAAAGCCTCTGCGTCAACGTATTTGCTTAAATCTGCTTAAAAAGCATTCTTTTGACGGAGCTCAGATTTCTTTTTCAACGGCGAGCTCTATTCTTGTTTCTTGGGCCACATTCTGTTTCGGATGCAAAGGCGCTTCGAGGAGTGTGGGGGGAGGCAACATGAAAATTAAGCATCAACTAATGAGCTATTGTGCCATAGGGGTCGGACTTTTGTCTTTTTCCTATCAGGCTCATGCAGTCTACGAGGGCAAATCAGCTCCCCGCACCCGCGGCATCGAAGCTGTTGCTGGTGAATTTGTTATTAAGCTAAAGAATAACGCAGGTGCCACAGCGAAAGCTTTTCAGACACTGAGTTCAAATGGCATCGAACACGTTGAAACCATCAATTTCCGTCAAAATTTACACTTAGTACGAGCCAGTGACCCGAGTCGCTTGGCCAAGTCCATCGGGGTCTCTTCTGACCTTTCGCAGCGCTCTCTGCAAAAAGCAGCTCTCAGGTCACTATCGGGACTGCCCGAAGTTGAGTACGTCGAGCCAAACCTCGTCTATCGAATTTTGGACTCTGAAATTCCGGAATCACCCGAGACAGTTGTGCCAGACGATTTGCTTTTTACTCAGCTCTGGGGAATGGACAACTCGGGACAAAAAGATCCTGCAGGCCGCGATGGTAGTTTGGACGCCGATATTGATGCCACAGAGGCATGGGCGATTCATAAGGGATCAAACGATGTTGTGGTCGCCGTCATCGACACGGGAATCGACTACACTCATCCAGATCTAGAAGGTAACATCTGGACTCGTCCTAAAACGGATCCTGCTGAAGCCGACGTTCATGGCTACAATGCAATCAACGATGCCCTCAATCCTATGGATGATCACTCTCACGGCACTCATTGTGCGGGAAGCATTGGTGCTCGTGGCGGAAACGCTTTAGGCGTAGTGGGAGTTTCCTGGAACGTCTCTATGATGGGCGTCAAATTTTTGTCAGGTTCGGGAAGCGGGACTCTTGCCGATGCTGTGAAGGCTATTGATTGGGCACGTGAAAATGGTGCGCAGATCATGAGCAACAGTTGGGGTGGCGGAGGCTTTTCGCAGGCGCTCTATGATGCGATTGATCGTGCTCGTCAGCAGGGGATTCTTTTTGTTGCTGCGGCTGGTAACGATGGATCGAATAATGATTCAAGCCCAGCTTATCCCGCAAGCTACCAGCTTGATAACGTAGTCTCGGTTGCAGCTAGCACCAACACGGATACCTTGGCCTATTTCTCGAATTTTGGTCAGCGCACAGTGCACCTGATGGCGCCCGGCTTCAATATTATGTCAACCGTGCTGAACGGCGCATACCAAAGCTACAGCGGGACCTCAATGGCGACTCCGCACGTAGCGGGAGCGGCCGCTCTTTTGGCGGCTGCGGAGCCTGGAATTTCTTACGCTGATCTAAAAGCTCGTTTGATGAGTACGACAGACAAAAGCCGAGCTTTCAAGCGTAAGTTGATTTCTGCAGGTCGCTTGAACGTCTACAATTTGTTGACCGGAATCACGCCTCCGGGCCCAATCACGCCCCCCGAGAGCTCATGGTCAGAAGCGAATACGCTGGCGATTGAAACGCCTAATCCCTACTTGGATAATTCCAAGTTGGAGTGGGTTGTCGAACATCCGGGCGCGAAATTCATCCGTCTACGTTTTCAGCGCTTTGCTACCGAAAGTGGCTACGACATCGTTCGCTTGGTGGACGAAGTTGGCGCAGAGGCTGACAGCTTTAGCGGAAACCTTGCAGCTAATACTTGGAGCAGCGAAGTTGAAGGTTCGAAACTGACAGTTCGTTTCGAGTCCGACAGTTCTGTTACACGTGCAGGCTTTGTGATTGATGCCTATCAGTGGACAGATTTCAACGGCGAAACTCATACGGAGTCTCTGAATATTTCTGCTCGTTAAAAAGTTCTCTTCTCTTCTTCTCAAAGGCTGGCCCTCGAAACCACTTGGTTTCGGGGGTTTAGTCTTTTGTGGGATTTAGTTCTTCTTCTCAGTTTTACGATCGCGCTCTCGAACCTTCCGGCAAATGTTTTGTTCCTGGTCGGCTACGCCTAGAGCCTCAACGACAATTGTTTCCAGATTACGAGCAGTTTTCAAATACTCTTGAATTAGTCCGCGTTTACCTTGAAAACACTCCTCAGGAATCAGGGCCAAAAAGCTGGATAAGCGTTCGGGTTCAAAATGACCGCGGACTTTTTCCAAAGCGCTGAAAAATTCTTCTTGAAATCGAAGTCCCAAATTACGTTGCGTGGGTGGAAACAAACTTGAAGCTACAATCCCGACTTGAGCGGCCGTCATCGGCGGATTGTTGGTCACGATCTGGTCAAAGAGGAGTTTCTTAGCTTCCGCATCGGGACGAAGAGCCAGAGCTCGCAGGTGATTTCTACGTCCATCGTGCGAGGAATCGCGACGCAATTCCAGATCCAAATAGGTTTGGACTGATGGCTCGTTCATCATTGAGAGCTGTTGAATAGCGCGCCACCGTTCGTCTGGGTCTAGGGAAATCTTAAGCTGCTTTGACCTGCGGCTATCCAGCAAATCCATGAGATTGCGTCGGTGATTTGGGCTCATGGCAAAACCTACGTAAAAACGCTTGTAAAGCTTTTGAAGCTCCGACCCTTTCGGACTTTTTCGCAGCAATTCCCAGGTTAAATCTTCGAAACTCTCCAAGCCTTCATGTGAATCAAAGTCGGTGTACGTGTATATGCCGTCACCCCAGCGACTTTTTATCCGACTCAGCAGGTATTCCACATTGTCTTCGTCAGTCTCCATTCCTAGAGCGCGGTAAACTAGGTCAGAAAAATCGGCAAGGCGGACTTCTCCCCGGCGCGTTGCAAGCCACATGTCGTGAACCAGCATCTTGCGTGAAAAGGCACTCTCAAAGTTCATCAAGTTGTTGATGAGAAAGCGCACATCATCTGCCGTATAGGCTGCAATAAAATAAGCGTGATCTTCATGATTTGGGAAAATAAAACGAGGGCAGGGGATCTCTTGATTTACGTTGATATTGCCAGAGGCCCCTGAATAATCGACATCGAAACTTTGATAGAGTTCTAAGCGCCCTTCAAACATGCGATAAAGACCCAGGCGGGTTTTTTGCTCACGATTCAAAGCGTCTCCATTCACAGATTTTTGCTCGTATCGGACGGACTCCAAAACCGTTCCGCGACAGACAGGTTGAAAAGATACACTGTTCAGACCGCTGCTTCGTAGCCAGTCGCGACTCCAACGTTTGAGATCCTTGCCGGAACCTTCTTCAAGAGCGCCGATAAAATCTGAAAGACGGGTGTTCGAGAAACGATGCCGATCAAAATAAAGACGAATTCCTTTCTGAAATGACTCGCTTCCTAAAAAGAACTCCAGTTGCTTCATTAGCGAAGCCCCTTTGCCGTAGGTGATGCCGTCGAAACTTGCAAAAGCATCGTCCGTGGTTGAGATATGGGCTTCGATGGGATGGGTTTTTACAGACAGATCCGTTTGATAGGCCCACATCTTCATTCCATAGAAGTCCCGCCACGCCTCCTCTCCTGAAAACTCAGTGGATCGCGCCAGGGCAACATAAGCCATGTAGGTGGCGAAGGATTCATTCAGCCACAAATCATTCCACCATTCCATCGTGACCAGGTTACCGAACCACATGTGAGCCATTTCATGCAGAATGACTTCCGCCCGGCTTCGTTTTTCGCTGTGAAGTTCTTCACCCCTGCTGATGAAGTCCTCGGAGAAGGTGACAGCCCCCACATTCTCCATCGCGCCAGCCTTGAAGTCAGGGACGATGATCTGATCATATTTTTTAAAAACATATGGTTCATCAAAATATTTTTCGAAAAAATCCATCCCCTGCCGGGTCACGTGAAACCAGTCTTCGGCTTTCACGTAGCGAGCCATCGTCTTGCGGGCAAAAAGACGACTGGGAAAGCGGGATCGATCGTCACTCCACATCCGATAGGGACCTGCATGAATGGACCAGAGGTAACTGCTAATCGGAAGGCTTTGCGGGAAATTCCATTCTTTGACTCTGTTGCTTAAGTTTACGGAAGTCTCTTGATCATAGCCCACGACAGTCCAGTCGGCGGGGGCACGGACAGTCATTTGAAATTGGGCCTTCAGATCCGGCTGATCAAATAGCGGGAAAACTTTGCAGGCATCAAAGGGTTGAAGCGTAGTGTAAAGGTAAACCGATTTATCTTCGGGATCTTGGAAACGATAAAGTCCGGTTCCATCTGATGAATAATCATGTTTGAATCTAACGCTGATCAAATTCTCTCCAACAGAAAATGTAGCCGGAGAAAAAACGATGCGGGCGGCTGTTCGCTCGAAGTCGATCGGGCGTGAATTTACGGTTAACGATTCAACCTCGCCTCCGTTAAAGTCGAGCCAGATGATTTCTTTGTCTGTCCCACGCCACTCAAATTTGATCTGCGCAGTTCCCTGATAAAAACTTCGCGTGGCGTCGAATTCAAAGCTCAGTGTGTAGCGGGGAAGTGCGATGAGCCGTTTGCGGTATTCGGCCTCTTCTTGTTTTAAAAGAGGACGATCACTTTGCGCTGAAGCAAGACCTATTGTGCTCGAAGTTGCACAGGAAGATAAAGCCAAAAGCAAAATTAAATAAATACGATTGCAAAAATTCATGGCCAAATTCAGCCACTACTCTTGTGAGGTGTCGAGTGGGATTTTAGAAAAATAGCAAGGCTTCGATCACAGGATTCATGTATCGGCGCGCAGGAGCGCGCCGGGCCGACTTACATTTGGCTCTGATCTGCAGATTTCGGAATACGGATTGTGTCACCCGCTTTTAGGCTTTTGGAACGATTAATTCCGTTGGCCGACTGAATGGCCGAAACCGAAACCCCAAATCGTTTCGATAGATGCCACAAGGTATCGCCGCTTTGAACTTGGTAGGAAAGAAAATTCCCTTTGTCGACAACGGGTGCTGGGGCTGCCGTTTCTTTTCGTTCCGCCTTCCTCCGAGATGAAGTCTGTCTCATAGGAGTTTTAATCGGAATTTGAATCTTGGCACCCGCGCGAATCCGTCTAGGGTTGATATTGTTAAGATCCATCAATGTTTGAACAGTAGTTCCGTAACGACGGGCGATTGCCCCTAGAGTGTCTCCACGCTCAAAGCGATGAATAATAAAGAACCCATGCTTTTGGCTCTTCAGTTTGTCGATATTCGCAAGGAGTAGTTCCTTTTTATCCTTAGGAACTTTGAGCGACCACTTGTCCGCATTAGGTGGCGTTATTTCGCGGTAAAGTTCGGGATTGTAGAGTTTCAACTCGGCATAGGGCATTTTCAAAACTTCAGAGATCGCGCGGAGTGCGACACCAGGAGGGACATCGACGAGATCCCATTCCAGAGCAGATTCATTTTCAATATTGGTGAAGCCATACTTTTCCGCATTGCGGGATAAAAGTGCGGCAGCAATGATTTTCGGCACGTAGTTTCGTGTTTCTTTGCGATAGTTCGAGCTATTACGAATCAATTCCCAAAAGTTGCGACTTCGTGTTTCTCGAACCACACGCAGAGTTCGGCCTTCGCCTGCGTTGTAACTGGCAGCGGCTAGATACCAGCTTCCGAAAATTTGATGAAGCTCTTTGAGGTAAACGGCTGCGGCATGTGTGGATTTTTCAATGTCTCGCCGCTCGTCAACCCAATGGTCGACCCGCATGCCGTATCGAGTTCCCGTGCCTTTAATAAATTGCCAAACTCCGACTGCAGCTGCGCGCGAGTAGGCACGTGGATTGAATCCAGACTCGATCATCGCAAGATAAACAAGTTCGGGAGGTAGTCCATCCTCCTTGAGGCGTTTCTCGATGATCGGCAAGTAACGATGTTTTCGGGCAAGCCACTTTTCAAATGTCTTACGACCGGCTTTGCTTTCCGTGAAATAGCGAATCCACTGATCAACTAACTCGTTTTCAACCAAAGCAAATTTTGTTCCGGACTGAGAATCCGCCTGAACTTCGGCATCATTTCGTTGGCTGCTGATTGGAACTTCGCCGAGATCATCCGGCAAGCCTTCTTTTGTTTCCAGGCCCTCGGAATCCGGATCTTCTGCTTCAACTTTGGCAAATCCTGAATTGATGTAAGGATCCGTATCCGCTTCTTCAGCAGAAGAGGATTTCCCGCTCATTTGCGCACAGGATGCACCGAAAATGAGAGCTGTAATTGTTAGTGCTTTTAGTTTCAGTGTCATCTGCATTGATCTCACGTTTTGGCCTCTAACGGGACATCATGCCTTAGCAACAGGGTTGCTTTCAAGAAGCGATGATTCACCCATCTCTAATTCCGTGGCTAGTGGCGCAATCGCAAGGTCAGAATCGCCTGTGGCGATTGCAATGGTTCGACCGAGATAAATACTCATCAAGTGTCGAATGTCCTCGGTTGTCATATTGTTGCGGTCAATCCCGAGTTCCGTGATAAGTCCACTCAACTCGCTTTCAGCAGCGTCTTTTTCAAGTCCGCTGAGCTCGACCAATAAATCGAAAAGTTTTTCTCCCCGAATCGTCATTAGTTTCCCCTCCGATAATGCCGATCAAATTGCCCTTTATTGGGCCCCCAAAAGTCACGCTAACACGATTTATCTGAGGGATAAGGTGCGATGCGGCAATTTAGTTTTTTTAAGTTTTCCCTGGGTGAGGAAGGTAGACGCTTTCGTTTTTGTCCCGGACGGCTCGAAGCACTGTACATTCATGCGGCCGCTGCTTCATGACCATCAAAAAGTTGACTTAGTTTTACTTAGCCTGATCTTATCCATCCAATATACTCTGATTCCGGACAGCAATCATGGCATCAGTCGCAGCGGTTTTAATCAGTCAAATGTTAATCAATTCTCAGATGGTCGTGGTTGGTCAAGTCACCGCGGCCAAAATTGACGGATACATCCAAAATGTGACAGTCCGGCCCGTCGGTTTTATTCGTGGCGACTCGATCAAAGAACCCTTTCATCTTTCGCTAGCTGTTGCAGGTATGAAAATCACGGAGCCGAAATTGAAGTACGGGGAAATCTGCGTGTTTTTTCTGAAAAGAAATAAAGAAGGCCTTGTTGAGTTGGCCTCAAATGGTTCGATCAGTTGTTTTTCCGCGAATGCACCACTTGTAGTCGATGAGCAGGGAAAATGAACTCTTCCTTTTTTTGGATGATTAAGCACTTTTTTAATCTTTTCGCTTTATGTTCCTCTATTGGATTTGCCGAAGCGCTTTCCTCGGATTGGCGCGATTTTTTTCCACGAATTCGTTTGACGGCCGAGGGCAACTTTCGGGGGATCGATTGTTTGGATGATCCCTTAAAATTCGAAACAAAGGATGGGAAATTCTCATCTTCCGAACAACTTCAAAGACTTTCGCGCGAGCTCATTTCGAGTATGAAAAAATATTACAAAAATTCGACCATATCCGAAAGGGCTTGCCTGGTTTCCGGCCAGATCGAGAAGGATTCTTTGCTAATTTTAGAATTTGTTGCTGATGGATGTTCGGGAAACGAGTGCCCCGGGGAAGAGTGTCAGTCTTTGATGGAATTTAAAATTACGAAGAACTTCAAAATTCAATCGACAAATACAAAGGTGTTTTCGGAGTTTTCCTGTCGCCCTTAGTAGCCATTAATGGACAGATAAGAACGCATGATTAGGAAAAAACCAATCGCCTTTTTTGTTTCACTAGTGTTTTTCTCGGGTACTTTTGCAGGCCAAGCAGGGGAAAAATTAAAGTTGGAACTGATGAATCAGTTGATGACCATCGGCTCGCAAAAATTGCCCAAAAGCAACGGTTGCGAAAGCTTTACCTTTGGAGGAAAGAAGGAAATTACGATATTGGACTTTTTCGCTTGGAATTTACAGTATTTTTCCGAGGGAAAAGCAAATTCTATTACGGCAGTTTGTAATCAGTCGAAAATGAAATCCGAACTTCAGTGCGAACTGAATTTCAATGCGGATTCACGTGGTGAATCCCCGTGGTCTTGTGGATTGAGAATTAACCGAGAGAGGAAATCCAAGACAATTAGGCCCGATACATTAGAGTGCATCGGCAGCTGTTAGGTCGTCAGGGTTTAGCGCGAAAAATCACCCGGAGGCGGGAGATCCATGAACTCGGGTGGCGCAAAACTGGCAGGTGCCCAATCCGTAAAACGAGTTTGGCTTCCCAGCCATGTGAGTTTTACGGTCTTGGTGGGGCCGGCGCGGTGTTTGGCGACAATGATTTCGGCCTCTGACGGTGCGCGAGAATCAACCTCGGAACCCATCTCGCGATGGATGAACATCACAACGTCAGCGTCTTGTTCAATCGCACCTGAGTCACGCAAATCCGAAAGCTGTGGTTTCTTGGATTCAGGCGACCCTTCGCGCTTAGAACGCTGGCGGTTGAGCTGGCTCAGGGCAAGTACCGGCACATTAAGTTCCTTAGCAATAGCCTTTAAACCACCTGTGATTTGTGCGACCTCAACCGAGCGACTCTCGGTCTGGGAACCAGCCTTCATGATCTGAATATAATCCACCACGATCATATCCAATCGAGCATCCGACTGCGCAAGTCTCAAACTCGACACCAGCTTTCGTGCCTGGGCCAAGATATCAAATGGGCTTACCAGCGATCGATCATCGATATAAAGCGGTGCCGAATTCAATTCATCGGCTGCGTAATAAAGATTGTTGAAATCTTCGGGGCTCAAGTTTCCTTTGCGCAATTTTGTAGAATCCACTCCTGCCGAAAAAGACATCATCCGTTCGACAATTTCCTTTTGCGTCATCTCAAGCGAAAAAAAGAGAATCGTCTTTTTTTGTTTAACAGCAGCATTGTGCATGATGTTGACAGACAATGCCGTTTTTCCGGTGCCGGGCCCGGCAGCAAGTACGATCAATTGTCCTGGACGAAAGCCAGTCAAACATTCATCCAAATCACGAAAACCTGTTGGAACAATTGTGGGGTCCGGAACTCCGCCGCTGTCAGCACGTTTCTCAAACTCTTCGATCACATCAGAGAGAAGTTCGCTGACCTTCACCATCTGTGTTGTTTTACGTTCTTGGGCCGCATCGAAAATGCGTTTTTCAACTTCCTGGGCAATTTCTCGAGTGTCGCCTGCTCTGAGCGAAAGACCTAGCGCGGCTTGGGCCGCGTCTTGAAGTCGGCGGCGCCATGATAAATCCGCGACAATTTGTGCGTATTCAACGGAATGGCTGGAAGTGGCAGGTGTTTGCGCAATTTCTGCCAAATAGGATGCGCCACCTGCGAGGTCGATCTTTCCACTTTCGCGCAAAGCTCCCATGAGCGTCGTCAAATCAACAGGACGGTTTTTGAAAGCCAGTTGCTTCACGGCTTCATAAATTGCTTGGTGCGAGGGCAGGAAAAAATCATGAGCCTTTAGAATGTACTGAATATCGTTCAGCACCTCGTTGAAAAGAAGAATGCCAGCAAGAACAGCTTTTTCTGTTTCAACGTCGTGGGGTTTTTCTCCGGGAGCAAAAGCCATCTCGCTGTTCGAATCGCGACGACGAAAACGAGCGCCTTTCGAACTCGAAGAAGAATCATCCGTCCCCACAATCTCAAAGGCCATCTCTACCACCATCATTAGCAATCATCGTTCGGACTTCAACTCATAAATACTTTCCACGATACCAAGGCTAGTCGTAGTTCGTGGGGGCTGCGTCAAAATAGAAAAAGCCTTTGCCCTCATCACGAGGACAAAGGCTTTTTATTTAACTTAAAAATGCTCTCAGTTCGCTTCAGCGGTCGGAGCTTCTTTGGAAAGCTCTCCTTCGACCTTCAATGGAACCGAAGCCTTCAAGCCACCCACGAGTTTTACAAGAATCGTATACTCGCCGATCATCTTGATCTGTTGGCCCAATACCACTTGTCGGCGATCCACAGTTGCGCCCTTAGCCAAGAAAGCCTCTTCGATCTCCTTGGTTGTCACAGAACCATAGAGTCGGCCGTCTTCACTGATACGTTTACGAATCGTGAGAGAAACTTTTTCGAGTTGAGCCAAAAGTTCCTTGGCTGACTTGCGATCGAGTTCTTTTTTCTCTTGAAGCTTTCGCGACTTATCTTGGAAGACGCGAATGTTTTGTGCCGTTGCTGTTACAGCGATCTTTTGCGGAAGTAAAAAATTCCGCGCGTAACCACTGCGAACTTCTACCAAATCACCCGCTTCGCCAAGACCCATGTAACTGCGTTCTAAAATAATTTTCATCTGAATCACTCCTCTGACTTCGGAGCGTCAGCACTTTGCTGAGGTGCTGGAGCGTGGACGTCTCCACTGTTGTTATTGTTGTTATTGACGTAACCGCCTTGGTCGCGATCACGACGGAATCCGCCGCCGCCACGATGATGTCCGCCGCCACGACGGGGACGGTCTTCTTTCCAATCGCGAGGTTTGTCACGATCGACAAGTTCCTTTGGCATATTGGCGCGCAAAGTTTCGTAGTTTTTTGCATCCGCTTCGGTTCTTGTTGTCATGTAGCGAAGCACGCCTTCATTAATTTTCAAGGTGCGCAGAACTTCGTCGACGCCAACAGGAGCTGCCTTGTAACGAAGATAGGTCCAACGTCCACGAGGTTCTTTTTTAATTTCAAAGGCAATGTTTGCTAGGCCCCAATCGTCTTCCATGACGACCTCGCCCTTGCCCAAATCAGTGATAGCCGTTTTGCAACGACTCATCAGTGTCTTGAATGTCTCTTCAGGCATGTCGACCTTGGTGATGACCACAGTTTCGTAAGTTCTCAGGTTTCCTGACATATTTCCTCAATTCCTTTTTTCAGAACCCATTGGGGTTAACAAAATCGTTCTAGAGAATCAACTGGACTTTTCCGCTTTTGGTGGGGAATAAAGTCCCACCCAAGACTTAGGGGCCGGCGCCTCGACTGTCATCCACTGCGAGGTCCGAGGATGACGAAAGCGAAGGCGACGCGCGTGCAGGGCATGAGCATCCAAGACGAGTCTTCGACGAAGCTCTGGGGAGATATAAGCCACTGTTTTTTCAGGGTCTTTGCCCGATCCCTCTTTGAAACGCATGAATACAGATTCCTCGGGATCATAAAGTTTATCGCCCACGATCCCAAAACCTAGATGAGCAAGGTGAACGCGGATCTGGTTGGTGCGGCCTGTGATGGGACGGCACTCCAGCAGGGAAATGGGCCAGGGACCGCCCGTATCGATCTTGCGAGTTTTTTCAAGAGAGGGCCAAGGGGGAGGGGTCCATTCGGGGGCTTCTACGATTTTAGTGCCTAAAAGACGGTACTTAGTTTTGGCAGTTTTTCCGCCTTTGACGTTCACCATTTGCTTGATGCGAATGCGGCTTTTTCGCTCGTCTTCTGCGGGCGCGCCCATAGGAACATCAATGGTTCCCGCAGGCGGATGAGGCTTTCCCCATACCAAGGCCCAGTAAGTTTTCTCGACCTCCGAATTGAAAAACTGCCAATACATTTTTTCTTTTCCAAGGCGCGTTTTCGTCAGAACACAAACGCCGCTGGTTTCGCGGTCCAATCGATGGGACAGAATCAGCATTTGATCTTTTCGCATTTTTTGAAGAACGTGAATCAGCGTATTGCGCAGATAGCGACCGGTCGGGTGAACGGGAATATGCGGAGGTTTATTGACGATTAATAGGTCCTCGTCCTCGAAGAGAATCGGAATATTCGTGGGCACCTTGGGTTCCGCACGCAACTTAGCTCGGTATTCAACTCGATCGGCCCCTTTAAGGATCATCCCGGGCTCACTTTGCTGATTGTTGACGCGAACATCGCCCACATTAATAAGGCGGATCCATTCTTCTTTAGGAAAATATTTAAAGCGCCCACAAAGAAAATCAATCAAAGTGCCCCCGACGTAGGCTCCGCCGATGTGGCTAAAAAAAGAAACTTTGTCGCTTTCATCCATATCATTCATGGTTTAAGACGTGTCCGATTGTTTGGCACAGTGCCACCAAAGACGGAATGGGCCAAGTCAAAAGCGCAAAGGTGCATTTTAGCCCTGCTCCCTTTGTGTTAAAAAATAGGAAAGCACATCATGATTGTTGAAGTTCACATTCCCACCCCGTCTCAACGAAGCATCGACCAGAGTGTCGCTCTACTCCAACGTGGTGGAATCGTTGTTTTTCCGACAGATACGGGATACGCCATTGGCTGTGATCTCTATAATAAAAAAGCAATTGATCGAATCTATGCCTTAAAGAGGCGAGATAAGGCCCATCCCTTGAGTTTCATTTGCTCTGATCTGAGCGATCTAAGCCAGTTTGCGGTGGTAAATAATAAAGCCTACCGAAGTATGCGACGCCTGCTGCCCGGACCTTTCACCTTCGTTTTACCGGCAACAAAGATGGTGCCACGGCTTTTGGTCAGCCGCCGAAGCAGTGTTGGTATTCGCATCCCTGATCATCCGGTGGCCCTGGCTCTGGTTCGCGCTCTCCGCCATCCGATTATAGGCACTTCTTGCGCAACCCCGGACGGTGCTCCGCTGCAGACTTCGCATGAAATTCAGAAGTTTTTCGCAAAAAAAGTCGACTTGATTTTGGATTGCGGGCCCGTTGCAGCCGAACCCTCCTCAGTGATTGATTTCACAACTCCCGAGCCTATGATTATTCGCCAAGGGAAGGGTGATCTATCGTCTTTCTCCATTCGTGAAGATTCGTAAGGGGGCGCAGCGTTTTGTCGGCCCGAATCGTTAAAATTTCCAAGACCCGTTTTGACGATCATTTGAGTCGAAAAATTTTTCATGTTTTGTCGGGGACCGTAGTCGTATTTCTTTTTCTTGAAGTTCTCGGGCGGAAACAGTCGATAGTTTTGCTAACGATCGGAACTCTCATTGGTATCGTGATCGACCTTTTGCGCATTTCCTGGCGACCTCTCAATCAATGGATCTTGAAAATTTACGGTCCTCTGATGAGAGATGAGGAACAGGGAGCACCCAGTGCTCAGCTTTTTTATCTCTTAGGTATGTGGTGGGCCTTTGTGATGCTTCCCAAGGTCATCGCCGTTCAGGCCGTGCTGACACTGGCCTGGATGGATCCGGTGGCAGGAATCGTGGGAGTGCGTTACGGGAAAAAAACCTGGAACCGCGTTTTTACATTTTTTATTCCTGAAGACCGCAGAATCCCTGCCTCATTGGGAGCAAAGACAGTCGAGGGATCACTTGCTGGATTTTTGGCTGCGGCCTTTGCCGGATTAGTCGCTTGGAGCGGACCTTGGGCTAAAATTCTGACTGCAGATGGTAGCTGGGTCTCACCCCAATGGTATCATGTGCTGACGTGCAGTGTATTGGGCGGCTTGGTCGCCACTGTTGCCGAGGCTTGGCCTTCACAGTGGGACGACAATGCTAAGATTCCTTTTTGGACGGGAAGCGTGATTTTACTTTATGTCCTTCTGGCCGGGATTCCCATTTCATTTGCATAGAAATTTAGGAGGTTTCAAAGATGTTTTTGAAAAGACTCTTTCTAATTGTGCTTCTGACGGTGTCTTTTCCCGCCAGCTCGCAAAGCAATGTCGAGAAGGCGAGTCGCTTTTTGCAGGACCTTCGAAAACTTTCCGAAAACGTCAATACGAACGGTGATCTCGAAGAACGGCGAAAGATCGTTCAAGGCTTATCTAAGTCTGTAGACTTTGAAGCTTTGGCTCGAAAAGCTTTGGGTATTCATTGGCAAAAGACAACCAAGGCGAAACGAGATGAATTTTTGCAAGTCTTAAGAGAGCTTGTTGAAAAGGTTCTTTATCCCCGCGCAAAGCGGATACATTCCAAGGTTGAAGAAATCAAATTTTCTCCCATCCCAGGTCGTCCTGCGAACGTGAAGGCCGAGACAAATTATGAATACGAGAAGAAGGGCGACATCGTGACTCGCTCCATTGAAATCGAGTTGATCTATTCCTCCTCAAAAGCTCAGGCAAAAATTGTGGACGCAATTTTAGAGGGCGAGCAGGTGTCGACCAATTTACACCGCCAGTTTTCGCAAATTTTAGAGAAAAAAACTTTGGACGAAGTGATCGATCGTATGCGGCTAAAGCTTCGTGAATCTGATGCACCCGCGCGCACGTCGGGCGAGGGAACTCATGCCGCACCTGGGGCTAAAAAATCATGAGACGAATGCGCAATTGGCATTCAAGCTCGCCTCTTCTCCTAGCACTTTTTCTTTCAGTAGAGTCTGGGGCCGAGGCCCCCGCGATGCCTCGCATGGGTTTTGAAGCCTTTTTTGAAGCAGCCGCCTCGGAAGGTGCGCAGTTGAAAGCACAGGAAGTTCAAGTTCAGTTTTCCGAAGCTCGTGAAGATCTGGCGCGCTCTCATTTTTATCCCATCGTGCAAGCTGATTTAGTGGCTGGACCTTCGCCTGCTGTCGAGGGAGATGCTCTTTCCTCAACAACCGACTGGGGTGATTGGAACGTTGCTTTCGAGGGGAAACTGCAAGTTGTGCAGCCGCTCCTTCATTGGGCGACTGTAAGGAAAGGTGTGAACGCGGCAAAGCTCGGGACCCAGGGAGAAAAGGCCCTTCTCGAACGTGAACGCTGGGCACTACGCACAGAAGTTGCTCGATATTATTATGGTTATCAGTTTGCCTTCGAAATGCGCGAGCTGGCCGAGGAGGTCGAAGGTGAACTGCAAAAGGCTCTCAAAACCGGAGAGGAGCGTCGTCGAAAGAAAAGCGCCGGTGCGCCCACTCTTGGCGATCTGGATCGCCTGCGCGGTTATCTAGTTGAGGCTCGAGTGCGCAAGGCCGAGGCGGAAAAAGGGCAGGAGCTTGCGCGCATGGCAATGGCATGGAAATTGGGTGTCTTCGGATCCCAGTCTCCGCGTTGGGATCGAGCCAATCTTCAAGTCGTCGAACGACAAATTCCGGATCTCAGCGAGCTTTTAGAAAAATCAAAATCCTCGCGGCCCGAATACGAGGCATTGAAATCCGAGGAGGAGGCCCGGCGGCTTTTGGCTGAAGTTGAATCCAGTAAAGGCATGCCGATGATTTATGCGGCTTTGCAGGGAACTTATGCAAAAGCTCCTAATCGCGAAGATCAGGAATCCGCTTTTGCCAACGATCCCTTTAATCGCGCAGAAGTGGTTTTTGGTATCGGGCTCCGCTGGCATCCTTTTTCTGCCGAGCAGCGCGCGAAACTTTCAATGGCCCGCGCGGAGTGGCGCAAAATTGAAGCTCGAAATTTGTATCTTCGAATGGGCCTCTCTGCGGAAGTTGAACAAAAATTTCGAGATTTCAACTTCAATCGCGATCGTCGAAAGCTCAGAAAAGAAGCCAATGATTCTTCGGATCGCGTTTTTCGCGACTCCTATTCTGGATTTTTCTTTGGAACCGTAAAAGCTAAAGATCTTTTGGAAGTATTGGGCGAAAACGTGATGGCTCGAAAAAATTATCTAGAATCTATTTTTGAAGAAAATCTCTCCTGGGTTGCACTTGAGCAGGTGCTGGGCACTGTGGATTTTTCGCAAAAATTAATGGACGATAAAAAAATCAATTAGGAGACCTGCATGCTACAAATCTTGAGATTGCTTGCGGCGGCGCTTCACATTTTCTCGATCCGATTATTTTGAATTGACCGGCACTTCGAGATCGATGCTGCGAACCACCAAGTAAACAATTAAAAATTGTTTTGTCTCGGCTTGTACATTGTCGATTGCTAAAATAAAAGAAAGGGACCCATGAGCGATGTTCATCATGAAAATGACTTCAAAACGCTCTTTGAATCAGCCCCGGGACTTTATCTGGTGCTCAAGCCGGATTTTTCAATTTTTGCGGTGAGCAACCCCTATTTGGCTGCAACAAATACGAAGCGGGAAGATATTCTTGGAAAAAATCTCTTCAAAGTCTTTCCCGATAATCCGGAAGATCCGGATTCCTCCGGAACTGAAAATTTAAATGCCTCTTTGAATCGGGTTTTAAAAAACAAAGAGCCGGACGTGATGGCTATTCAAAAATACGACATTCCCATACCAGGCAGTAATAAATTCGAGGAGCGTCATTGGAGTTCTGCCAATTTTCCAGTCTTTGGGCCTGAAAAGGAGCTTCGTTTCATCATACATAGTGTTCAAGACGTGACCGATTTTGTGCGACTACGCAGAGAGGGAATGGAGCGTGGGGGGCTTAAAAGAGAACTAGCGACTCGGACCGAGCAAGTAGCTCAGCTCGAAAAATTGCGTCAGTCCCAAAAATTGGAAGCGATGGGGCAGCTCGCGGGTGGCGTGGCGCATGATTTTAACAACATATTGGCGGCGATTTTAACTCAAACCGCAATGATTTCTGAGCTCGAAACTATTGATTCAACGCTTCGAAGCGGAATTGAACAAATCACGCGTTCAGCTGAAAGAGCCGCAAGGCTCACTCGGCAGCTTTTGGCTTTCAGTCGAAACCAAGTGTTGCAACCGAAGGCCGTAAATTTGAACTCAATTGTCGAGGAAATACAGACAATGCTTCGTCGTCTCTTGCGCGAAGATATTCAATTGAAAACGAAACTAGCATCAGATTTAAAATCTACAATCGTCGATTCAGGACAGATGGAACAAGTGATTTTGAATTTGGTCCTGAACGCACAGGATGCAATACCCCATGGTGGGCAAATATTAATTGAAACTTCGAATGAAACTGTCGATAAGGGGCTCGCTCACGGACTAATGAAGATCAGTCCTGGTGACTACGTATTGTTGCGGGTGCAAGACACGGGTATTGGAATGGACCCGGCGACTCAGGCTCGGCTCTTCGAACCCTATTTTACAACTAAGGCAATTGGCAAGGGAACTGGACTTGGCCTTGCGACAGTTTACGGAATCGTCGAGCAGAATCATGGCGCAATTTGGGTCTATAGTGAAATCGGCAAAGGTACGACCTTTAAAATTTATTTACCTCGGTCAGATCAAGCGATTGAAGCGCTTAGTTCGGCGAAACCCATAGAACCAAGACGTGGCAGGGGTGAAACTATCATTTTGGCCGAGGATCAAGATGATCTGCGGGAACCTCTCGCGGCCTATCTAAAGTCGAAGGGATATCTAGTTCATCAAGCAAACAATGGTGTGGCGGCATTGCGCTTGGCTCAGTCCCTGGAGGGAAGATTTGATTTAATCATTAGCGACGTGATCATGCCTGAAATGGGTGGACCGGAAATGGCCGCTGAAATCTGGAAACTTTACTCAGATAAAAAGGTAATTTTTCTTTCCGGATATACGGATGATGTTTTAGAAAATAGAAATTATTTAGGCCGCGGTCTGGAGTTTCTTGAAAAGCCGTTCTCATTACAGGCGCTGTTGCTTAAAATTCAAACCGTGATTGGCAAATAGTAACTTTTACGGAGCAAGCGATTTAAGAATTTTCTCTGAGGCCAATCTACAGGAATCTGGTTGGGCTTCCCGCGGTACCATGATGTTGGATCCAAGATGCTTTAGATTTGCGCTTTTCTCCTGAACCACAGTCCAATGGATAATTTTTCCCGCATCCAGTTCCCAGGCTCTTAGCTCGTCGAGAATTTCTCGGTAAGTCCTTAGATCCGATCCGACAAGTTTAAAGTCCTCTGTTAAATCGTAAGGGTTCTTTCGCGAGAGGGCATCGAGATATAAAAATTCGGCTTGTTGAATGTGGGATTCAAATCGGCGGAGTTTTTGCAAATTATCTTCGAGGAGCAGGTGGGCATCTCGGCTGTGGTCCCACCGGACCCTTTTGTATTTTTGGGCCATGCTGAAAAGTTCAGAACGCAATTCCTGACATTCTCTCTTTAAATTCGCAAAAGAGACCAATACGGACTGCATTTGTGACTGAGCTTCTGCTTTAAAATTTGATCTCATGACTTCAACTAGGCGAGCTCGCGACAGTTCATCCTTCTGTATGTAAACGAGAAGCTTAAATGCATAACTGCGAGCCTTCGATCGATCGTAGTAGCTAGAATAAAGGAAAATCTCGCCTCGCTTTCCACTGGCCCGCACAATTTCTTCGAGGTCCTCGATTCCAAGGGTGTTTAAGGCATGATTGCGAGCATGCGCACGATCCAAAACGTGAACGCTGATGAGATTGTGGGCTTCAGTCTCTAGGTCATCGTAAATAAAAGTGAACGCATGTGCTCCCTCATCAAAGCCAAGAATTTCCTTTTTTAGTCGGTTTAGAAGTGGAATCTTTCGCAAATCTATCTTCTGCATCAACTGATAATATCGATGAAGAACTTTAGGTAAAAGCGCCACGCTTCCTGCTACGAAACCTCCGGGAAAGGCAAGAATGGCGGCGCCCAAAGCCTTGTCATAGAAGCAGCCAACTAAGATTCCCACCAAAGTACTGAGCATGCTTCCAGCTACGAAAGCAATCCCAACAGTTTTAGAGGACTTAATAAGGAATTCCTTCCAATTTGATAGACGTCGAAATTTTTCGACGCCCCAACGCGTGTAAGTTTGAAAGGAGCTCTGATTCATGCCTGGCATTTCAGTTTCGAATGCTTGGTAGAAATCGCCAGCTTGCCGCTCGATTTCCTCAAAGAAGCGAGATTCCTCTGGGAAAAGGCCTCGATCGGGATAGATTCTAAGACGGATTTCAACGGGATCTTCTTCTGCCGGTCGACGATCAGCACTTCTTTGGTTTTCGAATAGCCGTGGCCATAACATCAAGACTGCGAAGGCCAGAAAAAATAGTGAACGATTCTGCATAGATCTACATCGGACTTATCGGCAAATTTCATGGGCTACCTAAGACTGTAAAGCGTTGAAATTATGTACCTATTTTTTGCCGCAGTTTTAATCCGAAATGCGTTGTTTGCGGCCGCCAAAAATAAGGGCCACCACGACCAAGTTGGACAGTGCCAGTATAAGAAAAATATCAGCATAATTGAATTCGAGCTTGTAGAGACCAACCAATGCGACACTTCCAACGACCATTAAAAAGGAATTTACGATGTTGTTGCCTGCAATGTATCGCGATCGCGAGTCCTCCGGCGATCGTTGCTGCAAAACGGTATAAACCGGCACTGTGAAGAGTCCAGCAAAGCCCGCAAAGAGCAGCATGTCGAAAGCAATACGAAGCCCACGAAAATCTTTGAAGGCACCGAAGGGATCGGAAAATGCCGGTAGATTCAGTGAAGCAAGATAAAGATCACCTAAAGTTGCTGACATTCCTACGGCTCCGATAATGATCGAGCGCATCCGAACGCGACCCTTCGAAAAGCGTTCACAGAGGATTGATCCAGCCCCGATTCCAAAAGTGAAAACGGTTAAGAATGCGACCACCGTGTTTTCATTCCCACCCAAGACCTCTTTTACAAATGTCGGAAGAATATTGAGGATCACCGCACCCATCAGCCAAAACCAAGAGATCGAGAGGATGGCTTGGAGAAGGACGGAGTGGCGGGCCACATTAAGGAGAATCGTAAAAGTTGGGCGGAAGGGATCAGTGCGAATGTTGAGTGTGGGACTTCTGGCTCCGAGTTTTGGAATTTTGAGTGAAGCAAGATAGCCAGCAACCGCAATGAGGATCACAATCGCTGAGAGCAATCGGAGATCTCCAACTGCGCCTCCAACTATGAGACCCAGCAGTATGGACACAAAAGTTCCCGACTCAACCAGAGCGTTCCCAGCCATGAGCGTATCTTTATCAAGTACTTCGGGAAGAATGGAATACTTTGCTGGCCCGAAAAAAGTCGATTGAGCGCCCATCATAAACAGCGTGATGAACAAGAGTGTCATGTTCGTCGTCAGAAATCCAACTGAACCAATAAGCATCACAAAAATTTCCCAAATCTTTGTGGCGCGCATGAGACGAGCCTTTGAAAATTTGTCAGAAAGAAGTCCGGCGTAGGCAGACAAAAGGAAAAAAGGAAGAATAAAGATCCCCATCGCAAGCGAGACGCCGGATTCGCGATTTTCTACAAAAGGATGCCCGTCGCCAAAAGCGATGAGCATGGTGATTCCAGTCTTGAAGACATTGTCATTGAAGGCTCCCAGAAATTGAGTCCAGAAGACGGGCGCAAATTTCCGGTCTCGCATCAACGCGAGGTAGTTGACCTGATGGCTCATATTTAGCTTTGCTTACGACGACGCCACAAGATGAATGCGATGGCGGCACCGGCAGCCAATAGAGTTCCCACCTGTATTGGATCAAAACCTTCCTCGGTGGGAATTTGGGGTGCGTCGTCCTCGTCACCTGGGGTGGGGGCGCCGCGCGTGGCTTTTCCAAGCAGGCCACCGCGTGGCAACATGCTGGGGTCGGCCGCCATGGCTTCGTTGTATGCTTTTTCATTGAATTCAAGTTCGAAGCTATCGATCATGGCATTGAGCACTTCGGCATATTTTGGGTAGACACTTTCCGCGATGGAATAAGTCACAAGGCCCGCAACCTTTTGATTAATTGAGGCCAAATAGCGCGTGTAGAATCCGGGGATTTCCGAGCCAAGATGGAGGGAGTCCACCCACTCGCGGTCTTTTATTTTTTTTCTGCTGACGTATTTTACCTGGCTTGTGTATTCCTTCTGAGCCAAATCTCGTAATTCACGAGTTTCCTTCAAAATGCTTTCGTATTTCTCCAAGGTGTCATCGATTTCATTTACGGCCTTCACGACTACGACCATCAGAGCTTCAGAGCGTTGCTTTAGGGAATCCGGTTGGCACACCCAATCGATTTCTTCTTTCACGCAGGACCATCCCTCGGGCAAATTAAAGCGGAGGAAGTCAGTCTGGAAGGATTTTCCAAAACTAACAGTGGACAATAGGAAGACTAAAAAGAAAATTGGGTGAAGGCGTTGAGAGTTTTTCATACTAAGTCTGAGGAAAATCTTATCACTGATTCTCCCCTAAAAACAAAAGCCCTAGGGACTTTGTTGCCACGCACTATTTTTTCTTCGGAAGCAGGTAGGACTCGCTCTCAAAAAAACTATCGAGATTCTTAAAAGGGAAATTCTTGGTTCCGGCGGCGACCCATGGGAAGGCCAAGTTCATGATCTCAAGACTCCCCTCAGCTTCGCGTTTCTCGCTATCGTTTTGCTGTAAAAGGTACACACAATCCAAATCGATGCGGAGAGAGTTCTCGGGATAGAGTTTTTGTAGGAGCTGAGCGGCGGCCAGGTGAGAAGCAAGATGTTGGCAGGCCGCCTCCAGCGTTCCCTCTAGTGTTGAACTTCGTAGTAACTGAAAGAATACAGGAAGACTTTGAAGGCGCGGGTCTTCCGCGGCGGTTAGCGGAGACTGCGGTTCCAGAAGTGATAGTGCATAGCTCTTGGGCTGAATCCCATTCTTGAGCCGCAGGTAAAGAGCTCGTAAGAGAGTTGCCGAGGGGGCCTGTTGTGATGGGAATCGTTCTCGGTAGGAGCGAGGGATAATGAGCGGCTTACGAAGTTTCAAATGAAGTCGGAGGCCTTGACCCGGAGCCGACGTTTTCAGCCAATCCTCAACTTGTCCTAGGGGAAAATTAGCATTTTCGGTTGCAAAACGAATCACAGGAAGAGACCCGGTGGTTGGTAGAAATTCGCGCTCGCGGCCGGGGTTGAAATATATTTCTCCGGCTTCAGGATTGCCCAAAAGAAGTGATCGTTCGATTTCGGGAATCAAGGTCGTGAGCCGCGGATCTAGAGAAAGAATAGCGACCGAAGTTTCATCATTGCTAGGGGCGCTCTGCGATTTTTTAGGACTTCGGCTGCGAAAAAGCTTTTTGATAGGCTTGCAACCTTCGAGAAAAATCGAGCTCGAAATGAAAAGAAGAAAAAGTGCTGAAAGACGAAGGTTCATCTGAAACCTCAGGGATTGTCTTTTTGAAGGGTGGGGAACTCAACACTCCACTCGTGGTCCAAAAGAAGACCTAACTCAGAACGAATTGCACGCTCTTGAGCCATGGTCGACTGTCTAAAATCAGCGATTTCTCTCTCAAGCCGAGCAATTTGCATGCTGATTTCTGCAGCGTCAGTCTCAAGTCTCAAAACTTCTTGCTTCATGACAAGAAGCCGAAAGAGGCCTTTGGGACCAAAAATACTGACTGTACCCAAGAGCAGCATCAAGATCCAAAAGTTGCGGGAAGATAAGCTGAGTAAATTGAAAATATTCTTCATGGCACTAACTATCTGCCAGTGATTTTACCACAATCGTATTCGTTGTACCTTGCTTCAACGATGTAGGAATTCCGGCAGTAGCAACAATTTTGTCCGTGGTTTCAATCAGCCCCAGACGCTTTAATTCACGCAGGAGATCATCAAAAACCGTGTGATCCATCGACGGCATTTCTTCCCATGGTATGACATAAACTCCCCATGTGAGCGCAAGTTGCGAACGCACGCGGGAGTTTTCTGCAAAAGCAAGAATGGGAACTCGTGGACGATATTTAGCCAGTAGGCGGGCTGATAGACCGCTGCGGGTCAAAGTCGCGATCGCACGCGCTCCCAATCGATCTGCTAAACGCGCGGCGGAAATTTCGATGGCTTCCGTAAGAGTCAGAAGTTTGTCCGGTTCTTGAGATAGGGGAGTCTCAGTCGAGGCCAGTGAACTTCGGATCCAGTCTTCAGCGCCGTCGATAATTTTTGCCATGGTTGCAACTGATTCGATGGGATACTTGCCGGTCGCCGTTTCGTTGGAAAGCATTACAGCATCGGTACCATCCAGGACTGCGTTGGCAACGTCACTGGCTTCTGCTCGGGAAGGAGTTGGATTTTCGACCATGCTCATTAGCATTTGGGTGGCTGTAATGACTGGCTTGCCACTCAGGCGGGCTTTTTGAATTAGAAACTTTTGTGCGACGGCGACCTGTTCATTGCCGATCTCGACGCCGAGATCTCCGCGAGCGACCATGATGCCATCGGCAGCTTCGAGAATGGCATCAATGTTTTCGACGGCTTCGGGTTTTTCGATTTTCGCAATGACATGAATGCCACTTTTCTTTTTGTGAAGCAGCTCTTTGAGGTTTTTTACTTCCCGATGCGAGCGCACAAAACTTAGGGCAAAGAAATCTACTCCCTCTTGAATGCCAAACTGAATGTCTTCCCAATCCTTTTCCGTGATCCCCAGGCCAGAGAGCTTCGCGTTGGGCATGTTAACGCCCTTGTTTTCTCCCAGTTTTGCACCAAATTCGACAGTCGCCTCCAGTAGCGAAGTATCCGCGTAGACGCGAGCTACCTTCATCCGAACCATGCCGTCATCAAAAAGAAGTATGTCGCCCGGTCTTAAATCCTTAACCAAATTCGGATAGCTGATTGCGATCGGCGAATCCTGAGTTCCGCGAGCGATCGGCAATCCGTGAGTCGATTCGACACCGTAAAAAAAGAGTGCATCGTTTGCTTTTAATAAGAGGTTAGCACCCTCAATCTTGCCAACGCGAATCTTGGGGCCCTGTAGATCACCGAGCACGGCGATTTCGATTCCAAGTTCTTTTGAAGCCTGGCGAAGACGCTGAATGGATTCTTTGTGGATCTCGTGTGAGCCATGGGAAAAATTAAGTCGGGCGACATCCATGCCGGCCAAGATTAATTCGCGGATCATCTCAATGGATTGAACGGCGGGACCTATGGTGCAAACGATTTTCGATCGACGTAGGGGTTTTCGCATAGAAGCCGCCCTAGAGCTTAGGGTCTCTCTCTTCGATCGACAAGTGAAATGCGAAATGTCTCGGACTACATCAAAATCAGATCGACGAAAAAGATATCACGGACAACTCCGCTGGATGCGCCCCGATGGTCACTGACAAGAGTGTCATTGAGCACTTCACGAACGGCATCCTTCAATTGAAGCTTGCCTTGAATGCGGCTTAGGCCTTTTGGTTTTTGGCGGGATAATAAATCGATAATTCGTGCTCTTACGATGGGCATGCGTGCCGCCAAAGCAGCAGCGGTTTCTGAATTCGAAACTTCGACATGAATTTTAGCTTGGATCACCCCAAGAGAGCTGCCCATATTTACAGTGAATTCTTCCAAAGGAACCATTTGGACTTGTGCGAGATCATCACGCAGGGCGGTAACCGCGCGCTCCATCATTTTTGATTTGGATAGTTTGGGTTTATCGATTTTGAGGGTGGCGCTGACTAAAAAGGCACCAGCTCCTAGGAGACATAGGACCTGAAGTCCTATAGCAATATAGAGAAGGGGTATCTTTTTCTTTGGTTTATCTTCTTGTGACTCTTCATCTTGACGTTCAGCCATAAATACCTCAAAAAATAACGCAGTGCGTTCCTAATCTAAGACCCTACTGGATTTTGAGCCCTTGGAGTGTGAAGATTTTGTGAAGTCCCATGCAAGTTGAAATCAATGATGAAAAACAAAAAGATAGTCGTTTGTGGGACGTCTTTGTTCTCAGAAATGATGGCCACTGGGTTGGCATGCGCGCGTCGTGGCCTGCGCTACGGCGATTGCTAACCTATCTGGTTCTAGTCTTTTTGGTGGCCGCAATATCATTGATCGGATGGGTTTGGACTCGATGGCAAATGAGCCGACTCGACCGTGATCTCTCGCTTTCACGACAGGAAATCCGCTCACTCAAAGACCGCTTGCAAAGTTTTCGCTTGAGGGGCGCTTCGGGCCAATTGACCGAGCCAAGTCTTTCATTTGATTATGCTTCAGTTGCCATGCTCCCGAGTCTGGACGATGTCCCCTTGGAATCTGATGAAATCACTGTTTCAAAAGTAACTTCTCTCTACATGCCCAGTTCGAAGGTGTGGGATTTGAGATTTACCATCGAAAGAAATTCCAAATCACAGGTTGGAGCGAGTGGTCCCCTTTATTGGATCGCGCTACTTCATGGAACTCATGGCTTGCTAACTTTTCCCTCGGCATTAGCCGGTAGATCGCGCGACGCTTTGCTTCCGCAAAAGGGAAATCTTCTAGATGAATTGAAGGGCAGGAAACAGATTTCTTCGAAATTTAAGGTGGGAGATTTCGTGGATTCTGCAGGTTCAGAGCCCGTGCACGTGACTCTTCTTATTTATGACGTTCGAGGTTCGCTCTTGCTACGCCAGCGACACGACCTCGTGCTCCAGGAGGCCAAAAAATGACGGCTGTTTGGGATTCATTCCAAGGCTTAGAAGGACAGCACTGGATTTCCAGCCAGTTTGAAGGTCGGGGAGATTTGCAGTTTTCAGGTCATTTACGCTTTGCAGGACGTTGGGTGGGGACTCTTGTTTCGACAGATCCCAAGGCTCGCCTCTTTATTTTGGATTCGGCGATCGTTTCCGGAAAAGTCCGAGTTGATCAGTTGTCGGTCGCAGGGATTTTACAGGATGTCGATGTGCGCGCGCGGATATTTCGAGTTTTGCGTGGTTCTAAAATTTTTGGTCGCGTTGTCGCCGAAAAAATCATCGTGGAAGAGGGCGCACTTGTTCAAGCTGATTTGATTTGTTCCGAGCGTAGTAGCTCCCCGGTCGTCTAGAACTTTTTCATTTCGATGGCCGAGGCGGGCTAGTCTTTGATAGGAATCCAATTTCATGTTGGCCCTTTTAGGAAAATTTCTTCAGTTCTCTGGCCTCTCGGTGACGGGGATCGCTCTCATTGTTGGCATCCAAAGCGCTAGTCCACGGCTGGAACTCGGCTTTCTGGCTGCTGGCGCCATTCTTTTTCTCCTGGGAGTTTTGGTGTTAAGATTTTCAGGAGGGGGATCATCCTAAATGATCATTGCCGGAATTGATCCGGGTCTAAGACGTTGTGGTTTTGCGGTTCTAGAAGTGCCGTCGTTCCAGAGTTTTCGAATCAAGGAAATGGGAGTTTGGAAGCTGGATGAAAACGCGCCCATCGGCGATCGTCTCGAGCGACTTCATGGCTACGTTTCCAAATTTATCGTTCAACACAATCCTCGATGGATCGGGCTCGAGAAGGCCGTAGCCTTTAAAAACGTTTCATCCGCTCTAAAATTAAGCGAGGCCCGTGGAGTAATTCGTTTGGCTCTCCATCAAAGTTTGGCCCAGGCGGATGAGCGCCTGATGGAACTAAGCCCCACCGCAATCAAGCGCATTGCATCGGGAATGGGTCTAGGTGGAAAAGAAGACGTTCAGCGCGTTCTATCCTTTCGATTCCCGGAACTGGCGACTTTGATTCAAAACTCTGGCCCGTTGAGTCATGATGCGGTGGATGCTTTGGCTGTGGCCTGGACCGTTGTTGCCGCACTGCGGGGAATTCCAGCACGCCGGCCGGAGCTTCAGCCTTGATTCACGCAGAGGTCGAACCCTAAGAGGAAACTATGGCGCAATCGATGGGACCCCTTTTTTACCTAAATGCAAAAGTGCCCGCCGATTGGCAGCGGGAATTTTCGGCATTTCTACCGGATGCACAAATCCCTGTTCTCACCGAATACGGCGCGGGTTATGTGATCGAAGTCTACGGATCACATCTCCGTGATCGTCTCGCGACCGGCCAGCTGATTTCACTTTTTATAGCGCAAGTACTTCGCGAAGATTCGGAAACTCTCTTTGCCTTCGAGAGCGCGCAAGAACGATCACTTTTTCTTGAGGTGAAAGATATAAAAGACATCGGCCCTAAGACGGCTGCGGCGGCAGTGGGAATGATGGGCGCCCGGGGTCTGATGGACCTCACCGTTGGACGTGATTGGACCGGACCAAAGATTCCTGGACTCGGAGCAAAAACCCTGGATTCCCTAAAATTTGGTTTGGGAAAGAAGAAAGAAAAGTTGATCAAGCTTTTGAGCCTTCCATCCGCGCGCACTATCTCGGGTGGCGAGATTGAGACACCTTCTCTCTCTGGATCGATCCCTCGCTCCATTCGTTTGGGTTTGGAGGGTTTAGGCATGCCAGGTTCTGCGGCATTGAAACTTTATTCAGAGTGCCTGAATGAAAGCGCAAATTTTTCTGAATTGGAAGATGCAGAAAAACTTCAAGTGATGCTGCGGCGATGGGGACAACTCAGAATGCGTGGGGCGATTGATCTATGAAAAATGATGTGAAAAATCTCGAAGAGAAACTGCCCCTCGTTGAACTCAATCAAGAATTTGATCGTGGTGCATCTGTCCCCGAAAATATTTTACGGCCCAAGACGCTATCCGAATACGTTGGGCAAAAGGCTGTAACTTCAAAACTCAAGGTTTTTTTGGAAGCGGCACGTATTCGAGGGAGCTCGCTGGATCATGTGCTTTTGTCAGGGCCTCCGGGCTTAGGAAAAACCACGCTCGCCTATATTTTGGCCCAAGAAATGGGGGGACGTCTGCATCAAATACCAGCTCCTTCCATAGAGCGAGCGGTAGATTTGCTAGCGATTCTCTCCAACGTGCAAAAAGGTGATGTTTTGTTTATCGATGAAATTCATCGCCTGGGTTCCGTAATTGAAGAAAGTCTTTATCCTGCCATGGAAGATTTTCAAATTCAGGTTGTTTTGGGAGAAGGGGCTGCGGCTCAGTCCGTAACGGTCCCTCTTCAGCGATTCACCTTGGTGGGCGCGACCACACAGCCCGGAAAACTTAGCGCGCCTCTTCGAGATCGATTCGGCATACCGATGACGCTCGATTTTTATGAAGTCGAAGATATGGTGAAAATTCTGAAGCGTTCGGCAGGTATTTTGAATGTGGAATGGATCGCTGATGCTGTGGCTGCGATCGCACTGCGTGCACGCGGAACTCCTCGGATCGGTAATCGCTTGCTGGCACGCGTTCGCGACTATCTGCAGGTAAAGGGCGCGACCGAAGTTAAGAGTTTTGAACTCGAGGCCGAAATCCAAGCAGCACTTGATTTTCTCGAAGTCGATAGCCGTGGACTTCAACCTTTGGACCGACGCTATCTGAAAACTTTGAACGATTTTTTCAAAGGAGGCCCGGCTGGCATCGAAGCAATTGCCGCCAGCCTTGCAGAAGATCGCGGCACTCTAGAAGAAACAGTGGAGCCCTATTTGCTGAAAGAAGGTTTCATTGTTCGAAGTCCTCGGGGACGCATCCTCACTGAGCTCGCCCACCAGCATCTAGGGTTCGCGCCCAACGTCTAGTTCGTTGGCTTTTCTAAGAATAAATTTTTTTCAGCTCTATCCAGGAGTCAGTCCGCTTCACGGATGGGTAAACGTGCGCCTATAAGCTTGAGCGAAGTTACTCGACATTCGCCGCTCTCGACGGTCACTTCATAGTGATCTGAATAGCCGTGATTGCGATAGTTGGCCCATAGCTGACAGCGATCGCTGCAGCTACCAACCACGTCTGTGATCATCGATCGATCGGTGACGATCGCTACTGCACGAATCGCGTCACGGGCGACTTTGGGCGGGTAGCAATTGGTGGTGACGGTGGCGAGGGCTGACAGAGACAAAAGTCCTAAAGAAAAAACGAGCGAGTGTTTCATTGAGCCAGAATAGGTTCCAAAGACTGTGGGAGCAAGAAGCTGCGCACAATAGTGTATGCAGGTTCCACGTTTGCTTGGACCCTTTTGATAAATACTGTCGCATAAATGAGACACTCAAAGTGTCGAATTATTCGCTTGGGAATCCCGGGCGTGATGTTTAAAATATCCCAGGGTGAGAAAACTCAGCGAAACTCTTCAGGTCGAGCAGGAAAGTTCCTCGGTTCTCACGGGAGTGGGCATTCATACTGGACGCACTTTTATGGTGCGCCTTTCTTTAAATCCTCATCATTCTGAAATCCGTTTTTTTACCGATCATTTTCAAAAAAGATACGAGTCACCGGCTCTTTGGACTCGCTTGAGTGGTACTTCGCGATCGACTGCTTTGGTTTTGCGTGGCGAGGATCAGCTGCGTTTTGAATTGCGCACGGTGGAACACTTTTTGGCCGCGGCCCATATGTTGGGTCTTGAGGGCGTAGATGTGTTCGTGCGCTCTGCCGGTGCCTTAATTCATTCCTCAGAATTCCAGACACTTGAACTTCCTATTTTGGAAGGCTCCTCTCGATCGTGGTTTCGATTTATTTCAGAATTCATCGAACGCGAAGGTTCCAAGGCATTGCGAAGACGTCCTCTGAAAGTTTTCAAAGTTCATCGTAGTTTTGAAATGCGTGAGGGAGATCGAGAAGTTCTTTTTCTCCCAGCACTTTCTTCAGAGGAATCCAGAACACATTTCTTGTGTGAAGTTGATTTCGGAGAATGCTGGCAGCAGTCTGCGGAACTTTCCGTTGATTGGTTAAATCCCTCAAGGGCATGCGAAGAATTCTCCCGACGGGTAGCTCCTGCGCGCACATTTGGTTTTCAACACGAATTGAAGGATCTCGAAGATCGTGGCCTAGCAAAAGGGGCCGCTTTGACAAACGCTGTACTTCTTGACGGTGGACGCGTCGTAAATCCAGAGGGGCTCCATTTTGAAAATGAGCTCGCGGCGCATAAGTTGTTGGATGCAATAGGGGACTTAGCATTAGCCGGAGCCCCGATACTGGGTCGTATCGAGGTCCGACGAGCTGGCCATGCCGCTCATCTTCGTGCCCTTTCGGAAGCCATGCGTTCAGGGGCATTGGTATCCGGCCTTCTCTTGCCGGACGGTCGCTTTCAGCCGCAGCTTGATTGATCTGAGAATTACGACTTGACTGACTTTTCCGCGCCATGATCGATTTGGAAAAAGAACTCGAAAGACGCAAATCCCGACGGGAACGGCGTGTGGCCGTTCTGCTCTTCGTTCTTTTTTTGATTGCCTTGTTTCTGCAGGTTTTTTTCACAGAAAAAGGCGGGCAAGGTTACGGATTTCAACAAAGTCTTCTCTATTTTGGTCTCCTCTATTTCAACGTTCTCTTGATCATGATTCTGGTCTTTCTCGTCTCCAGGAACGTGCTCCGCGCCTACTTAGCTCATCGTTCCGGAGTTCTAGGTGGTTCTCTTCGATGGAAACTGGTGAGCTCTTTGCTCGGCTTTTCTCTGATTCCCTCCCTCATACTTTTTGTGGGTTCAAGTTATGTTCTCCGCGAAGGATTCGATCGCTGGTTCGGGACCCAGGTTTTTTCCGCTCTCGACGACGCGCAGGCCATCACCGACGTGCACTACAGTGGAATCGAGTCCAATCTCGCATTTTTTTCCAAGCGCATCGGGGCCAAGCTCGAAACTTTGAGAGGCAATCCGGATGATCCACTTTTAACCGAGGTCTTGGAAAGCTATCCCATCGAAGCCATCGAAATGTACCGTTCCAAGCTCGAGGCGCCGTTGGTTGCTCGCTTATCGACGCTTCCCAGTTGGGCCATTCCGCGTGCCGCTTCGCAAAGTTTGCAGCGCGCGTTTACCGGCGAAGAGTTTCGTCTCATTCGCCAATTCGGAGACGGTGATCTCGTTCAGCACTTTTCCTCGGTCATGATCAAATCGCCAGGCACCAACGACGGATTGCCCGGACAAAGTCCCCCAGAGCGCTGGGTCTATGTGCTGAGTTATACAGTTCCATTGGGACTTAAGAGCCGCATGTTGGATCTTCGCAGTTCGTTTTTGGGATATCAAAAAACGCGTTCATTGAAGGCTCCGCTCAAAGCCAATTATTCACTGATTCTCGCCACACTCTTTCTAGTTGTCCTTTTCGTCGTTATTTGGTTCGGACTCTATGTCGCAAAAAGCATTCTGGCGCCCGTCAGCGAACTTCTGCGGGGCACCGAGGCTTTCCGTGCCGGACGTTGGAACTATCGGATCCCCACCAAAGATTCTTCGCGGGCCTTGAAGTCCACCAGTGCTGACTTAGAAGTATTGAAATCCGCCTTCAATTTGATGGCGGAAGAAGTCGGACAAAAGAGTCGCCAAATCGAAGAGGCCAATGCCCAGTTGATTTCATTGGTGCGGGAGCTCGAGGAACGCGAGCGCTATCTTGAAAACTTGCTCTCCAGTATTCGTCGCGGTGTCGTTGTTTTAAGTCCTTCTGGGGAAATTCATCGCATCAACAGCGAGGCCTTGGAATTTTCCAGTCAGATAGCGAGCGCCAACCTCAGCAGCTCAAAACAGTGGATGGAAAAGGCGGCCATTGGCCGATTGTGGCGAGAAGTCTTCCCGGAGCTAGGCATGACCGAGGAAATTGCCGAATGGCTTTCTGAAGTCAAACAGCTGGATGGAAAGCCTCTCGACCGAATCTTTGAATTGCGCCGTGGCCTGGGAAGGTCATCAACTTTACGGGCGGTGCGTTCAACGGGCATTTGGATACACGATGATCGGCACCAACCCATCGGATGGTTGGTAATTCTCGAGGATGTTTCCGATGCCTCGCGTTTGGAGAAGTTGGCCGCATGGCAGGAAGTTGCGCGTCGGGTAGCTCATGAGATTAAAAACCCACTTACGCCGATTCAAATTTCCGCGGATCGCTTACAGCGTAGGCTGATCCCCAATCTGACTGAAGGAAGCGATGAGTATGCAATTTCGAAGGAATGCGTGGGTCAGATCCAAAAGCAGGTGAAGGTGATCCGTGATCTGGTGCGCGAGTTCTCGGAATTCGCCAAACTTCCTGAACCGAAGCTGAGCCCACTGAATCTCAAAAAACTTCTCTCGGATTTTCTGCAAGATTACGAATTCATGCACCCCGAGTGCCAGTTCACCTTCGAAGACCTTCGGCCAGCAGTGTCGGATGGGGCCTTGGTTTCCGCCGATCCCGAATACATGCGCCGACTATTTACGAATATCGCCGATAATGCGCTTCAAAGTATGCTTGAGGCGCGCACCTCGCTACCGCACCTTCGTATCATTATGGAAGACGCGGAAAATGGAGGGGCTCAGTTTTTACGCATCGCCTTTGAAGACAGCGGGCCGGGGATTCCGGAAACAATGCGGGAGAGAATATTTGACCCCTATGTGACCTCTCGAAGTTCCGGTATTGGTTTGGGCCTAGCCATTGTGCGACGAATCGCTATTGAACATCTGGGCCGGGTGCGTTGCGAAGCGGGTGAGGGAGGACGATTTGTCCTTGAACTTCCGCAGCTAAGCCTTGAGAATCAGCGACAACATGAAGACAAGAATTCTCATCGTCGATGATGAGCTCGACATCCAAAGCTCCCTTTCCTACGCCCTCAAGGACGAAGGCTTCGAGGTTCTAACGGCCTCGAGCCCCCGTGAAGCCGAGGGAATTTTGCAAAAGGAAGAAATTCACGTAGGCCTCTTTGACGTTTGGTTTCCCGAGGGCGACGGGATGGAGCTACTCCAGGTCGCACGTGAAAAGTCTCCTGTTTCTTCCATTGTCATGATGTCGGGCCACGGAAACATCGAGTTAGCGCTGAAGTCCATTCGTCTGGGCGCATTTGATTTTCTGGAAAAACCTCTGGAACTTGAAAAAGTCTTGGTGGTCTTGAACAACGCATCGGAAGTTGCGCGACTTAAAATCGAAAACCGCAGTCTTCAAGGAAATCTCTTAGGCGAGTTCGCAGTTTCTGAGACTTATCAAAGTCTGGCGAAAAAGATTGAGAAATCTTTTCTCTCCACTCGCAATCCAGTCTTATTTTCGGGCGAAGCCGGAGTGGGAAAATTTCATCTGGCCCGATGGTTGCATGCACGCTTAGGCGATCGCTCGACTTTTTCGAGTCTCTCTTGTGCAGCGGTTGACGAGAGCAATTGGCAGCGCGCATTCGACGGTGATGCCCGTAGCGGAGGCCTATTGCGGGAAGCACGCGGGGGCGTGCTCTACCTCAGCGATTTGGAGCGGCTGCCGAGCTCGGGTCAAGCATTTTTGGCCTCTCTTCTTGCTTCCGCGGATTTCAATAAAAAGACCCGAGTGATCGCATCGACTTCACTCACCGAAGCAGAGTGGCGCGAACATCCCGGACTCCGCGATGATTTACGAGCCGTCTTTTCATCCATGACCTTTTCCTTGCCGACTCTAAGAAGTTTACCGAAGGAAATTCCGGAAATGGTGGAGTCCTTACTCAAATTATTGGCCGGACAACATGATCGACCCTGTCCCCGGGTGGCTCCCGATTTCATCAGCGGCTTACAACATTATCCGTGGCCCGGAAATTTACGGGAATTAAGAAACCGCCTTGAAAAAATTCTTCTCTTTCGCGATTCTTCGGACCTCAATGAAGATCTAAGCGCAAAAGATCTACCTCTTGATTTCCCTGGAGGTGCTCGCCCTATGAATGAATTTTTGAAGGGTTTGACGGTACCCGCAGAGGGTAGTTTGCGCGAGTTGCGTAGCTCATTCGAGACCGCGGTTCTTCGCGAAAGACTCTCTCAGTGTGAAGGAAATGTTACACGAGCCGCCGAGTCTCTTGGGATCCAGCGCAGTCACATGCACCGAAAATTGCGCCAATATGGATTGGAGCAGGGAGAGTTGAGTTGAGCGCCATCCAATCCTCGAAAGCTGAACTTTGCGTAGCGCTCGATTTTCGAAGTCTAGAGGAAGCGGAGATCTGGACCGATCGACTGGCACCATTCAATGTTATCTACAAATTCGGACTCCGACTTTTGCCACATCTGCCGGCAAGTTTTCTGGAAAAACAAAAAAAACGCGGCAAAAAAATCTTCATTGATGCCAAGTTGCATGACATCCCTTCGCAGGTCGCTGATGCCGTAAAATCGTGGACTGATCTAGGCGCCGACTATCTCACGATTCATCTGAGCGGCCCCCGAATGATCGAAGCAGCGCTCCAGGCACGATCCGGGACCGAGATTCTGGGGGTTTCCGTTCTAACCTCTATGGAGCAGAAGGATTTCACGGTGGAAGGCGATTTGCGACCCTTAGCGGAAATCGTTTCCTCGCGAGTCGCGATGGCCTACGGCCTCGGCTTACGCTACGTCGTCTCCTCTGCATTTGAAGTCCCCGCACTTTTAAGATCATTTCCAGATCTTCAATGCGTTAATCCGGGGCTTTTCATAGATGCTTCAGAGGTCGCTGGTGATCAATCCAGAGTCATGCATTATGAAGATGCATTGAAAAACGGATCAAAGATGCTCGTCATAGGTCGCAGTATTCTGAATGCCCAGAGCCCCGAAGTTCTTGTCGAATCAATCCTAAAACGGATAAGTTGAAAATCTGATGACCTTCAAAAAAAATAATTTTTGGATTTGGGGACTTCATTCTGTTTTGGAAGCCCTGAAGCATGCTCCGGAAACGATTTCTGAAATTCACTTCCAACGAAGGGAAGTATCAGACCGAGTTTTCGAAAAACTTAGCGAGCTTTCAAATGATCACGCTATTCGCCTCACAGAAACTCCCACCATGCCCACCGCTCTCAGTGAAAATCGGCACCAAGGCGTGGCCGCTTCGCTGCGCTACTTCAACTATCGAAACGAATCAGATTTGCGTCAGGAGCTAGCTAGCATTTCTGGCTTTTCCCAGTGGGCTTTACTTGATGGCATCGAAGACCCACGAAATTTTGGAGCCATTCTTCGATCTGCGGCAGCTTTTGGCTTGAAAGGCGTTATTGTCGGCGAAAAGTTCCAGGCCCCCGTCACAGGGGTCGTTGCCCAGGCTTCAGCCGGAACATGTTTTCAGCTTCCGATCTACCAAGTTCCTACAACCTTGAAGGTTCCAGATTTATTTCCCACCGATAGCTCGAGAATCATTGGTTTGGACGGGCGGGGTGAAGATTTGCGCAGTCTCCTGTCCAAGTCTGAAAACTTAGACCGAGCTCTTATTTGGGTGGTGGGAGCCGAGGGCAAAGGGATCCACGGCCGTTTAAAAGAAAAGCTAAAATCCTTTGCCCGCATCGAAATCAGCGAATCCGTCGAAAGCTTGAACGCATCCGTTGCGGCAAGCCTGGTCTTTTTTGCCGCAACTGAAGCCCAAAAATTGCTCCGATGAAATTCCCAAGAAGATCATTGAGATTCTCACTGACTTAGTCTAACTCCCTAACGCTGTTGTACCTTTTCATTTGCTGGCTTAGCTCAATTGGTAGAGCACCGGTTTTGTAAACCGGCGGTTGCGGGTTCAAGTCCCATAGCCAGCTCCATTTTTCTCGGCAATAAGTGACCGACGTCACTTTTTGACGCGAAAAAGCCTACTTGGAAGCGTAGCGAAGGCGAAGCTTCCATAGGGACCGGAGATCGTAGAACGATTTGGTGAGATACCGAAGTGGCCAAACGGGGCAGACTGTAAATCTGCTGGCTTTACGCCTTCGAAGGTTCGAATCCTTCTCTCACCACCATTTTTCGCAGCAAAAAGTGACCGAAGTCACCGGCAGGAGCCGCTTTTTTGCTC
>CAZWNW010000007.1:0-1476 GCA_964636255.1 uncultured Bacteriovoracaceae bacterium | reverse complement strand
AAGTGACCGAAGTCACCGGCAGGAGCCGCTTTTTTGCTCGCGCAAAAAATGATGCGAAAAAGCCCTTGGCGCGCGGCCTCGCGAAGATCCCAATGTTCAAAATTCACTTCCGACGTCGGAACTAAAATTGCCCTACTGGTTTCCCGCTTCCAAAGCCTCAAGCCGTCTCTCTAGATCGGCGATACGATCCTTCAGTCGGCGGACCTCGTCGTTCGTTGACCAGGCTTCAGCGACTGAAACACTAGATGGGTAGCCTGAACAAACATGCCCGCGGACTTCGCTGTTGTAGCTCCAGAAATCACACGAGCGCATTTGTACCGTGCGGATATTTGACTTTTCGACCATATCTTCACTGAATGCCATTGTTGATCCCAGGGTCAAAGCCAGAGCGGATATCACAGTTAATGCTTTCATATTCGTTCCTCCCAATAAGTGGATTCTGATTGTCTCGGCCGAGAAAGTAAACAACGCGACGCGCTCTGAATTTCGGTTTTCATGGAGCGAGATTTTTGCACGGGGGGTCATTGCCAAAAGCTGGGGCTCGGGATTAAGACTCGGGCTACCCAATTCGATGCGGGAGTAGCTCAATTGGTAGAGCATCAGCCTTCCAAGCTGAGGGTTGCGGGTTCGAGTCTCGTCTCCCGCTCCATTTTGAAAGCTACTGAGATTCAAAATGGGTCGAAAATGGGTGAGTCGCCTTCAACGGCGTTCTCGTCCCGGGTACGGGGTGCGCCCAGGTAGCTCAGTGGTAGAGCACTTCCTTGGTAAGGAAGAGGTCGACAGTTCGATCCTGTTCCTGGGCTCCACTTGCCACCATCTCCCTATCGCTTTCCCTCGGCGCATGCTCATGAACTGCAGCCCCTCTTCTTGCAAAGCCAAGAATTCTCAACTTATATGATGACAGCTTTTGGAACTTGATATAGTTCAGGCTACGTTAATTTTGCCGAAGGTATCCAGTCGGTCCGCTCGTTGATTTCGGGAACTTATACGAGATTTTAAGAGCTGAACGAGGCGGTCGACCGGCGGGTGAGATTAATAAAACGAAATAGATTTATAGCGATCGCGCTAAATTGTTAAGGAGGCATTGCTCACATGGCAAAAGAAAAATTTAACCGGGATAAGCCGCACGTAAACATTGGCACCATTGGTCACGTTGACCACGGAAAAACTACACTGACTGCAGCGATTACGAAAGTATTGGCTAAAGCGGGTGGAGCTGAGTTCCGCGCCTACGACCAAATTGACAATGCTCCTGAAGAAAAAGAGCGCGGGATTACCATCAACACTTCGCACGTTGAGTATCAAACGGCCAAGCGCCACTATGCTCACGTCGATTGCCCTGGTCACGCCGACTACGTCAAGAACATGATCACCGGCGCGGCTCAAATGGACGGCGGCATCCTAGTAGTTTCCGCTGCTGACGGACCGATGCCTCAAACTCGCGAGCACATTCTTTTGGCTCGTCAGGTAGGTGTT
>CAZWNW010000006.1:180534-202507 GCA_964636255.1 uncultured Bacteriovoracaceae bacterium | reverse complement strand
CAAGCTCTACACTTTAGGGGGCTCAAGTGATCCAGTTTCCGGGGCGCACTTCAGAAGCTCGGAATACATAAATACAGACTCGAAGAATTATTTAGGTTTCTATCTAGGTGTTCATTACAAATATGTTTTTAACGATTCCTGGTCTATTCGATCTGGAGCGGAATTGGCTAAGCGAAATCTTGTTTTTCGAGGACCTGCTGATTCACTTGAACTTAAGTTTTGGTTTCTAGATTTGCCCATCCTAGTTCAATATCAAATTAACGAACCATGGGCGTTTTTCGCAGGAACAAAGGCTGCGGTTTCGATTATTGAAAGCTGTGATGCTTCTAATCAATTTGTCTGCAAAAGCACTGGAGATGATTTTCCACTAATTTTAGGTGTCAGTTATTTTTTAAATGATTTCTCGTCGTTCGACCTTTTTTATGAACATGGTTTAATTTATCTTTTGAGGTCTACAACACCGGCTTCCGGAGATGATAACTTTAACTATGAGGTCCGCTTTTCCGGAATCAGTCTCAATTATGTTTATACCTTTTAGTCCCTAGCTTAAGGAGCGCCTGACGTCCCTTAAAGCTGAGAGATTGTGAGCAACGCTACCGCCAAAGTTTATCGTATCGGCGGAGCCCCATTTTCCGGGCAGAGATATCCATTTCGTGTTGTAGAAAACCTGAGTTCTTTCACATGCGTTCGAAAAAATACATCCCTTGATCACTGCCCCAAGGCGGGCAACTCAGTCGAAAGAAAGACGCAATCCTACGCCGCCGGGGTGAGGCTTCACCAGAGCTGCCTGAAGAGCTAAACTGCCAAGTGATCAAGGGATGTATTTTTTCGAGCGCATGTGAACGCACACTGCTTGCTCCCGACATTCCATGCAGATCGCATAGGGCTCCCGGCTCGCCACCAACTCCCAAAAAACCTCAGGCTAGCGAAAACATTTAGAAAACCGCGTTCCAGCTTAAAATTGACGCCTAGCGTCTTCAGGGCTATCTGGTAACGCTATGCAGCAAACACGTCGCACCCTCACATCAGTTTTTTTAAGTTCAGCTCTTCTGATCGCGAATCAGGCATCAGCGAGTCCTTGTCCCCTATCGCTGATGAAGGCACCGCTCGTCGGTGGCTCCAATCTCTTCACCTTTCGTGTCTTGGAGCAGATGAATACAGAAAATCCCGACAAGAGTTTTGTCGCCTCGCCTCTCAATATGTATCACTTGCTGGGACTCATACTTCAGGGAACGAGCGGCCGAACTTACACCGAGCTTTTAGACGGCTTGGGACTTGGAATGATGCATGTGCAGCCGACAAAATCGACCAGCTTTCTCGATTTCCAAGCGCAGCTCGCTGAGAAAGCACTCATGGCCAACGACTTCCAGCAATTCGCACGTTTTCTAAAAGAAGCAAAACCTGAAGGCATCAAAATCAGTGGAAACGTAGGTGTGTGGACCGATCCGTCGGCACCGCTGAATAGTGATTTCGAGCGTGTCGCACGTGAGAAATTTGCGGCTGAAATCGGAAGCACTGTTTTGTCGACGCCGGCCTTTCAAAATCAACTGAACACTTGGGTGAGTCGGGAAACTAACGGAATGATTCCGAAGATTCTCTCCCAGCCCCTGGATCCAGCGACTATCATCGTCTTGGCTTCGGCGCTTTATTTCAAAGGCAGCTGGAAATCTCCCTTTAAAAAAGAGCACACAATGGATGGAGATTTTTTCAAGGCGCCCGGAAACGCCGTAAAGGTCCCCTTCATGAGCCAGCAATTGTCAGCACGTTCGGCAGAAATTGATGGCGCCCGGATCCTTAAACTTCCCTATGGAAAAGACGAGGCCTATTCGATGATGATCGTGCTGCCGAACGAGTCCGAGACGGTCACATCGTTCCTGAGGCAAAACGTCGCATTCTCGGTTTCTGATGCTGGCTTTCAGCAGCAGAAGACTGTCGTGAAGCTTCCGAAGTTCAAGATTGAATCTTCCATCAATGATTTGCCGAAATTCATGCGTGAAATCGGTCTG
Source organism: uncultured Bacteriovoracaceae bacterium (assembly GCA_964636255.1). Classification (GTDB taxonomy): domain Bacteria; phylum Bdellovibrionota; class UBA2428; order UBA2428; family UBA2428; genus CAXNGS01. Next base: position 200,501 of record CAZWNW010000006.1, on the reverse strand, counting down.
ACAAATACTTTTGGCTCCCGTCCCGACCTTCAGGCATTGGTAAGTGGACCGCTCGCCTTCACGCAAGGAATCCACAGCGCAGTGATCGAGGTCAATGAGGAGGGGACAGAGGCGGCCGCCGCCACCATCATCGGAGGAACACGCTCGGTCGCTCGACCGCCACTTGTTTTCAATGCCAATCGACCTTTTCTTTATCTGGTTCGGGAAGAGGCCACAGGCTTGATCCTCTTTTCAGGAGTTTACCGAGGCCCTGCCGACTCGAACTAGAACATCGGATCCGCTAGTTGCTGAATCCACGCAATTCATTTTTCTATATCCCTTAGGAGCTGAAGTTCGACTGATCCGTAAATCGCGGCGCTAGTTATGGTCACTCGAAAAATTCCGGACCGTTAAAAGGAGTAAGAGCTAACCGAAAACTTTTGCGACTGGAAAACACCGCGAAGCAGCTGGATTGATGAGAATCAGTGGGTGGAATTTCAGCATATCTTCATTAGAATCATTAAAAATGTTTGTAAGGAGAGTCTTCGAAAAATTGCAGGACACTCGTGGCTCTATCGCAAAATATGTCGCATTAGCGACTTTGACTTCGGTTTTTCCATCCGTATTGTTATTAAGTTTGGTCTACCTAATTTCACCTTCAATCAAAGGCCCTAAGCACGAAGGATCGACTTTGGAAGTCTTTGTGGGAATGGTGGGAATCGTACCTCTGCTTGAAACACTCCTAATGGCCATCAGTATGAAAGTAATTGGCTATCTTTCTTCCGATCAAAAATGGATTACGATCACTGCTAACGCTGTTTTCTGGGCTGGTCTTCACGCCTTAAGGGTTCCTGTTTGGGGTTTAGGAGTATTGTGGGGCTTCTTTGTAATGTCGCTTGTATATTATTCTTGGAAAAAAGTTAGTCTAACTCATGCCATTTGGGTAACCACGTTGGTTCACATGGCCATTAACTTTCTTGCAACATTCCCATTATCCTTCTTGGACTCATGACTCTTTTTGAAGGAATACCTCTGCCATCCCTAAAGGCTGAGAGATTGTCGCTACCGCCAAAGTTTGTCGTGCCAATTTCCTTCTGGAAAATTGGAAAACCCGAGTTCATTCACATGCGTTCGAAAAAATACTTACTTTCCATCATCCCATGAAGATCGGATCGGGCCCTATAGCCTAGTTGTTAAATCCCAGGCTAAAAAAGATGAAGCCCGTTAGTCCGATCAGCAGGCAGAGCGGAAAAAAGAGAAACGCCGTGTAGGCCTTGATAAAGGAAATTTGAAAAACGGAACGTATCGATAGAATCGGCAGCAAAATCACGGCGATCGTCGCCAAGACTCCACCGATAGCTGGAACAAAATAGAGAAAACTAAACCACTGACAGTAACCTAAAATCGCCAGCAAATGAAAATAACTCACGCGAGTCATCGGCACACCCAGTAGCGGGAGCATCATCATCACGCCAAATGCCAAGACAAATATTCCCAGCAACTGAAAAATCGGGAAGAGCAAGGCCTTGGCTACAATGCCTCCGACCAACAGTGGGGCAATTTCAGAAAAGGACTGCGCCATTTCACGCGCCTTCATTCGACCCGCCCAACCCAATTCATTTCCACCGAGTTCAAAGAGGGCCGCCATTAAACCCCGAAGTCCTTCCAAGGTCGATGCCAGAGACTCAGGCATCGATGACCACTGTAGTAGGCAGTAAGCAACCCATGCGCCGCCGAGTGCCTTGATCAAAACCCAAAAGTCGACGGAATCCGCTTGCGGCAACGCCCGAAAAAAATTTAAGGGGTGCCGATAAAGTGCACCCATGTCTTCAATAGGATTTGTATCCTGTAAATTCACACAGCGACCTTGAGACGAGCGCGCCGACCGGCCGCACGCGCCGCCAAAATCATGAATATCACAGAAATCAAAAAGAGGGCCCCAAAGACTTTTCGCTCGTCCCACTCGCGAATCTCTAAACGCACTTCGCCGATTTCACGTGGACGTATGCCAATGGTCTCTGTGTCACGCAGCAAGTAAGAAACTGAATTCAAAACCAGGTCACGATTTCCCACCTGAGTTAAGAGAGCGTTGGTGACAAAAGTATCTGTTGAAAAGAGAATCAGGCGAAGTTTATTTTCATTGGATGTTGCGCCCTCGCCCATAGGCTCTTCCATCATCATTCCGTGGCCGTGAGGATCTTCTTGGGCCTGGGCCGTAGGCAGCAAATAATCCACCCAGGAGCGATTCATGGAAGTTTTATCTTTGGATCTTGGAAGCGCCTTCTTTTTGGTCGATGCTCCTTCCGCTGGATCTTCCGAGTCCTTGGCAGCATCTAGACTGCGTTCAACAAGAGCCGCAATAGGAATTGCACCTGCCAAATCAGTGGAAAGGCGTCTCCCGTCGATGCTTTTACTTTTTCCGGGCAAGAATTTTTTTGCATAGGAATCAGGTTCAGTTGAAACAAAGGCTTTAATAATCGTGCCTGCATTTTCGGCCTGCACTGGAAGATGCAAAGAACTAACATCGTAGTGAAGAGTCACAAGAGAAAAACTCTTCACGATTTCCACATCACGCGAATAGTTTCGCGTGATCATAAAACGGGGATTGTTCGGGCTACTGGGACTCAGGATGAGGTCATCGCGAATACTGACTCCGAGTTCCTTTCCGAAATCCTTCCACGCTCGCGGCGCCTCGCTGCCGATCAGCGCCATTACCGGAATTCCCGCGTGCATGCTGTCCTTGATCAACAAAAGATCTCGATCCGTGGGAGCGATGCGTGGGCCGATCACAAAGAGCAATTCACAGCTCTTATCGATTTGATCGGTGGTCGACAAAACCAATTCTTTCGTCACGTAGGAATAGGAAATCAGAAACTCATTAAAAGCCGACAGTCCGTCAGCTTCACGATTTTCAATCGAGGGGCCACCATAGCCACCTATAAAACAGGCCGTCTTTTGTTGGCCTTTGATGGCAGAAATGATGGCATTCGTGATTTGTTCTTCGCCTTTGGCTTCCGTGAAATTATCAATGCGAACTTCACGGCCCGACTTCTCACTCATAACAATGATGACGTTGTCACGGCGAATGCCAGCCTCGAGGGCCTCATTTCTTCTCGCTAAGGGATCGAGAATTTCAACACTGACATTTCCGCGAGATTCTCCTTGATAACTTTCCAGAAAAGTTTTCATGTCACGCTTTTCGCCCATAGATTGTACGTTTCGCGTCCAAACCTGAATTTTTACTTGTTCCTCGAGTGAAGAAACGACTGACAAAGTTTGATCACTAAGAGAGTAGAGTCGTCCCTTCGTCCAATCTTTTTTCAGGCCCTGATGTTCTGTGAGTTGCACCGAGCCCCAATTCAGAAATCCGATGATGATCAAGGAACTCAAGGCCATGATCATTAAACTCAGCGCATACTGCGTGCTGCGCTTTTTGAACCAAATTTTTAGATTACCAAGACTATAGACGATCCATAATACGGTACCCACGACAAACAAAACAAGCATGGTGTATTTGGGCCAAAGACTGATCCACAAATTCGGGAAGAAGGACCATATCAAGATCGAACCTAATACTGCCGCGATGACTAGCCAGCGACCAAGATTTGCCAACATATCAAGCCCTCCATGCCCGGCTCTCAAGAGAGCGCTGAGTTAAAAACAAATAAAATCCGATCATCGAGAGGTAGTAAACAATCGCTTTGAATTCCAAAAGTCCCTTGGTGAGATTTCCAAAATGGGACGTCGGCGAGAACTGCTGAGAAACGAAATGCAGTAGCCCTTGTTCACCGCCTTGGGCAAAGAGCGAGAGTAACCAAAAAGCCATGATGTTGAAGAAAGTAATCACCACTGCAATCATTTGGCTTTCTGTGATGCTGGACCAAAAAGTTCCGATCGCAACATAGGTCATGCTGACAAGAAAAAGTCCCACATAAGTCGTAAAAATAATCCCTAGATCGGGGCCAGTGCCGGTGGATTTATCTGTAAAAAGGAAAAGAAAAAACGGAAAGATCAAGGTGATCGCGATGTTCATTGCGACCACCCCAGAAGCCGAGAAAAATTTTGCCAAGGTGATTTCCAACGTAGAAACCGGCGAAGTCAAAAGTAGCGCAAAGGTGTTTTGGCGTGCTTCGGAGGTGAATAGACGCATGGAAAAGAAGGGAATAACGATCATCAAAAAAACATGAACGTTTCCATAAAAGGCTTCCATCACCCTTTCGATTGCGATCGTCGGCGCCTGGCCGAAAGGACTCGCTTGCGCATAAGCCTTGTATTGAAGAATCAGTAGGTAAAATAAAATTCCTACGATCAAGGTAAAAAGCCCCGTAAAAACATAAGCAAGTGGTGTGTAAAAATACTCACGGAACTCGCGCTTCCAAATCGTCAAACAGTTACGAAACATGGGATTGCCTCCTTTGAATTAACGATGTGCATGAGCCGTTTCATCGGACGTCACGATCTTTAGATAAGCCTTTTCCAAGCTATCGCCCTGGGCGGAAAGCGCCTGAATGGAATCATCCATCACAACTCGGCCCCGGTTGATCATGACGACTCGACTACATGTCACCACCACTTCGGGCAAAATATGCGTGCTGAGAATCACCGTATGAGTACCCGCCAAACCCTTGATCAAATCGCGAATCTCGACAATTTGCACCGGATCCAAGCCCACGGTGGGTTCGTCCAAGATGACTACTTCCGGATCGTGGACCAGCGCCTGCGCAATTCCCACGCGTTGACGAAAACCTTTTGACAGCGAACCGATCACTGCGCCCGCCACTTCTCCCAGTCCACAGTGAGACATGACGAAATCCAAACGGGTCGAGATTATTTCTTTGGGCACATGCTTTAGTTCGGCAACATATTTAAGATAATCCAAAACACGCATCTCCAAATAGAGAGGCGGCATTTCCGGCAAATAGCCCACCCGTTTTTTCACTTCCCATGGATCGTCAAAGACATCGAAGCCCGCAACGCGCGCAGTTCCGGTTGTTGCCGGCATATAAGCGCTGAGGATTTTCATTGTGGTCGACTTTCCGGCGCCGTTCGGACCCAAAAGCCCAACAATGCTTCCTTTGGGCACAGAAAAGGTGATTCCCTGCACCGCAACAAAATCGCCGTATTTTTTTACAAGATTAACTACTTCTATCATTGGGGACCTCCCTTATTTATCAGGGACTTAACTGCTCGGAGTTTGTGTCGTTGGTGACAGAAAGTCAAGGGGAGAGCCCTTGGAAATACGGCCAGAGGGCATAGAATAAATAAATGGGAGTACACCGTGAAAATTGAAGTCCTCGACTTCTACGAAAAATACCTGATTCCATTGACGCCCGAGCCAGACGTACAAAAGCTTTTGGGGGTACTCCTCTCTGGGGCCGAGACGACGCATGCCTATTCTGAAATTCTGAACGCCGACCAGGAACTCTTTTTGTGGGCTCGTCTTGGCGCAGAGCGCATGGGTCGCGGAAGCAAAAATCTTCGCCCCGAATCGCTTATTTCAATTCACGGGCAAAATCGGATTCGCAATCTCATCATTGGGCGTGCTCTGGAGCGAAAATTCATTCCGGCCGAAGAGACGCTGCTGGGCCTTTCGAAAGCCAAAACGGAGGGGGAAAAAAAGCCCAATGAAAAAGCTCCTGTGGACGCCGCACCCGTTGGCGATGGTTCTATTGCAATTCCAGAAATCAAAGACTTTGAAAAATATCTCATTTACTCAAACCGCGCCTTCAACGTCGCGGTGGCAACGAAACATTCCTACCCCGGACAGGCCTTTGTTGCCGGCATACTTTTTGACTACGTACAAAACTTTTTCAGAAAAATCGATACGAAGAACTATGTATCAGAAGCGATCTTCAAAAAACCGGAGCTCTACATCAATGACATCGTGAACGACGGCATTCGCTGTGCACTGGCGAGCGAAGAAATCATGAAATTCATTTCCATCACTCAGAAGAAAAACGTCTTCATGACCGCAATTATTCGGAATATCGGAAAAATTCTTCTCCTGGCCTATGATCCTGCAGGCTTCGAACAGACTTTCCTAATCTCAACCGGTTCCAAGGACAGCAAATCCCGCGCAGATTCTACCGAAGCCGAAGAAATCGAATTTGACTGGGATCATGCACAATTATCATCTCTGTATGTCGGCAAAATCGACTGTCTGCGCGATCTAGAGAAGTCGATAGACTATCACCACCGTCCGGCCTTGCTGAAATTCCGCAATCCAGAACTTTACGCATTGTCCGCAGTTCTTAGGGTTAGTGGCGCACTTACAAAACTCTACCAGCGACATCGAAAACAAAGTGCGGAGATTGAAAAAATGAACGATGCCTCTCTTACGCGAGGGAAAGAATTCGCTTTTCTGAAAATCCGTCCCAAAGAATGGGATGAAGTGAAAAGAAATTACGCACTCAACCTCATTAAAGTTGGACTTTGAAGACTCGTGAAAGACTTTGAAACCATTAGTGCAGAGGCCATCCCCAAAGATGAAAATGGCCAAGTCCTGATTGAAATCTTTGTATATTTCACTCACGCTAAGAAATTTATTAGATTTCTATCAATAGGTGATTCTCTTGATCCGCAAAAACTTTCCGCCCTCAAGGACCACAGCGATCCGCAACTTTACATCAAGCGTGGTGCATTGGCGGAAATGGCAACTCCCAAGACAGAGCTTCACCCCCTGCAATCGATCAGGCAAGAGCTCGATGCATTAGGCAAACAAGACCTTAAAACTTTGAATCAAAAAATACGGGATGAACTAAAAACGATCTTTGAATTTCTGAAAAAAGATCCCGAAAAAATTTCGCCCGAAGAAGGTCATCTCACATTATTAAAGATGGAATCCCTGGCCGAAGATATTCTGGCAAAAATTGCCCCTGACGTCGAAGATCTACGGAAGTTTCTACTCGGAAATTTGAAGTATGCTTTGCTGATGGAGGACGCCGCCGCCATCACCTCCATCGCGGTTACGACGGCCCTGGCCCACGGCTTCGACTCAAGGGCGATCTACCGAGATCTAGCTCTTGCTTGCACTGTGATGGACGCTCCCCTGGCCGAACTTCCAGAAAGGGCCAGGAAGCAATATTTCCTGGACATGACAAAACTTGATCCCAAAAGCCTTGAAGTGATTCGGCAACACCCAATCGTTTCTGCCCAGGCTTTTTCCCTTCGCATAAAGTCTTTTTCTCCTACCGTGGTTCAACTCATCTTAGGCCATCACGAGCTCTTCAACAGCAAAGGTTACCCCAAGGGCACGCGCTCGGAGTTATTGCCTACGGTAGCCCGAAGTCTGGCACTGGCAGTGGATCTTTTTGAGCACATGAAACGCGCCAAACTGTCGGGCAAGGAACTGGACTTGCTCAGTGCCGCTGAAGAGTTGCGCCAAAGTGATGTACCCAGTCATCTGCGACGCCACAATCAAAAATTACTTTCGTCTTTGATCGAGTTTTTAGATGAAACCGGCAAATCTGGGGTCTGATTCTGCGTTATTCGAAATTGATCAGTAAAAACAATCTTTGGATTTTAGCAATCACTGTCCTAGCTTTCGCACTTCGAGTCTATCGGCTCGACTTTCAATCTCTGTGGAATGACGAACTTTCCACGATGGCTCTTTTTCGCAGTACCGAGCCTCTTTTTCAATCCTTTTGGAAACAACAAAGCCTTCCCCTCTATTACATGCTGATGAGTCCGTGGGTCTATATATTCGGCGACAGCGAGTGGGCTCTTCGTTTCCCAAGTGCAGTTTTCGGTACAGGCGCAGTCGCTATTTCATATTTTGTAGGCCTAAACTTTTTCCGTCATGCCCTCGGAGGGCGGATCTTCGCTTTCGCCGTTGCCGTAAACCCTTCGGCTATTTATTTTTCGCAGGAAGCTCGTTCCTATTCCCTGTTGTTACTTCTGACGCTTTTGCTTCTCTTTTTTCGTAGCCGCTGGCTAGCAAAGCCCGAAGACTTTCGAAAACTTCTTCTTTACGCCATCTTTGCCACACTCATGGTTCACACTCATCACATCGCCTGGTTATTTCTAGCTGGCCTGTGGCTGGGGGATCTCTGGAATTTTCGTGGAAGCGGAATCGCACACGATGCAATCAGAAAAAAACTCTTTCTCAGCTACGCCGGCATTGGCCTAATTACTTTGCCCAGCCTTCTTGCCTTCCTACTCAAGTACGAAGGAAACTCTTTTCACTGGGTAGCCGAACGTGGACTCAACCTGGGCGATCTACTCCGGATGCAGTTTTCTTTGACCTCAATTGTTCCTCGCGTGAATCCTGGATGGACGATTATAGAAATTGCTCTATTACTAGCATCCGTTTACGGCGCAATTTTGATTTTCCGGGACACTGTGGAGTCTGGGAAATCTGAAGCGCTGGGAATTTTGCTTGCGACTTTTTGCCCGCCCTTGATTGCCCAAATTGCGGCCTGGTTGAATTTCAATTTCATGATGGATCGCTATTTTATTTATACGATGCCCGGCTTATGGATCAGCACAATAGTAGGCGTACAACGGATCCCGAGTTTTCCTGTCATCCGAAAATTCGTGCTTATCAGCTTTCTCGCTTTTGGACCCCTGCATTTATTTGCACTGGAACGTTATTATTCGCGGATCATCAAAGAACAGTGGCGACAAACAATCGGATTGATTGCAAGTGACCATAGCGAAAAAGACGCTCATTTAGTTCTGTGCTCATGGAACAACAAATACTTCAGATATTATTTGGAACGTCACGAATTTCGCTATCGAATCCTGGCCGAGACTTGCTATCTCGAGAACTTGGAGCATTTACCAACCGAAACACAAGAGCTCATTTACCTCTATGGCCATCGGGAAGCTCGGGTCAGCAATTCACTGAAAGATTGGGAAGTCGCCGATAGTCGCTCATTCAATCGGGTCGGCTTTCTACGTTTGGAGCGCAAGAAAACTGCTCACAATCAGGAATAAAAAGCTTAAGGAAGATTTACAGATTTAGGCTGCGACTTTTAGTCGTTTAACTTGCTCATCAAGCTCTTTGATCCGAGTCTCTTTTACAGCAATTTCTTCGATCAGAGCCTTGTTTTGCGCCTGCAAGCGATCACATTTTCCCTTGAGTTCTTCGTTGATTTCTTTCAATTCACCCTGGGAAATAGGCTGACGTCGTTCTTTCATCAATCGCCGCACGTCGACTGCCAATGATTTAGCTAATGTACGCTGCTCGTTTAAATCTTTTTGCGCGGCTTCAAGCTTTTCTTGGAGGGCATCGAATTCGGCGCTCTGGTTGAGCTGACCTTCAGACTCAGCTCCTTCCTCTACACCGGATTCACCGTCCTCGAATTCAGATTGCTCAGAGCGTGGAGGCATCTCTAGTTCACCACTGGATTTTTCATCCTCTGTGCCGTTCAAAACAGCCTCACGCAATGCCTCTTCGGCCGAGGGCGCACTGGTGACAGGCGCATCACCTAAAATACTTGGTTCAAAGACACTGCTGGGACCTTCAACTTCGGGGCTCTCTTCAGATCCAGCAGTATGCGAGGCAGAGGATGGAAGTCCCTCAGGCGTGAGTTTGATTTCTGCAATAAGGTCCGGAGCTGCATTCGAATCAGCTTCCTGTGCCTTTTCTTTTGAAGGATGTACGCGCACAAAATTGAAAAAGTAAGGGCGTTCACCTTTTGCGGTTTGATGATTGAAGGGAATAGCTACCAGAACGTAAGCCTTTTCAGATTTGGCCCAATCACTGCTGCTGGCATCACCCCAAATGATCGTTAGATTCTCCGTCAGCTTAGAAGTAGTGCGGAAATCCGGCCGAGCATTTTTGGGCGTGACACTTCCTTCGCGGTGTTCCTGCAAGGAATGGCAAAATTCTGTTCGAAATTCTTCGAACTTTAACGGGTTTAAATCCAAATTGGTCGCGATAATGATTTTTTTCGGATCAAGACCAAAACTAAGCTTAAAGGGTTTGTGAACCGTGATTCCAGAAGCACCTGCCTGAACATGTGAATAACAGAGACTGACGAGTGATTTCTTGATTTTTTGAACATCAACGCCAAATCGACTGACAAAGTTGATGAGCTTTAAGGTCAATTGATTGAAATCTTGCATCGTCCGAATCGTTTCCGTCGAAGCTCGACCCCCATGACTCAAGAACTGAGAGAGTTTTAGATCTCCCTCGAAAGTGAGTGCATAGTGAATCAGTCCGGCCGCAAATTGAAAATCGAGTCGGTGCACCGGCGGCAAGAATCCTGTGATTTCACCTTTAGAAAAAGGTTCCACGGCTTCTTGAGGTGCGGGTTCCCCACAAAGAAAAACGGGGCCCACACAGTTTCGACCTCGCAAGGCACGCACTCCATTGAAGCCAGCAGTCGGCGAATGGAAGGCATCAACCAGAAAAACCACGCCCGCATCGAGAATGTCTTCTTCTGGGATTTGTTCAACCTTGTCAGCGCGCAATACTCGGTAACGAAGTCCGAAGACCTCGAAATTCAGAGCATACCCCAACTGCTCGGACACGGATTTATCGTCCGAGATGACCCAGACCTGTCTCATAGAAACTCTATCGACATTTATGCGAAATCTTTTTAAGTATTTCTCTCATGAAGATCTTTATTGACACTGCAGACATCGAAGAATTGAAACGCGCCGCAGCATCTGGCCTCATTGATGGGGTAACAACGAACCCATCGCTTATGGCGAAGACCGGAAAACCAATGCTTGACGTGGTGCGTGAAATTACGCAGATCGTCAACGGCCCCATTTCCGTAGAGACTCTGGCAACTGAAGCCGACGAAATGCTGAATGAGGCCAGGCAATACGTAAAGATCCATAAGAATATTGTCATAAAATGTCCCCTCACCCCCGCGGGACTCAAAACTACGAAACTTCTGACTTCAGACGGGATCAAAGTGAACGTGACTCTTTGTTTCAGTGCCCTGCAGGCAATGCTAGCTGCAAAAGCCGGAGCCACCTACATATCGCCCTTCATCGGACGCTTGGATGATGTGGGTCACGACGGCATGCACCTGATCCGCGATATCTGCACGATTTACAAAAACTATGGTTATGAGACTCAGGTCTTAGCCGCAAGTATTCGTCACCCCGTGCACGTTCTTCAGTCTGCGTTGGCCGGCGCCCATGTAGGGACCATGCCATTGAAGATCTTCGAGCAACTCTTTGAGCATCCTCAAACAACTTTAGGCTTGGAGAAGTTTCTTTCTGATTGGAAGAAATCGCAAAAGTAAAAGGCACGTGATCGTTCCGCCTATTGTGGCGCGGGGCCGGCGGATCTAAACTAATAGAATGCTCCATCCCGATGATCTCTCGCCAGAGCTCAATTGCTTTTTTGTAGCGGCGAATCGGCACGACCGCGATCGGATTGAATTGCAATTTGGATTTGATGGCCTGTTGGACCAAGAAAAAAAGAATTTCGAATACACCGTCGAATTTCTGATGTTTCTTCCGCGAAGCCTGGGCTTACTCGAAGGCGACAGCTATTCGGTTTTGCGCCAAGAAGTTCAAAGCTACGTTCGCCTTCATACCCACGTCACCAATCCCAGCAGCCCCACCAGCTTGTCTCGGGTTCAGGAGCGATTGGAACAACTGAAACAGAACTTGGGCCTTGATACACTGCAAAGTTTCGCTGTTGATTTTGAGGGCTTTATCAAAGCTCAAACCCGACGATTCAAAACTCAGATCACTGAAGTCGCCAAACCGGGGGGCGCTAGCAATTCGATGGAAATGCGCGAGCTTCTCCAGGATTCGCATAAGGTTGAAATTCTTCTAAGTGATTTTCGTTCCATTCTTCATGCGCGCAATATTTCCAAAACCGCCGTAGATAAATTTCATCTGGGAAAAACTGACCATGACCTCCTACTATTAAATGAATACCTCTCGCACGTTTACGTGCAGCATCTCGGGGAAGTACAAGATCACCTTTCACCCTTGAAAAATTTTGATGACTTAAAAGCCGCTTGGGTAGAAATGGCGGCCAAAGAAGCTGCAGTTCGAGAAGCTCATCATTTTGTCATCGAGGAACGTCAGGGCCCGGAAAGTTCCGAGGCCATGGAGCGATATCCTCGCCGTTCGAGCGTATTAAAAAAGTTTTTTCAGAGACCGCTTTTTCTTAAAGACTCTGGCTCATCGTTAGAGAAACGACTACTAATTCCAGTTTACGCTGCCTCGGCAGCGCTAGCGGCAACTTGGGCAATACTTTTCCAAATTTATCAGCACACCTCGCTCACAGAACGGGTCGGGATTAATTCGATCGCCTTGGTTTCTTTTGGTGTATTGGCCTACGTCGCAAAGGATCTCATGAAGGACTACTTCCGTCGTTTCTTTTTGAAGACGGGTGGCAAGTATTTTTCGGACAACGAGCGAAAGCTTTTCATGGAAAAAGATTCCAAAGGTTCAGTTCGTATCGGTAAAATCAGCGAGTATTTCAGCATCCCAAGCATTCAAAATTTACCGGACAAAATTCAACGTATTCGCTACTCCGTTCCCGGGGGCGACATTGAAAAAGAACTCGGCGAAGATGCAGTTCACTTTAAAAAGCGCGTTCGCATCGACCTGGAAAAACTGGACACGAATCGCGAATTTCCCTGGGGAGTGCGGGAGATCGTTCGCTATCGCCTGGATCGTCTTTTCCCCAACATGGAAGATCCTTTCAAGAAAATGTTTTTTGTTTCAAGAAGCGGCCACATTGCATATCGCCAAGCCCATCGCATTTATTACGCCTACTTGATGGCCTGGATTCACGCAGAGACGCCCCCGAAAGCGCGTCCCATCAAACCTGAATTCCGAGCTTTTCGAGTCACGATGGATAAGTCAGGAATTCTCTCTTGCAGACGTCTCGATTGGGACAAACAGTTTGGCATTCCACCGACTCCCTAAACGAAGCCATTAAAAATATCGCTGGAGGCTGATTACCTTCCCTAGAATTTTGAATTTCTCATTGGCAGGAATGCGAATCTCGCTCAGCTTTTTATTGTGGGGAATAAGCCGAATGGGATCCGAGGATTTTTTAGGTAGCGCAATTTCTTTCAAAGTCGCCTCGCCATCGACATCCGCGACAACAAAATCGCCGGAGCGACAATCGCTGCCTTTTTGGATAATCACCAGATCCCCCGGCTGAATGCCCGCATCAATCATCGATTCCCCTCGCACGCGCAGAGCAAAAAGATCCTGCGCCTTTGGATTACGCGCAGCTTTTAATAATTCAGGCGAAATTGTTGTAGCACCCATCGCTACCTCATAGGCATCTTGCAATGCCCCGGCCGCCACCTCGCCCACGATGGGCACGCTAATGCTCGGACTCTGGCGCGCGCCACTCAGGCGCCACGATTTTCCCTGTTTCTCGACAATACCGCGCTCTTCTAGTGCGCCCATGTGGTCCTGCACGGTTCCCACGGCGGAAACCCCTAAGGCTTTGGCCATTTCGCGATAACTGGGGAATCGCTGTTCGCGCTGAACGCTTTCCTCAATGAATTGGAGCAAGTCACGCTGTCGCTGGGTGAGTTCCTGATATGCCATCTCTTTGCCTCGTTTCTGCTGAAATTTTTCTTTTCAAACGCAGTTCTTCAAAAATTTTTAAATCACAACTTTCAAAAAAAGAATGTCCCTTAAGAAGCTCAAAATTTGTTTTGTTTTTCCATGACAACGCCACCGAAAGACCCAAACGTGGACAGGGTTTTTGATGCTGCCACAACCAATGGGTGCCGCTGCGTTCGCTGGCCAATTGCCAACGCCGAAGCCATATTAAAAATTTCTGCCCCATGCGATCCACTTCAAAGGCACGTAACAAAACACCGGAAAAAAGAGCGCTTTGGAGAAGTTTCAAAAAAACTTCGGGGATTTCTTTTTCTGGGACACGCACCCACAAAAGGCGCCCCTCGGCCATCTTCTGCCTAAGCGCCCGCGAAAAAGCCGGAGGATAAAGCATTGCTCCATCATTGCCTTCGATAATGGCCCAAGGCCTTGTCTCGCGCAGCAAGAGATCTTCCACACAGCGGAGTGTAAAAGCTAAAGCGCCCGAGCTCGGTGTGCCCAAGGATTCAATGACCATACAAAAGTATGGTAATGCTTTTTCGCTGAAACTTCAAGTGCTTCCCCAAAGCCCACCCCAAGGAGCCGGCCTTAAGCCTTTGTAAGTGGCCGCCACCACCACGGCCCGCCTATAGCTCGTGGGGCAGATGCGCGGCTCTAAATTTATCTTATTGATCAGCCTCGCCACCCAAATTTGGGCAACACCCACTTGGGGCTTGAGCGATAAAGAAGACTCCCAAGCGAAAATTCTTTTACAAGAAGTGCTGGGGATTCAGGAAAAAAGCAGCGGTAAAAGCCTTCTGCAAAAGATTAAAGATCACGGACTGGACCCAGATCAACTCCAACTGGGCTGGGATCAGGCAGAAGTCGATGAACGGACTTTCATCCTCAAGTATCAAGGCTGGATCGTGGGGCGACTTCTTCTCGAACGTGCACTCCTTACGGAAAGAGAAGGCGCACTGATTGTCGGCCGCGTCGATGTGGAAAGTGAATACCGGGGCCGCGGACTGGGAACACTTCTTCATCTCGGCACTGCGGCCTATTTAGAAAGCGAATCGGGTGAAAAACTTTTCATGAGTGCGCTGAACACATCGGATTCTGACCGTGTCTGGGAAAAACTTCTTAAAGAAGGATGGGCCCGCAAGGAAGAAAACGGCGTGAGCATTCACCTTGGTCTTGGGGGATGCGGACAAAGCCTTTCTAAAAGCAGCGATCCACATTCATAGACGTTGTCTCGCCACGATAGGTAAAATCAACAGCTCCACAGCCATTAAACTTCACGGTGGCTGTTCCCGAGCCCTTGCTCGTCCCGGAACACTGCCCGTTCCATTGGCCTAAAACTGGACAGCGACAACTTGCTTGCCAGGTTACGGCTTTCGATGAAGTCCCTGGTGTGAAGGTACAAGTTTCTTCACTAGTCTCATTCGTGATCTCGATCACGCCGGCCGTGACTTCACGCTCAGTACGATCTCGACTATCGATTGCAATATCAGTTGTCGTCGATCCGATGAACTCCAAGATAGTGCCATCGAGTTCTGTATAAAACTCGCGCGTGATTCCCGTATTTGCATAGGTAAGTGTATCGGAGGCCGTTCTCGTGATCGTTTCGACGCCTTCGGGTCCCGAGATCGTAAGATTAGAGCCACGCCGACCTTCTACCAATATATTTGGACGCCGATTTACGATGCTCCCGATATTCAAAGCGCAACCAATAGTATTAAATTTGAGCGTCACATCGCCGGTGTAGGTGAATCCTCCGTTTTGACAATCCTCCAACTCGCGCTGACGAACATAGGGCGAGGCGCCGGTCGAGCAGGCAGAAAATTCCACAGCCGAACAATTCGTGGCCAAAGGCTCTCTCTCAAATAGCGCTTGAAGCTTCGGCAAAAATGAAAGCATCGATTGGCGGCGAGGTGTCCGCATCAGAGCACCAAACTCGCCATCACTTTCCCCAGACGCCTCATCGATCGAGGCCATCATGTCAGACAGCATATGGGCGAACTCGGTCTCATCGCCCTCCTCTACTGCCTCTCCACAAGCAATGAGTGTTGCCAAAAGCAAAAGAGAACTCTTTCGAAAAATGCGCGATAACATAGGCGCTACTATAACCCGGCTTAGGATAAATCGGGAGCCTTTTGCGGCTCGTTAGATTCCTGTGCTTCTTCGGTGACTTTAGGTTTAGGGGCCTCTGGACTTGTGGGCCCCTGAGGTTTCGCATCAAAAGTTTTCGGCGCTCCATGAAACATGATCTGTAACTCCGAGGTGGAGCTCATACGTGGCTTAGCCATAACGGGTGCCTGATGGGATGGGACTTGAGGACGTGAGGGTGCTGCTCCAGATTCTGCGGCGTCGCTCGGCTTTTCCTTCGATAGACCCGCCGGCCCCTTAAGTCCGGGATGCGTTCCAGAGCCGGCATCGCCGATACCTCGCCCCCGACTTCCGCCCATTCCTAATCCTTCACTTCCCCCAGAGCCCCTGCCCTGTGTGCCAGAATTTCCAAATGCCCCACTGCCCATAATACGGCCCGGGAACGTCATGATACAGCGACCCAAGACGGGGCTAAAAACCCAATAGGAAATGGGCTTCTCGTCCATGTCTTCGTAAGCCGCCTGCAGCCGACAACGTTCGTCGGCAAGCGCACTGGCGGCAAAGAGTAGCAACATAGTGAAGACCCTTCGGCCCATCCCAAGAGTCTAAACTTAGTGCTCTTGGCCGAATGTTAAAAATTTGTGAAGCTCATTTCACTGAGTCTAAATCCGGAAAATTGCTGGGGCCTGATTAGGCCTTCAATTGAAATTTGAACTTATTAAATCGACGGCCATTGATCTGTATTTCCAAAAAATGTGGTCCCGTATAATAACTGCGCGTGGTGATAGCTTTGAAAGAATGCCTTAGAGAAAATTTTCTTTTCTCGCGCGTCTTCATCACCAATTTTGCGTGCTTAAAAACTTTCTCGCTATGACTGCCATTTGCCTTTAAATGATGCAGCACATAGTCGACCACCAGTGATTCAGCCCTTTCGGATTGATTAAAAATTTCGAAGTCAAAATGCAAAATCTGTCCAATCCGCAAATTTGCAGTCGGCGGTTTAAGCATTCTTATGCGTAGCGGAACATTCATTCGTAGCCCGTGAAGTTTCAAAGCGCCAGAGTCAGCACGCTTGACCAAGGTCCTTGAGGCATGGCTCAGGAGTTGCCGTAGCTGCACCGATGGACTTTTGCCTCCACCTGCCTTCCATCTTGATAGGGTTTTCACGACAAGCATTGGATGATCTTTCGATACATCATTCAAATGATTGGCAACTGAGCGCCGGACATAGGCAGACGGGTCATCTTTTAAAAGCTCCAGAATTTTTAACCCTCGTGAAGGATCCTGGATGGAGGCCTGCAATCGAATCCCCCAGGGTAGACGAGGCCGAGTTCCCTCGGACGCCAAGCGGCGCAAATGCGGACTCGTGTGATCGGCCCAAGCTTCGATCTGTCGCCAAGTTTTTCTTTTATCGTGAATTAAAAAGACGCGAATGGCGAATTCCGCAGTGAATCTTTGGGTGAGAACTTCCAAGGCCTGCATGGAAGAGTGAAAATTTTGCAGCCCCTCACGTGCAACGTACTCCGTCACGGGCCATAGCAAAAATCCGTTTAGCCCCCTTGGATCCAGCTGGAAGTGGTTAATTGCCTTTGCGTCGGCATCGTCTTCAGTTGGCAGCGGAGGGCTGAGCACGGAGCAAAGCTTTTCTAGATTATTTTCGTAGTCTTTTTTTGGGAAAAACTTTTGGAAGGCATCGCACAAAAGCATCATGCGGTCTTTAAGCTCTCGCTCCGCAATCTTGGGCAGCACAAAATCCAAAAAAGTTCCCTTCTCGATCAATTGAGCGCGCGCCAGAAATTCCGCTAAATGCTCCACAGCTTCTGGACGATAAAAATCCTTCATCGGGGTCACGGCTGCTCGCTTTTAATCTCTACTTGTCCTGAATCAAATTCCGGAATCCACATTTCTTAAAACGCGATTGGATCTCGTCCTCTACTCTCTCCAAAAAATTTCAACGCTTTCTTTTTCATGACCAAAATCAAACACTGTAAATCTTGCCTCAGTAGAGAAAGCACAGGAAAAATTTATCCATGGAGGAAACATTATGAGAATCAATAGCGATGTCATCCAAGGCAAGTGGAAAGAAGTCAGCGGACGCCTCAGAGAAAAATGGGGCAAACTCAGTGACAATGATCTCGAGCAAGTGCGCGGTCGCTGGGATCGCCTGGAAGGCTTGCTGCAATCCAAGTACGGCAAGACCAAGGAAGATTTTAGCGATTCCATCAGGAACTTCGAATCAGAACTTGAACGTGACCTACAGGGGGACGACGAGGAACTTTGAAGCTTCTCAAGGACTTAAGCCTTTGATCCGGGAATGATCAAAGACGTCAAAAAAACTTCTTGCCTAAACCATACACTTGTATGGTACAGTTTTTTTCATGTGGTTATACGTTTCGATCCCTCACTTTACAAAAAAGGATGCTCTGGAAACTTTCTTGGACGAGCTGATGACTCTCAGCCCCGAAATTTTTCTGGGGCCCGCACAGGGCGCTTATTTAAAACTCAAAGGGGTCCATCACTTTTGGAAGCTCTCTGAGTTTTTACGCAGCAAAGACGAGAAAAAGCGGGAGCATCCTTTTTTCAAAACACTCGAAAAATTGCACGCGCAATATGCCTGTCACTTTGTGATGGCAGAAAGCCCCTCCGAGTGTTCTTGGGCGCGTCTGCACGCACCTTTTCACGCAGACCGCACGAGCTTTTTTTTCCTTCTGCAAAAAAACGAGCACTACCACGCATTGCTTGCGCAAAGCCCCATCCGGGAAGTCGCCAGTTGGGTGCAAGACCTCTCGGAAAACGATGAAAAAATCTCTAGCGATTTGATGCTTTTCTGCGACGGTCTGGAATACATCGGCATACGCACCTTGATGGATCTTCATGTGGCTTTCGCCAAACGCGACTTTTTACAGGCTGCACTTTTCCGTTTTGGCCGTCTTTTAAAACACATTCATGATCGGCTTCGGGGATCGGAAGATTTTCATATGCACGCCTACGATCCCCCGATGCATCTGCGCACGGAATTTTTTCCGGAGCTTGAAAAAGACATGTCGGTTGATGTCAGCAGTGAAATCCCGACACGCGTTCTTGAAATCCTTCGCAAGTGGGAAAGAAGGCTCGAAGCTCGCAAGAGCCTTCTTTCAGGGCTCGAAATTATTTTGGAAACGGAAGAAGTGAATCATGGCCTCCCCCATCCTCCCCACGCTTCTCCCCAGAAAAAGTCTTTGAGAGCCCTGTTCCCACACCCTCTGCGCGATGCAAATTTTATCCATCAAGTTTTCATGGAAAAATGGAATCTCTCGCAAGATGGGAGCCCCTTCTTTGATCTTAGAACGGCCAAGGTCAGCGTCCGAAGTCTCGGCCTACAGCGCGCCTCGGAACACCAACTTCATCTTTTTGATCAAACAGATGAAGACGTTTACGAAGAATGGGGCCTTTTGCTTGGGAAACTCCACAACAGCACAAGCTCTGAATACGGCATCCAAATCGGCAGTTATGAAGCTCGTGACTCTTTTCTTCCGGAACAGAGTGTCGAATTCAAACACTGGAGTCCGGGAAAACGTTTTCAATCCATCACAGATCACCCCGAACGACCCCCCACACTTGAGCGGCGTCCCCGAGAAGTCCTTCGCGACATCTCGCAGGATGATTTCATGAAACTTCTTGAAGAGGAAACGAAACTCCATTCCCTTGAAATTGTTGCGGGCGAAGAAAACGATGAACGTCTCTATGGTCGCGTGAAAGATGATTGGGTTTTTTACGATCCCCAGCAAAGAAAAATGCTCAAGCATGGATCTTTTTAACTATTGAGCACGCATAAATAGCGGTCCGGGGGGCTTTCTTGGCTGCCGACCCGGGCCGCGCCTCCTTGGATAAATAATTTATGATCGAATGGCTTCTCACGAGTCACTTCTCTTTTTTAGAATCTCCGAAAAGTCCCGAGGATTATTTTACCCGCGCCCTCGACCTTTCTCACTACGAAGGACTGGGGCTGGCGGACCGCATGGGACTCTATGGATTGGTCGAGGCGCAAAAGGCGCGCGATACCCTGCCTCTTCCCAAAGATTTTTTTTATGCGCCCGGCATTCGTCTTCACTTTGATCACTCGGAACCGATCTTCGTCTTTCCTCTCCACCGGGGATCTTATGGGCGTTTGAATAATTTTCTCTCAGAATGGGCACTCGAGGGTTTAAAGATTCGCGAAAAAGGTTTGAACCCTCTTCCCTGGCGACGTTTTTTAAATTTTCTGCAAAACGAGCCGAACCCCCTAGAAGAGCACTACCTTTTCATGTGGGTGCCGGGAAGTTTTTATCCTTGGCCGCAGGATTTTAAAAATGAAGATCACCGCATTTACCCCCACGAGATGCGTCTTCCGGAAGCTTCTTTTTGCCTCCCACCAA
>CAZWNW010000006.1:0-180491 GCA_964636255.1 uncultured Bacteriovoracaceae bacterium | reverse complement strand
TTTCCTATTTCTTTGATGGAGCTTAAAAAACTTTGTCTCTCGGGGGAAGACTCCGCGCTCTCTCTTGTGTGGCCACTGACGCATTTTCCGGGGACAAAGGAATTGCAGAATTGGATCGAAAGCGCCTCGCTAAAACTTCAGATCCCCATTCTCGCCAGTTCGCTGCCTCTTTTCACGCATAAAGAGGATCGCGAGAACTGTAATCTCATGTGGGCCATTCGCCACAAACGCACATTAAAAAATCTCGGCTTCTATGCCCAAGCCAACGGAGAACGCCGTCTGCTAAGCGACGAGGAACTTTTGTGGCATCATGCCCAGTGGCAGGAACGCAAAAAACTGCGGCCCGAAAATCTTTTAAACGATCCCTTTCAGCGCAGTGTGCACCTGCGCGCACGTCATCACTTTTCGCTTCATGAATTGCATTACGAGTATCCCCAAGAGCGCCTGCCCCTCGGAAAATCCCGCAGCGAACATCTCAGAGAGCTCACCTTCCGCGGACTTCAGGAACGCTACCCTGAAGGCGCCCCTCCCGAAGTTTTAAAACAAATTCATCACGAACTGCGGCTGATCAAAGAACTCAAATTCGAAGATTATTTTTTAACCATCTACGACACTCTTGATTACGCGCGGAAAGAAAAAATTCTTTTCCAGGGCCGAGGCTCGGCCGCTAATTCCGTTGTTTGTTATTGCCTAGGAATCACGCCCATTGATCCCGTGCGCATGCAGCTTCTTTTCGAACGTTTTCTTTCCATAGAACGAAACGAGCCCCCCGACATTGACGTGGATTTTGAACACGAACGCCGCGAAGAAGTTTTGCAGGAACTCTACACACGTTACGGACGAAAACGCGCCGCCATGGTTTCGACTTACATTCGTTTTCGCGGCCGTATGGCTGTGCGCGAAACAGGAAAGGCCATGGGCCTAAAAGAAAGTGAACTTGAAGCGCTCGCCCTTGAATTGGGACACGAGGGATTTTCGCGCATCCGAGATCGTGAAGAGCCACCCGACTGCCTGCGATGGAACCGCAAAGAGTGGCAGCAATTCTTACGCATGGCGCGCGGTCTTCTTCACCAACCGCGGCATCTCGGAATTCACTCCAGCGGTTTTGTTCTGGCCTCGGAGCCTCTCACAGAACTTTGCATTCTGGAGCCTGCGCGCAAAGAAAACCGCAGCGTCATCCCTTGGGATAAAAATGATGTGGAATATTTAAAATGGATCAAGGTCGACTTCTTGAGTCTGGGGATGTTGACCGCTGTCCGAAAAACTTTTGATCTGATTGGAAAGCGCAATATTTTTAACGAGCAGCTTTCGATCGCTAAAATTCCGGTCGATTGTAAAAAAACTTTTGCAGATATCCGTCGCGCCGACACCGTCGGTGTTTTTCAAATCGAAAGTCGCGCGCAAATGAATATGCTGCCGCGTCTGGCGCCCAAAAATTTTTATGATCTGGTTGTCGAAATCGCGATCGTACGTCCCGGCCCCCTTCAAGGCGGGATGGTTCATCCCTACATTCGTCGGCGCATGGGCCTTGATCCCGTCACCTATGATCACCCCCTCTTAGAACCAATCCTTGGAAAAACTCTCGGCATTCCGATTTTCCAAGAACAGGTCATGAAAATCGCGGTTCATGTCGCGGACTTCACCGGCGGCGAAGCTGATGAAATGCGACGGATCATGTCGGGCGCCTGGAAGTATGAAGGCAAAATGCATCGGATTCGCGAAAAACTAACAAAAGGCATTCTCTCCAAAGGTCTTTCCCTGGATTTCGCTAACCGCATCTATAAACAAATCGAAGGTTTTGGTGTGTATGGCTTTCCAGAATCCCACTCGGCCTCATTTGCGATTCTCACCTACGTCTCCTCGTGGCTTAAAACACACCACCCCGCAGAATTTTTATGCGCCCTTTTGAATTCCCAACCGATGGGTTTTTACTCGCCACGCGCTCTGGTCAGCGATGCCGAACGACACGGGGTCGCGGTGCTTCCCCCGGATATTTTGCATTCACGCTGGGATTCAACCTTAGAATTTTATCCGGGACTAAAAAGTCCTGCCGTTCGCATTGGCCTCGGCCTTATTCGTGGCCTACCGAAACTTGAGGCGGAAAAAATTGAGGAACTTCAAGAAAAGGGCCTACTCTCGCCTAAACGCACTTCGCGTCCTGAGCTTCAAGATCTGCGGCTTTTTCTTTCACAGAAAGCTCTGGAGATTTTGGCGCGCGCACGCGCCCTTCAGAGCCTCTCCAATGCCGCAGAACCCCGACCCGGACAAATGTGGGAACTTTGGGGCATTCGAAAAATGGATTTGCTACAAAAAAAACTTTCCTCTTCGTCTGAAGAAAAAATCCAGAGCTTTCCCAATTGGACTCCGTGGGAGAGCCTCATGCGTGATTATGAAAGCCTTGGTTTCAAAACAGCCGCCTCCTCGCCCGAAGAGATCGGGGCGCCCATGAGCGAAAGCCACCCAGTGGCCTATAGTAAAAAGCATTTTTATCCGAAGGCCCCCAATCAAAAAGACTGGGTCGCAGCAGGAGATCTCTCTCATTTTGCCAATGGTCAGGATGTCTATGTTCTGGGGCTGATGAGCATGCGGCAAAAACCGCCGACCGCCAAGGGTCTGTGTTTCATCACGATGGAAGATGAAAGCGGTTTTTTCAATCTGGTTTTGATGCCCGATATTTACGAAAAATTTCGCCCAGAATGCACCCGCGGGGGCATTCTGGGGGCACTTGTTAAAATCCAAAAAAGTCAGCCCGGAATTCTAGCGGAGCCCCAAAACGTAGCGATCAGTTTGCTTGTTAAAAAACTATGGAGACCGGAGCAAGAATCCAGCCTTCAATATAAATAAAATGCTCCACACCTTGCCGACTTGGGCAGGATGGAAGAAAGCAGGCAGTGTGCTTTCACAGCAGCTTGATCTTCATATCCCTTGATCCCGAATACAGTACTGCTTCTTAGGCAATCCGGTTGAAGCCTCACCCCGGCGGCGAAGAAGAGTTTCTTTCTTTATGCTGCGTTGCCTGCCTTGGGGAAGTGATCAAGGGATATGAAGATCAAGCAGCTGTGTATGAACTCTAGGTTTCTACGTTCCAGAACAAACGCTTTAGTTTTTAAAGTAGGAATCCTGCCATTCGACCTCGACTCGAAATAGGCTAAACTTAGAATATGGAATGGAGCTCCACTCACTCGCATCAACTTCAGTGCCCCTATTGTTTTGAAAGCATCAGCCTTGAGATCGATCCCTCTGGCGGCAGTAATCAAGAATGGGTCTATGATTGCGAAGTCTGCTGCCGCCCCATCGTTGTCCATGCCCAACGAGCTGACGAGGAAAGCGCTTTCGAAATCTACGGAGAACGTGAAAGCTGAATTTTGCGACGCAGGCCGGAAGAATTCGAAAACTTCACAATAAAAAACCGTAAAGTTACTTAACCCTTCCCTTCAAGCGCCGATAGATGATAGGCAAATGGGCCTGGTCTCGGGAATCCGGGGTTAGGCTTGGGCTCGGGTCCCAACTGTGGGACCCGGGCTATTTTTTTAGGCGCAAGCCAACATCCCTCTATCTGTGTCGACAGAGCAAAGTCCTAATAAAATGCCGCCAAGTTGCGAAAAGAGTTGAAAAATCGTTCCATTCAAAATAACTACGTGTGGTCCCTCAAGGAGTGAGTCGGTAGCTCAGTCGGTAGAGCATCTCCCTTTTAAGGAGAGGGTCCACGGTTCGAGCCCGTGCCGACTCACCATTTCTCTCACCAAGCCTAGTCGCTGGCGCTCCCCTCTTTTCGCTCCTCCCTCCGTTTTGGCACCCCAAAAATCTTGGCCAACTGTGCGCCGCAAAGAGGAGTTATATCGCACATAAACACTGAATAATCAGTTATTTAGAAGGGCCCAGGTACCCGCCATGACCTTCTCCCTACATGGCAGCTCCTCTTTGCGGCGCACAGTTTTCGGCCTGCTGCGCAATTCTAGGCACACAATCCGGGAAAGTGCTTGTAGACTTCCAGTGATGGCCGAAATTCTCCATTTACCCAAAGAACTTCGCCAACTCGTCAATGATGCCGTCCGCTCGCTGGGCAATGTGATTCGTGAACTTGAAGGCAAAGCTACCTTCGAACGCATTGAAAAAATTCGCACCTCGATGAGCGAGGGTGCTCAACTCAATCGCGAATCCCAAGAAAAGATTTTGGGGAAACACACGCGAAGCTTCTCGAAATATAAACATAGCGAACTGGAAACAATCGCGCGCGCCTTTGCCCTCATGATGGAACTCGTAAACACCTGCGAATCCGCCTATCGCACTCACCGGTTGAGAAAAAGAGCTCCCGAAAAATCCGCTCCACCCCAGGAGCACGGCCAAGTCATCTACCTAGTCATGACCAGCCATCCCACCGAGGCCCGAAGTCCTGATGTTATTTATTTCTTCGATCAACTCCGCGAGGATCTCATTCGAGCCCTCACCAGTGGATACCCCTCCGTAGAGCTCCGAATCGAAGGACTGTTGAAAATTCTCTGGCAACAAAATCTCGCAAGAAAACGGCGTCCGCGTGTAAAAGACGAGGCTGATTATCTATTTTCCATTTCGCTGCGCCCGGAAATTCTCCGCTCACTCATCGAACTAAAGAAAAACGGTCAAAATCTTTTCATGCGATCTTGGGTAGGCGGCGACAAAGATGGTCATCCGGGAGTCGGGCCTAAAGAATTTCGACAAAGTCTGCAGATTTCTCGTCGTTATATTTATGAATTTGCCACCAGCCTTGAATCTGAAATTACAAAAGATTGTGAACGCGTCTTTCGCGGCACCACCTTGCCCATCCAGAAATGGAAGCCGCTTTCCTTTCAGTGGCAAAAATGCCGAAAATCGCTGCGCAATTGTCGAACGCTTAAAAATGACGACGGCCAACGCATCCTTCAACTTCACCGAAATTTAAGATCATTGAAAAGTGAATTTGAAAAAGTCTTCCATACGCTGCCAGCCTCACTCCGAGATTTGGAAGCTCTTCTGCATCTTTTTCCTGCAATGGTTGTACCCCTTGAGTTTCGAGAGGACGCCTCAGAAATTCGCAATCTCCTCAAAAAAAGTCGCCTGGGGAATCGCGGAATCTCCGGAATGTTGCGTTCAGCAGGCCAGCTGGGAAAAGGTCTTCGTATCGAGGACTACGTCCGTGGTTTTGTCGTATCGATGGCAACAGAAGAGGAAGATTTATTAAACGCAGCCCGCCTTCAAGAGCGCATTCTTGGCCGACAACTCATTGCCGTTGTTCCGCTCTTCGAGACAAAACAAGCACTACTCGACAGCACCGAGATCATAAAAAAGTATCTCAGCCGAAAAAAAGTACGCGATTTCAGCCACAAAAAGTGGAGTTCTAAAATTGAAGTTATGCTTGGATATTCGGATTCTGCCAAAGAATCCGGAGTTCTTCCCAGTCGCGTCCTAATCTCAGAAGCATTGCATGAGCTCGACCGAACCATTGCGGCTGCCAAATTGATTCCCGTTTTTTTCCACGGTTCGGGAGGGTCCGTTGCGCGCGGTGGCGGCTCCATTTCCGAACAATGTGCCTGGTGGCCGAAGAGCTCTGTGCGTCGATATAAAGTCACGATCCAAGGCGAAATGGTCCAGCGAAACTTCGCAAGTAGTCAGATACTTCTGAGCATGCTGTCGCACATTGAAAAGCTCATGAGAAAACCGCTTCATAAGAAACGACCGGGAGCTAAATCAGCACGGAGTCTTCTCAAGAAGTTTGCGGACTCGATTCGCGGCGAATACTCCGGAACTCTGGCGGATCCCGCGTTCTTGAACCTCATCCAACAAGCCACCCCTTATCGCTTTCTTTCAGCTCTCCGATTGGGGTCGCGGCCCTCGAAACGCCGCAACCTGACTGGGGTACGGGACTTACGCGCAATTCCGTGGGTCTTATGTTGGACTCAAACACGCACGCTTTTTCCAGCATGGTGGGGCTTTGGAAGCGCCTGGAATAGTCTCAGCGCAAAAGAAAAAAACACACTTAAAGCTCTAGCTACCCAGGACCCACTACTCTCGTCATTTTTGAAGCAGCTTGGTTTTACTCTTGAAAAAGTCGAACTACCCGTTTGGAAAATCTACCTGGACGAATCGGAACTTAGCCTTCGCGACAAACACGCTTTCTATGCACGTTTCAAAGACGAATACGAGAAAAGCCTTCGCGCCATCCGTGGACTGAATGGAAAAACAGATCTTTTGTGGTTTCGACCGTGGTTGGGCGAAAGCATCGCTCTACGTTCGCCCATGATTCATCCCCTCAACATCGTGCAGATCATTGCATTGAAACGAAAAGACCTGCCCCTTTTGCGCCAGAGCGTTACGGGCATTTCGAGTGGTATGCTAACAACTGGTTAGTTATGAAGCATTTAATCTTTTTCTTCTTAGTACTTCTGGCAAATAAACCGAACGCGGTTATCGCGCCGGCCAATGTCATCTTCGAGTGTGCGCTTAATAAAATGAAGATCAGCCAATGCGAAGAGGGCCCAGATGACAAGATTGGAAAATGCCTTTTTGCTTGCGTGTCACCCGAGGCGAGTAAAACTGAAATTATGCTGCAGATCGATTGCTATCTTCCGCAATCATCCCGCTACGAAAAAATGTGTGATCGTAGCGATGTGAGCAAGAAGGCTAATCCTCTTTGTTTTCCCCAAACGGTCTCGAAGGACGCAGTTTATCAGTCCGTAGTCGATTATTACCTAGCTTCTAAAGAAAAGAACCTGAGCTACATGAACATGATCGAAAAAGCGATGATCGACCGATACGCCTGCAAAGAATCTGCAACTTCGAAACAATCAAATGAGAACTCGCGCTAAATCGATTCCAGCACCTTCAAAACATCAGCCGCTTGCTCGGAGGTCGAAGCTTTTCGGTCGAGCCAAATGATTTTTCCATCTTTGATGAGAAAGGCTTGGCGAGCCGCGAATCCCAAAGTCGTCGGCACCTGAAAAGCATTTACCCATTTTTTATCTTCGTCGCTCACGAGCCGAAAAGGCAGACGATGTTTTTCACGAAATTTCTTCTGCGCCTCTACCGAATCGGTACTGACACCCACAACCGTGACGCCTTTTTTCTGTAGACTCTCGTAGGCATCGCGCAAACTACAAGCCTGGGCAGTGCACCCGGAAGTATCTGCCTTGGGATAAAAATATACGAGAACAAGTCCCTGCTTATAAAGCGAGGCGAGACTCAGCGAAGTAGCGTCGTCGGCGATGCCCTCGATCTGCGGCGCAGGATCTCCCACCTTGATTTCGGCCGAAGCCTTTTGGCCACCACCGGCCCAGCTATTTAACGACAGCAAAAGAACACAGATCATTGGCAAAATTCTTTGCAAAAACATCAGCCGAGTAAATCGTTCCTTTATGGTTCTGTCGATTGCGGAAGATTCTTTTTCTTACGAAAGCCTTCCCATGTGTAGGGGTCAAAGAGAACCTTGAGCAGGAAACTTGGCACCGCTTTCCAGTCCGGCAGATTATTCCAGATCGCGCGCACATCGCGATTGAGGGAATAGATTTCAGGATAAACCCGCTCTCCGCTGTCTCCAACAAGTCCAGTTTTTAAAAGATGCTTCAGTAATTTAGATGGAAACCAAAAATTCTTTTCAGGCGGGTTTTCAAAACCGGCCTCCTCGAAGAGAACCTTACAAGCCGCCACCACGCAGGTCGGCGTTTTGATCAGCTTTTCACTTTCAAGCCACTCGAAGAGAGCCTTGCGATTGGCACTGGGAAGACGCCGGTAACGAATCACCAATCCCTGGCTCAACGTCCAATTTTCCTTAACTTCAGTGTGGGGCGCGTAAAACATCCGTCCATCAACACGCACTCCGCGCACCACCATATAGGTGTGTCCCTGCGTATTTCCCATGACGTCAATGCCGATAATCAGATCTGCCTCGTCTCCAAAGATATCGCGCTCGGAAAATCTAGCCCCGCCCTTGGTTTCAAGAGCCGTGATCTCAACGGCGCGCCTGACACCTGTTTCCTTGAAAATTTCCTCTTCAGAAATTTCGAAACGCTCCGCGGAAACTACGTTCTCCGTAAATTGGACTTCTGCAGATGATAGAGCTCGATGACATGGCTCAATCGCCCCCACCGCAGAGCCCATGAAAAAGAAAACGAAAATGAGATTTTTGAGAAGCATGCGAGTCATAAAGCGCGAACTAAGTTTTATAGACACAACGTGTCAACCTACAAAAGCTTTTCCGCCCCAACCGAATCGGATAGTTCTTAGTTATCAGTTTTATGATCACATTAGTTCAACTTGAATACGTACTGGCCGTTGAAAAGCACCGACACTTTGGAAGAGCTGCGTCGGAATGTGGCGTCAGCCAGCCGGCTTTGAGCGCTCAGATCGCAAAACTTGAAGATGAGGCCGGAATTATTCTTTTCGATCGTGTGAAAAAACCCGTCGTGATGACTGACGAAGGACGCATTTTTATAGAGCAAGCTCGGATTTTACTCAGAGAACATGAAAAGCTCCGACAAATTCCGAAAAGCTTGAAAAACAAAATCGCGGGTGAATTCCGCCTCGGAATCATCCCGACCGTATCCGGCACCCTACTTCCACCTTTTGTAAGTCGCTTTGCCTTGAAGTATCCCTCCGTAGAACTTTTCATCGAGGAACTTAAAACCGAGACAATCCTAGAGGAACTGGCCCAAGACCGACTCGATGGAGGCATTCTTGCAACACCTCTTGGAAAAAATGAGCTTAAGGAACATCCTCTTTTTTACGAACCCTTCTATTTGTACCTTTCGCCCGGACATCCACTACTGAAAAAAGCACGCCTCACAGACGCCGATCTGGAAGCTAGTCAAATGTGGACTCTTCAAGACGGTCACTGTTTTGGAGATCAGGTAGCGCAGTATTGCTCGCTAGAATCCGAGGCCCCCCCGGTTTACAAAAACATTCACTTTCGAAGTGGCAGCCTGGAAACACTACGAAACATTGTCAGACTCAGCGACGGTTACACAATGATTCCCGGCCTTCTCGCTGAACAGATGAATAAGGGTGAGCGCAAAAGTTTCGTCCGCACCTTTCGGAGCCCCACCCCGACACGCACCATCAGCCTGGTGTATCGGCGCGACCACTGGAAACTGGCGATCCTTAGGGCGATCGAGGACAGCGTTCGAGAATGCGTACCGGAAGATTATTTGAATTTTGAAAAAGCTAAGTATCGAATCTTATCTCCTGCTTGAAGGAGATCGACCGGCGGGGCCATAGGGCCCCCCAGTCGGCTTACAGTTCCCAAAGCTCCTTTGATCCCCATCAAAGGCATCTCCGTGAACCCTCCCTGCGAATCCCGAATCTTCCCCAAGTTCCGAGTCTCTCGATTCCTATCTCTCCCCGTCTGGTGAAAGGAACCCATCGCAGTGCATTGGAAAGTCTCAAAGTACTGCCGAGTGCTCAACTTTATTAAACTTTACAGACAGACATTTGAGCACAAGACGAAAGCGAACTAAGAAAAAACATAAAGGAGATCAACGAGATGTCTTTCGTTCCCAGTAAAGAGAGTCGCATTGAAACGGACACAATGGGCGAGATGAAAGTAGCCTCCAATGCCTATTGGGGAGCACAAACTCAACGCTCGATTGAAAACTTCCGCGTCGGCGAAGATCGCATGACTCGCGGAATGATTCGCGCACTGGGTATTTTGAAAAAAGGCGCAGCACTCGCAAATCTTGATCTCGGAAAACTCAGCAAAGAAAAAAGCGATTTCATCTGCAAAGCCGCCGACGAGGTTATCGAAGGAAAATGGGATGCCCACTTTCCATTAGTCGTTTGGCAAACAGGTTCGGGCACGCAAACGAATATGAATGCAAACGAAGTAATCTCCAACCGAGCCATTGAGATGATGAAAGGTGTCATCGGCAGCAAAAAACCCATTCACCCCAATGACGACGTGAACAAAAGCCAGTCTTCCAATGACGTCTTCCCAACGGCCATGCACATCGCGGCTGTAGAAGCAGTGGAACGCGAATTAATTCCCGCGCTCGAAAAATTTGCAAAATCTCTGGCCGCAAAAGAAAAGTCGTTCGCAAAAATCATCAAAGTCGGTCGAACGCATCTCATGGATGCGACACCGCTTACTTTGGGACAAGAATTTTCCGCTTATCGTGTGCAAATTGAATATGGCATCGAAAGAGTTCAGCAGAGCCTGGAACGTCTTCGGTATTTGGCCCAAGGAGGCACCGCTGTCGGAACGGGACTTAACACGCACCCTAAATTTGCGGAGACAGTTGCGAAAAAAATCTCCGAAATTTCTGGCACGCAGTTTCACTCGGCCCCTAATAAATTCGAAGCACTCGCCTCTCATGATGCTCTTGTTTTTGCTCATGGTGCGCTGAAAACTTTGGCATGTTCCTTTATGAAAATCGCCAACGACTTGCGCTGGCTCGGAAGCGGCCCGCGTTGTGGCATCGGAGAGCTCTTGCTTCCAGAAAACGAGCCTGGATCATCGATCATGCCCGGAAAAGTCAATCCTACGCAGAGTGAATCCATGACGATGGTTTGCTGCCAAGTTTTAGGAAACGATGTCGCTGTAAACATCGGTGGCGCATCGGGAAATTTTGAACTTAACGTCTTTAAGCCTCTTATCATCCACAACTTCCTCCATTCGGCTCGCCTCTTGGCAGATTCAGCCAAAGGATTCGTGGACAATTGCCTAGAGGGACTTCAGGTAAATGAATCCGTGGTTAAAAAACATGTGGAAAATACCCTGATGCTAGTGACCGCGCTGAATCAGCACATCGGCTATGACAATGCGGCCAAGATCGCCAAGACGGCCCACAAAGAGGGCACGACATTGAAAGAGGCCGCCTTGAAATTGGGTCTCATCAAAGCAGAAGATTTTGATCGCTGGGTACGGGCAGAAGACATGGTTGAACCCCGAGAATGAGCAGTTTTTCGCATCTGAATTGATCCTTCTTTAAAAAAAACGACGCACCTTCCCTAAAAACCCTTTACACACCGCGTAGTTTTTTGTCAGTCAAGTATCCAAGTTGTTGAAATTATTGGATTAAAAGCATAAGTCCGCGAAAACTTTGGAACTTTTCACGCAGTGCAAAATATGATATTCCCATCACATTAAAGTTTGTGTCCAAAATGGGTCTTGGTCGCAAAAATAAATGCGAACTTACGGGGGTAAGTAAATGAGTCAGGAACGCCAATTCAATGCTTCAGAAGAGATCAAGCCCGTCGTGAGCCTGATTTTGGATGGAAAGACCGAAGAAGCCCGGGCCAAGCTAGAAACTCTTCTTAAGAAAAAGACTCTGGCCAACCATCTAAAGTTGGAAGCCTACGGACACCTTATCCGCATCGCAGGTGAGAGCCGCGAGCTCGACAAAGTTCCTGCCTATGTCGAAGCGATCAAAGCCATTCCCATTAAAACCGATCTCGAGAAATACCACTTCGCCGAATGTCTTTATTCGATCGGAGCTGGTTGGTTGTATTTGGGGAATCTAGACAAGGCCTCTAAAAAACTAAACGAAGCTTTGGATCTGGCCGTAGAAACAAAAAACATCAAACTCGCTTTTTATTCAAAAATTGCCCTTCTCGAAATTCTTCGACACCAAGGCAAGTATGAAAAAATCCTCGAATCTCTCGGCACACTAGAACAGGACCCCCTGCTAGAGGAATCCATCGGAGCTCGTGGTTCCTGTGCAATCATGCGCGGCGATGTGCTTCGAAAACAAGGATTCTATCGCGAGGCACTCGGCTCCTACGAAAAAGCGCGAGAGATCTACAGCCAAAACAAAAACAGTCCTTGGTACCACTACGCATTGTGGGCTCTGGGCACTTGTTACGCTGCTTTAGAAGACAAAGAAAAAGCCATCATCTACCTCGAGTTGGCCAGCCACAATTCAAAGAGCATTCAGTTCTGGAGAATCAATATTCTCGCAAATCTGACTTTGGCCGAGCTGTACACCATCTCGGGTGATTACGCCCAAGCCAACGCCATATACGAGCGAGTCGCAGATCAAGTGGGTCGCGACGAAAACACATATTACGGAAAACGTCTTCTACGTGGCATGGCTTTTTGCCTGACCCGCAGCGGAGAATATGACAAAGCTGATGAGATTATCGATCGTCTCGTTTTGGTTGCGGTACGCGACGGCAAAAAGAGCGAAATCATGCGCCTGCGCGTTCTGAAGTCGGAAGTACTTTTGAACCAAGCAGAATCGCACGATCACGAAGAAGCCAGGAAAATGCTTGAAGAAGCCCTACAGCATTATTCTGAAAAAGGCGTTCTTCGTCATAAGGGTGTGGCTGTTGAAATGTTAGCGCGCCTGGATTCGCGTTCCGGAAATTATACAGACGCTTTGAAAAAAATCGAAGAAACGATGGAAATTGCCTCCGCAAGCTCCTTCGACCGGCTCTATCTCCGAGCAGCTCTGGCTAAAATGGTTTTGATGCGTCGTCTGGGACAGAATCCCGATCAAGAGCTACGCACACGAACCAACCAGCTGATCAATCAATTGAATGCTCGGCCCGAGCGCGTGATCTTGTCCCGATTCCATCACGAAGCCTATGAGTCATGGACTCTGGAACTGAATCAACTCGACCAACATGGCATTCGCTTTGTGAACGAATTCTTCGAAGACTTCCACTTCACACCGATCCAAAGTTTGGACATGGAAATCGATCGCAACTCGAATTACGTCCGAGAAAAACACCTCGGAGAAATTCCCTTCCACAATAAATTTACTTTGATGCGCATTTTGTTGCTCCTGGCCGAGAGTCCCGGCAAGGAATTCTCGAAAGAGGATTTGGCCCGCGAAATTTGGGGACAAGAGTACAATCCCCTGCGCCACGACAATAATATTTACATCAACATCAATCGGCTTCGGAAACTTTTGGAGCCGAATCCACGCGAGAGCCGCTATGTCATGAACGGATCACGAGGCTACTACTTCAATCCGGCCATGCGCGTTAATATTTCTTCGAATATTTCCAAAGTTGCTCCGCGCAGCCAGGGGCTCTCTCGCCAGATCTGAAGTTCAACGATGTCCTAATTTCCAACTAAGACTTGGAAATTAGGAATTGCTCTAGAAAATACCTATCAATGCTTGAGCCTTGCGACATTTAAGGTATAGTCGCGAGGCTAATAAAAACAGAAGCTTCAGGGGTGGAGCTTCTTAAACGAGGGGGTTTTATGAATCTAGCTAAAAGGCTTGGCCACGTCCTATTCTTGGCTACACTTTTTGCGTCGTTGAATTTAGGAGCTCAGGCCGCCGATTCACGCAAAGAGGAACTGAAGAAGCCGCCGAACTACCGCCTGGTCAGTCGGCAAATTAACAAAGATTACGATTTAAACTGGAATGAAGTCCCAGCTAGCGCTGCGCATGACTTTGTGCCCGCGGTACGTTGTGATTTAGCCGAGCGCTATCACCACATCGTCCGTCGTCCTGGCGTCCGAATGCCCGTTATTGAGGACGATGAGCTATTGCCGCCCAGCGATCCGGACCGTCAGGGGGTACTTCCTTGGCCTGGAATTTTGGGCCATTGGCAGGAGTGGAATAGCGGACTCTACCTGAATATCGAGAAGGTTGAGGAGCTTGTCGAGGGGCAACGTCGGGACTACATGATCGTAAAACTCTATTCGATGTGTTCAGACGAAATGTTGGCTGAGTCTTCAGTAATGGTGAAAAATCCTGAAATGAATCGAACACTTATGATTCCAACTTTGAGCTATTCGCTGATGGTGAATGCGGAACAGATGTCGATGAAGGTCCGCACTTTCATCAACGATCCCCGCAGAGACAATCTCGAAATCGAGCTCCACTATGTGGATCCTCTGACCAAAGAACCTAAGCGTAGCGTATTCGTATTACGCCGCTTCCTCTGAAATCAGCGGAAGCTAATGTGATCAAGAAAAAGCGGGGGCGGCCCAAGGGGCGGCCCCCGCTTTTTTATTTTTGATTCCCGCACGAAAAGCCCCTTTTAAGCCCTCTAAACGGTTGACCGTTATCCCGCGGCTGGTATAGATCTTAGGCCCTTATGGGACGTGGTGATAACAGAAAAACTCCGAAGATCCGACAACGCAAAGCTCGCGCGCGCAAGAAGGCGGCTGCCCGAGCTCGAAAAGCTTCAGGAAAGGCTAAGTAGACATGGATAACTATAAAGACAAAGACGGAATGTCTGGACGCGGTGGAGATCGAGGAGATCGTGGCGACCGCGGTGATCGCGGAGAAGGTCGAGGCGGCCCCCGTCGTGGTGGCGGACGTTTTGGTCGAAAGAAGGTTTGCCCCTTCATTTTGGATAAGACACTCGTGTTGGATTACAAAAATATCCGCATGGTTCAGCGCTTCATTTCCGAAACCGGAAAAATTGTTCCGCGCCATGTTTCTGGTGTCAGCGCTAAAAATCAGCGTTTGTTGACCAAGGAGATCAAGCGCGCACGCAATCTCGGCTTGATCGCACCGCTTACAGACGGCTGATCTGATCTGACAAGGAGCTGACTCAAAGGCAGCTCCTCACTTGGCTCTTTTCCGCTATAATTAAAGCGTGAGCCAAGAACTCAATAAATTTCAACAAAGCATTAAAACCCGTTTCGATGATGCGAAGCGGGTTTTGTCGTTTTCAGAATATTTCGATCTTTGCGAAAAGAACGCCTATCCCTTCCTAAGAAGTGCACCATGTTTCATGATGGATGCCATTCAGCACTTCGGGACTGAGGATCATTCGGTACGCGGTCGAAAACGCCGTCGTTTTAAAATCTTCAACAACAATTTTGGGCCAACCTCGGACCCTGTCGTGGGACATGAAGATGTTCAGGATCGCTTGCTTAAAATTCTAACCGGCTTTGCCCGCAGTGGCCGCGCCAACAAACTCATCTTGATGTACGGACCCAACGGATCTGCAAAAAGTTCGCTGGCACGCGCACTTTTTGAGGGGCTCGAGGCTTATTCCGCAACTGAAGACGGAATGCTCTATTGTTTCAGCTGGGTTTTCCCCCATGAAAGCTTTGATCGCCGCTCTCTTGCGATCGGAAACCGCAACAATGAAGACGAGGCCGTGGAATCATATGCACGACTTCCGGCCGACAAAGTTGGGGCCATAGTTCACAGCGAACTGCACGAGAACCCCCTCTTGTTGATCCCGAAGGAAGAACGTCGCCGACTCTATGAATCTTGGATGGCTCAAATCACTGATCCCGAAAAACGTCATCGTCTAGAGGCTTCACGCGATAGTTTTCTGCGTTCCGAATTAAGCCACAAAAATTCCATGATTTTTGATGCGCTTTTGGCAAACTACTCGGGGGATTTTTCAAAAGTATTAAAACACGTACGAGTTGAGCGTTATTATTTATCCACAAAATTTCGCAAGGGCCTTGTGACCATCGAACCGCAACTGGCGATTGATGCGGCTATGAGGCAGATCTCTTTGGATCGATCATTGTCGAACCTGCCTCCTGCGCTGCAAAGCTTGAATCTCTTTCAACTCGAGGGACATCTGGTCGACGGGAATCGTGGCGCGATAGAGTTCAATGATCTCTTGAAGCGTCCACTTGAGCACTACAAATATTTGCTGAGCACCACTGAAACTGGATCTGTGAGTCTGGGCGGCATCTTGGTATTTATCGATACTGTTTTTGTCGGCAGCACAAATGATCGACAGCTCGAAGCTTTTCGCGAGCATCCTGATTTCAATAGCTTCAAGGCGCGCATTGAATTGGTGAAAGTTCCCTACCTCTTGCGCTATTCGGAAGAAGAGCGGATTTATCAACGCAGCCTACACATGGCCGCGGGAGAAAAAGAAATTCTGCCTCACACTTTAAAAGCGCTGGCCTTGTGGGCGGTCTGCAGTCGGTTGAAGCGTCCATCGTTAAAAAATAAAAATGCGACACTGACGAAAGTCCTAGAAAAACTCAGCCCGTTGGAAAAAGCGAAAATCTACGATGACGGCATTTTGCCGGACCATCTGGACGATGAACAAAGGCGTGAACTGAAAGGCCATATCGAAGAACTGGTCGCCGAACATCAAGGCATTCCCTATTATGAAGGTCTGCTGGGGCCGTCGGCTCGTGAGCTGAAAACTTTGATTCAGCTTGCGGCTCAAAACCACAACTATCCGACCGTTGGACCAAATGCGGTCTTCGATGAACTCAGACAACTGGTGAAACGTCAGCAGGATTTTGAATACCTACGGCAGGAACCCGTTGCCGGTTATCACGATTATGAGGGACTCATCGAGATTGTTCGTCAGGAATGGCTGAACTGGGTGGAAGAGGAAATGCGCACGGTTTTGGAATTCGAAGATTTGGCGCAGATCCATGATTTTGTGGGTCGTTATGTTTTTCAGGTCACGCGACTCGTGCGGGGTGAGAAAATCAAAAATCGCATCACCGGGCAAAATGAAGAGCCTGATCAAACTTTGATGAAGGAGTTCGAAGGGCTGGCCGGAATCT
The DNA here is from genome assembly GCA_964636255.1 of uncultured Bacteriovoracaceae bacterium. Lineage (GTDB taxonomy): Bacteria > Bdellovibrionota > UBA2428 > UBA2428 > UBA2428 > CAXNGS01. The sequence goes on along the minus strand of CAZWNW010000006.1, from coordinate 164,080 downwards.
CGGGCGATATCAGCGAATTTCGAAAAAACATCATTTCACGATTGGGTGCTTGGAGCGTTGAAAATTTGCGCGATCCTTCGCAGCCCCCAAAAGAATTACCCTTCAATAAAATTTTTCCGGACCTTGTTGAGAAGATTCAGTTTCACCACCGCGAAAGCACAAATGCTAAAATCCGAGCTATGGGACAGGCCCTGATGGATACAAATGGCTTTGATGAGACGCTTAATGTTGATAAGAGAGATCTCACGAAGCTCTCTGAGCCAATACAGTGGGCTGTGAAGGCACATAGTGGGCTTCGCAGTCGCTATGGCTACGGCGCCAAGGGTGCAACCGAGGCTCTGGTAGCACTCATGCGAGCCCGCTTCCTTTGATTGATGTGGGGCAGCAAAAGAGCGACAGTTTTAAAAATTTTATGAGTCGTCACAATGAGGCTTATGTATGAGGATAACTTGTGAATAACTTGCTGAGGATTATGGCCCTAAAGGAAGACGAGACGCATCGCGTTGTCTTCGTAAAGCACCGAGAAGAAGGCGGAATTAACTGGATCTACGATCCCAATCTGGAAAAGGAATTTTGCCAGGTTTTTATCCACAGTCTCTTTCCCTATCGTGAAAGATCATCGTGGGAATTTGAGAATTTCTTAGAGGCAAGAAGCTTTGCAGCCAAGCAATTTTCGGATTGGGAAATGCTGGCTTGGGACATGAAAACCAAGCGCCCCTGTGAAGAGGGTGGAAAAGAGTGCGGTTCCGGGGAATGTGATACCTGCAAGCAAATCAAAAGCGAGGGCGGAGTCATTCCCGCCGAAATTGCTAGCACAGGCTGCGGGAGCTGCGGCGGGGCTTAGACCTCTCCGCCATCCAAAAATCTCTATATATACAGCAATATAAGGCTGCAACTGTCCAAGTTATTGACACATTGCAACAAGAGGTCTAGACCCCAGACCAAATGCCCACCCCCCTCTCCGTAAGGACCTCGACCCAAAGTAGTCTTTTAGCCATTTTCTCTCTGATTCTTCAGTTTTTGCTGATTTCACCGGCGGCGCGAGCCTCGGACGAAACCTGCAACAAAGCTTCGGATAATATTTTTGCAAGCGTCGCAGAAGACGCCAAGATAAAAAACGGTATTCAGCGCGCCCTGGGCGAATCGACCGAAAACCCAGAGGCGATTCATGAAAGCGTCGATGCCATTAAGGCTGGGGCCAGCGAGATGGTCGATGGCATCGCGGCATCATGTAAAAACGGCAATTGCGACGAAGAAACACTCATTAAAAATTCAGAGACCTGGTTTCGGAAATCCGTGCTGAATCGTGTTGCAGCCGTCAAAGGCAGCTACATGCGGAAGTTTCCGGTCTGCATGGATAATTTCAAAAGAAACATTCGCATGATTCTTGCCTTTCAAGTTATCGGATATGGCCTCGAATATTGGCGAAAACACGCCGCCGGGGAAAAAACTCCCGAGGTTCCCTTTGGTATTTTCGGCAACACCATTCTTCTGGTGTGGACACAAAACGAAATCATGTGCCGGGAATCTCAGGGCAATCTTGCGCGAGCTGCAGGTTCTGCCAACACGACCGGCCGTGGTTACTGGGCCGATAGCTGGAAACGCTACAAAGAACTCATGGTTTTGATGCTTCCCTTTGGCGCCGTTTCCTACACATTTTTTGCCACTGCAGAACATAAGATTCGACGCGAAATCGAGGTCGCCAAAGACGGCAGCAGTGATCGTGTGCCCGTGATTTCTCGCGATTACTTGAAACATGTTCTTGAACACGTGGTTTTTATCGGCATCTTTGAAACCGTGCTTTTTGCGCGACTGGCATGGAGCGATGCAATTTTTGAGTACACTTGGCTTCCTGCACTTCGCAACCACCTTTCAAGACATGGCTTGGGCGTCGTCAGCACCGGAGTCGACACTTTGTACCGTCTGACAAAAGAAGTTTCCGGCAGCTGGGGTCTTATGTGGTGGAAGGGTGTTTCCAACAAATACTTCAAAGAATTCTTTGAGAAAAATCCTCCCGAAGAGCATGTCGAGATGCAGGAATTAGGTGAGGAAGAACATTCCGAGGACTACTTCAAATCTCTTGAAGCTCTCTAGGATTCCGAAAGCAAGGGCTAAGCGTTTTCTGCAAAATCGAGAAAGAGTCGACTGGTCTGAATGCCTTTGTTTGCCTGGTATTTCCCGGATTTATACTCAACAATGTCGCCTTCGACCTTGTGATAAAAAACCTGGCAAATCGGAACATTGGGATAAATACGAACAGGGTGAATGCAATGCATCTCGAGCGTCCAAAATCCTTTAAATCCGACGTCACCAAATCCCGCAGTCACATGCACAAATAGACCTAGACGCCCAATAGAAGAACGCCCCTCGAGCATCGGTACCAAGTTTCGAGTTTCCGTGTATTCGACGGTCCGCCCCAGGTAAAGAGTTCCGGGTTGCAGCACCATTCCCTCGGAGGGAATAGTGATTTCAGTGGCTGGATTGTCTTTTTTCATATCCAGGGGCATCTCGGAATAGACCAAGAGTTTTTCGTGTAGACGCAGATTATATGAATTTGGGTTGAGGAATCTCTCCTCGAATGGAGTGATTACGATGTCCTGATTCAAAAGGCGCTTAATTTCGGGTCCGCTGAGGATCATAATTAGAGTTTTTCAACTCCAAGAAGGCGCCGACTTCAAGAGCCGAAGAGCCGACAGGATAAATCTTCTTCTGCGTCACCAAGGCCAGAAGTCGTGGCGCGTCAAAGACCAATTCCCTCATTAGTAAAATTGAAAATCCTCCGATAGGAAATGCATGAAACATATCTGGATCGGCGCACTGATTGCCCTATTTGCCTGTACTACGCTACGAGAGCCGGCATCGAATGCCTTGCTACTCAATCGTGACTTCAAAATCGTTGAAGACGAATCGAATATTAAGAAAAAAACTGACTCGAAATGGACACGTTATGCGCCGACCAAGCCGGACGCCGCAAAAATGGATAGTCCGTCGTTCTTACGCATACGACGCGACTTCAAAGGCGACAATGGTCGTTGCCTGGTGCCCGGTCACATCCTCTGGGCGAAGGGCAATGAAAAGCCGATGCAATTTAATTTTTTGCTCACACGATATGTCGCAAACTTCGACGTGTTACTGCCGCAAGACACTAAGCTTAGCTATCAGATTCGCGAAATCGTCCTAGACAATTCGAGAGCAGGCAGCCCCTGTGACCTCACCCAACTCCAATTAGAATGGATTCCTCTTCCCACTAATGGCCTTGCGCGCGCAATTTTGGACCATGCGCCGCTGATTAGCGCACGCGCTGATCTCTATGGTCAATCGCTTAACGATCGCCCCCTTCTCATGGGCTACACTGTGTATCCTCATCCCACGGGATATGACATCGCCTATCACGTCGGATTCAGCGATCAAGACGCGGGGAAATCGTCCATAAAATCGATTCGAAAGCAAACCGCTCGCTGGAGTCGTCGATTGGATGTTGAAACGGCATTTTGGATTTCTCTGGATACAAATTACAAACTTCAGGCTTCAACGGCGCTTCAACCAAAATCCTTCTTGGGAACGAGTCTTGATTTGGGCTCAGTTCCGACTTTGCGTTGGGTGAATCCTTCGTCGCAGAGCAATTTTAAAGGTAAGTACTTCGAAGATAGTAAGCGTCCCATTCTCTACAATTCGGGCTCGCATCATAACTTCAGCGATCATCCTCTGAGCGGCGTACACAAAAAGTACTTTGAAGGATATGCATTTTATCCCGCGACCAGCCTCCCCAGCCCTGACTCGCGTGACGATCTCTTTTTCAAAAATCCCTGGACCTTTGTCATCAGGGATTTTGAACTTCTTCAAAGTCGGCGGCTTGAAGATACAAGTAGCGACTATCTCTATGTGAAAATTCACGGCACGCAGAAAGGTAAGACAGAATGGAAGCCCTACGTCTACCTTCCGGACTCGGACACCTATTATCGCATTGGCCGAGGAGATGGCTCCATGAATCATATCGATAAATCTGGGTCTCAAAAATCAGGCTACGCTTCCATTTATGTAGGCGCGCACAATATTGATGATGCGATTCAAGGTAGAACAAAACTTCTATTTTTCTTCGATGAAAATTTTGGGCCATACCGCGATGAACTAAAATCGCCCCGAGTGATCAAAAATTTCGAAACACTGAAAATCAACAACATCCAGATTTATCGTCTGATCCGAAGTCCAACGGGCTACAGCGTCGAAGACATCAGTCGTCATTTCAAAATCAACATCGATCCACAGGGATTTGGTAGCCATTTCATCAGTCGATAAAACTCAAGTCCTGGCTAGGAATATCGCTGATAGGACTCTATACTTTTTCTGCGATGTCTTCGAAACGCGTTAAACCAGAAATAGTTCATGGACGCATGGTGCCGCACTCGCCCAACAAGAGCTTTTGCATGGCGCCCTGGCGTCATGCCCACATCACACCGCAGGGCCAAAGACGCATGTGCTGTGTTTCTGAGGAGAATCGTCCTGCATTTGAAAGTTCTGCGCATTCTAACGGGCAGAGAAAATTTGTGTCGGAAACATTCGAAGATTTCTGGAATTCTGCATACCTAAAATCCATTCGAATAAAAATGTTAGGCGGGGAAAAAGTTCCTGAATGCATTCGCTGCGACGAGGAAAGTGGAACAGTTCACAGTTACAGAGATCGATTTACCAGTTGGTTATTTCAGAACGACATCGATGCTGCATTTGAAAATACAGCAGAAGATGGCTCTACAAGCTTGGAGCCACATTCTTTTGACTACCGCTTCTCTAATCACTGCAACTTCAAATGTCGTATTTGTGGTCCCGAGGCGTCTTCGGCCTGGGAGATTGAAGTTCGAAAAAACGAGCTCTGGAAAACTGAAGAACACCCTTGGTTAGAGCAAAAAGTGAGTGATGAAATCAAGAAATTTCAAATCGAAGTTGTCGAAGAGGAATTTGCCCGAGCCCTAAGAAAAGGCATCATCAAAGAAATTTATTGGGCGGGAGGCGAACCGCTTGCTTGGGATTTGCACTGGAAATACATGAAGGAACTGGTGGATCGAGATCTGGCTTCGAATACTTTGGTTCGCTACAACACCAACCTTTATAAAATTGAAGACAAGGGGATCCATCTCTTTCGAGACCTGCTTAGCAACTTTGATCAGTGGGAACTTCATGCCTCGATTGATGGAGCCGGAGCAATCGGAGAGTACATTCGAAGCGGACTCAATTGGAATAAGTTTGTTAAAAATCTGGAATCCGCGCTCGAGTACCCACACGCACGGGAACGGATCTGTATGGATCTTACCATTACCGGACCCGGCCTATTTTCGATCAAAGAGCTCCTGGAAACGGCACTGCGACTGGATGTTCGGATCGAAGCGAAGCATCTGCGCGGATTCCGGGAAAACTGGCATTTATCCCCTTTTATCTGGCCCCGAAATATTTTTCTCAGAATCATGGATGACCTCATTTTATTCTGTGAAAACAAGGCGGGAGCCAAACAAAGGCCTTTAGTGGAATCGCTTCACTACATGCGATCTCGGCCCAGTATAGAGATTGATTCTCCGAATTTTCAGTATGAATTCCAGACGGCCCTAGATTGGCATAAAAAAATCGAGAAAATTCGCGGGAACCAAAAGGTCGGGACATTGAACCTCAAAGGTATTTTTTCCCAGGATGCGGAGTTATTTGCTTGGTGGCAAACGCATGAAGGTGAAACAGTGAATGAAGAAGCTCCTAGGATAGAATCCGGACCGTTCTAACGGCTCTTTGGTGACAGTCCCTTTACAGAAAAATAGGCCATGCTGTTTTCACATAGTTGCCAAAAGTCTGCCATTTCGGGGAAAGACTCGAGAAAATTAGTGCCGCGTCGAGCATCATGCTGACTGAAATAGAGATAGAAATTCGCACGATTTTTCATTAGCTGGTGGGGATTTTGTGCTTCTTGCATCCATGCTATTAGTCGACGCATGCGTGCCACTTCAAAATCTTGAAATCCCGTCCATGCGCTTCCACTACGATCCAGATTGTCTTCCATAAAAGAAAGAGCATCCTGCATTAGTGCTTGATAGGACGGAGGTAGGATTTGAAGGCTCATCCATGCCGGTGCACGTAACATAGGAGTATCGAAACGGATGAATTCGGTACCCCGATAGTGTCGCAGCCTGAGATCTAAAATTGCTTCTAGATAGCGCCGCCACCCAACGACGCTCAAATTATTGAATGTCACAATAAAGGTGAGAAAATGTCGCTTCCCGCGCCGCAAATAATCATCAATATTTTTCTCCAGCTCTGAAAATCGCAGTCCGTGTCGGATGTATTCAGCCTGCGGGCCCCAGGCATCCAATGAGCAGTAGAGAGAAAACTGTTTTATCGCCGCCTCATGAGTCATCACGGTCAGGTACTTCATGAATTTTTCCCAAAGTTCCGCCGGAGGACTGCAGTTCGAGGTGATTGCGATCTCGAGTTCGGGCCGCGGTTTCTTAATCACCTCCTCAAATATACGAAAACTATTGCGATCCAAAAGCGGCTCACCACCCGTCATTCGAAAATGCCGCAATTTTTCCACCATAGTGGGCCACCATTTCCAGAAGGCCTCGACATATTCATTATCGCGCGCCCCCGAAGGCATGATGGAAAGTTCATTCTTCAGTCCACCAACATCGTTATGAAGGCCTTCGATCAACTTATAGGGCCCGAGCTCGCGGACCTCTTGCGCCCAACTGCTTGAGAGATGCGGCGAGCAATAAGAACAGCGCAAATTACAAGCTTGATTGAAATTCACCTCGACATAACGGGGATCTGGATTTCCGCTGGAACCCAAACGTACGGCTTCCTCAACTAGGCCGGGTTCAAATACATCTTCTGATCGATAGGCGCGGTCACTTAGATGTTTCCCGCCTCCGTCAGAATCCTCAATATTCCAACAATACTGGCACTCTTTGGGTCGTTCCCCTTTAAGCATCATCTCGCGTTGAGCGCGTTTATGATCTGTGTTGTGCAGCCGAGACGGCTCATCCGCCAATGATTCCAAGGGAACTTTATGGGCCGGGGGATGATAACAGGAGTGGGTCATCCCAGTCGTGAGATGAAGAGAGACGTTGTACCATTTTGCCAAACAAAACGATGGCGAAACTGCATTCAACTTATCATGGACCTGCGAAACGCGTTTCGTGTAATTTGTTTCAGTAAGGAGCTCTCGGTCGCCCTCAGGGGAAACTGCTGAAGTTTTCGTCCCGTCTTTGGGGGGCAGTTCGTCCGAAGTCATTCGGGCAGAGGTTAGGTCCCATCTTCTATTTTCGCAAGCAATCTACCCACGAGTTTACTCGGCGCAGTCTATCGACTCTTTGTCATAAAGAGTGCGATCCACTCCTCCCGCTCTTCCGCCAAGCCCTCTGACGTTTGAAAGGAGGGGCGTGTGCGGATTTCGCTGCGGCGATCAAGAATTTCATAACCGCTAGAAGTCACTCGACTCTCGAAACCTTCACTACTGGGTCCAGCCAAAATTCCGCTCACAATCCAATGGGCGCCGGGACTCATAAGTGCGGAAATGGGTTCTAAAAGGCCCAATAGAACTTCTGCATAGATATTTGAGATCAACAAATCTAGTGAAGCTATTTTGCCATCGAGCTTCCTAAGGTCCGCTGCAGCGCCAAAGTAAGCTTGAAAACGCGAAATTTCGGTCTTGTTCATTTCCACTGTACGCTGAAAATCTTCGGCACACTGAGGATCCAAATCCGTAGCCCAGATCTGCGCAGAGGGAAACAATTTCATCGCAGCCAATGCCAAAACTCCTGTCCCTGTGCCGAGATCGAGGATCTTCTGCGGCGGCGGAAGCATTCTCTCTCGCGCCTCCAACATCCCCACGCACAGACGTGTGGTTGGATGATCCCCGGTTCCAAAGGCCATACCTGGCTCTACATAGATCGCAACAAGATCTTCTGGGGGTTTTTCCCATTGCGGACCAATCCAAAATTTCGATCCCGCTCTAGTACCCCTAAAACTTTTGCGAAATTCAGCTTGATAATCGCGCTCAACTTCTTCCTGCAGAGAAATCACTTCGCTGCCTCCGCCAAGTTCAGACATCTCCGCAGCAAAGACCGCTAAATTCGGTGGCACTTCCCGCGAAAAATAGATCCGAGCAAATCGTCTTAGTTCGGTCCGCTCGAAGTCGTTTTCCATCCACTCCAAACATCGTTTGGCGGCTTCACTGCCGAATTCTAAGACATCAAAATCCTCAGTAGGACGAAAAGTCGTCGTATCCGCATCCGGCAATTCCAAAAGTCCAAGAAAACCTTCAAGTGTCGACAAGGACTGGACCCATTCATCCCATCCATATGAATTCGCCGAGAGGAGTGCGGAATAATTTTTCACCTACGCACCTTGCTTGTCGGCGAAAACTTTTCAGTATTTTTTTCCATTCGCGATTTCATCAGCTCCAGATTGTCACGGTGCTCCTTGGATAAATCACGCTGCTTTAGTGCCCACTCTACCCATAGACGCGCAGCCTCGAATCGTCCAAGGGACAATAAATTTTCAGCACCTACTCTGAAAAATTCGCCCGCCATCCAGCCTGCATTGAAGGTCTTAGGGGTTAAATACTCATCACGCACGCGCTCGAAATAACTTTGAGCCTGAGAAAATTTTTGACTTCCGCGCAAATAACGTCCGCGAAAATAACTTGCCTCTAAACTTTCAGGAAAATCCATTTCCAAATGATCCACAAGCGAAGCAGCCCTGCGCCATTCGACAGTCTTTGCTTCTGCAAGCGATAGGGCTCGATATGCCGCCAGCACCTGTAGCCTTAAGGACTTTGGATGCCAGGCATGAGCTTTTTTAAGAGCTTCCAAGCCTTCCAGCCCTTCGTGGTCTTCTAAGAGAACTGAATTTTCATGAATCGCCAAGTGGCGCGCATCCTTAAGCCAATCTTTTTCGAAACCCCATTCCAACCATTTTTTAACCGCGCGTTTGTCATTCACCTTTTGCGCAGAATCTATCAAAAGTTTTAAGGCATCCTGCTCGCGCGTAGGAACGCGCGGTTCGTGTTCTAAAAATGACTGAAGATCCGCAAAGGCCCGAGGATAATCCTTTTGCATGTGATAACCGAGGCCTCTGTAAAAATATACCTCACTCGATGCTCTACTGTCCGGAGCCAAGCGTCCCAGAACATCCACTCCCTCTTTCATTAGCTTAGGGTCTCGGGCCGCCTCCGCGATTTTGATCAATGCCAATCCCCGCTGATGATCCGAAGGGAAATTTTTAGCCCATTGATCTCGAATAAATTTTTCGGCCTTCGAACGCGGCATCAGTGCCGCGTAGGCTGGCAAAGCCTCTCGCTGCATTTCGACGACGCGCGTGTCCTCAGATTTTCGAGCTAGAGCGATCTCCAAGTAGGAGCGACGCGCCTCAGGTTGCGAACTTCGTCCGGCAATTTCCGCCAGCCGCAGCGCAGCCCACAAATTCTCGCGCTCGGCCCTATGCACTCGAAAAAAAGCATCCCGAGCGGCCTCCAATTTTCCATTCGTGAAGTGAAACTCTCCAACAAGAATCTGTAAATCAGTTCGGTCTAGAACTTCCGAAGGAGCCCCGGCCAATAAGCGATCGATTGCGCGAGCCCGAGCATCCTGACAAAAAGCTTCAATTTTGTCCGTTCCCTCCGCCAGCGGGAGTCGATATCGGCCGATTAAATCTCGTAAACGCTCGCGATAGAGCTCAGCCGTCGCAGGAAGGGGATCTTTCAGAGCTCGAAGAGCGTCGGGGCAGACTTCTCGGGGAGCCTTTGCCCTAGACTCTGCGGGGGGGACGACTAAAAGAAAGCCCACGGCCATGAATTTTAATGGAAAGAGCGAAAACGACATGACCTTTATGGAGCTTAGCAAAATCCGGCACGACTTCATGAGAAAAATCCGTCGCTTCTTCGAGGATCGAGACTTCATTGAAATCCAGACGCCGGTCTTGGTCAGCAATCCGGGCCTTGAACCGCATCTCGAGTATTTTTCCACCCAGTGGAAACCTTCGATGCAAGCAGGTCTGGCAAAAAACTACTTTTTACCGACTTCGCCGGAGTATCATCTGAAAAAAGCCTTGGGCCAGGGACTTTCCAAGGTCTACGAGATCAGTCCAAGTTTTAGAAATGGTGAAGCCTCAAGGGAGCATGAACCTGAATTTCTTATGCTTGAATGGTATCGGGCTCCGGGCGAATATCAGCAGATCGCTGATGATGCCTTTGAACTCTTTTCGGAGCTTGCAAAGGAATTTTCGCCCCATGCCGAACTTTGGGGCCAGAGACGGGACCTTCGTGTCGAAGACGCATTCCAAAGCTACGCCGCACTCAATCTGCGAAGCGCCCTGGCATCCACTGACTCTTCATCATTGACCCGCGAGGCCTTGCGGCTTGGAAAAGCCTCCGTCCTCCCAGACGATGATTTTGAGAGCTGCTTCCACAAAGTTCTTCTTGAAGAAATCGAAGGACGTTTGGGTTTCCGAGGTCTGGAATTTCTATGGGACTATCCGGCCCAAATGGCAGCACTTTCCCGTAGAAAACCTTCGGATCCTCTGTTCTGCGAAAGATTCGAAATTTACTGGAGAGGGATTGAGCTGGCCAATGCCTTTGGTGAACTGACCGATGTCATAGAGCAGCGAAGGAGATTTCTTCAGGATCAAGCCAGTCGACGAACCCTGTATCCCGGTGAAGCTTGCCCAGAAATCGACGAAGAACTTCTTAGCGCTTTAGCCAAAATTCCATCACCCGCTGCTGGAATTGCGGTTGGGGTAGATCGGCTTCTGCAATGTTTGTTGGGAAAAGAGAGCCTTCAGAGTGTTCTTTTATTTCCAAAGGATCTGGCCGCAGCGCGGCGTCCTCTGACTTGAGCTATTTGGAAGCTCCGTCTTGGGGTGATTTTGAACGCAAATTACTGAAATTTAGTAGCTCTCCTAGAATAATCAGAAACTTAGGTTAGGATAATTCTTAAGGGTGCTCATTGAGCTCTCTTCGAGGACGGGAGGGGGAAACCCAGGATGACGCTAACCAAATTCGACATCATTGAACGTGTAGCCACTCAATGTGGATATTCAAAGTTGGAAGCTGCAGAGCTTGTCGAGAATGTCTTTGAGATGATCAAAGACGCTTTGGGTAACGGCGAAAACGTAAAGATTTCCGGCTTCGGCAACTTTGTACTGCGAGATAAACGCTCGCGCATGGGTCGCAACCCGCAGACGGGTAGCGCGATGGAAATTTCCTCTCGTCGAGTCATGACTTTCAAAGTCAGCCAAGTTTTAAAAGAAGCCATCAATTCAGGAAAAGTTCCTGAAGGCGGCATGGCAGCCTTTGATTCCAGCTCAAAAGATTGATTCTTTAGGCAACTGCTTTCTACCGGATTTTTTTTAGCAGTTCGTAGAAACGGGAACGTTTGATCTTCAAAGCATCTTGAGCTTCTGCTGGGTTCTTTTTTTCCATGAAGACCTGAAACATTTGCTGCGTAAGTCGATCGAGGTTGGCGTCAAGGCCTGCTGACCAATCAATGTCAAATGAAACGCCATTGCCAGGGAGATGACTCTTCGCCGTAGAAGCTAATGCACTCAATTCCTGCGAAGTGTTTCCATTGAGGGAGTTGAGAATCTCTTCCTTTCCCCAAATTGGAATGCGACTGGTAGATACGAGCGAGCGAATCAAATTACGTAGCTCCCGAACATTTCCTGGCCAATCATAAGATTCGAGTAAAAAATCGAGACCTTCGCTGGAAAAGCGAAAACGACCAGCGGCTTTTTCTTGTGTCAGGAAGTGTTCGACGAGGCCCGGAATGTCTGCGCGCCGCACACGGAGTGGAGGAATACGCAGAGTGATCTGAGAAATTCGATAATAAAGATCTTCACGAAACTCTCCACGTTCGACCAGATCCTGGAGTCGCATGTTGGTCGCAAACACTACGCGGGCATTGAAGGGGCGCGAACGAGATCCACCCACCGGAGTGAATTCGCGAGTTTCAAGCACTCGAATCATCTTACTTTGATGCTCGGGACTTAAACTTTGAATCTCGTCCAGAAACAATAAACCCCCATCGGCGGAAGCAAAAAGTCCTGCCCGCCGATCGGCTGCCCCGCTGAAGGCACCCTTTTCATGGCCAAACATCGTCGACTCAAAAAGATCCTTTGGAATTGTCGCAACGTTGATGCTTACAAAGGGTCCGCCTGCATGGAGCGCCTCTGCACAGCGCTCTTTTCCGGTTCCGGTCTCGCCCTCCAAAAGCACGTCCAAGGAGTTCGATTGAATGCGGAATAGATCGCGTTTCAGCGAACGAATCGACGGAGTATCGCCTGTTATTTTTTCGTCCAATGCTGAACGTCGCTCTTTCCAGGCCTCGGCACTGCCCAAGATCTGGTTCAGCTCATTGACGAGGCCGTCTTTGGAAACAAAACGATCCGCGCCCTTGGCGACACACTGACGCATAGTGGAAATGTCTTCTACGCCGGATGCGACAACCAGCATTGCTTCTGGCCATTTATGTATGATTTCTGGGATCAAGGAAATGCTACGATCCCCATTGGGATCGCCGGCATGGCGAAGATCCATCAAAATTAAATCAAAAAACTGTCCGCGAAGATCTGAAACATTTTTCATCAAATCTTCCGTAGATTCAAAAGTCCAAACGCGCGCACGATCTTTAAGCGCGAGATTTAAACTTTTCAAAACAATGGGATCATCTTCAACTAAACAGACACGAGGCGAAGTCGGCATAGAATTTCCAATCACTCCTTCTCTTCGGAAGGGTCCCAAAGAGCCTCAAGCCAATTACCATCCGGATCACGGAAATAAAATGATTCCGTCGCATCGCGATGGAGCTTAATCGCCTCCACATAAATGCCACGATCAACAAGATCTTTGTGCAAATTTTGAAGCCCAACCCGATCTTCCACTCGAAAACCGACATGTGGTGGGTGTAAAGCACCTTGCTTTCGGATCAAACTCAGATCTTCCGAGCCAATGGCGACCTGGGCCCAGTCATCATCACCTGACCATTTTTTTGTCAGACCCAAGCTTTCGTAAAATTTGAGTGAACGATCGAGGTCTTTTACCTGAAGGGCCACATGACCCATCCGTTTAATATACGATCGCTTCATAGGAAAATCTCCCTAAATCATCACAATTGAATGCCATTTACTGGCCTTAACAAAACGCTAACACAAAAAGGTATGAGCTTTCGAGTGATTAGCAATTAATCTAATTTTGATTTGGGCTTAAAGAGACATTCACACGCGCCGATAAGTTAATCTGGAATGCTAAAGAATAGAATGTCTACACCAAAGATCCCAACTCCGGTACTCCTGCTGAGTGCTAACGAAAGTTCAGCAAAACTAATCCTAGAGGGATTAGAAAAACACGGGCTGGAAACAGGCTGGGCAAAGGACGAAAGAGACTCCATCAAGATATTAGGTAAGCACGTATTTAAAATCGTGGTCGTTGATGACGATTTCTGCAAAGGCGAGACCCTCGAAGTGGTGCAAAGCATGAAAAGTCTATTGCCGCCACAGACTGATTTTGTTCTACTCACTAACGATCAATCACTTCCAACAATGGACCTGCACAAATCGGGTGTTTCCTGCACCTTTAGAAAACCCCTCAATATTGCCCAGCTACTGGACCACATTTCCCGCAATTTGGGGATTGAAGGCAAGCGAAGATTCGACGGCGGGCAGACACATCTAGATGAATTTAAAAATTCACTGGGCTTTGCCTTTTCCGGCCGAAAAAAGCACGAGCAACTTCTTTCAAAAATTTCTCACATAGGCCGTGGCGGCTTCTTCTTCGAAACTGATTTACGCAACGCACTTCCCGCGGTCGGCACCGTTGTAAATTTCGAAGTCACTCTGTCCATGGTTCCAGACACGAAGCTTAGCGGCAAAGGCGTGGTTCGCTGGTCACAGCGCTCCAATGGACGAATTGGGGCCGGGATCGAATTCCTAAGCCTATCCGTGGAAAACGAGTCTTTTGTAAACGCTTTCACGGATCTTTTTAATGTTCAGGAATTCGTCCCTGACCAATCTCAGTTTGAAGACAAGAACTCAACAACTAACTAGCGCCGAGCTTGAAAAGGCTTTTGGCGGCCGTCTTTGTCCTTTCCTTTTGACCCTCGATTCGGGTCGCGAATTTCAGGATTAACGTCAGGCTCTTCAATCTCTACCGGATTATCGATTCGGCCTTCACCATCATCGTGACCCGAATCCAAATCCTCCATCAGATCATCATCCTCCGTCGTATCGGGACCACTGGCCCGTTTGCGATTAAAGGTGCTGGGAGGATCACTGGCTGGAAAACTTTCCTTTAGAGACTCATCGATTAAATCCTCCTGATCTTTTTCCTTAGCAGGCTGCGAGCGAATTTTATTGGAGCTGTTGTTTTTGTTCTGATCTTGCTTTTGTGCGTTCTTCTTCATGGCATTTCACCTTCCTTATGATTGAGTTTGAAAAAGACTGAAGCCGCCATCAAGGGAAGAAATTAGCGAAGCGTTTAAAGCAAAATGGGATAGAAAGAAGTCTCGAAGTGAAACTAAAATGCGACAAACGAAACCAATTTATTAAAATCTGTCTTTTATTCTACGGTTACAGACTTGGCCAAGTTTCTCGGCTTATCAATTTCCCGCTCCAGCTTCCGCGCCAGACCGTAGCTAATCAACTGCAGTGGTATCACGTAGAGGATCGGTGCGGCAGCCCAGGAACTCTTGGCAAGTCCAATGTAGTTATCACAAAGAGCCTCGAAATCCCGATCCCCACTTTCCCCTATGCCAATGATCTTCCCACCGCGCGAACGAATTTCTTCCAGATTCGAGAGAGTTTTGGCATGTAGATCATCCCGTGGTGACAATACTATTGCGGTCATTTGTTTATCTACCAATGCAATAGGGCCGTGTTTAAGTTCGCCAGCCGCATATCCCTCGGCGTGAAAGTAGGTGATCTCTTTGAGCTTCAATGCACCTTCAAGAGCCAAGGGATACATTGTTCCTCGACCGACAAAGAGAATGGTTTTCATTTTCTCCAGCGAAGCTCCAATTGCCTCAAACTCTTCGGCACGGGCCAAAACCTTTTCGATGTCTTGGGGTAGTCTCGCCAGATCCTGAACACTGCCATAATCTTTCAATGCGGCCGACAGACCTCGAAGACGCGCGACATCATGTGCCAGGGCGCAAAGTACCGTTAACTGAGCCGTGAAGGCTTTCGTGGAGGCCACACCAATTTCAGGCCCGGCCTTCGTTGAATATTGAAAATGAGATTCCCTCATGATCGTCGAAGATGGAACATTGCAAACCGAAAAAGTGGTCAAACCTCGAGTGTTCGCCAAGCGTAGCGCGGCCAAAGTATCCGCTGTTTCCCCGGATTGCGAAATCACACCCACCAAAGTTCCGAGTTCCAACACGGGATCGCGATAACGAAATTCACTTGCGATATCGACTTCGACCGGAAGGCGCGCCCACTTTTCGAAAAAATATTTCGCGACCATCGCCGAATGATAAGCCGAGCCACACGCAATCAAGTGAAGCTTTTTGACGTTCTTCCAAAGCGCCTCATGCGCGGTTGGATTGTCCCAGGTGAATTTCTCAAGATCCGTCAGCGGAAGCCGACCAGACAACGTATCCGCGATGACAATGGGTTGTTGGTGAATTTCCTTGAGCATGAAATGCTCGTAACCGTCTTTTGCGATTTTTTCCGACGACCATTCAATTTTTTCCGTTGGAACTTCAAAGCGCTTCAAATTTTCCGAACTGAAAAATTCCGTCCCATTTTCGCGCGCAACTAAAATTGTTCCGACAGGAATGAAGCGTAAGTCGGAGGTCAATTGCAGGAGTGCCTGAAGATCAGACCCTACAATCGTTCCATGATCTTTTGTTCCAACAACCAGTGGCGCGCCGGCTTGAACGCCGAAAATACGACCCTTCAGCCCTTGAACCATGAAGATGACCGCAAAATGTCCCTCGACCGCGTCGATCGTTTGTTTCAACGCTGCCATGATAATTTCTTCTTTTTTGCCAACCGGAAGTTCCGAGAAAGCAGCTTCTGCGAGTTTTTGACAATTACTTTCCAAGAGTTTTGCAAAAACCTCGGTATCGGTCTGACTCGAAAAGCTGACGCCCAGCTCGATCAAATCGCGCTTTAGGTCAGCATGATTTTCGATGATTCCATTGTGCACCAGAATGATTGGCCCAGCACGATGTGGATGAGCATTGGCCTCACTCGGGACTCCGTGGGTTGCCCATCGAGTATGTGCAATTCCCTGAGTCTCATGGTCGGCGATCGAGCCACAAAGATCCACGAGCGCCTGAACCTGCCCCACCGAGCGCTGTGTGAGGAAATCATCTTTATCGGTGTAAAACGAGCAGCCCGCAGAATCATAGCCCCGGTATTCCAGGCGCCTTAGACCCTCAAGAAGAAAAGGTTTTGCTTTTTGTTTTCCCACATAGGCGACGATTCCACACATAAGGGGGGAAGATTAGGCCTCTCGAATCCAATAGGCAATAGCCTTAAGATTTGCCCTGCGAGCTTCGGCCTTTGCGCTTCTCGGCGAGCTTTCGCGCATAACCTTCCTTCAGAACCATTTCAGGTCGAGAAATTGCCAATGCCCCAGGTGGCACATCATGGGTGACGCTCGTTCCGGACGCCACATAGGCCTCGTCGCCAACGCTCACGGGCGCAATGAGCTGCGTGTCACTGCCGATAAAGGCGCCCTTCCCAATTTTTGTCAGGTGCTTTTGAAAACCGTCGAAGTTACAGGTGATCGTGCCTGCGCCCAAATTTGCGCCCTCTCCAACCTCAGCGTCACCGATGTAGGACAAATGCGAGGCTTTGGAAGCATCACCGAAGTGTGCCTTTTTCGTTTCCACAAAATTTCCGATTTTGACGCCTTTCCCAAGAACTGTGCCGGGGCGCAAGCGTGCCAATGGACCCACAGCCGATTGTGCTCCGACCTGGGCTCCCTCCATGACGGTTCCCCAATGAATGTGCGCGCCGGCTTCAATGCGGGAATCAGTAATAGAGTTACAGCCATCAAGACGAACGCCCACTCCGATTTTCGTATTTCCAACGATTCTTACGGCAGGCCCCAGCATCGCAGGCCCCTCGAATTGCACCCGTGATGAAATGTAGGTGCTGCCCAAATCTTGAAACTCCACGCCGAATTTTTCCGCCAAGGATTTCTGAAGTCGCATCTGCGCCATCCGTCGAACCTTCGCCAGCTCGAAAGTCGTATTGACCCCCAGCAAATCCTTGGGACGCTTGGCCATGATCGCAGAGGACCGACGAAATGCCGATTTCGCCTTACCCAAAAGATCCGTTAAATAAAATTCATTTTGAGCATTTTTAGTGGTTAACTCTTCGATCTCGCGCGACAAAAATTCGGATCGGAAGAAGTAAACGCCTCCGTTTACTTCTTGAATTTTACGCTCATCTTCCGTAGCGTCTTTCTCTTCGCGAATTCCTTCAAAGTCTCCAAGTGAATCGCGCAATATTCGGCCCAAGCCTGCGGGATTCCGCATAGGAATTGTCAAGCAGGAGGATTCTGATTTTTCCGCGCGCGCACGTTGCATGAAATGATCGATTGTTTCTTTGCTTAGTAGAGGAAGGTCACCATTTACGACCAAAGTTTCCGGATAACCTAGAATCCGCTTTCCGATGCCTCCCAGTGCTATTTTTACGGCATGACCGGTGCCGCCCTGAACTTCCTGGGTATAAAAAAGGCACTTCGCCTGAACGATCTCGGCGCCGTAGCGCTCGCTCGCATGGTGCAAAATAGCTTCCTTAACCTCGGCGCCCCGATAACCAACGACAACCACAATCTTTTCGCAGACTTCAAAGACCGCATCAAAAGGGGCCATGACGAGAGGGCGCCCGTTGACTTCGAAAAGAAGCTTTGATTTTTCATTTTTCATACGGCTTCCGCGACCAGCCGCTAGCAGAATTCCAAGCATAGCTGCTAAATTAGGCGCTATGCGCGCTGTCGTCGACATCGGAAGTAACTCGATTAAGTACCTCGTGGGCGATATTTTTCGCGGTGCGCCAAGAATTATCGGGAAAAACTCCCGCATCACCCGCCTGGCGGAAAAGATGGATAAAAACGGCGGCTTACTGGAAGCCTCTGCCCTAAAACGCAGCGAGGAGGCTCTAAAAATATTTTCCGCTGAGCTTTCCCAGTCAGAGATTGAGGTGGTTGCAACAGCAGC
This sequence comes from uncultured Bacteriovoracaceae bacterium, assembly GCA_964636255.1. GTDB lineage: Bacteria > Bdellovibrionota > UBA2428 > UBA2428 > UBA2428 > CAXNGS01. The sequence continues at coordinate 145,877 of CAZWNW010000006.1, read as the reverse complement.
GGCTCGCAAGGCCCGTAATGCTGACCAACTAGCAGAGATGGTGAAAAAACATCTAGGCTCTCCGATGCGGATCCTCAGCGGAGAAGAAGAAGCCATTTGGAGCCAAAAAGGTGCCCGCATTGCCGCAGAAAGCGTCTTTGGCAAAGAGGAAAGTTTCTCTTTTATCGATTTAGGCGGCGCCTCGACCGAAATTAGTTTTTCCGAGGAAAATTCACCTCGTCACTCTTTCCCCGTAGGGGCGGTCAGCTTGCTGGAGGCTCTAGGTCTGGATGAAATTCCGACCAGCGATTCTCGTTGGCTCGACGCCAAGAAATCTCTTTCATCGCAATTTGAACAATTGCCCATGACTGTCCTGGAGAATTTTTCTCGGCAACGAACACGCCGAGCCATTGCCGTCGGCGGGACCCTCGTCATCGCGGCGCAAGTGGCCACTTGCCAAGATCCCGTTAGGCGCAATGATTTTGGCATTCTCTGCCGAAGATCGGAATTTGCGAAGTTCAATGAAAATTTGCGCTTACTAGATCGCGAAGACCGCCAGAAACTTTCTGGCATGGAGCCCGGACGCGAAGACATCATGACGGGTGGTTTACTCGCCTTAGATTATTTACTGATGAAGTTGGGTTGCGAAGAAGTCTTCGTCACTTCGTGGGGACTGCGGCACGGTCTGCTTTTTGGTAAAGCATCGAATCGTTAATTATTCTTTTGGCTTTGTAAGCTGGAGATCGATCGCAGCGATGACTGCAACCGGAAGAAACAAAAATCCAAAAATAGGGATCATCGCAGTGAGTGCGGGAATCAGCCCAAGGCCTAAATAAACACGCCAATTGGTCGCCCGTCGATCTTGCGCAGTTTCCGTTCCGTATTCATGCGCTAGCCTTTGTGCCGTGGCCAAAGCTTCACCACCTAAACCAAGTGCAATGATTGCAACACCAACAGGAATCAACCAAGCTGAGAGCCAAAAGGGCAACGCGACCAGGGCAAATATCAAACTCTTTCCAACAGATAAAAGTTCGCCTCCGCGTTCCTTAAGTTGCAAACCACCCCTAGGTCTCTGTCCTGGAAAAAAATACGCACGCAATGCGCCTTCTCCGCCGATTACCAAGACCAGTGAATTCATAAAAAAGGCCGAGAGGGTGGCACTGAAGTAGACGGCCACGATTACCAGCACAAGGATTGGGAACACGGCATAGCTAAAGTCGGGTATGAAATACTGAATGGCATAAATTCCCACGATGACGATAAAAAAGAGGATGGCGGCCGACAGTAGGGCAGTTTTTAAAATCGTCCGGCGATACCAAGTAGAAAGTTTGGGATCCGAAAAAACGCGCCGCAGATTACGAAAATAAATCTCGAAACCGTCACGCAACTCGAGCGGAGACGTTTTTGATGGTGAATTCATGCGGGTCTTTTACCCTTTTCCCGCAGCCCGGCGCAAGCGATCGTTCAATGCAAGCCCCAAGCCACTTTCTTCGACAGCTACCGCCACAATTCCCGAGATGCGCGCAGTTTTCAATAAACGCAGTGATCGGAAAATGTTTGAGGCGGCTTCGACCTTATCAGAGCCCAAACAATGTCGATGCGCCCATGGCTGTGATGCGATCGACCCGAGCTGTCCCTTGGTCACTTCCAAAAGACAGAGTTGGTCCAACGGAAGCGTTGACAGGGCGCCTTCAAGTTCTTCCATGCGAGAAAAAAAATGAAGTGGGATGCCCGGCGAATAGTGGAGGTGATGCTGTCCGGGAGATGAGGACGTTTTCGCTCCCGTTCCTGTGGGATTAATTCTAATGCTGATGCCTTTTGGAAGTGTTGCTTCAAGCTCTTCGCGACTGACCGCTCCGGGACGAAGAATTTCCAAATGTGAAGCGCCAGCTTCCTCGTGCACCTGAACAACAGTGCTCTCCAGACCAAAGGAAGAAGGACCACCATCGACTACCGCCTCCAATCCATAGGGTCCCAGCTCATGAAGTACATCATCAGCAGAAGTTGGCGAAACCGAGGTGAAACGATTTGCACTTGGAGCCACCAAATAAGGATCGCGTAATTTTGATAAAATTTCTCGGAAGACGGAGTTCTGAGGAGAACGCACAGCGACCCATTCTCCGCCGGCAGTTGCCAAGTCAGGAACCAAATCCGTCTTCTTAAATAATATGGTTAGCGGGCCCGGCCAAAACTTTTCGATCAGCAATTTTTGAGTCTCCGAAATTGAAGCCGCAAGTCCAGCAAGTGAATCCAAGTTCGGAACGTGAAGAATGAGCGGATCAAAATAGGGTCGATTTTTCATTTGGAAAACGCGGGAAATAGCCTTTGCATCGAAAAGCGAAGCCGCTAGGCCGTAAACAGTTTCCGTTGGTAACGAAACTGGACATCCAGACTCAAGGAGCTGAAGAGCAAAAGAGATATTGCCGGAATTTTCCGGCTTCAATAATATGGTCAATGAGAGGCGTCTCCAGTCGCCAGTGCTAAATCAGCCTCAAAGGTGACGCAAGCGCAGAGCCTTGAGACTAGAGAGGTCCTGAGCTGTGCGCCGAATTCTTCCGGCAAGCTGCATAGAAAGATTTTTGAAAAATTGCCGTCCGAAAACGGGATCGTCGTTCACTATGGACTCGAAGGCACTGTAGGGAATCTCCAACAATACGCAAAATTCCTGAGCCTCAGCCGAAGCCGAACGTTTGGGATAACTTTCATTCGCTTCTCTTAAAAGCGCCAATTCTCCTAAGTAGGAACCCGCTGCGATCTTTGCAATGTCAACGTCGCCTTTTTCTGAAGTTTTTTTAATGGTCACCGTTCCTGATTGAATCAAATAAAATGACTGACTTTCTTGATTCTCAAAAAAGATGGCCTGCCCGGGATTGATCTCTTTGAGATGACTTTTTTCCGAAAGCTTCACCAAAGTTGCCGGAGGACATTGAGTAAAGAGAGTTGATTTCTGAAGGACTTCCAAAAGCTGGCTCATGTTCCCAGTTTAAGAGCACCTAATAAAATCGCAACGCCCCAACAGAGGCCAAATTTTGGCGGACCTTTTTACTGCGGTGATTGGACTTCCAAACTGCCCTGGCCCTGATGAATTCGATCCAACCAGGGCTGAGCAAGAAATCTCTCCGCGAGTTTTCTGCCCTGCAACAGGAAGGCTCTGCGTTGTGCGAAATCACGCGAATTTTTTACCGTGAGATCCAATGTAGGAATCATTGTCATCACCGGCCGATTTTCCGGCGTCATTGAGCCGCCATGAGTAGAATCGACAAAACGGTTACTCAATGTGTCGCGCAAGACATCGGGCTCTTCGCTTAAAACATTTGCCCCATTGAGCGACAAAACAATCCAGGCCTGAACCTCCTTACGGCCCATGCTGATCGTTGAAAATTCATCCAACTCTCTCGCCTTAGGTCGAAGAGCCAAGACTCCAGAAAGGCTGCGGCTGGCATTGAGATCGTCCCCTTTGAATCCTCCAATCGGAGTCATCATTTGTGTCCAGAGACTTTTATAGATTCCCATATTTCGCGATGACTCAAGCCGTCCGGTGCGTGCATCCAAGACTGGACAATCGCTTTCCTGACTCAAGGCCCGAAATTCTGTAAGCGGCAGCAGCCGCGAAATCTCCGCTTTAAATTTTGAAAATTCTGCTTTAGCCCCTGCCAGACGAGCCAAAAGATTGCTTCCTCGACCTAAAGAATCCCAACCGGAAAGTTTCATGGCCTGCCACTCTGCGCGATGCGTGCTCTTTTCCATCGACCAGGAAAGGGCGATCCAACATCCTAAACCGGTGCCAACAACTTTGTTGATCGCGACCTTTTCCGATTTCTCCAAACCTTGAAGAAAGCCCAGCGCAGTAAAGGATTCTACACCTGCGCCGTCGATCCAAACTCCCACCGAGACCGGTTCCAACTTTGCCTCCGGTGCAGATTCTTCAGTCTCGGATGGAACTTCGCCTGAGTTCGGTACCGAAGGCCGAGTCGCAGGCTGAGTGGGTCCGGGCTCTGATGGTCGCCGCGGTGCGGACGGGCCCTTCGTGGCACAAGATCCCAACAGGAGGATTAAGACAGAAATCGATTGAAACTTCATGAAGTGATCTTCGTCTGAGCCTAGGCCTTTTTCAACCAGAGCAGAAACTCTTTATTGCCATCACCACCCAAAATCGGACTTTCCATCAGATCTTGATAGGAAAGACCCAAGCTGGGCTCACTGGCCAGCATCACAACACGATCCACTGCTTCTTTTTGGAACTCAGGGTTTTTAACGATTCCTTTTACGAGCTTAGTTCGGTCGAGCTCGAACTGAGGCTTCACGAGCAACAACCAGTGAGCTCCCTTTTTTAACCACGGAGCCGCATGCGGAAGAACTCGTTCCAAAGAAATGAAACTTAAATCAGTCACAATCAAATCAAAATCTGCAGAAAGACCCCGTGTCTTCCAAAAAGCATCGTCAACCTTCAGCACGTGCTGTTGCTCAATGGACACGACTCGCGATTCTCGGCGTAAACGTTCATGCAATTGATGCGTCCCTACGTCCAGAGCAATCACCCGCGCCGCACCTCTTTCCAACAAAACTTGTGTGAACCCTCCAGTGCTGGCGCCAATATCAAGACACTCTTTTCCGAACACATCGATTTCTGTCCATCGCTCCAAGGCTCCACGCAGTTTTTGTGCACCTCGACCAACGTCCTGAGCGGATAGCGAACGCAATTGAAGCTGCGTCCCCTCTGGGAAGGATTGACTCGCTTTTTTTACCGGCTCCCAAGAATCTTCAGATTCAGAAGACTTCGGTCGCGAAAAAACCTCTCCTGCCATGATGGCTGCCTGCGCTTTAGATCGCGATTCTGTCAGCCCAAGAGCGACCATGAATTCATCAGCCCGCATTTTTTTCATAATTTTTTAAGGGCAGATTCAAAGCGTGAGCTCAAATCCACGGACCAAGAACGCAGAATTTCTGCACTGGGAAAGTCGCATGCTATTTCATCGAGTTCAGCAAGATGCCTTCGTGAAATCTCAGAAAGCTGATCGGCATTCAAAAAATCAAGCGTTGTCTTTTTTCCCTGCAAGAAATCTTTCCCCGGAGTTTTTCCAATTTCTTCGCGAAGCGAAACAACATCCATAAGATCATCAAGAAACTGGTAAAGAAGACCAAATATTTGGCCCCAGCGGGCTGCATGGGGCAAAAGAGGCGAATTCTTTCCGGCAAAGGCCAAGACTCCCAGGCTACAAGCGACCGAAAATAACTGCCCGGTCTTGAGCTGGTGAATCATTTTTAATTGTTCGAAAGTTTCGGTTTGCAATTTCACATCAAGACGCTGCCCCTCGATCAAGCCCGCAGCGCCTAGACGTCGTGCAAAATTCTGAATGGCCCACTTTAAATCGTCAGAACAAAGAGTGGATGAAGCCAGCAATTCGAATGAAGCAGTAAGAAGCGCATCACCCATCAAAATCGCAGTCGCCTCGTTTTCAAGCCGATGGAGTGTGAGTCGAGATCTGCGAAAATCGTCATTATCCATCGCAGGCAGATCATCATGAACAAGAGTGTAGGTATGAAAAAATTCTAGCGCCAATCCCAGTGGCAAAAGCCCCTCGCCCGCCCTCTGGCGGGGGAGTCCACTAGAGGCCGCATAAAAATCAAAACAGAGCGAAGGCCGAAGTGCCTTCCCCGCACCCAGCATAAGATGTCGACACCATCGTTGCCAATCTTCCGACCAAGCGGATTCTTCACGCAACCATCGCTGCAAATAAGCATCGATTTCGTTGCGCCTTTCCACCATCAAAAAACTAAGATCATTGACCGACATTTAATCCTGATTCTTAGCGCTGGGGCCGAGATCAATTTCTTGAAAAACTCCCGGTTGGCTTTCTACGATCTCTTTTACCTTCAACTCCGCTTCGTCCAATGCCTTCGTGCACTTTCGCACCAATTCGACGCCCTTTTGGAAAAGCGCCAAGGCCTCATCAAGCGGGACTTGCTCGGTCTCCATTTTTTTAACTAGTAAATCGAGCTCTTTGATTTCGTTTTCGATCATAAGGAACAAATTTCACCCTTGGGCCGGGAGAGTCAAGAACGAAGCATTAAGGGCCACAGCAGCGCAGATCGGCGCTGCCATAGGGCGTCTCGATCAGAAGCGCGGACTCCGAAAGACCCTCGCCACAGCCGGCATCCGATGGAGCCTCGGCGAGCTTTATGTTGCGGTAGGCAAAAGGAGCCTCGACTTTTGGAGCGGCATCGGGATCGGCAGCATAGGCAGCCCTCGCTCGGACAAAGGATACGATTCGATCCAGGCGCTTATCTTTTTTCGGCATTCGCGCAAATTTTGCGCGGGGTACGGCGATTCTAACAAATGTTCCAACATAAGCGCCCGAATCATTTTCACACCAAATTTTCTGTGTCGCAAAGGGCACAGAAAAGGACTCCCAAATAGCGCCCTTTTCATCGAAAAATTCCAGTCGTCTTGAAAAAGGCACTGTTTTTTCTAGTGCACCATTAACGGATTGGATCCAGATCTCGGCCGGGGCGGTCTCCAAAAATTCGGCAGGGAAAAAGACTTCAACAAAAAAACTTTTCTTGTCTTCCTTAATTAAACGCGCGACCCCCAGCTCGGGAACTTCTTCGCGCGGATCGGGACTTGCCGCACCACGTGGCTGGCTTGCGCAGGAGAAAAGTCCAAAGCTAAGAATTAAAACAACTCTTTGAAAGTTCATAAAAACGAAAATAGCACCAGCAAATGCGCTGTTGAAGAAGATCTCCCAAAAAATTGAGCGGCTTTCCCAGATTGCCATAATTGACCCACAGATTCGTTGCATGGGGATCAGAGAAAATTCCCACGTTGAGCGCCTGAAAGGCGTATTTGAGAAGCTGCATGCCCGTAGCTCTATAAAGTTAAAGATTTAGGGCGCTCAGAGAAATGCGCCGACTTTTCGAAGCGTCGTCCGCGGCATTGTTGTTGGACCGAAAGGCGCGAAATTTCTCAATGATTTTAACAAAAGCACTTCCGCTGCGGCAGTGATTGAAAAAAGAACCGTTCGAAAATTATTTAGTCACTAGAATTTGATCCGGATGCCGTTTCGAATAGCTCGCACTTAAGGCGATGATTGAAACTCAATGTGATCTGAGAATCTGGAGAATAAAGGAATCAAATCACCTCCGTGCCTCTGAAAGTTCAGGCCTATGTGATGCAATCCCTCAAAGCACCCGTTGCGCTTTCTCAAGGCCTGCTTAAATCGTGCCGCTTTGCCCACTCTTTGATGAGGCGGCGAGAATCTTTGATTGCGTCCTTGCCCCCAGCATCGAGAGTCTTCCAGAGATAATGAGTCTCTTTCATAACGATTCGACCGAGATACGGAACATCGGCGCCCCATTCATCCACATGAAGCTTTTCGGTCTTGTAGGGGATGAATAAAAAGGTCTTGGTTAAAGTCCGCTGATGCCCGCTCGCTGGATTGATGAGCAAGGGCAATCCATAAGGTAAGCCTGTCCTAAAGGACCCAAAAGCCTCCGTTATCTCTTTAGAACATTCGTGATTTAAAAAATAGGCGCCATGAAAAATGAAGTAGAGAAAAAGTGTTGAATTTTCCCGCTCCAGCCCAAAACCATTGAAATCCTCGTCAAAATGTTCCAAGAAATTGAGAGAGCTCACAAGGCGAGCACAATCTTTCATAGAAAACCAATAGGCCGCTTCCTCTAAAATGATTTGTCGCGCGATGGGGTGGGAATAAGTTTCCTGCAGAAGCCGCCGAATAGGCGGGGCTGGGCGGAGTATCTCGGAGGTCAGAAGCAAATCTCCGACAAGCGCTCGCGCTTTGCCGAAGTTTTCTGCCATTTCATCTCCAGACTTTAACTTCTTGGGCAGGTTTTTCAAAAACTCCTGATAGGCTCGAGAGTCCGAAAAACTAATCGGCGACAAGAGCTCCTTCAATTCCGACAGCAGTGGATACTCCGCACTCAGTTCTTCGAGTCGATGACTGCGAATATCCAGCTCATTTCCCAGTTCTTCGTGAGTCTTGCGATCCTCCTCCTCGATTTTTTGAGGATCACCACAGGCTTGAATCAAAAGATCCCGATACTCGCCGGAGCGAACTTCTCCCAGCCAAGGCAAAACAGTGATGATCTTTTGCCTGTTTCGAATCGCGGAAAAATCCAGGTGGGGCGCCAATCGCTGCAGATCAGAATAGAACTTATCCATTTCCCGCTCGTGCTGGGCAGTAGTCACATAACTGATCAAATGAGAGTCATCCATCTGAATTGTAATTTCGACCTTTCCCTCTGGCGAACAAATGTGTTCGGGATCCTCCATTTCGGATTTAAGATGATAAATGGAGGCTCCCGCTCGCACCTGATGATCGATCACCTCGGCGACAAAATCCTGCGGCAGCATAACGGTTCCTTGAACAGAAGTTTCCGCAATTCGCGCGGTCCCCCACGCATTCATCAGCGTCTTCACGCGTTCGCCCGGACGGTAGACACGCGCTTCGGCGGCCTGCGAAAAACCCATCACCGCTAGCACAACTAATAAAAGTCTCACTGACCCAGACCTCCATAGAAGCGATCAAGGCCGCGATAAAAATGGATTACACGCTCAAAATTTCTATATGCTTGGTTTTTGACTGATCTCCTCGAATCACCACTTAGACCCTTGAGAAAGGCTGGCTGACCACAAGCCAGTTCACTCCAAACAGTAGCCGTTGTGGCTGCCGAGGAATACAACTTTCCAAACTCCGGGTCGGCCAGAAACATCATCGGGGCATTCCAACCCTCACTCACAACAACTGCGACTTCCGGGTAGAGTCCGCGCTCGAAGCAATCTCTGGGAGATATCCATCCGAGCAAAATAAGAGTCGCGTGCAAACTACGTACATTTGCGTAGAGCTCCAAAAATGCGCGATTCTTTCGAGTCGAGGGAAGTGGCTCCAGATAATCTTCCCGATGCAGCCGTTCTTGGAAATTTTCCTCACGCGATTTCAAATAGGTTTCATTGATGCGCTTCCATTCCTTATCGTCGATTTTGGGATAGAGCGCATTTGTCGCCGCGATTTCTAAAACAACCTGAATCCAGAGAGTGTGAAGTTTTAAATAGGAATTGTAATCCTGGCCCGCGCCATAAATCTCAAGGGAATGTTTCTTGATCGGATCGTTCTCGCCAAAACGACCGAAGAGTTTTTCGTCTTTGCGACCAGTCAGAACCGAAGTCGCCAACCAACCCCGAGTCTCACCACGAATGTCGGAATAAATTTGTTTTAGATCTTCAGATTCCACTGGATCGTCACAAAAACGCCCCTCGGCATAGGCCCGTCGAAAGCGCTCATGATCCCCGTCGAAACATTGAAGAGCGCGTTCCCAAATTTCCGCAGCCCGGCGGTTCAAGGAATAGAGTGGAATGATGTCGCCCACGATACGAAATTCTTCCGGCCGGGATTTGATTCCTTCCCAATATGCATCGATGTCGCTCACACTTTGCGCCCGATACCCCTTCCATTCATAAGCCGAAGGTCGTTGGAGAAGATCAAAGGGTGGAGCTGGAACTAACGATGCCTCGTCGCCAACTTCCATAGATGAAGGCTTCTGCGATCCTCGAGCATTGGCTTGAGGTGGAAGAATCGCTGCAAAAGTGAAAAGAAAGAAGATCAAGCGCACCGCGTCAATGTATCGACTTGAGCTTCTCAAAGCAAGATTTAATACTCTAATTTCCATGTTTTAGACCTTTGGTCTGGCTAATCTTATTTCAGTTCATGGCAATGCCAACAAACGAAATTCTCTAACAAAAGTGGCCCGGTGAAGGGATCTGGCTCCGATTTCGATTAAAAATTTTCCATGCCAGCCCTGCTCTGCAGACACCTATAAAAATGCGATGCGTTGTTTGTGTTTGTCGACTCACTAAATTTGTTGAATTTATGGTTAAATACAAGACGATAGATTTATAAGACAAGGCGGACTTTCCTGGATTCTGTGGACGAAACAAACCAAATGAGCTAACAAAATTGATCCAAATGATTGAGCCTGGCGAAAACACGGATGAAAAGAAGTCGGCCGGCAGAACTTGGGCGCCCGCAAAAAACTGGCTCAATCGAAATCTACTCTTTTCTAAATTGGCAGGCGTGCAGGGCAAAGAGACACTTGCCACCCAAATCATCGAAGAGTGGTCCCGCGAATTGGGTCAAACGATCAGCGAGCGCCACCGCTTCGAAGGACTCCGCAGCCTTCAACACAGCCTCAGCACAAAGCCAGAGATAGCCCTCGAAGTTTCTTTGGAAAGTCTAGAGCAAAAATGGAAAAGCGGCGCAGTCGTGCTTTGGCAGAATCTCCACTGCCTACATCCAGCCTCGCAAAACATGCTCATCAATTTCTTGCGCTCATCAACGCGAAATGCAATTCACATATTGCATACTGAGCAACCCATCCTGGACACGGATCTCCCGCTATTGAGTCTTCCAGATCAGGAAAGCTTCGAAGAGGCACCAAAAAATTCCGACATCGCGCACCTCGCCGCAGATGATCTGGATTCACTCTCCTCATCGGACCTTCGGAAAGTGAAGTCTGTTCTCGACCAGCGGCCGGGCGGCCAAAAATCAGCTGGCGACCTACTGCTATTTGCTAGATGCATCTTTCTTCTGGGCCAACGTGCAAAAGCCTTTGAAGTGGTGAAAGAATTTCTCTTAAAGGAATCCCTTGGCCCTCTACTGCAAAACCGTGCCGGACAGGAACTATTGCTCGAAGCCCTGCGCCTTGCCAATCGAAACGGGCGCTTTGAAGAAAGTAAAAACCTGGCCCCCCTTCTTCCCCAACCGCACAAACTCAGCGAATCACAATCTTATTCCTTTGAGTTGGAGAGAATCATTGCGGACGAACATCTGAAAAGTGAGGCAACGACTCGCTCGCTGGATTCTCTTATCGAGCGCCACTCTGAACTTGATCACAAGCGATTTGTTGCGGAAGCGCTTTTTCAACGCGCACGCGTCTATGACGCCCGCGACGAACGAGAGCGCGCACTTTTCGACTATCAGCGTAGCGGCGCAATTTTCAAATCCCTGGAACTACCTTACCAGTCCTGCACTGCGCTTCTTAATTCTTGCTGGATACTCGTCGAGCAAATGAAATGGGAGTCACTCGCTAGATCGCGTGAAGAAATTTTGAAGCTCAGTCGGCGCTACGGATATCCCCACATATTGGCCAGCCTAGACACGATCGAGGCACAGCGCCTTCGACTTCATGGGCAACTCCATCAAGCACTTCTCGTTATTCAAAAATCCATTGAGAGGCTAGAAAGCCACGAAGCCCCGAGGCTGATGCTCACGGACTCCATCCTTGAGCGCGGGCGCATCCTACTAGCTCTTGGACAAAGACGTCGCGCAACGGAATCAGTTGAAGAATATCAAGAAAGATTAGACCCGACAGAAAAACGTTCCCTTCAAAGGATTCGAGTTTTCCTTTCTGAAATGAGCGCTTTTACCGGCAGCGCGCTCCAGTGGTTGGACGAAGAATCCAAACGAGGTCACGAGGCGTCCGAACTTCATGCAATTTTAAGTGCAGAACGCGGCCAGCTAGAAATCCCTGCTGAAGCGGCAAATATCCTCCTTCAGTTTCCCGTAGGAAAACTCGCCCTGCAGCAAAATGCCCTTCTCCGCGGTATCGATGAGCAGGGCACGCGCGCGGCCGAAGTCCTAATGAAAGCGGACGAATTTTATCGCTCCACCGAACAACTTCCCGAGCTTTTGATGGAACGCGCTCTATCGTCTCTTGTCCGCGCGGAACTCAAAATCGAAAATCGAGAATCGGCTCTGCGGCGTGCCCGCGACCTCCTGCTCTCCTCGAGCGCAGAATCTTCGGCACTCGAGGGGCTCCGTCTATGGGCACTTGCCTTGGAGCAAGCTCGCATGGAGGCACTCTTGGAATCTCCAGAGTGGCAGCGCCTGCCTTTGATAGATCGTGAACGTTGGGAAATGTGGATACAGAAATTTCATTCCGAATTGATCGATGCGCAATCCGGAACCGAGTACTACTGCCTCCCCCAGGGGAAGCTGAGCGTGCCTCCTTCCCTAAAGGAAATTGAGCGCTTTAAAGCCGAAGCGCTTTTCGTTGATGATCGCCGGAACGAGATTCTCTTCAAGGGGAAGAAGCTCAAAAATTTGGAGAAAAAAGGCGTCTTATACGATCTACTGAAAATATTGATTCAAGCAGGTGACTTGGGTCACAGCAAAGAAGAACTTGCCGCACTCATTTGGGGCGAAGATTATAGGCCACCGATTCACGATCCCAGAATTTATGTCGGCGTGAGGCGGCTCCGCACTCTTCTGCGCGACAGTCGAATTGTTGTTCAGCACCGAGGACGCTATGTGATGAACGCTCAACGATCTGCTCTTTTGATTCGTGAAAAACGCAGTCGATCACAACTCCTCTCGAACAACGAAAAGAAAGTTTTGCTAACACTGAGATCACGGCTACGCGCCCAAGGATCTACCGAAGAATCTTTAACTAGCCGTAGTGATTTGCAGAAAATCCTCAATATTCCAGAGGCCACTTTAAAAAGAAGCCTTCTGGCTTTGATTCGAAAACAGGAAATCAAGGCCATCGGCAACGGACGAAGTCGCCGATATTATATTTAGGAAGCGCCACAAATCACGGCTGGAAGTGAATCGGCATGGCTACCCGATCCAGATAATCACTAACCGGACTCTGAAAGATGCGGCTGACGGCTTGGGAGTAATATATACTTCTTTGAATTTTCTTCCGGAATTTCACGCTCACTGCCTTGAATGCGGATTCTACATCTGAATTTCTTTGCATTTCATTAAGCAAAAGTTCCGGAAAGAACATGTTGTCCGTGTAAGCATCATAGGCCACAAAATTTCGAACTCCCGCCTCTAGCCACTCTCCCGCCAACGAGCTTCCTCGACAACTCTGAAGATAAAGCAAATCGGCAAAGCGAAGTTCTCCGCGAAGCTCTTCAAGATCCTGCCAAGAAATAAGCCCTTTACCCTTGGAGGCTTTCAAATGGTTTGGCAGGCCATGAACCAACAAAAGCGCGTCGTAGTTTTTCCCAAACGATTCCATCAGGCGAAAGGCCGCTAACAGGCTAGTTTTACTAAGGGCATTTTTCTCAATGCGCACTACATACTCATAGTTCTTGGAAACGATCGGCCAGTAACGCCACCAAATCAGATCTTCCAACTGTAAGGAACTTCTCTTTGGAAACTTTTTTTTGATCCACCGATCCAGACTCTCTACTGCGATTCCATTATCAATAATGAGTAGGAGATTCTTCTCGGCCGAGAAATTCTTTGTTTGGTAACCCAGTATCTCTCCCTCTAACCACGAGTCTTCAGGCTTGAGCTTCGGCTCGCTTGGAACGCAGGAAAATAGAAAGAAAAGACAGATAGGGAAAAAGCGTTGAGCCCGTGAAAAGCGCCGCAAAAACAATGTGATCCCTATCGCAGAAAAAGCCATTGCCCAAATGAAATTTAGGCGGAAGAGTAGCGGCCACTGATCCTGCATTGCCTCAAAGCGAAAGGAATCTGTGATCATCCTTCCCAAGCCGAAGGCAGCTAGAAAAAAATAGAGATGGAGGCCAATTTCGAGTGATAGCCTTTTCAGCAAAAGTAGCGAAACAAACATGAATGCACCGTGCAAAATTGCATAGAGTGGATAGGGATGAACAGGTACCGCCAGAATCGGCATCAAACTGCGAGGATCAGAATATCTCATTGCCCAAGGCAGATCACTTAAAGCTCCCCAGCAACAGCCATTAAAGAAACACCCAAGCCTTAGCAGGACATAGAATCCACATAAAAAGAGCGCAAGGCGGTCTTGATGCTGGGCCCAATCATAAGAGTTTATTGTGGAGACCCTCAAGATGAAATAATTTCCCGCAATCAAGCCTGCAAAAAACGCAAAACTACTTGCGCCCGACTCTAGACCGAGAGTGAACCTTAACAGCCAGCTGATCATCTGTGACGTCAACCATCCACAAAAGAGTGGAAAAATGAAGAGCACTACTGGATTTCGTTTCGACTGCAAATGAAAGCAAAAAACAGCGTAAAGCAGAAGCGCGAGAATAAGAAACAACTGCTGCAACTGGAACTCCACACTGTGTCCCATCAAAGCGAAACTCCAGTAGCGCTGCATTTTCGCCCCTTTTAACGATTCACTGATTTCAAGATATTTTCTTTTAGAACATTAACAATGATCTCGGCTTGCATGGGGCTCAATTGCAAATTGCGAGCAGCCTCATCGACATAGATACTATGGTCTCGAGCACCAATAAATTCCAGCAATGCGGTTGCATCCTTCGAATCTACCGCGATAAATTCTCCATAGAGCTCTAACTTCCTCTGAGGATCAGTTTCCTTAAGCACCCTCGTGACTCGCTCCCGAAATATCGGAGCAGTCTGAAAATCCTCTCGTTGCAATAATTCCTGCACTGTCGCATCTATCAAATCAATGTTGCGTTGCTTAACCTCTGCTGAACAAATCGGCGTTACCACGCCATCCCCATCGATGCTGGCCTGAGCCGCAATACTCCAACTCAACGCGGCCCATATCCATACTACTTGCCTTGATTTTAAAAACATTCTTGCCTCCTTTTGGAAATTTTTAAATTAATTTTATTTACTGTCGATCACTGACGCACCGTACAATTTAGTTAAATGCACCTCAAGAAAAGTCTGTCGGTTTAGCTGCGAAACTGTTGCCCAAGACCTGGGACACAGATCTCTAATTAATTGAATTTAATCTCTTTTAACGGAGATCCTGGACACAGAGTGTGGACAAATTCTTGATTGATAATGCGCTGCATGATATATATGGCTTCGGTTTAATCATGATTCCAGCGCAACAACCGTCGGCGACTTTCAAAAACTTTCTGCAGCAGGAGCTGCTTCGTCGTTGCAAATCGAATCGCCAATACTCCCTTCGAGCTTTTGCTCGCCAACTGGAAGTCGAACCGTCCTATCTCTCAAAAATACTTCGCGGCCAACGCAACGTATCTTCGAGAATGTTTTTGCAAATGAGCCAGAAAATCGGCCTCAGTCCCGCCCAGGTCCATAATATAAAAAAATCTACAAGCTTTCGTGAGCAGCTAGACCCCTTGGCCGAAGATCAGTTCCATATGATTGCAGACTGGTATCATTTTGCGATTCTAGAACTGTCTTTGCTTGAAAATTTTCAAAACACAGCAGCTTGGATTTCGTATACGTTGAATATCAGCTTTGCGGAAGCACAAACCGCCATTCAGCGCTTGGAGCGACTGGGTTTTATAACAACTGACCCAAAGTCCGGTCGATGGCGGGTTAAAACTGGACTGACAACAACCATGAACACTTTCACCAATACAGCCTTTCGCAAGATGCAGCATCAGATCCTGGCCTTGGCTTCACAAAAAATGGAAGAAGTCCCATTTGAACGACGCGATCAAAGTTCCATGACCATGGCCATTCGAAGATCTCGAATTCCCGAGGCAAAGAAAATGATTCGAAACTTTCGTCGAAAACTCATGAAACATCTCCAGGAAGGTAAAAAGAAAGACGATCTCTACATACTTTCGATTTCGTTATTTCCTGGAACCCAGCTACCTTGGCCAAAGCCTAAAGCACGAAAGAAAACGCGATGAAACCTCGTTTTGTAGCCACTTTTTTGATGGCCCTCCTTTGGATTGCCCCTCCTTCTCGAGGTGGAAATGAAGGCCATGGGGGAGACTTTGAAATCGGTGAATTCATCGCCCTTGGTCGCTCGGGACTCGATGTGCTGAATACTTTTGAAGATGTTTTGCAGGTCGATCCAGAAAAGTATCAAATGCTCATTCGCAGTCTGGCCCTAGGATCTTTTGCCGGTAGTGAACTTGAGCCAATGGTGCGCAGGAGAAATGATGTCTACGAGATCAATTCGCTACGCTGGGGCCAACTGACGCTACTTTCCCAGAGACAATCCTTTGCGTTGAATTTTTACCTTGAACGTCTGCGGGAAGAATTTCCAAATTCCCTTCCTTCGAAAGAAACTTTCTCAAAGTCGACGGGAGGCCAATGGGGCTCCCCACGGGCTTTTCTCTCAGCTCTTGATTTGCTGCAAGTCCAAAAGCACACCATTGACGCGCTTAAATCAGAGGACTTTGCGAATGCCAAAGCAGCTGACATGACCGTGTTGGGCCCTCTCGTTTTATCGCTAAGCAATGTTTGGATCGTAACGGTCGACGAGGCATTTCTTCGTGGAGAACGGAAAACGGCGATCAATTTCCAGAACCGCGAACTTAAATTGATTCTTCTCAGCAAAGAGGCTTGGGAAATTGCACTTCGGCAAAAGTTTGCTATCGGTCGTCTTGCCCAGATCGCGCTTCATGAGTTTATTGGTCCAACTGAGTCGAGAGAATTGAATCACTACGAAATCAGCGGAGACTTCTTGGCTTTGGTGAATAAGATGCCACGCTTTCCAGATTCCGGTCGGCAGCGCATAAGGAATCTAGAAGATCCGAGAAAATTTGGACGTTTCGAGTGTCGTAATCTACTGAATCAGTTTGGCTTTGCAGTTGTTCTCAGTGAAATTACAAATCCAAATACGCAGCATGGACCCGAGAAACAATGGACACTGCAGTTGAGAGATCCACAAGAAATGGGCAACAATCACCTTAGGCAGCTGGAGACTCTGCCACTTGATTTCAAAGGAATGCCACGCCTGAGAGGGGTACTTCGCTTTGCGGCCACCGAGAACAACAGATCCGGTGGCGCTCTTCGGGCCATTCTGACGATAGACACAGAGACAAAATCAAAATCTTTTCTAGGAAATGCAGTGCTGAGTAGTTACGACAAGAATCTTGGCTTCCTGGGCGATTTGAGTCTTAGCTGTATTCAGCTAGACCATTGAATGGGCCGAATTTTAATATCCTGAATTTATTAGATAAAAAATCCCTACCAAGCCAATCTCTTTCGGATCATTTTTGTCCGCTCAGGTTTCTTCCTAAAGGAAAGTAGTCAGGCTACATCTCTCGCATGTCGAGAGGGCCTTGGGCCATCCGCAGAAAGGACTTCGGTAATAATTATGAAAAAACAATTTCTGAAAAGAGGAATGGCCTCAGCCCTGATCATGCTGGGCGCAGGCGTTCACTCCCACGATAACCATTCAAGCCGTCACCGCCATAACTACGAGAGCACGGAGCCAGACTACGTGACACGAGAAAACGATGACTGGTTCGAGCGCTGCACAGCCGCCAATACTGAATTGATTCGGGCACGCAATGCGGCCAGCTTCCATGCACGCAACGGTCGTCTTGCAGAAGCCGCCTCCGAAATTCGCCGCGCAATTTTTCGCGTAGCTGACGGCGACCTCAATGCCCAACGCAATCCGGCCCCCGGGCCTCACTTAATGATCGCAGCTCGCGAAGCTAAGATCATTATTGAAACTGCGGAATCCGCTGTCGCCTCACTCAAGGCTCCCCTTCGTCTTCAAATCGAGTATTTGATTTCAAACGACATGGTTAATCTTTTGTTGGATGCTTACAAAGATCTCGACGATAAATACGCTCGTAATGTGAGACGTGAATGTGGCGATTGCTGGTTCGAAGGACTACCCATGTCTTACTTCGATGGCGTACGGGATCTTGCGCGACGCTTTGTGGGACTGCAAATCAAGCTACAAAAATACCAAGCATCTGATTTGGTGGAACTCAAGATGGCTAAAGCCACCTCCGAGGCAGCTCGCAACTTTCTTGAAGTCTACACGAATCGACGCGCATATTGTTCTGCACTGAACGAACTCGTAGACATATCCCGCACAGTCTGCGACTACCTAGACCGCCCAAGCTATCCGGCGCACGAACTCATTCCCTTGATTCGTCATCGTTTGAAACACGCAAAAGAAGATTTGATGGGTCAGGACCGAAGAGATTGCCACTAAAACTCTCTTTTTAAAGAAAGGACAGAATCATGAGACAAGAGATTTTTTACGGAGCAATTTTCGCGCTAAGTTCCCTGAGCCTTAACGCTGTTAGCTTCGCCCAAGACGCACTTCCGAAAGCCAATATCGAAGCGATTTTCGATGTTGGCGTAGAAGAGGAAATCGGCCGCGACGTAGATATTGTCGAAGGCACCTACGTGGTCGGACCGATTTCCGGAAGTGAGATCGTTATCGAACACTATTTGATGGTCGAAAATGATGCGAACGATCCCGACAGCTTCTTTGCTCTCATGATTCCACGTCCACTCGCTGACAAAGCCACAGTTGGTACGGGCCGTTTTTACCATGGAAGGCGCCTCATCGGTTCACGTTCCATGATGCTGAGCCCGCTCCATGTTGATTTGACCGGGAATCTTCAGATCACTTCTGAAAATCAACGGGATGCTCCGGTACTTGAAGTCACCATGCGCCCCGGTCGAAGCAAATATCCCTTTATTGTAAAGGGGCGAAATGGCGCACTGGGGAATCAAATTCTTGGGATGCGAGGTCACAACTTTAAACGTCCCACACTAAAAGCCAAACCGCAGGATGGAATCTTTGTATCCGGCTCGGCACGCTCGCCGGAAGTCATCGTCAACTATCCCGAAATAAGTTTTTACGAGAGCACAAATCGGGACAATAGCTTTACGATTGTTGATCTCAATGGCGAAGACGGAAAATTTGCAAGCCTTCTTCGAAGTCAGCTGGATACGATTGCAGAAGCCAACGTGGCTGACGAAAAAATCTCCCGCATCGCCATGTTCGTCAATGGCGGTTGTTTTGATTCTGAGGTTCTGATCGTTCTCAATCCCAAAAATTCACTTCCAGGGGAATTCAATGTACGCCTTTATCGCCCCTCGGCTCGATCGGCCTGGGAAATTATTTTTCCAGGACGCAGAAAGCCCCGCCAGTAGGAGTCTGACATGAAAACACGATGGATGATTAAACTAGCTTTAAAAACAATCTTGCTTCTGAATCCGGCCGTTTTCGCGGCGGAGTCCTGGAATGATGTCGATACGGACGAAAGACTATCGCCGGACGTATTAGGATCCTTGGTCGGCTCTCTGAGCCAACAACGACTGAAAAGTTCCAAGGCCAACGAGTACACGAGCCCAATTCTGGAATTTGATCTAAGAGGAGCCCTACTCAGTGGCGCCGCTACCAGCGACGGAATCCCCGAAGCCTCGAAGGATTCGAACAATGTTGAAGACATTTTGCCGCGCGCTTATAACACCGTTCAACTTCTTAAGATCGTATTGGAAGAACGCACATCCTATCCACTCGGTCCCCGCCTTAGATTCATGGAGTCCGGGATTCGGAACGCTCTAAAGAGTTCCGCAGATAAGAATACCGAAGAATCCATGCGGGAAACTTTGAATCGCGCATTGGACATCATTTCGATTGTGCTTCCGATCAGCGGAAACACGCCCGGGGCCAGTGCACAGTGGGCAACCAATTTTTACCGTAGCGTTATCGAGCTTGCGATCGGGCTACAGAATAACGACATGGAAAGAATCATCTCGATCTCGAAGGTGAAAGATTTGGAAGATGAAGCAGTCCACGTACCGGGAATGACCTCTGCCAAATTCGGCCAGATATATTCCAATCTTCTTTACCGTTTCTCGACTTCAATCGGCACTCGCGCCGCCAAAGCGGCTTTGCTGATGCGCCTGATAGGATATTTGGGACACGATCTGAACGAGGACCTCAATCGGCGTGACCCCGGCATCTCGGAAACACTTGCCGACATCTATCGGCTGCAAAATGATCCGATCGATCGCATCTATGAAGAGATCTTGCAAGAGTTTCGCCGCGGGAGAAGTCCTAGTCGTCAGCAGTTGGCTCGATTGCGGTCGAAGGTCTACGGAATTCTTGCCAAATTGCCGGAAAGATTGGGAAATGCTCAGAACGTAGGAAGACCCTTCTGAGCTTGACTCAGATCCAGGCTTCCCTATATTTGCGCAACGCGTTAAAGCGTTGAGAAGAGAGAGCTTTTTAATGACTAACGGATTAGGCAAAAGTGAAAAAATGAAGGGCCGGCCTCACCGGTTCTTTTCTGCTTTTGTCTTAGCTCTGATGCTTTTCACCTTCGCAGAATCTCGGGCTCAGACAGCAGATGATTCGCCGCTACTTTCGGACCTTCTTCCGAAATCGGTAATCGTGGAAATGACCGATGCCGGCTTCCCCGTTCTACGACTTGATGATTCCACAACACGCGAACACAAGGAGATCTTTAGTTTCTGGCGCGCTTTGCAAGAATCTCCTCTTGATGTTGAACGCGTGGTCGACCAACTCTTCGGCGCTGAGCCTCGACCTTTTTCAGATTCCGAACGCGAACTCTACTCCATGAAGTATCTTCTTCTTCGGGAAAAGTCCGCAACGCCTAGCCCGGACGTGCTTCGCCTCAGCGAAGCCTGGCAACGGCGTTACATCGACACTCTGTGGCTCATGCTTTCCCTCACGGACTTCGAAGAAGTTCAGCTCATCGCCGAAGAATTCAAGAAACGGATTCAAGACGGAAAAATAAAGTTTCTTGATTTGTCGCCCGCTCTGCGCCGAAAGAGTGACAACGAACGACGCGGCACTCACGGGATCAAATTAACGGAACGCCTGCCGCAATCACGCCATTATCAAGTTTCGGGTTTTTATCATGCGGGTTCTGGAGAACTTGCGATCGATTTTTCACGAAGTGTCGAAGAAAACTTTATAACTTTCGTGCATGAGATGGTGCACGCCGCGGACCCTCAGTTGGATGAGTATCGCAAAAACTTCAAAGATCTCTGGCCCAAGGTTTCTGACATTCTTGCTCGCTTCTCCAAAGATCCCAAAGAAATTATCCCTCTCGAAGCCTTTGATGAATCCTTCGAACAGCAGGAACTCTCGCTCTTGGAGCAAATCGTCGAAGAGGCTCGTGCAAAGAAACTCGAAACCTTAAAAGAAAAGTTGCGCGAAGATTCGCTTTCCGAAGAAGAAACGCAAACACTCAGACAGTGGCTTCGAAGTGCAATTGGGCTAACTCTTGAGAATGAATATAAGGCATACGCACATTCGATCATTGTCTACTCGCGTCTTCGAAGTCGCTTTCGCCTATTTGTCGATAATCTCTCGCTGATGAGAGAATTCACGGAGCGATTGATCGCGGGAGATCAATCGTTTGCGCTGCGACTGAGCACGGATCACAATGCGATGGACCGCATCCATCATTTTTTACAATCTTCGTACCACACTAAGGTTTTGGAAGACCGTCGTTTTTTGCAGCTCTTGGAATTTCACTATCTGCAAGAGCTGGAACTCTTCCTCAAGAACCTAATAGATCGTTATGCGCGTGAAGTAACGCGCGATCAGGAGTCGCCCTTCAATAGTCAAGAGATCCTTCCAAACTGGGCGCGTCCAGGCGGCTTTGATCTTCCCACAAATCCCTACCAAATTCTCACCGCGCGAATCTCAACAGCTTGGACCATTGCGTTTACAAGTTCCCTTCGCCGTATTCATGCCGAATTGCTCGGCATCAACGAAGGTCTATTGTTACTTCACGCAGGGGTCCTCGCGCTTCATGACGTCGGCGTCGGCGAATTGAAGGTTCTTGGCCTTCATTTTGTGACTTCGCCCTTTGCTGCTTTTCCCGCTGAAATGCCGGAAAGTTACCGGCAAGACTTAGACAGCTTGCCTTCGAATTTAAAATCTCTCTTTGAGCTGCATAATTTTGATCCTGAACTTCGAAGCGAGGGCAGCATATCAGGGGCTGAACTCCGTGAGAAACTTGTGGGCCTCCGTCTCCTCAAGGCGGGCTCGTGGATGGACGGAATCTTTCCACCACTCAGCAACTCCGTCATGGGCACTCGAACTTTTCTTGAGCAGCTTAGATCGGAAATTTCCGTTAACCGAAAAAGTCTAAGTAGCGAACGTATCGAAGAGCTCAGAGCAGAGCTTTTAGGCGCTCTGGAGAACAGCTCTAGAATTCAAGATCAGTTCAGCACTCTCAGGTGGGTCGCCGAAACTCTGGGGAATTTTTCGCTGATTGCAGAATCAGGCAAACTCAACCAGCTGGCCGAAAATTTCCACAGGAAAGCCCGCTTCATTCAAAATGTTCTCTACAATCATGGCGTCCAAGAGACTGAAACCTTCAACCTCGCCAAGCTTTCAGGAATTCGGCAGGACCTGCTGAAACAGCTGAAGCCTCTTCAGAGTAGTTGTGCTGATCTAGCCCGCCGTCGGCAGCTCGGATTTTTCCCCGGACATGGCCCCTTAAAAGTAGATCAGTATGAGTTTTTTGCGATGGTTCTTTGTTGGGAAAAGAAATTTTATATCGTTCGTCAGCCTTTTGAGTTTAAAAAATACATGACGACAACCTTCGAGGATAATCAGCCCCAATCGCGCATTTTTGTCGGCGGACGGCCCGTGAAGTTGGAAGCTCTGGATCTATTGGATATAGAGCCGGAAGCACCGAAAGCAAAAGAAGAGAAAAGGTCCTGGTTTAGAAGAAGAGGTAAAAACTGATGAAACTCAATAAACTCGCACTTGTCCTGTTATTTATAGCGATTTCAATGCCCCTGCTTTCAAAAGCCAGTCGCGGAGGCGGTTACGATTTCGAGGATGGGAAGCCCGCGAAAAAAATCAATGTTTCGGTTTTGCAGGAAGCTATACAGGCCGCAAGCCTGGAAGACAGTTGCAATGTCGAATTGGTGGTCCGCGCAATTGGCGCTGCACTCTTTGACAGCCCAGGAAAGCCGGCCGATGAAATCGAATCTCTTGAACTTTCCGCAAACGAAGAAAAGTGCTGGAAACGCGGCCTGGCCCGCGTCGAAGAAATTCGAAAAGCTCTGGAAAACACATTCACCTCGACCAAGAAAGAATAGTTTCGCATGGAGTGGCGGCTTTTTTCTCTCGTCTCGATAGCACTGTCTTTGTCCCTGCTTTCCGCACGAACTGATGCGGGACGATATGGAAAGTTAAGTGATTTTTTAGCAGAGGAAACAACACGCGCTGTTGATCCAAGCTCTTCCTGGTATTGGAGCGCAGAGGAGTGGTCGGAGTCCTTCAAAGAGGGACTAGAGGAGCTTCAAAAGCGCATCGAGGACCGACGTCTCCCTGCGGGCCTGGATGCAATTGCACTTAGTGAATTGAACCTGAAAGCCTCAAGAATCTGGAGCAGCTGGTTGAAAGAAAATGCCGGCGATCTCGACCGCGTCCGAAGTCAGTATTTGAATGGCATTCCTAAAAACTTGAAACGGCAACTTAGCGAACTCAAGCTGAGCTTGGAGAGTTTTCTAGAGACGACAACTTTCGAAGGACCCGCTGTTCTAGAGGCCTTTTCCCTTCCTCAAAGATCCCTGCGCTTTCACCCCCTCATCGTGCAACTACTTACAGAACAGATCGCTGATTTTAAGCTCTTTATTGTGATTGATAAGCG
The DNA here is from genome assembly GCA_964636255.1 of uncultured Bacteriovoracaceae bacterium. Classification (GTDB taxonomy): domain Bacteria; phylum Bdellovibrionota; class UBA2428; order UBA2428; family UBA2428; genus CAXNGS01. The sequence continues at coordinate 122,581 of CAZWNW010000006.1, read as the reverse complement.
CGAAGAAATCTTTGAAAACGGCGTACTAACGACGGTCTCGGTTGCGGATAGCCCCCGCTTCGATAACAGCTACACTCATGGCAATCGCGAACTTACCGTACTCTCGGGCCCCAAACGCCTGAGGAATGCATATTTTTTCTTGAGTCTTCATTTAGGCATTGAGTGCGAAGGATGGGGAATTTTTCCAACTGCAAATTACTCAATTATTTTTAACGCTAGTAATTTCGGCATTGGTAATATTATCAGTCTTAATTTTGATCTTCCAAGAAAGGTACGCGACAGCTACCGCGCAGGAGTCGGAGACCTGAGGGACATTGCCGGATTCCACGTCGCTCGCAGCATTGAAAAGGATTGCGGACGACTTCCCCTTTATTCTTTTGCCTACCAAGAGAGCAGCCAGATTGTAAAAAAATATCGCGCACTGTGGAAGAGTAAATAGAATGTCCGGAATTAGATTCTCGCAAAAATCTATTTTCGTTCTTGTTTTGATGCTGGCCGCATCCGCTAACGCTGGGCCCCTTCAGCCGCGCTTTGATATTAATGCAGCAAAAGAAATCCTTACTGCCCCTGCCCAGACATCTCGCACTGCTCGAGAAAATTTTGAGAGCCTAGTTTTAACCTCTGTCTTTCCCGAACTGCCAATTTTGAGGAATCTTTATGCCGCCATCGGAACGGATTCCCATGATCCTTTTTGGTCAGAGTTTTCGTCCGTGAAGTTTGAAATCCGAGAAAAAACTATTCTTATCGGTGGAGAGGATGTGAATCCCAACGCGCTTTCTGCTTTGTGGAAGCTGATTCCAGAGCGTTTTTATAGTTCCGGAATCATGTATCAAAAAAACTGCCAAGATGCAGCCCCACTCCTGGCTCTGCTGGTCGCCTTCGGTGCTCGGCTAGAATCTCAGAACTACCAAATTTGGAATTTTCAGAGAAAAGATTTTGCAGCCTGGGTCGAACTCTACCTAACACTCGGGCACCGACTGGAAATGCAGGGGGGCGGAGATTTAATCGGGGAAGGAAAACCGAACTTCGACAATGGCGTTGGCGCCTGCGATGCAGCACTTTCTTATATGCAGTGGCTGATGCCGGGTCTTAAGGGATTACCGTGGCCCAAATATACGATCATCATGCACCTACCGGGCTATTCGACATTCTTGGTTTCTGCGCCCAAAGCGGGGAAAGACTATTCCGCTGAATTTCGATTCCAAAGGCAGTTCACGCGAGATTTTGGCCTTCCGAAAGCTAAATTTCGTCGATTCCGCCGTGCGCAGGAGTGAATGTTGTCATGCGCCACATCTCCAGCATCATCCTTGCGCTTTCAGCAATAAGCAGCACCGCCACTAAGGGAGAGCCTCTCGCACTTTTTCGAGAGATTCTTTTGAGTGAGCCCAGTCAAACGATCCACAGCCTCTGCCTCCAGAATCCGAACCTTTGTCGCGGTTTTGGATATTTTCCTGAGAATTCCAGGGATCACGTTCAAAATTCCATTCCCTCAGAATTTATTGAAGCCCTCAAAAGAGTTTTCCTGATGAATTCGAGCGGCACTAAGATTCTCACAGATTTAGATGGAAATTCAGATCTTCAGGCTAATTTCATCTTCTGCTCAAAATCATTTTTGCTATTTCAAATCGAAGAAGAATTGAGCGCTCTTTCTCGGGAAAGACAAAAAATCTTTATGTTTTTTGCTCTGACATTAGCTCAAAGCGAAAATTCGCTGTCTGAACTTCCGGATGTCCGCGATCGATATGACATTCAAAAAGCCTCCAAAAACTTTTTTATCGTCGAAAATATGACCTATTTTCAGAACGCAAACCTTTACCACAGCATTCGCCAGAATGAATTTGATCCTCGATACACTGAAAAACCAAAACTTCTTGAGATGCTTGCGGACGTCGCCAGGAGATGCTCCGAATTGAGTCAGAAACTGCGAAGTCGTGCCTATACGCATGACATCTATGCATTTGAAAAACTTTTAACCTCCGAGCAGGACCCAGAGACAATTAGAATCAATATTGAAAGCCTTTCAGTAAGCGCCCCGTGGCCACTTCTTGCCGATCATGTTGAGTCCCCGGACGCTTTGACAGCGGTTCTCCCTGTAGTTTCGGATGAAGTGATCGCAAGCCCCTCTTTTTATCGAGGCTTTTACGACTATGTGAGAGAGAACCTAAATTCGAGGCTAAATAGCGTTTATAAAAAAGAAAGCTGCGAATTTTTGCGAAAGGCCTTTAGTTTTGCTCTTTATACGAGACTTAACTTCGATGAAATTCCAGAGGAAAGAATTCAACGTGATTTTGTATCAATTGTTCACAGCCTCGGGACCACTCACATTAGAGACTGGCAGGCTTATTACCACAAGAACAAGCCTCGTGACCCAGATGTCGAAGGGTGCACCGCGGCCGCATATGCTGTTCAGAAACTCTGGCCAAATTTGGAAATAAATTCTGATAGGCAAAATTTCATCGAGTATTCGTTTCCGACTAAATCTGGCACCAAGAGAACCCTTATTAAAAGAAGATAAAAAATCCTTTGATTCCCATCCTGGCCTGGACATTGCTCAGTACTAAACATAATGGCTTATAGGGTGGGATATAGAGGCTTCCGAGTGTCTAAACTTTTGACAGTCGTTGTCCTATTCGGGCTAAACGCATGTTTAGAGCGTCCGCTTGAGATCCATCAGAATGCAGAGGAATTCCCGCCCCCGCCAAGAGAGGCTTTAAGCTCCCGTCCGCCTCTGGAAGAAGTCCCAGAACCCGCCGAGGAACCCCTCAAGAACCTGATGGAGCTAACCTACAAAAAAGCTGCCGTAGGTTCCGAAGAAGAAGAGCTGGTCGACCTTATTTTGGAGCACCAAGAGGATCCCGAAAAGCTAGCACTGAGCATGAGAGAAGTACGGCTTCTTCAGGAAGCTTACATGAAGGGCCTGAAACATCTTCCTCCCGAGGAGCCTGAGCCCCTTCCAATTCGTAAAAGCTTGGGACTCGAAACAGAAAGGCCCTGCGCCCCTGTCAGCCCTCGTCTAAAAGTTCTGGAAAATGGACTTCGCGTTGCGACCTACCTTCCTCGCCAAGATCCCTGCCTAATCTCCCAGTCTAAAAAAATTGAAGAAGCTTTGAATGCAATTCTCGTCGGAAAGCGTGTACGCGCATCCTATTTCGGGCAGCGAGCTTCTCTGCGAAAACTTCAAGATTTTCGGAAATTCCTTGCAGCCGCGGGTTTTGAATTAAGCGCGCAGTACCGCATTTACTTAGCTCCCTTTCTCCGCCTCTATCGAAGCGAGGGCGATCTTTATAAAAGCGACGCCGAGATTCCCACCCCATTTTGGATCGATACCGATCTGCTCCAAAAAAATGGCGAAAAGGCGATCGTACCTGCGGTTCATTCCGAGGTGCTCTTCAGTATCAGAAAAAACGATGAATCACCGGCACTGGTAAAAGCCTATTTCAGCGATCGTGGATTTGTCTTCGATGACGACGATTTGCATTTGCCTTCGTGGACCGGTGAACGTGTCTTGGTTGACTTCAGCCCATCACAAATCGATGTTTTGTTGGAAACCATTCCAAAACTCCATAAAGCGTTTGAGATTTTTAAAGAGGAGGCCAAAGTTCCCCTGCGGATGGAGGGCTTTGGGCTTTTGGGAGTCTGCAATGATGGATCAGCACTACTAGTCCGCGCCGCACTCGGCAGCGGATTCGCACTTCCCTTCCCACTGGTGAGAACTGACCTTATTTCGATGCCCAAAAAATTTCCTGCGAAAGCGCTTTGGGAAAGCCTCATTTCGGACACCTTTCAAAAGAGCATTGACATAGCGCCCGAAGAAAAACGAAAACTCCTAATTCCCCGCCTGATCAACAGCAATCCTTTCGACGGCAGCTCTCCCTTTCCAACTTTTGATTCCTTCATCCAAGAAATTCAGGGAGAGAATTTGTGAGCCTAAGCCTGAGAAATTTTCTGCTGGGCCTTCTCCTCCTCGGCGGCTGCGGATTTCTCGCGGACAATGATGAACGTAGCCTTCGCAATCAGATGAAGGAAAATCAAAGCAATGGAAACTGCGAACCCATTAGCGATTTCAGCAATCAACTTTCTGCCCCACCAGCTGAATTTGCGGTCTTCGTTGATTGCCATTTCAATGACCTTGAAAAAACTCTGGAGAACGTAAGAGGACATAAACCTGAGGAGCTTTCCCTCCTGGAACTTCGAGCCCTTCTCAATGCCTTTTATTTCGACGACAAACCCCTCGATAAGCTCGAAGTGAAAGCGCTCTTGTCTCTCCGCGATTTAATTAATCCGGGAAACGAAGAACGGCTTCACTACAGGGAATTTTCTGAGATCGCAAATTACCTAAAACGTGTTCAGGAGGATTTGAGATCGCTGATTTCAGGCAGAGACTGGGAAATGGACAGTCCACCGACAACCAGTGAGTCAATCTTGGCTCTTCTCTCTCAGGTAAAATACAGAAACGAAGCCTTAGATCACGACGAATTCTTCGGACTTGTTCAATTTGGAAGTCGTTTCCTAAAGGGTGATCTTGCTTATCTTGCGGAAAATTTAAACTCGGAAAGCAGTGAAGATATTTACGCGCTTGTGAAGAACCTACTAGGCTTTGGCCATCTGGAAAACATTCCCTATCGATCCCTCAATAACGCCGAAGCGCATGCTCGAAATCTTAGAGATCTACGAAAAATAGAGTTCCGACTTTCTAATTTGGAGGACGAAGATTTCAATGAAATTTTTGATACGCTGAATTTATTCAGTGAATACCGACTTATCTCTGAAAGAAGCATCGACTCCTTTCTTGCTCTGACGGGATACCATCAGGGTGGCGCGCTTCGTCGGGACGAATTTAACCGAATACTGGGCCATCTTTCCGCCAAGACGTGGAAGGTGAGCGCTACAAAGGCACTAGACCTAAATTTAGACGCCGAAGTTCTTACACGCATGCTCTTCGAGAGCAAAAATTCTTTGGTCGGAAGAGGATCCCAACAGATTGGGCAAATGGATCTAAAGCGACTGGGGGAGCATTATTTCACAATTGAGCGAAGTCAGTTGTGGCCGATCTCCGTATCGCATGGCGACCTAAAAAACCGCGAGATCCGCGAGCTTGTGCATGAACCACAAGTGCTAGAATTCATGGACCAGCACTGGAATCATCTTCTGGCCCAGTCCCCCACTGACACGCGCATTGGTGGTCAAGTTTTTCTCGATCTATCCACGACGCAATTTTACTTACAATCACTCGTGACCTCGCTTCTGAAATCCTACGACGAAAATGGCAACGGTATTCTAGATGTCACTCAAAACTCGCAAAAGGATGAATTTAAGAAAATTTTGAAAACCACCGCCGCTCTCTATACGGGCTTAAAGATTTACGGCGACGATAAAGAAGAGTCCACGAGCGAGTTCGTCCGAGAGAGCCGCGATCAGAACAAGGCCATCAATGCCTTGATCGATGATCCCAAGGCTTTTTACTCACTTGTCTTTTATGCCGACAATTTCGGATACCACTCTAATGGCGATGGAGCCATCAATGGGGCCGAGCTCTCTGAACTTATTAAGCTCATTGAATCTCACTTAGACTTCAAAAATAGTTTGAATTTCCGAGCAGACGAAGTGCGCCCAGAATTACGCCCCTTCATGAGCTACCGCCTTTTGATGCTCAATGCGCATCCAATATTGGCGGATAAACTTTTCAATTTGGTTTATCAAATTAGTGATATTTCCGTTTCGAGACCTGGAGACGGCGATGAACGTGACCAAGTGCTACGAGCCGTTTTCTTGAGTGATGATTTCGAAGACCTGCTGGATCACTTGTCCATTGAAGAAGAAAATCTGGGCACCGCCCAATCACTCTTTAACGAGATCCAGGATCATTTTCGTCCCTCGGATGATATTTTGTTGAAACATCTTCTCGCGTTTGGAGATAAAAATATACCGGACTTCGAGGCCATCACGATCCTGGCGATGGCCAAAGCGGGCGCAAATATTTTTTCAAAAACTCACCCCTATTTTTACACAGAGATCGAGCACCTCGAGGGGGAAGATCAATGGAGCGATTTCGACCCTCACAGCGACAAAGCGGGTAGAATCAGCTTCCCCGGACTCAAAGGATACTTCTCCGGCCGCATCAGCGGAAAGAGTCTTAGTTGGCTGCCTACCAAAATGCGCATGGCACTGTTGGCTGCACCCAAAGACCTTGGGCCCGAAATCAGCTCTCGATTGATTTGGAATGCGGCTGACATTCGCGAAAGCCTCAGTAGAAATCCTCCGCGGAACGAGGACCACGCTTGGGCGCGCGAGCTGATCGCAATCTTACAGAAGGCAGAGCGCGACGAGAGCAGAAGTATCGGCTACCAGGAATTGGCTGAAAGGATGAATGCATTGGCACTCAGCCTGATCAGCCTGTCTCAAGACTAAATTAATTTAGAGGCGTGGAGACCACGACGGTTGCTTACAGTGACCGTATTTTTTGGTCGGCAGGGTGCGAATTCTTCCGCCCCGCACGGGCATTACGCGAATCTGATAGGTTCCGCCTTCGTTTGATGAAAAGGCGAGATAGCGCCCATCGGGACTATAGACTGGGTTTTCACTGGAATGGGCAGACGAGGTGACCCGCTCAAGATTTGATCCACTGGGATCGATCATGAAAATATTAAAATTATTTTTTCGGTTCTCCTGTCCAGAAAATGCAATGCGGTTTCCCAAGGGAGACCAATCGGGCGAGCTATTGTAAACGCCCGCAAAGGTTAATCGTCTCGCGCCACTACCATTCGCATTCGCGACCCAGATATGGGGGCTCCCAGTTTTGCTGCTGGAAAAAGTGATTTGCGATCCATCGGGTGACCAGCTCGGTTCAATCGAAAAATAAGTGGTTTTTGTGATCGGATAGCGGACCTTGGAATCCAAATCCAGAATGTAAATTTCAGGTTTTGCGTTCGCCGAAAAGGTATAGGCGACCTTGTTGTCTTTTGGATGAAAATCCGCCCCCGTATTGAGTCCCCGCACGGCGCTCAATACTGTGCGCACATTGCTGACCAAATCGATCATGTAGAGGTTGGGGTTAACAAATCCCCCGCGGACGGCCGGACGATAGCTTGTAAAAACTACTCGCCGCCCGTCGGGCGCCCATTTAGGGGAAAGTGCGAAATTTCCGTCGGTCGTAAGTTGGCGCACGTTGTTTCCATCAAAATCCATGATGTAGATTTCTTTTCTCTTTTGGCCACAGCTTGCGATAATCCGCGTGCGAAAGATTCCGTCTTCGCCCGTTAAGCTTTTAACAATGTCGTTGGCCGCGTAATGCGCCAACTCTCGACCAGGCTCAGTAGCCTTTCCCACCAAGGGGTAAAGTCGACCCAGAATTTGCATACCTCGAGCCACATCGTAGAGGCGCACTTCGGCTTCATAGGAATTATTTTTCATTTCAACACGGCTCTTGATCAAAAACTCCGCACCCAACGCTTTGTAGTGATCAAACTTGAATGAGCCCAAGGACATTCCTCCCAAAATGGCAGGAAGACGAGACGGTGGGAGAATTTCAAAAAAATCCGTAAAATCCATGTTGGATGTGATGGTTTCAAAAAAAGCATTGGCTTCTTTGTTTCCGCCCTGAGTGGGTTCGATGCCGAGCAGTACTTTCTTTAGGTTGGGGTCTCCAACAGAAATGTAAATTCTTCCCGAGGCCGCCGGGTCAGCTACTTCTGGACTTGTCTGAGCGAAAGCTGAAAAGCCGAAGGCCGCCACAACTGTGGCCGCTATAAAACCAATTTTACTTACTGTGGAAATCCCCATTCAACACCTTCCTCCAACATGACTTGCCTTAAAAGATTGGGTGGCGCAGGAAAGGGCTCTGCGGCCACAATGGTCTGTTCGACATAACGATCAAACTCTTCATTGCCACTTTTGGCAAGAAATTCGCGATGCATTATTCTTCCCTCGGCCGAAAGCCGCACCCAGACTCGGGCCTTCAAACTGGAAGCATTCATCCATGAAGGAACATCCCAAAAGCGCCTGATGTGTCCCTTTAGCTTTCCCTGATATGCATCCATCTCAGTCGCAACCGTTCCCGAGGCTGAGTAACCTTTAGAAAGAATATTCCCCTCGACAGTTGCCCGTCCGCCTTCGCCACCTGTTTTTAGCTTATCCATCAAGGCGCGACGGCGACCCTCGAGCTTCAGGTCATTTTTCAACGCTGCGCGAGCACTTTTCAATTTCTCAGCACGCTCTTTCTCTTTTTTATCCAGGGCGATTTGCTTTTGCATTTTGTCCGGCAGCACCATGGCATTCTTAGAAGGTATCGGACTTTCATCATCTTCCTTTGCCGCTTTTGCTTCAGCGTTCTTCGTGGGCTCCTGAGTTAAATCAATTTTCTCCAGTTCTTTGCGTGTTAGAGACGGAAGGCCAACGACGTCCACTCGAATGGCATTTTGAGTCTCAAGCATTTTAAAACGCGCCTGAATCTCAGATTCACTTAAAAATAGATTCGGGAAAAGAACACGCATCAATGCAATCACCACGACGACGCCGTGTACGCAGATCGAATAAACAAAAGCGCGTCGATCATTTACGCGCACGCGTTTACGGTAGATTACTTTTTCGGGAGGCTGGACCGGTAGCTTTCCTTGCCGGATGAGTGCCCTGAGTTCCTCAAGAAAAACGGGGTCCCGAGCCTCATTCTGGCTTGGTGACAAGTCCCACCCTTTCTATACCCGAGGCCTGAACACGCGCCATGATTTCTGCGACTACTCCATAGGGAACGTCTCGATCAGCACGTACAAATAATTCTTTTTCTCGGCGGTCTTTGAAAAGCACAGCCAATCGTTGTGGAAGTTCCGCGCGCGTCACAGGAACTTCGCCTAAACGTAAATTTTTATCGCGTGCGACAAAAAGTACGATGGGATTTTCCACATTATTTTTCTGCAAATTTTCCCCAGACGCCACCGGGAGGTCAACGTTCACGCCTTGATCCATAAATGGCGCAGTCACCATCGAGATGACCAACAAAACCAACATAATGTCAACCAGGGGAATGATGTTCATTTCCGCTAAGGGAGTGAAATCATCACCGCCTGAACCAGATTGCATTGATGCACCCATGGAGGTGTCCTTCCTTACTCGAGGTAACTTCTGCGAAGTAGGTTTGTAAAATCGATGGAAAAATTATCCATTTCCGCTCGAATGGATCTTAGCCGCGCAACAAATAAGTTGTAGGCAATAACGGCAGGGATGGCTGTTGCCAATGAAACGCCTGTTGCGATCAAGGCTTCAGAAATTCCTGGCGCCACTGTCTGAAGACTTACGGATTTTGCGGCACCAATTCCGGAATAAGTTCCCATGATGCCCCACACAGTTCCAAAAAGCCCAATAAAGGGCGCGGTCGAAGCAACCGTAGCTAGTAGAGGCAAGCGCTTTTCAAGGCGTAGTGATTCCGTTACTGCCGCACGCCGCAATGAAGCCTGAACATTTTCCAAACCACGTGTGGCCATCACCTCGGCCGAGGCATGCTTCTCATGTCCCTTTACGCTGACCTTTTGAAATTCCAGATAGCCTGCACGAAAAACATTTGAAATCGGTGAATCTGAATGTTTCTTCGAGTCCTCAAAGATATCGGACAAAGATTTTTGTTTCCAAAAAGTCGTGAGAAAATCTTTTGAACTCCCCAACGCTTGTCGCAGGCTCATCCATTTTGAAAGGATAATGGCCCACGATAAAACAGAGAGTGCAAAAAGTAGATAGAGGACCGTTTGCACAACCGGACCAGTACCCAACGCAACATTCAGTGAATTTGATGCTTCCATGACTGAAATAATACTGAGGCTTTGGGTTCCACGCCAGGCTTCGTTTCCGACACTTCACGGAAAGGCTTGGAAGAGCGTTAGAAGCGCCGGAGAAATTGAAGGCTAGTGCGGCGCAACAAGCGCTCTGAGACTAATACCAAAACCAAGAGCACGGCGGCATGGCCAAGAAAAGATTCGTAGTGAAGGTGTGCAAAGCGCTCAACTAAGGGACCCCGCGCCGTAGAAATCAAAGACGCCTCGTGACGACCGGCAATGGGGAAACCATAAACATGCAGAAGACTAATCAGAAAGCCCGCTGAAAAGGCACTTCGTGAGAAAAGTGAAGGCCAAAAACTGCGCGCAGGCTCTTGGGTCCAAGATGACTGAGCCCATAATAAACTCATGGTCGACAACCACAGTGAGGCCGCAAACAAGATCAGCTGCCAATCACTCGTGAAGCTATGCGCACTGGCAACACGGTAGTAGAGCCAACCTTGAAAGAGGATCAAGAGCAGGTGCCCATGAATTTGCGTCCCCGAACTTGCACGAATACGTCGCCACAGGGGAAAGCGAAAAAGCTCCAGACAAAAAAACCACAAGGTGATTTCAAGGGAATTCCACAAGAGATTCCCGGCCTGGCTTAGAAATGTGCTGCTCCAACTGACGGGGGTTTCCAATATTGAAAGCCCTGAAAAAACGGACAAAGCAACGGCCAGACTTGCCAACGCAAAACCCTTAAAAAACGACTCGGAAAATGCCAGGACCATTTGCGACCTGCGCACGTCACGGATCTGGGTCATCAATGCAAAGTCACGTAAAAAACCCCGCTTCAGCGAGATCAGGCCAAGAAGCCATTCACTGGCACAAAAGGACAGAATCTGAAGTGGAATTTCATTCTTTTGAATTGTTTCAATGGTCCATTGGCGGTTCAGACCCGCATAGGTCGCCAGCGTCTCAACCAGCCCCAGCAGGGACCAACGGACACAAAGGAAGAGAACAATGAAAGCGCTGATCTGAAACCAAGCACGTTCACGAAGCCAAAAAAGGGATTGCTTCGACTCTGTCATTGCGGCATGAAATCTATGTCGCTGGAACTTTGAAATCAAGGCTCCCTTTAGTGGCCAAAGTACTGAAATTAGATAGAAGTCGTTTATTTTCATACGCAAAAGCGAGACAGATCGGAGCCTTCCACCAAATGACTAACACAAGCCTTTCAACACGGATTCAGGGCTCCCAGGCTGAGGTTATAGTAGTAGGCGCCGGCCTAGCAGGTTCCGAATGTGCGTGGCAGTTGGCAGAACGGGGCCACAAGGTACTATTGATCGAACAACGCCCTGAAAAGAAGAGCGAGGCCCACACAGGTCCTCTCTTTGCAGAACTGGTCTGCTCAAATTCTTTAAAGTCCAAGGATCCCCTGAGCGCTCCGGGCCTACTGAAAACTGAATTACGGCGTCTCAATTCGTTGATCCTGATGGCGGCAGCCGAGTCAGAGGTTCCTGCGGGACAGGCGCTTGGAGTGGACCGAGAAAAATTCTCGACCTTGATCACGGACAAACTGAGCCGTCATCCCCAAGCGCAAATCTTGCGAGCTGAATTGGAGGACTATCAGTCGCTTCTGAAAGACTCGAAGGCCATCATTGTAATTGCCACGGGCCCACTAACATCCTCGGCTTTGACCGAGAGCCTAAAACCTTTGATCGGCAGCAAGCTTTATTTTTATGATGCGATCGCCCCCATCATTGCAGGCGCATCGATCGACATGAGCATTGCCTATCGCAAGAATCGCTACGACAAAGATCTGCAGCATCCCGAGGGTGATTACATTAATTGTCCGATGAATGAACTGGAATATATGGCCTTCATCGAGGCGCTTTCGACCGCAGAACAGGTACAGCCACAGGATTTCGAAAAAGCCATCTATTTTCAGGGATGCCAACCCATTGAGGCCATCGCCTCAAAAGGCAAAATGTCTCTTGCATTCGGTCCGATGAAACCTGTGGGCCTGGAAAATCCAAAAACCGGAAAAATTCCATTTGCGGCTCTTCAGCTACGCTCCGAAGACCATGAGGGCCGTGCCTGGAGCATGGTTGGTTTTCAAACAAAATTGAAATATCCCGAACAACAACGCATTTTTCGAAGCATACCCGGACTTCAAAATGCAGAATTTTATCGATTAGGAAGCCTACATCGAAACACCTACATTCAATCGCCAGCACTGTTGGACAACAATCTCCGTCTGAAAAGCGAGCCCCGCCTAAGATTTGCCGGACAAATCACCGGTGTTGAAGGCTATTTGGAAAGTACTGCGATCGGGGCTCTCGTGGGCCGACTCATATCTCTTGAACTTCGTGGCGGGCAACAGTTACCCCCACCGCCTCCCACGACAGCGCTCGGCGCATTGGCCGCACATGTTTTTGAGGGGAAAATTTCCGATTTTCAGCCCATGAATATCAACTGGGGATTGGTTCCACTTAATGGTATTGCCGAGCGCGACAAGCAGAAAAAAGAAAAATTAGTCGCACGCGCAGATCGACAGTTTGGGCACTGGCTCTCGCTCTTTGGCCAAGAGTGAAGCAGAGCGACGAGAGTCCGGCACGCCCCGCCTAGCGCAGGCTCTACTGCTCCGATAACGTAGACCTGCATGAAAATTTTCAAACTCACTTGCGCTTTAATCAGTTCAATCTCCATATCCGCCTGGGCAGCTGAATGCCCCAGCCTTGAGGGCTTTTATGTTCAAGATATTCGCCAAAAACAGCATTTTGAAATCTACGATATTAATGATGCTTCGAAAAAAATTACCGGCTTTGCCTTTCGAAGCTTTGATAACAACGACAATCCAGAAAAAGTCGTGATTCCCGCTGATGGTAAAATTTATCAGATCGACAAGGTCACCACTTCAACCGCTCGCTGCGAAGATGGCGAGTTGGTGCGCCGCCTTCACACCAAGATTCCAGCCAGCCCAGAGTTTCCTGCGTCCGAGTCGATCGACATTCGACGCTTTAAGCGTCTTGAATCCGGCGACCTGCAAGTTTTCACCCAATCCAACTACAAATCCGAGAATTTTTTTGATGAAAGCTTTCGACGAAGCATCCACCAGTTGATGCCGAATTCGGAATTTCCAGAAGATCGCCGTGACTATGAAATTATTCCCGTCTCGACTCTGCAGGTGAAAGGCCAAGGTCACCCGAACCCGGATCTACCCAGCATCATCGATCAATTTTTCATCAACGGACTGCGCTTTAGTGCAAAAATTGATCGACGCCAGATATCTCTATTCACCGTCAATCCTAGTGATCTGGAAGTGACAGGCGCCTATTTTCCCTCTTCATCTTTTAGTTTTGGAAGTGCCAACGGAAGGGCGCCCTCACCGCTAGAGGACTTTACAATGGAGGTATTGATCGGAGGCTCCGTCAATCAGGCCCAAGTGAAACTTTGGAACGAGAAAAACATCACCTGTAGTCGAAGTCGGCCCACGGGTCATTGCCAACGGGAATTGCAAAGTCTGAAGATGGGCGAATTTAGTTTTCGTGTGGACGGGATGCCGTACACTCTCACTAGCGTGGTTGGCTCTGAAAGCACCAGCAGTATTGACCCCAATTGTTGCAGAGATCTCTAAGACCGAAACGCTTAGGAACAAAATTCCGCTAGCCGAGTGATCCCTCGCTGAATCTCAGCATTACTTGTCGCAAACGAGAGGCGCACCCAGTTGGGTGCTCCCATTGATCCACCGGGAATCACGACCACTTTTTTCTGCTCCAGAATGTGGGCCGCGAAATCCTTATCACCGGACCAACCTTTTCTTTTGATCACGTCCGAGACATCCAAGAGAAGGTAAAACGCACCGGAAGGCTCTATCCACTTCAGTCCTGGAATCTTTTTCAGGCCTGCTATCAAGAGGTCTCGGCGCTCGCGATATTGTTTCACCACTGGAGTCAAAAACTCGGTGGCCTTGGAAAGACCCAGAACGGCCGCGTCCTGAATAAAACCCGGCACACATGTCAAAGCCTGACTTTGAATTGCCGTTAAGCGTTTAATATTTTCAGGGTGACCTAGAACATAACCCAATCGCCATCCCGTCATCGCTAAGGATTTAGAAGTAGCGTTGACCGCCAGTACCCATTCCGATTTTGTCTCTTCGATCAGAGCCAGTGCCGAAATATGCTTGCGGCTTTCATCCAGTACGAGCCGTTCATAAAGTTCATCATAAATCAGCAGGACCTTATTTTTGTCGCACCAGTCGATGATCTCTCGCAACTGCTTTTCTGTAATCATAGTTCCTGAGGGGTTACCCGGCGAGGAGAATATCAGCGCCTTCGTCTTCGAAGTCTTGGCTTTATCCAACTCTGCCGCCGTTGGGAAAAAATCATTTGAAGCCAGCGTTTCCATCACCTTGGTAACGCCGTTACTTGCCTTCACCATGCCGGGATAACTTACCCAGTAGGGGGCGGGGCATAGAACTTCGTCGTCTTTTTCAAGAAGCGTATCGAAAATCAAATAAAGACCTTGTTTAGCTCCCGCAGTGATCAGAACATTCTCAGGTTTCGCCCAACGAACGTTTAAACGCTCTTGGTAATCTTTGGCGATGGCTGTTCGTAAATTAGCCTGCCCCTGACTTGCGACATAGCGAGTGTTTCCAGCTTTCATTCCGCGAAAAGCTTCTTCAATGACAAAAGAAGGTGTATCAAAATCAGGTTCACCGGCCGCAAATGAAACTACGTCCTCGCCGCGGGCGCGCATTTCGCGAACCTTAGCTAATAGGGCGAGGGTGAGACTTTCCTGAACTTTTTCTGGCAACATGCTTTTGCTTCCTTTCAAGGACTGTTTCGGAGCTGATTAAATCTTGTTTTCAAAGCAGCAGCCACGGTCGGCGTAACAAAGTCATCTACGGAACGACCAAAGCCTGCCACCTCTTTTACCAGTGAACTCGATAGGAAGAAATATTTCTCGTCAGCCATCACATGAACAGTCGTGACGCCTGATTCCAAGCGGCGATTCATTACCGCCAGCGAAAATTCGCTCTCAAAATCACTCACTGCCCGCAGACCTCGAATTAAGTGTGAAGCGTGGTTTAGACGGCAATAGTCCACCACCAGCCCCTCGGTCGAAGCCACATGAAAGGTTTTTGTCATTCCCCGGTGTTCCAGACTGTCTTGAATGAATTTCACGCGCTCATTGGCCGTGAACAAAGTCTTTTTTTGTCGATTATCGGCTACGACAATGTGGATCTCATCAAAGAGACTTCGAACTTTCTCGGCAACATCAAGATGGCCCAGAGTGATGGGATCAAAACTGCCTGCATATACGGCGATCTTTTTCGGCACAGGAAGAGCCTAATCAGGCTCATATCTCGTTCAAGTCAAAAGTGCTCTTCCTAAGGACGAGAAAACGGCTGTCTCCGCGCGTCCTGTCTCTAAGGATCTCAAGGGATTTAGGAATCGGGAAAACTTCTTTCTTGCCAACTTCAAAACAAAAGATCGCCCCTGGGGCCCACAAATCCCCCTGAGGAAGCAGAGATTCCAAGACTTTTTGAGCAAAACCCTTCCCGTAGGGCGGGTCACAAAAGACCGTATCGATGGGGCGAAATTCCGGGCCTAAATTCACCAAGAGCCCAGCCCACTTTTCAATTTTGGGATCAGTAAAAATACGCAAAGGAATTTCAGGGGCAATCTCCCTAAAATTCTGCTTCGAAGCGCTCTCGGCCTCCTTAGACGAATCAAAAAGGACCGCCGATTCCGCCCCCCTCGATACCGCCTCTAAAGCCAAGGCTCCGGAACCGGAAAATAAATCCAAAATATGGGTCATCGGATGCTGAAGGGAGATGTCGACTATATTGAAAAGAGATTCCCGATTGGCCTCAGTAGTGGGTCGAGTCAAATCGCCTTTAGGCGTACGAAGCTGCCGACCTTTATGCCTGCCACCACAAATCCGAATCATCCATGAAGGTTAACTTAGGCGAGCAAGGCGCGCAAAGGCGGAAGATCTGCCTTGAAATCTGTCCCAAAAAAATGTGCTTCCCGAATTAGTGACCTGGGACCATCTGAAGGGGCATTGGCATACCATTTGACTGGATGGGGCCCGTCACGGGGCCGACATAACCACGCGGGTCGCACCCCTGCGCACCAACCTGCGCATAGGCAGGCTGTTCGCCCATTACCATCCGCTGGGGACTAACAAAAGTTCCAGGCTGGGCACCCATGGGCGGCGCTACCATGCCTTGACCGGCAAACATTGATGGGGCTCCGGCTCCTGTAAACTCTGGAAGCCCTTGAGCAAAAGAAAGAGAGCCAACTAAAAGCGTCGCGAATACAGTCGCGGTTTTAACAAACTTGATTTTCATCATTAAGACTTTTTTCATATCATCATCCCTCGGGAGTTAGTGTCACACCGGCCGGCTGTACAATGTCTAATAGGCTCTGAAAAGTTAGGGCGACTTCTCGCGCACTTTCAAGATCCTTGTCGGATGCCAGACTTCGACCTTTGGCATTCAAGACTCCTGAAACTTCGCCGCGATTATTGTAAGTCATGCGGATCACACCACCGCCCCCACCTTTGCGAACTTCTTTAACGACGCTCGGCCTTCCAAGTTTGTCGTAGGAGAAAAGCACATCTTTCGCGAGCACTTTGCCGTTTGCGGCAGGCCCGACATCTTGAATTTTCGTTATGCGGCCTTCTACGCTGTAACTCAAAGTCAGCTTACGCTTCGCACCCTCGTCAATCGCTTCACGCAGATTGCCCTTAACATCGTAACCATAGGAAAAGGCCCGCGATCCGATGGTCACTTTAGAAACTTTTTTAAATTTCGGATTATAAACGAGACGTGTTTCTGTCCCGTCCGGTGCGATTTTCTTCGCCAGCAGACCGTCTTTGTCATAGCTGAATTTCGTGCGTTTCACTGATCCACGAGGATTGATCCAAGCCAAGCTCTTTGAGTTTGATCCGGCATCCTTCGCCGATAACTGCCATTGACCGATTTCGATCGGAGTGCCGCAGCACTCGGTAAAAAACGTCTCGGTCACGATTCCATTAACATAGGTCACAGCCCGATGATTGTAGCGACTACCATCGGCACGCTTTCGAAATTCATACCAGAAACGGGATTCGTCTTTTTCTTTGCTTCCCGCAAGACTACGAACAACTGTTGTGCCAAATTTATTTTCCGGATCAAGATTGTCCGAAAAATAATCATAACCTGTGGTCCAATTATCACGATCTTTAAATTTGGTGATCCAGTCGCGGGTTTTGTTGTAGCTCATTTCTTTACGAGTGCCGTCGTTATAGACAATGGCAGTCATATTAAATTCATCGTCATATTCATAGCTGTAGGGAATGCCATCCGCTCCAGTCACCTTCAACAACTGCCCCTTGGCATTGTATTGGTACGAAGCTTTCATCACGTCCCGCTCGACACGGACAATGCGCGGGACGCCAGCGAAATTCTTCCAGCTAACGCGAACCTGATTATTAAAATTGTCGCGAATCAGAGAAATTTGTCCGTTGGTATAGACGAATTCAATGAAATTTTTGCTGTTGTCGCTAATGCGCGTGGGACGTCCCTTCGAATTGAAGGTGATTTTTTTGCCTATGGACGTTTCTAAAACAAAATTTGTAGCGACCTTATCGATCTGTTGTTTTCCGTAGAGATTGTTAGTCCAATTTTTGCCGGACTTTTTGAAGACGACAACGTTCCCACCACCACCTTCAAAATAATGAATGTCAGCACCTTTGAATTCTAGATAGCCTTCGTATTCAGAGGACCAACCAACGCCGAAAAATCCTTTAACGTAACTTGAACGACTGTTGTAGGTGCGCGTGATGTCGAGATTCAAACCTGGATTGTTTATTAAAAAATCCGTGTATGCGACATAGAAGTTTCCGTTGTTGACGTTCACCCCCGCCTCGGCCACGGGCACAAAGCAAAGCGATAATAGAAGTGAAGCCCCCAAAAGCGTCGTACGCCTTCCCAAACTGAACATAGAAAAACCTCCCACCAAACGAATTTTAGTCTAGCAGCTCTGCAAGAGCCTCGTGTGTCAAATAGAAGGCACTTTGAATAGAAATTGCGATCGAAATCCACGAATTCTTGGCGCCGCCGCCCCGCGTTGAGCAAGGGGCTTTCAAGAAAACTCTCCGCGGCTGCCTCTAGTGCATAAACAAGACTAATCGATCTCGTGCCACGCAGCGCAACGAAGGCTGTGCTGCGGCGTTTCGTTTTGTAAATATGTTTTCACTGTAACGAAGGCTTAGATTTGTTACTTTCGGTCAGCTTGCAGAGGGGCCCTACACATGAAGAAAATATTTAAATCCGCATCCAACTTGGGAATTCTACTGTCACTGTCGTGGGCGACTGCCACCCAGGCTTTCGATGCTCGGGTTTTAGTGATCGATGAAGGCGTAGATCTCTTTCACGAAAGTCTAAAAGGGAATGCGCTCACTGAGTATTCAGAACTTTACGGACTGGCCAACACGGACGACACAAAAAATGGTTTTATCGACAATATCTGGGGCTGGAACCTAGTTTCAAACGACTCCAACTTTTTCCCTGATTGGATGAGATCCGTATTTCAGCAGCCCGATCCCTTTGGTTATTTTCTCAGCGCAAAAGAAGCCGTAGATTTTGCGTCTAGCCTAGAAGATGGTGACGTTCAGGCTATCCGACGCGTGAACGAAGACCCTCAACTACGTGCCTACATTCAATTCATTACAGGCCTTTCGCATGGCACGCATGTAGCGGGGATCATTCAAAAGCAATCGCCGAAGTCGACCCAAATTCAAAGCATGAATGTCTTCAGTGCAAGTTCAGGCCCCAACGAAGCGCGCACACTGGAAGGCGGGTGGCTTCGCACGAAGTACAATCTGGAACGAACTCCCTCGGTCGGCATGGCAAGTTTTATGCGCGAAGTTCAGCTCGATTTCTTTGACAAGCTGGGCATGAGTGAAGGTCCCTTTAAAAGTTACCTGGATGATCGTGCCGCTCTTGAACAACAAGTCCAAGTAATGCGACGACGCGAAATGGCAAGCTCTGCCCGCATTAGCGCCTATGTTTCCAGCATGGAATTCCAAGTGGTCAATCTTAGCTTGGGCGTTTCTGGAATGAACGTTTACCGCACTCTCTTGGCACTTTGGTTTGAGGAGTTAAACAAAGCCAAACTGCCACTTGAAACCGAAATGAATAACGAGCGCAAGGAAACGCTCTATTATATGGTGAACGCAGTGTTGGAGGCGAATGCTGCCGGTTGGAGACAACTCTTCACTCAAAATCCCAAAACACTCTTCGTCATCGCAGCAGGGAATGATGGCGGAAATCCCCACATTGAGGACTCAGGCAATTTGGACCGCTATCCCGTTTATCCGGCTATGCTTTCACGTGAATTTGCAAACGTACTAACAGTTGCGGCCGTCACGCAGAACGGCAACATTGCGAGATTTTCATGCTATTCCCCAACCTTTGTAAACGTAGCCGCATGGGGCGTGGCAGTACCCAGTCTTGCACCCGAAAATCTGACGCTCAAGATGAGCGGAACTTCGATGGCAGCTCCGCAAGTTGCGGGGCTTGCGGCTCGACTCCTGGACGACAATCCCGCTCTCACGGGTCCTGAACTGAAAGAGATCATCATGAAAACTGCGACTCATTCGCTGGCGCTGGAAAACAAAGTCACGACTAATGGAATCATTAACGTCGAGGCCGCCCTCGAGGAAGTGCGACTTCGTCGTCCTCCGCTAGTTCCTAATCGTGGTTACGGATATTGATGCAATATTTAGAGGAACAACTCTATTCATTTCAGCAGTCTCGTTATCCAGTTTGAGATCCTGCTGCTTAGGCCCTTATCGACTTGAGTCGATGTACCTATAGTTAAATAGTGGTTGAGGCCGTGGACATAAAAAGATTCATGATTGGATTTTTTAGAAAGAGCGGCCGACAAAGAATCAAAATCCTTCCGAGTCACATTCCAATCCGCATCACCCTGTGCCAAAAAACTTGGAACCTCAACCTCAGCAGCAACACGGGAAGCCCTCTTTGTGATCGCAATCCAATCACTCCAATATTTGGGATAAACATTCATAAAGGTTTGATCGTCCGCGATCCTTCCGGCAAGAAGGTCATTGAAATATCTACTGCCGTCTTGAAAAAGTGCGGCGTATTTTTTGCCCTCCGCTCCGGGCAAATCCTTCAACGATTCAAATTGACGCAAAAGTGTCTCGTGAATTCCATAATGACCTAGACCTGCCAGCAAGATGATTCCTGCGAGGGAATCACCGCGCTCCTTTGCAATCTCAACAACAAAATTAACGCCCTCACTATGCCCGAGCAGAAAGAGAGGCAATTTTTGCAGATCCTCTCTACGCTTTGAGTATTCAATCAAACTTTTCAGATCTTCAATGTAGGCTTTAGGGCTAAGCTCGGCTGGATCCTTGATAGAACTCAAACTTTCTTTTGTTGATCCTCGCTTATCGAACCGTAAGGTGGCGACTTGAGCTTGAGCGAAATCCTCTGCAAGATCGCGAAAGGGTTTGAAGTCCCCCACGCTCTCATCGCGGTCTGTTGTCCCAGAGCCATGGGCAAAAATAACCAAGGCTTTGGAATTTCCGTCAGCCGGCCTAGTAAGAGATCCACCTAAGTCCACTCCATCACAGCCAAAGCCCGGGGAGCTGTAAAAAGTGAAGTTCTCGGTGCTTGATCCCGGAATTTTAGCTTGGGCGGAAAGCGACGACAGGCCTGTGGAACTTGCGCATATTGCAAGTAAGAAAAAACCAATAGCCTGCGAAGAATTAAAACTTTCACCAGAGTAAAAATCAAACATTTATCCCGCTTAGGCCCGGATCGGAATATCGGTCAACCTACTTCCACCTTTCAACTCATCATACTGATTGCAAAAGCGATCAAAGCGACCCAAGTACTATTGGTGGCAAAATTCTGCTTATCTTACGCAGAGGGAACAGGAAAGATCAGGACTGGTGGAGGGGGACGCCTTGTCTCCTGAACCCCAATAGAAACCAGTTACGGGAGTCGGAAACACGGCCCCCTCCTTGCAGATCGGAGAACTCGCAACAGTTCCTGTATGATAAGGAATTACAGCATAGCCGCTGTATGCAGCTGTAAAGCCTGCAGCGCAGGAAGTTGTTCCCCACGCAACGTAGTTATTTCCGACGCAAACGGCACATGAAATAGATTGAGTGCTAGCGATTGAGCCGCCAGTTCCCCAACTGAAACTTCCGGCCGCAGTAAAGTTGGCGCCTTCTTTACATACAGGAGAGCTTCCGACCCCACCCGTGAAGTAGGCCACAGCCGCCACACCGTCGTAGGCCTTCTCATAACCAGAAGCGCAATTAGTAGTGCCCCAGGCAGTGTAAGAAGCCCCGCCACTTGCGCTCGAAGTCAGATTTCCGCCCACAGCCACACAACTTGTAACTTTGTTGTCGCCCGGGTTGTTGCGCTTCACGTGCAATTTGACAGCTCTTCGAAGCGCCTTTGGACCCAGGGGTTCGCCCATTTTGGTGATCGTCAACCACAACACCGCCTGACCTACAGCTGGGTCGCTCCCGTCTAGAGTAAAATCGCCCACGCTCATCACGGGGATCTGAAGTTTTTTTCCCGCATAAAGATCTGTGGTGTTGAAAGCTTCGGTGCCGTTTGCACGTTTCAGTGAATTGACTGCTGTAGAACCCGCATCGACTGCCGTGTTGGAGAAAGTCTCTAGACAAGCATCCGGATTTCGAAGAAGCGCATAGATTTCGTTGTGTAGGTGGGTGGCCTCGGCTTGCTGTTGCATGTTGAGATTGCTTTTCGCAAGGCTATTCATCAGTTCCATAAGTGCAAATGAAGCCACTCCTAAGATAGCAACTGCCACAAGTATCTCGAGAAGACTGAAAGCACTTTTCCGAATTGTGTAGGAGGGCTTAATTTCAAAAGTCATGTGAATTGAATTGTAGCATGAGCTATGGGCGATCCGATAAACAGACGATTAATTTTCAGCTCTCAGGTCTTCGCGTCGATTCTAAATCCTCTGTCGCAACTCTGCTGCGTAATATTTCAACTTCTGCAGTCTGGGCTCTTTCCAATTCGGGAATTTGGCGCCCAGGCCTATCATTTTAGAAACTACTACTGAATGACAAATGCATTTTCGATTCGGCAAAGTTCCCGTGTAGGCATAGGCACTGTTTTGCCAAAGGCTGAATCACGAACCAGCCAGACATCACCATCAGGAGTTGATCCAGGCATGAAACCACTGATAACTGCAGCGTGTCGCAGGACTCTATTATTCTCATCAACACCGTTTACGAAGGAAATGGAAATTGGAAGACCTTTGCAGAGCTGAGATCTGAAATCTCTCTCAAGTTGACGGCCTATGTTTAGGCATTGGTCACTATCCGTTTTGTACCGCGCGACAACACCGCTCATCCCTCGATACAAGTCCTCTAATCGAATAAGACCAAGACGAATCGGCTCCAGACTTTCCGGATCATGTTTTTCTATGCATTTCTTCATCTCTTGATCCTCCAAGAGAGCAGGGCCAAGCGATCCACCGGTCTCAGAAGTGTAGAGACAATTCACCAGGAACCATTCTGGAAGGTGTTTTTGAACTTCTGTGAAAATTTTAACAGACTCAGCCCTGAGACTTTCTGTGGCTGACAGCAATGCCATCTTGGATTTTTCAGCCTCAGTTGAGTTCAATGATTTTGTCGCGACCTTCGTCAATGTCAAATCTGCTGCTTTCAGCAATTCTTGCAGTTTCCTGTTTTCCTCGTTGTTACAACTAGGAAAGTCCCTACAGATTTCTTTCTGCTTCTTATCGAAGCTCTTGCGAGAAAGTTGCATGAGCCTTTGAGCGCCCTTTTGTTGAAGAAGTTCTCGGAATTCTGCGAGATTTTCCTCAAGAGCCTTTGCCGTTGCTGAATGATAAGACTCCTTTGATATCTGAGTTTTCCAGATAAGGGCCTCTGGATTTCTGAGCAAATATCTCGCAAAATCCTCGGTGTTATGGCCGGCAGTTGCAGTCTGTTTAAAGTCACCGGAACGTTTTCTCTGTAAAAGGCTGCTTCGTTGACCGTAGCGACGTTGCCGGAAAACTGCATATTCCTCAGAAAGATTAAAGTGGGTCCTGGTTTTTCGAGCTAGAGCTGCTTCGAAGAGTGCCACGCTAGCATAGGCAAAACAATCCTGAGAATTCTGGATTTTTGGATCAGGAAATTGCCAAGCTAAGTCAACCGCCTTCCTGCCATCCAAACAGCCTTGATTTTCATCCGATCGAATAGCGGAGGTGCGTGTCTGATGCGATATTACCTGCGCCGCAAGAGGTGCAGCAATCAACATGAGCACCATCCCAATAAGATGCATTTCAAGATTATATCTGAGAAGCCGTTGCCTTTGCCTGAGCAAAGTCTCAAACCTTGCGTCAGAAAGAAGTCATTGGATTCGACGATCCTATCAAACACGAATTGTCGTGATTTTTTTGATCAAAAAGAAAGCTGTGATTTGCAAAAGCAAAACCACAAATAAGATCGCCCACCCGGCAGGATGGAAAAAAAGTGGTCCCATCAAGACGGGGTCAATCGCATAAAGAAGCGCTCCCAAACCCCACGGAAGAGCCGAAACGATGGCCGCAGCGGATTTTCCTTGGGCGGTCATGGCTTCGATTTTGCTGTTGAGTTTGATGCGCTCGCGGATGGTTGTTGTGATGGTCTGAAAGGTTTCCGCCATGTTGCCGCCAGTTTCTTTCAGAATATTCACGCTAGTCACAAACATTTGCACGTCTTCGGATGGTAAACGTCGGGCCAGATTATCAAATCCCGCCTCCAGGGTTTGACCGATGCGGTTATTATCTAGGATCAGCCGAAATTCCTGGGCGATGGGTCCCTGCATTTCGTCCACTACAATTTTTAATGATTGAGCCAAGTTCATACCTGACTTCAACGCGTTTCCCATCAGCGTCAAGCCATCGACCATCTGAACTGAAAAATCTGCGACTCGGCGACGGCGAAGCATGCTGTTTAGGTAATAACGAGGCAAACGCCAAGAAAAGTAGAAGGCAGCAATCGCCAGACCAAGTGACATCAGTGGAACGGAAATAAAAAGATAAAAAATCCCCAGACTCACGATCCCCGCAACCACAACCTGAGTCATGATCACTTGATTCAACGTGCGCTTAAAAAAAAGATCCTCATAGGCAATGAGCGTATCCTCTGAGACCGCTTTCAGACGTCCCCAAACGGCCAAATAAAGCCGATCAAAAGATAGGTAGACGGCGATAAAAAAAAGGGCCCCACTTGCGAGGCTAATGCCAAACATCGTCATGCCGCTCTAAAAATCTCCTTGGGCACACTGATGCCCATTGCGATGAAGCGTTCCATCAGTTGTGGCATAAAACCGGTAGCCATATGGCGACCAACGACCCGATGATCCTTGTCCAAACCGCCCGAACGAAAAACAAAGATGTCCTGCATATTGATAGAGTTGTTGGCGGCGTTGTAGCCCAAAATTTCTGTGACGTGTGTGATTTTTCGCGAGCCATCAGCAAGTCGAGATTGTTGCACGATCACGTTTACGGCCCCTGCGATTTGCTGACGAATGGCTTCAACTGGAAGTTCCATTCCCGCCATCATCACCAAAGTTTCGAGTCGCGCGATCGCATCACGCGGAGAATTCGAGTGAACAGTTGCCATGGATCCGTCATGACCGGTGTTCATGGCCTGCAGCATGTCAAGAGCTTCGCCGGAACGGACTTCTCCGATAATGATTCGATCCGGTCGCATACGCAGAGTTTGCTTCACCAGATCACGAATGGTCACCGCGCCCGAACCCTCCATATTGGGAGGTCGAGCTTCAAGTCGGCCGACGTGTTCTTGCTGAAGCTGCAATTCCGCAGAATCTTCCACAGTCAAAATGCGTTCGGAATTGGGAATGTAGCCACTCAAGATATTGAGCAGCGTCGTTTTACCAGAACCGGTTCCACCGCTGATGAGTACGTTGGCGCGGGCTTCGATCGCGGCTTTTAGAAAAGCCATCATTTCGGGCGTCGAGCTGGCGTATTTGATCAGATCGTCCGGCCCCAAACGTTTCAACGGAAATTTCCGGATGGTCACCATCGGACCGTCCAGCGCCAGAGGAGGGATGATCGCATGCACACGAGATCCGTCGGCAAGCCGCGCATCAACATAAGGGGTTTTTTCATCAATGCGGCGACCGATGGGATTCACGATCCGTTCGATAATTGCTCGCAGCTGTTCATTACTTGAAAAGGTAACTTTTGATTTCGCCGGCTTCCCGTTTTTTTCGATGTAAATGAGGTCGGCGCGATTTACCATAATTTCGGTCACCGCGGGGTCGGCCAGAAAGTCTTCGAGAGGGCCCAGTCCCAATGCCTCGTCCAATACCTCTTTTGTTAACTGCGCACTCTCAATACGATCTTTCCAGGGATGATCTTCTGTGTTGACGATTTCCGCAATGATGCGTTGGGCGCGTGTTCGAAGTTCCGCTTTCTTTTGCAGATCCATCGAACGATCAAGTTCTTCTTTTTTTAGGTCCATGCGTTCAACTAACATGGCGTTGACGCGCAACTTAAATGCACTGCGCGGATCAGAGGGCTCTTTTCCAGTGCCTTTTTTTAGCAATACCACATTAGATTCCGCGGCAGTTTTGGGAGTGCTACGCGACTTTTCGGACTTGCTCATTTGTGAGTATTGATCCAGCAAACGCTTTTCGATGATCATACGCGAAAGACTCATGTAAGCCTGAGTCAAAACGGAATTAGGATGGGAAACGATGAAGGGCTGGCCCCGCGATAGCGAGGTACCGGCAACTGCAGGATCCTCTGGGATCACTCCGATCACCTGACGACGCAATGTTGTCTCGATGAATGAAGGTGAAAAAGGTCCCTGTGCCTGAAATCGATTAGCAATGACCTTCACGATATCATTTGGGTAAAGCTCACTTTGTAGAAGATCCAGAACCCGCCGCGTTTGGTTCAAAACGAGAATATCAGGATTCGTCACTACCAACATCATGGTGGCATTATCAAGAACAGCAGATATCGCACCCGATGGCTCGTTACCGCAATCGACGACCGTGATTGGAAATCCACGGCGAATCATTTTCAACGCTAGATCTAGCTTGCTGGGGTCCATCCCCTCGAGCCGCTCCATATTTTGTAACATCTGCAGTAAAAGCACGGGGCTTTGTGGCTTGGGCGATAAAATCGGCGTGAGAATCTGCTGGAGCTTGGCCACCTCGGTGACCTTCCCTTCCATAATTTGCTCGCCACTGCCGTTCATTTGCTTCACACCTGCGATAAGACCCAAATCACCCGTGCTATGCGGATCACAATCAACCAGAGCGACACTGCGGCCCAAATCCGCGCTGAGCGCTAGTGCCAGGTTCACAGAGAAAACTGATTTACCGACGCCACCTTTTCCACCCAATACGGCGATGATGTGGCCGGTGCGGGGGCTGGGTGGGCGTTTAGTAGGCAAAGCCATTTCAGCGTCTCAAGCGGAATTTCCGCTTAAGCTCCTCTGTGCCAGGACTGGGAGTTTTTTGCTTCGTTGGCGTTACAAAGATAATGAACTGCGTTTTGTCATCCAGGAACGTATGCTTTCTTGATATATCGAAAATATTTACTGCGCTGCCTGCTGCTGGACGTCGCGAATAACCGACAGTCCTACTCTCTGTAACCATTCCACCCAGCGCTGCGCTTTCGCCGGAGGCAACTGAGATGTTCGTGCCAACAGTTTGAGTGGTCTTTGGTGGGCGTCCTCCCACAGGGTCACCGCGTACAGATTCACTGACCGCATCGACGACCATATTGATTTTATCCGAGCCCTTCACCGAGCGCACGCCGACTTTGACTGTGGTCGAAACGGGCATCGTAGCCACTCTACAGGCCTGCTGACCATTGGCGTCCAACTGACATTCCTGATAGGGCAGCTCGAATGATTCACTCACAGTCGATTGCGGCGGCGGAGTTGTGGGACTCGAGTCCGTGTTATCCTTCGTCAGCAATGTCACCGATTTCAAAATTCGTCCGTAGCCGTGGCTCTGCGCATGGTAAAGCTTTGGAAAGAGACTACTGAGCGTTGCTACGAAACCAGACGAAATCCGTCCCAAGTCGGAACTGTATTCAACGCCGGAATTTTCGGTGATCGAGGGGCTCCAGCTAAAATCAAACTCTTTCAGATAATTTTTACTTAAACTAACGAAGTCTACGCGCACCGAAACAACATCCGGAGGATCGGGAGTAGGACTCGCTCGCACCCACACCAGGTTATTACAATCCGTCGGAGCTCCCTCGCCCTGAGGCTGTGGATAACTGACACCGGCTTTGGCAACTTCTAAACGCGGTTGAATATAAGCCTGACAAATCTTCTCGGCTTCTTCCCGCTGGGCGAGACGATCTACGGAACCCTCAAGAAAGAAGCGACCATTGACGACCTTCACGCGAATGTCGCGGGGGCGATCGGGGCCGCCTGCAATTTGTTCTTCCATTTTTTGCGCCAGGTACTGCTGCGAAAGTGGCGATACCTGAACCAAATTCAAAATCACGGGAAGATTTTTATTTCCCTTCATGAATCCGCCATCCGGATTCATTACGCGCGCAAATCGCTCGATTTCTGCGGGCACGATGATTTCGCCATCGACAACAATTTTGTCGCCGACCACACGCAGCTTGATTCCCTCAATGCCCCCAATGAGAGCGCGAAGTTCTAAAAGTGCCTGCATAACGTCTTTATTGGTTACGCTGACTCGAAAAACTTTCAAAAGTCGTCCACGCTGTTCGGCTTTACAAACCGTTTGCCCCGGTGCGCGCTCCGTAATCACCAACATCGTGGTGCCCTCGGTCACGGCCTCAATTGTGCGAGATTTACGTGGTACGGTGGGATCTCCCGGCGGATCGCGTGAGACGACAATATTCCCAATTGTCGGTTCGATACAAATGAAACCAAAACGCTCTAAATCCAGCGTTTCCTTTGAACCTTTGGTGAGGAAAACATCTTCGATGCCAAATTCAGGAATTAGTATTCCCCTATCCAGTCGATCACGATAAATTCGGTCGATATCTGTATTGGGAATGCCCCCTAAAATATCAGCCTCTCGACCATCAAGACGTGGTACGGCTTGATCCTCGCCTACATTAAGCGACTGAGCGAAAGCGCTTAGGCCTAGAAGGCCTGAAAAACTCAGAAGTAAAAATATTTTAATCCGCAATGGGAATTCCTCCCTCTAAGAAAGCTGGAGGTGGCGGTGCGGCTCTTCGCGGTGGCGGAGCTGCCGCTGGACCGGGCGCCTGAGCAGGAACTCGTGCATTGCGTTCGCGGTCGGCCTTACGTGAATTTTGACCCAAGACATCGTCTACAGTTACCGTAGAAACAGGTGCTAATATTTGATCGACTGGGTTTCGAAGGGTCAAGAAGAGATTAGCGCCCTCTTCGACAACAAAGATTACTTTTTGAGCGTCTTGCGGAGTTACCTCCACAGTCACCGTGTTGAAAGCTCGAGAGCCGCGAAGGTTCAGGGCCTTGCGATTTCCACTAACAGGATCGCGCTCAAAGGCTGCCGGGATGTTGTTTTGCACGAGCTCGCCCACCGCAAGCACTGTGACGTTTTGCATGATCGTCTTGATTTCAGACTCGATGCCTTCGCCGCCTTTGTATTGAACTTTAGCGATGATATCAACTCGATCACCGGGACGAAGGAGTCGCGTCACGCCCGTAACATCATTAACGGGAATCGAAAGTGCGCGCCGATGAATGGCGACTTGATTCGCAATTCCGGTGGCTGCGCCCTTCAAAAGAACTTTGGTCAGAAGAACTTGCTCTCCGGCCTTGATCGGTGCTCCAGCCGTTGAACCTTCGAATGTTTTCGGATCTGGATCTGAACCCGGTTGAACAAAAGATTTCGGCAGTGTCTTGGTCGTGAGCATATTGGTTTGGATCTCTTCCAATTCGTTGATGTCGCGGTTAGCGACAACGACAACGACTTCAGTACCAAAAGATTTTTTCACACGATCGGTTTCTTCACTGATGTAAAAGAAAACGAGGAACATTGCGATCACAGCCGCGCCTGCACTAATCAAAAATGCTTTAGACTGATTCATGCACCTATCCTCTTGATCTCATCGGCTTTTTCCTAAAATTGCCTTAGGGTAGCCCCTCAGCGACTAGTTGAAGGGACAACTACCTTGTGACGCATTGCGATAGATCACGGCGTAGGTCAGAACAAAAACAGACGGGAAGGCACCAGACCCAATGCCGGGGAAAAAAATGGGGTTTTCTTTTCTCCAATCTGGAGGAAAGGCGGAAAAGCAGGTTGCATCGGATCCGACGAAAGCGTTGGTGGAATCGACCGCCACGCGACCTCCCTCGATATCAAACTGGATCGGACTGGTGGCAGTGTCCTGAGGATTGATTTGTCGGGGATTCGCCAGTTGTGATGGCGGAGTCGTCAGCGTTCCCGAATTGCCTATTTTCGCAAACAATAAATTGCGGGCGACCTGTTCTTTTTCCACAGCGTCTCTAAAAATCTCGAAATAGCGAAGCGTGACCGAGATGACCATGACGAAAATTAAAGTTGCTGGAAGAATTTCAATCAGAGCTTGCCCCCCTGATCGACGCTTCAGCAATCGTTGTCGTCCATACCGGTCCATGCGGTACTGACCTCCGGCACACCCCGAGTCGGGATACCTGTGGGTAAAAAATAGTTATAAAAGCGCTGAAAATAGGCCCGACATTCTGCGCGCGTAGGTTCACGCCCTAGATAACTTCGGGCTTCAAGGTAAAGTGAGGGAAAGTTTTCACTGAGCGAGAAGAAAGGTAGTTGAAAAAGCGGCACTTCAAATTGGATTCGCACTTCTCGCGCGGGTGTTGGCGAACGCGTACCGTAAGGAACCGACGAGGCCTCCGGAACGTATTTTTTGATATTGTAGGCGAGAACACGATTAAATTTCGGAACCTGCAATCGATCACCCGGAAGCAAGCGATCCAGTACGGTTTGGGCGCGCGTTTGCTGCCCTTCGGGGTTTTCAGAGGAGGCTTGAAATGCGCGCGCGGACAAAAAGGCGACATAAGATAAATACTGCTGAGTCGCAAATGCGAGAACACTATTGTAGGTGACAACTAAGAGGTTCAGGAAAATAAAGATAACCAACGCGAATTCCATCAGGCTTTGACCGGCTTTTCTGGAGTTTTTCTTCATTCGCATGAAGCACCCCCTCCACTTCGGCCACCTTGAACAGATGAACAGCCTTTGGTCCCCGTATTACTCAAATAGTTTTGCCCCGTGGGTTTAACGACGGTCCGCGAAGCGCGACCACTGAAACCGGCAAAAAACTGAGTGAGATAGGTGCTCATAGGATCCTTCAAAACATAAGTAGCGGCGACTACGACCGCGATCATTAAAATGTACTCCAAGGTGCTTTGACCCCGACGCGACTCCACCGATTCCTTAAGGCCCACACTTCACCTCAGGATTTTGCATGCGGGAAGCACAAACGCTTACTTTTTGAGGCAGTCGATTCAAACCGGCCCCAAAAATTTCGGAACTAAAAAATTTTAAGAAAGCAAACGAGGCCGCTGCAACGGCCGAAAGCAGCAGCACATACTCGATCATGGCCTGGCCCCGATTTCGCCGAGCAGATTTAGACTGCGCACTGAAAGAGCGAGGCACGGCAGATTCCATCGAAATCGTGAAAACAGCGGAATCAACCGCCGTCGTTCATAGTTTGTGTCGCAGCATTTTGCGCGCCACCGAAGACTGACTCAAGTAATCCGCCGATTTTACCTTTGATCCCCTTGCCGAAGATCACGATAACAGCGACCACGATTCCAAGAATCAGCATGTATTCCAATGATGTTTGTCCCTTTTTCAGATTCTTTTTCATAAATTGCTCTAAGCCTCCTAAGGAAGTGTACAAAATATTTATCGGTCGACGCCCGACGGAGCTTTAGAAAGAGCCCACCGCGTCCCTCTCTTTATTATATGTAGGAATCTTGCCGGCCTCTCGTTAAGATTTGGTGAAGAAATTGGATCAAAGCAGAGAAGTCCACAGCGTCAAACGCCGGTCCAGGCAAGCTATTCAAAGATAATGCAGCGATTGCCGTCCACGATTACACGATCATCAAAGACCAAACGCAATGCGCGGCCCAAGACGCTTCGCTCGACGTCACGACCTGCCTGAGCCATCGCTTGAGGCGAATAGCTGTGATCGACTGGGATTACTCCCTGGGTCACGATTGGACCTTCGTCCAGATTTTGATTCACAAAATGAGCCGTGGCTCCAATGATTTTCACGCCTCTCTTAAAAGCCTGCTCATAGGGCCGGGCTCCAACAAAGGCCGGAAGAAATGAGTGGTGAATATTGATCACTTGGTTTTCAAAACGCTCAGTAAAAGAGGGCGAAAGTATGCGCATGTATTTCGCCAAGACCAGGTAATCCAAATTATAATCAGATAACTTTTCCAAAATCGCGCTCTCGTGATCCTCCCTGGACATTCCTTCCGTTACAGGAATATGCAGAAAGGGCAGATTAAATTTTTCTACCAGACGTGATAGTTCTTCGTATTGACTGACGATAGCGAGGATTTGAGCGTTCAGCTCCCCGTAATCGTGGCGAAGTAGCAGGTCACCTAGACAATGAGATTCTTTCGTCGCAAAAACCACGATTTCTTTGGCACGCAAAGGTCTGATTTGAACCCACGCTCCCGCTGGAAGTTTTGCTCTGATTTCTTTTTCGATGACTTCGAGATCATGGCTACCCATGAATTCAGTCCGCATAAAAAACATGGTCTTGTCACGATCCACGAATTCACTAGTCCCCACAATGTTCCGGTTTCGCTCGAAAAGCACGCCCGTTACCTTGTGCACCAAACCGACTTCGTCTGCACATTTGATGAGGATTACTGATTTTGATTCCTTAATTTTTTTAGCGGTCACAAAAGGATTCACTCCCATCAACCGTCATCGACTGTGTAAATTCAAAGTTGAGTTGCGGGATTCCCTCGACGAAATTACTGGTCGCCGGATCGTCATACATCGTCAACTGATTGTAGACTTTGTAGTGAACGCGAAAGGTGGCGGAGGCCACGTCATTGAGATTTTTGGGGGCACGAAGGATCCAACCTAAAGCCGTCGGAAAATCCGTCGTGCTGGATGTGGCTTTCATCTTAGAAATTTTCTTCGAAACTCGATAGTCTTGGTGAACCTTGTAAAAAGATGATTCAGGATCGCGAATCGGCGAATAGGCGTCGCGGTCGCCATTGGCGTCTTCGATCGTCGCAAATCCAGTCGACTCGCCCGGCTTGAGCCAAGGAATAATGCGATGGTCGATGTATCCGGGGTCCGAAACGTTTTCGATCAGATTATCCCCGACGGTAAAAGGCAAAAATCCTGTAAAGTCTAGAAGCTCGACTTTAATGTCGTAGATATCGGCCCCCATAGTGTCGGGATCGGCGTCTGTATCATCAAAATTACCTTTGGCACGGTTTTCCATGATGTGTGTTTTGTTGATGAGATTAGGAAAAATAACCATCACTTCGCAGGGGTCCACGAAAAGATCATCATTGGCCCAGTAGCCTGATGCGGGTGCACCTGAATAATCCGGCTGATAATCGACACGCCCTAAACTTGTTTTCAGAGTTTCGATTCCCCAATCAGTTTGATAAAGATCGCCGGTTTCGATTGGGCCCAGGGAGTAAACCCGCTCGGCCTCGGTATCATAGGGAACTGGCGGCGCAGCAAGTGTCGGCGGATACAAAGGCCTCTCAGTCATGAGTCCGCGAAGGACAAGCAGATCGGTCAACTCTGATTCTGGACAGTTGAACTCGGTTGCCAAATCCGCACATGTTTCCAAAAGTTTCACTCCAAAGTGATGGAAGGTGGAATTATCTACGTTGAATGAATCCGACGAGGGTTGTCCAGCGAAGGTCCGCATGACAAGCCCCAAAACGATGTCCCAGCTACTCCAATCCTTTCCCGCAGGGATTTGTATTGGGCTAAAAAGCATGGAGCAGATATCGAGGTCCGGAAAATCCACGCAATGAGCTGATACGGAACTAGGGGTTTCGCCGTCATAAAAAAGTTTCAAATCATAGAGAAGACCTGCAATGACTCGTCCGCTCATGTGGGAATTCCCTACGTGGGGTGCATCGGGATGATCGCTAAATCCGGCGAACGCATCTGGCAGCCGCAGTGTATTCGTTAAGTCGCGCTGATTGTGCTGAGTTCCCGACGCGAAAGCTTCGGGATAAGCGGATTTAAAATTTGCCAACGAATAGCGAAAGAGAGCGCTGTCGTCGGTCATCACACCCGCGAAAAAATCAGAAACACCCTCTAAGATCGCGTCCACGACGCCATTTCGTCCCACAGGATTTTCAAGCGCACGACCATTCATCACAAGCTGCAATACGTGGCCCATTTCATGATAAATGGTGTCTGCATCATCGGCGGGATTAAAGAGGGGAACCGGTGATTGCTGATGGCGGAAAAAAGTCATTACCCGTTTCAGCGCTCCGTCCTCTAACTTCCAGCTGTCAAAATCGGCTGCAGTGTTGTCAACGCAATAGGACTCGCCATTCAAGTTGAAATTGACGTTAAAAGAAGGACAAAAATGCGTGGCGTCGGCGGTCATGGAATATCCCTCGGGATCTTGAACATCGTCGGCATAAATCGTCAGCGGAAGCGCAGGAAGAATTTCTGCAACCGGAACACAATAGGCACTGATCAAAGGATCCGGATCGTCGCAATAAGGAGCATCAACCGCGAAGGAACTGCCTTGTTTTTTCCAATAATGAATGTACTCCAGTGGGATCAATCCCTCTGCAAATAGATAATCAACGTAATCGATTGTTTTTTGCGCGTGATAGTAGGTGAAAAGAATCTTGTAGTCCGAGTTATCCCGCCAACTTATAAATTTTCCAGCCCATTCAAAAAAGGTCGGGGCTCGTCGATTAAAGAATGATTCTTGAACTGTAAGATAAGCGTTACCAATAGTTGAGCGCAAATCGGACAACCCGCTGAATCCCAGGGTGATCCGTGGCGACCGATCGATGACAAATTTATTGGCCTCGGAGGCCAGCAAACTATAATCATTTGATGCCACGGCCGGAGAGCGATTCATCAACTGCAGAGTTTGATTATCCAGAGACTCCTGCATTTTTGCGCCGCTTTGAAAGCCAGCCGAAAGCTCACTCACTCCACAACTGGAAAGCGCAAATAAGCTAAATGCCCGGAATAGAATACCAGGCCGTCGAAAACGGCTCATATCTCTATTGTATTTCGGTCTTTTTGCGCTCAGGGTTAAAGTTAAGTTAAGGTTAACTTCACTCGGGATTCACGGGGCCAGCGGTGTATTTCTCTAGGCTTTTCTTGATTTCCAGTGGCGGATGATTTCCAAAGTCCTTCGAAATAGCGGGTTTTAGGGCCGTCTTCAGAGGCGCCTTGAGCTCATTCCGTAAAAGCCCTAGGAAATTGGGCTCTGCAACCAAAACCAAGTCTGAAAACTCCCCTCGCTGATAGGCACCTGATACTTTATTGATCAAGCTCGCCGCAAAGTTTCTGGCAACTACTTCGGTCGGCTCGACACTCGCCGAATAGTTGTGCTGGCCGCTACCTGCACTTTCAAAAGATGTCCCGTGGCGATCAGCATTGATATCACGATTTCTAAGGCGCCCTTCGGGATGCACGATTTCTTCAACTTCCTGGAAATCTTTGAATGGTGGATGCGATTTCCATATTCGCGCCGAACTTCGGTTTGCGATCAAGAAATAAGTAGTCGACATGGGCAAACTCCTCTATTCGGAGTTTTGATTCAATTGCCTCTAAATTCCAAGCTCAAGAAATTTTTTCCTAAAACTGAAACAGACTCGAAATAGCCCTAAAGAGAGACCATTTAGCCCACAAATTTATTCTCGACTGCCTCTACTATATCGCTGGGGGATCTTCGGGTGCGCTGATGACAAATTCAAAGACACCCTCATTTCCAGCGGCATCGGACTGCTTCAACTCGGCGTCGTAACTGCTACCGGGAACAAAGAGAGTCTTTTCCAGAGCTATGCTGAAAATACCTAGGCCAGATCCGTTATTAAAGCAGGCGCCCAATCGCCTCAGGGAAATTGAGTCGATCTCCAAGAGCACATTTCCCGCCCCCAACTCGCAGCTCCCTGTTAGGTTAAAATTTTGAGTTACGGAATAGCTTGAAGCCGAGGCCGTAACTACAGGAACCGCAGAATCCACCAGAAAACTGAGTTGCTGGCAATGATCGGACAAATTACCAGCAATGTCTCGCAGTCGAATGGCAACGGTATTCATTCCTTCGGTAATACGATTCGTGCCGTTCACGTGTTGATAGGAGCCAACCACTTTAAATGAATAGAACGGAGGGTTGTGAGGAAGATTCCAAAGAAAAGGACTTGTTCCTGTTCCCAGCGTTTGGCTAAGAACGGCCTCTTGGCAGCTCGGTCCGATCGTAACTATGTTTCCTGATTCAATCCCGGCGGGAACCTCGATGGTGAATATCGCCGATTGTAAGTCTTTAACGACGGGACTTACGGTCGCCCCCATGAGTACAGGTCGACTTCGATAGCTATGAAACGTGACCTGATTTTCTGCCGTGACCCGTGCTGCATTTGAATGAAGGGCCCGGATTTCAAAACTACCGTCGCCAAGATTCCCGAGATTGCTATGATTAACACTCCAAGTTCTGGCATTCGTGCAGTTCGGCGACCTTTGCGGCAAAACGGACACATCGCTATCGATCATATAAACGTTAACGGTTACCGCTCGACCCGGAGAAGAACAGGTTCCGCGTATCTCAAGTGTGCCGAGGTAACTATTTAAAGCTTCTTCTTCCAGAGGTTTCGTAAAAGTCACATAAGGTAGCGTAGAATTAAAGAGAATTTCCGCAAATACACAGTCAGACATATTCCCTGCAGCGTCCATGAATTTTGCAAAAACTTTGGAATTGTTGGGCGCAGCACCTTCAATCTCCCAAGCCTTCGCGCCACTCAATAACTCCCACGGATTCACGGCCCCCGAAGGGATTACGCAGTTTGCCACGTTAGTTACATGAACTTTTGTTGCGCCTACAGCTGCGAGACTCAACATCACATTCAAATCAGCCGTTTCTGAGTCGCCGTCGTTAATCACGATCGATGGGTTTGTTGGTGCCAGTGTGTCCTTCACAATTGTTCGGCTCATTGAGCGTCCTTCGTTCCCGGCTGCGTCTTCAAGCAGAATTCGGAAGCTAATACTGCCCTCCGGGAAGGAGCGAAGATCTACATTGAATCCGAAGCTACTGCCACAGGATCCTAAATTCGAAACACGCTGACTTTCTCCACTTTGCGGAACAATCTCCAAGATTAATGGGCGATTCGATAATGTGCGCCCACCATCCGAACAGGTTCCCGTTAGGCGGAACGCAGATACAGTTTGATCACCCGCCTGAGCATTGGCATAGGCAGCTGGCGGGTCAAAGACGATTTCCGGAACGATAGAATCATGTTCGATCGAAACACCGGCTCGACATGCGGATTCAATACGAGCCGGATTTCTCACTTTTATGGAATAATTATTTGATCGATTGAAATTACCGATCGCAGCAGTCACAACGGCAATCGATCCAACAGGTTGGTATTTGCGCCAACTAGAAATTCCCGAACAATTTGTATTCGGAAAAATGGCGTATTCCGCGGCACCTGTGGCCGAAAGACTAAAGTAGGCCGTACTTTCCTTTGTTAAACTAATGTTCGTATCAACAGTTGCTGATCGCCGAGCTCGAAAAACGCTGACACTCGGAACGTCGACCATGTATTCGACCCATGCTTCGTCGCCTATGCCGGCTGCGGTCGCTGAAATCGTAAGTCGTTGTCGCGGAGCAATCCCGGATAAATTCAGCTGAGCAGTAAAATAGCCGTCATTACAAACGGCATAGGTATTTGCAGAAATTCCAGAAAGTCGGATTTGGACGCGATCTATATTTGAACAACGACCGCTAACTGTGAACGGCGAAAGCGAATCGGCGGTGACATAAGCAATCCCCGAAGGCTTTAATATTCTAAGTTCTGCTTCGTTCGAATTTCCAACTTGGTTAGCTCTCTTGCTCTCCTAATTGAAGGCCACTTCGCAATCATTGTGAATAATTAATGAAGCAAAGGCAAAGACGAGCTTAACGCTGCCTTTAGCAAGAACAGATAAATAGACCCGCATCATGCATTCTCAGATTATCACCACCAATGGAGCCCCCAGTATGAAGATTCTGCGAAGACATTCTAGGCTCAATTAAAGAGGGGAGCAGGAGCTTTTAAAGTCCCCTGAAAAAGCTCCGAACAACATCGGCATCATCGAAAGCTCGTTTTTCACTGCCAATGATCTGATAGGTCTCGTGTCCCTTACCTGCAATTAAACAAACATCTATCGGCTCAAGTTTTCGAAGGGTGTCCTGGATGGCGATCGCTCGATCAGCATTTAAATTGACCTTCTCACGCCCCGATTGCGGAACTCCCTCATAAATTTGCTTCAGAATCTCAGCCGGGTCTTCGGTGCGGGGGTTGTCGGAGGTCAAAGTGATGATATCGGCATACTGGGCTGCGATGCGCCCCATCTCCGGACGTTTTGTGGTGTCACGGTCACCACCGCAGCCGAAAACTACCGCCAAACGCGCGCCTTCGCCTCTGAGCCCTGAAAGGGTCTTGAGCACCTTCTCCAGAGCGTCGGGGCTATGCGCATAGTCGACAAAAACGAAGGGGCCCTCGGGCCCGATGCGCTCTAGTCGCCCCCTCACCCCGGGAAAATCCGTGGCGGCCATTTGAAGCTTTTTAACAGGTAATCTCCCCATGCCCCTTAGTGCCGCCAAACAAAGCATTAGATTCTCCAGATTATGAGAACCAACTAATTTCGTTTGAAAATCACCAACCCCGGTCCAACTGAATTCCATACCACGAATGGATTTCTTTCTGAGGCGCGCATCAAAGGCAGTAGAAATGCCAACATGTATAAATGGTTGCGAAGAAATTTCGTGCAGCAATCGATGACCGTAGGGATCATCGCGATTGACGACGGCAAACTTTTCCAACTTTCGCGAGCCAGATAGTAAGCGCGTGAAAAAACTTTTTTTACTTTCGAAATAGCGATCCATCGATCCATGAAAATCCAAGTGATCGTGACTAAGGTTTGTAAACAAGGCAGCATCAAAATCCACGCAATCGGCGCGACGTTCTTCCAATGCATGACTACTAACTTCCATCACCACATCTTGAACGCCCTCTTCAACTGCGCGATGGAGCAGGTACTGCAACTGGGGC
This sequence comes from uncultured Bacteriovoracaceae bacterium, assembly GCA_964636255.1. GTDB lineage: Bacteria > Bdellovibrionota > UBA2428 > UBA2428 > UBA2428 > CAXNGS01. The sequence continues at coordinate 84,536 of CAZWNW010000006.1, read as the reverse complement.
GCCAGGGGTGTCGTGTAGCCAGTTTCCTCTCGATGAATAGCTGTAGATGCATTTCCCTTCCAAAAAGATATCCCGAGCGTACCGATCTGAAGAACACTCCGCCCCTCTGAAATTAGCGCATGGCGAAGGATTTCCACGCAACTACTTTTTCCGTTGGTTCCGGTCACCCCCCAGACCCGCAGGGCCAACGATGGGTGCGAGAGCGCATCCGCCGACGCGGACGCCAGGGCTGCTGCGACATCCGCTACCTCTCGTCCCTTCCTGTTACCTTGTGGCACCACGAAGTCCGCGTTGACGGCCGCCAGTAACTTTTCTGAAACTTCTGAATTTTCCAAAATTTCTGGCGAGAGAAAAACTAACTTTGCTTCGGGACTCGATAAATTCTGGCGGCTGTCCCAAATAATGCGTCGCCCCTGATGGTTGAGCGACGGAAATTTTTCGAAAAAATTTTTCATGTGACCTATTAACGTAACTTTAAATACACGCGTTGGTTGGGGTCAAAGGTTTCTCCCTCACGTGGAATTTGTTCAAAAATTTCCGTTCCCCGTCCAATGACCTCGACAGACGGGATTCCTTCTTCCAACACGCGCAGCGCCTGCGTAACACTCAGCCCCACCAGATTAGGCATCACCCGCAATTTAATGAGCGAATTTTTTGCTTGAAGAGACCTTCGATTTTCATCCACAAGATCGGGATACTGGATCGGCAAATCCGAACGCGATTTAGAGATTGCCGGCAGTACACCCACCGTGCGTGCGGCGGCAGTTGCGATTTCACCAAAGACCGGTGCAGCAATACGACCACCATAATAACCATTCACTCGGGGTTGGGTAAGCATGACATAAATTACGAACCTGGGATCACTGGCCGGAAAAAATCCAACAAAGGACGACCAATAGGCCCCGCGAAGGTATCCGCCCTTTTCAAAGTCGACCATTTGGGAGGTCCCTGTTTTTCCCGCAACTTCAAAACCTTGAATTCGCGCCGCGACTCCGGTCCCCTCTTCCTCCACAACTGAACGGAGAATTCCTTTTAGTTTGCGAGCCGTTTCACTCTTGTAAATTCGCTCGCCGGATCTTTTTGAGGCGCTGCCTTCCAATAAACGCGGCTGAATCATGATTCCGTCATTTGCTAAGGCCGAAAATGCGCTCGCGATCTGAAGGGGTGTGGCCGCAATTCCCTGACCAAAAGATATCGTTGCTTGCTCCAACAGTTGCTTTTTCCCCGGCAACCGAAAAATCCCCCGCGATTCCCCGGGCAACTCAATGCCTGTAAAGCGGCCGAAACCAAGCGAGGTGAAAACTTCCGCAATACGATCGAAACCCATCATGCGCTGCAGGTGCACAGTCGCAACATTGCTGGAGAATTTAATGAGGTCCTTAGGCTGAAGTCGTTTAGCGTTGTGTTTTACATCAGCTTCGCGAATTGTTTTACGACCAATCTTAATGCTGCCATCACCCGCAGGAATCCACGTCGTCAATCCGATCACTTTGTCTTCAAGTGCCTTCGCCACTACAAAAGGTTTCATGACACTTCCCGGTTCAATCGGATCCGTAATGGCTCGATTTCTGCGATGTTGAAGTGGGGAGAGACCTGGCCTCTCTGGATCAAAAGCCGGATAATTAGAGAGAGCCAGCACCTCGCCTGATTTGGGATCCAGCACGACCGCCACCCCGGCATCGGCTTCATGATGGGAGACTGCCTTTTTCAGTGCCTGCTCTGAGGCATACTGTAATCGCGCATCAATAGTTAAATGGATGTTTTCCCCGCGCTGATCATCCAAACGAATCTGATCCATATGCGAAAAGAGCGGGCGCCCCCGCGCATCTCTCTCCACGCGAAAGGTTTCCGTGTTCCCTTTTAATTTCTGATCAAATCGCTTTTCAATTCCCTCTAGACCCCATCCATCGATTGATACAAAGCCCAGTATGTGCGCCGCAAGTTCTCCCATGGGGTATTCTCGTCGGTATTCAGGGATTACGCCGATGCCATCGAGATCCTTGAGCTCGATCTTTTCCAGCCTTGCGATCTGACCGGAATCCAGCTGCCGCTCGAGCCAAATGAATTTCTTCTGGGTGGACTCCGCGAGTTTGCGCTGAATTTGATCTGCGCTGAGACTCAGCACCTTGGAAAGCTCTCGCGCAACGAGTCTCGGCTGCCGCACGGATTGCGGATTTGCATAAACGGAAACTGAATTCATCGACACTGCTAATTCGCGCCCATTTCGATCAAAAATCGTTCCGCGCCGTCCTACAATTTCAGTCACCCGACTCAGCTGGCGTCGAGCAAGTTTTTCAACCCGTTCTTGTGGCAACATTTGCAACTGAAAGGCTCGAAAGACCAATAATAAAGTTCCAAAAAAGAATCCCAATATCAGGAAACGGAGTCGCCACACGCTGGAACTCTTCATCGGGCGGGCCCCTGGAGCTCTTCCGAAGATCGAGGTTTAGTTGTCAAAGGCTCGTAATAAAGAACTTGGTCCGGGCTAGGATGACGGAAGTCGACGCCGCGTTCGCGATAGCGCTTAACGACACCGCTTAGACGTTCCGGATTTTTTAGGCGCTCTCTCTTCAAACGGAGCTTTACCTTCTCGGCATCAAGCTCAAGAATTTTACTGCGTATCTCGCCCAAGCGATAACTTTCGGCAACGACCTGCGTTCTTAGCCAAACGTGCAGCACAAAGGCTGCGGCAACCGAAATAAATAAAAAAACAATTCTAAGAACAGCCGGGCCACGGATGGATTGAGGCTCATAACGAATCCTTGGCTTCTTTTTCATGCTGTTTTAGTGCGGGCACTTCCTCGGCAGTTTTTTCAATGATCCGCAGCCGCGCACTTCGCGATCGAGGATTCATTGAAAGCTCTGACTCAGAAGCCTCCCACGGCTTCTTAGTTAGAATATCGAAGCAGTGACTCTCCGCCAAGTCACGGAAACGTCTTTTAACCATTCGATCCTCAAGCGAATGAAATGAAATGATGGCCAAGCGCCCACCAACTGCCAATGCCTCCGGAGCCCATCGAAGAAGTGATTCGATCTCTGCTAATTCTTCGTTGATCGCGATTCGTAAGGCCTGAAAGCTTCGAGTCGCTGGATGCCGTCGGCTCGGCGCTGGATATGCGAGTTCTTTGGCCACCCATTCCGCAAAACGAGCGGCATTTTCTAGGGGTGGTTGTTTTTCTTTTAGAGCGCGAGCCAGTCGTCGAGATTTTGGCTCTTCACCGTAAAGTCGTAGAATGCGCTCAAGTTCACTTTCGGGACAGCGTTTAAGCCACTGCTCAAACGATTCGCCTTCATTTGGGTTCATGCGAAAGTCGACCCGTTGCTCCGAAAAAAGGCTCATGCCTCGCTGCGGATCATCGATTTGAAAGGAAGAGATCCCAAGATCGGCCAGAATGAAGTCATAAAGCTGGGAGCTTTCCGGTCCTTCAGAGAATCTCTTTTGTTTAAATTGATAGGCGTTTACTGGGACTCCCCGCGATTCGGCGTGTTGCCTAATGCGACTTTCGGCGAGCGGGTCTCGATCCCAACACTCAGCAATTTCAACCCGCCGTGACTCAAGCACCGCGAAGAAATGTCCTCCTCCACCGGCCGTGCAGTCCAAAAATCGAAGATTTTCGCGCTCGGGGCAGATCTTCAAAATCTCCGAGAGAAGAACAGGCAAATGAGAAAGCTGAGTGGTTTCCATCTTTTTACGCACAGCGTCTTTTTGATGCGGTGCAAGCAGTCAAAATAATTACATTTTTCCCTAAAGTCGAGCGTCAATATTCCGATTGTCATCATGTAGCGCCAGAAAAATGTCAGGCGCGGATCCCGAAAGTTGGTTTTCGGGAAAAACAAAGAAAGGGAGGTACGGACGACTACGAAGGTTCTAACGAAGTGGAGCTTCGGTTCTCTTCGAACGGATGTTCGAAACTACGGATGGATACCGGATGTGAAAAATCACAGCGGTAGTCAGAAATTAACCATCTAACTTTTTTGTTTAACTCGTAAACGGGACGAACGATTCGATCCCCTCTCTTAAAGGCGGCAACCTGCAAGAGATGCAACATCAAACACGGAGGTGAAAAGAAAAATGACTAAAGGAGATTAATAACATGGGAATGAGAATTAACACTAACATGCTATCTGTAAATGCTCAGCGTAACCTACGCGCGGCACAAGGCACTTTGGGCGACAGCACTTCGAAACTCGCTTCTGGTGCTCGTATTAACAAATCTGCAGACGATGCTGCCGGCTTGGCAATCAGCGAAAGTTTGACGGGTCAAATTCGATCCTTCCAACAGGCCGCTCGTAACGCTCAAGACGGTATCTCGTTCGTGCAAGTTGCTGAAGGATCGATGAACGAAATCGGCAACATGATCATCCGTCTTCGCGAATTGAGCATCCAAGCTGCTTCGGACACGATCGGTGTTTCCGAGCGTGGATATCTCGACCGTGAAGCTCAACAGCTGAAGCTTGAAATGGAACGTATCGCGCAATCCACTAACTACAACGGAACTTATCTGTTGAAGGGTGAAGGCGAGAAACTCGATTTCCAAATCGGAACACGCAATGACGAGTTCTTAGACCGCATCAGCTACTCACCTGCTGAAACCAACGTCACTATTGACGCTTTGGGATTGTCAGGGATCGATATCTCAAACAAAGCAGCGGCTCAAACAGGCCTTGAAGCACTCGACAACGCGATCGGCACGCTCAATAGTAACCGATCCAACCTGGGTGCTCTTCAAAACCGTTTGGTGTCAAACATCGCCAACACTGAAGTCGCCGTAGAAAACTTCTCGGCAGCTCGTTCACGTATCAAAGACGCTGACTTCGCATCTGTCAGTGCTGATATGTCACGAGACATCGTCAAGACTCAGGCTGCAACGTCAGTATTGGCTCAGGCAAATTCGACTACAGCTTTGGCTCTTAAACTTCTCGGCTAATTATAGCCGTCAAGTTCAGGGTCACGGTTAATTCTCATAAGGGGGGCGGCTGTTTCGGGACAGTCGCCTCCCGGTTTACTTTTAAGCTGGCTTCGTGGATTCCGACCCAGACTACGGGTATCCTGGCGCTCAGCAATGGAAACAGCACCTTGGCGTCTTTTGGGACGCTTTAACAATCAAGTACAGCTGCTCGTTATTTTACTGCTGTCGATGTTGATTCTTCTGATCCACTTTCTTCCAGACTGGAATTTCGTTCTTGTGATCGGCGACATCGTCGTAGTTTTTTCAATCCTTCGCCTCTCCGGCGGCTATTTCTGGCGCATCTTTAACAACCTGCAAAACTTGCGCGTAGAAGTTGTTAGTTGGATGGACAATGCGGAACGTCAGCGCATCGTATCTCTCGCACGAGAAACCCTTTCTTGGATCGCCATTTTATTTTTGTTACTGTGGTTGAGTCGCTGGCTTTACGGAAGTGACGTCGCGCTCGAACTATCTGGATCGCGGCACTATCTGAATTACATCGACACGGCTCTTGCAACTTTTTTGCTTTCTACTGTATTGAACTCATCGCGCTTAGCTCCCTTTTTTGCGCGCCTTGATCTTTCAAGCGGTCGTCGAATGATGCTCTTGTATTTTATCGCAGCCCTAGTTGGGACCTATATTTTAATGCTGCCCTTTTCTCTCAGTGACGGAGCCTCTCTAAAACTGATCGATTCATTTTTTATTACAGTATCGGCACTGGCAGTGACCGGGCTCTCGACCATCAATATTGCCGAAATACTTTCACTTCCCGGCCAGTGGGTGTTGCTTGGGCTGATCCAAATCGGGGGACTGGGAATCGTAATCGTCACATCTGGACTAGCACTGGCGGCAGTAAAACGACTTTCGATTCGCGGGACGCTGGTCAACAGGGAAATTTACGACATTCCGGACTTGGGAAACATGACTCTCTTCCTGCGAAAAGTTGTGGCTTTTACTCTAGCGGCAGAATTCGTCGGTACTATCATTCTATACTTTTCGCTTCCGTCAAATATGCCGGACCGCTTTCATCACGCAGTCTTTCACTCCATTTCTGCATTCTGTAATGCCGGATTTTCATCCCTACCTCTCAGCCTGGAGTCGAGTCCCTTTGGAATTTTGGGAATTTGGTCGATTTGCCTTCTTGTGATCATCGGAGGACTCGGCTTCCCGGTTCTCTTTGAACTGATCAATCGGTCTCGTAAAACAAAAAAGTATTTTAGATTTAGTGCCAACACTCGGCTTTCACTTCAAGTATCAGGAGTTCTGCTTATTCTGGGAGCAGTTCTGTTTTTCCTACTTGAAAGTGTCGTAAAAGTTCCCACCCTGAGTGCTTTTGAGCGTTTCGGACAAGCTTTGTTTTATACTGTGTCTACGCGCACCGCGGGATTTAACATGGTACCGGTCGATCGCTTCCACATCTCAACGATACTTGTCATGATGGGCCTAATGATCATCGGAGGCTCGCCGATTTCGGCCGCCGGCGGCCTGAAGACCACAACTATCGGCGTACTTTTTGCCGCCGCATTGAGCTCGATTCGCGGGCAGAGAGCAGCTCAATATCATCACCGCGAGATTCCAAATTCGGTCGTCATGCGCGCAATTTCTGCTGTCGTTCTCTATTTTGTCGCTGCTATCGGCGCATCCCTTCTTCTCTTCGTCACCGAAGACACGGACTCATGGGCGCTTATTTTTGAAATTGTGTCCGCACTTTCGACCGTGGGTCTTTCGCTGGGAGCCACGCCGCACCTTAGTTTTTTTGGGAAGTTAATCATTATATTGTTGATGATCGTTGGTCGATTGGGTTTGGTCACCGCAGCTTATGCGGGACTGGGGCGGCAGGAAGAGCAACGTTTTCGCTACCCGGAGGATAAATTCTTTGCCGGATAAAAGCGTTAGTAAAGGACAATTTTTTTATGGATAAAAGATTTCTTGTCATTGGTTTAGGGATTCTAGGCGAGTCCGTCGCGAAAACTCTCGCCTCGGAGGGCGCAGAAGTGATCGCACTTGATTCAAATCCAGTCTACATTGATCGCATTAAAGATCGTGTTGCACTCGCGGTTACCGGAGATAGCACGGATCCCAAATTGCTCGATCAACTAGGCGCCGCATCTGTCGACGGAGCGATCGTCTGTATCGGCGAAAATTTCGCAGGCGCAGTCCTCACGACAGCCCATCTATTAGATCTGAAAGTGAAGAATGTGGCCTGCAGGGCAACGAATGAGCTGAATGCAAGCATCTTAAAGAAGATGGGGGCTCACGATGTTTTCTTTGTTGAAAGCGAAATGGGAAAGGCAATCGCGCATCGACTTTTAACTCCGTCCATTCTACATGAAATGGATCTGGGTAATGGATTTCGGATAGTCGAATATGGAGCGCAGCCCTGGATGACCGGCAAAAGCTTGTCTGAACTTGCCCTTCCAAAAAACTACGGAGTTCAAGTCGTGGCGATTCGCGACACCTCTAATATGGAGTCTGTTCAAATACCGACCCCCAACTCTATTATTATGTCTCACCATCGACTTTTGATGGCAGGCCTCGACGAAGGTCTGCAACAGTTGCTCTCGCGTTCTGCTGAAGTCGAAAAGTAGGTCAGAAGAGCGACTCCACTTCATCATCAACCCCGCCCTATTCCGCATTTTGCGGAGAATGATTAGAATTTCGACAGCAAAATTTGCCCAAAAATTACTGTTTCTCGTCATTTCGCACCAAAATTCAAACCTTTATAGATCTGGCCCACTTCCTGCTTATTGGCTTCCTCGCGTGCGTAAACGCAAAATCTAAGGAGGATACATGACCAATAACAATTACGGATTCTGGAAAACCTGTAAAAAGGGTTTGTTGCTAGCAGCATTGCTAGTGATGATCCCCAGCATCGGTGAAGCTGTTGAATTCTCTGCTAGAGGACAGACTCAGTCTGTTATCGGAGCTTCGGGAGTCTTTTCACAAGACTCTCTCTCTGACTCTAACAGCGGAGCTTATCTATTTGATAAGCCTACAGCCGTCATCGAAATGAAGCTCGAAAACGGCACTGTCGTTGAACTCGCTTTGGACTTCGAACAACTCGTTCGTCGCCACATTGACGGGATCAATTTTGACGGACCGGACCAAGAGCACGGCAGTCTCGACGGAACTCCCGCTCGTGGCTTGATTCAAGAGATTCTCTTGACCAAGCAAATCGGCAACTTCAAGGTTCGTGGTGGATACGGCGACATTCGTTTCGAAGATCGTCCCACAAACGGACTGAGCCGTTCGATGCAGGAAAATCAAGAGCGTCGCGGCGAGCGTCTTTTGGTCAGTGCAGAAACTGAACTCAAGAACGCTAAACTTTCAGTTACTTTGTATGACGGCATTGGCCGCAAAGCGATCGATCTGTCTGAAAGCATTCGCTGGTCTGACGTGATGAACGTTCAAAGCGGCGACCTTTCTGACCGTTTGAGTGTCATGGCTGCAGCCGAAGTTGGATCCGACAAGACTCGAGTTCGCGTAGCTTTTGCTAACGAGCGCGATGGCAGCGGCGACGTTGACAACAAAATCGCTCTTTCCGTTGGAACTAGCGTAAATGTTGCTGACCAAGAAGTTGCTTTGATGGCTCAATACATCCGACACTTCACTGACTCTATGAAGAACATGGACAGCTTAATGGCTCAAGCCAGTACTAAGTTCGGCAAGACCACTGTTTATGCTCGTGGCGAAATCGGCGACATCCAGACTGAGTCTGGAAACGCTGAAGCTCTTCAAGCAACTTTGGGCGCTGAACGTCCAGTTTATCAAAGTGGCTTGATCTCGGTTGACGCTATCGGTGAACTCCGATTTGCGAAACTGGATAGCCAAGAAAACGAAGACACTGCTTGGGGTGCCCTACTCGGTATCCGCATCAGTGCAGCTACTCCTCAAGATACATCATCTAAGAACTAAGCTTTCTCTGAAGGGACCGGGCGAAGATGACTTCGCTCGGTCCTTTTTGTTACTGCGAACTTAACAAACAAAAGGAGATTTCATGAACGTAGAACTGAAGAGCCGAACCCGCCAAGTAAAACTGAGTTGCGGGAAGCCCTCTCTGAAAAACCTCCTTCTAGTCGTCCCCTTTCTTGCCTACGGCCATGGGGCGATCTCCTCGGATAATTTAGCATTCCACGGCTCACGAACCGTTGTGCAATTTGCTGTCGATGATGCCTATCAAAGTGTCACGGATTCTGATGTTAAATCTCATGCTGCCAAAATAAAGGCAGATTTTCCGGAACTGAAACTTAATGAAATTCAAGCTCAAGACCTTGCGCTGGCCTCTATGGCAATAGCCGCTCACTACGACCGCATCATGGTTCAACCCCCGCACCAAAAACATGTGGAGGCTCCTAAACGCGGTGGCCGTTCTTATCGCGCCGATCACATCGTCAACACGGCCCTGTGGAAACACCGCCTGCACGAGCGCGATACCGATGGCTGCGTTTTTCGTCGATTGATCGAAGGCGATACACCAGAAGAACAAATATTGGAGCGGAAAAAATTTCGGGATGATCCGAATTACAAATGCAATGATCAAGTAACCAAGCCCCAAGAGGAATGGGCCATCAAAGTAAGTTATGCCAGCTGGCTCACACCAGTGCCTGATCTGCGCCGCCCCGTTTCCGAGGAAGAAGTGAAGGCATATCGAAAAGAAAATACCCCAGACAAATTTCTTGCCCGTTATCCTGAAATGCGCGATCTGGCATCGAAGGCCTGGCGCGAGGGAATCGTAAGATTTAAATTTTTGAATCAAGAGATCCCCTACACTTCCGGCATGAAATTGGAGTCAGAAGCGCAGGCGCAACGCCGATTTGCTGCCTTCTATTTGCGCCTACTGGAAAGTTTGAAGTTTCGTGACACGCCCATGGGCTCATTTCATCCCATTGAACTCTCGCGAGATATTACCGATTTAAAGGATGAACAAGGTAACGACGTCTGGGGCGGACCCATTATTTTGCGTTATGACAACCCCGCTCCTCGAAACGTACAAGAGTTTCGCGAACGCACGCACGAAGAACTAACAAAATGGTATGTCGGCCTGAATCGTTCAAAGTTTGCGACTGGTTTAGTTTTCGCCCGAAAAAAGGGCGTCATCGGCCTTACTCCGGGCCCCAGCCTCATTCGGGAAAAAGCCGAGTCGGAGGATCTGAAACTTCGCGATGCAGAGTTCGGAGTGCTGCAATTTATTCCCGAAGGCTTCCAAAACCGAGAAGAACTTTTCGATCAAGTGAACGCTAGTTTGAAAGAACTGCGCGGCCAGATTACCTCTGGCGCCATCAAAAGCCTTGAAGATTTAAAAGCATTTGCCGATCGACTGCGAAGCGAATACCCAAAACATATTCGAATTCAGTTGATGAATCTTCCTAGGGCGACTTATCACCAGACCCGATATCTCCCCCCCATGAATCTCGTCGAGGATTTTCAACAGGAACTTTTATTTGAAAAAGTAGATGAAACAGTGAAATGGGCTGAGCAAAACGACGGACAGGAAATTCTCTTCGTCATCGCTCTTAACCGTGGTGAAACTAAAACACGCAAGATCCAATGGGATGAAGATAAAATAGACTGGCAGATCGCTGAAAAAATTGCGATCAGCGATGGACTGAGTGCCGAGCTCCGCAAAGATTTTTTGAAAATCCTCGAACAAAGCAGCTTCGGAGTTTTACCGCGGCCCGACCTGAGGGAATTAGGGCAGGAATACGCAAGCATCGGGCATAATGGAAATCAGCTTCGAGAGCGCATGACCACGGCTCTAAAAACACTGCTTGAGAAGTCGGACGCCTCTAGCTTTCTGGAACTCTCGGTCAAAACAAGCCCTAATTTACCTCGCCGCTTTGTTTGTGCAGACCGCAATATGGTCATGCCCACCTGCAAAATGACCCAATCCGAGTGGGACGCAGGGGGCATCAGAAAAGGCTGGTTTAAGTAGTAAGGCGCTGATCCTTCCCCCCAAAATATAGAGCTCAGGCTTCCGACTTTAGGAAAAACAGTAAATTTTTTTAATATAATAAATTCATATATTTAGGCCAAATATCCCTCTCAATTTGCTGCACCGCGCTAAAGTATTTTCGCACTGCGTCGATATAAAGACCGTGTGAGAAATTAATGCGGTGAGTCAAACGCGACCACCCTCTCTCATACAGCCAGGCGCGAAATCGCGCCGGCCCTAACAAGGGAGGAACGTAATTATGGGACTAAGAATTAACTCGAACATTCCATCAGTATCGGCCATTCGTGCCTTGAAAAGCACCGCAGGCCAAACCGACCGCGCCATGGAGCGCTTAGCTAGCGGTCTGCGCATCAACAAAGCCGCAGACGACGTCGCCGGATTGACCATCTCGGAAAAGATCAAATCTCAGATCCGAGCCATGGAACAAGCTCAGCGAAACGCTTCCGACGGTATCAGCTTCATTCAAGTTGCCGAAGGAGCGCTGGCGGAAACCACAAACATTTTGACACGCGTCCGCGAACTTTCAACTCAAGCTGCTTCCGATACTCTCGGTAACAACGAGCGTAACTTCTTGAACGTAGAGACCCAACAGCTCTTGAAAGAATTGGACCGTATCGCTCAAACGACTCAGTACTCCGGTACCTTTCTCTTGAACGGTAGCGGTGGATCACTCGACTTCCACATCGGCACTCAAGGTAATGAGCAAAACTACATCACTTTTGATGCAGGTCTTGCGAACTCAACTTCTGGCGCCCTAGGCGTCAGCGGCGTCAGCGTCGAAAACAAAGACGCTGCACGGGGTTCGATGGACAAAATCGAAGACGCGATTGGAAAGATCGGTACAATGCGCGCAAACTTCGGTGCCATTCAAAGCCGTATGCAATCTGTAATCAACACTGTTGAAATCGGCGCAGAAGCCTTGAAGTCTGCCAATAGCCGGATGCGAGACGCTGACATCGCTCAAGAGAGCGCTGACTTGGCAAAGGCCTCCATCATCCGACAGGCTGGTGTCTCTGTGTTGGCCCAAGCGAACACAGTTCCTTCGATGGCATTGAAACTGATCTAGCTAAGACGGATTTTGGAGTGGGAATGGACCGGAGTTGTCCAGCCCTCACGGCAGCGTGAGGGACCTCCCTTCCTTATGAAGCTTAGCGAGAGCTGGGCAAAGTAGCGGTTTAATCTCACTCTGATTGAGCGCGCCTGGGAAGCACCCCGAGCTTCCGAGGCGCGCAATTTTTATTTCGCAAATTTTCCCTGCCTTGTTTGATTCAATCCCTGCCATTATCATCGATAGGCATGTTGCGGATTTTCTCTATCGTCATTAGCGGAATTTTTTTTCTACACTCACAAAATATTCACGCCCAAGAATATCCCTATGATGAAGCTCCTCCCTCGGGAGAGGACAATTCACTACCAGTGGAATCACCCGAAGAACTTGTCAAACAAGGTCGACTTAAAAAACGCACTTCGCTTTTTCGCATGGGTCTCAAGGCCGGCGTGAACCATAGTTATTTTCAGAGCCTTGTTGTCGAAGGCGTCAGCATTACTGGCTTTGGCGCCGAGGGACGACTGAGTTTTGGTTGGGATATGGCCTTCCAACCGATATTTCTGGAAACGGAAGTGGGCTATCGCGGAATGAACCTTACAACTGAAGACAAATTAAACGTCTTCGTTTTGCAACAAGGTGTCTTCTATCGCAGCCGACTGGGAAAAACTTCTATGTGGAAGCCAGGGTTATTGACCACTCTTGATTTACGAATCGAATCCACCGCCGCCGGAGAAAGCGAAATCACCCTATTTCCCAGTGTAGGCTTCACTAGCCTCTGGGACTTAAATGCCTTTCTGATCCAAGCGACTTTTTACATCCACCGCCTGGGATCGACGGGAAGTTTCGTCAGTAGCGCACTTCTTGCCGGCATTCGTTTTTAGCGATTTATTCCCGAATAACGAGTCGCGTACGACGATTACTGCCTTCGCGGCTACGGATCATGCGCTGCAAAGAGGCCCTGAGCCGGCTACGAGACAGTGGCTTTTGCACCACCGCGTCGGCACCAAGAATAAAGGCCTTCCCTTCCAACAAACTTGCTTTCGTGCCTCGATAGGAATGCATGAAAAAGTAATAGGGCTGATTCGTAAGTTCGATAGCCTTTTCCAGACAACTCAGTCCATCACGACCCGGCAGCAGATAATCGATAAAAACGACGTCAGGGCGGTTTTTTTGAAAATCCACCATCCAACCGCTGCCCTTCGGGGACCACTGGACGACCTGAATCTTGAATTCGACGAATACTTCCTTTAATTCGCCAACAACCTCAGGTCGCGTCTCAAGAATAATTGCCCGCATATTCGGCAGCTTACCGTGAAAGCCTTGCGCTGTCATGACGCTCGCTCTAAACAATGTTGAGTGAAGAAGCTTCGACTCAAATCCTTCCTGAGGGTTCTTCCCGCAGCTCTTCTGGGATTCCTACCTCTGGGATTTGTGGACGATCAAATTCTAGAACTGAGCTATCAATTACGCGGCCCCCGGCAACTGTCCGAATATGTCTTGGTCATCGAAATGCCTTCCGTTGGATTTGCGCGTACGTTGCCGGAAAGTTTTTCCCAGAGAGCCAAAAAATGCGTCGACATTACAGAAGAATCGCTTCTCCTAAGCCCCTGTAAACGCATTGACCTCTCGAATAAATTTTCAGTCGGATCTATCGTCGACCTTCAAATAGAACTTTCGGATACTCTTGATCTGAAGCAACGCGAACTCCTAAGTTCGGACCAACTTCTCTACTCTGGAAAATCCTCTGATTTTCGACACATGGAGTTTCAGGAATTTCTCGAGCTCGAGGCCGACATGTCCGAAGATGTTCTGGTTGTCCTGGTTTCGAAGAATTTTCGTTCCGGCCCCCAACTGAACACTCCCATGGGAACAATGACCCAAACCGACGTCCTACTGAATTTCCTGGCAAACTTGGTTGAGGGGCGCACATTAAAAAACGGAACACTTCTTCAGCAAAGCGCGCTCTCTATCGCGGCAATCACTCTTACTTCCTATTTTGTCTACTTCTTGCCGACTGCAATCACGCTCATTTACCTACTCGGACTATTTTTGTTTCTCATCCTTTGTTCCTTCATCAGCTTTGAAACTTTTGATTTTCAACTACTCATCGCGGCGCCAATGCTTTCCTCGGTGATGACCTACATTTTAGGAGTTAGCGATCGACTGGACCAACGGGATCGCTCGGAGTGGTCGTTGAATCGGGAAAAGGAAAGTCTCTTGCGACTTGATGAAATGAGGAACAACTTTCTCTCGTTGATCTCACATGATCTGAAAACGCCAATCGCAAAAATTCAAGCCATTTCAGAACGACTGATTCAAGATTCAAAACATGCTCTTAGCGAAGACCAGAAGAGAGAGATCGAAAAAATTCTCGCAGCGAATAAAGAAATGTTTAAAAATATCTCGTCGCTCCTTCTTCTCAGCCGCATCGAAGCTCAGGAATTCCATCTGCGAAAGGAGCCCACGGATCTTACGACTCTCTTAACCGAAGTCGTGCAATCGCATGAAGCTCTGGCAGACCGAAAACATGTAAAAATCGTCAAAGAATTCGACCCTCTTTTTTTGGTGGATCTAGATCCGACTCTAATGCGAGAGGTGGCAGGCAACTTGCTGGGAAATGCCATCAAATATGCCCCCGAAAACTCTCAAGTATTTGTACGCTGTGGCGACCAGGAAAACGACCAAGCCTTAGTGCCCCCACAACCCTCCGTGTGGTTCGAAATCCGAGATCAAGGCCCCGGGATTCCAGAGGGCGATCGTAAGAAGGTTTTCGAGAAATTCTTCCGCGGCGCCAATGAACTTGCTCCGAAAGATCAGCCGGTCCAAGGAAGCGGCTTGGGACTCTATCTGAGTTCCTTTTTCGTTGAAAAGCATAACGGAAAGATCTCATTATTTTCAAAATCTTTTCAGGATTCAGACAGCTCGACCACAAGCGAGCGACATTACTTTCACGAGAAGGAAACCGGGACGGTAATGCGTGTTGCCCTCCCCCAGGATTCCCTCTATGATTAGCCCCCGAATGACGCCTCTTAAAATTCTAATCGCAGATGATGAACCCGAACTTCGTGCCGGTCTTCGCAGTTACCTTGAAAAAGGCAAACACCACATTGTTGAAGCCTCCGACGGTCTAGCTGCATTGAGGGCCTTGGACACCGAACGCTTTGACTTGCTTTTACTCGATGTGCGCATGCCGCAAATCGATGGTTTAAAAGTTCTTGAGACGATCAAAAAAAGTGACCACGTCACCATGGTTGTTATCATTACAGCCCATGCCAGCATCCAAGACGCCGTGAAGGCCGTCCAACTGGGCGCTTTCGATTACTTGGAAAAACCTCTTCAAAATGAAAAACTTGATGAAATTCTTAATCGTGCAATACAAGCCCGTGGACTTTTGAAGCAGGTAACTTTTTCAACTCCGATTGAAAAAGAAGGCGAGGAAACTCCGGTCGAATTTGTGGGCGATTCCCGGCAAATGCGTAAAGTCTACGACCTTATTGGCCGACTGGGGGCAGTTCATACCAGCGTCTTAATTCGCGGCGAAAATGGAACGGGTAAAGAATTGATGGCCAAAGCTATTCACTTTAATTCCCCCCGTAAAACCAAACCCTTTGTTGCCATCAACTGTGCTGCGGTACTGGAAAGCCAGATGGAAAGCGAATTTTTCGGCCACGAAAAAGGCGCAGTCGACGGTGCGGACGCTCGCAAAATTGGCAAGTTTCAATTTGCTTCCGGTGGAACTCTCTTTCTTGATGAAATCACTGAGCTTCCAGCAGCCGTTCAAATTAAGTTATTGAAGGTCCTTCAGGAACGGAAAATTAGCCCCGTAGGCTCGACACGCGAATTTAACGTCGACGTGCGTATTGTTGCCGCAACTAGCCGAGACATCGAAAAATTGATGGAAAGCGGCGAATTCCGATCGGACCTCTATTACAAACTGAACGTGATGCCTGTTTATTTACCGCCGCTTCGAGAGCGGCGCGAAGACATTCCGCAGCTGGTTAACCAATTCATTACGAATTTTAATCATCAACATCAGCATAAAATTCTTGGGATCAGCGATGAGGCGATTGCTTGTCTTCGAAAATATTCCTGGCCTGGAAACATTCGCGAACTTGAAAATGCCATTGAGCACGCTTTCATCGTCGAAAAAGGAAATTTGATCCAATCCTCAAGCCTACCGGAAAGCATTCACGAGGACCTGAAGGATCAGGAAGAAGGATGGTCACTGGAGCTTCCTGCAAAGGCCCTCAAACTTCCGACCGGCGAACGCCTTGATTACCATGTCGCCAAGGCTGAATTTGAGAAGGAATTCATCATTCAGGCGCTAAAAGCCCACAACGGCCGCATCAATCAAACCAGTGAGCTAGCTAAGATTCCAAAAAATACACTTTTGCGAAAAATTAAAAAGTACGGCATCAACGCCAAGGGTTTAGAGAACGCATGAGCGAGACCCCTCCTGTTTCAGATACACTCGCCTTTAAGTCGGTATCGAAGTTCATGACCGTCGACGTGATTCTTGCAAAAGAAAGCACGACCCTAATGAAGGCCATGGAACTGATGATCACAAACAAAATTAGTGGTCTCCCCGTAGTTTCTGACGAGGGGAAATTAGTGGGTGTTTACTCAGAGATGGATGCCATACTCCAGGCCGCCTCCAAACCTTTGACTTCGCGAATCGAATGCCAAGACGTCAAGCTCATCACCTGCTATCCAGACACTTCTTTTCGAGAAGCGCTCTTGATCATTATCAAAAACAAATTGAAGCGAATGCCCGTCGTAAACGTGCAACGCCAAGTGGTGGGCATTGTAACTCGTTATGATTTTATGAAAGCCTACATCAATGATTTCAGGCGCGTGCAGGCTCCACGATTGTCGCCGCAAAAGGTCGCCGCAACAAAAACAGCTGCCCCGGTCACTAAAGCCAGGAAACGCACATGAGCAAAAAACGGGTGCTTCTCATCCATACCGGAGGAACACTCGGGATGGAACTCAGCGGCGAGCCCAGCGATCAAGAACGTTTTCGAGAGAGTCTGAAAAAAAACTGTCCTGAGATTTTCGAGCGAGCTGAGGTCGGCGTTGAGGTGCTTTTCAACAAAGACAGTTCAAACCTACACCCACGAGACTGGATTGAAATCGCAAGCTGCATTCACCGCCAAATGGCTGAGTGGGACGCCTTTGTCGTTATTCATGGAACGGACACGATGGCCTTCACCGCCAGCGCCCTTTCCTTCATGTTGGCTGGAATTCAAAAGCCTGTGATTCTTACGGGCTCTCAACGTCCGCTGATCGATCCTCGCTCGGATGCTCCCCGGAATTTAATCAACGCTGTTGAATTAGCGGCCGAGGGGCGCTGCCGGGAAATCACGATCTTTTTCGATTCGGTCCTCTTGCGAGGAAACCGTGCAAAAAAAGTCTCGGTTTCTAAATTTGGTGCTTTTGAGAGCCCGAATTTCCCTCCATTGGCGACCGTTGGAGCCAGCGTCGAATGGAAGAATTCCGATCTTCCACCACAACCATTGGTCTTTGATGCACGCTTAGAGACCCACGTTGCAAGTGTGCTTTTGTTTCCGGGTCTAAACGTCGAAATTTTACTGCCGCTCTTATCTCAGAGAGTCAAAGGCCTCATCATTCACGGTTTCGGGCCCGGTGACATTCCCCTAGGGGAAAGTTCAGTACTTCATCTCATCCGAGGTGCCACCGAGACGGGCGTCCCCTGTGTTATTTGTTCGCAAGCAATCTATGGCAGTGTCGACCTCAATCTCTATGCAACCGGCCGAAAGGCTTTGGAAGCAGGAGCCATCTCGGCCGGGGACATGACCTTCGAGGCCAGTCTTACGAAAATGATGGCGCTTCTGGGACGTGGTGCCGGAAGAAATCGTTTTGCATCGGACTTCGAAAGCTCGTTTGCCGGTGAACGAAGCGCGCCATGAGCCTTGAACGTCGCATAGATCTTTGTAAGGAATTGCTTCGCCGCCTCGACGGCCTTTTGCTCGAGGGCTATTCACCGACCCCCGGTAGCGACCATCGGCGCCTTGCGAGTCTCGGGATCGAAACAAAAAAGTCCTACCGTGATCTTGTTACCCACTTCGATAAAAAGGTTGAGGCTGCGATCTTTGAAGATCTCACGAAACTGTTTCCGGGAGAAAAAGTTATCGGAGAAGAAGCAGCTTCTACAGAAACAAGAAGTCCAAGGGAATTGGCCAAGGACTCGGAATACTTCTGGCTCGTTGACCCCATTGACGGCACCACCAACTATGCGCGCGCCTACCCTTTCTTTTGCACAACGCTTGCACTTTTACGGTGGAACGCCAGCGGTGAAGCCGAAACACTTTTGGGACTCACATATAACCCCGTCGCAAAGGAAATGTTTTGGGCCACACGCGGTGGGGGGGCCTGGTTGAATCGTGATCGCCTTAGAGTGAGTCATGTTCAGGATCTGCGGGAATCGCTACTGATCACAGGTTTTGCTTCCACACGCTCGACCAATGAAACAAAAAGCTTTGAACGTTTTTCGAAATTGACCATGGAAACCCTGGGCGTACGCCGCGATGGGTCAGCTGCCCTAGACTTAGCCTATGTTTCCTGTGGTCGGGTCGATGCCTATTGGGAATGGGGACTGGCACCTTGGGACATCGCTGCCGGTTCATTACTGGTAAGCGAAGCCGGCGGGCATGTATCGAAACACTCGGGCCAAGCCTTTGATATCTTTGAAGGGGAAATCCTTGCATCGAATCAAAACCTGCAGAAAATCTTGGCCGAAAAATTGCTCTAAGGATAGGAATTCCTTGCGCTTCTTCATTTTGCGCTTTAAATACGAGAACACATGAACCAACACGACATCAAGCAGGAATTGATCAACTACAACCGCGAGGCTGACCTCCGGAACGTCCCCATGTGGTTAAAGGATGCGATCAAATCTTGGGTGGAAGCTGTTGAACTTAATCAAAATGAATTTAGTTATTACAATCAGGACAAAGCAAAAGTCACTTCACGCACCGACTATCTAAGTC
This sequence comes from uncultured Bacteriovoracaceae bacterium, assembly GCA_964636255.1. GTDB lineage: Bacteria > Bdellovibrionota > UBA2428 > UBA2428 > UBA2428 > CAXNGS01. The sequence continues at coordinate 65,576 of CAZWNW010000006.1, read as the reverse complement.
TTGATAATCTTCTCGAGCTTGACGAAAATTACGACAAATTCCGCGACTGGTTTAACCGCCAAAAGGCGCGCTTCGATCGTAACCTCAAGTAATTTACTTTAGTAAAAAACAAAGCTGATGAGTCCCCTTTCAGTCTAGGAAGGGAATAGAGGCAGCTGTGTGCTTTCACATAAGCTAGATATTTATATCTCTTGATCACAATACAGCTATGCACTTCAGGAACCCCGGTGAAAGCCTCACCCCGGCGGCGTAAGTATATTTTTTTTCTTTAATCACCATTGCCCGCCTTGGGGCAGTGATCCAGAGATATAAATATCTAGCTTATGTGAATGAACTCAGGTTTTCTAAATTTCCTAAGTTTCCAAAATTACCAAGATGGCAATCTCCATGTCTTTGAGAAGCCTTTCCCCCTCATTGGACACTGCCCCAAGGCGGGCAAAGTTTTATGTAGAAGAGTAAAACGCCTACGCCGCCGGGGTGAGGCATCGACGGAATTAATAAAGAGCTTCCCTGTATTGTGTCCAATGAGGGGATTTATTTACGAAAGGCTTCCCACAGGCTCGTGAGTTCCAACCCCTGCCTCCGGAAAAGCGCTCAGAATTTCATTTGGTAGCCGAGTGAGCCGTAGACTGCGCGTAGGTCTGCTAGTGCTGCTGAAGTCGTTCGCGTTCCGTCTCCGCTGAAAGTTGTCGAGGCGCTCATGCCGTGAAAACCGAGTGTTATGTTTTGCGTGCGTGACATGGCGTAAGCCAAACTGAAATCATAACTCCACAGCACGTTTTGCGATGTTGCTCCGGAACTTTCCACCGCTTCCCCCAGCGATGTTCCAAATGCGCGCGTGACGTCCAGGGAGAGTCCGAGCATATCCATCATGGGAATTCGCAGTCCTACTGCTGCAAATAGTCCCGAGTAGGTTTTTTGTGAGGGAGCGACATCAGAACTTGTCGGCGCCATTTTCCCCAAAAGCCTGTGGTAACCAGCATAAAACAAAAGTTGGGTGGGAAGCGCACCGGAACTTTCTGCGGCCTCGTCGATTGTCCAACGATAGCCGGCTGAGATCATCAAATTCCTCATTCCAGAACTGATCGAAGACTCTCCGTATTCGGTCGGCACAGTGGAAAACTTGTGCAATCCAAATGCGTAATCAAAAGATCCGAACCAATCGCGAGAAATCAGAAGTTCCGCATGGGCCTTCAAGAGATAACCAGATGAAGACATCTCTAAGGTGTCAGAAGCAGCCGTCACTTCACTGTGACTCAGTTTTCCATAACCACCACGGAGGCTTAGATCTAAAAACTGACTCTGAATTCCAAGCATTCCTCCCAATGTTGATGAAGTAGACTTTGCGGAATCCGCAGTGGTTTCAGGCGGACGAGAAATCGGAGATCCGGCGCTTTGCCCACCCGGCAGCTGCGCCATACTTCCTGCACTTGTTTCTCGACGTATAAGGCGATAGCGGTCTCCCTCGCGCAGGGGATCTAGGTTGGATTCATAAATGATTTTAACTTTCGAAAAGGGGCTGTTGAGCGTGAGGATCTCCCCAACTCCCGCAATGGAGGATTTAATTTCTGCTAGTGTCTTTAAAACAGGATGGCGTTTGATTTCTTCGAGCCGAACGAATTCAACTTGGTCCCCAATGCGAAAACCTTCCTTGTCTGCACCCTCGATTTCCACGCTAGTGCTGTCGCGCCGAACAAGATAACCTTGCCCAGGAATGCGTGACCATATGTCCGAGAGCCATTCGTTAAGGCGCTGTTTTCTTTTCTCAGCCATTTCCACGGTTTTGCCGGGCTCGGGCAAAAAAAGTGTTTCGAAAAAAAGCGGTTGTCCATCGGCGGCAGAGTACCAGTGCAGCTGAACCTCCGATTTTTGTTGCGACAGAAGTAAAGCTCCGTCGACGCGATATTTTGTTCCAAGATTGCGGACGGCGTCAGCGGATCTCCATTGAAAGTCACTCGGAATTTCGACAGGGACCAGTTGATTTCGACCCCCTTGAGCCGTCACCCATCGAACCCGACCACGTTTGACGAATAGATCCATAATTTGGGCAACCGTGAGATCATCGGGAAAACTCTGTCCCTCGGGTTTAGCCAGAAGAATCTGCCGCTGGTCAAAGGGCCAACGCATGGTCCGCGACGGATCGGCCGCAATTGCCAAAAGAGCAAAGTTGAGAAAGCTGATTACGACTAAAGATCGTGCGATATACGAAAACATCTTCTCTTATATTAGAGGAGACTTTCAGATTCACAAAGGGAGGCAGCTGTCTCAAAATCCTTATAGAGGTGCGTAGCTTTACTATTGCCACGTCCAATAATTCGCCGCATTAGGATATGCCCTCGCCCGACGAAGCCAAAAGAAGGGCGAGATATGCTAATTTGATTACGAGATGAAAAGGCAAACGCTGCTTTTGGCGGCCCTGATGATTCCCGATCGAGCACCCGATGTTGTCATCCGGGGTTTCCATATGGTTCAAAGCCGACTGGAAAGACGCGAATTAGATCTCCGCGCAAAAACTGCCGAACTTTTCCGTCCCGAGGAATTTTATCTTCTCGACTTACCTCGCTCCACGATTCGGGGACATAACGACAAGAGTTTCGAAGTTGATGGTGCCCGAGCCTTTTATTCAGGTGCCACCGATATACTATTTGTGGAATCTGATGCCCGAGTGCAGACTCCAGAAGATTTTGTCTTTCGAACTACCGCCGTGGAATTCGACACTAAAACTAAACTTGTCCGCGGCGAAGACGATGTTCAAGTTTTCCAACAAGTCCGGGGGAGCGAAAAATCTCTCTTTGATCTTCGCGGCAAGGGACTTTCCATCGACATCACGGGCGGCAGCTATCTGATCCTCGCGAACGCTCAGGCTCAAAAAACACTGGCCAGCGGAGAGCTGATGAAGATCACGGCTCGCCAAAGCAACTTCGATGCGCCTACCAATCGCCTGCATTTTATCGACAACGTAAAAGTGAACGCGCCAAAATACAAAGCAAGCGGCGATCGTTTGATTCTGGCCTTCAATGAAACCTTCAAAAGCGGGGAAAAAAGACTTACGAAAGAAGCCGAAACGGATCGCACGATCAGCCGCCTGGAATTTCAATCCAAAAATGAATCCATTGCCGAAATGAAAGATGGCACATTCTTCCGAGCCCGAGGTCTAATTTTCAAATTGGACGATAGCGGAGAAGACGTAGAGGAGAGTCACGCGATCGGCTCTGCGACGGCAGACCTTCCCAGCGGCGCGAAGCTTAAAGCCGAAGAGCTGAGATCAATTACACGCGATGGAGTTTCTGTCATCCTGCTATCAAAAACGGTCGAGATACGCGTGGACAATAAAATTGCCACCTGCGAACGAGGTGAATATTTTCCAGACAAAGGGGACTTTATTCTTGAGGAGGTCGCCTCCCTAAACGACGGGACACAGACCATTAACGGAGAACGCATTCTCTATTCCCTTAAGGATGACAGCGTAACAGTGGAAAGAGCCACAGGAACTCTAGATCGCAAAGAGATGACCAAAAAACCGAAGCCCGCGATTAATGAATAAAATTTAATCTTCGTCTTTGGTACTACGACTTCGTTTTTCGAGACTTTCGATTTTAGATTTTAGTTGGTCGCTTTGCTCGTTGATGAGCTTGGCATCGGAATCAGAATCATCAGAGCCCGAGCCTCCGAGTCCTTTTTTGAAACCGCGAAGCGCTTTTCCCAATGCAGGACCCAATTTTTCAATACGGCCCGGGCCAAAGAAAATCACGACGATGACGAGGATCAGGAGTATTTGCCAAACGCTGAGCATGTAATCAGGTTATCTCAAGGCATCAGGCTCTGCAATGTCAGCTCACCCACTCATCGTCAGCTCAAGACGCCCGGACCACCACCGCTCGATCATTTCGCGCAGCTGCTGGTTTTCCGGCTTCTTTAAAAGTGGATCGGCCGCCAAAATTGCTTCAGCTTCAATACGCGCCAGCTCTAACATCTGAGCATCACGCAAAATATGTGCAACACGAAATCCCGGCATACCGCTTTGGCGTCGTCCTAAAAACTCGCCAGGCCCCCGTATTTCCAAATCTTTCTCTGCGATGGCAAAACCGTCATCGCTTTGCGCCATAATTTCCAAACGCTCCAAAACCATGGGACCCGGGTTATCGGGCCCGACCAAGACACAATAACTTTTGTCGGCACCCCGACCTACGCGCCCGCGAAGTTGGTGAAGCTGCGAAAGCCCAAATCGTTCCGCATGTTCAATGACGATGACTGAGGCCTGCGGGACATCAACCCCGACCTCGATCACGGTTGTGGAAACCAAAATCTTGGCTGAGCCCTCACGGAAACGAGAAAAAGCCGCTTCCTTCTCGGCGCTTTTCATTCGGCCGTGTAGTAGCTCAACTTTATCTTGGCCAAAAAATGCTGCCCAATCATTGTATGCACTTGTCACGTCCTTGAGGTCCATTTCCTCTGATTCTTCGACTAATGGATAAACGATATATATTTGACGACCCTCGGAAATAAATTGCTGAAGACGTTCGCGGAGTTTCGCATGGGCACGTTGCTTGATGACATGTGTTTCAATCGGCTGACGCCCCGCAGGTTTTTCACGGATGACTGATAAATCAAGATCTCCATAGACCGTAAGAGCCAAAGAGCGAGGAATCGGGGTTGCCGTCATCACTAAGAGATGTGGGGTGACACCTTCCACTCCCTTTTTGAGGCCCAGGCGTTGTTCGACTCCAAATCGGTGTTGCTCATCAATGATCACCAAGCCCAGTTTATCAAATACGGTGTTGTCGGAGATGAGCGCCTGCGTTCCAATGATGAACTGTGCTTCACCTTTTTCCATAAGAGCCCGCACATCTTTTTTCTTTTTCGCTGTCAGCGCGCCTTTTAGGAGCTGAGATTTTTTTGCATCCTTGGGAAAAAACTTCGCGAAATTCGCAAAGTGCTGGTCCGCAAGAATTTCAGTCGGCGCCATCAGGGCTACCTGATACCCTGCACGCATGGCCAAAAGGCCCGCGATAAAAGCCACGGCAGTTTTTCCGCTACCTACATCTCCCTGTACCAAGCGATGCATGGGGGCCTCGAGTTTTTCGAATCGAAAATCCGCGGCAATTTCGCCGAGAGCTTTTTTCTGATCGTTCGTTAATTGAAAGGGAAGCGCCTTTGACTCGGCCAGGATCTCCTCATCGCTGGCCCCAATCTTTGGAAGCTTAAGAGTCGCAACTTTCTTTTGAGTGCCCCACTGATTCTTTCGCATTTGCAAAGTGAGCGCCATCATGAAAAGTTCCTCGAAAGCCAATCGAGCCAGAAACTTTCCTTCGGGACGCGATTCATTTTCTGGATTTGGCTCCCACGCTTTCGGAAAATGAATTTCACGCAAACTTTCAATGATGCTCGGAAGTTGTAGACGCTGGCGCAACGGCTCCGGCAAAGATTCTGGGATCATTTGAATTTCCGGCCGCTCAAGAGCGAGCGAGACTATGCGACGAGTGACTCGCGTCGAGAGATTAGAAATTTCCCGATAGACAGGAACCCATCCCCCAAATTCCCAAGGAGCGAGTGGACCATCAGATTTTTTCAGCTCTGGATGAACAATTTGATGCTGACCTCGGAAATTTTGAACTTTACCGCGAAAAATAACTCCGCTGCCGGGGGGAAATCGCTTTTGTGTTGTACCGCCCGGATCATGAAACCAAATTAGTTTAAGGTAGTCCGGACCGAAGACCTGTGCGCTTCCGTCGGCTTCGAGTTCCCGCACGGAACACCAGGCTTCCAATCGCCCGCGACCGCGAGGCGCCCCCATGCGTTCAAAACGCTCGATCACGCCCAGCCCCATCACAACTTCGCTGCTTACAGCTGCTCGTTGAATGTCCTGGAAATTCGCTAATTTTCTGCGGTCCTCGTAAGTGCGCGGTAAAAAAAGCAAAAGATCCCAAAGATTCAAAATATCTTCGCGCTCGAAGATCTTCCCCAGCTTATCGCCCACACCCTTCAGATACTGGACCGAGAGATCCCAGGGTGAGCGACTTGGCGTAGGGCTCATTTCATTTGTATTCGATTTTTATGACTTCGAAGACGTTTTCACCCTTTGCAGTTCGCAAAATGGCCTCATCTCCGACTTGTTTCCCGACCAAAGTGCGCGCCAGGGGTGCTTTGATGGAGAGCTTGCCTTTGGTGAGATCACCCTCGGTTTCTCCGACAATCTGATAGACGATTTCTTTGCCGGTATCGTCCACCACCGTAACAGTGGCTCCAAAAACGACGCGATCGCTTTTGATTTGAGACGGATCGATGACCTCGGCTCGCGCGAGTTTATCTCCGATTTCGGCAATACGACCTTCGATGAAGCCCTGTTTTTCGCGGGCGGCCGAATAGTCCGCATTTTCCGAAAGGTCCCCGTGGGCGCGTGCGATCGCGATCGCCTCGATTACCCGGGGTCTTTCTACTGATTTCAGGTGCTTAAGTTCATCCTCAAGCGCTTTTTTACCTTCTACGGTAATCGGGACCTTCTCTATCATAAGATTTTCCAATTCGTCTAAGCTGCCAGAAGTCCCAATGAGCGTCAATCTTTGGAAGATTAGGCGCTCTTGGCCCCGAATTTAGCTCCCTTAGTGAATTCGGTTTGTGGCCGGGAGAGTCACCGGGCGAGAGGGGTCCGTTGAAAATTCATCGAGCGGATTCAGGAAATCATGCAAACAAACGGGGTCTAATGAACCTTGCCGTTTGAGGGTTTGGATAGCCATCAAAGCCATCTCGGCAGCAGCAATCGTCGACAAAAGCGGGATGCGCAGTTGAAGTGCAGCGCTACGAATCGATATAGCGTCTCGTAAGGACACCAGAGCACTTGTTGTGTTCACAACCAGTGTGACCTTGCCGCCCTTCATCACCGACAGCAAATCTTGACCTAGCGGTGCCTGCCCAATTTTTGGAATCGAAAGGCAATTTAGACCGGCGCGCTTCAAATAATCCGCAGTGCCTGGCGTTCCCAGCAAGTCAAAACCTAAAAGATCAAAAATCCGCGCAACACCTAATGCTCGTGGTTTGTCCTCGTTGCGAAAACTCATCAAGACCTGACCTGAAAGCGGGAGCGAAAGTCCGGCAGCAAAAAAGGCTTTGGCAAATGCCGCTCCTGGAGTCGAGTCCATGCCCATCACTTCACCCGTGCTGCGCATCTCGGGTCCCAAGACTGGATCAAATCCACGAAATTTATTGAAGGGGAAAACAGGAGTTTTCACTGCATATCCGTGACTCGGTAAGCGATAATTCCCGGGGATGCGATCACTCTCGACGATTTCTTTAACGGATTCGCCCAGAGCCGCCTGAATCGCCCAACGGATCATCGGATAAGCCGTTGCCTTCGCCAAAAAAGGAATTGTTCTTGAGGCGCGGGGGTTGGCTTCCAAAACATAAATACGGTCGTTGCAGACCGCCATTTGAATATTGAAGAGTCCCTTAACTCCCAAACGAACAGCAATTTTTTTCGCGAGTCCGGCCATTTCGTCGATCACCGTCGGCGGAAGGCGCAGTGGCGGAATCACGCAACTGGAATCGCCGCTGTGAATACCAGCCTCTTCGACGTGTTCCATCACTCCACCGATCCATGCACGTTGACCATCACAAATGCCATCTATGTCGAATTCCACAGCGTCCGGCAGAAATCGATCGATGTAGAGCGGATGATTTTCGGAAACTTCTTTTGCCATCGCAAAAGCTTGATAAAGATCTTTCGAATGAGCGCAAATCTTCATTGCCGATCCACCCAAAACAAAAGACGGGCGAACCACCACTGGAAAACCGATGCGCTCGACTGCGGATTGGGCCTCATCGAGGCTAGAGACAACAACCGACTCAGGTGTTGCAATTTTTAATTCTTTCAAGATATCTGCAAAGGCCTTGCGGTCCTCGCCCAAGTCGATCGTCTCCTTGGAGCTTCCTAAAATTCGATAACCTGCGCGATCAACATCCTCTGCAAGTTTCAGCGGAGTTTGCCCACCCATTTGTAAAAGCACATAGGCTTCTTTTCCGGCCGCAACTACGGGATCAAGTTCGCGTTTTAAGATCGGCAACACCGCATCCCAATGAAGCGGTTCAAGATAAAGACGAGTTGAAGTCGTCGGATCCGTACTGACAGTTTCCGGATTACAATTGACCATGATGGTCTCAAATCCCAGTTGAATCAGAGCACGCGACGAATGCACGCAACAATAATCAAATTCAATACCCTGTCCGATGCGATTCGGGCCCGAGCCCAAAATCACAACGCGACCGCGACTCTCGAGCGGCAGCTCAGGAACAGAATAAAGATCCGGGAATCGCTTCACGACCCAATCAGACCGCCCGAGTTTTTCGCGCGTCGAATAATAAAATGGTGTGCGGGCGCGGGTCTCGGCCGACGAGGTGTCGATCATTTCAAAACGAGGCTCCTCGACCGGGAGTGATGTAGCGCGCGGTCCAAGATTCAATTCCTTTTGGTAGCGTCGAAGATTTCGCGTGAACCAGGGGTCCCATCCCGAAAGCAAACTCACTTCCGCGGCCTCAACACCCGTTGCTAATGCGTCCCACACGGCATATGGACGACGAGAATGTGCGCGCCGGAGAAGCGCTTCTTCCTCGGAGCGCCAGGCTTCGATGGGGTTTTTGGAATCCACCGGGTGAAAGATCGGCCATTTCCGCTCCAACGAATTGAGGGCCTTGTGAAAGGCTTCGCCAAAACTTGCACCGAAACTCAAGACCTCGCCAACACTGGCCATTTGAGGACCAAGCTCGTCTTTGGCGCCCGGAAATTTTTCAAAATGAAAGCGCGGAATCTTGAGTGCCACATAATCTATGGGAGGCTCGAAACAGGCGCGCGTTGTTCCTGTGATCGTGTTCGTGATTTCCGGCAAGGTGTAGCCCAGAGCGAGTTTTGTTGCGACATACGCAATCGGGAAACCCGTTGCCTTTGATGCCAATGCGGATGAACGTGAAACCCGTGGGTTCATCTCGATCACAATGCGACGGCCCGTAGTGGGTTCGACAGCAAACTGCACGTTACAACCACCCGTTTCAACACCGATACGGCGGATGAGGTCCAAAGCATCTCGTCGCATCGATTGGTATTCGCGGTCCGTTAAAGTTTGCGCGGGGGCGACCGTAATGGAATCGCCTGTGTGAACTCCCATGGCATCCAAATTTTCGATCGAACAAACAACAATCGCGTTATCCTGCCGATCTCGCATCACCTCAAGCTCGTATTCTTTCCATCCCAACACACTCTCTTCCATGAGAGCCTCGCCCACCGGACTTTCATGAAGAGCGCGCTGCACTTTCTCAATCAGCTCAGTGCTGCCGAAAACAAAACTTTGTCCCGTTCCCCCGAGAGTGAAACTCGGACGCAAAATAACGGGATAACCCACTTCAACCGCAAATGATTGAGCCTCTTCCACAGTCCGAATCGTCTGCGAGCGTGGACTGTCGAGATTCATCGACACAAGAACTTCGCGAAATGCGCGGCGGTCTTCCGCGAGGTGAATGGATTTGAGATTCGCACCGATGACCTGCACACCGTCCAGAGCTCCCGGAATTTTAGAAAGTGCGGTGATAAGATTTAGCGCCGTCTGTCCACCCATGGTTGGCAATATGGCATCCACACTTTCCTTGCGAATGATTTTCACGGCTGTCATGGGATCCAACGGCTCGATGTAGATACGATCTGCCGTTCCCGGATCGGTCATGATGGTTGCAGGATTTGAATTCAGCAGAACTACTTTCAAACCCTCTTCGCGCAGTGCCCGACAGGCCTGAGTTCCAGAATAATCAAATTCGCAGGCCTGACCAATGACGATGGGCCCACTTCCCAAAACGAGGACTGTCCGAAATGGAAGTTCTTTTTTGGTAACGGCTGTCTCGCTCATCGAAGATCCTCTACAGAAACAGTCGTTATCTTCACCATGAAAAAACTCCTAAAACATCGGTTGATCAGTGTAAATGAACTTAACGTCAATATGGGCGTACTGATCCGTCTTGAGACGCATCGTCGCCAATTTATGAATCAGCTTCAAGCGCTGCGCATAATCTTGATAGCGAATCTTCTTAATTTGTTTTGTGATGTAACTTTTCACATCGGTTGGATGAAAAACAAAAGAGCCGCCGAAAACGTAGCGGTCTTTGAAGCGGATCAAGCGCGATTCAAAGATATCACCCTTCGTGAAGCCTCGATTGATTTCGGAATCTTCGACGACGTAGTTTTCCTTAGAGAAGAGGTCTTTCAGGTAAACATCATCACCCTTCATTTTTAGATACTCATAAATCGAATGAATTCCTTTTGTGAGATCTGTAAAAATTTGCAGCTCTTCGGGAGGCAGAGTGTTTTTATTTTCAATCACAAACATTTTCACGGGACAAAGATCCAAACCATCCAATGGCCGATCAAAGAGATACCAGTCCACGAAGGAACGCATTTGTTGTTCAAATGCATCAGATCCTTCGGCCACCTTGCCGGCCCTTCGGAAGAATTCTTCTTTTGCTCGGCGCACTTCCTCATAGCGCGAGCCCGTTGAGTATAGAGTCAGAATCCGATCCAAGAACTCTTGAAGTGTCTGCGCCATGAAATTCCTATTGCCCCCTTATGCGACTGAGAAAGCGATCCAAAAGCACCCACGAATCATAGGGACCAGGTCCGGCTTCGGGGTGGAATTGAACCGTCTCACAATTTAACTCGGGAAGGCTCAGACCCTCAACGCTTCCATCGTCTCCGTGATAAAAAGATACGTGCGAGCCCGGAGGTAGACTCTGCGCGTCCACAGCAAATCCATGATTTTGACTGCTGATCCACGTGCGAACGGCTTCGCCCCGCGCATTGAGTTCAACGACCGGGTGATGAATGCCGCGGTGACCAAATTTCATTTTATAGGTTTCGGCACCGACCGCACGTGCAACCAGCTGATGGCCCAGGCAAATGGCAAAAACGGGTTTACGGCCCAAAACCTTTTTCAATTCGCTAATGATGTGGCCCGAAGCCGACGGATCACCCGGACCATTCGACAGCAAGATGCCATCAAGATCTTTTCGACCTAAAAAATCTTCCGCCTTTGTGGTCGCCGGATAGACCTCAACTTCCATCCCTAAAGACGAAAGGATCCGGAGCGTGTTTTTCTTAACACCGAAATCCCACACCCCGATTTTGGCGCGAACTTCGGACTTTCGCAGATCGCGGGGAACAATTTCCCAATAGTTCTTCTGAAAGTCTTCCTTAAAGGAAAATGATTTTGAACAAGTCACCTCGGCGCAAAGATCGAGTCCGTTCATGTCGGGCAGCTGATTTTTGATTTGCTCCTGCGCCTCTTTGTCTGAGAACTTCGCCTTTTCAAAAATGAGGCCGCGCTGACTGCCCTCTTCCCGCAAAAGTGTGGTGAGAAGACGCGTATCGATCCCTTCCACAACAAATCGCTTCTCAGAAATGATCCAGTCTTTCAGGGGTTTTCGCGCCCGCCAATTGGAGGGCTCGGATTCTAAAACGCGACAGATTAAACCTTCGGCCCAAATTTTTGCCGACTCACGATCGTCTTCCGTATAACCCGTATTGCCTACGTGTGAGACGGTCGAAACCACGACCTGCCTGCAAAAACTGGGATCTGTAAGTGATTCCTCGATCCCGGTCATGGCCGTGCAGAATACAAATTCCCCGCCGCGGGCTTTTGAAAAATCGCCCCAACCTCGCCCCTCGAAGGTAGCTCCACATTCAAGAGCAAGGGTCACCGGCACAGGCTCGTCTATCGAACGGGAGTCGTGGGTTTTCATTTCGAAGCACCTTCCTTGGAAAAGAGTTCAATCACTGCAGCACGCAAGAATACACCACCCTGCACCTGATCAAGAATCAAAGATTTTTTATAACTTCGTAGTTCTTCCGACAATTCGATGCCCCAATTCACAGGGCCCGGATGCAGCAACCAGGGTTTGCCTGATTGATTCAGTTTTTCTTCTGTCAGCTGAAACTTTTTAGAGAATGCGGTAACGGAATCACGTCGGACTTCTTGTTCGTCGAAACGCTCTTTTTGCACACGAAGGGACATCACAGCGTCTAAGTCTTTCAGGTAGGGATCCAAGTCAGGCTGCCACTCGTGGGCGAAATCCCAAGTTTTTGGCCGCCACTCTTCTGGCGAAAAAAATTGCACTTTCAAATCCAGCGCCGCGGCCAATCGTCCCCAGCTTCGGGCAACGCGCGAGTGCAAGAGATCCCCCATGATGCCGATGTGTAGTTTTTTCAGTTTTTCTAAACTGCCACCTGCTGGCCCCATCCAAAGCGTAAAAAGATCCAAAAGTGCCTGGGTCGGGTGTTCACGTGTGCCATCACCCCCGTTAATAATCGAAAGCGGCGAGGATTGAGCGACTCGCTGGAGCAAATTTTCTTCCGTGCAACGAATGACCAGCTGGTCGCACTCCAGAGATTCCAGATTTGCCAGAGTGTCTTCGAAAGATTCTCCTTTGGAGAGTGAGCTTTTATCCGGAAACTGAACAAAGGGCTTTGAAATGATTTGGCAGGCACGCGTAAAGGAAATGCGAGTGCGGGTAGAATTTTCTAGAAAGATCAGCGCCGTTGCCTTTTGAAAGTGCGAAGGTGATGCCTCACGTTTAGCGAAATAGTCGTCCTTGATGGAACGGGCTCTCTCAAAAATTTTTGGAATTTCTGTAGGCTTTAGATCTTGAATGCTCAAGAGGTGCCTGACCTGCATCTTGAAATTTCAACTTAGATCGTAGGAACTGCGGGCGCAATATAAGAATAGCTAGTTGAAACTTTTTCTCAGGGACGGCGAAGCAAAAGCCGACTCACTTCAAGCGGCAATCAAAGGCAATCTCGAGCGTTTCCAGTGCAGGTGGCAGCGGAAATATACTCAAATGGGCCTCAAAGCCCTGCTCACCCTCTGTACTACGATCAATCAATAACTCGGCCCCCGCCCCCAGATAACGCTCCCACCCAGTCTCGATATGGGACAGTTCTAAATCCAACCAGTTTTGGCTCTTCTCGCTCTCTGCATCGTTCAGGATAAGGCCAAAAAGCTCGCTTTCTGTGTGCTCGAAAAGTTCTAGAGAATACTCACCCTCTCTACTCTGACATTCATAGATGAGCTGATAGTCGATACTAGATACAAGGCCCGGATACGGCTCACCGTTACCGCCAAGGCAGGCGTTCAGCATTATTGCGATCCCAAAAGCAGCCAGGGTTTTTTTCATAGATTTCCTCTTAGAGTCTAATCATCGTCTAAAAAAATGCTAACCTGGACTGATATTTTATGGCGCGATTTCAGAAGACCCATGACGCGAAGTCTTTGGAGATGATTGAAGAGGCCATCCGAGCGGCACAACTGGCTCGCGCCCGCAGCCTGCTTCGACAAATCGACCTTAAAAAACTTCATCCGGAGCACTGGGTACATGCCAGCGAAGTCTGCCGACGCAGTGGATTACCACAACTAGCCTTGCGACTTCTGGGGCCCATGGTACGGCCTCAAGGTCGAGCCACGCGCAGGGCATCGATCGAAGAACGGGTAGAGTATGCCGGAGCCCTGATTCAAATGGGAGCCACTAGAGAGGGCATGTTGCTATTAAAGAGCCCGGACGCAAGGACGGAAATGCCCGTTCGCGCAATGTTATTTCAGGCTTTTGCCCAGATCAAAGAATGGGACTACGGCGCAGCCATTCACTCACTTGAAGCCTATTTAAAAAGCCCCCTTCTTGATGAGTACCCGCGGCTGATTGGTGAAGTAAATCTTTTAGCTGCTGCCATTCAAGAGCAGGACTTCTCGATTTCGAGACGTTTGATCCCACGCCTACTGCAGGCGACGGAAATTCCAGAACGAAAGCGACTTCATTTGAATGTGTTAGAGCTTGCAGCACAAAATGCTTTCCACCGGGGCGATTATCCAATGGCACGCCAAATGCTATCGAAGGCAGCCGAAAAGATTTGGGACCATGAATCGCTGGAATCGCTTTTTATCAAGAAATGGCAGGCACTTACTGAAGCCTATGAAAAGAACGATCCGAAACCCATTGAGGGATTACGAAAACGGGCTCGGGTAATTTTGCATTGGGAGAGTTTGCGCGACCTTGATCTCCACCGCGCACTCCTACAAAAAGACCTCCACCTCTTCGAGCATGTTTACCGCGGAACTGCCTATCCAGCCTATCGAGAGCGACTCCGACGACATTTTCTCAAGAGCTTCGGCACGCAATTCTGCGAAAGCGAAACTTTCCATTGGTTACCCCGCTTAGGAACTTACAATCCACCGCCGTTCAACGGAAGTTCCTGGTCGATCACCAGCGCAGAAAATCAATTTCGAAAGTCAGGAATCGTGCATCGAACCCTGCAAGCTCTGTCTTCAGATTTTTACCGTCCGATGGATACCGTGAGGCTGTTCCAAGCCATTTATCCTGAACGTCACTATCATGCCCTCCATACGCCGGCACTGTTGCACCAAGCCTTGAGGAGAAGTCGGCGATTCTTGGAGAGCGAAAAATTGCCCTTGGAAATCCGTTGTCTAAAGGGCGCCTTTTATTTAGAGAGCAGGCGCAGTAATTTTTACATCGAATGGAATCCTGAAAAGCGCCAAGGTTTGCAAAGCGAGAAAGTTAAACTCCTGCAGACACTTCAGGACAATTTTCCAAAAGCACCTTTTCGCATCGACGATATTTCGACCGCAAAGAAAACCTCCCGAAGAAGCCTTCAACGGCATCTCCGGGAACTATGCAAGGCGGGATTTTTAGAACTGAGCGGTGCTGCCCGCGCCACTCGCTATCGACTTAAGTGACAAAATGACATTTCTCTTTGCACCTGATCGGGCTCCCACAAATCATGCTGCTGAATGCCCTTAGCGGAAACACTGAGGAGACTATCGTCAACGCGGAAGACTCGATCAACCTCCGGGCTTTGATCGGGGCACGCATTGTCAGAAAAATACTCGTGACGAAAGCGCGCAAGATCGAGTAGTTGATCACCCACAACGCGCAATGCGACCGCGCTCACGATCGAGCCATTCTGATTGAATCCCTCCGACATAGGAAAGCTAAAAATTCCTGAAATCTTATCCAGGAAGAAAGCATGGCTGTCCCAAAAAAGTGAGGAATAACTTTCCCTGTTACCCAGAATAACTTTATCCAGTAATTCGGGACTATTTCCTTGCGTATCAAAGAGAGAAATCTGTATTCCCGCATTTTCCAAAGCGCTGCCGTTTGAACGAACATCATATCCGATCCCCAACAAGCGCCCCTCGCTTAGAGGGTGAAGATAGGCCGAGTATCCGGGAACCTTAAGCTCTCCTAAAAGTAGGGGCTTTCGTTTGTTAGTGAGATCAAAATTGTACAGTGGATCCACGTTTTCAAAAGTCACCATATAGGCCCGCTCGTTCATGTAGCGCATTGCTTTGATTTCCTCGCCGATACCGAGTCCTCGGATCTCATGCGCTAGATTCAAGTGGCCATCCAGGGATTCCAAGACGATCAAGCGGTTTTCCTGACCATTATCCAGAGTGGTTCCCGCATAAAGAATTGGCCGGCTCTCGTCCCAATATTCCTTAAGACTGTGACGATCTTTAATGTGTCCCGGAAAGACTCCAGAGGCAGCAGGCTCAAGTTGATTCTCTCCGCCACTTCTCCAGGGAATCTGCACAAAACCAACCTGATCCCACTCTTTCCACTCGTCGGGCGTCCAGGGCGCGGTCATGCGATAATCTTTTACGAAATAAAGGTTCTCGCCCGAAACATAAACATCAGAGGACCAGCCGAGATATTGCATTTCCTTTTGCTGAATCGTCTCGCGAGAAAAATCAAGGCTGATGACCTTCGTCACTGCACTATTAAAATCACCACCACTGGGACGATAAGTTTGATCGCAGGCCACACCTAGATAGGAATTTGAGGCCGGAAGAATTACCGTATTCTCTTCCCAGTTGATACCATCCTCAAGCACCAGGAGCATTTCCCCGTCTTTCATGCGACTGTGTCGGAGGTAGCCAGGCCAGGACCACGTGCGCTCTAATGTCGGTTGCAGAAGCTTTTCGCTTCGGTACTGCAGCAAGCGAGTGGATGCGTCGTCGCTCACTAGTGCCCACAAAAAGACTTCATCCGCAAAAACTTCGATCGAGGTCGCAGGCCCAAAATCGATTGAATCCAGTTTGGCGAAAGTCTCCAAATCAATGACTTCGATTCTGCCACCACGTGCGAAATATATTTGGTGGCTATTCCGCTTCAACTTATCACCTTCGATGACACCATTTTCTTGATTGTTCGTGATTTCATAGCCCGGCTCGGCTGAAGTTGAAATCGGTAGAATTTCCGGGCTTCCGATGCTGATTCCACCCGACGCCAGCAATCTTCGCCGCACTGAAGCCCGTTCCTTGATGTCTGTTTCCAGCTCCGTGCAATTGGCGTAGGACTCGAATCTCAGCTCAAGATTAGCGTAAGGATTCTGCGGTCGCTGGCTACAACTGCACAATATAGCTAAGGCAATCAGAGAGATCCCTCTTTTGATTTCAAAGTTTCTTTCCATAGAACATTTTCCTCCTCGTACTGAGAAGGATCGCCCATCCGGAGATGAAAGATTACTGATATTATTTGGCGCGATTTATCGTCGATCGAAAACTTGGCAAATTTATTCGGCTGGCAATTTACAAAGTTATCGCGATAATAGTCCCAGCCATGAACAAAGATCTTGTCCTTAGTCGTTGGAAATCTCTCAACAAATTGCCCCTGGGGAGTAAAATTTTCTCTCGTATAGTCGGCCACCTCATCCCCTATACGGGGAGCATCTATCCTCACGTCGTAAAAATCGAAGCAGGCAGCACCGAGATCCGTCTCTACGACACTCGGCGCGTTCGAAATCATCTCAATTCAATTCACGCGATCGCTTTGGCAAATTTGGGCGAATTCACGGGAGGACTGGCCGTCCTCACCGCCGTCCCTAAAGGCACACGTTTCATCATCCGAAGTCTGAAAGTTGATTATTTAAAAAAGGCTCGGGGCACTTTAACGGCCCGCGCCCAGGTCACGCCCCTAACCCAGGTCGATACCGACCAAGCCCTTCATGTTCTAACGGAGATCCAAAACGAAGGCGGCGAGATCGTCTGCACCACCTCCGCCGAGTGGCTACTTAGGAAATCCTAGTCGCATGAAAAGCTCTGCCGATTTCTGCCAGAAAATGGGAATTCGACACCCGATCATTTGTGGCGCCATGTATCCTTGCAGCAATCCTGAATTAGTAGCGGCTGCATCCGAGGCTGGAGCACTGGGCATTGTTCAGCCCTTGAGCCTCACCTATGTCTACGGTCATGATTTTCGCGAAGGGCTACGCTACATTCGGCAACTCAGCTCGAAACCCATTGGACTTAATCTTTTAATTGAAGCCTCAAGCGATATTTATCTGGATCGTATGAAGCGCTACATGGAAATCGCGATTGATGAAGGGATAAAGTTTTTTATCACCGCGCTCGGAAATCCCCGATGGGTCGTCGAGCGGGCTCACGCATCAGGTGCGCTGGTCTACCATGATGTCACCGAACGAAAATGGGCCGAAAAAGCAGTCGCGGCCGGAGTGGACGGCCTCATCTGTGTGAATAATCGCGCGGGGGGCCATACGGGTGGCCGCGATCCGCAAACGCTTTTCAATGATCTCTCAGATCTTAATCTTCCGCTTGTTTGCGCAGGCGGCGTGGGAAGTCCGGACGAATATCGCAAGATGCTCGATATTGGCTACGCCGCCGTTCAAATGGGAACTCGTTTTATTGCAACGACCGAATGCAAGGCCCCCGAGGCATATAAGAATGCGATCGTTCAGTCGAAAGCCCAAGACATTCGCCTGACTGAGCGTCTTTCGGGAGTTCCTGTCTCCGTCATCAAAAATGAAGAGAGCGATCGTCTCGGTTACGAGGCTCGAGGATTGATGAAGTGGGCGCTAAGACATCCTAAATTTAAGCATTGGGCCCGCCTCTATTATTCGCTCCGATCCTTTCGGGATTTAAAAACAAGCATGAAAAAACCACGCCCCTACAAAGATCTCTGGCAAGCCGGAAAAAGCGTCGAAAAAATCGATCGCATTCAAAGCGTCCGCGAAATCATCGAAGAATTTACTAGGAAGTGAAATTGGCCGATTTCACCGGAGACGCCACGGATCAAGTCACCTCGGTTGCTGCAGGTCTTCGAGGTTGTTTCCAAGCAAAGCCGTCCATCCAAAAATGGAGAATATTGACTGAGGCAACAAAGGCCATCAGCCAACGACCTTCGAAAAAAAGAGAAGCCTCGATCTGGTCGGGCTCAGCAAAGAGTAGGTGAAGGGTTCCAAAGCAAAAGGCAAAAAAAACAAAAGCGAGAAAAAGTGCCATGCTCATTCCGGATTTTGGATTCTCTCGGTTTTTCGAGACGAGGTAGTAATATTGAAGACTGTGAGTAGCAATACTCGCCCCTATGCCCCACTCCGGCGAGAGCAGCACCCAGCTTGACCAAAACACAGCGAAAAGCGAAGTTGAAAAAAGGGCTTTTTCGCGACCTTCGTATCTCCACAAGTAGTACAGATACGCGGTCGAAAACATAATTGCGGGCACCTGCACTAAGAAGGCAATCGAAACAAGCGTCTCAAATAGAGTCATCAGCGGGCTGATCGCTGCCCCACAGCCAATCGCAATGAGGATTTTGTTAATGCCGCCAGGTGAAAAGAGAAAGTCTGGGCGTGAGAGAAAGGGTGGCACGAAAAAAGTGAGCGAAATAAAAAAAAGATCAGCTCTTCGCAACCAGATGTTCGAGAAATACTCCTTTTTTCCCAGCATTCGGCTGACTCCAAAATGCTGTCGCATAAAATGGTACTGAAGCCAAAAAACATTCAAAAGAGCGATGAGAAGAAAAATCCACCAATTCAAAAGAGCGCCCAAAAACACGAGCGTAGTTCCCAAAATGATCCGGCTTCGATAGCGGGTGAAAACTTCACGATTGAAGAAAGTGCGATGAAAAATGAGAAAAACATGTCCTTGAGTTAAGGCTTGAAAAGCAAAAAGAACAAAGTGAATTGGAACCACACCGGAAGGTAGCGAAAATTCGCCTTTTGAAAAGTAGGACTCTATCAGCACCCACAGGAGTAGCCCAACCATGGGTCCAACTGTAAGAAAAAGCAGCCGTCCCAGTGACGCATTCGAAATTAAGAAAAGCATTCCGGGATTCTTCACGTCACTAGTTTATGCGAGGCCATGCGAAGTAGTGCAGTGAAAATTCAAGACAAATCAATTCATCCTCGCATCTTTGCCACCGTGCGTGAAACATGCAGCGCTGCCAAGAATTCACTTCAATAACGAAGTGATCAAAGCTCTTTAAGCACATCCGTTAACGGCAAACGCTTTTGTGGTCCCCAAGTTCCGCGTTCAGCTTCACGACCGATACCGATCACCATCAAAATACGCTCACTACAGCGTGCACGCAGTTGACGCTTCACACGCCACTCATCAAAACCTTCCATCATGCAACTCGCAAAACCCTGGGCGGTGATGGCCAAAACAAAATTTTCTGCGGCCAAAGCCGCCGACTTAATCGCGACCTCTTGTATGTCGCCGCGAGTAAATGGACCACGCATCGTAGGACGGAAAAAACCAACTGCCGTAGAAAGTAGCCACTTGAATGGAGCCAGCGAATTGAAGAATCCCCAGCGATAGACATGGGGGATGAGCTTTTCGTAGTACAAAATTACTTTCAACGGCGCCTTCACGGAACGCGTCCACTCAACCAATGAGGCTTGGGAGCGTCGCCAAAGAGCTGGATCGGCGCTCACGACCACAAGTTCCTGCGCTGTGCGCGCAGCTGATTGAGAGAGTGAATTTTTTATAAGCTTTTGGCGCATCTCAGGACTTCGGACCCAGTAAAAATTCCAGGTCTGTGTGTTGGAAGAATTCGGCGCCAAAATGGCCGCGTGAAAGGCCTTTTTCATAACCTCCTCGGGAACAGGCTCCTCTGTAAAGCGGCGAATGCTCCGACGTTTTTCGATAACTTCAAAGAAATCCATTGAGTCCAACTGTAGATTGCGAGGTACTAAAAGAGAATCTCTAAATTAGAAATGCTTTCTTTTTCCGCCGGGCTCCATGAGCCACTTGCGAGTCGACCCGTGATTCAGATAAGAGTCAGCAAAGGCGAAATGACCAGATGAGCGGATTATCTTCCGAGAACCTCAGCACTCTAGGTCCGCTGGCGGCATTTGGAGCCTCCTTCACTTGGGCCGTCGGCGTTTTAGCCTATTCCAAGTTATCGGAAAGACACCCGGCCTACATCGTGAACTTCTACCGTATTCTAGTGGGGCTGCCCTTTTTCCTTATTGCGGGAATTTTTATCCGCGGAAATTTCGCGGAACAATGGAACGGGCTCAGTACCGAACAAATCAACTGGGCACTGGTGGCAGTTCTCTCCAGTTACGCCTTTGGCGATTCGCTCTTTTTGATGGCCAGTAAACGCATGGGCGGCCCCGGAGCTCTAGCGATCGCATCGGTTTACCCGCTGTGGTCAGCCTTGGGCGGCCTTATTTTTCGCGGCGAAACCCTTTCCCTCCTTAAGATCGTGGGCATTCTAATCGTCATCACCGGAAGCATAACGGTCATTCTCTCCGACAGACGACCCAAGGATCTTGTGCCTCCAACACCGCGACTGCAAGACGTTCCCAAACGGCGACGCTTTTTGCCAAATACGGGCAGCGTAGGTTTTGGTGTTTTTCTTGCGCTGATGACGTCCCTTTGTTGGGCCTCAAATTCTGTTGCTATTGCCAAGGTCGGCATGAATTTGGATGCATTTTTTGTTAATGCACTTCGGCTGGGCATAGCGTTTTTTCTCTGCCCTCTCGTGGGCATGGTGATGCACGGGATAAAAAGCTTCCGCCCTTTAAAACGCCAAGAATTTCTTGGTAATCTACCGGTCATCGCGATTGAGAGTATTGGTGGACCTTTTTTGTATGTCTTTGGTTTGAGCCATTCGACTCTGGCCGTCGGAGCCGTACTCACCTCGGTGGCGCCTGTGATTTCAGTCCCGCTAGCTCTTCTTCTGGGGCGAGAAGTCTTTAATCTGCGTAAAATTTTCGGAGTTTTCAGCGTGGTCGCGGGCGTTTGGCTTTTGCTTTTAGGCTAGGACGCTTTTCCTACTCATCTGGCAAGATTGTTCGCGCTTGTTTCTTTTTCAGATTTTTTAAATTCTTCCACAAAACGTTCGCGATCAACAACCATCACAGAGCAGACTTGAAATCCGGCTTCTGTAAAGTTGCGCGTGGCCCGAGGCAGATGAAATAGGTCGGTCATCAATATAATTTTTTTCTTAAGCTCAAGCTTCTTAAGAAGTTTGTCCGTAAATCGCGCATTATCTTTCGTGGAATAGCTGTCGTCTTCTTCCACAAGTCCCAGTTTAAGGTTTGAGGATTTCGCCAGTCCTTGAAACATTTCCTTCATCAGCGAGGCCTCGCTTCGTCCCTTTTTTCCTGCAACTGGACCACCACTAAAAATAATCAGATTATCCTCATTGGCGCGATGCTCTTTAATAAAAGCAAAAGCTCCATGAACACGAGCTTTGGAGGGCACACTTAGCTCGGTCGTTGATTCCATTCCCCCACCCAAGACGACCAAAGGCCGCTGCTCCTTAACACAACCCGAGGCAAATGATCGGTCGTGCAACTTCCGAGATTTTTTTTCCTGCGCTTCAACTAAGAGCGCACAGGAAGCAAAATTTAAAATGAGTCCGATCCACAAAAAATATTTCAACATTTGAGCCTTATGATGAGGGATGGACTCAGACGAATCAATTCTATTGTCGATGCTGACTACTATTTCACAATCCCCGCACGATTGAGGATCGCATTTACAAACGAATTTCTATTCGATCTTCAGGACCGCAAGAAAGGCTTCCTGTGGCACATCCACTGAGCCAATCGACTTCATGCGTTTTTTGCCTTCTTTTTGTCGCTCCAAAAGTTTACGTTTTCGACTGATATCACCACCGTAACACTTAGCGATAACGTTTTTACGTAGAGCCCCCATACTCTCGCGCGCCACAATTTTCGAACCGATCGCAGCCTGAATTGCGACTTCAAATTGTTGGCGAGGAATCTCTTCTTTCAACCGCTTGGTCAAATCCCGACCTCGATCATAGGATTTCGATTTATGGACAATCAAGGAGAGAGCGTCCACAGGGTCGCCGTTGATCAAAATATCGAGCTTCACTAGATCGCTTTCCTCAAGGCCTGCAAGCTCGTATTCAAAGCTTGCGTAACCTTTAGTGGAGGATTTCAAGCGATCATAAAAATCGAAAACCATTTCCCCCAAAGGCATGCGGTAGATAACCTGACAGCGGGTGGGGGTGATGTAGTTGATCGTTTCTTGAATACCACGTCGAGCCTCGCAAATTTTGATCACCGCACCCATATATTCCGAGGGGGTAAAAATACTTCCGCGAATCATGGGCTCTTCAATTTTTGCGATCAAATTCCTCTCGGGCATTTCCGCCGGGTTTTCGATCATTTTTTCTGTGCCATCCAACATCGTCACCCGGTATTTCACCGTAGGTGCCGTTGTGATCAGGTTCATGTTGTATTCGCGTTCCAATCGCTCTTGGACGATCTCCATATGGAGAAGGCCGAGATAGCCGCAGCGAAATCCAAAGCCCAAGGCCCCTGAAGATTCCGGCTCAAAAGTCAGCGCAGAATCGTTGAGGGAAAGTTTTTCAAGAGCCTCGCGGAGATCATCGAAATCCGCAGCATCGGTGGGGAATATGCCCGCAAAGACGACTGACTGAACTAGTTTATATCCCGGCAGGGGCTCGGTCGCCGCAACTACGCTTCGATCGCTGCTTTGCTGGGGCCAGTGAGTCACGGTATCACCGATACGCGTTTCCCTAACGGATTTGATATTGCCCACGACAAAAACAACTTCTCCGGGGCCAGCGCTTTCCAAATCAACGGCCTTAGGCGCAAAATACCCAACCCGAATTACGCTGTACCACTTCTTTTCTTGTTCACCCTCGATCAGGGAATTCATATGCATCATCTGGATGCGCTCGCCGACCGCAATGGAACCTTCCATAATTCGGCACAACAAGACCACTCCTTGGTAATTGTCGTACCACGAGTCCATGATCAACATACGTAGCGGTTTCGAAGGCTCGTCCTTGGGTGGAGGAACCCATTTTGCCACAGCCTCCAAACACTCGCGAATGCCAATGCCTTCCTTGGCAGAAGTCGGAATTGCGAGGCTTGCGTCCAGCCCGATCACTTCCTCGACTTCGGCACGAACACGCTCGACATCAGCCGATGGTAAATCAATTTTGTTCAATACTGGAATCACTTCCAGATTGTGATCAAGAGCCATATAAACGTTTGCCAAAGTTTGGGCTTCGACCCCTTGAGATGCATCAACAACAAGCAATGCTCCCTCACAAGCGGCCAAAGAGCGCGAAACCTCATAGGTGAAATCAACATGTCCTGGAGTATCAATGAGATTTAGCAGGTATTCCTGTCCATCATCCGATTTGAAAAGTAAGCGCACGGTTTGTGCTTTGATCGTAATCCCGCGCTCGCGTTCGATGGCCAGCGAATCTAAAACTTGTTCGCCCATTTCTCGCTTCGAGAGACCGCCACAATGTTCAATAAAGCGATCTGCCAAGGTTGATTTGCCATGGTCGATGTGCGCAATGATCGAAAAATTTCTAATCCTGGAGACCGGGATCTTCTTCATTCTTTAGCTTCCGGCCCTCGTTCTTACCGACTCCAAGCTCGTCGTCACTGAAATTATCAAAGAGCGAGGTTTGTCCGGGAAGCCGATGGGAATTGCGTTCGAGGATGTAATCAATGCCCATCCGAATGTATTCGGCGATAGGCACACGCGTGCGGTGATGAAGCTCTTTCAGGGCAGCCACCTGGGCTTCGGTCAAATAGACCGTCGTCGAGACCTTCTTGCGCGGCATATATGGTCACGTATAGTAACACGTTGCAGAATTCAGACCAAGAGGGGAGCGCTAAGCTCTTGGATTTCTGAACGAATTTAAAATTGCACCGCATCAGCCTGTCCGCATTTCCGGACCGCTTTCATGGATTCCAGCCGAAGCTTGCGGCCCAGATTCGATTAAAGGCCGCGCTAAGACTACCGAGAACTTGGCCCGACTCTTGCTTCGGCATTCTCCCGAAGGAGTGATGTTTGTGGTTGATGGAAAGCCGGATCTGGAAAATGGAAGCCTCTCGGGAAGCAAAAGAGGCCTCGTAAAAAGAAGTCCGCCCCCCATGCTGAGCAGCGCAGTGAAGCTGCCGGCTGATTTTGCCTTTTGGTCGGAGCCCGAGCGCCAGGAAGCCTTGTGGGCCAAAATCCAAATTTCCGCAAGCCATCGCATACCTGTTTTGATCGTTGGCGAATCCGGGACCGGAAAAGAAATCGTGGCACGCATGATTTGGAATCACAGACGACAGGCCAAGGGCTTTTCAAGTGTCGACGCACCTTTCATCGCCATCAATTCCGCCGCGATTCCGACTGATCTCTCGGAATCTTTACTATTTGGCCACGAGCGCGGCGCCTTCACTTCGGCACGGGAACGGCAGTTTGGTCGATTTGAACTTGCCCGCAAGGGTAGCATCTTCATCGATGAAATTCAGTGCATGAATTTGGCCGTTCAATCAAAACTCTTACGCGCCCTTGAAACCGGAGTCATCGAGCCCCTGGGTTCACGCGAAACTAAAACTCTGGAATGCCAGGTCATTGCGGCTAGCAATTTTCCCCTCGAACTTTTGGTATCGCGCGGTCAATTTCGGCAGGACCTCTATTACCGTCTTTCTTTGCTGCAGATTTTCCTGCCTGCACTACGCGAACAACTTCACTATCTGCCGGAGCTCTGTGAAAAAATGCTTCAAAAGATTCAATCCGAATACCGACTTCGAAAATCCTTCCGCATCAGGAATGAAGTGATCGACAAGTTCTGCGAACACAATTGGCCTGGCAACCTGCGCGAATTGGAACATACGCTGCTCTACAGCGCCCTCCACGTGGACGGTAGCGAAATTGGTATCGAACACCTGCCACCGCAGCTCACCGATGAATTGAGCGAGTTTTTGAGTCGAGGGAACTGGCAATGAGCTTATCAATTCACTTCGCGGATGGCGTAGTCGGTAGTCATCCTTTGACGCTTCAATTTTTCACCCATCTTTTTCGCCCACACAGGCGACGGATAGGAGCCGACAAATACGCGGTACCAGGTTTCGCCGCCGCGAATTTTTACCGATTTGAAATAAGCTTCATCGAAGCCGCCTACGCGCAGGGCAGTCACTTTGCCGCGGGCCTCGTCTTCGGTAGCAAAGCTTGCGACCTGGACCGTAAATTTTCCGGGCTGGGGATCAAAGGTATCAATCGATGCTGGCGCTCGTTCAAAGAGGCCTTTGACATTTTGTGGCGGACCCTGCTTCAAACGTTTTTTCTCTGTGTCAGCCGCATTTTTCAATCGGCTAGAATCTTCATCGACGTCACGAGCCTCAGCGGGCGCGCGATTCCACTCCGAATGAACGGCCAAATGTGCGTTCGCGTCTTCAATCGATTTGGGTCTTGTTCCCTCGGTACGCGCCGTCATCTCGCGGGCAAGTGCCTCTCGCTTGTCCTCAAGAAATCGTCGGCGCAATTTTCCTCCGCCGCGCTCATCTTCGACGGCAGCTCCGGCAGGACTTCGATTCCCGGCTGCGTCTTCCGCGTCGTCCGCGGAAGCAACTTCATCCGAGATTTCTACATGTGGCCGAACACCGTAGCCCACCCACAATCCGACCGAGAACATCAGGCCGGACAAAAGGAAAACCAAAGCGAAAACCCATATTGTGTCCTGAGTCCCAAGGCTTGGACCCTTCCCCTTGACTGCCATTCATACCATTTTAGCCCCGACCGAATCGGCCGGGCTACATTTAGCCAAATTATTGGCTTAGGAGGAAAGATGAAAAAGAAGAACCACAACATTAACCCCAATAAAGTCCGGCGCTTGAGAGGGCAAACTCTCACGGAATATTTAATTCTGACCGCCATTATTGCCATCGGATCGATCACGATCGTCAGTAAGTTGGGCTCGAATATCCACTCGCGCCTGGCAAACATCAGCGATCGGCTCATCAACAAAGGTCGCAACATCGAGGGAAGAGTTTCCAAAAAAGAAGACTTCCGAATGCGTGATATGGACGATTTCCATATGGCCGAAGGCAAAAAGGAAAAGTGAGATGAATCGAGCGCGACGCAAATCGGGACAGCTGATGGTGGAGTTTAGCTTGCTAAGCATCATTGCATGGCTACCGATTTCATTTTTTCTTCTGGCATTTTCAGCAGGTCTTTTCATTGATCATCTGCTTTTCATTGATGCCACGACAATGAGTCGCGCTCGACTCTATGATCTCTCTCGCCCATGTGAACTTCATTCGTTCTGGCCCCAAAAACTTCGAGAACATATGTCGATCGATTGTAGGGGGGCCCACACCCGGCTCACATTTCAGCTATGGAAAATTCGCCTCCAGCAAGAAGTCGGAAGAAAAACTACATCGAGGAACGCGTCATGATTCTTCTTTTTCCAATTCTTCTGGGCGCCATCTTTGCGGTGCCCATGGCAGTTAATCTCTTGTCGAATACAAATCAGGTCGCGATCTGGTCGAAGCTTGACGAGACAGCAGGTGAATCCGCGGCGCGACTGCGTTTTCACTATCAGCAACTTCAGTGGTCGAACCGACGATTGCGGGAACTAAAAATACTGTGTCCAGCCGCGGCCGCGACGGGCTATGGCCTGGCTGTATTGAAATCCTCAGCGCGGCTAGTTCAAGCCTACCAGACGGGACTTGAGGCTCTCATTGTAGGGGAGATTGTGTCCTTGGGATCAAAAAAATTCTATCCCTCTGCGCGCGCGAATATTAGTCGTCCGCCTCCCGCGAATCTCTGCACAATACCCGAGGCTTTAAAAATAGAACGAGTGAAAGACAGTATATACATCGAAATTTTGCACATGACAGAAGTCGCTGGCATTCAGGTTTTTGCTTCATCGCAAAGTCCCGCAGGCGATGATCCTCATTGGCGCTACTATCACCCCAGGAGGCTAGCGCGATGATCACCGAAGCAGTGTCCTTTCTTCTAGCGATCAGTTTCACCATCGTTGGACTTCAAAAATTAAACAACCGCCGCCTCACGGCTGAGCAAGAAATCGAAAAACGCTACGAAAAGATTATTGGAGACTACAAATGGACAAAATAAAAATGCCCTGGCTGGAAGATCTACCGACTGCCCCACAGGAAAGTAGCAGTCCACCAGACATTTCTCGGGCCCAAGGCCTCCTAAAGACTCTCCGTCGTCACTGGGTTTTGCCCCTACTAGGTTTGGTTTTACTGGCGCTCTTGGCCGGCACCTCGAACTCGAAAAGTGAGGTTTTGGATCGCGAAGAAAAACTGGTCGCCATGATTACAAAAATTCCGGTATTCAAGGGACAGGACTTAGAGCCCGTCGCGATCGAGATGGTTCAGGTATCTCGATCGAGTCTAACGAAAAGCCAGGCATGGAACCTTCTGCAGATGGATTTTCAACAATACCCGGAAGTGCGCATCATGGCGGCCAAAGATATCGCACCCATGAAACCCATTTTATGGAGTGACATCAAAGTTTTACGTTCCGGCGCGCGCCACTCAAACGATGAAATCACTCAACGCGTGCAAATTCACTATCCCCAGAAAGTAAACAAATAGAAGGAGTATTTTATGAACTTATGTCTCAGTTTTTTTCAAGCCGTTGCAACATTGGCCAATCCTTTGCCGGCAGATATCGAAGCCACCGTTCGCTCTCGTATTTCCTACCAATATGCCGAGCAGAACCCTTCGCAGAAACTTGCCTTTGATGACCCCACTTGTAGTCAAAAAGGAGTCTACAGTTACACGGCGACCTCCATCGTTTTGAACGCCGAAAACGAAGTTTGGCGGGGGGCATATGAAATCTCCTTCAATGATCTATTGGACGGGAAAAAACTTTCGTTCGCGAACGTTTCGCCGATTTCCAAGCTTTATCCAAAAATTGCTGATGGCACGAGTGATGCTCGCTACACTGCCCCCAAAGCATCGTCGCGCGTCGGCGCCATCGTAGTTTCCGGCGCAGTCATCGGTGCGGTCGTCTATGCAGTTATGTCCGCCTCGAAAAAATCTCCTAAAAGCAATCCCAAAAGAGCAGAAGCGCAACCCTCCGCCACAAGTGCAAAAATCCGTTTCAGCGAATCAACTCGCTATGAATGAGACTTCTTATTCGACGGTAGAGTCGATCTTAGGAATCGGCTTGAGAAAACATTTTTTAAGTTCGGCCGCTGGAAGTTGCGTGAAAGTTCCGGCAGCAACTTCCAGTGCAAATTGCGCAGGAGCCTCTGAACTGTAAAGCTTTCGCACATGATCTTGAAGCAGGGGACTTTCGACTTTCATCCGATGCGCATTGATCAAGCGACCCCGGGAATCTAAAAAAGCAATGTCGAGTGGGATCAAAACATTTTTCATCCAAAAGCTCCGGAGGGCCTCATCACGAAAGACAAAGAGCATTCCCGACATAGCATCAAGGCCTTCGCGTTCCATCAGGCCCTTAGTGCGAAGGACTTCACTTTTGACCAGCTCTAACTTGAATTTTTTCCCGCAGAATTCAAAATTTTGCGTTTGGGTGGAAGGCCCCGTTCCTGCAGTGCAGGCGCTCGCAAAAAGAATACTCAACACAGGTATGAAAAGTCTCATCGCAGTTCGCTCAAATTCTGTTCAAAATAATTCCAGTGAAGAGAGGACAAGGCAAGCCATCGCTCGTAAATGGCCACCAATTCAATAGTTCGAAGTGGCGGCAAATCGGCCTGGGACATCTGCTGGAAGAGGCTTTTGAATTCTGCCTCGGGTCGGGCCAAATGTGCGTGCCAACTCGTCCAAAAAGATTTTTGCTCGGATGAAGCCTTTTCCATATCTTCGGTCAAATCACCGAAGCCTAAAAAATGTGTGAACCAGGTCCAAAATGCTAGAGGGGCCCACCACGTCGAAGTTTTTAAATCGAGCACCGCGCTGTCTCTTAAAAAACGACCGAGACTTTTAAAAAGTGCAGGATCCGCGGGGCCATCCGGAACAATATCGGCCACAAGTCTTAGCGGAAAAGTGCCCACCGAAATTTCATGATAACCCACCCGAAAATGATCAAAGGCTCCCAGGAGCTCGGCCTTGTCCAGCGTCCAGAGTGCGACTTCGCGCCCCTCTAATCCACCGCGTGGGAGATGCAAAAAAGCTTTGAGATGCACAAAACCCTCTAGGAGTGCGGGCGGAAATCTTTTTTGGGAGGTTGCAGCCGACGGAGCCAAGGCCGCAATTTTTCCGTGATCCAAAGTTAGAAGTCGAACGATTTTATCTTTTTCACGAAAGAGTTGTGCCGAAAGGAGAAGGGCGTGACTCTGCACCGCCCCTCTTGGAGAATTCATGACTTCTTTTCTCTTTTCATCACAAAAAGCACGCCCGTAAGATTGGTGAGCAGCACCAATATTTGAAGAGCTGTAATCAGCGAACCTCCCATGGATTCCGATGGCCAGCCTAAAGTAACAAATACCGAGCTAAAGGCGATCTGTCCCACACCAATGCCCGAGGGCGCCAACGGAAGAGCAACAACCAATTGGCCCATTGAAACGCCGAGAAAAAATTCAGCCGCCTCTATGCCTTGAAGTCCTCCGAAAAAATTAAGCGTCAACAGATAAACTACAACAAGGGAGAAACAATGCGTGATGACCGATACCCCGATCCCTGCCCATAAATAATCGCGCCGATCCGAATACAATTCGATAATTTCAAAAAGATGTCCCAGGAGCGGAATCTTTAGAAGCCGCTGCCGCCGAGTACCATCTTTAGCAATATTTAAGAAGCGCACAAAGAAGGGCAGGAAGAGGAGCCCCACAACAACCAGACCCGCCAAGATTGCAAGCAAGCTTCCTAAACTAATGAGTGCAGGCATCAGACGATGAGTCGAAGTCTGTAGATGCGACAGTGACCACAAAAAGCAAAAACCGCCTAAAATAAGCATGCCACATAAGCCCATAACGCGATCCAAAAGGACGGTGGACAATCCTCTGAGTTTTTTTTCAGGAGCTAATTTGCTGATGTAGAGACTGCGGGCGACATCCGCGCCCAATGTTCCGGGGCCTAAGATTTGAAAAAACTGCGCCGCCATACCCAAACGAAAAGCATCGCGATAAGGCACCTCAATTTCCTGACTTTTTAAAAGCAGTTTCCAACGGAAAAAATTTCCTACAAGCTGCAGAAAAAGTAGTCCGATCAATCCCAGGGCAAAGATGGGATCTGCCAATAGGTTTTTGAGAAGAGCCACATCGATTTGTCCGCGCGAAAGAGCCCAGTAAAGTAGTAGGCCCGCAATGACCCACCGGGAATGACGAAGAAGTGCTGCTCGCGTTGCTGACATGGATGCTTTAGGCGACTCTAAATCCTTATTTATTGAAGGGCAAGAAAGCTTGGTCTCCTGGTGGCACTTTGCCCTCCGCACACTTCTTGCGGATTTCTCAATAGGGTTCTAGTCTCAGAGGCCTCAATGGCAGTCGAAAAAGCAGCAATACTCATCACAGGATCCGGGGGCTTTTTGGGCTCCCATTTGGCCGAATCTTTTTTAAAAGAAGGCCATCAAGTCGTTGGCGTAGACAATTATTCTTCGACCTCAAAGAACAACACCATCTACCTCGAAAAAGTATACGGCGATCAATTCACCGCAATCAATGCAGATGTCTGCAATGACTGGGATTGGAGCCGTTCATTGGGCGACTTTCGCTACGTATTTCACATGGCCTCGCCGGCCTCTCCGCCCATTTATCAACGACTGGCCCTTGATACCCTCTGGGTCAATTCCATTGGTCTTCAGAAAGCTCTGGAATTCGCTGATAGTAAAAAGGCGCGACTGGTTTTCGCCTCGACGAGCGAAGTTTATGGAAACCCATCAATGCACCCTCAACCTGAAGATTATTGGGGCAATGTAAATAGTTTCGGTCCACGCTCTTGCTACGACGAGTCCAAACGTTTCGGCGAGGCCCTCCTTTACACCCATAACTGGAAGAAAAAAACTACTCATGGATTGGTACGCATTTTCAATACTTATGGTCCGCGCATGAATCCCTATGATGGCCGGGTCGTCGTAAATTTTTTGGTGCAGGGAATAAAAGGGGAAGATCTCACTGTTTATGGCGACGGCAAACAAACGCGCAGTTTTTGTTATGTCGACGACCTCACGGCAGGCATTCGCCGATATGCTGATGCAAAGATTTTGGAGCCCGTGAATCTCGGCAACGATCGGGAATTTTCCGTCTTGGAACTTGCGGAAATAGTTCGGGACGAGATTTTCCCTGAGAAAAAACTCAAAATCGTTTTCCAAGAACTCCCTCAAGACGATCCACTACAGCGAAGGCCAGATCTTACGCGAGCGCGAAAGCAACTTTCGTGGGAACCCAAAACGGCTCTACGCGATGGCCTGAAAAAGATGACGGAATGGCTGAGCCTGGAATTGGGCGGGAAATAGTTATGAAAAAGGAACTTCAAGAAAGAGTTTCCAACAATCTCTGGCAAAGTATTAATGCGAAGAAAATTTTCTGGGAGAAAAGCCAAAATGAATTTTTTGAAGTCGCCAATGAGCTCCATCTTTGCGTCCAAAACAAAGGAAAGATTTTAATTTTCGGAAATGGCGGATCGGCCTGTGATGCCATGCACTTTGTCGGCGAACTCGTAAATCGTTATCGCCTGAATCGCCCGCCGATGGCCGCCGTAGCGCTGACTGCAGACGCGCCCCTCATCAGCTGCATCGCCAATGACTTTAGTTTTGATTTCATTTTTGAAAAACAGGTTCAGGCTCTGGGCCGTCCGGAAGATGTCGTCATAGGCATTTCGACCAGCGGCAACTCGCCAAACGTCTTGCTTGGGCTTAAAGCCGCACGTGCTTTAGGCGCGCGCACTGTTGCACTGACCGGAGGTGCTGGGGGTAAAATCGTCTCTGAAAATTTGGCCGACCACGTACTCTGCGTTGACCATACGAAAGACGTTCCGCGGATCCAAGAATGCCATGAGTGGATACTCCACGAACTTGCGGATCTTGTCGAAACACTCACTTTCGGCGAAGAAATTTGATCGCCTTACTTTGTTTTTTTGTTTCCACCCGGCTTGGGAATATAGCCGCTTAATACGACCGCTAGAATAAGCGTTCCAATAATAATCCCTAGATTCACCAGAGGCGGCACACGGATCCAGCTTTCGAGGATCATTTTCAGTCCCACATAAATTAGAACAACCGAGAGTCCTTTTTTAAGAAGCCAAAAGCGCTCTAAAAGATCTTCAAGGACAAAAAAGAGCGAACGTAGTCCAAGAATCGCAAAGATATTTGAGGTGTAAATAATGTAGCGATCACGACTTAAGCCCAAAACAGCCGGAATGGAATCCAGTGCGAAAACAACATCGGAGCTTTCCACCGCCAAAAGGACCAAAAACAAACGAGTGACTCGAAATTTTCCGTTTTCGCGCACGAAAAAGCTCGAAGCCTTTTCATTTTGCGAAACAGGAAGCACCTTCCGGGCGGCGCGCATCATAAGAGTGTTCTCTGGATCCAGGGCATCATCTTTATCAACGGAAAATTTGATCCCCGTGTAGATCAAAAAGGCACCAAAGACGGTGATCAACCAATGAAATTTCTCGATCAACGCCGTTCCGGAAAAAATCATGATTCCCCGTAAAATGATGGCACCCAGAATTCCCCAAAACAGCAAACGATGTTGATGCTTTCGCTCGACGCGGAAGGCTTCGAAAATCAATGCGAACACGAAGAGATTATCAACGCTAAGACTTTTCTCAACGATATAGGCAGAGAGATATTCCAGCGAAGCGGTTGTTCCTTGTAGGTAGTAAATGTACCCAGAAAATCCCAGCCCAAGAACGATCCAGAAGAGGCTCCACCCCACGGCTTCTCGAAATTTGATTTCGTGGGCCTTGCGATTGAAAATACCCAAGTCCATGGCCAATAGAATGAAAATGATAATGTGAAAGACAATCCATGGAAGAGAAGCTGCGAAACTCATTTCGTCTTAAACTAGCCCTGAAGCTTGCTCGTCGGCAATATCGGAAATGAAAAGAGCTTCCCTCGGTCAGATTCCGAGGGAAGCTCTTGAGTCCAAAGGGGCAAGAACTTTAAGCCGCTTCTTCGACCGTAGTTTTATCTTTTGCAGCCGCCGGAGTTTTGCTGGAACCTCCGTTATTGCTAGATCCACCAGAAGTCGAAAGCGCCTTGCGCTTGGAACCCTTGCTAACAGGGTTCATCAAAGCTTGGTCTAGAACTTCTTCGATGCGCTTCACCGCCACAAATTCTAGCTTCTCTTTGTATTCGACTGGGATTTCTACCAGGTCCTTCTCGTTCTTAAAGGGAATGATCACTTTAGTACAACCATGGCGCATTGCCGCAAGAGCCTTTTCCTTCACTCCGCCGATGGGCAGCACTTTGCCAAGAATACTAATTTCACCCGTCATGGCGACATCTTTACGAACTGGATTGTCCGTAATGAGACTCACGACTGCGGTTGTGATCGTAATACCCGCACTAGGACCATCTTTTGGCACAGCACCTGAGGGGAAGTGAACATGCACTTCGTTTTTAGCAAAGTAATCTTCTGGAACTCCTATGCTGCGAGCGTTGGCCCGAATCCAGGAAAGTGCCGCGTGACAAGATTCCTTCATCACATCGCCCAGAGATCCGGTCAGAATAATTCCGCCTTTACCCTTCATCGCTGTGACTTCGACCTCTAGAACTTCACCACCGAACTGTGTCCAAGCAAGGCCCGTAACACAGCCGATCTCATGCTCTTCGCGCAGATCTTCTTTCAAAAATTTAGGTGGCCCAAGAAACTTCTCAACGATCTTTTCTGTGACCTGAACAACCGGGAAGGGTGCTGCCCCATCCCAAGTGGCCACATCTTTTGCGACTTTTCGTGCACAGGTTCCAATGAGGCGCTCCATATTACGAAGGCCGGCTTCGCGTGTGTACTGGCTAACGATTTTTCGAAGCGCGTCGTCCGTAAAGGTAACCTGTTCTTTGGTCACTCCATTTTCATCAATTTGCTTTTGAATCACATATTGACGAGCGATGCGGATCTTATCTTCTTCGCTGTAACCGGCGAGTTGGATCACTTCCATTCGGTCACGCAGTGGACCAGGAATGTTTTCCAAAACGTTCGCAGTTGCGATGAACATGACTTTCGAGAGATCGAATGCCAGGTTCAAGTAATGATCTCGGAAACTCCAGTTTTGTTCTGGATCCAAGACTTCAAGCAATGCACTGGACGGATCACCTTTGTAATCTTGTCCTAGTTTATCGATCTCATCCAACATAATGACTGGATTGTTAGTGCTGGCTTGTTTCAGTGCCTGAATCAATCGACCCGGCATCGCACCCACATAAGTTCGGCGATGTCCGCGGATTTCGGCTTCATCATGAACTCCGCCGAGCGATATACGGACGAACTGGCGCCCCATAGCTCGCGCGACTGATTTTCCAAGTGAAGTCTTTCCGACACCCGGAGGGCCCGAGAGACAAAGGATCGGACCTTTGTTGGTGCTCTTCAACTTGCGGACTGCAAGAAACTCGAGAATACGCTCTTTGACTTTTTCCAAATCAAAGTGGTCTTCATCCAATGTTTTCTTGGCCTCGACAAGATTGAGCTTATCGTCACTGGAGCGTGTCCAGGGAAGATCGATCATCCAATCCAGGTAAGTACGAATGATGGAGGCTTCCGATGCGTCGGGATGCATGCGCTCTAAACGCGCCAGTTGCTTCATCGCTTCGGTACGAACTTCATCAGTCATATCCGCATTTTCGATTTTCTCGCGAATTTCATTCACTTCGTCCTGCTTTTGGTCCATTTCACCAAGCTCGTTTTTGATCGCGCGCATTTGTTCACGCAGATACTGTTCGCGTTGGTTTTTGGCAGGATCATTGTTTTGTTGATTTCTCATCTTGGCTTGCACGCTCAAGACTTCGAGCTCTTTAGCTAGGAGGGCTTTGACCTTTTGCAGCCGCTCGGTTCCATCGACTGTTTCGAGGATTTCCTGCGACTCTTTTACCTTAAGGCCAAGATTGCTGGTGATGAGATCGGCAAGTCTTCCGGGGTCTGCGATCTCTTCGACAACAACTAAAATGTCGGGTGACAACATTTTTCCAAGATGAATTACGCGCTCGAGCTGTTCCTTAACGGAACTCATCAGCGTTTCATCATCTGGACTGCGTTCAGTCGTCACTTGCTCGGGCATGCGTTCCACCGAGACTTTATAGAAGGGTGAAGTTTGATCAAAATTCTTCACGCGCGCCTTCGCAATTCCTTGGGCGAGAATTTTTACTCGACCATCAGGAAGCTTGCGCATCCGCATAATCATTGCAACCGTTCCCACCGTATAGATTTCTTCCGGATTGGGATTGTCGTCGCTGATTTGCTTTTGGCTGCTCAGGAAGATCAGTCGATCACGGGCCAGTGCTTCATTCACGGCGCGTATCGAAGAATCTCGTCCGACGAAAAGAGGTAGAATCATAAATGGGAACACCACCACATCTCGCACGGGGAGCATCGGAAGACTTTCAGGGATCACGATATCGTCCATTTCTTTTGGAGCCACTTGGCACCCTCCTCTTGGTCACTGTTCGTCCCCCATTAGGAATTCCTTAAGGAAAGGAGACGTCGGCAATTTGACCCCCCAAACAATTACGGCGCATAGAGTTATCGTGAATGATTCTGGGGCCCTAGAAATGCTCCAAGATGCTCCAAACTAAGCAGGAAAGAAGTCAACGGCCTTAATATCCCTGTTGCCGCTGAATTTACTGATTAACGAATACCAGTTTCGTGAGAAAAACTGCTTCGCTTCACCTGAAAGAGTTGAAGTTCAGCCAAAGCGTCCCGAGTAGAATCCCATCGCAATAAACCCAAGGCTCCATCGACTTCGCCCAGACTTGCAAGGCGCGAACGAAAACTTTCCCGACTTGTCGGCACACCGACGCGTTCATAAAGTCGACGCAGTGAGAGCCCAACATCAAAACCAATTGCAGCCATTGAAGTAGGAACTTTGCCAAAACGAATTTGAAACTGCTCGGAGAAATTCCGAGTCACACTGGAACTGCGAGTGGGGGAAAAGGAATCCACAAAAAACGCGCCGTTAAGATACTGTCCTGCCCGTTGCAAAAGGCGGGGAGAATTCCACATCGATGGACCCATCAAACGTGTTTTCGTGATGTTTCGATAGGGAAGCGCAGGAACAATTTGCCCAACGGGTTCGGCAACATCCGGCAAAAAGAGAATGTCAAAATCTGCGATCGGCGGCAGTTGTAGGCTGTTAAGCTCTCGGCGGTTTAACTCTCGACCTAAACGCTCCTTTTCAGAGAGGAGCAATTCTTCGTGTTCTGTTTTTCTCATTTCTGGAAATGCCAAGCCCACCATGTTGTCGAGCTGCACAAAAAAATCAGTTTGTTTAGGGAGATATGACTCTGCCGCAGTCACCGTAGCTCCGTGATTTTCAACGGCCTTAAAAAACGCATCGGCGTAGACTTCGCCGTAGGAGGCCCGAGAAAAGAGGATTGCAAAACGGCTAGCACCCAAATTTTTCACCGCGTATTTCACCAAGGCATCGACTTCTTTCTCGGGAGTGGCGGCCAAGCGAAAGACAAAGGGGCTTTTTTCAACAAGACCTGAACGTGCTGCAAGCGTGATGTTCGGCACTGCAAATTCAGCGCAACGAGTGGCAACATATTCGCCAGCATCACCCTGGATAGGACCAATAACTGCCATCACGCGTTCGTCAAAGAGTAGACGTTCAAAAGCAGCTTTCGCCGTTTCCATCGAAGGGCCGGTGTCGCCAAATACAAATTCAATTCTTCGATCGGCTGCCATACCCTCGATCGATAACTTCAGACCATCCGAAATCGCGCGACCGATGCCTTCCCTTCGACCCGAAAGAGGCAGCAAAACGCCAATACGACCCGTCGACACATCGCCAAGTGATTCAAAGCGAGCCAACAGTGCTTGGGCATTCCGATAGACTTCAGAATTAGGCGAGGAAGTTCCCAAAATCTCGTTCAAAAGATTTTCCGCAGCAGTGCGATCTCCGCGGGCAAGGTAAACCGAGACCAGCCTTAACCTCACGAAGTGGTTGGGAAAGGTGTTTGTGTATTCTTTTAGTAGAAAATTCAGCTCGGGTTCGCCCAAGCGGCGATCGATCTGATCGATGACTAATTTTTCGGCCGAGGCTTTTCGCCTTGGATCGCTATCTGAGTACCATACTTTAGCGTAGGCCAAGGTCGCCTCGAGCCAACGACCGGCTTCTGCTGCCACATCTCCCCAAAAGAAGAAAATAAGCGGAGTTAAGGTGGGCTCGACTTCTGCAAAGCGAATCTGAGAAAGCGACTCTAGGGCTTTGCCCACATTTCCGAGCCGACGCTCGCTTTTTGCGCGCAAATAAAGTGCTTCGCCACGAAGCTTTGATGGGGGATTCATCTGAATCACACGATTGCAGTAGGCCAAAGCCGTTTCATCGTCGAAACGATCCTGGGCTTCTTCGGCAAAGCGCAAGGCGACTTCGTCACCGTACTGTGAATTACTGGAGGCGCCCATATAGCGTTGCCAATACTGGAGAGCCTGGCGTCGATCACCCGCATCCCAAGCTTTGCGACCGGCGAAATAGAGCTCCAGATGAGCCGGGGAGTCTTGGAAACTTCGAAAAAGTTCTGGGTTCGGCACTTGCGTGACTTGGTCTAGGGGATCCGCTGGTTGTGAAATTAATTGGTCTGCATCAATTTTTTCTACTTTCGAAGATCTAGAGCGATCCCTGATTCGAGTACTCGTCGTACACGCACCCAAAACAAAAGAAACTAGAAAAATCATCGCAACAAACTTTGAAATCGAAAAGAAGCCCATGAACCTTGTTCTAGCGGCAGGCGCTGGCTTTTTCCAGGCGTTGGCGTAGCTAAAGCACAATTAGAAACGGTGTTTGTGACTGGAAAAGCTAAATCGCGCCCAGCGATCAGTTGAACAAATCACGCATACGCTGAACAAAGCCATCAGCGCTGGGATAACTCTTCCCGCTGATACTTTCGAATTCCTTCAACAGTTGACGCTGACGGTCAGTCAATTTCGTCGGAACCTCGACCTGCACAGTGACATATTGATCACCCCGTCCACGACCCGAGATATTCGCGATGCCTTTGGCTTTAAGGCGAAAGCGTTTATTGCCCTGGGTTCCTGCCGGAATTTTCAATTTAACGATCCCCTCTAAAGTCGGGACGTCAATTTCCGCACCCAAAGCAGCTTGGGTGAAAGAAATCGGAACTTCACAGTGCACATCATCACCGTCACGCTCGAAAAATGGGTGATCATCTACCTCGATATAGACATAAAGATCACCACTCGGCCCGCCCTGCATTCCAGGCTCACCTTCGCCGCGAAGTTTTAATTTCTGCCCACTGGCGATACCTGCGGGAACTTTGACGGAAATTTTAACGTTTTCGGCCGTGCGACCTGCGCCATTGCAATCGCCGCATTTTTGTTTGATTCGTGATCCCGTTCCACCGCACTCGGGGCAGGTTTTACTGAGTGTGAAAAAACCTTGTTGAAAGCGGATTTCTCCAGCGCCGTTACAATGAGTGCAAAGCTCTGGTTGCGTGCCGGGACGAGCACCTGTCCCATGACAGGTTTTACAAGCCACTTCCTTCGGGATGTTGATGACCTTTTCGATCCCAAAGGCCGCTTCTTCAAATTTGATTTTCATGTTGAAGCGTAGATCCGAGCCACGCGTGACCCGCGAGCCACGACCTGCACCTCTCGGGCCACCGGCACCGAAAACTTCAGAGAAAATATCTCCGAAAATATCGCCAAAACCACCAAAGCCTTGCGAGAAATCGAAGCCTCCGGGACCACCGGCCCCCGGCTGGCTGGCCGCATGACCATACTGATCATACATTTTGCGCTTCTCGGGATCGCCCAATACCTCATAGGCTTCGGCGATCTGCTTGAATTTTTCTTCGGCCGACTTGTCACCGGGATTTTTATCCGGATGAAACTGGACGGCGAGTTTTCTATAAGACTTTTTTAAATCTTCTGCAGTTGCCGAGCGCGAAACTCCCAGCACTTCGTAATAATCACGTTTTTGCGCCATGCTTAGGAGTCTCCCGCCCTGTATCGATATCTTGCAAGATCAAAAATTAAACTTCTTTGAAGTCCGCATCGACAACATCGTCATCGCCCGACTTCCCATCCGTTTTCTTTTCCGCACCGTCTTCGGTAGGGCCTGCGGCGCCTTCAGTCTTTTGTTGTTCAGCCGACTGCGCGTAAACTTTTTCCGCGATCTTTGTAGTCACGCGACTCAAGCGTTCTTCGGCTGCCTTGATTTCCGTGACTTCCGTTTTTTCCAGAGCCTCGCGCGCAGATTTAATTTCGGCTTCCACCTCGGATTTCAAGGAAGCATCGACCTTCTCTCCGAATTCCTTCAGGGACTTTTCAGTCTGGTAAATCAAACCGTCCAATGCATTTCGAGCGTGGATCAGCTCTGTGCGTTTTTTATCATCTTCCGCATTCGACTCTGCTTCGCGCACCATGCGCTTGATCTCTTCTTCACTAAGACCAGAGCTTGCTGTAATTTTGATCGACTGCTCTTTGCCCGTTCCCAAATCTTTCGCGCCCACGTGAACAATACCGTTGGCGTCGATATCAAAAGTCACTTCCACTTGAGGCATGCCTCGGGGAGCCGGGGGAATTCCAACAAGATCAAATTTTCCAAGCGTCTTGTTGTATTGCGCCAATTCGCGTTCGCCTTGGAGGACGTGAATGCTTACGGCGGGTTGATTGTCGGTAGCCGTCGAAAAGATTTGACTCTTTTTCGAAGGAATCGTGGTGTTTTTGTCGATCAGTTTTGTGAAAACACCACCCAGTGTTTCGATTCCCAAACTGAGGGGAGTCACGTCCAAAAGAAGGACGTCTTTCACATCACCCTGCAACACGCCACCTTGAATCGCTGCGCCAATTGCAACAACTTCGTCGGGGTTCACGCCTTTGCCGGGTTCTTTTCCGAAAATACTTTTTACTTTTTCCTGAACCTTCGGCATGCGGGTCATACCGCCTACCAAAATCACTTCATCGATCTGCGACTTACTGAGTCCAGAATCTTTCATTGCGGTTTCACAGGGCTGAACCAAACGCTGAATCAAATCATCAACTAGCTGTTCGAACTTCGCGCGCGTCAGCTTCACATTCAAATGTTTCGGACCATTGGCATCGGCTGTGATGAAGGGGATGTTGATATCAACTTCCATGGATTCCGAAAGCACATGTTTTGCTTTTTCGGCCTCGGCCTTCAGACGCTGCAATGAAAACTTATCTTTTCGAAGATCAATGCCGTCGGATTTTTTAAACTCATCCGCCAACCAATCTACGATGCGATGGTCGAAGTCTTCGCCGCCCAAATAGGTATCACCGTTGGTCGCCTTAACTTCAAAAACTCCATCACCGAGTTCCAAAACTGAGATGTCGAAAGTTCCGCCACCCAAGTCAAAAACTGCGATCTTTTTATCGGTCTTTTTGTCCAAGCCATAGGCCAACGCGGCCGCCGTAGGTTCGTTAATAATCCGCTGAACATTTAGGCCCGCAATGCGACCTGCGTCTTTGGTTGCTTGGCGCTGAGCATCGTTGAAATAAGCAGGCACCGTGATTACAGCATCCGTTACCGGCTCGCCCAAATAATCCTCTGCAGTCTTTTTCATTTTCTGAAGAATAAATGCAGAAATTTCTTGGGGGCTGTATTTTTTGTCACGAATTTCGACCCAAGCATCACCATTGTCGGCCGCGATCACCTTATAGGGTAAAACCCCCAGGGCCTTGGTAACTTGCTCGGAATCGAAGCGGTTACCGATCAAACGTTTCACAGCAAAAACCGTGCGATCCGGATTTGTCACCCCTTGGTTTTTTGCGATCTGTCCCACGAGACGATCACTCTGATCGTTGAATGCCACAACCGAGGGCGTTGTGCGTGCGCCTTCGCTATTTTGAATTACTTTTGGTTGGCCACCTTCCAGAATAGCTACGCAGGAATTGGTGGTTCCAAGGTCAATGCCGATAATTTTTCCCATATAAAATCTCCTTTAAGATTGAGATACTTTGTTAACGATTACGCGCGCCGTTCTCAGAACACGCCCATTCAACATAAAACCGCGTTGAAATTCCGCGGTTACCACGTTGTCTTCGAAATTTGCATCCGACGATTGTCCAACCGCCTCATGAATGCTGGGGTCGAATTTTTCGCCGACCGCCTCTAGAACCTTAACGCCCACTCGATCCAAATTTTGCTCGAAACCTTGAAAGGTCATTTCGACACCCTTCAAAAGATTTTCAAAAAGTTTCTCGGCTGCGGCCACGCCATCGGCCTTCTCTTTCTTTTCGATCGTTTCACGAATCGAACGCAGAGCCAGGAAAAGATTGTCATAAACCGGCAAAAGACCTTTCAAAAGATCTTCGTTGGCCGACTTGATGATATCCGCGCGATCACGCACAAAACGCTTTCGCATGTTATCCATCTCGGCTGCCAAATAAGCCGCCCGATTTTTCCACTCGGAAAGAAGGGTCTCGGGGGAGACCGTTTCAGCAGCTGCTTCCGAAGAGGTACTTTTTGCTCCCTCAGAATCCTCTAAAGAGGTATCTGCCGCTACCTCCTGGACCTCGTCCAAGGCGGGATCTTCCGGAAGGCTTGAAGTCGAATCTTTTAAGTGTCCGTTTTCTTTGAATTTTTCGTCGCCGTTTACATTGTCAGACATCTCTTAAAACTTGGGGTCTAGGCGCTGGAAGTCAAGGACCTGAGGCGGGATTTCATCAAGAATTTTGAAAAGATTCTCGAGGTGGGTATTTAGAAGAGCTTCCTGCCCCTCCCTCAAAGATATAAAGCCCTGTTTTTCCTCAAGAAAATCAGTAAATCCCGCCGCTCCCGCGGCCCAAAAAGGCTCTATTCGGTCGGCCGCTATACCTCTTTTAATTCGAAGGCCCATCATTAAAAGCTCTTCAAAATGTTCGCGACCACTACGGACCTTCAGCCATTGGCCGTTCTCAGACTCTGGAAGCCCTGCCCCCTCTAGCC
Organism: uncultured Bacteriovoracaceae bacterium; assembly: GCA_964636255.1. Lineage (GTDB taxonomy): Bacteria > Bdellovibrionota > UBA2428 > UBA2428 > UBA2428 > CAXNGS01. The sequence continues at coordinate 23,443 of CAZWNW010000006.1, read as the reverse complement.
ACTTTTCAAAATGATCCGGATTTTTTTGATGAAACCCAAAGCGCGATCGGCCCAGCCCGACGCCCGGCACCTCTTCCGATTCCAGCTCGGCGCCCAACATTTTTCCCGACATCAACCCGGCCGCACCCGGCCCCAAGCCCAGAAACGGCTCCAACGACCAATACTTCAGGTTGTGGCGCGACTCCTCACCCTCGGCCGAAAAATTCGAAATTTCATATGCCGGAAGCCCCTTGGAGCGAAGCTTTTCCTGTGTAAACAAAAATTGATTAAGCAACTCGTCCTCATCGGGCTGCTTCCAATTTTTCGAACGTGCCGTAGTGAGTGTGAGTTGATAGGCGGAAATATGTTGGGGGCGAAAATCAAGAGCTTCGCCAAGTTCGCGATCCCAGTCCAAAAGCCCCTGTTCCGGAAGACCAAACATCAAATCCATCGACCAACGAGCCTTCCAAAAACTTTTCAGAAGGCTCAAGGCCCGAAAATTATCCGCACGACGTGCACGACGCTCAAGTCTTTCGAGTTGATGGTCTTGAAAGCTTTGGATGCCCAGAGACAACCGATTCACTCCGGCTCTTTCAAAAATTGCCAGCTTTTCCTCGGTCAAAGTCTCTGGATTGACTTCCCAGGTGATTTCGACATTGCTCGAAAAATTAAATGAGCCGCGAAGACGCTCCATCGTTTTCAAAATTAGGTCATCAGCAAGGAGCGAGGGAGTTCCGCCACCAAAAAAAACGGTTTCAAATTTCCAGTGTGCCATCCGCGGCGCCCAATAAGCAATTTGCTTTTCAAGCGCCCTAAACCAGCGCAACTGCGGATCCCTCTTCTCCTCGGCCCAAGAATTGAAATCGCAATACCCACATTTGTGCACACAAAAAGGTACATGTACGTAAAGGCCCACGGGGGACTTATAACATCAGCTGGCGTGGCTGTGCCTAGGGAAATTGCTGGCCGATAGCAAGCACAGGCAGATGTCCTACCTTTGTGTTTCCGTGATAGGACCACTACTAGGTCAGATCACTGCTGGCAGGAGTACCTAGCCTGCCGCCAAAAGCTGAAGCGCCCGCGCCTACAAGGAATATAAAGAAAGCGATCAGCGAAACCGAGGCGACTCGATCCATCGCCTGATCTAAAGCAGCAGCAGATTCGTTTTGAATCTTGGTCAAGGTCTGATCTATTTGCTGCTTCCAGCGTTCCGCCACCTGGCGCGCTTCCTGCTGGCCAAGCCGAGAACGTGCAGCGATCACATTTGCTAGATCCTCAGTTGATATCGACTGCAAGGTTCCTTCGCTGATTCTCACCAGTCGGCCCCATAGGGCCTGCAAATCTGCACCTGCGTCGCCCGGACTTTTCATTACATCTCGAGCAGCATCACCGATGGCTCCCCGCGCGGCGCGCGCGTCCTCTCCAAGGGCTTTCGGTTGCAGATTTGGGTTATCAGTTTGACGAAGTATCTCGCGTGCCTCGTTTTTCAATTCAGGCAAGCTGGAATCCAGCTGACCTAACTGTGCATTGACGTCCGCGGGCAAGACGGCCTGAGTCACCTGACCCAAGACCGAACCCATCGAACCCAGGGCCCCCGTAAGCCACGAAGCCGCCGTACCCACAGAATAGACAATCATCGATAAACTGAGAATCACAGTGACTGCCCAGACCAAAAGACCATGAAGGACCCCGGTAAATACTTTCGGCACGTTGCTCATTCGCGCAGCCACCACGGCGCCCACGAAAAGTGAGGCTACCGAGATCACAAGATAGAAAATAACAGTGGTCCAGGCGATGCCGCCGGCGCTTCCAGGAGAATTAGGTCCCCCAAAGGTCAATCCGAATGACAATGCCAACAGATTGAGCACTACACAAATCGATGTGGCGATGACCACCCCAGCCCACACACTGGACCAAGAAATTCGTCGTGAAACTACTGGAGTGAGATGACGGAGTTCAGGACTATGTAAATCAACCATATTTATTTTAACCTCGCTTTGCTGAAAGTTTCGGCGCATCCCGCGCCCCCGTCAAAGCATCAGCAGTTCCAAAGAGTTGAGTACCCAAGCGGGCACTAAATATGAGAGCTGAACTCAAAAAGGAAAAGTAGATTAAACAATATGTCGCCGGCTACGTATTAGCGCATCCGCCGCACAAACTTCGCGATCTTTCGATGTCCGAATGCATGCAGAGCAGCCAGCTGATTGTGCGCACGGCATCGGAGCCTGAGGTTTTCTTCTTTCGACTCCCCACCCAGCGATATGGGGTAAATATGATCATACTCCAAACTGTGTTTTGAATCACAACACCTCCCTGTAACAGCATCTCTATAGGTACATTTACCTCCATCTCGACGCCAAACCACACGTTTAACTTCTGCCGCGATGTAACGAGAGGACTTGATCGGCACCTGCACTTCCAACGTCGGAACTGACTCGAGCTTTGCCGCTTTGGTTTTTGGTTGGCGTGGCCGCAGCCGCGAAAGCGAATCTCGAAGAGCAAAACTCAACAACTCCCTCAGGCTCGCATTGGGTTGAGCGTGAGAGAGAAGGTTTCTTAATTCCTCAAGATCTTTAAGCATCTCAGCATCAAGGAGAACCTTAAGCTCGGAGTGAGTTTCCGTCACGGGCCTAAGTCTCTCCGGAATAAACTTAGCAGGCTCTGAACTCTTGGAAATCAACTCTCGCTCCACTTCACGTGCGGATTTATTTTCTAAAACTTTTAAAATCTCAATCTTTTCCTGGCGATTTTTCACCTGCTCTTTTTCCTGACGAAAAAAAGTCTGCGCTCGTGAAAGTGTCGAGAGTGAAATTTCGCCACGCTCCACCTTTTCTTCCATCTCGGGAATTTCTTTTAAAAGTCGCATGCTCGCTATACGGCGATGTGCCGCAGCCTGCGAATACTTCAGTTCTTGAACTGCATATTCGAAAAGCGAGGGATACCCACATTCCGCGTAGAGCAAGCGTCGCTCTATCTCGCGAAGATGATGCAATACTTCAAGAGTCAGCTCTCTCTCCTTTCGGGACAAAGCAACAGTATTAGCAAGAAGAGTTTTGCTGGGTAGCTCGTTCAGTTTCATGTTGAAAAATACACCATACATTTGTATGGCCTATCCATAAATAAGCTTTGTGATTTTGAAAAAATTCTCGGCTTCATTTCCGACGTCGGAAGTAAAATTTTCCAAAGTTCAAATTACAGCATCCAAACTTGCATGATCTCAAAATATTCTTGAAAAGATTCGCACCGAAACCTCCTCCAATCGAAGGATTACCTGTAAACTGCAAATCGAAGAGGAAAAACAATGAAACAATATGTCGACGGATTCGTAATTCCGATTAAGAAAAAAAATGTAAAGGGCTACCAGAAACTGGCGAAGTTAGGCTGCAAAATTTGGATGGAGTACGGTGCCTTGTCCTATTACGAATGTGTTGGCGAAGAAATCAAAGTACCTTGGGGCCTGCCCTTTCCTCGACTCTGCAAGCTGAAAAAAGATGAAACCGTGATCTTCGCTTATATTGTTTACAAATCAAAAGCCCACCGCAACAAAGTCAACGACAAGGTCATGAAAGATCCACGCATGAAAATGGATCCCAATTTCATGCCTTTCAACGTGAAACGAATGTCGATGGGCGGTTTTGAAGTGATCGTTCGATCGAAGTAAAGAGCTCCGTTTATAAGTTCAACATCCACGACTGTAGTACCAGATCTGCGGGCGACCAGTCGGGGCTAACAACTCCAGCCATCCTCGAGCTAAAACGCGCGGAGCTCCTAGTTCCGGTTGACAGGCACTGTGGCTCAATAACTCGACCTCAAACCAAAACCGATCATTTACGAACTTTTTTGTGAGGATCTTCACACTTGGCTCGGCGAGCATTTTCGCTGTTTCTTTAGCATAATAGCGACGGCTTTGGTCTGCTCTTCCCTTTGCCTCAAACAGAACTACCCGTGTCCCTCGGGACTCATCGGAGCGAACCCACGCGCTTTTCCCCTTGTAAATCGCGACATCATCCGAGAGTGGAACGCGATACCAATCACCCCTGACTTCCAAGATAGGAAGACTCCGTTGCGCCAGATCTAAAGCCGCACATTCCCTCTCTGCCCGGCAACTGTCGGAATCCTCTAATGCAGAAGCGAATGTTTTTGCGATGGCAGAAGCCCCGAGCAAAGGGATTTTTGCGAAGGGCACGGAATCGTCTGGATTCAGGTAAGCCAAGAGATTTCCAGAAACATTCGCATTGTGCGAAGGCAATTCCAGTCGTCCAACGAGTTGCGGAAAATTGTCCAATGCCACCGAAACACTGTTCAAGTCCGTGGCTTTCAGCAGTTTTTTATTCCAATGCTGATTCAAATAAAAAAGCTGCTCCTGTGAAAAAAAATCTTCTAATTTTAAAATCTTGTGCTTTGAATCTGGTGGAAGCCATGCAAATTTTTTCAAGGTAGGAAGATAAACCTGGACCCATCCCTCGGAGGAAAGTCCATAGCTTACGGCAGCGGAAGTCTCGTAGGAAAACTCAATGCTCTCCAGAGGATTTTTACTTGCGCTAGCCTCTGCCAACACCGCTGACTTGAGATCGGCGTTTTCATATAATCGAAGAAACTTTTCGTTCGATGGCAGGGCACCATCCTGCCCATAAATTTCAGGGATTAACGTAAGTCCATAAACTTTAGAACTGGCGGAAAGATGCTGGGGAAGCGGATCCCATGCCATGGCCGAAGAGCCCAAGAACGAAAGGTTGAAACTTAGCGCGCAGCTAAAAATCCTAGAGTAAAACTCTTTCATGCAAGGCCAGCATAGGCCAGGCGGCAGATTAGATCTCAGGACTCGATGTCAATATTTTGCAGATGCATGTAGCGGATGATAAAGATCGTCCTGATGCAGCTGAACAAAAGCATCGTTGAACGAGCCATTTGGGAAAACGTAAAAGCCTCCTCGATCAATGAAATTGTTGTTAGTGAAAATTGGGTTCAGTTGACCACGCCTGACGCACCTCACCCCGTGATGAATGGTGTTTTTCGCTGTGAATTAGAATCAGACATTGCTGAAGCTAAAATTTTAGAGACGATTTCGGGCTATAAAAATAAAGGACTCCCTTTTCGCTGGAAAACCTGTGACTCATCTAAACCCGCTAATCTGAATGAGCTTCTCGTTAAGCATGGTCTGGCATTGAAGGACCGGCTCTATGGTTTGATTGCCAACCCGAGGTCATTACAAATCGAGGGGGCAACGGATGTTGAAGTGAAGGAACTCTCACCTGACATGAAGTCGGACTGGCTGCAAGTACAAGCCGAGGCTTGGAACGTTCCTCCTCAGGGAATTTCCTTCATCGATAGAAACTTTCGCAAAGAATTTGAGCTCATCGAGCAAGGCAAGTCCAAGGCCTACATCGCTTACTACCAAGGTCGCCCTGTTGCATCGGCGGGGCTACTCCTTCACAAAGATTATGGATACCTGGTCGGAGCCGCCACCGCTCCTGCATACAGAAAAAAAGGCGTCTACCGCAGTCTGATGAAAAAACGTGTGGATCTTCTAAGGGCCCTTGATGTAGCCGCCGTAATTCACTGCGTATGGAATACCTCAGCGCCCATCTGTCTCAAACTTGGATTCGAGAAAGTTTGCGAGATCAACAGCTTTGAATTGGCTCAAGACTCCGCGTCAACATTTCGAGTTCGGTAGCGTGCCATTTCTTCTTGGTAGCGTTCGCGAAAAGGGCGCGAGAGGATGCGTGCCGATAGAACTAAAAGTACCGCCGCCGGGAGGTGAAAAAAAACCATCCAGTCGGGGTGTCCATAAATGCGTTTGGCGATGATGCCCGCAATGATGAGTGTGAAGAAAAATCCAAAGAAAAGACTTCCAAAGATTTTCTCTTTTCGGCTGAGTCCGCTCATTGGGTGCCCCTTGGCGTTTTTTGTTTTCGAATCATTGCCCAACAAAATACAACGACCAGCAGGATCGCCGTTCCTATGAAAAAAACTCCAAATTCCCGCATGAAACTTAGATTGTCGGCCCGTGCCACCACCTGGAACTCCTGGGTTTCTCCAGCGACTTGGGCCACGTAATTGCCGGCCTTATGGAGCGAAAGTTCACCCATAAAACGTGCAGAATCAGCAACGACTCCGGTGCCCTGATAATACAAAGGGAATTCATAGGGCTTAGTCTCGTTTTCGATTTTAAGGCTGCCCTTCAATTCTCCTGGAACTTTTTCAAAATCCCGCTCCGGTCTCTCGTAAACGACAAAAAACGGAATTTCTGTTTCGTATTCACCGTTGGGACTGAGATAAAGCCGACTTTCGCTCATCACTCGGGATCCTTCTCAGAGACTTGTCGTGAACGTTTAACAACCGCGTAAACAACTACCCCGATACTAATCACCAGCACAAACTCAAGTACGTAGCGCATCAGATCAAAGCTCATTCATTTACTCCATCAAGACTGCTGATCCCGATGGGACTACGCGTGACTTTACGGCGCCCCATTTGTCCATTCGGGAAAAGCGCCGAAGCACCACTTTCCGGCAAAGCGTCACTGAAGAGCAAAACAAATTCTTCAGCATTCACTTGGAAATTTCCGCGATGGAGGTGGAGTGATTCTTTGGATTTAAGAATACGATTAAACCCCCGCTTTCGACCGTCCAATTGATAAACCAAAATGTGAATGTTCGCATTGCGATCCAATTCATTCGTGATGCGAAAACCATGAAAGAAATCCAGCCGGCTCAGAGCCGGTTGAAAGCCACAAGTCCCGAGACTCAACTCCACTCTTTTTGAAATCGCGCCAACTTCACTAAGATCCGTCCAAAAAGCCTTTTCCCCACAAGCAGCCGCATCGCTTAACTTCGGCACGCCCGGATCAAATCCGATTGAAGTTCCCGTTGAAGGAGGAATATTATTGGGCTCCCCGAAAAAGAAAGGCAGCGCGATCACAAAAGTCGCCACCACCGCGCCCACCCATCCCCACCATTTTTTTGGTGAACGCTTGCGCGCCATCGTAAGCCACGCGATGGACACCAGCGCCAAAGGCGCAGAGCCCAAGAGATGAGAAATCTGGAGCCAGCCTACAAGTTTCCCCTGCATAATGAGCCACAATTCCCAGGCCCCATGAACGATTAAAAGTCCGCATAGAAAACTTCCTACGGGACCCAGCTGGCGTTTTCTGAGCAGGTGAGCCAACAAAAGAAAAGCCGGCAAGAACCAATAGTTGATCTCTTGATAAGCAACTTGGCTGACTTCGGTGAATCGCAAAAATAGCGGAACCCACAATTTGTGGATCGAAGTATAGAGGATCGCAAAAATTGTTACGCCGTAGAGTAGGCGAAATAAATGTTCTTCTCGGGCGAGGGGGCTTTTGATTTCCTCGGGCTTCGGATCCGGAAGGTCAGTGTCTTGCATCTTCTACATATCCAAGCCAAAGCTTCAAGTCTGGCCACATATGAATCAGAAGATAGACGAAAATGAAAACAATCAAAAGAGTCCAGGCCAAGCGTATGAAATTAGGGACGCGATAACCCTCGTAAACCAAGTGATCCACTTCGCGTTTTTCGTCGGTCTTATCCATGTAGGCCGTCTCCTTTTTCAATTTCCAGGGGGATCGAGGCTATTTTCTCATCATCGCGCAGTTTGCCGCTTCCCAGTCCCCAGAGGAGCCAACAAAAACTAGCTAATACTCCAGCGCCCACAAACCAAAGAAAAAATCCAACCACTGGCCCAGAGTCTACCCCACAATAGAGACAGGGCGAGTAGCGCATGGCCCGTTGAAAGAAGGGCCTCGAAGAAAAAGTCTTCGCACTATTCACGGACGCTTGCATTTGATGCCTTCAATTTCTAAGAGCTCAAATTTTGCGCGTTCAATACGATCCACGTAATTAATTTGGCTGACAACGAATCCCCACAATTGCGCCGCTAAAAAAATCGTGACCAAGACTCCGTAAAAAACGACCGAGACTTGTGCGCCTTCGCCCCAATCGCTACCAATCAAATAGCCCAGAAGTATCAGCGAAGTACCCACTACTAATATTAAAAGATAAGCAAGTTTTCGGCTCATGACTTCACTCCTTGGGCGGCATATTTATGGCCGAATAGGTTTCCAGTTGATAACGATAATCCTGAAAGGCAAATCCCAGCACTTGTAGATAAGCTACAAGAGCGATGCCATCCTTTGTTGGTGTGGGCGCCTGCCCCTTCTTTTTCGTAAAATACCAGGGATAGGCAGGCATGACGCTTTCGGGGACTACCGAAACAGGATTATAGAGATGCGCGAAATGCCAATCATTCGTGCGAAGTCCCGCGATGCGACTTAGATCCGGCCCGACCCGGCGAGTCCCAAAGAGTTGCGGCAAGTGCAAAACGGAATTGTATTCACCCGGCGTCGACACGGGACCATACATCATTTCTTCATTACCTACGGGCCGAACAAATTGACTGTGACAATGCCAACACCCTTCGGCGATATATAGATCGCGGCCACGAAGTATTCCCTTTTGATAAGTATCCACATCAGCGTAATAGGCTTTGAAATCAGCAGGAATTTCTACCGGAAGACCTCGCCGCGGGAAAACTTCGTCGACCATCATCGCGGGCCAAATGCCCAAAGACAAAGTGGCTCCAATAAAAAGGAAAAGACCGGCAATCAGAAAAACACCGCTAAACCGTTCAATCAGTTTCATGCCACACTTCCTTGCAAATCAAGACCGGCAATCTTTCGGCGTTTGGATTCCTGCCAGGTCATATACATGTTCAACAGAAAACAAGCTTCGCCCACAAGAATGACGATGCCGGTAAAAGTACGCACCCACCAAAAAGGAACAGAGGCCGCCACACTGTCGATAAAAGGCGCGAGTGACTTCCACATCATTCCCTGCACAAGGCCGGCCGCAAGCAAATTGATTTGCATCAGCGATACCCCGATCGTGACCAGCCAAAAGTGCCAACGACTCAAGCTCAGCGAAAAAAGCGGCACGCCCCAAATGCGCGGCAAGAGCCAATAAAGCCAGGCCGTGATCCAAAAACTAAAGACACCAAAGAGCACAAAATGCGCGTGCCCAACAACCCAATCTGTGAAGTGGATGATCTCTTGGGCCGCCATGGTGACTTGGACCGCACATTGGACACAAGTGATCAAATAAAAGAGCGTTCCAGTAAATATCCATCTAACCGGAAGATTTGTCTGCAACTGTTTCCAATCCGAGGACATTGTCGCAAAAATATTGAAGACCACCGTGTAAACGACGACGTGCACGCCGATACTGGCGACCACACTTGCATATTGCGCCCACATGGGAATCGGTGACCACAAATAATGATGTGCGCTATTAAGGGGATAGAAAAAAGCCAGACCCCAAAAACCAATAATCGAAAGCGCATGACTATAGAGCGGCACGCGCATCACCACCGGCAACAAATAATAAACCATGGCAATTCCCAAGGGTGTGACGAATAGACCCACGAGATCGTGGATGTACATGCTGGAAATCGTGGCACCCGCGGTTCCCGCAAAAACGTATTGTGGTAAAAAATTTCCGAAAACGTAAACAAGCGGAGTCCAAATCAGTGCGGCCACAATGTACCAAAGACTTACATAGAAATCTTTTGCCCGTGCCTTCCAAATGGGCGTGATCATATTGATGACAAATATCACGACCGCAATTGCGATGAATGGATCCAAGATCGCCGGTGTTTCCGCCCATTCTAAACCTTGGGCCATTCCGCCCATGATCATTAGAACCGTTAGGACGACGAGCGAATTGTAAGCCCAGAAGAGAAAATTGCTAAGCCATCGGGAAGCGACTTGAAGCGAAGTGAGTTTCGGCACGATGTAGTAGAGCGCACCAAATAGCCCGTTCGCCAGCATGCCATAAGCGACGGCCTGCGTGTGGACCATACGAATCCTGCCGGGCGAGAGAATCTCAACTCCCGGAAACGGATATTTTTGCAAAAATTGCAGGGAATAGGAAAGTCCTGCAAGCAGCACGATCACCATGTAAAACATGAATGCATAGAAATGAAATTTGATAACACGATAATCGACTAGACTATCTCGATCCGTGGTTGCCACTGTGCTCATACTACCTCCAGGCCCCGCCGTTTGAATCCGGCGCTGCCGTTGATGCGTCCTTCGTTTCCGTTACTGAATCTGTTTTTCCACCGCGGGCAACAACGGATTCGTTGAGCTCTGGAAAGTCATAAAAGTTCGCTGCGCGACCTCGGAGATAGAGAACATAGGCGACCAAATCCCAAACTTGGGCTTCGCTATAGACTCCCTCGAAGGCAGGCATGGGGCTTCCATCAAGTCCGGTCCAAATGGCTCGATAAATGTCCAAAACGTCCGGCCCACTTTTAGTCGTTTTCAAATTCAGATTCGCTGGTTTCAGCGGAAAGTTATCGGCATCTGTCAATCCGGCTGCATCCGGACCATTTCCATCGGCCTTTTCACCGTGACATGTAAGACAAGCTTCTTGATAAAGCTTTTGTCCGCGAAGGGCCGCCTCGAGATGAAGCGATTTTTTTTCAAAGATCCCCTCTGGAGGCGGCGGCAGATTTACCGCTTTTCCCGCCAATGTTTTCCAATCCGGCCGCAGACTTTGGATATAAGTCGCTAGCGCGAGTTTCTCGCCCTCGGGCAAAAATCGAAAACTCGGCATCGACGAATTTGGAATGCCTTGGTGAATTGTCCGCACCAAATCGCGAAGCGTTGGAAGTGTGCCCAATGGCGTAGACCGAAACTTAAAGGCACCGGCCTTCAAATTTCTGGGGCGGGGATTTAACATCTCGGCCGCAGCCCCTTTGCCGTCAGCATCCACTCCATGACAACCCATGCAGTGGCGTAGATAAGATTTTCTGCCTGCGATCACCAATTGCTGCTCGGAACTGAGCCGCATGATGTTTTCTTGGGACTGAATCTCCGGCGAAAATAAAATGAAGGCGAGAATAGTTAGCGATCTAAGGAATTGAGGCATCATCTTCCCCTAAGAATAAATGTGACGTAATGCAAATGATATACGGGATAGGAGAAAATCTTTTTGCCTTTGATTTCGAATGCTTTTAGTTAATTTGGGAGCAAAGCCCAACCTTGACGTAAGCGTCTTTCTTGAGGGCGTCACATGCCGTAGAAGCCTTAAGTGTTGGAGACTTGTGGTTTTTCGATTTCAACGAAGTGTGGGAAGATGGCAAGCAATGTCTCTCCCGATTGAAAAACACCCCCAGATGATACGTCTCAGTAATGGTCTCCCGGCACTTTTGATTCATTCCAAAACGGCGCCAGTTTTGGCGCTTCAGGGATGGATTCGCTATGGCTCGGCCGATGAGTCCGAAGATATCGCAGGCATCGCGCACCTTTTTGAACATCTTTTATTTAAAGGCACCGAAAAACGCGCCGTCGGCCAAATCGCGCAGGAAGTCGAAGCCATCGGCGGCGACCTCAATGCCTATACAACCTACGACCACACCGTAATGCACATGACACTCGGTTCGCAGCATTGGGAAAAAGGGATCGACATCCTGGCGGACGCCTTACTCAACAGCGTTGTCGAAGAAAATGAATTGGCCCGCGAAAAGCCGGTGATCTTGGAAGAAATCAAAAGAAGAAACGACGTGCCCGGAGCTATCGCCGGTGATTTATTTCGCGGAGAACTTTTCCGCGGCCACCCTTACGCGCGCCCCGTGATCGGATACGCGGAAGTCGTTCAAGACATGCCACGAGAGCGCATTCTCTCCGAATATCGAAAGCACTACACTACCGATCAGGTCTTTCTTGTTCTCTGTGGAGACTTTGATGAATCTCGCTTAGTGCCAGTTTTAGAAAAAGCTTTTTCGGGAATGAAAAATGGCAGCAGCCCACGAAATCGCGGAAAAAGCGGCACACCTTCCGGGCGCCCCACTTTAATCAGTGAACACAAAACCCAAGACGCCTTGATCCATCTTGGCTGGAAGGCCCCGAATCTTCGCCATGAAGACACCGCAGCACTGGATGCACTGGCCATGATCTTGGGCCAAGGTGAAAGCTCTCGGCTAACGCAAAAACTCGTCTTCGAAAAAAAGTGGCTTCGCGCCATCGGATCATCTCTTTGGTCACCAATGGACGAAGGGTCATTTTCAATCAGCCTCAAGTCCGCCAAGGGACTGGCCCGCATTTTCCCGAACGTTCTGAGCGAAATCGATGAACTGATCAAACGCCCCACCACCGTAAGGGAACTTGAAAAGGCGAAGAAAAATCTCTTGAGCAGTTCAATCTATGCCCGAGAAAACGTGGATGGCTTGGCCGAAAAGTATGCATATTTTGAATCGGTCGCGGGTGATTTTCGTGAGGACGAAAAGTATCTGGACCGCGTACGCGCCCTAACTCCGGACCGAATCGAGGAAGTAAAAGAAAAATATTTAAAATGGGACGAGTCCCTATTGGCTGGAATTGTTCCTGAAGGCGATCAAAAGCCTAAATTTGAATTCGCAAAAGCGAAGTCCGTGAAAGCCATCTCAAAGAAAAAAACTGCTATCAACTCCTACGGCATCGAACGTTTCGAAGTGAACGGTCTGCGCGTTGTGCTTCGACCGATACGCCACCTGCCGATGATCAGCCTACGACTTGTAGGTTGGGGCGGCCAACGCTTGGAGAGCCCCAAACACGCAGGACTTGGAACCTTGTGGGCACGATCCGTACTATCGGGCGGACGCGGCAACACCGGCCGCGTTTGGAGTCGCGAGGAGATCAATGAATTCACGGATCAAAGAAGCGCCGGAGTCTCTTCTTTTCATGGACGAAATTCCTGGGGCTTAACGCTCGATTGTCTTGAGGAAGATTTTTCGGATCTTATGGATATTTTGCTTTCGGCTTATGTTGAACCAAGTTTCCATCGTGACATCGTTGAACACGAAAAAAAGCTAATGATCCAAGACATTCAATCGACCGAAGACAAACCAACTGCATTGATGGGGCAGCTTTTTCACAGCGCGATGTTTTCCACGCATCCCTACGCGCGGCCCACGATGGGAACAAAGGCCAGCGTAAAATCGCTCAATCCGGCCCTTTTGAAAAGCTATCACAAAAAACTTCGCTCCCAGGGGCAGATTCTCTGTGTCACCGGCGACATCGAACGCGCGGAACTGGAAACGATTCTGAAAAAACAATTTGCGGGATTAAAATTTCCGAAATCATCTCAACTAAAGAAGCCGTTGAAATGGAAGAAGCCCGCGCGATCTGTTGTGCAGACTAAAATTGTTGAAAAAGAGCAATCGCATCTGATTTACGGCTTTCCAACGACGAACATGTTTCAAAAGGATCGTTGGCCACTGGTGGGCCTGGGGGCGCTGCTATCTGGAATGGGTGGCCGACTCTTTTCCGAATTGCGGGAAAAACTTTCGCTCTGCTACACAGTGGCCCCTTCGCATATGGAAGGAGTCGATGCCGGATATTTTGCTTTTTACATCGGCACCTCGCCCGAAAAGGTCGACACTGCACTGGAAGCAATGAAGGGCGAACTGCGTAAAATTCGCGATCACGGAATTCCTGAAGAAGAATGGCAAAACGCCTACCAATTCGTGACCGGAAATCACGTCATCGAGCAACAGTCTTTTGGAGCCCAGGCCATGGGCATGGCTCTTGATGAACTTTATGGCGAGGGAGCCGAAAACTATTTCGACTTTTCAAAGGATTTGGCTCACGTGAAGGCCAGCGACTTGCAGCGCATGGTCCAAAAGTATCTCAACCCGGATAAACACACGACGATTCTGACTTTGGTGGGTCCGAAAGTGACAAAAAGCGCGCCTTGATTCGCCGCATCAAGATCGATAGGATGCGCTGTTTTTATGCGCAAACCAAGAACGGGGGTGTGTCGCGGCTTCGGGACCCTGCGCGCCCATCAATTATCTTTCAGTTCCCTGCTTTGCCTCGTTCTTCTTGTATTATTTCAACCTCTTAGCGCATTTTCAGATGACTCTGCCACGCTACCCGAGACAAACGAGACTCCGGCGGCGAGCCAAAAATCTCTTCAAGAAGAGGGGATTTTCATCTGTAGCGACTACCTTCGAAAGGGACTTCAGGCCAACGGTGGCGGACTTAGTGCATTCAAATATCTACTGTTGCGCTTTCGAGATCCCGACACCCGAAATCCCCTTGCTTGGTTCGAGGCGCAGGTTTCGAAAGGGCTGCAACGCGTACTGCGAACTCGAGTTGCCTACCACGATCTTCAGAAAACAGGACTTAAGGAGGGGGAGCAGTATTACTGGATTCAGCAGCTTCACTTAAAGGAACTTAATGAACACCTACTCGATATCGGGGGAACACAGTTTTATCTGCAGGCACTGGATGCCTCGCTTTATACGATTCTAGAAAAGGATCCGGCGCTGGGGCGCATGATCCATGTCAACTACAAAGACCGCGTGCTTGTCTCTCCATTGAACGCGAAGCGCTTTGAGGAATCCGTCATTCAACCGGCCAGAAATCTTACCGAAACTTATATTCGATTTCTTAGTAAGGAGTCCGGCGAAAAGGTTGATTGGAAGGGTTTCATCGATCGTTCCGTGCGCTGGAATTCCGGATCGAGTCTAGCGGCCGCTTTTTTGAATCTCCGACTTTCTCTACTGGGCATGGAAGAGGGCCCATGGCTTGCCGAGATTCGTGGAATTCGAAAAAAACTTCTAGAGTTGGCGGCATCAGAAGTCAGCCTTCGAAATGTTTTGCGGCAGTTTAGCCGCTTCAAGAATGAGTCTGATCTTTTGTATCGAGCTCTGCGCCTTCGATTCGGTGCATTTGTAACGGAAGAACTCTTGGTCGACATTAAACGCTACAATGAACTTTTATCCGCGGCCGACTTTCTGCCGATTGCCAAAGAGCTGAACTCCGACCAACGACAACTTTTTGAAAAACTCGATCAAACGGTTTCGAGTGATGTTTCTTCGGCCATCGATCAGTTTGCCGTGATGCGAAGTCTCTTTCCTGAGGCCTGGGCTCTGCATCGCGCCTATTTTATGAATGCAGCGATCGGAGCAAAAATTATTATCTCAACGGATATCAAAGGTCTCGGAACTCATTCACTCTTGGATCGTGATGACTGGGTTCGTCGCGGTGCCGTAGTAGAAGATCTCCCCCATGTTTACGAGCGAACAAGCCAGTTCCTAGAAGAGCGTACCGGCGCATTTGAAGCAGCCCTAAGACAAATCATCGGCGGCGATCAGCGCATCATAAAATACACCAGCGGGGACGACGGCCTTTGGGCTATTCCAGAATTGGCCGCAGGTAAAATTAACGAACTGAAAGATACGCTTGCCGCACTTTCACAAGATTTTTACTTCCACATCGAAGTCATCCCTGAATCTTCCGCTTCGGAAAACGGCGAGAATTCAGAGGCTCAAGATCCCGGAGACCAAATTCGAAGTCTAACGGCCCACGCGATTCAAAACGCCTGGAATTCGCTCTTTGAAAGCAAAGACGGTGCCCGCTTGATCGAGCGTCACAACGTGCTGAGTGAACTGGAAGCACTCGCTCTTGAAGCAGAGTTAAAAGCCGAGCGCTGATTCAACGAAGCCACAATTTTGCTTTGCACGTTAGGATCTCTTGGCCTTTCTGCTCAGACTCGGCAGAAACTTGACGCATTTCATTGAGCGTGGCCCGACCCTTGATCGCATCGTCTTTTGCAGAATCCCCAGCCCCTCGTTAAAATTATCAATGCATCCCATGGCATTCACGGACTTCGAACTGCTGATCGTTGGAGCGGGCCCTGTGGGTTGCGTAATTGCCGAGCGCGCCGCGAGCCAGCTCGGCTGGCGTTCGGTCATAGTTGAAAAGCGCGCACACATCGCCGGCAATTGTTATGACCGCACTCACGAAAGTGGTGTCCGCGTCCAAGAATACGGGCCGCACTACTTTCGAAGTAATTCTAAAAATCTGATCGACTATCTTTCGAAATTCACGGAGTGGATTCCCGGAGATTATCGAGTGAAAAGCCAAGTAAAGGGGAAGCTCTATCCTTTCCCACTTAACCTAGAAAGCCTTTCCATGTTTTTTGGTCGCGAGCTAGACGCTGCGAGTGCAGAAAAACTTCTTAGCACTGTGGCGATCAAAATTTCCACTACAGCAAAAAATTCCGAAGAATATGTGCTCTCGAAAATCGGGCGCGAACTTTATGAGGCTTTCTATCTTGGTTATTCAACAAAACAATGGGGCCGCACACCCGCCGAGCTGGAAGCCTCGGTCTGTGGACGCATCCCCATCAGACTTAATCGCGACGATCGTTACGTGGATCACCTATTTCAGCAAATGCCAAAAGACGGATTCACCCGGCTCTTCCAGCGCATGCTGCAGTCCCCACTGATCGAAGTTCGACTGGGCGTGGACTACCGCCAAGTGAAATCCGTTCTAAAACCACTCAAAGCCACCGTTTACTGTGGGCCAATTGACGAATATTTCGACTGCCGACTGGGAAAACTTCCCTGGCGCTCCCTCGATTTCGAATTCAAAAGTTATCCGAAAGAATGGCAACAAGATTGCGTACAAATCAACTATCCCAATGAACACGCCTACACCCGAAGCGTGGAATTTAAACACGTCACAAAACAATCTCTTCCATCCACGGTTGTTGCATACGAATATCCAAAATCCGATGGCGATCCGTATTATCCTGTGCCAGCGCTGGAAAATCGTAATCTCTATGCGAAGTATTTAGAACTGGCAGACCAAGAGCAAAAAACGAAAATTGTTTTCTTCTCGGGCCGTCTCGCACGCTACACCTATATCAACACCGACGAGGCCATCGAGATGGCGTTTGCTACTTTCGAAGAACTCAGGAAATTATGACGAAGAAAACTTTCGTCTTGCTTCTTCCAGTTTACAATGAAGAAAACTCGCTTTCGCTTGTTATTAACGAGTGGCGTGAAACTCTTACGATGGAGATAGGGGCGGGAAACTTCACCCTTCTGGCCGTCAATGATGGATCCACCGATGGCAGCCAGCAGGAACTTGAAAACCTACAAAGTTCCTACGAAGAACTACTCGTGATCAACAAAGAAAACACCGGGCACGGTCCCAGCTGTGTTGAAGGCTATCGCTACGCGGTGGAATCCGGAGCCGAGTGGATTTTTCAAATCGATTCCGACGGACAATGCGACCCGAAATTTTTTTCAGAGTTTTGGCAGCAGCGTTCAAAGGCATTGTTTCACTTCGGCTTTCGTAAAAAACGCGCTGACGGCATTTTTCGCTCGCTAGTCACGCGCCTTTTCTCCCTCTACCTCTTTTGCGTGACGGGACACTGGATCCGAGATGCCAACGTGCCTTATCGCTTGATGCGTGCAAATTCACTAAAATCCCTACTGCCCTTTGTGCCCAAAGATTCGCCGATCGCGAATGCGCATCTAGCGCTATTGATTCACCGATATTTCGGAATACGTTGGATCGACATTCACTTTCGCCAGCGCACAGCCGGAAGATCAACATTGAAGATATTTTCTTTTATAGGAAAAAGTATCCAGGTCGCAGTGAAAACTCGGGCCTCACTCAGAAAACTACCTAATGACTTCCTCTAGTAGCTTGCGAATTTTCTCTCCGGCTTTGCCGTCGCCATAGGGTCGGGCGTCGCGACCAACGGTCCCGAGAGCAGCGTTCATAGTCTTCAACATCGATTCAGCGCCCAGACGTGGATCGGCCAAACGATTCCAGGCAAGTTCCAAAAGTTCGACCCACTCAGTCTCCGAGCGCAAAGTGACGCATGGAACTTTAAAAAAGAAGGCTTCTTTTTGAAGTCCACCAGAATCTGTCAGCACCAAAGAAGCATTTTTTGTTAGCTCGATCATTTCGACATAACCCACGGGATCCAAAATCCGGAGGCCTTCCGGAATTTTTATCGTAGGGTTATTTAGCAAGATACTGCGAGTTCGCGGATGCAAAGGCAGCAGAACTTTATGAGAGCTGGAGAATTCAGAGACGGCCCGCATGATTTCCGCCAGCCTTTTGGGATCATCAGTATTCTCTGCACGGTGCAAAGTCATCAGTGCATAGGCCCGAGGCTCTAGTCCCAGGCCCGATAAAACTTTGCCTGCTGATTTTTCTGAATAAAAAAGTGCCGCATCATACATAACATCGCCAACATTGCGGATTTCCCGATTCCCCAGACCCTCGGCGCGGAGATTCTTCACTGCAGTGTCGGTCGGACACAACAAATAATCAGAAACATGGTCAGTGAGAACGCGATTGATCTCTTCCGGCATTTGGCGATTAAAGGATCGAAGGCCAGCTTCGACATGAACGACGGGAACGTGAAGTTTCGCTGCAACAAGTGCACCGGCAAGTGTGGAATTCGTATCGCCGTAAACCAAGCAAGCAGCTGGCTTCACAACTTTCATGATCTCCTCGATCTTTTCCATCATCCGGCCCGTCTGAGCGCCATGACTAGCGGATCCGACCTCAAGATTATAAGCGGGCTTTGGAATCTCCATTTCCTGAAAAAAAACTTCGGACATCGACGGATCATAGTGCTGTCCGGTGTGAAGGATCAGCTCCTCAACAGCGGAATTTCTAAGCGCGCGCGAGAGAACGGCGGCCTTGACGAACTGAGGTCGAGCTCCAACGACGGTGAGAATTTTTCTATGGCCCATGATCTATTCGAATTCCCTAGCTCCCATGAGCCGCTCAGGAATTCAAACATTCTGTGAGAGTTTTTACCACCCGCATTTGAATCTCTCCGGTGATCTGTGGCCAGATTGGAAGGCTTAAAACTTCGTGCGAATACTTGCTCGCCAAAGGTGTCGTCTTAAATTCTGCGGATAGATTTTTGTAAACCGGAAGATCCGAAACACAAAGCGGGTAGTAAACCATAGTACTGATGCCACGCTCTTGAAGTTTTTCGACCAAGGCGTCACGCTTCTCGGCAGGAACGCGAATCGTATACTGGTGATAAACGTGTTTTGTATAGGAAGCTTCTTGAGGAACGAGCACCCCCGGAACATTCCCCAGAAGTTCGTTGTAGCGTTTTGCGGCTTCTCTGCGCCCAGCATTGTAACGGTCGATCTGTTTCAGTTTGACCCGAAGAACGGCTGCCTGAATGGTATCAAGACGCGAATTGTAGCCGATGATTTCGTTAAAATATTTCTTCTTTGCACCGTGCACGCGCAACATTTTTGCCGTTTGGGCCAGATCGTCGCGATCGGTAGTCATTAGACCGCCATCGCCATAGCAGCCTAAATTTTTTGAAGGGAAAAATGAATAGGCACCCATATCGCCAATCGTTCCGACCTTCTTGCCCTTGAAATCTGAACCAAAAGCCTGAGCGACGTCTTCAAGAACAAAGAGATTATGTTTTTTTGCGATGGCCTGGATCGCATCCATGTCGCAACTTTGTCCGAAGATATGTACGGGAATAATTCCCCGAGTTTTCGCGTTGATCTTTTTCTCGATTTGAGCGGGATCAAGATTGTAAGTCTTCGGATCAATATCAACAAAGACCGGCGTCGCGCCATGATGGCTGATGGCTTCGGCGGTAGCAAAGAAGGTGAAGGGGGAAGTGATCACTTCATCGCCCGGCTTTAGGTCTAGTGCTTTGAGCGCAATAAATAGCGCATCCGTTCCAGAATTACAGGCGATCGCATGTTTAGTGCCCAGGAAGGCTGCGACTTCCTTCTCGAATTCGGCGACATCGGGCCCCATGATGAAGTGCCCGCTTTGGATCACATTTTTAACAGCCGCAAAAATATCGTCTCCCAGTTCGGCAAGTTCGGGTTGAAGATCCAGTATGGGAATTTTCTTTTCGGACATAAGTTCTCCTGCTCTGCTCTTTATAATTAGGTGAGCTTTTTAACTTGAAAATCACCGACCCGCTGATAGCGATCGCCGGCCGTGTCTGTTGCAAATCCGTCTTTATCAAATTCTAAACGATCACCGTAGGCACTCATCCAACCGATGACTTTGGCCGGCACGCCTGCGACCATCGCGTAGGCAGGGACGTCTTTGGTCACGACGGCACCCGCCGCCACAAAGGCGCATTCGTTCAGTGTAATGCCACAAACAATCGTTGCATTCGCGCCAATGCTGGCGCCACGCTTGATCAAGGTTGCATGGTAATCGGATGCCGTAGCGCGCGGATATTCACATCGTGGAGTCAAAATATTAGTGAAAACCATGCTGGGTCCGCAGAAAACATAATCTTCCAGAACCACGCCCTCATAGAGTGAAACATTGTTTTGGATTTTCACCCAATTGCCAATTTTCACATTGGGCGCGACAAAAACGTTTTGCCCCAAATTACAACCTTGGCCCAATTCCGCGCCTTTCGAGATATGCGAAAAATGCCAGACCTTTGTTCCGTTTCCAATTTTCGCCCCCTCATCAACAACCGCAGTCGCATGAACAAAAGGCGCTGCCGTTTGAGCTGTCGGAACGTGTTTTTTAGCTACAGGTTTTTCGGAAGTGATCATATTTGTCGACTCGCTTCATCCAGCACCCTCATGACGTCCAAGGCATTTCGAGGACCCGAAAGGGGCTCTGCATTCGTTTCGGTACAGGAAATAAAGTGTTCCATTTCTAACTTCAGGGGCTCTGCTGCTCCCTCGAAGACGCATTCGACGCCGGCATCCTGATTCTGCAACTGGGCATCGATGGATTTTTTGTGGAGATAAACTTTTTGCTCGAGTTCGTTATAGATCATCATCCCGCCACTACCGATAGCCACCAGGCGACGACTGCGCTCGGGCCAGAGCCAGGAATTATGAAGATGTGCCTGAATTCCACCGGGGAACTTCATATGCAGATAAGTGTCATCCTCGATTCCCTTTTGAAGGGCATCTTGGCCGTGAAAGCGAATCTCTGTAGGGGACTGTCCAGTTAAATGCAAGAGAACAGCAATATCGTGAACCCCGAGGCTCCATAAAACGTTCTCTGAGTTTCGGGCCCGACCCAAATTCAAGCGCTCTTGGTGCAGCGAAAAAAGTGTTCCAATTTTACCTTCAGTTAAGGACTTTTTTAGAAAAGCCACCGCCGGCTGGAAAAGCAAGAGATGCCCGGTCATTAGAACTCGACCTCGGTCTTTGGCCATGGCGATAAGATCTTCCGCCTCCTTAAGACTTGCCGTCATGGGTTTTTCAACAAAGACGTGTTTTCCGGATTTCAGCGCAGCACTGGCCACCGGGAAATGCGTCGGCACCGGCGTCGCGATGGCCACGGCGGTGATCGAAGGATCGGTCCAAAGCGCATCCGGAGAATCAAATGTCTTGATCCATGAATAAGCCTTTTGAAATTTCTCCCGAACTGCGGGACTGGGGTCCACCACGGCGGCCAAAGAATCAAGTTTGGCCAGGGTGTTGACGATGTTCTGACCCCAAGCGCCGGCTCCGATAACTGCGATCTTTGTGCTCATAGCAAAGTAATCTTTTCGCGACCCTCACAAACAGCGCGTGTTGCATTGCGGGTGTCGAAAACCTGTTTTGATTGCGCCACTAATTTTCCGTAGTCAATCGAATCGTGATCCGTGGTGATCATCACCAAATCATGCGCACGAATCGCGTCTTCCGTGAGCGGAATGGATTTATAAGTTTTCCCGTGAATCTCGAACTGTGGGACATAGGGGTCGTGATAGCTGATCGAAGCGCCCGCTGATTCCAAAAGATGCAAGACCTCGGTCGCGGGAGATTCTCGCCAGTCATCGAGATTTTTCTTATAGGAAACGCCCATCAAAAGAATTTTAGAGCGAGAAATCGCTAGCCCCTGATTGTTCAGTGTGCGAATCGTTTTCTCACGCACATATTCCGGCATTTTGCGATTGATCTCGCCAGCCAATGCAATGAAGTGCGTTGTGAAATTTAGTTCTTTTGATTTCCATTCCAAATAATGCGGATCGATGGGAATGCAATGCCCGCCGACGCCGGGGCCCGGGTAAAAGGGCATGATTCCAAAGGGCTTGGTAAAAGCAGCATCCAAAACTTCCCAAACATTTAAATCCATCCGATCACAAAGAAGCGTGAGCTCGTTGACGAGCGCGATGTTCACCGCACGGAAAGTGTTTTCGAAAACCTTGACCAATTCGGCTGCTTTGGCGCTGGAAACCGGGACCACGTGTTCGATGGCTTGTTTATAAAAATGGAGGGCGACTTCCAAGGATTCGGGCCCAACTCCGCCTACAACTTTGTTGGTATTTTTTGTCGTATAACGACGATTGCCCGGATCAACGCGTTCCGGAGAATGCGAAAGATAAAAATCTTTTTCGACTTTCAAATTCAAAGGCCTGCCGGAACGATCACATGCGTTTTCAAGAAGTGGCAGCATGATTTCTTCGGTCGTGCCCGGATAAGTGGTGCTCTCGAGGGAAATCAATTGGCCGGGACGCAAGTGCGGAGCCAAATCACGGGTGACACTTTCGATGAATTGTAAATCGGGAGTGAGTTGCTTTGTTAGCGGGGTCGGAACACATATCACAATGACGTCCAACTCAGGAACATTACTGTAATCAGTCGTCGCCTGGATCAGACCCTTTTTAACCAGATCTTGGAGCTCTTCGTCTTTGACGTCAGAGATATAATTCTTGCCTTTGTTGACGGCTTCCACGCGCCACTCGCTTCGATCGATCCCAAGTACGGAAAATCCGACCTTGGCCTTTTCGACCGCAAAGGGGAGTCCCACATAACCAAGACCAACCACACCCACACGAGCTTTTTTACTATCGATTTTTTGCAAAAGACTTGTCTTCATAAAGTTATGCCCGGGAAGCTAGCCCCGTTTGCATTGCTGGGCAATAACTTGATTCTTTGAACCCTCCCCTAGTGCGCTGCACTAATCTGCGCTCAGAATTTCGACCTGAAGAGGAATTTTCGGAAAATGGAAAAAGGCGGCCTATAATGAGCGCATGGAAAAGGCGGCCATTGCCATTATCGGCGCCGGGGGGCATGCCTCGGTGATTCGCGACATCGTGGAGTCCCTTGGACTAAGATTCGAGGGCTACATAGTGCCGGATAAGGACAGTCCCCATACGCCTGATCTATATGCCCCGGAGGAGAAATTCCTTGCCGCAGACAAAATTCCCAAGGGCCTACGCCTTGTGGTCGGCATAGGGGAGAACGACCTTCGCCGGGCCATTGTTGAACGATTCGAGAAAATTTTAGGCGCAGAGCTCTGGTCCCGCGCCTTGATTCATCCGAGTAGCACTGTTTCCCGGCAAGCGAGCCTCGATCAAGGCACGATTGTCGCGGCCGGAGTCGTCTTGAACACTGGTGTTGCGGTAGGAAAACACGCTATTTTGAATACGGGCGCAGTCGTCGATCACGATTGCAAAATCCATCAATTCGCAAACCTGGGCCCGGGCTGCCGAGTCGGCGGAAACTGCGAAATCGGAAGTTCTGCCTTCGTTGGAATCGGCGCAACCGTAGTACACGGCCGCAAGATCCTGGAAGGTGCAGTGCTAGGGGCGGGGGCCGTCGCCACAAAAGATGTTGCGGCATTTAGTGTTTCAGTCGGCGTCCCTGCTCGGGAAATTCGCAAACGCAGCGTCGGCGAAAAAATACTTTA
>CAZWNW010000005.1:168192-223165 GCA_964636255.1 uncultured Bacteriovoracaceae bacterium | reverse complement strand
TAGACACCGAGCACAGCAAAATCGGAGAGTGGATTGCTACGAGTAAATTCTCATTCAACAATTCCCATTCAGAAAAATTTGCCGCGGCAGATTCTTGGCACTTGTTGATTTTGAGTAGCTAGCGCCACGCCGCGCACGGAATTGATTCAGTGCGCATTAACCTCCGGAAGATCTATTTGATAGATTTAAGCGTAATGACCAAGAGAGGGGCACGTCAAATGCTCGGGCGCGCTGCGTTTATTTTGCTGTTTGCCGCATTTCAAGTTTCTTGGTCCTTTGTGCCTTCGACGCGCATTGACCTCTCGCTTTCCGAGAATTGTCGGCCCGAGTTCCTCGAAGACGGCATCCTGGCTCGTAGCGGGAGCCAGGTGGAGATTGAATCTTTCCTTCATGATT
Organism: uncultured Bacteriovoracaceae bacterium; assembly: GCA_964636255.1. Classification (GTDB taxonomy): domain Bacteria; phylum Bdellovibrionota; class UBA2428; order UBA2428; family UBA2428; genus CAXNGS01. Next base: position 222,769 of record CAZWNW010000005.1, on the reverse strand, counting down.
ACTTTCGACGATGTGAATTTGCATTGAGGAAGAGGTCTTCATCTACCTGGTTGGCGGCCGTGACTCGGCACAAAATTGATTACAATCTCGAAGAACGAGTTAATATTCGGCGGGTTGAATTTGTTGACCAGCGAGACGGTGTGATGCGACCCGGTCTGCTGGCCCTTCAGCGGGGAAATCGTGCTCGACCGTTAGTGATATTTCAGTGCGGAGCGCTTTGTAATCTGAATGATCCTTCGATGCGTTCCATTATGATTTCTCTTTATGATACGGGCGTTTTTCATGTGTTGGCATTGCCCAGTTCTTCGGGAAGTGAATATCAAAAGATAAACGGAGTCATGTCTTTGGGCGGCTTGGATGAAGGTCGGCAGTTGATGCGAATCGCATTGATGCTCCGCGACCGATCCTATCCCTATGCTTCAAAAATCTCGGACATCCATCTCTTCGGAGTCAGCCTGGGGGCACACTCCGCGCTTTATGCTTCTCTCTACGCGGATCACTATGAAAGCACCTTTGGGCGCCGGCCTTTCGATTCGGTTTTTGTCGGCTGTCCGGTTGTTCGCCTGCAAGAGTCGATCGAAAATATCACACGTAAATCCGTGATCGGCCGAGTTTTCTATTCGAGTTTTATCACACAGATTCGTGATATTTTTCATTCCAACTCCGTATTGCGCGATTTGATTCCTGATCTTCGTGGTTTTCGGCCTCAGTACGCAGAGCTGCGCAATATCATCGCGCGCGGAGCGCTGGACTACTACAAGAATAAAACTCGCGATCCCTCTTGGGGACTAAACCCTTTGGCGGATCTCCGGATCAACACAATCGAAGATCTTTGGGCGACGAATGATTACATAGAAATGGGGCATCCCAGAAAATCACGTCCTCTCTTCATCTGGAATTCCCGCAACGATCCTGTAGTGGAACACGAAAACAATACACAAGATTTACTGCAACGAGATTTTGATAGCGGCCAACGGCGTGTTTTTGGTCTCGTTACGCCACGTGGTCATCACTGCATGTTCGAAGCTGCTTATGGGTGGCAAACCACTGGTGCTGTCTTTCGAGGCTATATGCTCTCGCAAAGTCCTGAGTTTGCACGAAGCAGGCAGCGCTCAAGTCTTGCGATCACGCCGGATCGGCTTCCAGAAAATTTTCGGGTACGGGTCCATGAACGGCGTACGGGAATCTATTGGATTGTTGATCGCAGTTCAAAGGCTATAGAATTGCGGACTACCTTTCGTCACAAGGACTGCGCACCCGAAGGCAAATTGCACAACAATCTATGCTTTCGAAAAAGCACCATCGGATTCAGCTATGACGAGCTAGGATTAAGAGATCATTTTCCCGTGAATAATTCCGAACGTGAAGCACTCGAACGACGTCTCAATTCAAATTATCGAATTTACGGAGCGAGTGGCCGCTATCTCTCGACCCGCGAAGATCCTGTTCGGATCGAGATTATGAACTATCTTTAAGACAGTTCATGAACTCCATCATTGAGCGGATGCGTCGGTTAAGGAAGAATTTTAATGTTTTCAATGCAGTGAGGTCCTCCGCCTTTGGAGCGACCAGCAATACCGTGCATTTTTTGACCAGGCTTTATCGGAACGTGGTCACAGTTACGAAAATCTTGGATCTGGCCCATCACCAAGGAGCCACAATCTAGAAAACTCGGCTCCTGAATCCCAGACCTGGAGGATGCAGAAATTTTTAGTTTGATGAGAGGAATTGAAAGCGGCTTCATCGTTTCGTCGCTCCCATTCCCAATTTCTATAGCGATTACCGTTCCGCTTACTTTACAGAGTTCACCTTGAGAGGGCGGCGGCAGAGCAAGGCTGGCTTTTGTATAAAACATTGCCCCGAACCAGAATCCCAGTCCGATGCTTCTTTTCAAAGTTGTCAACTTCATGACTTCACTCCCCCGGCTTGATTACGGATTTCGGGCCTTATTGGCTTCTTGCCAGAGGTAAAGCAAATCTTGCGAGCTTTTCAATGGTCGATTGAGATCAATTTCGTGATTGAAAACAAGGATCTGACCATTGGGGTCGGTGATCAGAATCCGCGGGATCGTGAAAAGTCCAAGGCTCTTTATGAAAGGCTGGCTCTTTTCCTTTTTCAAAAGCCACAACTGCTTCTTACAAAGCGTTGAACTCAATCCTGCATCTCGACAAAATTTTTGAGCAGTTGGCCAGCTTTCGTCACTTGCGAAACTTTGCACCAATAGAATTTTGTCCGCCAAACGCGGATCCAAAGCTTTCTGTGCTCCCCAAGCATGAAGCATTTTTTGGCAGTGCGGACACCAGGGTGCGAAGAAGACAATAATGCTGGATTTCGGAAGGGGAAGTTCTTTCGTCGATTTGGCTGATGTTTGAAAAGTTCCCTTGGGACTTTCTTCGGTCCACGGGTTGAGGTCTTTTCGCTTCAAAGCCTCTCGATAATTCAATTCGGCTTCCTGAAGAAATCGATCGGCGTCTTCGCTGGTCGGCGCGGCTATATTTTTCGCTTGGACCTCGTCTGGAAAAAATATGCGGGCCTCCGCCAACATTCTTTGTGTAATTGCGGAATCTTTTTTCTCAGATAAAAAGCGATTTAAAAAATAGAAAAATGTTTTTTCATCTTTCAGAAGTAGAGGGGGAGTTTGATGTCCCTGCGTTTCCCAATGTTTTCCGCTCAGGAGATCCTGATAGAGGCCTTTGACGTCTTGGGGGCAATGGGCAGAATGCTCGACCGCGGTTTTCGCCAGTTCCGGCCAGCTCAAGAGATCACGTATGAGGGAACATTGATGGTGCATTTCGTTTTTTCTATTGTTTCGCCTTCGAAGCCACCCCTTTAAGTCTGTGGCTTTCAGAAGGTTCTCCTGAGCTAAGTAGGCGATGACCTCGTAAAAAGATGAGGCTGCGAAATTTTGTGTGTTTGGCCCCATTCTTTTTTCAAGACTGGAAGACGTAATCTCATTCAAGAATTCTTTGGCAAGCTCGGCATTCTCGATGCGAAATAGGCGGCCGTAAAGATCAGTAAGAATATCAATTTCGTTGTCCTTGTTCGCAAGCCTCTGTTGAACCTGCAACGCAGATTCATATACTCGATAGCTTGTGTAGGCGGCGCCCTCTACCACAGTGGGAGCAAAAAATGTCCAGGTCTGAGGGGGAAAAGCTGTAAATGAATTTGTTAATCGATCGGGATGATCGATGCCGCGGTAAGCTTCTGGCAGTTTCTTTAAGATTTGCAGAAGACGTTCTTTGTCCTCTTCGGACATTGGATTGTGATAAATTTTTCGTAGTGGTTCATCAGCTTCCTCAAGAATTCTGGAAACCTTGCCTTTCGTGTCCATGACAAGATGAAATACGATCGGTGCGCAGGAGCTGTCACAGCCTGTTACTGTATCGACGGGCCTTAGAAGATAGAGCGGTTTTTTGTCTCGCATCACCCAAAGCAAGCTGTCATTATAGAGTGCCCGTACCGGTCGACCCTGAATCATGCGAAAAATGGGCGCCAGTTTTTCTGACATAAATACATCGCCGTCTTTTAGGCCTAGTTGATTCTTATAAAACTGAAGCAGTTCAGCGACCTCCGCCTGATTGCGATCGACATTTTCTTGCTTGTAAATTCCTCCCTCCAAAAGATTCGGAAGGTGAAGGCGTCCCTCGTCCAAGCGGCGATTGATGAAGCTTTCAAAGTTCTCTGCGATAACTGTCTGACAAAGAAGAAGTCCTAGAAAGAAAAATCGTGGCAGTGTTTTCATCTTTTTTCCTCAGATCTCAGAAAATCTTAATCCAATCTCGGCGAAAAGAGTTGAATTCTGCTCAGTTTTTTTAACCGTATCGGCCTCTGCGTTGGCTTCAAGTATCCTCTTGAACTTAACTCAGGCGGATTCCAGGGGTGCCAGTTCTGCCTTGCCTCGGCACCGCGAAAAATGTTACTCCGATTAAGGTGAAAAACATGAAGCGAATTTTTCTAACCGTTTTAATTTCTCAAGTGTGCACGTTGCCGGCATTTGCATTGTCTCGCGAAGAGCGTCGACAGGCCAAAGAAGAGCGCGGACAACGCGAGTACGAAGAGGGTACCCGGATGCATGAATTCCTTCGACCCTTTTTCGAGGAGCATCGCAAAGATCTCGTTCCGGCCGCCGATGAGTATTCCGAAAATACTTCTCAGACCCAGCTCATATCGGACGTCAGCGAGAATATGCTTCTTTTGGTAAAAGATATCGTTGAAGCCTACTCCTGCCAGTACGGCTGTATCGGAATCGGAGGTAGAAGGGCTCTTCTTTCTGTGATCACTTCTGAAACTGGGAAGATTAAATCTCAGTTCACCGCAGCGGCTTCTCAACTTGAGGTTGGAAAATATCATTCTGTAACCGGAGACTTGGGAAAAAGCGTTCTCTATTCGGAGGGAAGTGTGACAGGAACCATAGTGTTTGCGGTCGCTTTGCCATTTACAGGCGCCTACGATTTGACTCTCGGTCGCTACAAACATCGTCAAAAAGATCCCGCTTCGCAGAAGATTCTCCAAGAAACTCAGTCTGATCTTTACAGCGCAAATTATAAAAAAGTTAAAAAATATTTGTCTTCAAAAGATATCAAGGTCCACGAGTGTCGCGAGGATTAATTGTCTTCAGTCTCGCAAGATTCACAGAAGCCCAGAACTTTCTACGGCTTGAGCCAACGAAACATAGGCCGCTTTGCGATGTGATCTCCTGTTTTTTTCGCGTTCATCGAGCTCGGAAAATCTGAGTCCAATCTCGGTGAATAGGAAGATCGGATCATAACCAAATCCACTTCCGCCGCGGGCTTCCTCGACAATTTCTCCGTAGCATTTCCCTTCGCCGTGCAGGGAGTCGAAAATTTGGGCATCCACGACTCGGTTCAGCACAAGCGCACAGTGATAGTGGGCCGACCATGGTTTTCTTGCACCGCTAGCTTGAAGTTCCGCAATCAATTTTTTCATGTGGGCTGCGGGCTCTTGATTCGGGCCAGCGTAGCGAGCTGTATGAATTCCAGGTCGTCCACCCAAGGCATCGACGCAGAGGCCTGAATCATCGGCCAGGACCCAAAAATTCCGAGGACCACTTTTTTCAGCTAGAATCTCATTTGTTAAATGATCTGCTTTGATGCGCGCATTCCCAAGAAAGCTATCAGCCGTTTCCTCGCAATCTAACGGAGCGCGTCCCACGAGCTCACGTGGGCCGGGAAAAGTTTCTGCAAAGAGATCTTTCAGTTCACGCAGTTTTCCCGAGTTCGAAGTCGCAATGAAAACTCTTAACGTTTCCATTCCAAGGAGCCCAAGATCTTTTTTTGCAATTCACAGAGCTCATTGCAACCTTTTTGTCCGAGCCCAATCATCGACATAAGTTCTTCTTTCGAAAAGGGTTCCTTTTCCGCGGTTCCCTGGATTTCAATAATCTTTCCCGAGGCGGTCATGATCAAATTCATATCGGTTTCAGCTGTCGAGTCCTCTTTGTAATCCAAGTCCAAAACCGGCTGACCCTTTACGACTCCCACAGAAATCGCGGAAACAAAATCAGAAACAGGGAAGGGGTTTGTCATCGAAACCTTTTGAATGCGTGCCAAATGGTGAATGGCTTGAACCAAAGCGACAAACGCGCCGGTGAGACTTGCGGTGCGAGTGCCACCGTCGGCCTGCAAAACATCGCAGTCGAGCATAATGGTGCGTTCGCCGAGATATTCCATTCGGGTGACAGAGCGAAGAGCACGACCAATTAAGCGTTGAATTTCTTGGGTGCGTCCTCCGACATTGGTGCGCTCGCGCCGAATGCGATCGGGGCTGGCGCGCGGCAGCATATTATATTCTGCAGTCACCCATCCGCCACCTTTTCCTCGCAAATGAGGGGGGACACTGTCATCGACTGTGGCGACGCACAAAACCTTTGTGCGCCCAAAACTCACCAAACAGGAGCCTTCGGCGTAATCATAAAAGTTGGTTTGTAATTGAACTTCGCGTTTGAGGTCCGCTGTGCGGCCTTCGGATCGTGACATTGTGTTCATGTCTCGGGTCTAGGCCGGCTCACTCAGAAGATCAACGCGATCAAAGCGTCGACGCAATTTTTTTGGCCAATGACTCCATGAGTTTTTGCCGTTTCACCGGATGCAAAATCCAATTTCGGTCCTTTTCGCTCGTGAGATAGCCGATTTCAAGTAGCACAGCAGGCATCGATGCTCCGTAGAGTATGTAGAAGGGTCCCATGCGGATACTCTGTTTCCCGGATTTCTGAATCTGCGATCCTAAGGCTTCATCCAATGCATGCGCCCATTTCAGTGACCTTTCGAGATTCGCTTCTGCTCGAAGGTCGGCAATAGCCTTCTCTAGTCCAGGAGGTAATTCAGTCGGAATCATTTGATTTTCACGGGCAACCGCAGAGCGACCTGCAGCATCACTGCGAGCGAGCGATAGCACATAGAGCTCATAGCCCGAAGCCTTTGGGCTCTCGGCAGAGTTCATGTGGAGCGATAGAAAAAGTTTTGCTTGGCTACCATTGGCGAGTTCCGAGCGTTCAGGAAGAGTGAGAAAATGATCTCCCTCGCGGGTCAGTGCGGCGCTAACATTTTCCTTTGCCAGCTGATCGCGCAATTCTTTTGCAAATTGCAGCGTGAAATCCTTTTCGCGAAAATGTTGAAGACGCGTTACTTTTCTATGGGCTCCGAAATCATTTCCTCCGTGACCAGGATCGATGATCACTTGGATGTCCTTTCCGCTCATGGATTGAAGGGTGGGGAGTGAATCTGGTGGAAATGCATCTAGTATAGGTTTCAGTGCACGATCACCGAATTCGATGGGAACGCAGAGTTTCGCGCCTAAGAATAAAGGGCTTCGTGAAAGTCGTGATTCAAACGGATAATCTTTACCCTTTATATTTACGGAGCCCTCAATTTTTTCTGAATATGTCCAGATGCGAACCCAAGATTTACCCTTGCGGATTCGCACCTCAAAAGTATCGGGGTTGAAATCGATTCTAAATCGAAGTTGTTTTTGAAGTTCAGGAAGGCAAACCAGGGGGGTGCCGCGTTGATCGCCATGTCGCTCAAATGCATAAGACTTGGAGCCATGATGAAAGATCCATTTCTTTTCTTCTAAATTCGCCCAAGCTGCGGGAAAAGAGAATGCGAAGAACAGAAAGATCAAAAAACGGAAACAAATTCTCAATCGGGCGCTCTTAAACGTTAAATCGGAAGAGCATGATGTCTCCATCTTTAACAAGATAGCTCTTTCCCTCTTTGCGGACCAAGCCAGCTTCTTTTATTTTTGCTTCGCTCTTGAGACGCATCAAATCATCGAAATGGTAGGTTTCTGCGCTGATGAAGCCCCGTTCAAAATCAGAATGAATGACGCCCGCCGCACCCGGCGCCAACGTTCCTTCTTTGATGGTCCAGGCACGCACTTCCTTTTCTCCTGCCGTGAAATAGGTAATCAGGCCCAAAAGTTTGTAGGCCGCTTTGGTAAGTCGCTTAAGCCCGGATTCGTCAAGTCCGAGGTCCTTCAAGAACGCGGCACGTTCTTCGCGCGGTAGCTCCGATAGTTCCGCCTCTACTTTGGCTGAGATGGCCAAGGCATCGCTGCCTCGTGTGCGCGCAAAATCTCTGAGTGCTTTGAAATGCGAATTTTTTTCTTCAACACCACTGCCCGCGCTGCTCTCATCGATGTTGCCAACAAAAAGAACGGGTTTATTGGTGATGAGCTGAACCTCGCGAAGCGCGTGTTTGGCATCAGCCTCTACTTCAACAACACGTGCCGGTTTACCAGCTTCAAGTGCAGCCTTGATTTTGGTGAGTGCATCAAACGCAAGAACCGCTTCTTTGTCTTGGCTTTTTGCTAGTTTTTGCAGACGCTGCAGATGTTTTTCCACAACCCCTAGATCCGCAAGCATCAATTCGGTTTCAATGATCTCAACGTCCCTCATGGGGTCCACGCTTTCGTGCACATGGGTGATGTCGCTATCTTCAAAACACCTTGTTAAATGCAAAATCGCATCGCAGTCGCGAATGTGCGACAGAAACTGATTTCCGAGGCCTTCGCCCTTAGAGGCGCCTTTTACAAGACCGGCGATATCAACGAACTCAATATGAGTTGGCACTTGGGATTGCGGAGTAATGTACTGAGAAATTTGCCCCAAGCGTTCATCCGGTACCTGAACGATGCTCACATTGGGTTCAATCGTACAAAAGGGATAGTTCGCGGATTCTGCTTTGGCACTCTCAGAGAGCGCATTGAAAAGCGTTGATTTACCCACGTTTGGAAGGCCGACGATGCCACACTTTAGACCCATGCGATGTCCTTACTATTGATCACCGCTTTAATAAAGACAGTCCTGCCTTAGTCGAGAGCAGCTGATTGACCGCGCCGGAGGCGCTGCCTTATGACTCGGATTATGAAGCTTTTTGAAAAAATGAGGATCAGGGCCTTGAACTTGCCGAATCGCATCGGGGTGTCACCGATGTGCCAGTATTCAGCGGACGATGGCCACGTTAATGCATGGCATTTAGTGCATCTAGGAAGCCGTGCCGTGGGCGGGGCCGGTCTTGTCATGGCCGAGGCCACGGCGGTCGAGGCAGCCGGCCGTATTTCCCCCGGCTGCACGGGCCTTTGGACTGACGATCATATTGCTTCATGGCAGGCAGTGACCGCTTTTATCAAAGAGCAGGGGGCCGTTCCTGGCCTCCAACTTGCTCATGCGGGTCGCAAAGCTTCGTGCGCTGTGGCTTGGGAAGGGGGAAAGCCATTGGCTTCGTCCAAGGGAGGCTGGCCCGTGATTGGACCCAGTCCAATAGCCTTTGACGAAGGTTGGCAAGTTCCCCGAGAGCTTAGCGTTAAGGAAATTCAGAGGCTCATTTCTCTTTTTGTTCAAGCCGCTCATCGCGCACTTGAGGCCGGATTCGAAGTGCTCGAGATTCATGGAGCTCACGGATATCTCATCCACGAATTTCTTTCTCCGTTCTCGAACCAGCGCCAAGATACCTATGGTGGAAGTTTCGAAAATCGCATCCGGCTCTTTTTGGAAATCGCCGCGGCCGTTCGGACAGCTTGGCCATCCCATCTGCCCCTTTTTGCAAGAATTTCTGCGACTGATTGGACTGAAGGGGGCTGGGATCTGGAGCAGAGTGTGGAATTGTCGCGAAGATTGAAAGCAGTGGGAATTGATCTCGTGGATGTCTCAAACGGGGGGAATCTTCCACGGGCGAAAATCCCACAGGAAGCTCTCTACCAAGTTCCATTCTCAAGCGCGATTCGCAAAGGTGCGGAAATTTCCACCGCTGCCGTGGGCCTGATTACTACGGCAGACGAGGCAGAAGGCATTCTCATTCGGGAAGATGCCGATTTGATTTTTATCGGTCGCGAACTTCTTCGAGATCCCTACTGGCCACTGCGGGCCGCACGGCGCATGGGTGTGGAAGTTCCGTTTCCCAAACAGTACCTACGGGCATGGTAACGGATGGCGAAGTGCCACCGTCGAAGCTCAGATCCCTAAGGCCTTTTTCGCTTCAGGACTAAGGGGGGGCAGAATCATTTTATGATGGGGAATATCTGCTTCCAAGAATTCTTTGCCGACGCAGAGCCAGCCTAGTTTTTCATAGAATGGAATTGCGGAGTTTTGTGCATGCATGTAGGGAACTAGTTTTTTGAAATTGTTAAGGGCAAATTCCTGCATGTAGTTCATCAGCGCACGGCCCGCACCTCTGCCGCGTGCCTCGGCAAGCGTTGCAATCCGTTCGAATTTTAGGAAAGGATCTTTGGCGCGCATGCGTCCTGTAGCTAAATGTTTTCCATTGATGTGGACCAGAAAGTGGGTCGCCTCCAGATCGTATTCGTCGAGTTCAAGGTTTTCAGCTACGCCCTGTTCCACCACGAAAACTTGGCGACGAATTTGAAAGGCAATCTTTAGTTCCTCAGGTGTCGACACTTTTTGCACCTCAAAAATTTCTTTATTCTCCATAGCGATTCCTCGGCTTATTCAAGTCCAACTGAAGAGACCAAATTTAACTGATTTTCGCGATCGACGCCGCGAAGTCCCTTATTTGCCTGAGAATATTTCCGGGACGCTCTGTTCCAAAACAAATACTTGGCAAGGAATTATTGCGGCCGGCGAGATGCCCGCATACACTTGAGAATCATAAGAGGTGAGGAATGACAAAAAGAACTCTTTGGATTTTCGCTTTATTGATTTCTGTTTTTTCGAAGGGAACTGCGTTTGCTGAAAATCAGCCCGATGTCGAAGGCGCAAAAGCTGCCGCCGTCAAATGGCTGAGTCTCATCGACAAAAAAAAATATGATGAAAGCTGGAAGGGCGCTGCCGAGTTTTTTCGAAAATCAGTTCCCATGCAGAGCTGGTCCACCCAAGTGAAGATGGTGCGCTCGCAAGTTGGCGCTCTAGAAAGTCGCACTTTCGAATCGGCGTCTTATAAAACCTCTCTTCCCGGTGTGCCTGACGGGCAATACGTCGTGATTCGCTACAAGGCTAAATTCAAAAGCAAGGGCGATGCCATCGAGACAGTGACTCCCATGATGGAAAAAGATGGCAGTTGGAAAGTCTCTGGATATTTTATTCAGTAGGCTAGGTGAAGCGGCGAGAGATCCGCATTTTTAGGCTCCGCCTTCATTCTTCCCAACAACCATCTGCGCAGCCTGGAGGCCCTTGGAAAGATAAGTCTCTAATCCCATAAAACTCTTTTGAAGTAGGCATTCTAAGGTTTTCTGTTCCTCGGACTGAAAAGTACTAAGGACATAATCTGCCAAATTCAAAGCTGATCCAGGAGGGGGTTTTCCAATCCCCATTCGAATGCGAAGGCTTTCGCCATTGCCCAATTCTTCCCTTAGACTTCGAAGGCCGTTTTGACCCGCATCGGATCCGCCTTTTTTCATCCTCACCCGGCCGAAGGCCAAATCGGCTTCGTCGTGACAAATGATCAAATCGACTTCTCTTAGGTGGGGGTAGTGTTGATAAAGCTTGGCCACACTGCGGCCGGATAGATTCATAAAAGTTTGAGGCTTTAAAAGTAGAAGGTCCTTGCCTCCGATTTGAACTTCGGCCCAGTGGCACTGGGTCTTTTGACCAAGGCCCTTCTCGGAGAAGCTAAGGCTGAATTCCTGTGCGATGATATCCATTAGCAGAAAGCCAACATTATGACGGGTGAATCGATATCGAGGACCCGGGTTTCCGAGGCCGACGACAACCGCATCTTTTTTCATGCTCATGATTCTAAGCCAGACGGAGCGGAAACCGCTAGTTTTTCTGCTACCTAAAGACACTTTCGCGCGTTTGGCGATATGATGGAAACGGAAAGCAAGAGATGATGAAAAGGAAGTCAGGTGTCTCATTTACAGAAACCATGATCGCTCTCGCGATCGTAGGTGTGGCGATCACATTGGTCGTCAATGTCTTCCAAGGATTTACCGATCAAAAGACTGTCAATGAAGCACAACATTATCTAAAGGATTTTGGGCTTGGCATGTCTCGCGCGATGTCAAATCCACTAACCTGTGCCGCCACATTTAGAACTCATCTCTTGGCGACTGATTTGAAAAGCAGACCAGAAATCGACAGTATCGTCGATAATGCAGGGACTGAAATTTTCAAGGTCGGCTCGAAATATCTTGGGGACAAAATTGAGATTACAGGCATCCAAGTCTTCGACTATTTTCCTCCGGCAGTCGGCACCAACTCTGCGGGCTTTACAATGCGTTTTAAGTTGAAGGGACTCGAAAGCACTAAGCTTGAGCGCGAAATCACTATCGAGTATCGAGGCAACCTCAACGTCAGAACTGTTGCACCACTGGATCGGCCCTCAAGTCCGGTAACATGTTCGGCCGGGCTATTATCAGGTTTTATTGTTCGTGTCGGGGATACGATGACGGGCCCTCTTTTTATCAATCTTCCGGCGGCTGCGCCGGCTCCGGCTGGCTTAGAAGTTAACAACGGATTTGTTCAAACTAATCATTACTTCATAGATTCCGATGCCAAATTCAAAACTAAGATTACTGAGATTCAAAATCCTGTGGCCTTGCTGCAGAACTTTCAAGCCTACCACTTTAGTTGGAAGAAAAGTGGCAGAGAAGACTGGGGCTTTATTGCACAGGAAGTTGAAGTGCATCACCCAGAAATGGTGACGCATGGTTCTAGGGCTGAACATCTCGGGGTCAAATACAGTAGTGTGATTCCTCTCCAAATTGAAGCGCTGAAGGAAATTCGCAAGTCACAACGCGCTCAGGCTCATCGAATTCAGGAATTAAAAGAACGTATTCAGGCCCAATGAGAGTGATGTTCCAAGTACCAATCGCTTTTCACTTCGTCAAAATGAAGTGAAAACGAAGAGGGCTCATTCAGAATTAACGCTCCCAAACTGTGACAAATTTCGTGATGCTCGGAAATAATGCGCGCGGGATTTCGATTCGACCCCAGATACTTGATCGAGATTTCTTGGCCAGCAGCGGGTTGATTCGGCAGCTGGACTAATTGGCCCTCTAAAATTTCAATTTTCTGCGATCTGGCATCAAGAACTGCTACTGGTTTTGGCTGGTTGACAGAACTCTTTGTCGCAGGCTGTGCATCCGCTTTTCGAAGCAATAGGAAGCTCAAAGAGTATGCCGCAAGACTAAGAAAAGTTCGACGCTCCATTCAAAGATTATATCGGGTTTTTTCTAATAATTGATAGGCCAAGGGTTTCCTTCTTGGTGCTATTTGACTCTATAATGGCTAAATGCAGGAAAACTGGGCTTCCAAACTGGATATTAAGTTTCGATCAAGATCCGGACTATCCCTTGCAATGGTAATGGTTTCGATGGTCATCATGGGGGTCCTTTCCTACGCGGTTTTCACCTACATACAGAGCACGAATCGATCTTATAAATCCGCTGAAGTCGAGCAGGAGATGTCCCTGTATATGTTGGGAATTCAAAGAGCTCTTGCTGTTGGAGCTGATTGCACACGTTCACTCAGTGAGGCAGGACCTCTTGCACGTGAGCCGGGACGGACGGTTATTCCAAAGATCTACAACACGGAAAATCCAGATCTTCCAAACGAGATGGAGGTCGGCACAGTGGCCTCCACTAGAAGATTTCAAATCGGCTCCATTATCGTCGAGGAATATGGACCAAGTCCCGTTGGCTGTGATCCAGTGAGGCCAACGGAATATTGTGATGAATTTGTTACCCTAAAAGTGCGTTTCGACAAAAGAAACCGCGAAAATCTTACGCCAAGTATTTGGCGTTCCCTTTCACTGGTCGTTCGCAGCGATTCTGTTGCGCCGAATGAAGACAGAGTCACACATTGTTTTGCGAAGATGGACAGAGATTTCATGGCGACCAATGAGTTTGTTCGAAAAGACGGAGACACCATGACCGGCCCGTTGATTATTGATCTCGACGTTGCTACCTACCCTCCGCCGACCGCTGGTCTGAATGTCATTAATGGCTTCATTCGAACCAGCGAATACTACATCGATTCAGACATCCGGCTGAAGGAAAACTTTGAATCAATCGAGGAACCCTTGAAGCTCTTGGAGGGAATCGAGGGAAAAAGATTCCAATGGAAAAATAGCGGGCAGAGTGATTACGGATTTATAGCGCAGGAGATCGAACGAACGTTGCCGGAACTTGTGCAGACATCGCCTGAGAATGGATTGAAAGCCGTAAAGTACACGAGCCTGATCCCGATCGCATCCGAAGCCATCAAAGAGCTCTATGTTGAAAATAGAAAGCTCGAAAAAGAACTGGAAGAACTTAGAGGACTCGTTGAACAATGTGGGAAAAATCAACGAGCAAAGGAGTGAATTAAGCTATGCCAAATCTGATTTCAGAATTTAGAAAAAACCGGATCGCACTCGGGGATATGGCATCGACTCCCCCGGTTCTGGCTCGGGCCACGATTGATACAAATACCGGAGCTCACTCAACAGTGGGCACGAATGGCAGAAGTCTCGTGCTTGTTCAGGACGACAGCTCGACCGCCATTGCCGGACACTTCAAAGCAGAAAAAGTATGGAATGCTGTTTGGAACGACATCGCGGATTTTCAGCGATTGGATGACCGCCTGGAATATGGAAGGTGTTACGTTGATACACCGTCGGGGGCCAAGATTTGCAGTAGCCGCTGTCAGATGTCTGTGATCGGCATCGCATCGGACACCTTCGGCTTCGGCGTCGGCTCAGGGAACCCTAATAACCAGTCAAAAGAAATTCCTATTGCAGTTGTCGGATGGACTCTTGCCCACGTCGACCAAGAGTATCTTCCGGGTACGGTTCTTACGAATGATGAGCGGGGCGGACTGACGAAGATGAGTTTTTTTGAAAAGTTACTCTATCCCGAAAGAATCGTGGCCATCTATAAACGAAAAGAAACTCAAATCGAATTTGGATCTCAGGAAAAAAAGGTTCAGGTTCTTGGCCGGCATTGGGTAAAGGTCAAATAACTGATAATCCGAGTTAAGATTTTAATGCTCATCCTTTAAACTCGGGCTGGAACTCGCGAGCCTGTGGGAAGCCTTTGGTATAAAAATCCCCTCGCTGGTCACAATGCAGGGAGTTTGTCATCAATTCCATCAATGCCTCACCCCGGCGGCGTAGAACTTCAACTTTTCTACCAAAAACTTTGCACGCCTTGGGGCAGTGACCAGCGAGGGGATTTTTATACCAAAGGCTTCTCAAAGACATGGAGATTGCCAACTTGGAAATGACACTTGAGTTCATTCACAGAAGCTAGAGATTTAAACTTCTAGCTTCTGTGAAGCACACTGCTGTCTCTTCCTGCCAGTGTCTAACGGATGAGCATTAAGATTTTCTCAAGGCAACCGAAAAACTAAAGCGATCTTTCTCAAGATTTATAAGTTTCTGCGCTCGATGTAGAAATTTTTCCGTGTCAATTTCAAACAAAACTCCCATCCCATCATAAGGATAAAGGACTGTTTCTTCGCTGGGATTGTCTTTACGTTTAAAAGAGATGCTTCCACCGTCTCCCTCCTTCAGGGAGCTTGGGACGTGATACAAAATCATCGAATAGGATTCCGCCAAGCCATCTTCGCCATCATTGTCCGTGTGCCATCCGGTGTCTTCGGCCCCATTCCAGAGAGCAAAGCCGAAGCTCGTCCAGCTCTGTCCACTGCTGATTTCTGGAAAATAATTTTTAAAAAGTTCTACTCCCCAATGGCGATAAGTTGCCGGCGCATAAAGGTCGGTACAACAATCAAAAGAAGAAGGGATTTCGCCATCCACGACTAAATACCGATTGGCCCAATGTGGGATTGACTTGTAGCGTCGGTCAGGATCGGGACTCCACTTTTCTTCTCGTACAAATGAATGGAGCTGCTTTAAATCTGCGTCTTTAATTTTGAAAGTATGAAAACCCTTTGTCTGCAGCTCTGCTTGAATGTCCATCGATATGTCTCGTCACTTTAGATCAACGAGGGCCAGGCGGCGGCGGTGGTGGCGGTGGGGGCGGTGGGGGAGGAGGTGGCGGTGGCGGTATCAGCAGGACCCTTGATCCCATCAACAACTCGGCGTTCGGAAGCGTAGCTGATGCGAGCCAAATTTTTCTGATTCTGCCGTTTTCGCTGTAGTGAATTTCAGCCCGCTCTTCGTCTTCTGTTATGGTGGCCGTCCCGTCACGAAAAGTTGTTCTTCGCAAAACGACGTTGTAGGTCGAGGCTGCCGCCCGATGGTTGTCCGTAACCGTCACAGTGGCTGCATTTGGATTTGCAAAGACTGTCTGTAAATGGGTTTGATACTCGGCCCGATTTGCAAGTCTCGTGGTTTGGCCAGGCAAAGCTGCTTTCAGGTATTCATAAATTTCTACGCGGTCCGAGAAGCGACTTATGTCGTCTGACAGCGCTCCTGAATGCGCAATAATCCGGTTCTGAAGACCATTGAAATCAGAGAATAAAAAGACCTCTAAATTCGCATCATAAATCGAATTCAAATCAGTAAAGAGACGGGCGAAGTTCTTAGTCTCTAGCGCAAGCTTATGAGCTGGGAAGAGCCCCGGATCTTCTTGGGGGGTGCCATCGACGCCGCCGCATTTGATGATCCGTGCGCCCAAAGGATCGCTTGCTTTTATCGCTTTCACATAGTTGGTCGCAGGAGGTGGAGGGGGCGGCGGCGGCGGAGGCGCATCCAGAAATCTAAATAAGTAAAATGGATTATCAACTTCCACTCTGAGGGACCTTAGAGAGGTGTAGACATCGTGCAAGTTAATGGTGATCTCGACATCATCGTTCATCTCAGAACAAATATACCGAGCCTCCGCCTCAATCCTTCTGTGCGGATCTCCGGGATTTTGCTCCAAGACCATTTCCGGCGAATCAACGGTTAGGCCCGCAATTACGACTGGTCCCCGGTACAGCACACAGGATGCCGGCGCATCATCAATTCGGATTGTCGGCCTGCCAAAGCCGTTCATGTCTGTTTGATTGAGCCAGCTGTTTCGGCGTGCTGCAAATTCTGCATTGTAGGCGGCCCATTCGGCGGGAGTTTGTGGATTTCCGGCAAAATTTAGAAAAGATGCGGCCACTCCATCCAAATTCAAATGGATCTCGTTGCGATTTCGAACGGAGATGGAGAGGGTCGCGCTGCCGTCTTCGGGTAAAGGTGTGCAGACGTTGCCGAAAACTGGCGCCGCCCCACAAAGCATTAATAAGGGAAGAGTCCTGAAAAAAATTGGCATGCGCTCTCTCATCAATCTAGGTCATTTTAGTGAGCTGATGGGTTAAAGCCAAGGCGATGCCTGACAAAGTTCGACAAAATACCGCTTTCTAGTTTTGACCTAGCTCCAAGTCGTCAATACGCCGAAAGACACCTTTGTAGAGACACTCGGTCATTTCTTGGCGGCCTTTGAAATCATGCTGCAGAAAACAACCCATTCCGCATCTAAGATAGTATTCACATGTGGCGCAATTGTATTTTTCCACAAAGGCCTCCTCCATTGATGCATTGGTTGTCGCGTCAAAGGAGCTATTCAATTTTTTGCTTAAATCTTGGCTCAGCAAGGAACGACAGCGGCCCTGATAACCGCGATGATCGACGACCATCGATCCCATACAAGTCATGGGGGACGGCGCGTCGTCTAACCAGCCAGCAACTGGCCAAGTCTTCGGATAATTCTCGACTAAATAGACTAAGCCCGCCTGCAATAGGGCGTCCGAGGGAGCCATCACTTTGTAGTTCTTCTCGGGAGAGTAGTAGTCAAAGTAAAAACTAAAGTCATCGGCATACATTTTCTCAAAGAGTTCGTCTTTTTTAGAGATCAGCGCTTCAATGTTGGGGCGGGTCAAAACGACCGAAACCGTTCCGATGTCGCTCCTCAGCAGATAGAGGTTTCTCTCAAAAAGGCTTTTGGACTTGGCGTTGAATCTGCCCGAAAAATCAAAACTTGTGGTCAGGCGAGTTTTGATTCCTAGCCGGCGAATGTCGCTGAGTAGTGAGAGGACTCGATCGGTTTTTTCATAGACCAAATTGGTCACCCAATTGACCTCAAATGATTTGGCGGAACTGGGCCAGCCCTCTAAAAGTTTTTCCAGCAAATTCAGATAAGAGACAAAGGCCGTATCTGGAACTTCATCGGAAAAAAGCTCGCCGCCCATCAGATTGATTACAAAATGCTGTCTTAGGTCCACCTTGACGCGATTCAAAATGTCTTTCGCTCTATCAACAATGGTATCAATGCCATCCCACTGTTCGTGGTTCTGCCAGCAAAAGGCACAGCGAAGATTACAATGCTCAAAAAGATTAACAAAGAATTCGCCATCGCTGGGACGCTTTTTTTCCACCAAAGGATTCAGGCGTTCAGTTGGCTCGGACTTTCTCATGTTTGGCGAATCAGGCTCTCGAATTCTTCGACAGAAACACTTCCATCCAAGAAACTGTTGAACAGCAGAAAGAGCGTGTTTTCTTCGTTACAAAAATAATGGAAGAGATTTTTTCCTTTGAACATATATTCCTCAAACTGCTGGGGAAAGTAGGCAATTTGGGGCGAGCTCGGAAGCGAAAAGAAGCTTTCCATAAACATCGGCACAGAAAACAAATTCACAACATTCGTACCGATGTAGCGAGGATCATCAATGACTGGATAGGATTCTTTAAAACGGTATTCTTCTTCAAGGATTGAGACCGAGGTTAGCATGTACAACATGGTCGAAGATAAAAACATATCCCATCGATCCATGACTTCTTTGTTTTCAGCCAAAAACTCATGGCATTCCTCAAGGCTGAGCACTGGCTCACGTAGGCAGGACTCTGCGCCCTGAAAACCTTTTTTAATCAGTAAAAGTTGGGCCACCGTCAGGCGCAGGGAATTGCAATGGTTTAAGCTTCGCGTCTCCAAGTAACTGCGCAGTAAGTCAAAGCGCTCTTCCTTCGAAACCCCTTCATAAATAATCTCGCAGGGGATCTCCAAATTTCCAACATAGGTGTGAAAAACCCCGCCCTTAAGCTGAGAATCCTTGTAGCGAATCAAAAAAAATCTCTCTTTATTTTCGTAGAAATCTTTAATTTGCTCCATGTCCAAGGGCAAAGTGACTTCCCGCAGATTTTCAATACTTTTGCTCATATGCCTTCCTACTTCAGCTTATAGCCCTGCAGGCCCTGAGTCTTGCCCGCACGGATCATCTGATAAATCGCATTCGTAAAGACTTGATTGACCTTGTCTTGCAAAGTGTCTCCGACGAACATGCAACCAAAACCTCGTTTAATATCTAAGTTGAGCAGATCTTCAATCTTGTCTTCATAAAGCAAACGAGTCGCATTTACAAAATCATGGTTGATAAATCTTTTTCTTTCGTAGTTTTCCCCCAGCCGCACTCGCACATCTTGTAGATTGTCGTAATTTTCAGAAATCTCCAAAAAAATTTCCGCCGGATACTGGCGAATTACATAGGGGATGTTGGCTTCGTTGAAGTCCGGGTCAACAATCCAGCGAAGTTTGGGTTCGGAGCGCAAGTTCTTTTCTAGATTTTCAAAGTCCCGAGGATCCGCTTTGTAATCCGGACAAACAGATCGAATGTCCAAAAACGAATTCAATAACTCTGACTTCTTGGATTCGGCATCATCAAACCAATGCTTCCAGGCAATGGCCCGAAGTTTTTCTAAGAAACCTTTTCGATAAGGCGTCGTCGAAGAAAATGAATCCGCCAAAAGGTATTCAAAACTCACCCGCGACTTGTCCATGGACATCAGTGCCGGAATTTCTTCGCCTATATCGTAAAGGGCCTGAAATTCGTCTGGAGACTTATTTTTAAAATGGTCAAATTTGTGAGGAAAGAGGTTGGCGTCGCGATCAATTTTACGATGCGACTTTAGCCAAGCGTCCATGCAGTAGTATTGATAAAGTTTATGGATCGTTTCTATATTTGGATCCGCAAAGATGCTCTTCCAATAAGAGAATTGAATTTTCTGATAAACCGCCGTGTCGGCATAAATCAAGAAGGGGCGGGTACCGTCTTTTTGCAGAAGAAAGCGCCAGAATAAATCGACATTCCCGCCGAATTCATCCTGTAGATACTGATCGTAAGCAGGAATTCTTCCAACTGATCTTCCGGCAAAGGCGGAAACCGGATGATCCTTAGTCTCACTCGCAAGTGCCAGACTTTCATACTTGCTGGAATAAAATCGTTCATGCTCAAGATAGATGCGACCAAACAGATGAAACACGTCCACTATCTCCTGGATCGACTGCTATGGCAGCTGCTGTGACAACTGCTATGGCAAGTCACCGCGATTTGCTTGTACTCATCGCCGTTACGAATTTCGTTGACCTTGTCGCGTAGCGCATTCAAGAGGCTGGTCAGAGCTGCATCCGTTATCGGGGTGTTGGGCGGTGGCTGAGCATTGGGAAGTGGGAAGTAAAGCGCCAAACTGGGATGCAATGCAGTCGTCTGAGGGTTGGGGGTACCAAGGCTCCCTCCTTCTGCGCGGCGTTCCTCTAAAATTCGTACCCGAGTTAGCTCCATGGCAAAAGCGTGCAATGCGTTGAAGATGGGTCCAGCGTCCGTTGTGTCAGGTAAGTCAGAGGCCGCGTGAACGACTTCGGCTCTCGGGCCCAGAATTCCATCATTCTTAATTGAGTCCGGAACAGAATCTAAATCCTTATACCAAGACGCTCCATCTATACGATAAGCTTGATTTCGAACAAGCTGGTTAAAACGAACAATGATTTCCTCTCGACTAATCGACATTGCAAACGCTCCCCACCGAATCTCGAAAGTGCAAAGTCTTAGTCTTCAACATCTCTTTCCCCTATCGCCTTGATCGGCTTCGATGACAGCTGGAATGGCAATTCGCATGGCAAGAAACCATAGTGTAACTTTGCAAGCGGCCTTGTTGCAGCTGAATGACTCTCGTGCGCAAATTTTCAAGAAATATATCTAGCTCTTGTGCTCTAAGACTTTCTCCCTGCAGGGGTTGGTTATCGGGATTGTAGACACTTTCCTCGTCTGCGTTGGTTAAATCGGTGAGCCTTGTGGTGCGGCTCGGCAGGGGAAAATAAAGAGCTAATTTCGGGTCTAAAGCAGCTATTTGCAGTCCATCGTCCATATAACACTGCGTTCCCCCGCTATCGGGACTGTGACTGAAATAGGAGCGCCCCAAGCGTATGCGTGTCAACCTCATCGCAAAGCCATGCAAAACATTGAACAAGGTGGGGCCCACCTGTAGCCCAGTATCGAGAGATTGAGTTTCTGAACTATTCGACGGTATCTCAGGCTCGTGCTGGGGACCTAAACCCGCTGCACCATAATCAAGTACAACTCCGGCACTGCCTCCCTCGCCTTGATGGGGATGATTGCCAGCATGCCAAACGCCGCTAATGCGCACATGATCGCGCACCAAGGCTTTGAACCTGTTTTGAATAAAGTCCTTTTTTGTTTGGTCCCCACTAGCCATTAGATTGCGGAAAGTTTACGGCTCAGCCCGGAAGAGTGTCAAGGAGGGCGCCAAGAACATAGCGAGCAAGTCAATCAAGACGGAATTCGTCCCGAGTTGGACAGGGTTTCAGTTATTGCCTAAACTTCTGAGTCGCAAGGAAGGGGGGGCACGTGGAACTCATTATTAAGCCCACCGAGGCCTGCAATTTCAAATGCACTTTCTGCAGCTCCACGCAGATTGCGGAGTCTAAAAGCACACTGCTGCCGCACGCACAAATTTATCGTTTTTTGGAGCGCTTTCCCGATACTTCTACCATCATTGTGAACGGCGGCGATCCCTTGATGGTCTCGCCGGATTACTACTGGGATCTTATTCGCTACCTGGATGAAAAAAATCTGCCGACCACGCTGAGCTTTACTTCGAACTTGTGGTCTTTTTATCTTAACCCTGAGCGATGGGCCGACTTGTTTCGACACCCGCGCATGGGGGTGGCCACTTCTTTCAATTATGGGGACACGCGAAGAATCACCGCGACGAGAATTTTCACCGAAGAAGACTTTTGGCGCGTTTCCGATCTCTTTCTAAAATGGGTCGGCTATCGTCCTGACTTTATTTCTGTGATCAATGACGACAACGCAGACACAGCCATCGACAACGTTCGATTGGCACAGAAAATGGATGTTGAATGCAAATTAAATTATGCGGTTGCCTCGGGCGCGCAGTCCAAGCCTTTTGTGATGAGCAAAATTTACAAGATTTATCTAGAGGTTCATCGCCTAGGGCTCAGCCCCTGGGAATTCAATACCCAACAATTGCTTAAACGCCTTTCACAAAAACCAACGATGTGCCCGCAACATCGAAGCTGCGACGAAAAAATTCGCTGTCTGCAACCCGATGGGGATTATTACAGCTGCGGCTCCTTTGCCGATGACTTGGAATATGCCATCGATTTTGAAGCTGAAATGAATTCGACCTCAGTATTTCGCCCCCTGACCAATGCCGTGGAAATCACAAGCCTCAAAGGCGATTGCTTTAGCTGTCCTATGTTTGAGATTTGTAATGGGTGTAAAAAGACCATCGCTGATCTGAAAAAACATCAATTGGTCGAAGAGCACTGTTCCATCATGAAGAGCATTGCTCCTGAGATTTTGGAACTAAGGGAAGCCTAGGCGATGAGGCTCGCAAAAGACATACAAGTCTATGTCAAAACCACCGAAACCTGTAATCTCAATTGCAGTCATTGTTTTACTTCGGGTTCAAAGGGGGCGAAAATATTTTTTCATCCCGAAAAGACCGCAGATTTTTTGATCCGCCTGCACCAAGAGCATCAGCTAAATTCCGCCCACCTGATTTTACACGGCGGGGAACCCATGCTGGCACCCCTTCGTGATCTGGAACGTTTTTGCCAGCTGACAAAAGCCGGAATCGGCAATGTCGGATATGGAATTCAGACCAATCTTATTTATGAACTAGACACAGATCGGCGTAAATTTTTCAAAGAAATTTTTACTGACTACGGGATGGGCACCTCTTGGGATCCGAATATTCGATTTGGCTCCACGCGCCTTTCGCGAGCCAACGCACAACTTCTTCTTTGGGAATCAAACGTGCAGAAGTTGTTAGAGGACGGTCATCTGCTGACTCTGATGGTTGGCATCTCAAGTTATGTGGTGAAAAATTACGAGCCCAAAGACATCATCGATTATGCAATTGGGCTGGGCTTTCAACACATTCTTTTTGAGCGTCTGACGGTCGACGGAAATGCCATCGAAAATCCTCATATTTTCCCCCCCAACGCATCAGTTGACGCCTGGATTTACAAGATGTGGCAGCAAACAAGGGAAAACGATTATCACAAAAAAATTGGAAATATGTTTTTAGAGGAACTCGCATCCTCTTTGGTGCACAATGTGCATGTAGCGAATCGTTGCCGCGGCTGCGAAGAAAAAATTATTACTATCAATGCGGATGGCTCCCTGGCGGGCTGTCCCAACTCCGCACCCCACGCTAAATGGGGGCATATTGAGCAATCCACTTCTACCTTTTTAAATTCCGGCGGTCGCACCGCTGCAATTTGCGCCGAAAAAATACGCCGTGCCCCCTGTTTCACCTGTGAGGTCAATGATCTCTGCAACGGTGATTGCTACAAACTCAAATGGGAGGGAGATATCTGCGCGGCCCCGAAAACCTTAATGAAGTCATTCAAGGCGAACCCACAAGAATACGACTTCGCTCAGCAAATCTTATTATGAAGAAGTGGCAAGTCCGGCAGCAGATCTATCAGCAAATTTTTTCTGATGAAGGCTTTGGTGACGATCTCAAGGACCAAAAAATCATCGAGGAATGGGAGCCGTCTAAGATTATACAAAGAGC
The DNA here is from genome assembly GCA_964636255.1 of uncultured Bacteriovoracaceae bacterium. Classification (GTDB taxonomy): domain Bacteria; phylum Bdellovibrionota; class UBA2428; order UBA2428; family UBA2428; genus CAXNGS01. The sequence goes on along the minus strand of CAZWNW010000005.1, from coordinate 199,541 downwards.
CTTGGAGTATCCTCGTATTCAGCGGGATCATCTTTATTATCCCGCAAAATCTTATGCCGTGGCAATCACTTATGCCCTTTTGCTCGCCAAGCACTTTGGGGAAGATTTCTACGAGGTTCTAAAGAATGAAAGCTTGCTTGGTGCCAACGATCCCTACTTTGTGACCTATGAAAAGTCGCAAGACATTTACGATGCGATACTTGCGGATTTTCCTCGCGATGCGGTCGATTCGCCCCAAAATTTCAGTTTAGATTTTCAAAAAACCTGTCACTATTTTTATCTGGAGTTTCTATTAGATGAAAAAACATCAATATACGCCCCTGCTGACGGACCTTGAAATCGAATCCATTTTTGCTGATGGCCCACTCTATGAACGCGGCAGCTTTTTTGTTGTCGATAAAGAAACGGCTAGCTACGACACCCTAAAAGCTGAGCGAAATTTTTTTCAAGAAGCCGCCGAGACCCGCGAGGCTTTTCTCTCGGGCCACACGATCATTATAAAAAATTTGGAAAGTTTTAATTTAAACATTCGACTCAAAGCCGCCAGCCTTGGACCGAAGGTGGATGTTCATATGTACTTGGTCCCGCCGGGGGGAACTTCGTCATTTCCCTTTCACACCGATGAGAGAGACGTGCTCGTCAAGATTGTCTATGGGGAAAAAACTTTTGTCTTGCAGGAGGCCGGTGGAGAACGATCTTATCATTTAGCGACCAACGACGAACTTTTCATTCCCAAAGGCATCTATCACAAAGCCATTCCTTCCGGCCCATCGTGCCTTCTAAGTTTTGGCATCGAAAAGCCGATCCACTACAATGTTACGGGCGGCATTCGGGCGGGCGACCTGCGTAGTGATCCAACAATCCACGAAAGCCATTACAAGAATCCTCTAGCGACGTAACGTCGCGGTAGTGCTCGGTCAAACAGTGACCGACATGGTCACAGCTGGAACAAAATTTATTGGCAAAAATCTTTTCCTTCTCGGCAATTGACCAGGCCTCATAGTCAGAAAGAGAGCTAAGCTCTAGAAAAAATTCATTGTCTTGGGCGTCGAAATCCAAGACCGCAAACTTTCCTTGGGGCGTTATGTAAAGGTGATCATCTGAAAACGCGTTGTACTTTAGCTTGAGCGCACGTTCTATTTGCTTCTCGTTGATGAATTCAAATCTCTTCGGCGTCTTATTCTCAAGCCATTGCAGCACAAAGCGTTCATAGTCTCGACAAGAGACGGCATGTTGATTCGCCTGGTTTGTAGAATAGGGCTTGATTTCAACCGAGCAGATATTTTTTATCTGATTGAAAACTCTGATCATATTCCCGACATCCATCTTTAAAAGCTCTGAAGACGCCAGCATGAGAATCGACACTTCTTTATCCAGTGAAATAATGTTCTCGAGGACCTGTTGGTGTCTCTCACGAGCCTCGAAATCAAAACTCACCGAAAGCTCTACATGATCTAAAAGAAAAAACGGATGGATCTGCGAGAGATTCGTGACGACATTGATTGAGGGATTGCCGTTTTCAAAGAACATCTCATCAAGCTGTTTTAGGTATTCGGGCGCCAAGAGAGCGATTTCTCCCCCATAGAGATCAACGTGATCTATGGCGTAGGATGCGGATTTGAGTTCTTCGATACGTTCGGCGAGTATCCCCAAATCAAGCCGCTTGCGATCTGCTAATTGCTCGGCTGTTAGATAGCAAAAGGAGCATCGAAAATTGCACAGATAAGTAGGATTGACCGAAAGGTTGATCTTCTTCATCTCTCTCCACTAGTTGCTCGGCTAGTGTTATCATACTTTCGATCATGACTGAAGCCGAGCAGGCATGCCGCGACGTCGGCGATTTAAATGAAAATTATTTCTTAGAGGAAGCCTTTGTTTTTTTGCAGATGCCCATTTCTCAGGAAGTGCAAAGAGATTTTTGGGCTTTAAACTTTCACCTCGATCCGGAACTTGCCAAATCCTCCTATGATGTTGGCCTTCACAGCGAAATCCCTGCGGCCTTGCGCTCCCGCTATTTGGCTGAACTAAAATCTTTTCTGGGAAAGAGTAGTAGTCTTCTTAACGGTGCTCTCGATGCCTATCATTTTACCGTGCACAAAATGATGCAAGGAGACTCGATCGCCTTGCACTCGGACGCACGCAGCTCCGCACAGGGTTATCCGGATATTTTGTGTTGGCTTTGCCGTACGGAGAATTTTATTGGACGCGATTTTCTCTACGGAAGCGCTGAAAATGTGCAGCGGATGAAGCCACGCACGGGAATGCTCTGTGTCATGAGTAGTCTTGATCCTTCCTTTGTCCATGGAGTCAGTCTTTTGGAAAGTCAGAGTGAAATACTAACCATTGTTGGCTCATTTGACGGAAGATAGGGGACTTCGTAGTATTTTCTGGAAAGGGCTGGTCGGTGAACTTCGAAAGCAATGATCACGATGTCATCGAATGGCAGTTTAACTCCGATCAAACGGTCGAGGGTTCCTATAAGCTTGATTCATGGGGTGGGACAAAACTTTACCATTGGGCGCTCAGCAATTTTTCGCCTGCCGATCTTGAAAACATCGAAAGCAAAGAAATCGACATGATTTCCAGTTTCACTCCTAAGAATGGCCCGAGTGATGCTCATGATGCCGCAGTCTTCGTCATGAATGGAGTGCCACCAGGTCCGGGACAATGGTCTGATTATTACGCGATCAAAGTTTTTAAAAATCGACCCAAAGTCTTGAAGTATTACGATCTCGACTTTGCCCGCAATCCCCAATTCCCTCTACCGCCCGAAAGTCGCATTGCCTATGAATTTGGTATGGGATGCTATCCCTTCGAAAAAAACAAAATCTACGATCTTTACTTTTATCACGATGATCAAGACATGGTTGAGGCTTCAATCGGTTTCAAAATTCCAAGCTTTCCTCCATCCGGGCGCGCGGCTCTTGGCATCTACGGTGTCACCTATGGGCCAGACCTCAAAGCCTTGAAGCTGAAACGTTATTTTTTTCCCGCAGACCCTCTCTTGAAGCATCCGGAGCTCATTTAAAGTGGAGGGACGACGATGAATCCACTGGCTCATATTTTGCTCAGTAAAAAACACAGTCCGAGCGCGGAAATTGAAGTGCACCTTTTTGAAAACTGCAACATGAGCTGCGCCTTCTGCTGTCAAGATCACAAGGATGCGGGTCCAACCCAAGAAGGCCTCGCGATCAAACTATCGATGGTGGAAAGATTTATTCTTGCCAAGAAAAACTCTTGGCAGCAATTTAACGTCAACCTGATGGGTGGTGAACTTTTTCAAGACGAGTCCGATGATTCGTGGTTCGTCATGTACAAAGATTTCATCTTAGCCATCGCGAAACTCTTGAAGGGGCGCGACACTCACTTCTGTATAACCACTAATTTAGTTTTTGCAAAAACGCAGCGGGTTTGGAAGCTGCTGGAAGAATTGAGAGCGGAAGGAATCAGCTTAAGCCTCAGCACCTCTTATGATTTTGTCGCGCGCGGCTGGAGCGCCGAGCAGAAGGCCCGTTTTGTTGAAAATCTAGCGGGCTTTAAAAAGGAAATCGATTCGGTTTCCGTTACTCTGCATGCGCTGTCGATTCGAAAAATGATCAATGATAAAGACCCGCTCTTTGAAGAGATTTACCAAAATTTTGAAGTTAACTTCGATTGGTATATTCCCGACCTTCGTAACGACCGTCTCTTTCATCCAACTGATAGTGAGTGTCGAGACGCTTTGATCTTTCTTGCTAAGAATTATCCGGAATCTCATCCCATCAAAGAATATCTCAATCAGAGCACTAATTCGGTCCAGTGCTGTTCAGACAATCGCGTGATCATTTCCGCCAACAACAAATACTCCAACTGCCAGTATATGGATTACAATCCGAGCGATTTTAAAAGTCCCTTGGATCGCCATTCGACTCATGGCATGTTCGAGCGCTTTACCGATGAACAGGGCTGTCTCTCATGCGAGCATCTCGATCGTTGTGGATTTTACTGCTGGGTCGCGGCCGATTATATCCACAGAAAGAGGGACACGGACTCATGTTTTTTGAGTGAATTTTTCCGTGAAGTTACATCATGAAGTGCAAAGTTACTGACTATTTTCCAACGTCTCTACTTGAAGCCGAAGAATTGATTCCCATACACCTAAACGACGAAGTCCGGGAATACATCGAGATGCTAAGAGATTTGTCAGGGAAGCCTAAAGACAAATCCTGGCATTCAGATTTTAGCCTCTTATTAAATCCTGTTTCTTGCATGGCCCAACTGCGCGATCATGTTGATCAAGCCTTCGATGCTTTCTGTGCTCACTGGATGAAAAATGACCAAGACGAATTGGGCGGGCCCGAAGTCTCCGATCCAAAAAAAGGACACACGACTAAAGAAATGTGGTCTTGGGCTGTCATCCAAAAAGCACATGACTATGTGCCCCCACACGTTCATCCCGATGCGACTTTTTCATGTGTCTACTATTGCCACGTGCCGAAAATGACCTATCCAGAAGGGCATTTGGAATTTTTAAATCCGGTTCCCGGCGCATCCGTGACCATGCCTTTCCGCCACCGCGAACGCCTCATCGTGGAACCAAAAAGTCGAATGCTGGTGATCTTTCCGGCCTATTTCCAACATTGGGTCCACCCCTTCAAAGATTCCAGCTCAGGCGATCGGATCTCCCTGGGCTTCGACATCAGAATCAACACCGACTACAAGGTCGAAAAAAATTATTAACTCTGAGCCCGGCGCTGAACGAAGGTCGGAAACTCAATCCACAGCTCTTTTAGCTTTGTCGCCTTGATGTTCGAGCTCGTCGCCCGCATCTTCAATATTGTCTTTCACATCTTCAATGATGCTCTGGTTACCCGTGGCGTCGCGTACTTCTTTTTTGACTTCGCGCATGCCTTGTTTGGCGTCCTTTTGCATTTCACTGACCTTATTTGCAGCTTCGTCGCGTGTCTTTTCCGTGCATGACTGCAGTGAAATACCCACGCTCGCAAAGAGAAGAGCGAAGAAAATTGGTTTGCAGATGAACATAGAGTTTATCGAAGAGGTATTTTTCGTGTTCAGGTTCTTCATAGCGTAAGAGCAAAGCGAGTGGCCCCGCTTCTGTCCACAGAAAAGAGGCGTCTTTTGACAGCCCAGAAAGCTTTGGATTAAATATTAGTTTCGGATTGGGGGACTTCCTGATGAATACTCAAGAAGCTTTAACGGATGGCGTAAGAAACTATTACAACGGTAAGCAGGAAGATCGTAATCTTTTGCTTGCCGGAGAAGAAGGAATCATCAACCACCATTTTGGGATTGGAGATTTTGATCGCAGCACTCCGCTGGCGGAACTAAGTCCCGACCGAATCAATAAGTTGCTCCATGATCTAGAGCTAAGACAGATTGACCATCTGATTGAAGTCATGGGCCGAATTGAGCCAGGTAGTCGCATTTTAGATGCTGGATGTGGGCGTGGAGGCACGGCATTCACTTTGGCACGCAGATTCTCCTGCGAAATAGAGGCCATCACGATTTCTGCCTACCAAAAGGAATTCACCGAAAAATTAGCAAAGTCATTGGGTCTGGATGCGCAGGTTCATCTTCATCTCATGGATTATTTACAGCTAAGTTTTGCGGCCGAAAGTTTTGATCACGTAATCACCAATGAGACCACGCTCTATGCTCAGTGTCTGACGGAACTATTCCGGGGCTTTCATACTGCTCTAAAGAAAAATGGGCGCTATACGATTGCTACTTGGTGTTTAGATACTAACGAGCCTCGCCCCTATATCGAGCCGATCAACAATCACTATCATGGAAAAATGCACACCAAAGCGGAGTATTTGAAGGGCCTTGAAGAAAGCGGTTTTGAAAACATTCAGGTCCTAGATTTCACGACCCAAGCCATTCCCTACTGGGAAGCCAGAAAGTTTTGGGCGGAAAGATCTGGAATTGAAGACGCCTTTTTGACCGGACACCAAGAAGGTCGAATTCTATATCTTTACATTTCCGCTGATAAGAAAGCCTAGTTCAAAAGAAGCTGAGCTTACTTTTTCGCGTCTTTGGCCGGAGCAGCAGCTGCCGTTGCGCCTGCTGCTGGGGCTGCGCCTGCCGCTGCCTCTGGTCCAGCTGCCGCAGCAGCCGCTGCAGGGTCAACAGCCACAGCTTTTTCTTCACGAGGCTCGACGATACCAACAACAGAGAAATCGCTGTCGTAAATGAACTCAAACTCTTTATGGTCAGCAAAGCGCTTCTCAAGTTCTGAGATGCTGAGAGATTCGTTTAGGCCCAAATCGGTCAGGTCGAAATCAAGGTGATTGGGGATGTTGGTCGGCAAGCACTTCAATTCGACATCACGAACCGACACGTTCATCAATCCGCCTTCAGCGAGACCCTTGGCCTTGCCCGTGAAATTTAAAGGAACAGTAACGCGGATCTTTTTGCTCAAGTCGATCTGGTGCAAATCAACGTGAAGAAGAAGGTTCTTGTAGGGATGCGTCTGGATTTCTTTCAACAGAACTACCGAATTGTCGATTTCCTTTGAACCTGCGTCTTGTGATTTCAATTTAACAAGACTGGTTTTTCCGGCCTTGCGGTTGATTGCGATCACATCGTTGGGCTCCAGGGAAATTTTCACCGGGGACTTCATGTTTGGACCATAAACCACGGCGGGAACTTTTTTTGCCTTGCGGGTTTGAAATGGGTTTTCGCCTGAAGAACGTCCGTAAACTTTGAGAGTGATTTCTTCTTTTTGTGTATTCATATCAAACCTTCCTATCGATCAAAACAGTGCGCTCACGGAGTCGTTTCTTTGGATCCGACAGATCGTTTCACCGATCAGAGGCGCGCACGAAAGAACCGTAAGGTTATTAAGCTTTTTGAACTCTTCACGCAAGGGAATCGTGTCCGAAATAATGAGCTCATCAAGCTTTTCCGCCTGAAGACGGTCAAAGGCGGGGCCTGAGAAAACTCCATGGCTCGCATAGCAGGAAACTGATAACGAACCCTCGCGCCGAAGGAGGCGAACAGCCTCACAGAGCGTTCCCGCAGTATCAATCATGTCATCGACAATGATTGCATGGCGGCCTTTGATTTCCCCAATCAAATTCATAGCTTTGGCCTGATTTGGGCCCTCGCGACGTTTGTCCACGATGGCCATTGGGGCTCCCAGCTGCTTGGCGATGATTCGGGCGCGTTCCACACCCCCAGCGTCCGGACTTACGATCGTGACCTCTTTCCCTTGGTATTTCTTTTCCAGGTAGGGCCCCGCAATAGGTGAGGCGAAGAGGTGATCTACAGGGTAGTCAAAGAATCCCTGAATCTGCCCTGCATGAAGCTCGAAAATGATCGCGCGATTAAAACCGCCGGCCGTGAGGAGATTGGCCACAAGTTTCGCTGTGATCGGCGTTCGTGGAGCAACTTTTCGATCCTGGCGGGCATAGCCAAAATAGGGGATCACCGCACAAACGCTGCGAGTAGAGGCTCGGCGAAGTGCATCCCCCATCACAAGAAGTTCTATCAAATTGTCATTCGTGGGATTGCAGGTGCTTTGAATCACATAGGCATCAATGCCGCGGACGTTTTCATGAATCTCGTACTGAATCTCACCATCGGCAAAAGCGCTAAGTTTCTGTTTCCCGAGGGCTCTCCCCAACTGTTCAGCGATTTTTTGAGCAAGCAGCGGATTCGAAGTTCCGGAAAAAAGCTTGTACGGACGCTCTTCGACTTTTGATGGACTGGAATATTCGTGAATTGTCGTGTTCATGTGCGCCCCCACATTTTGAAAAGCCTAGAGATCAAAACAACGGTTGTGGAAACTTTTCTAAACACAGCCCGTGGGGGGTGTCTAGGCTTGCCTCGAAGATCAAATTTCTTCGAAGACTTCGCTGGCGGGAAATCGTAACTTTTGCCTCACTTGGGCATCTGCGGGGCGATAGCCCAGAGTCAGTATAACGCTGGTCCTTAAGTGTTCTGGGACTTGGAGCGCCTTGTCGATCTCCGCCGGAGCAAAGCCCTCCATAGGGCAGCTGTCGATCTGTAGTTCAGCACAGGCCGCCATGGCGAAGCCGAGGGCGATATAGGCCTGACGCGCAGCCCAGGCGTGCAGCTCGTCGGGGGTCATTTTTTCACAGAATCCACGAATCACCCGCTCGTAACCCCTGAGCTTTTCGCGAAGCTCGGGATTTCCATTGGCCGAGAGCTCCATAAATTGGTGAATGCGGTCGACGACGTCGCCGCGTGTACAAAAAACCAAAACTTCCGCGGCAGTAATGAACTGCTGTTGTTTCCATCCTGCGGAAAATATTTTTTGTTTAATTTCAGCTTTTTTCACACGTAAAATTTTAAAAGGCTGAAGACCGAAAGAGGTGGGAGCCAGTCGGATGGAATCAAAAATTTTGCCGAGATCTTCATCCGCGATCGGGCGATTAGGATCAAAGGATTTTGTAGCATAGCGCCAATTCAAGTTTTTCAGGAACGATTGCATGCCGGCGACAATAGCATGCGATCTGGCATTTTCAATTTTAGGGTGTGTTTGCCTTCCAGGGGTTTAGACAGAAATGCAAACACACCCTAGTGGCCTGGTCTTTTAACGGGGGCTGATTCCAACTGCTTCATCGTCGGCGCAATGTGATTTGGTCCCGTGGCAAAGCGAGTCGCATCATCGATTGAATCCAAGAGCTCGGCCATTTGAATTTCCGCAATTTCTTCATCGCTTAACTCTGCAGTAGCTTTAATCCCGGGAGGTTGTTGGCTCTCAGGCGACTCATTTTCTTCATCCAGGTCATTCCACCACTTGCGGAACCAGGGGCTATAATGCCAGGTCCAAAGTGCGTTGCCCGACGCGATGTTTGCGAAAGTGATTCCGCTAACCATTGCGATATTCGCAGTGGGTCTTTCCAAGAAAAATTGACGTGACGAAAGGGGAGTTTGGATGCGCCCGATGATCAGCTTGTAGCGAAGGTTGGCGATCACCGCAAACCACAGAGAAATCTCCATCGCCGAGCCCAAAATGGAAATGTTTTCCTTTTTTCTCCAGCCTGCTTGGTCAGCAACATACTGGACGGCCAGTGTCATCAGGGCCGAGTAGGCGAAAAGAGTAGGGGCGCTTTTCAAGGAATCCTTGAACCAGTCACGGATAAAGACCCAGGACTTTTTATTACGCATAAGTGTTACGACGGGAAGCCACATGGCCATTTCCTGAGCAAGAAATGCGGGGCTGATGAAATGCTCGAAACCAAATAGCCGACTTCCTGTTCCCAAAAGCAGTTCCGTGGCGGCAGTGAGGGCTGCAGAGTCTCGCAAATTGGCTGGCATCTCTTTCATGATTTGCTTCACGGAAAATGGCGTATTGTGTACGGCGTTTTTGGCCAGCGTCGGAGTGCCAGGAAATTCGCGTGCGGCAAGGGCGGCCATCTTCGGAACTGAAGAAAAAGTTAGAGGTATTTCGGAAGCAATAATTGAAGCTAGTGTAAGGCCGAATTCTCCGCCGAGAAAACCGTCCCGTGCATACATGGCGGCACCAAAGATAAGGCTGTCGTAAATGATCAACGATACGTTGGTCTTCACCAGATCTGGGTTGGTGACGAACTTTTGTCTGACGGTGTCTTTCATTCCGCGGTAGATCTCGGCGATGTCTCTTGGGTGAAGAGTCAACATCCAATCCAAACCTTTTTTCGGTCCACCAATCGCTATCGTGTGGGCTAGAGTCGCAAGATTCTTCGGAAGCGTTTTGAGTGTTTCTGCAGGATCCTCGCGTAGACGTTTCGCTTTCTCTTCCAGTGACCGTTTGATTTGGGCAAATTTTTTCGGTTTATGCGAATCAGCACGGGCCTTGTGAAATAGGCGTCGGTATTCTTCCAATGAATATTTATGTTTCGATAATCGAGTAATGAACTCGTCAAAACGGATTCCCAGATTGTTGCTGGCGCGCTGCAACTCATACAGTGATTCATGAATCTCGCGCAAGCCATATCCCGGGCGAGTTAGAGCAGGGGTCTGCAGAAAAACTTGGACGAAGGTACCCACGCTCATGTGATGCTCTTTTTTGGGGACCTTATTCAGTGATTCCACAATTTCTGGAATGAGATGACCGTTTTCGTTGAGGTCCCGTAAAAAATCATCCAGGTACGCGTCACTTTGTTTGAAGTAAGCGGCTACCAGCGGCCGAACGTTCGTGTGAAACCTTTCAGCAAGCGCGACGAAATGATGTTTGTTGGCTTCGCCCCAGTTTTCCAGCGCGATTTCCGGAACTACATCTTCAAAATCCAGTGCGCCATCGACTTTTCCTGCTTGGGGATCGAGGTGAATAGGCTTCGGATAGGAGTCTCGTCTTTTCAGGACAAACTCTGAAAAATCAGCATCTCTGAAATCACCCTCATCAGTCGTGTGAAGTGTGTTAGAGAAGGGCCAATGTTTTTCGACAGCGGGGGCTGCTAGGGGGCTTTCAGTGGTGTTAGATCCCTGTCGAGTGACAGATTCCAAAATGCTTTGAGAGGCGTCGCGGCATTCTGGTTCCACGGCGAGACCGGGCAGTGCCAAATTGACGAGAAATAGCATCCCCAAGATGCGCGCCCACTCAAACTTAACCACCGATGAATATTACAGAATTTTAACACTCCCCGTCAACTGGCAAAATTATGCAAAATCAACAGCTTAACTAATTGAATTGTGATACGAGGCGGAGTCCTCGGCTCTCTGGATCTAGAATTGGCAGCAACATCCAGCCGCTCTGACTGCCATCCGATGGGGTGCCCAAGATTTCTTCGTGCACCACTAAGGCACTAAGACCCCCAAGCCATGCCCCTGCCACGGTGTCCGAGAACCAGTGTTTTCGATCGTAAAGTCGCGATACCCCGGCCAAGGTTGCGGCGCTAAACAAAACCACTTGAAGAGGCAAGGAATCAGTTGCGATCGCAAGGGATGTGCTGAAGGCAAAGGCTGTTCCTGTATGACCTGAAGGAAAGGAGGAATGCCGCGTCGAAAATGGGCTGCGCTCGTTGGGGTCACCGCCTTGATAGGGGCGATGCCTGCCGATCGAAAACTTTAGAGTGCTAGAGACCACCGTGTAGAGGAGAACCGAATAAAAACTTTGTTTCGAAACTCGCAGCCAGCGACTGCTTGAATCGCTGGTCGCTGAGAAAATGGGATAGGAAAGGAGCGCAAGTCCTGGAGCAACGAGGCCCCCGTAGCGCTCCGAGAGGATCATTGTTTTTTTTGTGGGGCCTTCCGTGTGATCCCACTTTTGCATGCCGCTCCGAACGCTTTCATCGAAATAAAAAGACACTGCTGTGGACGAAAGCGCCATCATCGAGCGTTCTGTCCAGTTGAAAGCATACGCGGGCTTCACAGGGGCCAAGCCCAGGCAGCAGAAGAAAAAACTCGTGAGCAGTCTTTTCATGAGGCGATTGGTATATCAGCATTTTTGGAAGCTTTCTGTTTTGCAAAAAGATTTCTTCAGGCCGCGGACTTGTCGACGCCTAAGGGCTAAGTTTATATCGGAAACATGTCTCTCAAGCCCAGGGGCGTCGGGTGCCGATTTTTTGCTGCTCTACTAGTGCTTTGTGCGGGAAGAGTTGCGGCCCAAGGTGTCGAAAAAAACTGGAGCTTCGAGATTCAAAGTGGAACAGCCCATAATTTTCCCGCTCCTCTTCAGTTCGAACAAGGTGATTATAAAAAGAAAATCACGGCCGACTACGAGACACGCCCCTTTGGTGGCGGCGCTGCCCCCTATTATAATTTGCGATTGAAGCGCTACTTGAGTGCTGAAAAATGCTTCATGAGTTTTGAGTTGCTCCACCATAAACTTTGGCTCAATAATCCGCCCGCGGAAGTTGACACCTTTCGAATGACTTTTGGCTACAATCCACTTTTGTGGAGTTTGGGTAGGGAATTTTATCCTTGGTTGTGGGTGTATGCGGGCTTGGGACCGGTCATTGCTCATCCCGTAAACACCGTGAACGGACGCAAGGTATCCAACTCGCCTAAATTATGGCCGACCGGAAAGCGTTACGAATTTGTCGGCGCCGCCGTTCAGATGGGTGCCGAGAGTTTTTGGAATTTTTCCGAACATTTTTTTCTGAACGCCGATCTAAAGCTTTTGCTTTCCTATGCTTGGCGGATACCCATCGCTGGAGGCACGGCGAAATCGCTGCCCACATCACTACATTTCAATTTTGGCACGGGTTTTCGCTGGTAGAGCTTGCTAGTTCACGCGGAAAATCGATCCACTGCAGGGTTTGAAAAACTTTGGCATGGGCATCCACGCGCATCAACCCCGCATAGTCGCTAAAAAAGTATTTGATCACGGCCTGATCAGAATTCTTCAGAAGCGGATGTTCGCCAAATCGCGCTAGTCGTCGGTAAAATTGCCGAGCAAAATCCGTTCGAGCCATCCAAATGCCGGAGTTGAGAAATGGATAGAGTGCTGTGGGGTTCTGATTGCGTTCAAAACGTTTGGTAAAATGGGGATGGCAAATCTTTCGCTCGCCATTATAGAGAATTTCACAAGCAAAAGACTCGAATTTCTTCCGTAGGTTCAGAAGGCTTGTGATCAGGCAATCATGCGAATCGCAGTAGAGTATGTATTCACTGCTGCTTTTTTGAAGTGCATCACGCATTAACTGAATCTTGCAGGAGTGACTCCAGGATTTTATTCCGCGTCCCAGCACATAGAAGCGTCTCATGTCGAAGCCGAGCCACCTGAGAGATTTCTCAAGAGAGCCTTCTTCTTCGAAATTTGTGCAGGTAAAAATCTCCAGATCCGGAATTCCTGAATTCAGGGCGGATGGCTCTGGTTCTTTGGAATAGAAATTTTGATTGAGGCACTGCCACAATTGATGATTTGTGGGTCGGAAATACGGACTGCGGGTGTTAATCCCCTGTGCGTGAAAGATGCTTGCAGAAAATGGCAGAGGAAGTCCGGAATTCAATTTTTGCTGCAGTTTTTTAAATCGCCTTTCAGACGTTTGGTCATAGATCCAGCGGTCGATTTCAAAAAGCGGATCCATGAACTGTCATGCTATTGGGAAATTTCAAATCCGTCCATTTGGCCTGCCGGGACTCGAAAAATGCGCGTTGAAGGCCTATGATCATTCCGAGAAGGGGATTGGGTTCGAAGTGAAATTGCGCTTTCGTCATTCGGGAGATCTTGGTGATTTAATTTATGCGCTGGCGCCACTTCGTGCACGGACTTCGTCAGAACTTTATTTAAGTTGTGAACACCAAGCCCACATGAGAGCCCTACAGGCAGAGGGTTATCCCTCAAGGGCATTCCCGATTTCCGGCATCAAGGAAGACGGAAGCGCGGCAGGTCTCACTGTATCCAGTATAAAATTTCTGCTGCCACTCTTGGAGTTGCAGAACTATCTCACGAAAGTTGATGTCTGGAATCGTGATCAAGTTGTTGATTGTGATATCGATCGATGGCGTGTGCGAGCCAAAACTGACTTTCTTTGCGAGTCGCTCGCTGAATCTCAGGGGCGGGTCATGGGGGTTTCGGGGGTTGAACATTTAAAAAATGCGTGGATTTTCTTAGAGCCCGGGCGAAAAAGGGCCACTTCTCCCAAAATTGCTTTCTCGCGTTCACTTCGCTATCGAAATCCAAAATTTCCGTGGCGCTTGATCTATGGGCAGTGGCGGAAGAAGGCCGTCTTCGTGGGAACCAAGTCAGAGCACGAAGCGTTTACCCAAGAAGTGGGACCGCTCCCTTATCTGTATTTTGAAAATGCTCGTGAAATGGCAGAATGTTTTCAAGGACTCAGTCTTTTTGTCGGCAATCAAAGTTTTCCTTTAAGTCTTGCGTTGGGCCTGGGTTGTCGGACATTGCAGGAGACATCTCCCTGGGTGCCTAATTGTGTATTGCCACTGCCGCGCCTTCGTTGCTTTTGGCGTGGAGCTTGGTGGTCGGGAAGAAATTTACATGCATCCCAAGCGAGACGATTTTGGGCCCATTGGAGTCTTCGCATGCATAGGTGGGGACTGAGTCCGTGATCACAAACTCCCTTCGCAAATTCATTTTCCGACTTTATCGCGATTTGCGGTGGAGAGGCTACTACTCCAAATTTAAGAAGGACTATCAAAACCTAACCAAAGACGACCTTGCAGATCATTTCCAAGCACGTGTACTGCATTTTCAAGGATTGAAATCGGGACGCTACCTTATTCCGGAACAGCTCGAACTTTGGAAAAAACTTGAGACTACGCTCACGGCCCCCCGCCCCATGGCGCAGTCTGAGTTGGTGAAACTTTCTAAAATGCTCACGATCATAAGTTGCACCAATCTGGATTCAGATGGTTCGCTCCTTCGCTCGTTGACGGCCCTTAACTGGCCTCAGCAGGCGTTTCTAGTTTTTCTGTCGAGGTCTGGACACTGGGAAAATGTGATGAAGATTGATCTGCTGCTAGAGGGCATCAATCAAATTCGCACTCCCTATATTCTTTTTTGTGACACTCACGATGTTTTGATTCGTGATCTACGAGGTCTTCTCGAAGAATTCGAGAAGACGGGTGCTTCTCTCTTGCTTAATGCTGAGAGGGTAATCTGCTATCCCTTTTCGCCCTATCGACGGTGGCAGAAAAAGCTATTGAATAAAGCTTCCTATCAGTTCTTGAATTCAGGCGTTTGGATCGCGCAAACCTCCTTTTTTAAAGAAATGCTCAAGGAGCTTGCCGCAATGCGGCCGCACCCTATTGTTTCCACGTGTGATCAAATTTTGTATCAGGAAATCTATCGTAAGCATTTTCCACAAATTCAGATTGATGGCGAAGCTAAGTTGTTTCAAACGATGCAATTCGCGGAGCTCAGTCCATGATTCAATTTCTATCGCGACAACACGAAGTCAATGCTGGGGATCGCGCTTCGAATCCCTTGCTTTACTTTCAATTCCAAGATCAGTGTGCAACCCTCTGCATTCATGAACTCTTTGAAAAAAGTTTTTATGATTCAAAACTCCCGTTGATAGTCGGTGGTGGGGGACTAAATTATTGGGAATCAAAATTAGAAAAGGTCTCCCGCTTAAAAAGAGCACCGGTCGTAATCTGGGGAATGGGTTTGAATGGCCATGGTCGCGGTCCTGCTGATTCCTATCCAGCTTTTTATCGAAATTTTGATATGGTCGGGGTCCGTGATTTCGGTTTTTCCTATCCTTTCGTTCCGTGCGTAAGTTGTTTGCATCCGAAACTGAAGAAATTTACTGCTCAAGCTGCTTGGCGAGATGTTGTTTATTTTTTGCATCACGAAAGTCCAGATTCCAATCCGAATCTCTTCCCCTCGATGAACAATGCGCAGAGTGTGGACGAGATTATTCCATTTCTGGCTTCCGCTGAAACCGTAGTCACGAATACCTATCATGGATTTTATTGGGCAACTCTCCTGGGAAAACGTGTTGTTGTGGTCCCCTTGGAAAACTCGAGTCGATTTCACTTTTTTCCCTTCCGGCCTATTTTTGCGGCTGATTTTGATGAGGCACGTGAAATGATCGGCCGAGGTCAACAATACCCAGAAAGTTTGGAGCGTTGCCGGGAGCGCAATCTTTCCTTTGCCACGGAAGTGTCACTGTTTCTGAACTGCGAAATAAAAGTCAAGGGAGGATCAATCGCTGATGACAGCTATTGCCATGCTCCTTGATTCTCGTCAGGCCAAGGGCGGATCGGTCGTCCTGGCCTCTCTGGCGCGCTTTTTGCCTCGGGCACAAGGGAAGCAAAAGGTTTATATTTTTTTTCGCGGACTAGGAGATTTGGAACGAAAAAATTTTCTCGCTCATCTAGTCGGACTTCCACTTGAGATTGTACTTATCGAAGTCCCAGATGTCAGGGATGACTTTCCAATTCAATACTGGAAACTTGAAATTCCACATCTAGCGGACTTCAAAGAAGAGCAGATTCTCTTTTTGGACGCAGACCTTTTGATACGAGGAGATCTGTTGTCCCTTCTCAACCTGAAATTACATCGAAAAATTGTGGGCATTGCTTTGGATGAAACCTTTTCAAATCCCTCTAAAAAAGTTCTCAATTCTGGTGTGATGCTTTTGAATCTGCCTTCTTGGCGGCGCCGATTTTCATCGGGACAACTGTTAGATCTTGCTCGTCGGGAAGGCTTTCGTCATCCTTATCAAGACCAAGATGTCTTGAATGCAGTTTTACAGACCGAGGATATATGTCTGTTTGGGTCTCGCTGGAATCGGATTTTCTCAGTGGCCGCACTCCGACAGGACTGGAGCGGAGATGTGATTCACTTTGCGGGGCGCTTCAAGCCCTGGAAATTTATTTGGCGGCAAAATCCCCATTGGAAAGAATATTGGAGGATCGCCTCGAGCATTTATCCCGAGTGGCTGCCGTCAATCTCTCTTCGTTCGCATTTTATGGGGTTTTATGGAAAGTATTTCAGAACCCATTTCTACCGAGTTGAGAAGATTTTTTTACAGAAGCCTCCCCAATGTTTTGTCGAGAAAAATTTATGAGCCTTAGAGAGCGAATACTAACAGTGGTTTCCCGCATTAATTTGGAATTAATGTTTATTGTGATTGTTGCGGCCTTGCTGCGCGTGTACCACCTTGATGCAGGAGGTTTTTGGTGTGACGAACAAAAGGTGTGGAAGCTTTCCGGTCCAATTCACGAGTCAGATCGTTTGCTCTGGTTTCTAAAATCGCAGGAAACTCATTTGCCGCTGTATTTTTACCTGCAGGCGTTCTGGATGAAGATCTTCGGCAGTTCGGAAGTTGCACTTCGTTCGCTCTCGGTTTTCTTTTCTCTTCTGGCAGTCATTGAGTTGTATCGACTGGGAGTCAAAGTTTTGGGAAGAGGCGGTGCACTCATCGCCGCAAGCATCCTAGCCTGCCATCCGCTCTGGATTCACTACTCACAAGAAGCCACCCTCTATTCATTTCTATTTTGGATTTCGACGCTGGCCTTCCGTAGTTTCCTCGAACTAAGAGACTCGCGTAGTTCGCCGATTTCAATTCGAAAACCGAAAGCATTTCTTTTCACAGCTTGCTTGGCCGCTCTTGTAGTGACTCATGCATTTGGAATTCTTCTCGCGCTATGTCTTTTTCTGTTAACGATGGTTTCTGAATTCAGAGGCGGACTTCGTTTTTCTTCTCGAACACTCGTCGTCTTGACGGCTGCGCTCTTCTTGATCGCTTTTAGCTTAGAACCCTACATCACCGTAATGTTGTATGCCGTGAAGGTTCACGATTTCAGCTGGATGCAGTTCCCGAGCGCGAGCACTGTTTTGACGACAATGGGAGAGTTTTTTGTTGAGCCAGGTGTCTTCATGGTCGGCATTTTGTTGCTCATTTACGGTTGGTGGGGCAAAGCAAACGTTTACGGTGCTTTCCTTAGATCCCTATACCTTTCCTTGCCTTTTTTGGTGGCATTGCTCTTTGTTTACATTTGGTCGCTAAGAAATCCACCTCTCTTCCAGTTCCGATATTTCTTCCCATTTCTAGCTCCTTTGTTGCTTCTCTATGCATGCTTACTTCAACCATTTCCGATGGACTTGCTTCGCTCGCGACTCATTGCTCTAGTTCTGGGCGGAGTATTTATATTTGAGGGACTTGTCCAGACAGATTTTTATCAACGCCGGATGGGGGTAAGTGATCGGGCTCAAATGGAGAAGGCCAAGATTCTGAAAGATGAGCATCCCGAGGCTAAGATACTCGCGATTGGAGCCTGTGGTGAGTACTATTATGCGCAGATGGGCTTTGGTAATTGGGATTTCTTTTTATCACCTCGAAGGCAGAATCCCTCTGCAGTTTTTGATTATCTTAAGGAAAGTGAAGCACCTTATGCCTTTGTCATGATTGATCATCGAAAGGTTTACGACGCAATTGGGCCTGCGAAAGCATTCTTTGATGAACATTTTACAATCGATAAGAAATCGGATTCGGAACTTGGAGTCTATTTGTTGAAGCGGGAAAGTAAGTTGCCGCCGACGGCCTTTCAGTCACCTTAGACTTCGCGAAGCGCCGGTGATTTTTTCTTTCGCAGCATTCGACGAAAAAAAACTAAGATTTGGTGACAGCTTCCCCAAAGAATTCCTGCCATCATGACCCACTGATCCAGTAGTGTGAAGGCAATAGCTGCAAGCAAGTTTGTAGATTTTAGGTGCCTACCGAGGTGTAAAAGGAACTTTCGATTCCAGATTAACCACAGGAAGAAAGTGGCGGATAGAAAAGTAAATGCTACCGGAAATTCCAAAAAGAAAATCAACAATCCACCGACGAGCGGCGCTAGGGCGATAAAAAGGCCGATGATTTGTCCATTCGAGGCGTGAGCAAAGCGATTGGACTTAAGAATGGATTTGAAGTGAATGGTATTTAGGAAAAGGGGAACCCAAGAGGCGGGGACCAGAAAGTCATTCTTCAAAATCGACCAAAAGCTGTACTCTTTCAGGTGAAGCACCTGAAGTGTTGAGAGAAAATAAATCTGTCTTTGGGAATGCTTTGCAAGGCTCAGCCCGTGTTCCGTATCTTCGGTCACGTTTTGGTGTTCAGGCCAATCTTCATTCGATGGGTAGCCGCTGGCACAAATTGATCCAAAGAGAAAATCTACCTTTTCTGGAAGTTTGGAAAAAATATGGTTCATGTAAAGATTTTTATAAAGGGAGAAAAGGGACTTGCTTACAGCCTTCGGTGAAAAACTTCCAAGAATCCAATGGATGTCTGGACGTTCTTGGAACTCTTGAACAATGAGCCGGATCGAATCGCGCTGGATAACGACATCTGAATCAATAAAAACTTTGATTTCCCCGGAGGCAAATCTTTGGCCTCGGTTTCGGGCCGCACCTGATCCACTTTGGCGCAGAGGACTTTTCAGGAAAATGACTTGAGGAAAGCATTCTTTCACTAAGTCTTCGCTTCCGTCATCGGAGCCGTCGTCAGAAAGAATCACTTCAAATACTGGATAGTCCGAATCAAGAATTGCGGAGAGGCAGGCCCGCAGCGTTCTGCTTGAATTGAACGAAGGTACAATTACGGAAACGCGCTTCATTGATGCAGATTCTTTGCTTCTTGAAGATTTAGTTTCTGTGGTTGCAGTCTCTCTGATCGGGACGGATTCTTGCTTGGCACCGATTCTTCGTGGTATTCGGCGTCCCCGTTTACATCCCAGAGATTGTAGCGGCACGTGCCCTCTAGAATATTTCTCGCAGCAAGTAAGCCGGTCATCATGGAATGATCTTGATTGTTGTACTTGTGCATTCCGTTGCGGCCCACGACTTGTAGGCCCGGATAGTTATTGGAAAGTTCGCTTCGAATGCTAGAAAGGTGTTTTCTATATTCTTCATCATAAACGGGATAGGCCTTGGGAACACGGAGAACTGTGGCCTTTTCGACGTCTCGAGCTTTTCCTAGCCCAAGATAATTCATTTCTTCTTTTGCGAGTTGAATGAGCTCTTCATCGGAGTGTTTCCAAAAGTTGTCGCCTAGATTGCAAAAATATTCAAGTCCGTAACAGCTATATCGAGAATCAGGGACCATAGTCTCGGACCAAGCTTTGTAGTTTTGAATTCGACCCACCTTGACATTGGGATCATGAATATAGATCCATTGTTGATCAAAAGAGGCGTCGTCTTTCATGATCAGGGCAACCGTGATGAAGTCTCGGTATTGCAGTCGCTTTGCAGCCATGCGTGCGGTTTCCGCGGGTTGAGGGTTAAGGGCGGGGATTAGATTTTTCAATGGAGCGGATGAAATGATTTCTGCGGCATGAAATGTTTTCCAGTTTCCTTCGGCGTCCAAGCAATCGACGGACCAAAACTTTGAGTTGGAATCATAGCGAAGTTTTCGCACACTGTGGCCCATGAGAATAGTTCCGCCTTGCTGGCGAATTTGTTCGGCACACGCTTCCCACATCATCCCCGGCCCTCTCAAGGGATAGTGGAAGGCTTCGATCAGAGTCTTAATTTCTGATCTGTCACCGATCGAAAAGAAGGGCAGAAAGAGTTTACGAAGGAGTGTTCCTAGGGATAGTCCCTTGATGCGTTGGGCAGCCCAGTCTGCGGAGATCTCGGCACAATTCATTCCCCAGACCTTCTCGGTATAGTTTTTAAAGAAAATTCGATAGAGGCGAGCTCCAAAGTGATTGATCACCCAATCTTCAAAGCTACGCGGATCTTTTTTCGGGAAAAATTTGGCCCACAGGTAGCTGGCTAAACAAAAGATAGCTTCGATGATTCCAAGTTTGGAAAGTGCTTCCAAAGGTTTCAGCGGGTAAGAAAAAAATTTCTGCTTGTAGTAGATTTTTGAACTTCGCTGGCGCAGCAGGAAGTCGTTGGGAAGAATTTCTCTCCAGATTTGCTTGATTTCCTCGGATTTAGAAAAGAAGCGGTGTCCACCGATGTCGAAATGAAATTGATCGAGACTAAGCGTTTTGGAGAGTCCGCCGACCCGGCTGGGGTCTTCCTCTAGTACGACTACAGCGCGTCCGGCACGAATCAATTCTCGAGCTGCCGTCAGACCGGCGGGTCCCGCTCCGATGATCAGAACTGCGTCCCTGGCTTCCATCCCTGAGAAAATGATCTAGCACAGATGGCAAGAGTCTTCCGAAATTGAGGTGAATTGGGGAGCTGCGTCATGCCCGCATTTTGCTTCCATTTCGAGGACGTGAAATACGGCTAGTATCATTGACCAATGAAAGATGAGGCTGGCGCAAAAGGATTCGCGATTCTTATGCATCACTGGGGTGCATTTGGTTGCAATGCCCCACATTGTCCAACGGTTCTTGCAATTGCCACGTTGCGCGCTCACAACGCTGAGGTCCCGATTTATGTTTTGGATTGCGCTCATGGCGGTAGTGATTGGCGGGATTTTCCGCGCACATTGAACTTCAACGTCGAAAGAAGGCCGCTCAGTTTGGGGCGGAGCCGTACCGATCGGAGTATTCTCACAGAGCTCTGCTCGAAGACCTTTGATGTTTGGAAATTCTCTCAAGAAATTAAGAAGCTTCATAAGATATTGTTTATGGATTCAGATATTTTTTGGTTGAGAGATCCCCTGCCTTTAGCGGCCCAAGATGAAACTCAGCGACTTTGTGTCAGGCCCGAGAATACGGGATTGTATTATTTTGATCCGGAATCCCCACTTGTTGCGAAGCAGTTTGAATTTTGGATGACGGCAACTAAAAGATGTCTCTCTGACAGCGGATATCGAAATGAACTTTTCCCAAATTCCTCTGAAGCCATCCACGATGAATCGATCTTTGGAAAAATCGCGAAGCGTGAACTGTGCTTTGACATTCCAATGGAAGAAAACCGACGGCTTAAGTCGGGAATTAGTTCGGAAGAACTGCTCAGCGCGCACAATCTTCACTTGATGCGCGTGTTCTGGGGTAAGAGAAAGGATTCGGTCGCGCTACTGATTCAAGAAATCTTCGAAGCGATCAAAAGAAGTTTGGGTCCCGTGGATCGCAGGTATCTTTTTGGAACGGAGCAGGCCGATCGATCACCCTTTCCATTGGAAAGCCTCTCTAATTCAGAAAACTTTGCTGTATTCTCCCGCGAAGTCCTGCGTGCCGGCCAGCGTTGGCAAGGTGGAGGTCGTGCTTGGTCCGAGGGATTGCGTGGATTTTTTACTGAAATCTGAGTCCTATCGGTCAAGTCCTTGCAGGCGGCCAAGAACGAGTGAGAGGTCGATCATCTGCGATTGGAGTTGGCGGTAGGAGATGGGCTCCGTCGAATTTCGTATTGCGTAGGCTCTCTCGAGCAATTCTGTGTAAGTTAAATTTCGCAGTTCTTCTGTCGTGATTGTCTGGCTGCTTTGCAATATTTCGCTGGCGTGCCACAACAGGCGACTGACCAATTCGGGGCCAAGCTCGGGAGGCGCCGCCACGAGGGCGAGACGAAGTTTTGGAGGCAACCAGGCGAAACTTTGCCCGTTAAGCCTTCCGTTGAAATAGGCCTGCACCATCTCGAAAGTAACGAGACCCATTTGCGGTGAATCGGCACTGATTTTAGCTCCCCAGTCGGGATCGTCCATCGAGTAGACGATCTCGCCATTGAGCCAGCTAGGATATTGGCTGGCGTAGATATTGCTTGCTGTTGTGCCAAGAGCCAACATAGCAATCAAAGATGAATCGCTGGGCAAAACCCCACTGCTGTTGAGGATGCTGGGGAAAAATTGATTTAGTGAGCTTTTTAAAGGCGCTAACTGATTAGTAAAGAGGGAGTGCGCCTCCGCTTCATTGAGCGGAAGCTCCTCTCCCAACTCTGATCGCAACTGCGAATAGAAGGCATTCGCATCGGCACTCTGGCGAATGAGGTCCAGAAATTCGATTTCATAGATATTCGCTGCATATATACCTGCCTGGTTTCCGGCTCTCCACAGAATTTCCTCATCCGCAGCAGTGATGTCCGGCGAAATTTGCCAGCGCAGGGAATTGTAAATACCTATTGGAATCAGATCTGCGGGAAGTGGATCTGATCCCTCATGAAGACTGCGCTTAAGACTCAAAAAGTTTTCCACAAAAGAGAGTAGCTCCGTCAGCTCGGATCCATTGATCGCACCGTCGCTGTTGGAGTGGCGTCCGAAATTGTCTGCAAGAAGAACGAGTGATGAAAAGATCTTTGGGTCTTCAATGATTTTCGCAATGCTGGACTCGTTATCCGTAACTGCCTGGACTTTTTCTTCGCGGGTCAAATCGTTTGAAGTCTGAATTTGTAGGCTGCTATACACGTTGGCCAAGGCCTTCAACACCCGCTTGAATTCGTCGCGGTTGGCATCGCTCGAAAGATCCAATAAACCGTTTTGGTTCTGGTCGTAGGATTTGATGTACGCGGTTACAAGCGACTGAAGATAAAAGTGATTAAGAGACGACTCTAAATCAACCAGCCCTTGGGCTCTCAGATCGCGGGATCCCTGACTAAGAAGATAATCCCAGTGAACGTTCATGTAGCTTTGGATTTCAGGCAATTCTAAAATTTGCATAACGCTGGGCAAGCTTCGGGCAGCCTTGGTCAGACGCAGCGAGCTCGCGTCGCCGAATTGCTGTCGGCGAATATGCATGCCAATTTTCAATAGACTCTGGTATCCCAGGGAATCCGAACCAAGCCCCACGAAATTGTTTTTAGTATCAAATAAAGCGCGTGCCCAAAATTCCGGATCCAAATCGAGTTGAAGAGTTTTCGTCTTTGTTAGCCGAATTTTCTGACCCTTTAACATGGAGAGAAAGCGCACAAAATCTGTTCGCTTCAAGGAGCCGCCATCTTTATATCCAGTCAAAGACAAAATAGAGCTGAACCAATTGTCGAAAGCCGAATTGAAGCTATTTTGAAAACTAAGCACCGCATCGATTGTGGGACTGGTGTCTGAGTCCCAGAAGGAAATTTGGAAGTTTTGCCTGGTCTCTTTTAGGGTTTGCGTGTGCTCTAGAAACTTCGCAATTTGATTCAAGCCTCGAAACGGAATCTTGCTTTTGTGGGAATAGCCTAGAAAAGCCTTAGCCAATAAGAATACGGGTTCCAAATGTTCACGCTCTAAGTTCTCTTTAAGATGCGACAGATCATCACTGATGGCCCGCCGAAGTAACTGCGCCAATCCAATGAATGCGTCGAATTCCAATCCTTCGTCCTGGTAGTGGAGGGGACTCAAAATCGCTAGGAACGAGAGTAGGGGACTTCCAAACTCGGGTCCTGATCCAGAGAAAGATCTCTGACCGTCCTCCTCGAAAAAGCTGGCGAATCGGCGAATTTTCGGGAGCGACTTTCTCACAAACTCCGGAATTTCTGAAAAATCCTCCATTTTCATAACGCCGGGATTTCCCGGAACGAACAAATCTCGCAATGCCAATAGACCACTTACTTCAGACGACGAAAGTGCATTGTCTCGGAAATAAAAAGCGTTAAGGAGTGCGCGCAGTTCCGTTGCGCTCAATTCTCCGGATCGTATTCCCCGGACATTGCTCATGGCCTCTTGTGTTGATACTGCATGGCATTCCATCGTCGCATGAACTTCGTCATCGGTGAATGCGTTCAGATCCGAAAAGATTTTGCTTAAATCTTGGCAGGCGATTTTGTTGGCCGCTTGCTCGAGACTCATTTCCAGCGAACGACTCTCGTTATCGGAAAAGAAAGAACATGATCCTAAAATAAAAAGTGCCGGGAATTGCCAACGGGATGAAGCTCTAGAACTCATAGCGGAGCCCTCCTCCATAGTGATCATTTCCGCGATTGAAGCCTAAGAGACTATCCTCGGAGTCCGCTTGAATGAAAAAGCCCTTTAGGGAAGTCGTTAATTTTTTTGTGAGCTTGAACTGCAGGCTCGGTTCCAGAAGCCAGCCCGACTTCAAGTTTTTTGGGAAAGTCGCCAAGGTCCAAACACTCACTGCCCAGCGAGAGCCCAATTGTATGCGTCCACGAAAATCCAAGCCCGGCATAATTTGCTGACCACGCAATAAGCCACCCGTTAAGCGCATGTTGGACCAGCGATTCTTGAAGACCGAACCGCCCAGCAGGCTAAAAGAATGATCGTCTCCATGTTTTTCAGAAGCGCTCTCGAAATGGAGAGCCACGGATGGGCTAAGTTTGTGAACGGAACTGAGCCAGACTAGCTGCCGATATTTTAGCGTGGCGCTTTTATCGCTGTTGGCTACTGCGATAGCTTCCCCCGAAGGGTCTTCCACAAAGCGAATCGCGTTGCCGTCGACAGTCGTAATTTCTCGCGACAAACTCCAGGCACCGCCGAAACGAATCAGATGAATTTGGGTCGAGACAATCCTTTGATTGAAGTGAATGCCTGGCTTGAAGAAATTTCCAATACCTTCGGCGAATTTGGTCGAGACACGTACGGGCATTGCAACACCATCGATGTCTACGTATTGAATGGGAGCCGCGGTCCAGCGATTTTCGGAGCTCAAGGAGCCATCGTCGTTAATCTGCACCAAGGGATAAATGTCGGGAAGTGAAAGGAGTTCTAGCGAAAAGGCGGTGGACTGTTGGTAGGCATAATGAAGTCCGATTGGACCGCCACGTGAACATTCAAAACCCGTGTAACAAACGCGGTGGTTCAATCGCTCCTTAATGCTGAGATATTCGGATGCTGAAGTGATTGCCGGCAGTCGACCAAGCAAGAATCGATGAACTGAGCTACTGGGACTTCCATAATAAAGATGAGGAATGTTTCCCAAAACCGGCAGGGCTAGGTCGTTGCGGTATTGCACTTCCGCTGCCATATGGAATCGTTCGCCCTCGGCTTCGATGGCGGCGCCTAGGCTGAAGTATTGATTCTTGTAGCCGTCCCACTGCGTGAAAAAAGCGCCGCTAGCCGAGTTTGCCCGACCCGTCCATTTCACGGCGCCCTCTGCACTCAGAGAGATGCTTGCAGAAGCCAGCAGGAAAGCGTGGAAAGAGCGGAGCCGTTTCACGGATCACCTCGCTGAATTTCTTCCACCAGAGCGTCAAAAACGGGAAAGGGGGAGGCACCCGAGAAGGCATTGCTGTTTAGAATCCGCGGGCCTAAGGACTGTTTTCGCTCTTCCTCACTTAAATTCAGAGCCGATTGGAAAGTATCGGATGGTAGAGAATTCCAAACGCTCATTGCGGGGAAAGTCTCTGGCATGCTGATCAGTTCGGTTCGCACTAGAGGAAATGGAAGAGCCAGGCTGTCTCCCAGCACAGCCTTTACCAATAGCGCAGCGCCGTCATTACACACACCAAGTAGTCCAAACCCGTTCAGTTTAAGTGGGACTTTCGCTCTTTCGCGGAAAGTTTCGAAGGCCGCGTGCAAATCGGGGATTGCGGCAAAGAGACTGGAAAGCTCGGAAGTAGAAAATGTGTGCAAGCGACGATCCCCTGACCATGCCGGAAGTTGGGCATCATCATCATCAAAGACGAAGCCGCGATCACTGAAATAAATTTTTATAAATGCGTCAGGCTCGTTAGTGTGTGTCCAGTGAAACATCACCTCCGAATGGATGGCGGGCATTAAGGCGGCTTCCCCATTTTTTCGTTTGAAATCTGCGTTGATCCAAAGGGGCGTGGGAATTTCGTTGGCGGGCGAGTAGGGATCACCGGTGGGAGCATAGACTTTGAAGAAAGGGGCGAAATAAACACGGTAGTAAGCTTCGAGCTGGAATCCTTGGCTCGATAGGAACTGTCGCACTTGCTCAATGTTGGAGGCCGACTGTGAAGCAGCGCCATAGCGAAGTTGGATGCTTCGGCCGAGAAGCACGGAGTTCATCGCTTGCTCGAACTTGAGCGAGTGCTCTACCGTGCAGGAGTCTCGTTTTGGGAGATAGGTAACGAGTCGAAGGCCCCCTTTTAAAACTTTAGCCGTGAAGCTGCGTTCGGGGCACGGTTCGGGGGTGCTGAAATCAAAAGTGGTGTGAACTCCGTCCAGAATTGTGCTTGAAGTTGGAGCCTCGGAGGGTTGTTGTTGCAGCGCCTTGTAATAGCTCTCTTGCAGAAAACGGATTTCTTTAGGACTGATCGCGATCTGTTCGGGATTTTCACGGTAGGCAATGATTTCTTCGACGATGAGAGTTTCAGTATCGGCACTTCCCTTCTGTTGGAAACTATCCAGCAGCAGTTGGTCTAGCTGATTTCCATCATCACTAATTTCGCTTCCCTCTCCGGGGTCTACGTCGCTTTTTCCGCCTTCGGAGCTCTGGTCTTTGTAAAGCGGCAGGGCATTATCAAGGCATGATGCCAGAGTCAGAGTCGCAAGCAACAAGCATGAAATTGCCTTAGCCAACTGCGTGGCGGAACTGATGAAACGGGCAAAAAAATGCAAAGGCGGCTCTCCTATCCAGCTGTTATTGTATCGAGACTTCGATCCCTAAAGTGTTAAGATGATATGAGGTTTTTCCATCGACCAAGGGAACTAATTGCAGGTCATTTGCAGGGATTTGTCTCCGGCACTGTCTGTCATCGTATATTCACAGGCATATGAAGCGCCCTCTTCGAAAGCACTGCAGTTTTCGCCCTCGGTCCATTCTTTGAATGTTAATGTGCTAGTCCCCTTTTTTACGGCTCCATCAACGGTGTAGCTCCCCTTGGTGAAGGTCCCTTGGCCATCACACTTTTCCGAGGCGAATTTGCAGTTTGCGCCGAAACTCAGATCAGCCGGCTCGGTCCAGGTTCCGATCAAGCCGCTGGACATGCAGGGGCCGCAGGCGCTCATGATGAAGACTAATAAAACGGAGGCAACCGTTTTCATTCCCTCTTTTCGGAATTCTAAGATATTTCTGAACGTTAATTGAAAACTCAGTCGGCCCATCGTCTAAGATGCCTGATTTGTTAGAGAATTCTGGCAGTCTTTGAGTTCTGGGAAATGGTCGAAGATGCGTTTCGTCCACTGCTCAGCCAAATCTTTTTCTACCCATTGGTGAAGTCCAGGCAAATGAAAGGGGCGGAGACTTCGTGGATCAAGCTTCGGCAAATAGCTTTCGACGACGGATTCTTCGATCTGGCCTCGGAAGTGAAGAATCATGAGGTTTCTCAATGAAGAAAAAGGAATCGAGCCGTGAACGCGGACTAATTCTTCAAAAATCTCCCAGCGCGGGGACAGGTGGCTTTCGTCTCCACTGAGACTGCTAAAGAGGTGGTGACGTTTATGTATAAACTCATTCTCAATATGAATCGGGAAATAGTGAGTGTGAAAGTCGCTCAGGTGATATTTCATTTGCGCAAGAGTCAGTCCCCAAATGCGTCCTGTCTCGGTCTTCGATTGGATTTCTAATATGGCTCTCAGCGCCTTCCGGTAAATTTCTTTCTTCGCAGCCGTCGGCTTCGCGGCTGCAAAACCTAAGAGTGAACTTCGACCCTGATTGCCATCACCAAGAAGAAAGGATTTCAAAAAAGATTCCGACTTCAACTTGGCCTCAATGAAGCTAAGTTCTGCCGGATTTAAGTCGGCATCGGCTAAGCCGCGATCTCGTCTCGACCGAAGCAGGCAAATGGCCAGGGCGCTTTCGTTATTTAATCCATAGGATCTTAGACCTAGCGAAACTGATTCTGCTCTATCGAAGTTCCCGCGAGAAAATTCATTTTCAATTTCTTTGGTCAAATTTAAGATGACTTCGTAGTCTTCGGCTTGAAGACCCAAAATCGAAAGACCCAAATCAAAGGATTCTAGCTTCTCTAGGTAAACTCGGATGGGGCGCTCGCCTTCTCCCGAACTTCCCACAATTTTCTTTTCGAGTGTTTCGTAGGCGTTGCCCAGTTCTTTGAACTTTTCTTCGGCCAATGGATCACCGGGATTTTTGTCGGGATGATATTTCACTGCAAGTTGGCGATAAGCCCGTTTTATCTCGGACAGATTTGCGTTCGGGCCCAGGCCCAGAACTTCGTAAGGGTCTCGAACTGCGCCGGCGTAAAGCGAAAGAGAGATAAAAAAAACGGCCGAAGCCTCTGCAAGTCCCCGCAGCATTTGGGCTATATAACGCACTGCGTTGTGTGGGGCAACTGCTTTGTGTGCGTTCGATTATTAAATTTTTTGATGCGGCTTCTCAGTGGCCGTTTGAAAAGCATTTGAGCTAAATTTGCATTTTGAGTGTCTCTAAATTCGAACACAAAAAGCACTTCCCCTGTATAATAAACGCTAGGGCTGATTTCATCACAAGCCCAGTGAGGATCCCATGAAATTTACTGCTAAGGAATTTTCGGACGAAAAACCCAACCCGAATCGCGAGTGCACAGTTGTTATCGAGCAAGTTGGTCGATCGAAAATGGGGACAATCACCTATGAAGATCCCCATGAAAGAATTGGTCCAGTCACTTTGACGGCCTTCGACCGAAAAGCAATGACTGCGCGTTTACGAAAACCGGATCGGACCAGTGCCGATTACACCATCACTAAGGTCTTAGAGCAGTAGAGTCGCCGTTCATGTTCTGTGCTGGGTGAAGACCTGATTTCAGTCACGGTGTGGCGTTAGTTCTAGAAATTATTTCGAGCCTTTTCCCCAGCGTCCCAGCCACTGAGGCAAAATAAAAAATAGAAAAATTGGACCTAAGATCATTGCAAGCGCGTACCACTTTCCACTCACCTCCATATCTTTGCGACGTGAAGATTCAAGTAAAACGATGCCCAGCGCCAGTGCTCCACAGCAAAACCATGCGACTAAAAAAAGAAGTGCTTTCATGCAACGTGAATCATAATGGCTTCAAGTACGCATTGCACCAGAGAATGGTCCTTATGCTTGCCACGGAAAAATTCAATGTTAGGGTCCGGACATGAGTTTCCAATCCTATAATGGTGGTCGCGGTCCTCTGGACGATCTTGCAGCGGAGTTTCAAAAATATTTCCAATCAATCCGGGAAAACCTGCAATATTTATTACTGGGAGTTGGCGTCTTGGGTGTGTTGTGGGGAATTTACACAAGTTTCTACACCGTACAGCCCAGTGAAGAAGCCGTTGTCATTCGCTTTGGTCGCTATCAAAGAACCACTACGCCTGGCCTTCATTTTAAACTGCCGTTTGGAATTGAAGATGCTGTGAAGGTGCGCACTAAGTTGGTGCTTCAAGAAGAGTTCGGATTTCGAACGAGCGGCACAGACGGCAACGTTTCAAGCTACCAAAAAGATAATTTTGCTCGAGAGTCTTTAATGCTCACCGGCGACCTAAACGTCGCTGATGTTGAATGGATCGTGCAGTATCAGATTTCGGATCCACAAAAATTTCTTTTCCGCGCCCAAGATCCACGCCGTAATATTCGAGATGTGTCCGAAGCCATTATGCGTCGTGTGGTTGGTGATCGAACCGTGAATGAGGTGTTAACGACGGGACGAGTGGAAATCGCAACCGAAGCGCAGCGCATGACCCAAGAAGTCTTAGATATGTATGACATCGGAATTCGTGTGGTTACGGTGAAACTTCAAGATGTGAACCCGCCTGATCTTGTGAAGCCATCCTTTAACGAGGTAAACGCGGCAAAACAAGAACAGGAAAAAGCGATCAACATGGCCGAAGAGGCCTACAACAAAGTCGTGCCCGAGGCGCGTGGTATGGCCGAAGAAACAATTTCCGAAGCTGAAGGTTTTGCATCTGCAGTGGTGAATCGTGCAAAAGGTGATTCGGAAAGATTCACGGCAACCTTGAAGGAATATCGACGTGCGCCCGAAGTCACGCGGACCAGAATGTACCTTGAAACGATGGAAGAACTCTTTTCCCGCCTTGATAAAATGACGATCGTCGATGATCGCGTTAAGGGCGTCTTGCCAATTTTTGGCCAGGCCCCAAGTCTGAAGCCTGAAGCAGAGGGATCAAAATGATTAATAAATTTTACCGCGTCGTTATGGGCTTCGTACTTCTCTTGGTGGCCCTTGTGACCTTGTTATCGGCCGCCTACATAGTCCCCGAGGGCCGGCAAGCAATCATCACTCAGTTTGGTCGTCCGATTGGTGATCCTGTTACCGCTGCCGGGATGCATTTCAAAATTCCCTTTGTTCAAGTCGTTCAATACGTTGATAAGCGAATTCTTTCGTGGGACGGATTTCCGAACCAAATTCCGACGCGCGACAAAAAGTACATTTTGGTCGACACGACTGCCCGTTGGCAGATCGAAGATGCTTTGAAGTTTATTCAAACCGTACAGAATGAGCGCGGGGCCAAGGCCCGGTTGGATGCAATTTTGGATGCGATTACGCGTGACACCATTTCCAATCATAATTTGGTGGAAGCCGTGCGAAACACCAATTTGATCTTGGATTACATCCAGGAAAAGCAAAAGGAATCCCAGCGAAAACTTGAAAGCGGGGAAATTTTGATCGCGGAAGAAGAAGAGGTTACAGGCGAGATTGAAAAAATTGCGACGGGTCGTGAAAATCTCAGTGCGATGATCGCAAAAAAAGCTGGTGAGGAATTGAAAAGTTTTGGAATCACAATCATCGACGTGCAGTTGCGCCGCATCGCTTATGAGGCCAGTGTTGAGAAAAAAGTTTACGAACGGATGGTTTCCGAGCGAAAGCGAATCGCTGAAAAAATTCGCTCAATCGGTAAAGGGGAACAAGCTAAAATTCAAGGAAAAACCAGCCGAGACTTGCAGCGCATTCGCTCGGACGCTTATCGCCAAGCCCAAATCATTAAAGGTAAGGCCGAAGCTGAATCAATCGCCATTTACGCACGATCACTCAATCAGGATCGTAATTTTTACGAATTCACGCGAAAGATGGAAGCCTACAAAAAGTCCCTAAAACCCGAGACTCAATTCATTATGTCTACGGATTCCGAATTCTTAGACATGATGAAAAAGCCCTGATCAGGGCCTATAGCGCCGCTCGCTTCCGCGATCTAAGCTTCGGGCTTTTTAAAAAATAAACTGACGTTTAGTCAGGAGTGCCCATCAGGGAGATTTAGTTCTTGTTTCAGCTTGAAGCTTTCTACCCCTGCGCTTAGCTCGCTTCCGCGATCTAAGCTTCGGGCTTTTTAAAAAATAAACTGACGTTTAGT
>CAZWNW010000005.1:137564-168092 GCA_964636255.1 uncultured Bacteriovoracaceae bacterium | reverse complement strand
CAGTTTATTTTTTAAAAATGGTTGGCCCGCCAGGATTCGAACCTGGGAATGGCAGAATCAAAATCTGCTGACTTACCGCTTGTCGACGGGCCAACGGGAATGCTCGAACGAGCAGACCAACGTATAGACCTGAGATTTTAAGCTGGCAAGGAAAGGATTTAAAGGTGCGAATCAACTAAGAGGTCGCTATTGCTACTCTATTCGTAGTGAACGGCAGCACGACTTCCATTGGTCGCTTCACCTAGGGCTTTTTCGTAGGCCGCCAGGACCTGAGTTTCAATGCGGTCGCGGGTCTCCTGATTCAGCGGGTGGGCAATGTCTTTGAAGGTGCCGTCTTTGCGCTTTTTTGCGGGCATGGCGACAAATAGACCTGTGTTGCCGTTGATAATCTTGAGGTCGCGAACGATGAAGGCGTCTTCAATAGTGATCGTTGCATAGGCCTTTAAGCGCTCTTCATTTGCCAGGAAAATTTGGATATCGGTGATGTTCATATTCATCAATGTGTTTCGGGGCCCTAATACGGCATCCAAAAACGCCTCCAAACCATATTATCATCGAAATTGATGCGCCGAATCAATGTAAATTATTGAAGGGACTATGTCGGTGTCGTCACAATGTGAGCAAATTCTCGCCTTTTGTTAAGCCTGCGTGAAGACGGCTTCTGCCTTTCCTGCGCTGACGTGAATGCTATCGTCCTGTGAGATATTTGACGAAATTCGAGCCTGGAGCCCATGCAGATTGAACACGGCGGAATTATCATCGGTCTATGACAAAAAGACGGATTCAGTTAAGCCAACTTCAACCCGCGACGAAATTTTTTCTCCTTTTTTCAGCCCTCAGTTTCCAAGCTTGCAGTACGCATTCACGGAAAACGGCCCAAGACTCCTCGCCATATTTGGCTGTCCAGGAAGAGCGAGAAAAGTTCGAAGCTCGCGGACCTGAATTCGTGATTGCGACCCAGGGCTTGGCCGCAACCGAGGCAGCAAAGAAAATTTACGAGCAGGGCGGAAATA
The DNA here is from genome assembly GCA_964636255.1 of uncultured Bacteriovoracaceae bacterium. Taxonomy (GTDB): domain Bacteria; phylum Bdellovibrionota; class UBA2428; order UBA2428; family UBA2428; genus CAXNGS01. The sequence goes on along the minus strand of CAZWNW010000005.1, from coordinate 167,079 downwards.
TGATCGATGCCGCAGTAGCAGCCTCATTTGCAATTTCTGTCGAGCGGCCTCAGTCGACCGGAATCGGCGGCGGCGGATTCATGATTTTCCGTCAGGCAAAAACGGGCAAAGTTTACGCAATCGATTTTCGCGAGCGAGCCCCGCTAAAAGCCACCGAAAAAATGTACCTAGATGAAAAGGGCGAAGTGATCAAAGGACTCTCGACTGACGGTATACTGGCTTCGGGAACTCCTGGGCTGGTTGCGGGCCTGATTGAAATCCACAAGCGTTTTGGTCGCCTGAGTCGTGCGAAAGTGATGGAGCCAGCAATCGAATTAGCCGAAAAAGGTTTCAAAGTTTATCCGCATTTGGCCAACGCGCTGAAAAGCCGCCAGGAAATCCTGAAAACTTATCCGGCATCGGCGTCAATTTTTCTAAAGGCTAACGGCGAGCCTTATCAAAATGGCGAAACTTTGATACAGCGCGATTTGGGTCGGACCCTGCGGAAAATTGCAAAGGAAGGATCCCAAGGTTTCTACCAAGGTGAAGTTGCATCAATGATCGCCAAGGAGTTCGAAAGTCGAAAAGGGCTCGTCACTTTGAAAGACCTCAAAGCCTATAAGGTGAAATGGCGGAAAGCTGTGCGAGGCAGCTATAAGACCTATGAGGTTTATTCCATGCCTCCGCCAAGTTCTGGGGGCACTCATGTTATCCAGATTTTGAATGTGCTCGAAAAGGATCCCTTGAATGCATGGGGTTATGCTTCGGCGGATGCGGTGCATTTGACGGCTGCAGCAATGCAACAGGCTTTCGCAGATCGTGCGACCTATATGGGTGATCCTGATTTTTATCCCAAGATTCCCGTGAAAGAACTCACTTCAAAGGCCTACGGAAAAAAGATTCGTGACTCTCTGAATTTGGCCGAGGCCAAGAAGTCCGATGCTGTTTCTGCTGGAAAGTTTAATCTTCCAACAGAATCCACGGAAACTACCAATTTCAGCATGATGGATCGCGACGGCAACGCGGTGATCTCGACACAGACAATCAACGGCTGGATGGGGTCGGGTGTTGTGGTGCCGGGAACGGGCATTCTACTCAACAATGAAATGGATGACTTTTCTGCGAAGCCTGGGACGTCGAATCTCTACGGCGCGGTTGGTGGTGTCCCCAATGCTATCGCTCCACGGAAAACGCCTCTAAGCAGTATGGCGCCCACGCTGGTACTGGAAGGCGGAAAGCCCGTGATGGCGGTCGGCGCCCCAGGTGGAACGCGCATCATCACGTGTGTCGCGCAAACAATCTTGAATCACCTAGAATTTAAACTCCCCCTCTATGAATCGGTTGCCAATGTACGCTTTCATCACCAATGGAAGCCTGATCAGCTTGATATTGAAAAACCCGGTTTTGGCGAGGCCGTGCATCGCGATCTTGAAGCGCGCGGCTATAAACTCAACGTAGCTTCTGTACCTTGTCGCGTGAACGCAGTTGCACGCGACGGCGATATGCTTCACGGTGTCGCGGATCCTCGCGACATCGGAGCGGTTTTCGCTCGATAGAAGGAATTTACCCGTAGTTAATAGAAGAACTATTAGCAGCGACCTAGCCGTAGAAAAATTTACCAGATTTTAACAGGATGTTGGCGGGAGTTTCACATGTAGTTTTTACTATATTTTCGTAAAATAGATCTATGAGAACGGTCACGAGGTTTTTTGCTGTCGCGGTCTATTCGATTTTGGGGATCTTAAACGGGTGTAAAGATAGCTCGACGTCTCTCAATAACAAGTTACCTATTGTGGAAATGCCGAAAATTCCAGACTACAAAGGTGGCAAAGTTTACGTATCCGGCTACGAAACAAATGAAGCCAATGGCTATACCGAAGCGCGCATTTGGGTGGATGGCGTGACGGCATCTTTCACTCCCAATAGTTCTACTGAATATGCAAATGGGATCGCGCTCGATGGTGAAGACATTTACATTGTGGGAAGCAGCAGTCCAATTAATAGCAATGAAGACCGCGCGACTATATGGAAAAACGGTGAGTTGAACGTGCTAGAAAATATCAAATCATTCGGGAACGCAATTTTTTTATCCGAAGGCAATCCCTTTGTAGCGATGCACTTAAATCGAGGGGGTAGTTCTGTCGCAGCCGTTTGGTCTGAGGGAGAAGTCACGGATCTCACAGACGGAACAAGGCTTGCGGCCGCGAAGGCGGTTTTTGTTTCGGGCGCAGACGTTTACTTGGGTGGTCATCAATTCAATGGCACTGACAAGATCGAAGCGAAATATTGGAAAAATGGACAAGAAGTGATTTTGCCCCAAGTTTTTAACAATTCGAGAGTTGAATGTCTATTTGTAGAGGGGAATGACGTTCACGCAGCAGGTTGGGAGTGGGGAGGAAGCTACCGAGTTGCAGTTTATTGGAAAAATGGGATTCGAAGTGAATTAGAGCCACGTACGAACGATTCGGAAGTTCGTGCAATTCAAGTGGTTGGCGACGACGTTTACATGGTGGGCTACGTGGGCAGAAATCCTAAGTATCCGAGAATTTGGAAAAATGGTGTGGGTATAAATTTGCTTGAAAGTCCGCATGCTGGGGAAGCAAGCGCGATTGCCATTGAAGGTAGCGATGTCTACGTTGTTGGGAGTCAGTATATCGATGGCAGGTCCGTGGCGGCTCTTTGGAAAAATGCAGACCTACATTTATTGGGAGTCGCAGCCAATGGCAACAAAGATTCTTATGCAACGGGTGTCGCGATACGCGAAGCAGAATAAAAATTAACTTCGACAGCGCATTCCCTGGTGCTATCTTCATTTCATGAATTTTCGCAAAGTTTATTCGTAGGAAATTTTTTCGCAAACATCCCGTTGAAAGCTGTCATTTTGCTATTGAAAAACCCGATTTCGGTGAACTTAGGGATTCATCAAATAGTGTTCAGCATCCAAGGCCGCTTGGCATCCACTGCCGGCGGCCGTTATGGCTTGGCGATAGCGGCTGTCTTGCACATCGCCACAGGCGTAAACTCCGGGGATGTTCGTGGCGGACTGATGCTTTTTATCGCCCGAGGTGATGATGTAGCCATTGGCATCGGTCGTCAGCTGGCCTTCGAATAACTTGGTATTCGGCGTGTGGCCGATGGCGACGAAGACACCCTCGAGTGCCAGTTTCTGGCTCACATTAGTTTTAGTGTTTTTGATCTGCAGACCTTCCACTGATTTTTCGCCCAAGACATCTTCAACAGCCGTGTCGACAATGATTTCAATCTTAGGATTTGCTTTTGCGCGATCGACCATGATCTTCGAGGCTCGAAAAGTGTCTCGTCGATGGATGAGATAAACCTTCGATGCATAGCGAGTTAGAAAATTCGATTCTTCCATCGCACTGTCACCTCCGCCAATGACGGCGATCACCTTGTCTTTGAAGAAAAATCCGTCGCAGGTCGCGCAGGTGCTGACGCCTTGGCCCATCAGGCGCGATTCATTCTTAAGACCCAAAAGATTCGCGGAGGCTCCCGTTGAAACAACAACGGTTTCTGATTCATAGAGATCTTTTCCGACCCAAGTTTTTTTCACTTTGTCTTTGAGTTCGACTTTGGTCGCATCTGCGGTGACAAAAGTAGCGCCAAAACGAAGGGCCTGGTCACGCATGTCTTTCATCAGGGTGGGGCCCATGACGCCCTTCGGAAAGCCCGGATAGTTTTCAACTTCGGAAGTGAGCATCAATTGGCCGCCGGATTGGTAACCTTCGATCACGACGGGCTTTAAATTCCCACGGGCGGCATAAATAGCAGCAGTTAGGCCGGCAGGCCCTGATCCGATGATGACAACTTTATGAAGACTCACGCGTTTTTCCTCGTTTCCTGGAACTTGTTAACGAACTATCTTGTTTGTCATGGATAGCGCGATTGATCCCCTCCGTCTACTTCGCCCCCCGGGGCGTGGCATCCTCTCTTTCACAACCGGGGCTCGGCAGAATATTGATTTAGAGAAGCGCTATTTTGGCCGCATTCTGAAGACGACGCCGTGGGCCGAGCATGTGCAGGATCTTTTGGATAAATCTCTGCCCTTTTATATTCTGGGTGCACCGAGTGACGCGGGTGCAGGAATTTGTCGCGGCAGTAACCATGGCCCCCAATACTTGCGCGAAGAGCTGTATCGACGCTCGAAACATTTTACGAGCTTGGATTTGGGCGATCTGCCTGTGATCCCTCAGCTCTCGGACGATGATCTATTGAGCGAAGAGCAGAAGCGTCGATCGGGCACGGCACTTTGGGGCGCGGACTATGAATCAAAAATGCCTGTATCACCTCTCAATTTATTGGATGCGAGCCTTCAAAGTCTTTGGCATCGCCGAGCTAATGCTAGAGTCTTTGTTGTGGGTGGTGATCACTCGCTGTCAGAGGCCGTAGTGCGTGCTCTTGATGCGCAGAAAAAAGTGTCCGATCTTGCTGTCCTTCATCTGGATGCGCATACGGATTTGTTGGAAGAACGTTTTGGCATTCGTCATTGCTTTGCGACCTGGGCGGCGCACGCTATTCGGCGGCTTCCGCAGCCGAATGCTTGGGTCCAAGTCGGCATTCGTGTCAGCGGCAAAGATAAAAATCATTGGGAAAATAAATTCGGTTTAAAGCAACTTTGGGCCGCCGAAGTGCTGAAACAAAAGCCGGAAAATTTAGCTCGACGATTAGTTCAAGATTGGAAGGCCTTAGGGAAGACGAAACTCTACATCTCTCTTGATGTCGACGCCCTTGATGCCTCACTTGTGCCTGCAACAGGAACTCCGGAGACTAAGGGTCTATCCAGTTCTTGGACAAAGAGCTTTTTGCGCTCTGTTTTGAGCGAGATGGACTTGGTGGCCTGTGACCTAATGGAACTCGCTCCTGTTTTGGGATCCGCGAGTGAGGGACGGCGATCGGTTCGGCTTGCTGCCGATTTGAGCGAAATTCTGACGGCACAATGGCACGTCCCTTCAGCGCGGAAAAAGGGGCGGCGATGATGTCACTGCAAGAAGATTTTTCTTTGGGCGCAGTGGTGGTGCCAGCCGTTGATAGTGTCCTTCGCTCGCATGGTTACGATATCGAAAGTTTAGGCGAACGCGCCTTGGGTTTTGTCATAGAAAAACGCAAAGGCAAGAGTCTCATCAGCTATCCGGAATTGAATGTAAACCTGTGGATGTCTCACGAAGAGCTGAATGATGTCGAGGCCGAGGCGGCACGAGGTAAAGAGGCTTATCGTGCATTGATCCCGAAAGACATTCCACTTTCGGAGCTTTCAATGGTTTGGCTTTCCAGTCGGCTGACGCGCATTTTGTCGGCACTCTTTGTCCTTAGTGTTGAAAGCGGAGATCTCGTCGAAATTTTTGATCAAGAGGATCACCCCTTGGAACATTATTTCAAGGGTAACATCAACACGCCGGCACTTTGTTTATCCTTGGGGGTGGGGGAGCTGTCTTTTGAAAAATGGGCGAAGATTCGGGAAGACTTAGGTAATCGTCTACTGTTTTCCCGCGTGCTCCCTTCGGGGATGCATAAATTCGAAATGGCGCTTTATCTGAGGCGCGATTAGGTGGGTCACAAATTCTTAAAACTAATTTGCCAAAAATCCTCGGCGAGGACTTTGTTTCTGATTCTGGCCTGTTCTTGCTTCTCAAATGCATCGGCTCAGACGCTCGATTTTTACCGCGGGATGAAATTGGGCGTTTCGGCTATTGCGTTGGCGCAAAAATCCAATCACCCGTCCTACGGAATTGCCCTTCAATCGGCCTATATGGAAAAAACGGGAACATTTAGAATCGGCCCCGCACTCGCTACGGGATTGGGAAGCCGGAATTTTAGTTTTGTGCATCTTTTGTTCCGGGCTGAAACGGATCTCTCGAAACGCTGGTCGTGGGGAGCCGTATTGGGTTATGGCATCGAGAAAATGGATCGCTACTCAGGGGATGGTGCTGTTGAACGGAGCGGGCTCGTTCTTGGCACCTCGGCGTATTGGAATCTAAGTGAAAAATGGAGGCTGCCTCTTGATCTGCGCTATCTAGTGGTGGGAAATCAGTCGCTGCAAATCGCCAGCGGTCTAGAATTTTCTTGGTGATCGAGAATCTCCGTCTACTCAGGGTCGGATTTGACGATAAAAACTGGGCAGGTAGCCAGACTTGCTGGCAGCGCCCCCGAATGCTTGGTGGAGCGGATTAGTTTCCGATATTTTGAAGTCAGGACTCAGAAGGGTATTGATCCACTCTTCGGTGTCGATCTGGCTAAGGTCGATCAGGCGTCGACTAAATCGAGCTAACTGAAGCCGAATTCTGTCGGTATTTGTACCCTCACGCCACCGAAAGAGGGCCACCATTAAGGCGAGTCGCGCGCTTTCGTAGGGTGCGCCGTGCATGACAGTCTCCTGGGCCTGAGCGCCTTCCCAGTGAGGCATATTTTCAGGAAGTGGTTGATCGGTGATCGCGCGGAAGGCCACATCCACGGTGCTGGGTTCAGAGAATCCTCCCCCCACCCGTTGAATTAGGGGGACTATTTGATCCAAAAGATCCCTGGATTTGCGAATGAGCTCCTTGTCAGAAAGGCTCTTAAGATTCTGCACAATCTCTTGAGCAGACGGATTTCTGCCCTCTGGGACAGGAAGAATTTTCCAGAGTTTTGCGCGCATTTCCGGAGCCACCACGCTAAGGCCTTCGACCAAAATGAAAAAGCGATCCCTATAGCGACGGAAATCTGGGGCTGACATGGACCCGCTGGCCACTCTGGCGCGCAGTTCCCGTGTGCGTTTAATGATCAGATCATAAGCATTCGGATTCGTCTGGATTGCGTAGAAGTGTCCTAGATTGTGCAAAAAGTCGGTGGCTTGGCGACCCACCACTCCGGTGACATGGGCGCCTAAAGGAAAAAATCCCTGGCTCAGGTACTTGGAAAAGTAGCGTCCGATTTCAACAGCATTGGAAAAACGAACGCTTCCTTGGGCCAAGTCCGGAATCTCGCCATTGAAAAGATACACTCGAACACGATTGTCTTTTAGGGTCAAAAAGTCATATGGGAAAAGTGTCTCAAATCCCGCGGCTTTTATTTCCTCTGCTCGCCGGCTAATTTTTTCATAGATGCTGTCCAAGGATTCCGGAATCCGACCGCTTCCTTCAAAGGAAAATCCCAGATTCTCTAAATAATCGATGAAAGGAACTTGGAGCTTTTTCAGTTCTTGGTAGAGAGGCAAGGTCCGTTCAAAGGCCGCGCGTGTTTCGATAGCGTAGCTTTTTCGGGCGGCATCCCAGAATTCTTTCGAGGCCGAAGAAAGTGGGGCTTTGAGCATCGCCGATCTTTCACAGGACATCGAAGCCCGGGCGGAAGGGCTAGTGAAAAATGCCGCACCAAGGATAAAAAGACCCAGCAGCCGATCTTGCATTCGGGGTCTCTAACAAGCATCTTTGCTGATGTCCAACGAAGTAAATAAATCCAGTATGTTAGCGGCGGGGATTCCGAGCTGTTTTCTAGGCGGGGGGCAATTCACTCTTGGCAAAAGAAAAACCCCGCAAGCCCAGAGGGCTGCGGGGTTTTATTCATTAACTGAATTCTAAACTAAATTAGAAAGTAGCAGTCAAAGAAAGGAAGCGAACTTCGAGGTCAGTTCGATCAGCTTCTGCAGCGTCACCCAAAGTGTAGGAAGCTACAAGAGCGGGCTCGTAGCTGACGTTTGAAACGATTTCGAAACGCTTGCCGACAGAAACGTCAAAGGAGATGACCGAGTCAGCTTCGCCCGATTTCGACATCTTTGCAACGATTCCAGCAAAAGTGGAATTCTGAAGGTCGCCAGCAAAGTTAAACACGGGACCGGCGCCGATGGCCCACGAAGTGACCGCATCAGGCTCAGCGTCTTGCCATGAGAACGCAACCGGGACTTCGATTTGGATCATTTCGTTGATACCAGCACGGTAGGCAACAGTGAAGCCGAAGCCCATAGCGCTAAGATCGCCAATACCGAGGTCGAAAGTTCCGCCAGTTGCACTAGCATTCACTTGGTGAGTGATTGCTTGAGCGCCCATTCCAGCCAACATCGACAGTGCAAAGATTCCAGATACAATTTTACGCATTTTTTTAACCTCCAAAGTTAATAAGGTGGATTGTGTTCCCCTTGTACGCGACCGATCTTAGCCAAGATTCTCAGTATATGTAAGCTCTCGATATTCAGATATTTTTCAAAACAACGCGAAGGGCCATTTTTGACTTTTGATTATCTTGAGTAGCGTGAAGTTTCGAGGCTCCTGATAATTTGTGGCAGTCCAAAGTTCTCGCAATCCGCAAATTCCAGCGCGACTGCATGAAGCGCGATGCCCGGCTGAATCCAATTTTCCAAAGAACCATAAAGATGATCACCAATGATGGGTTTTACATGCAACATCATGTGAAAGCGCAATTGATGTGGGCGTCCCGTTTTGGGTCGCAGTTCCCAAAGATCCCAATCTTTCTCCTCTGAAAAAGAAGAAATGATGCGCGCCTCGGTAATGGCTTCTTTACCATGGAGAGCTTCAAAGCTGCGCTTTTTCCCACGATGAATGCGATTCATCCACCGGAAAGTTTCTTGGGATTCCAGACTTCGAGGCGCAACGGCACGGTATGTTTTTTGTACTAGATGTTCTTCGAATTGGCGTGAGGCCCACTTCTGCGCTTGCGTGTTTTTTGCGAAAAGCAAAACGCCACCGACTTCGAAGTCAAGACGATGGACGGGGTAGATTTGTTTACCGAGTATTTTTTGAAGTTCCGAACCCACGCAGGGGCGAAGGTCCGCCGCTCCGCTTCGACTGGGCACGCTCAACGTCAAAGGCCTCTTCTCAACTGCAATGAAATGCTCGTTCTGAAAGATTTCATCAAAAGGCACTGTCATGGGAAACTTTCACTAACTCCGACGTTTCAACGGTTTCCACACATTGGTTTCAAGATAATCATGGTAGCTGCGGATTTCACTCTTCCAACGTGTTTCATCCCATCCCATTTCGCTTTGAATGAGTTCGCGAAAGTGAAGGGCTACGCGAATGCCGTTATCGCATTCTTTATAAAAGAGTTGGCTGCGACGAACTAGGATGTCTTCCAAGTGAAGGGGCATCTGGGTTCGGCAAATGCCGATGATGTCATCCGCAGACAGCCGAGAGGCTTCGGAACTGCCCAATGCTTCATCTCCATTTTCTTTGGGGAAAGCAGGTTTGGGTAGCGGGCTAAGTCGTGTGCGTGATGGTCGATAGAGCGTTGAAAGTTCTCGTCGACCGTCCATGCAACTTTGGAAAAGCAAATCAATACATTCTTGGGCCATTTCCCGATGGGTGGTGAGTTTTCCACCCGACATCAACACGATGCCGGGGTCCCACCATTGAAGAAAATGCTCGCGAGAGATTTCACCTTCCTTGGCGCCTTCTTGTGATGCAATCAGGGGTCGAAGTCCAGACCATGTGCTGATCACGTCTTTTGATGTTAGCGGATACTTCGGAAAATAGTGGTGGACAGCCTCCAGAAGGTAGTCCACTTCCTCGCAGGAAATGGCGACCGCTTCCGGACGACAATCATCAAAAAGATCGGTGGTGCCGATGATTGTAGATTCTCCCCATGGAATGCTGAACATCACACGTCCATCGCGTGGATGCTGCATGACGATTGCGTGGTGAACGGGCAACTTCGTCTTTTCAAAGAGCAAGTGCGAGCCGCGCGTTTGCCGCATGATTTTCGGAATCTTCAGAGGCAGACGCTCCGAAAAAAGATCGGTCCATGGGCCGGGGGCACCCACAACGATCCGAGCGCGCGCCTGAAAAGATTCTTCGCTCTCGTTATCGCGAAAATCGATCTGGAAAAATTCCTTTTGTTGCACTTTTAAGACTTCGGTTTGGGAGAGTGCGTGTGCTCCCTGCCGGGCAGCATCTAATACGTTGGCCAAGGTTAGGCGCGCGTCGTCGGTTGCCCCGTCCCAATAAAAAATACTTCCTTGTAGATCTTCTGGCCGGAGTGCGGGCTCTTCTTTAAGAGTTTTTGCTTTTGAGTAAAGATAGTGGCGCGTCGGCGTTCGAAAAAGTGCCAAGATGTCATAAAGCCAAAGACCTAAATTAAGTTTCCAGAGGGGCACGCGGGATTCTTTGAAGGCCGGAAAAAGAAAAGGAACAGCTGTGACCAGATCAGGCGCGTTTCGCCAGAGCAAAGCACGTTCGCGCGTGCTTTCGTGCACTAGTCCGAATTCAAAATTCTCAAGATAGCGCACACCTCCGTGCACAAGTTTTGACGATCGACTGCTAGTGCCCGAGGCAAAGTCGGATTTTTCAAGGAGCAATACTGAGAGTCCACGCGATTGCGCCTCGCGTGCGATGGCAGCACCCGTGATGCCTCCGCCAACGACGCAGAGGTCATAAACAGGATCATCTTCTTGAATCCGCTTCAAAATTTTTTGGCGGGTCTTATAAGAATATTCAAATGAAATAGCCCGATCCATTTTCAGGATCAGGCTATCTTATGCGGCGCTGCTTTTGAATGGGGCCGATCACTTCTGTAACTAAAGTGACGCAGATTCGTTAGAATTCTTCAGCCCTTAACTTCTTTGTGCAATGTTGTTCGGCGCAGATGGGGATTGTATTTTCGCAGTTCTAGCTTGCCGGTTGTGTTGCGTTTATTCTTTTTTGTAGCGTAACGGCTTACGGGTTTGCCTTCTTTTTCTGCTTCCGTGCACTCGAGAGTTACAATGATTCGATCCGTTTTTCTGGCCATTCGGACTAACTATTTCCAGGGTTTAGGTGGGTCAAGGGGAAAGTGTTTAACGCACAGAGTCGTCGAAAAGATTCAAGCTATCTTGCAGGCACTTCGGGGTCAGGCATAATAAAACCAAGCATTTAAACAATGTGAGAGGGTCAGGGGTCTGCCTAAATGTGCATACGCCCGGGATTCTCAAGGAGGATGCAATAAGATGAAACGAACAATAGGACTAGTAACTGCAGTCGCTTTGAGTGGTGCCGCGTATGCCCAAGACGTAAAAGTTGGAGGCTATGCAGACGGTGGCTGGATGTGGCAGAAAGACGGAGTCACAGCTTTTGGAACAAGCGACGAATCTGCTTTCTACTTCAACGAAGGCTCTGCAACTTTGGACGCGACTTCGGGTAACACAACTGCACACGTGCGATTGCTTTTGAGCCCGTACGGAGTTCCTGCTGGCTCAGGCAACTCAGTGCATTTCAGCCGCTATCAGTTGTCGACAAAATATGACAATGGATTCAGCTGGAGAGCGGGTTTGGTTGATGGTCTTCTCGGTGCCGAGAGCCAATATTCAAATCAGCGTTATTTCAGTGAAAGAAGCGTTGTGTCTTCTGCTTTCAAGGCAGCTTACGCAGGTATCGTAATGGGTTACAGCATGGGTGATTCTCTTAACTTTGAATTTGCCGTTGCTAACGACTCTACCGAGAACAACCTCTATATCCATGATCCTCTTATCGGCCTCAAGCTGACAAGCAACATGGGTGACATCACGGCATTTGCAGGCGCTGAATTCCAAAAGGATGCTGGCGAAACTGGATATGCAATTGATGTTGGCGCGCATGCTAAAATGGGCAACATGCACTTCGGAGCTGAATTGGCTATGACCAAGGCAGCAGTTGCTAATGCTGATTCCGGCTTCGGTTTCGGTATTCACGGTGGATTCGAAGTCATGGAAGGAACTGAAATCTTGGCTCGTTTTGACTGGGGTAATGAAAATTTCGCAGTTGACGGCTACGACCTGACTTTTGGACCTTCGTTCAAGATGACTGACGCTATGGTCGTTCGCGCTCATTACACAATGAGCAAGCGCGGCGATGCTGATGCTGGTCACATGGCCTCCATCAACAGCGTTTTCACTTTCTAATCTGATCTAAAAATTTCTTTAAAGCCCCGACGGACGAAAAGTCCGTCGGGGCTTTTTTTTTCTTGTGGCATCGGCGAGGATAGATAGGTGATGAAAATTTTTCGAATTCTGACTGGAACTTTGATGCTCCCGCTTCTGCTGACAATCTATGGCCATGTGGCTTACGCCCAGAAAAAACCCACGAAGCAGCAGCTCGTTTCGGCCACTCCCTTTCAAAAGATCTCGAAGATTCATATCGCACCTGAAATTGCAAAAGTCAGTCAGTATATGCGCATTAAAAACTTGGTGAATGGTCGCACCTTGGAGGTGCCGATCGAGGGCCGGGAGAGTGTGGACCTGCAGAGCTTAAATTCATTGGTCGACAATTTATTCGACAATGTATTGCTGGAATTTAGTTTGTATTTTTTGGAGAAACGATCTGATGAGGCTGTTCGCCGTCAGCTTTTTGACGGAACGCGGGAAACCACTCCAACACTTTCCCCTCGACGGTATCAACCTGTTCGAGCTCTGTGGCGTCGGGTGGGTTACACAATAGAAAAGGACGGCGAGAATCACCTTCGCTTTCATGTCCGATCTGGTATTCGAACGATTTTCATCTCTGAACGGGATGCAGCGAACCGTCGAGAGGCTGTTGAAAAGTTGGATTCGCGTAAGATCTTTGATGAAGCTTGGAAGGCTTTGCATCAAAAGCGCTATGATGTGGCGCTCGCTCATTTCAACGAAATCATTCGGACGGAAAAATTATTAAATGCTTCGCAGATTACCCAGGCCCGGATGGGGCGCGGGATCTCACGTTTTCACCAAATGGGCTGCAAAGACTTGGAAGAGGATTTCAAGGTAGCCGCAACAAATCCAGATAATCTGGACGATGTGAACTATTACCGCGGACTTTGCTTGGTTGAAGCGAAGAATTTTAAGGAATCCATGGCGCTCTTTGATTCCTTAGTTCAAAAGCGCAGCAAATCCTACGAAGAACCGGCCCGTTTTTATAAGGGGCTATCTGTCGAGATGCTGGGTCAGCCGGACGAGGCAGAATCGATTTACTTGGACGTGGTGGACTTCTCCGAAGATTCTGCTGTGATCGCGCTTGCTCAACAGCGTTTAAAACATTTAGAAGCCGAACGTAACAAAACATGGAAACCGCGCTGGCTGACACTGGCTTTTTCTGCCAGTTCTGGATTCGATTCCAATGTTGTAGGTCTTCCTGGTAGTCTAAGCGCCTCTGCCTATGACCTCAGTTCAGAGTCTTCGGCTTCACTGACACTGGCGCCACTTTTGGCCGTCTCTTACGCGTTAAAGCCAGGGGTGACGCACGCATGGCGATACACATTCGCGGGGCTTTACTACTTCAATCAGGACATTGGAGAGCGTTACGGAGCGCTTTCGCATGATCTCACGACCTCACTTTTTGTTGCGGCTAATGAGACCAATAGTCATACGGTAAATTTGGGCGGGAACACTTTTGCGTTAGGAGAGCTATCAGCCGCCGAGGAGTTCATGCGCATCTATACCTTGGACTATACCTGGACTCATTTGACGGGGATGAACGCGGCGGGCGAGTCTGATGTCAGTTGGAGCTACTATCTGAAAGCGCAATTGCAATTGCCTCAGCAAGAAGCTGCATCGAGCACTTCGGATTTGGAGGCCTACTCATATCAAATGTCAGTGACTCGGGTAAAAAGCTTGCGCGGAATGAGATCCTACGGATATGCGATGCGCGGAGAATACAAACCTTCGGCGGGTTCTGAAAACTCGGTGATCGACGGGGGAATCAGTCTTTCTTTCAATCGACCGATGTTCGGTTGGAATTCTGCACGACTCGAACAGTCCGTGGATTTTGACTACTACACTTACTATCAAAGTAGTGCAGATCGAAAAGACACGGCCGCGAAGTATAATTTGGGCATCGCCTATTCTCTCATCGAGGGCCGTTTAGAAAGTCGATTGGCCTTCCAATATCACATGAACTTCTCGAGTGAGTCTTCGTATCGCTACAACAAGTACACGGCTGCCTTGAGCCTGAGCGGAAGTTTCTAGAATTTTGAATTAGCGAAGAATATTTTTAAGGGCCGCTTCCAAGTGTGGGTGGTGATAAATGTATCCACTCTCCAAGATGCGGTCTGCCGTGACTCTTTGTCCGGCGGTGAGAACTTCCGAAGCTTCTCCATAAACTATCCTTAACGCAAAACCGGGAACAGGCATGAAGGCAGGACGTTTCAGAACCCGTCCCAAGGTTGCCGCATATTCCTTATTGCGAACGGGGTGGGGGCTCACCGTATTGTAGGGCCCGCTAAGGGATTCATCTTCGAGTGCGTGAAGGATGATTCCCACAACGTCCTCTAAATGAATCCAAGAAAACCACTGTTTCCCCAAATTGATGGGACCACCCAGGCCGAGTTTAAAAGGGCAAAGCATTTTCTGTAGAGCGCCTCCGCCCTTTCCAAGTATGACTCCAAAACGAAGCATAACGGTTCGTACCCCAGCTTCGTTTTTCGCACGTATTGCAGATTCTTCCCAATGGCGGCACACAAAGGCGAGAAAATCGTGTCCTGCCTCACTTTTTTCTGTGAGGATCTCGTCGCCACGGGAGCCGTAATATCCAATGGCTGAAGCGCAAATGAAAGTTCGGACTTTGCTTGGGTCTCGCTCTTGAGCTCGTCGCAATGCTTCGACGATTTTGGCTGTGCCATCAACTCGGGAATCAAATATTTCTGATTTAACATAGTGATTCCAGCGCACTCCAAAAATCGGCTCACCGGCCAAATTTACGATTCCATCTGATTCGTAAACCTTGGATTCCCAGGAGGGATCATTTTGCAGAGAGCTTTCTAAAACTCGAAAACCCTTTTCGGACAACTTAGCGACCAGTGCTTGGCCGACAAACCCACTTGCTCCCAGCACACAGACTGTTTTCATTCCATCGCTTCTTTTAGCATAGAATTTCCCGCCGATCAGGGATCTGATAGACTGGAAAAATGAAGGTGGAAGTATGGGGAAGTTCAATCGCAGCGCTTTACCTTGCCCTTCGTCTGCACCAAAGTGGAATCAATATAAGTTATTTTCGTCAGAGTCATGATGCGCGCCTGAATCGATTGCGCCCAGCTCGAATGGGTAAAAACGCCGTTGAACTCATACGTGATTTGCAAAGTGCACGTATGCGGCCTTTCCACATTTGGTCTGGATCGCATTCTTTGAAAAGTTGGCGCTACGCTGATGCTTTGGAATTTAGCCCGTTGGGGATCTCGGCCGGATACGAAAAAGACTTGAGGATCGCGCCTAAACTTCTTTTTGAAGAATTGGAAAGTATTGCAAAGATTGCGGGTTTAAAGATCGAGAATGAGCCCGTAGGTGCCTTTGAAGAACGAGACTTTCAAAAGACAAAGACATTGCAAGTTCTGGACGCAGAACCAGAGGCCTTGGAAAAATACCGTGGCAAATATTTTCCCGAGCGCCTGCGTCGTCCTGCATTGCATTGCCGCCAATGGAAATTTAGCGCAGCCACTGAGTCTCTGGACGGGGGAATCGCGGAATTTCACACTTTTGCGGGGGCACGCGGAATCTGGGAAAGTCATTCCGGAAAACAGAATTTTTTAACTCTCTTTGCTGCTTCAACCTATGCGCTGGAGCGAGCCGAATTGGCGCTCTCTGAGCCGCGCGGAAATGCTCCGATGGCTTGGAAAGCTTCGTTCCTGAATTTTCATAAAGAATCCACGCTTGAGGGCACTTTGAGCTTGGGTCCCTCACATTTCGAGATCCCTGGGGTTTTTCTTCTGGGACGTGGAGTGGGCAGCTTCCGCCCTTGGTCCAATTTGGACATTGATTTTGAAATTTGCCAGAGCGAACGTCTTTTCCGGACTCTCTACCACTTTGCCGAGCTCCAGGGGCCGGGCCTTGTTGCCCAGGAATGGAACAGCCGCGAAAGAGCAAAATTTCTGTGGGCATTTCGACGCGCAGAGTTTTCTGAAGACCTCTTTTATTCTAGGCGGATGGGAAATCTTCTTTCTTCCGCGTCAATCTTTTTGCCTCAGGCACTGCGCCAATACCTAAATGTGCCTGTCTAAGTTTTTTTTCTAGTGCTATGACTAGGGCGTAAAACTTTGAAAGGAGAATTTTAAATGGAAACACTTGTTGGGAAAAAAGCTCCCTATTTTGAGGCGAATGCCGCCATTGGAACAGACACAAAAAAATTGAGCCTGAACGATCTCAAGGGTAAATACATCTGTTTATTTTTCTACCCTTTGGATTTCACCTTCGTGTGCCCGACTGAGCTGCACGCTTTTTCGGATAAGATCGAGGAATTCAAAAAGAGAAATTGTGAAGTCATTGCTTGTTCGATCGACAGCCATTTTTCTCACTTGGCTTGGCTTAAAACTCCCCGAAATCAGGGCGGCATTGAGGGCGTGAAATACCCGATCCTTGCCGATATCCACAAAACTATTTCACGTAGCTACGGCACGCTTTGCGAAGACGAAGGCGTGGCTTTCCGTGGACTCTTCTTGATCGATAAGAATCAGATCGTGCAACATGCACTGGTCAACAACCTTCCCCTAGGTCGTAACGTCGACGAAGCACTGCGAATTCTGGATGCTATGCAATACCACGAAGAGCATGGCGAAGTTTGTCCCGCCGGTTGGCAAAAAGGCGAAAAAGGAATGAAGGCCGACACTAAGGGTCTTCAAGACTGGTTCGGCGCGAAAAAGTAATTACGCGCGCTTTTAAATTTAAAAGGCTTGTGGCTTCTGATCGAAGCCACAAGCCTTTTTTTCTTGATGCTCTCTAGTCCTTCGATAGCAATCAGATTTTTGACACTTGCCTTTTCTTT
The DNA here is from genome assembly GCA_964636255.1 of uncultured Bacteriovoracaceae bacterium. Taxonomy (GTDB): domain Bacteria; phylum Bdellovibrionota; class UBA2428; order UBA2428; family UBA2428; genus CAXNGS01. The sequence continues at coordinate 150,424 of CAZWNW010000005.1, read as the reverse complement.
CTTCACACCTATTTTTTGAGGAACGGCTCTTTGGCCGACTCAAAAGATTAGGGAGAAAGGAGGATGATTATGATGGCACGAAGAAGGGATCGTGGTCAGTCTGACTTTTTAACGGGTGGCCACCATCTGCTCCAACCGGCATAGGCCTTGAGCAGTTTTCCTTAGTTATTTGCAAAAATAAGAAGAGGAGGAATTCCGCAATGTTTAACCGCTTTGTTTATCGCCATTTTGAACCGGATCTTTCCGTACGAATTGTGGCCGAGCGCCTGCTAGATAAAATCATGGACGAAGCTCCTTATTCAGCCACCGTCATTGGACTCTTGGAATACCGGGAGGACGGTCGTTTCCAAGCATCCATTGAAATATATTCACGACACCGCATGTTTAGAGCTTCAACAGCCAAGGATGAGCCGGATCTAGCCCTTGAAAAGGCGGCATCTAAGATACTGCGGCAACTAGATCGCTGGAAGAGTAAGAGAGGAACTAAACTCAAACCAATACCTTCCGGCCAAAGGGATACTGGATACCAGTCGGGCCTTCTAAATTTTTAAAACTGGAAATCCTTGAACGAAGAAAGGCGCTTCCAGAAATTAGTCCAGCTCGGTTGTCGTAAGTACTCTTAGTTATAGGCCTCGGCCTGTCTAAGGCCGGGCCCTCTAACGGGTTGTTCTTGCTTTGTGGCCAGAAGGCCGCCTGATAACTAGATTTGACAGGGCTCCTCCTAAATAGGTAGCCCAAGCCAATTAAAATGATGCGGCATATAAACGCTCATGGGGCCACGGAGAAAGAATTATAAAGATGCTGCGGAGTGCCAAATTTCATTAATAGTACCTGGTGATTCAATCTATCCTTAGGGCTGCTTTCTGGCTGATTTTGTTTGCTTTTTCATGCCCTGGATTTGGCCAAGTTAGCGCAAAAGAGGACTGCGAAAACTGGCTTTTAAAGAACGCCCGTGAAATGGGCTCTAAGCCCGATACTTCCTTTCAAAGCCCCTATGCGCTGGATACGGGAACCCATGTAACCTTCCGCAACAAGGCCGGCGGAATTGAAGATCCCCTTTATTTCATCGGTCGTATGCGGATTGATGAGAGTGCGCCCATGGACGAATGGCTTTTCTATTCACCCATTTCAGATTCCATCCAGATCCTTTTTGCGGGGGATGAAGTGCGAGAATCGGCAACGGGAAAAACTCTGAAACTATCGATCGAAAACTCCATTCCGCTCGTCATGTCTCGAGTACAAGATAAGGGAAATTGCTATGCACATGCTGCATTGAATGGTCTTCGCCAAATTCGAGAACTGGGGCTGGAGGATTCCGAGCGATTGCCGCCCGCTTCAAGAGACGACATTTACTTTAGACGTGTGGAAAAAGGCTTCTACCAAGACAACGACAATATGATCTTAGATAAAGTGCTGTCAGAATATGGTTGGCACCGAACGTGGGAGAATGCGAATGGGTTGCCGGCAGCGATCAACTACCTTGAAATGTCGCGAATGCCTTTTATTGCGATTTATAAGCACGGAAGTGCCCAATCTTTGTATCAAAAAGAGGAGCCTCATTTGATTCTGAGGAAAGCATTTTTTCCCCGCGACGATAAAAGCAAGTGGATTGGGCGTCACGCGGTATTGGTGACTGGCCTCATTCGACTGCGCAACGGAAAAGGAAGAGCCATTGTCTTGGATTCCAATTCTCCCTATCCAACTATTTGGAATGCGGATTTGTTTATGAACTTTGAGGCGAGTGATCTAGAGATTCAAAGATTTTACTTCGATCCGCGTCCTGAACGATAATCCGGTCAAGTCCACGGAAAGAGATCAAAATTCATTTGAAAAACCTTTTTGTGAGGGGCTTCTTTGATCACTGCGCTGGATTGACTGATGAAAGTCATGAAGAGGCTTCTTAGTTTTTCGAAAGTTTGATCATCACCGGTGAAAGTAACGGCCAAATTGTAGCGATCTTCTTTTGGGATCGAGACCACTCGCTGCATCGAAAGACTTCGCAAAAGATTTTGATTTGCGTCCAGATACTCAGAATCTTTTGGTAGGTGAATGAATTCTGAATCGACCGCAAATTGATTGTTCACTTTTCTGAGTAGTTTCAATTCGAGCAATTTTTCGACAACCATATTAATTCTCGCCTGCGGAACGAAAAGGTCTTGAGCCAGCTTTTCCGGAAACTTTGCATATTTGGGAATCAGAAATGCCATGTGAACCAATTGACAGAGGGGGTCCAAAAAATATTCGGCGGTTTCCGCCGAGCCTAAGCGTGGCCGATCGGAGAGCCCAAGAGCTTTGCCTGTTGGATTGCTTTTTTCCCGAAGCGCTTTCAGTTGAGCGGAAAGTTTTTCTTTTCGGTCGGGATTAGAGCTTCGTTCGTATTCAAGAGAGAGTTCCAGAATCTGAGCTTCATCGGCCGGGATGCGCAAAAAAGAGCAGGCCATATAGAGTTGGTCCTGCGAGAGGTGGGCATTGAGGTGGAGAACTTTCGATAAATAAGGACTTTGAATTCCCATGAATGAGGCCAACTTATGAAGTGTCAGTTGTGGCCGAGTTTTTCTGGCACTTTGATAGGAGTTTTTCAGTAAGAGACGGTAGTCCATTGTTTCCTTTAAAGAAAATAATACCGCATAATGAATTTCTTTTTAATTCATATCTGTGGCCAATTTGGATATTTACAGAAGAGCTTATAATCAATAAAAGGAGTTCAATATGACGCATAGTGTTAAACAAGCTCTAACGGCCTTATTTTTCCTCCCACTCGCAGTTCTTGCGTCTGAGGGTGGAATGTCCGGTAGCGGTGATTTCGGACATGCTCGCGAAACGCTGCAGATTATCAGCCAAAAACTAGCCGAGGAGCTGCTCGGATTAGAAGACGCCGAACTTCGGGAAATTTTGAAAGAAGCTCCGTTGTTGGATCAGGAATCTCCTGACGAAGGTACAGTGATATCTATCGATGAAGTGGATGCCTCCTTTATCAGTGAAGTGATTCGCAAAGTTCGTTTCGAGCCAAACAAGATGAATGGCGCCCGCTTTCTGTATTGGGGCGAAGATTCCAAAGGAATTTATATTGAAGCATTGCAGCCTTTTTTCACAGGAACCTTCGGAGCGCTCCCGATTGAACAATTGCCTGCTGAGCTGGTTAACGAGATTCGCATTCGTTTGCTGGTCGAGGCCTCACATACTTGGGGATACACGAATCCCCAAGGTCGGCGCTTTGCTGCTAAAGTTCTCGCGGGTCTTAAAGGCAATCCCTCTGGCCCCACTGCTCCGCGAGCATCCGATAATTATGCGGCACTCGATAATAGACTGCTTGATTTGAAGTTGCTGCTCGCAAAACGACAAGCTGATTTGGTCGCCGAAAATGAAACTCTCAAGCTCAAACTTGCTCGAGTGAAGGGTGGCCCTTCAAGAGTTGGCGAGGCTACTGCTATGACTTGGATTTTCGGTGGTTTTGGCGGCATCGTCGCAGCGGTTGACAATAAAAAGTGGCGTAATCAACAAAGAGCCAACATTCGTTTAGAGCATGGAAAAGAAACGGAAGGACTCCGATCCGAAATCTACAGTCTGCAGTCTCAGATCGCGGTGATCGAAAGACTACTGGTAACAGATTGATCTTAGTTTTGGATTCGTTCGACGGGAAGTCCGCTGGGGACTTCTCGCGGAACGATTTGCCAGGAGCTACGCATCCAAGTTTCGTCGGTTAGCGATTCAAGAAAAGCTTTTAAATCCATCACTCCATCACGATTGACGTTGAATCGAGGAAAGAGGAGCGGATCCAGGGCTGCGATTCGGGCTGCGATTCGAAAGGGATCAGGATCAAAACTTAGGATTAAAGTTTCACGTTCCATGAGTCGTTCCGAAAGATGACGTTTGGGATCGTAAATTTCTAGGTGCCGTGCCGGATTGATATAGTGAACGATCATTTCCTCGATCCTAGAAAAAGCGCCGGCGTGTCCCCAAGGGCCCGTCCGAGCCACATTTCGCAGTGGGGGCGTTCGAAATTTATAATTGTCCTCGGCCTTCCCGGTCAGTAGCGCCAGCCCGCGGTCATCCGGCTCGCCGCCGTTTCCCGGACCGATTTGTGGCATGCCAATCGCATGAAATTGCATGTCACTTAAGAGAGGGCCCCAATGACAGCGGGTGCAGCCGACAGCTTCCCGGTTTACGAAGAGCTCGGCCCCGCGTCGTTCGTTTTCTTGGAGGGCCAGATCATCTCCGCGCAGGAAATCGTCAAAGCGCGCATTAGGCGTGGAAAAAGCCGCGATTTCAAATTCACTGATTGCGCGCGCGATATGTCCGATATTGACCTCGTCGAGAGAATTCAATTCAGGGAAGGCTTCAAGTAGTAGGCGACGGTATTCCGGATAAGCCAAAACGCGTTTTGTGATAAGAGTCCATTTAGAAAAATTGTCAGGCGCGTCCGCAACTTCGTTGCTTCCACTTTGTCCCGCCATCTCTTCCGCCGAGACCAAGGGGAAAAGTACCTGGGCCGCTAGCGCTGTCGGCAAAAGCGTGGTGATTTCAGGATAACGGGGAAGGGGACCGTTTAGGCCTTCCTCTGGTGTGTGGAGTTCGCCGTTTTCCGGGTTGCGCGCAATGCGCCCATCCCACATCAACGTGTGGGCGGCCGCTGAACCTAAATTAAAAAGTGCCGGACTGTTGCGGGGAACAATCCGCCCACCTTGCAGGTGTCGAAATTCCCCCAACCCACGCCCGCCTTCGCCCAGCGGTAGAGGACTCTCGTCGGCCGCTGCTAGCTGGGGATGGTGACATGTGGCACACGATATGTTGCGATTTCCGGATAGAACTTTGTCGAAGAAAAGTTTTCGCCCTAGATGTGCCATCGTCGAATCAGCATAGGCCGCGTCAGTTGCAATGGGCACAATGCCGACATTGAAAAAACGCTCTCGCAGTTCGTTGCTGGATCCTGCTTGCAGGGAGGCCGTAAAAAAAATCAGGAGCAGAATCTTTTTCATCGTCCCAGGTATTCTTTTAATCCTGCGGGATCATCGGTGATAATTCCATCGACGCCCATATTTACGGCTTCTTCCCAGTCCTTTTTCTTGTTCACCGTCCAAACGATCACAGGGAGCCCTGCATCCTGCATTTTCCGAACGGACGCTTTCGTTGTGCGCGCAAACTTCGGAAGAAAGGCGCGTGCTCCCATGCTTTTCACTTGTTCTGGATCCGGAGTCCAAGCCTGATCCCAGAGTAGGCCCGTTTCGAATTCCGGAGCGCGATCGCGCATAGCTCGAACAAAATCTATATCAAAACTTTGAAGCGTGACGCGTCCATCAAAGGCAGAATTTTTAATGATGGGCGGCAATAGCTCGGCGAATTCTTCCGCCGTAGGAGTTTCGCTAATCTTCACTTTGGCTTCGACAAGAAAGGCCAGCTCACCTCGAATGTTAGGATATGCTTCGCTGACTTTTTCAAAGAGCTCGGCAAGTGTTGGTATGGCGGCTCCTGGAATTTTCCGTTGTCTTGGGAATCGCCACCACAAAGTGCGCGAGCCGCAGTCGAAGCTTTTCAATTCTTCCAAGCTCAAATCCATGAGACGGGGTCGCTTGAAAAAAGTTACGGGAACAGTGGGGGAAGAGCAGATAAAGGGATTAACGCGTGGATCGTGATAGACCACGATCTCCCCGTCCTTTGAAAGGCCCACGTCCAATTCGATAATCCGAATGCCAGCATCGATTGTTCGAAAAATTCCTTCGACGGTGTTCTCGGGGTAAAGAGCGCGGGCACCTCGATGACCCAAGATGGCGGGTTTTACTGAAGCTTGGGCTACGCTTGCCGTAATCATTAGGAGAAAAATTTCCTTAGTGAATTGCATACCGTTGAGATCTCCTCTTGCGTGATTCCAGGAAAACACGGAAGGCTCAGAATCGAGCGAGTGATGAAGGCCGCATTGGGATTTGTGCGGGGATTTTGATAATATTTTTTGAATCCAGGCTGGGTGCTCATAGGACCCGGATAAATCACGCCACTTCCGATTCCCTCGCTGGCCAAAAATTTCTGAAGATCATCTCGGACACCGCTTTCCATCCAAAGCACGGAAAGATATCCGTTTTCAGTGACCGTATCCGCCGGCCCCATTACACGTACGGCCGATAGGGTCGAGAGCTCCTTGCGGTAAGTCGCCAGACAATGGCGTCTTGAGGCGATTCTTGAATCAAGGTTTTTCAAAACATGGCGAAGAAAAATAGATTCGTAAACTCCCGCGCGCGAATTCCAACCCATTTCTCCGTGTTGGTAATGGCTCGTCCGTCCGTGATTGATCACTGAACGAGCTTGAGCTGCGTGCGTGGAGGAACGGAAAAAAATGGCACCGGCATCACCCGAAGCTCCCAGAACTTTAGCAGGATAAAAACTTGTGGTTGCAATCTCTGCGGACGCTAGCAAATCCTGATTCTGCAATTTCGTGCCGAAGGCTTGTGCAGAATCTTCGATCAATAGAACGCCTTTATTTTTGCAGAGTTTTCGAATGGCGAATGTATCGGGTGCGGCCCAACCATAAAGATGCACCAGCATCACGGCCCGTGCATTGAATTCTTCGAGTGCCTGCTGAAGCACGCCGACTTCAAGATGCAAAGTATCCCGGGACACGTCTAGGCAAATTGGTTCCGCGCCGACATTGTGAATGGCTTCCACGCTGGCCCAAAAGGTCAAGTCAGGGACCAGGACGCGATCGCCGCGTCCGATTCCGGCCGTGCGTAAGGCAATCTGCAGTGCGTCCGTTCCATTGGCACAGGCAACGACGTGATTGGCACCGCAATAGGAAGCAATTTCACTTTCTAATTTTTCAACTTGTGGGCCACCGACAAATTGATTTTTTTCCAAGGCCTCGCTCACTTCATCCAAAACATTTTTTCGGAAATCGGATTCCGTCCGAGAAAGGTCAATGAACGGAATTTTTTGTGCCATGGAACTCTTCTTCTAAAGCCCTTTGTCGAGATCTATCAAGGCAGCCTCACGGAAGCCTCTTTTAACTTTTATGCGCAGAGCAACAATCTTTGGCTCTTTGAATTATTTCTTGTCGAATTCCTAACTTTCGGCGAGTCTCAGATGGAGATGTCCAAAAGAAATTTTCGTCCCTGTGTGCTTTCTGGTGGTGCTGGAAATCGCTTGTGGCCCTTCTCACGTGAAAATCACCCGAAGCAATTTTTGGACCTTGCCGGAAGAGGGAAGCCGCTTTTAGTTGAAACTCTCGAGCGCCTGGCACCTCTGAGCGAGCGACTGGCGATCATCACGCATAAAGATCTGCAATTTGGAAGTCTGGGACTTTTAAAGCGCTATGGCATCACGGGGATTGAGGTACTAAGCGAGCCCCAGCGACGAAATACGGCTGCGGCGATAGCTCTCTTCACAGCGCGGGTTCTAGCGGAAGATCCTACAGCAATTGTGGGATTCTTTCCCTCCGATCATGTCGTTCAGGATTCCCCGCGTTTTCAAAGCGCGATCGATCTTGCGGTAGAGAAAGCGATGGAAGCCCAGAGTGTGGTCGTTTTGGGAATTCTTCCCACCGAAGCTTCCGATGCTTATGGATATATCGAAGTTTCCTCGAAACCAAACTTTCTGAAGCTCCCAAAGTCCGAGCGGGCGCTGCGCTTTGTTGAAAAACCCTCTGTTGATCGCGCCGAAGAATTCATCCAAACGGGACGCTTTTTTTGGAATGCAGGAATCTTTGTGGCCGAGGCAGCTTATCTCGGAAAACTCTTTCAAGAACACATGCCGAAACTTTGGTCGCTGTTGCAAACAGTGAAAGCCGATCTCTCCAATCTCCGAGAAATTTACGATGAAGTTCCCATGGAGAGCTTCGATTACGGAGTGATGGAATATGTGAAGTCCATTGACTGTATTATTTGTGATCCGGGTTGGTCAGATGTGGGTTCGTGGGAGGAAGTTTCCAAGGAAAGCCCGACCCAGGGAAATCCGATCGAAGTGAACGGCCGCGGCAATCATTATCTGAGTCTGAGTCCTGGAAAAAAGCAAACCGCTTTTGTGGGTGTTTCCGATATTATCGTGACCGAAACTCCCGACTCCATTCTTATTCTGAAAAAGGGTGAAGGTCAGCGCGTTCGCGACGTTGTTCAAAGTCTGAAGTCCGTAGCTCCAGATCTTGTTGCAAACCACTGTTTTGAAGAGCGCCCCTGGGGAGCCTTTGAAGTTCTCCTGGATGATCGAGATTTGAAAGTGAAACGCATCACGGTTCTTCCCGGACAGCGACTTTCCTATCAAAGTCATTCTAAGCGTGCGGAAAACTGGACCGTCATTCTTGGAAAAGCCGAGGTGACCTTGAATGATAAAGTTCACGTCCTTTCGCCAGGCGAGCACATTTTTATTCCACGTGAAGCCAAGCATCGCGTGGCCAATACAGGAACTGAAATACTAGTCTTTGTCGAAGTTCAAACCGGAACCTATTTTGGCGAAGACGACATTGTTCGCTTCTCAGACGATTACGGGCGATCAGTTTAAGTTTATTCTATCAAATGCGGCTGATGCCCAGATGTTTTCTGAGGGATTCAGTTTTTTTATAGGCCACTTTGAACTGAGAATCATTTTCGCGCCCACCGAGGCCGGCTTTCATCAATCGCAAGAGCTTTTGAGTTTCCGTGGGTAGTTTTGGATAAGCTGCGATGAGGTCAGTTGCTGAGATTTTCGGTGAATTCAAAAAGAGTCGAAGATGTACGTATGATGAAGGCAGCATGTTCTCACGCTCCCAGGCGCCTCGCTCAGCGGGACTTATTCTAAGAAAATCTACGGCCTCCCATAGGTCTTGAATTTCTGGATGCCGCATTCCCCGAATGATTCGTGCATCATGAATCGCGTGATAGTTGTCGGCTGCGAAGGAATCCTCCGAGATCATGTTAAACAGCGGTATCTCCGTGGCACCCGGTACCGTTTTTTCATAAACTTCGACGATCGCAAGTTGGCTACCATAGTGGGCGATTTGTGCAGGCGAGGAGGCGACGTAGAAACCTGGCTTTAGGCGATTGGCTTGTTCAAAGCTTAGGTTTTGACGGGCTTTCCGAATTTTCTCTCGCAGAGTTTCGAAATCAGATTTCATTTTTGCTGTCCAAATGATCGAAGGATCTCTGCGAAATTTCTGTGCGGTCTTTGGCTGAGTGAGCTCAAGTATTGTCATCACCAAATCATCAGGAATATCCTGTCGACTGCTAAAAGCTAAACCCTGAATCAATATCCAGTCAGCAATTTGAAAGCCCTGATTTTTGATATTGCTTTCGATCCCCCTTGTAGCCAGAGCGTGGAGAAATTTCTGGAGCTCTCGTCGATTGGAACTTTTGGGGGAGTTGCTTAGATTATTCTCACATTCAGGATTTTTTCCGAGGCCGACATTGGGACCGAGGCCCGCAGCCATTGAGAAGAGGAAAAAAACGAGCCTAAATAGTTGATTCATATAAAAAAAGCCCGTTCAGGGCTTTTTTTATATAGACCATTTGGCGTTTCGAGGTGACTTAACGTTTCTTAGCGGCAGCCGCTAAGATGAACGAAAGTGGAACTGCGATCCTGGTATCGCCCGTTGACTGTCGCCAAGGTCCAGTGCGATTGAAAGAGTCTGCCGTTCAGCTCGAAGGCTCGAGTGACCACGCGCTCGCGAACGCGTTCTCGACCGGGATAGGCAATGCTCTCCCACTCCGTGTGACAGCGTGTGCCTCGGGGTGTGGACCAGCATCGGGTATAGGGACGTCGTTCGAAGTAGGTGCATGACCTCTCGTACTCGCGAAACTCGACGCTTTCGCAGTCTGGATTGCAGACTTGATTCTTGCCAACTTCCAAGCCGACATTTTGCCCCGTGCTTTCAACGGCGCCGTGAAGCTTTTGATCGTCTTCGCTGTAAATGACATTCTTAAAATCGTAGCGTTGGGGCCGGCCCAGGATATCGGTTGTTGTGAGCGTGAGAGTCTTTTTTCGGCCTGAATAAAAGGCTTCAACAGACTGGGTCGTTTCGGACTCGAAAGTCGTTGTCTCACCTTTGCGGTCCGTAAGTTCCAAACCTTCTGAAACGTTCAGTTGCAAAGAGTGGGGTCCCCAATTTGGAACACACGCCGAAAGAAAGAAGATGGTGACTAAGGAATAGATTTTTTTCATCACTTGATGGCTTTAATACGCATGTAGGCCGCAACCAAGAATCCATTTTCGCGAACGTAACACTACGAGTCTATTGGGCTCCGGAGGAATCCTTGAAGACAGCGGAAAGCCGATCCAATAAGAAAGCTTGTGGGCTTTTTTGACTTGCTGCTTCTTTCGATAGCTCTGTCGTTGGATTCTGGGATTGCGGCTTTTACACAGGGGGCCTACGTGCAGAGTGCCCGACTAATCCATGCTGTGCGGCTTGCATTTTTCTTCTCCCTATTTCAAATCCTGATGCCGTTGATCGGCTGGGGCATCGGACTGGGTTTTGCAGCCTGGGTTCAGGGGATTGACCATTGGATTGCATTTTCTCTTTTGTGCATGCTGGGTTCGAAAATGATCCTAGACTCAAAAAAGGAAGTTCAGCGATCTGTTCCCGACCTGAAGAGACTCTTGATGCTGAGTTTAGCGACAAGCATCGATGCCCTGGTGGCGGGTCTGAGTTTAAGCTTCTTAGAATTAAACCCGCTTCGCCCCGTAGTGATCATTGGCTCTGTAACATTCTTGGCCTCATTGATTGGATTTTGGAGTGGCGGAATTTTTCATAGGCTCCACCGCCGTCTTTGGGAGTCATTCGCTGGCGCGGTCCTGATACTTCTAGGAATAAAAATTCTCCTGGAGCACATTGGGGAAACTTAGTTCTTGCTCTTCCCGTTTCGAAAAAATTCGAGGCGACTACGTTTCCCGATGGCTTCTTCGAAATCTACAACGACGAAGTCCATGGAAAGATTCTTCAAAGCTCGCTGAAAATTTCGGTTGCAGGCATAAGAAAGTCCTTTCACATGGGGGGACCAGCTGCTTTCGAGAAGCTTGAGGGTTTCTTCGGTGTAGCCGTCGGGATTCACTTCTGCACCAAAGGGGTCGTGAAACCAGATATCAAATTTTCCAGACGCCTCTTTCTCGATAAACTTTTCGGGACTGAGATGACAGGTGATTTTTGGCTCCGAAAGTATTTCGATAAACTGTGCTTCGGAAATCGGAGAGGAAATCTTTTCAAGAAAATCGCGCACCAGTGGCCACTCAGTTTTCCACTTTTCCAGGCCAAGTCGGAAATGTTCTTCTTCGGCTTCGATCGCAGTATAGGCGAACGGGATTTTGTGGTGACTCGCAATACATGACCAGAGCAGCCAGTTTGTCCCAAGTCCCAATCCAAACTCTCCGATGCGGATGACATCAGTTTTTTGAGCATTTCTGATTTGTTGAGCGTGTGCGATTGCGGGTCTTACGAAGGCACAATGAGATTCGGTGAATGCGCCCTTTATAGAGCGAAAAGACTCCCCCAATTCATTGCTCCAGAGTGTTGGGGATCCGTCTCGCGTTCGTATCCAAACTAATTCCATTTTCAATAGCGAGCCTAAACCTATGCAATGCTGCAGGCGAGAATTTTCAGCGCAATCGGCTCCCATTTGGCGGAAAGGCGCCCTCTTCCTTCTTTTCTTGCTTCCCCAATTGCTTTCCTTTACATCATCGAGGGATGGCCACAATAAACGTGGGTGAAAGACCGCTGTCATCGGCTCCGGATCTGCCCTTTGCACCCCGCAGATGGAATTACTTTCGAGATATTCTACAAAAGCGATTTGGCGACCGGGTCTACAAGGTCGGAGTTGATGCCGGATTTGATTGCCCGAATCGCGATGGGACCAAGGCTTTCGGAGGTTGTGCATATTGTTCCCAGGAGGGATCTCTCTCTCCGCACCAGGATCCAAAACAAGCGGTCCAGGAACAGATTGAAAGTGGCATTCGTTTTGTACAGCGACGCTATAAAGCGAAAAAGTATATTGTTTACTTTCAGGCCTTCACAAATACCTACGCTCCCGTAGCCGTGCTCCGTGAGCGTTTTGAAGCGGCACTTACTCGGGATGATATCGTAGGCCTTAGCATCGCTACGCGGCCGGACTGTGTGAACGAAGAAAATGTACAATATCTTTCGGAACTTCGTGATCGGCTCCCCTATTTCACTGTCGAATTAGGGCTTCAGAGCGCCTACCAAAACCGACTTTCCTGGGTCAATCGACAGGAAAGCGTTGAAGACTATATCGCTGCAATGGAGCTCCTGAATCGTTACAAGATCCCGGTGATCACCCATGTGATTTTGGGTTTTCCCGGTGAATCTCAGCAGGACATGGAAGACACCGTGATGCTTGCCGATCGAATGCAGACAACCGGTATAAAGCTCCAGATGCTTCACGTGATTAAGAAAACAAAATTGGCCGTGTTGTATGAACGCGATCCTTTCCCGCTTTTCAATCTAGAGGACTATGGAGAGCAGGTGATTCGCCTGATTGAACGTCTACGCCCCGAAGTTGAGATTCATCGAATTACCGGTGAAACTGCGCGGTCTGAACTCGTGGCTCCTGAATGGGTAACGGACAAGTCACTCTTCTTTCGTTGGTTCGAAGAGGAACTTGTCCGTCGTGATACGTGGCAGGGCCGGCTAGCTAAAACCGACCCCATTTAGAATTTTATTTAGATACCAATTCCACCGCAGAGGATCGGGTCCGTGCAGACGGGATCCCATGCTCCGCCGGAGTCATCGGGGTTTTCATCGACAGGATCTTCGCCGCCTGTGCCGGGATCTTCACCGCCTGTGCCGGGATCTTCACCGCCTGTGCCGGGATCTTCACCGCCAGTGCCGGGATCTTCGCCACCAGTGCCGGGATCTTCACCGCCAGTGCCGGGATCTTCGCCACCAGTGCCGGGATCTT
>CAZWNW010000005.1:0-137464 GCA_964636255.1 uncultured Bacteriovoracaceae bacterium | reverse complement strand
GCCGGGATCTTCACCGCCAGTGCCGGGATCTTCGCCACCAGTGCCGGGATCTTCATCGTCGTCCTCGCCTCCAGAGCTGCAGGGACCTAGGTAGTCCATGTTGTGGCCTTTTGCGCCACCCTTTGCTCCAGGTTTATGGCCATTCAACCAACCATTCTCTGAAATCACAATAGTATGTGCTGCCGCCGGATTCCCTGGAGGTACGTGACATACAGTAACCATCTTATTTGAATTTGCAGCTAGTTCTTCGACATCGTTACCGCTCACGTGTTCATGACCGTCCAAGCAGTAATCAATATTCAAATCTACTGTGTCGCGGTCTCTGGTCTTTTGACTTGAAGAAACACTCTCGAAGTCGATTTTTCCTTGCCACGAATCCTTTAAAGCAAATTCCAATAGTTCCGCAGAACTCACATCACTTGATGAAAACTGAAATCTCTCAGAATAACAGCCGGGCGAAATACTCAAGACACCCAAGCGATCAATCTTGGATTCAATGACCTCAAACTCAGAGGAGTGCGATCCCTGTTTTTTGCAGGAGCTAAGTAGGCCAACCAGTAGTGGTAAGACAAAGAAGGCGAGCCAACGTTTGGCGTTAGAGCTCAATTGCATAGCAACTCGGATCTTATGGCACTCGCGTCCGCAAAACGTACAGCCTGGTCACCTTTGGAGGCCAATTGGGTTATATGCTACCGATCCTAAACTACTTCTGAAGCAGCTTGGGTGAGGATTTTGTAAACAAAGCCAGTTTTAAATAGCTTAGCGCGCTTCTTGACCGAGATTTAACATGCACGAAGGCCAGGCCCTTGGCAGTTGGTCAAAGGCTAAGTAATACAAGGGATGCATGAGGGGCGGAAACTTGTCGAAATCAATTGCCTTAAAGGGCAGAAAATTCATTCTTTTATTTTCAGCGCTATTCATATCGAATGCCTGGGCTTGCAAGTGCGCACCTTTAAGAATGGATCTAGCTTATTATTTTTCTGATGCTGTCGTAGTGGCCCATCAAGTGAGCGTATTCAATGCCAGTGACACATCGGAATTTGAGTTGCGTAGGCAATTCAAAGGAGATTCGATCAATACCTCGGTGCTTGTTAAACGGGCGGGTGATATGCCTTCAATGTGTCGCAGTTTCATGGGAGCGCATGCTAAAGGCGATCATCTACTGTTTTTGATCAAAGACGGGATTTCCTGGCGCTTGCTTTCAGATTGTTATGGCAGCTCGCCGGAGATTAAGGAGAAAGGAATAGTGTTTTCTCGAGCTTCGACAGTTCAGTTCATTTCATTTCATTGAAGGATTTGCCCGGCCCTCTAGCCGAAAAGCTTCCCGACTGGCCCCTAGTCGGCGATGCAGTAACTGCCAAGGTGGTGGCATTAAAAGCCTTGGTTCAGAGTGGAGCAGATTTTTTGGGTTACAATCTCGTCTCCCCTGAAGTCGTCGACCTAAAAGGGACGCGAAAACCGCAGTCTTGGCGTGTAGTTTTTAAGAAAATAAACTCAAAACCCACCGATGAATTTCATCGGTGGGTCTTTGTAGAAAAACAGAGCGGAAAAGCCATCCTCTCTCACGCCAAGTGAGCTAAGCGAAGAGAGACGCTATTGCTTTTCGCCCTTCTTTAAGACCTGAACCTTTTCGACAATCTCGATGAACTCCTGGCGATAGGGGTCAACTTTTCCGTTTCGGGATGCGGAGTCGCGTAGAAGTTTAAGTGCCGATTCAAAACTACTCGAAGACTTGTGTTTGGAATCACGCAGGAGCATTCCGAACTGTGCGACACCGGCTTGGAACTTCAGATCGTTAGAGGCATCAGAGAAATCCTGCTCGTTATCCGGAAGCGAGATGCTCATCAATTGAGAGACATCGCCTTCTGGCATTTTGTAGCGGAGTTTTACCGTAAGCGCTTCGCCAGATTCCTTTGCGACTTTGTTTGGAGTCGCAGTCTTTTGATAGCGAAGTTCGTCGACGTTGCTGCCGGGAACCGTTTTCCCCTTAGGCACGATCTCGTAAAGCGCGGTGACGGTGTGGCCTGCGCCAATTTCGCCGGCATCTTTGGTATCGTCGTTAAAATCTTCTTTGTTGAGAAGGCGGTTCTCGTATCCGATCAGGCGGTAGCCTGCGACCCGAGCAGGATTAAACTCGATCTGAATTTTTACGTCTTTTGCGATCGTGATCAAACTTCCACCGGCCTGTTCGACCAAGACTTTTCGAGCTTCACGACTGTTGTCGATGTAGGCATAGGCACCATTCCCCTTGTTCGCGATTTGTTCTAAAAGGGAGTCCTTGTAGTTGCCCATTCCAAAACCCATCACTGTCAGGAAGACTTTTGATTTGGCCTTTTTCTCGATCAAGGTCACCAAATCAGATTCGCTGGTGGTGCCGACATTGAAGTCTCCATCAGTTGCCAAGAGCACGCGGTTGATGCCACCTGGGATGAAGTTTTCCTCGGCAATTTTATAGGCGAGCTGAATGCCTGCTCCGCCATTCGTTGAACCACCAGCTTCCAGTCGATCCAAGGCTGCCATGATGGCGGCTTTGTCGCTTGCGCGGGTTGAGGGAAGGGCCAGTCCACTTGCGCCTGCATAGACGACCATGGCCACCTTATCGTTTTCCCCCAAGTTTTCGATCAGCATTTTCAATGCGGATTTAACTAGAGGTAGCTTGTTAGGATCATTCATCGAGCCCGACACATCTAAGAGAAAAACTAGATTCGAAAGCGGACGTTTTGACCAATCAACATCCTTTGCTTTGAGCCCAACGCGCAACAATTTATGTTCGCTTTTCCATGGGGCCTTCACCATCTCCATATTCACGGCAAAGGGTTCTGAATTTTTCGGCGCCTGATAGTCGTAAGGAAAATAGTTTAAAAGCTCCTCGATACGTACAGATTCCGGAGGTGGCAGCGATCCATGACTCACGAAGCGCCTTAGCACTGAATAGCCAGCCGTATCGACGTCAATCGAGAATGTCGAAAAAGGCTCGTCGCCGACCCGTTTAAACGCATTCTCTACAAGGTGACGATAGGCTTCTGTGTTGAAAGTTGTGGTTGAATGTTTGCCTAAAGCCACATCCGATTCATCATCTGTTACGCGTTTATCAGCCAGTAGAGAGGGAGCGTTGTGCCCCTTCATCTCCATGCGTTCCATAGAATTCAAACTATCGCCCCTGGACCTGGCAATTGCCGCACCTTGAGTGGCAAGTCCCCCGACAATTAAAGTCTGAGATTGATCCATATAGACCGCGGTACCTTCATTCTTCTTTCGATTTGCGGGAGCCAGGCTTTCAACCTCCGGGGTGGTGGGAACGCTCTTGGGCGCCGCGCTCACCTGAGTTTCCTCAACGATGACCACCGGTTGTGATCTTGACTGAAACTTTTGGAAATTCGGAACACCCACAATAATCAGAATTGCAATCGTTGCCGCTACGGGTGTTGCAATCAGAGTTAATCTAAAAAACGAAAAACGTTTTTTAAGTTTTTTCTCCAGCGCAGATTTTTGTGCGGGACTGAGGCTTGGCTCTTCTTCCTTTTTCATTTCCAATCCCAGGGTCTTGGTAAATGCAGCCAACTGCTCGATTTCCGTTTTCAAAGCCGGATCCTTTTTGATGGCCTCTTCAATTAACTGACGAGTTTCTGAACTCGCTTCTCCTAAAACATAGGAGCTTAAATCTTCTTCACGAAAAGTTTTCATGACGATCTCCTTGCGCTTATTTCTTTATCCAAAGGTTTTTCTAAATGTTGTCTCAGTTTTTTGATTCCCTCATGGATCAAGACGCCGACATTCGAAACGGATTCGTTCATGATCTGAGAAATTTCTTTGTAACTGAGTTCCTCTTGAAACTTGAGTTTCAGTGCTTCCTGAGCCTTGGGGCTCAGGATCTTGAGGCATGTGCGAATGGCCTCGATTACTTCCATTTGTTCCAAACGTTCAGGTGTGAGCAAAGTTTCATCAACGATGTTATCAAGATCACCCTCTCCAAATTGTTGCATGCGACCCTCCTTTTTCAGGCGATCCAGGGCCAAATTTCGGCAAACTTTGTAGAGCCAGGGAGGAATTTCGACAGCTTTTCCAGATTGTTCCGAGCGCCAGGCGCGCAAAAAGCTTTCCTGGACCACCTCGCGAGCTTCTTCCAGTGGCAAAAAGCGGCGCGTATAACCCACCAAGCGAGCTTCGTGTCGATTAACGACCTGTTTCATCCAAAGTTTTGCGTCCAATTGAAGTCTCCTTCGATCGCGACCCCGTTTTTCGGGTCTATGCCCTTAAAACGACGATCGGAGCGCTTTATTAGATGAAGATACGATAAAAAAAGAAGTTTGAGCGATTCTGAGCACTTAAAATACGCGCTAAGAGATTTTCCGATACGTTACGTGCATATTTGCGGTCTTCCCTGTCAATTTCAGAACAAGGATATCCACCACGGTAAAAATTGTATGGCGGATTAAATTCAGAATATCAGTTGCGATAATCTTCTCATCCGAGGGAAATAGGCGATCAGCCCATTTGCGGCCGATTTTCTGTTTAAGAAATGAGTGAAAACTCCAAATCCAAAAGGGGGAGTTGTGAACAAAGCGGATGCCGGCTACCTCTAGTTTAGCTTCGGGAATGTATTTAAGCACCTCTTTGGCATTGAAGGGATTCATCAGAAACCAGTGACGGGGGGCATGATTTCCACCCCAGTAGGGTCCCCAAAACTTGGCGCTGACGCAATCAATATTGGGAGTCTCAATGACACATAGGCCGCCCGGTTTCAGCAAAGAGCTGGCTTTGACGAGAAACGAGCGTGGGTCGGCGAGATGCTCGATAAGATGGGAAGCATAGACGACATCGAATTTTTCTCCGCCAAAATCCATGGTGAGAAAGTCGCCACTTTTAAGCACGATGGGGCCGGTTTGGAATTTGTTGAGCACCTCAGGAACGATGCCGATATCCACACCGACGCAATGGCAGCCAAATTCTTGATGAAGACTGCCAAGAGCTTTGCCTCCACCGCATCCTACATCCAGAAATTTGTGTGAAGAGTCCAGTGACATGTGTGTTCGCAGGTTCCCCATCACACGTCCGAGCAGACGATTGTGCAAGGCGCGTCCGGCCAGGGTAGAAAGATCCAGTTGGTCGGGACTGGAATACTTGTTTGACTGAGAATAGTAATTGGATGGATAGATTCGACCGAGCTCTGATTCAGCCGGTCGGGGGTCAAGATACGCAAGTTGACAAGTGGAACATCTATAAAGCGCAAAGGATTCGTCGGTCGTGTTGTCGTATTCGTGCTCTCTGACCGCATAGAGGTAATGCCGTTCGGATCCACGACATAGGGGACAATGGGGTACTGCTACTTTTGCAAGTTCAGTTTTGCCGCTCATGAGACCTCGCTTTCAAAACTGAGATAGGAATTCTTTTTTCGTACCACAGGGCTGGAACCATAATACGTGCTTTTTATCTGCTCGTGTGCCGCGATTGTGCGATAGAGCTTGGGCAGCATTCGCTGAGGAATTTCGGGGAAGACGTGGTGCAATGCATGAAGGTTGAAATACCCCCCACTGATGAAGAGCCTCTGCAGAGTCGAACAATGAGTGTCATATATCGCAAGCCGGCCGTCGGTTAAAAATCGGTGTTCCCCATATTCGCGCGCATTGGCCAAGACGGCTCCCAAAACCATAGGAACGAAATAGCCTAAGACGAGGCTTGTCCACGACGTCAAGATCAACACGCCAATCCACAATAAATGATAAACGGCGGCCACAAGAACCACTCCCCATTCCCGGGCTTTGGCGTCGTCTGAACTCTCGTTTTTCTGCCGGTTAAAGCGCTTTCCGCTCAGAAGTCCCTTTAGCAAGTTAATCGCAGCTGGAAGGACCAAAAGGCGACGAAGCTGATTATTTCTGTATTCTATGGGACTCTGGCGCCAGACGCTCGAGTCGGGATCGCGTTCCGTACCGAAGTACCGATGATGGGCCCAATGTGCCTTCACCGTTTCGGCGAACTGGCGAATAAAAAAGGGGTTGATGCAATATTTAGAGATTGGGTGCTCGGCTTTCTTCCACTTCAATGAGCGCTGGTGCCACGATTCATGGCTTAGCGAGTTGAGTCCGGCGATTCCGATCAACTGGATCATTGTAAAAAACACGGCAAGCAAAACTGACCCGAAAGTCAGGGACACGTGCCCCCAAATTCCAAGGATCAACAGAAGAAAACTCAAGATCAGATCCCAATTACTTGTATTTTCCGATTCCGAATCGACAAAATTCCTAATTTCAGGGAACTCCAAGAGCCGCGATCGAAGTCTCTTGATTTCCTCTACGGCGGTCAGCATGGGAAAAAAAGTATATCATCGCACCTTTAGCACCTACAAGGTTGGCTGAACAAAGTGATCGACGCAGTTCTGTTTCCAACGGCTTCGGATATGATTATTTAAGTGAAGAGCCTCAGAACATCAAAGCTGTCCTTTCAGAGTCCATTCAGTTGGGGCCTGCTCGGCTGCGTAAGTTATACTCTGTTATTTATCTTTATTTATTCACGGATCGGGCCACAGGCTTCGCAACACATCGTGCATTCCCCAATTTACGAAAGCAAGTATCCCTTTCTATTTGCCCGGGAAATGATCCGCGAGGGCAGCTGGTTTTGGTTTCGTAATCCGTCGGGAAGTCTGGATACCGAGCCCGGACTTTATCATTTATACTCGCTTTTCCTGCGTGTTCTTTATCCCCTATGGTCTTCGTACTCCTACATTTTCGATCATGTTCTTGGGTTGATTTACTCATTTTTTATTTTTCGCGAGCTGCGACTTTTGACCGATGCTCAGGTGCCGAAGTTATGGATGCCCATGTTTTTTGTCGGCGGTTCGCTCGGCTTTCTACTTTCCTTCTACAGCCGTGAAAGCATGTTGCTTTCTGTTCAATTCGGTAATCAGCCGCTGATCTTTCTTGCGCAGGCCACTCAATCCCTTCTTTATCAGTTTCTTTTCTTACGAGCGCTTCGCACCGCCTGCTCCGGAGCGCTCGCTCAGTCTGCCGCGTTGACGCTTCTTCTGAGCATTCTTCATCCGATTTTTTATGCTCTCGGCTTTCTTTCCTGTGCGGTAGCAGGTGCAGCTCGGTACTGGCGTGAGCCGAATCAGCGACGAGCTCTCGTGCGGCCAGCACTTCTCCTCACCCTTAGCGTCGTTTACGTTCTGGGCGTCACCGGCTACCTTGTTCCGAAATTTTCCGAAGACGCGGCCCGTATCCGAGACGGCTGGAGTCAAAGTTTTTATTCCATTCCGTGGCACGCATTCATTCTGCCGTCCGGTCTGCTTTTTCTCGGGCTATTGGTTCACTGCCTTTTTACGAAAAAATTCAGGTATCTTTTTCAGACAAGGAGTTTGCCAAAAGTTGCGGTGCTTTCGTTTCTCTTTTTGGTGACCCTAGCTCCGACCTTTGGAGTAAATATTGTTCCACAGAGTGGCCGCTGGATTTCTGCCTCATTTTACTGGGTTTCACTCGTTCTTTTGCTTGGCTATCTAAACTTCGAAAAAGTGAATCCCAATAAGTGGCTTCAGCGCATTGTCTTGAGCCTTTTTCTTGTCGATGGCCTCTTGATCGCCTGGACTTACACCGGGATGGCGGCCATCGAGAAGCGAGACCATTACCTGGTCAGCACTGAACAAAAGGAAGTTCTGGATCATTTGCGATCAAAGCCAGCGGGTTTGTTTGTATGGATTCGTGGATGTGGTCGCGAGAATTTGTGGCCGGGTGATTTTGAGTATCTTCTGATGACGGAAACTCAGCATTGGGCCTTGATCTCACAATATTGGTTCACGCCAAGAATTCAGGAAGCCAGTCTGGTTCTAAGCGGTTGTTCGGCACCGCCCGTATCTCATGGACAAAAAGTCGCAATCCAAATGGCTCATTACTTGCTAATTCATCGTGCTAACATTTGGCGCGCCGAAGGTGAGTCATTCAAAGACTCGGGGATTCTTAAGAACTCTGATCTGGTTCTTCTGGAGCGATCCCGCTGATCGGCCAGCACCCTTTGTGTCGATCGCCCGCTAAAGAAACTTCACTTCTGCGGGCCGCGATTTTTTTGAAATTCTTTCATAAATTTCAAGGCGGCACTGACACCCGGATTTACGGGTTTTCCGTCATTGGTGGTTGCGCCCGCGGGGGCAGAGTCCGAGCCGCCATTTTCTTCCGCTCCGTCCGGATCACCGGGACCGCGAAGTTTCATGCGACTCATCATGTCGCGGTCCGAAGCTTGTTCGCGGCGACGTTGTTCGGCCAATTCCTCTTCGGTCAATAAACGGAATGCGTAGAGACGCTGGAGCGCCACTTGGCGAATCGTTTTGTCGAGAAGCTTGAAGAGCGCAAATCCCTCTTTGCGATACTCCACTAAAGGATCCTTTTGCGCGTAACCGCGTAGGTGAATGCCTTCCTTCAAGTGATCAAGAGCCAAGAGGTGTTCTTTCCAATGATGATCGATGCTTTGAATGAAAAAATAGCGCTCGAATTCGCGCATTTTTTCGTCACCCATTCGCTCGGACTTTTCTTGATAGGCTTTGCGAGCGCGTTCTGAAAAGGGCTCGATCAAAAGACTCGCCTTCATCTGAGCTGAATTTTTTGAAAGATCATCAACCATGCCTTTCAAAAGTCCTTCGGATAAGTCCATGGCGAATGTGGAAAAGAGTGCCTCGCGCAGCCCCTTCAGATCCCAGTCACCAGTGGCCACATTCGGAGGACAGAATTGATAAACAATATCACTCACCAATTCCGTAGTGAGGTCATCAACCAGTGCACGTGTTTCTTTGCCTTCCAAGACAAGGCGGCGCATGGAATAGATCACTTCGCGCTGTTTGTTGAGGACGTCATCGTATTTCAGCAAATGCTCGCGTTGATCGAAGTGATGAAGCTCAACTTTTTTCTGGGCGCCTTCGATGGTGCGCGAGATGAGTTTGTCGCTGATGGGCACATCTTCTTCCATGCCGATGCGGTCCATGATGCGGACGACGAAATCGCTGGCGAATATCCGCATCAGATCGTCTTCAAGTGATAGGTAGAACTGACTGGATCCGGGATCGCCTTGGCGACCCGCTCGGCCACGAAGCTGGTTGTCGATACGACGCGATTCATGGCGTTCAGTTCCGATCACGTGAAGTCCGCCGACTTCCTTGACGCCCGCGCCTAAAACAATGTCCGTTCCACGACCTGCCATGTTGGTCGCAATTGTTACCGATTGGCCCTGGCCAGCGTTGGCAATGATTTCGGCTTCTTTTTCATGGTTTTTTGCGTTCAAAACATTGTGAGGAATTCCGATGCGGCCCAAAAGTTTTGCGATTCGCTCACTTTTTGCGATGCTCACGGTTCCGACTAGGACGGGGCGACCTGCTTGGTATTTTTCTTTGATGTCCTCGATGATGGCTCGGTATTTTCCGGCCTCGTTCCGATAGACGTAATCATTCTCGTCTTTTCGGACCATGGGTCGATTGGTGGGAACTTCTAAAACCTCAAGCCCATAAATTTTGCGGAATTCTTCGGCTTCGGTCGCGGCAGTTCCGGTCATGCCGGAAAGTTTTGGATATAGACGAAAATAGTTCTGCAGGGTGATCGTTGCCAAAGTTTGGTTTTCGGCTTGAACCTTGCAACCTTCTTTGCATTCAATTGCCTGGTGGAGTCCGTCAGACCAACGGCGCCCTGCCATCAGTCGACCCGTGAATTCGTCCACGATGACGATCTGATTTCCGCGCACAACGTAGTCCACATCTTTTCGGAAAATCGTATGAGCCCGCAGTGCTGCGTTCACGTGATGTACGATCAAGAGATTATCAGGGGCGTAAAGATTGCTGATCTGTAAGATGCCTTCAAGTTTATGAATGCCTTCTTCGGTGAGGGTCGCGTTTCGCGCTTTTTCGTCGATCGTGTAGTCGACGTCACGTTTAAGATGGCGAACGGCTTTGTCCGCGGTTTCATACAAATCGCTTCGATGATCCGAGGGGCCGCTGATGATGAGCGGAGTTCGGGCTTCGTCGATCAAGATCGAGTCAACTTCGTCGATGATCGCAAAATTAGGATCACGCTGCACATAAACATCCAGCGAGGGTTTCATGTTGTCGCGCAAATAATCGAATCCAAATTCATTATTCGTGCCGTAGGTCACATCGGCGTTGTATTCGCGTTTTCTCTCTTCGTCGTTCAAACCATTGGTGATGCAGCCGACCTGAAGGCCGAGGAATCGGTGAATGCGTCCCATCCATTCCGAATCTCGGCGGGCAAGATAATCGTTGACCGTAATAACGTGAACGCCTTTCCCGCTGAGGGCATTAAGGTAACAGGCAAGAGTCGCAACCAGTGTTTTTCCCTCACCGGTTTTCATTTCCGCGATGCGCCCGCGATGCAGACCAATCGCTCCTAAAAGCTGCACATCGAAATGCCGCATGTTCAAGACCCGCGCGCCGGCTTCGCGGCAAACCGCAAAGGCTTCCACCAAAATATCATCCAGTGTGGCGCCCTGTGCGAGTTTTGCTTTCAACTCCGGAGTTTTTGCCTGCAGGTCCCGATCGCTGAGCTTACGAATTTCGCGCTCGCGTTGGTTGATGGCATGGACTAGGGGCAGGATTTCTTTGATTTCTCGGTCGCTACGGCTTCCGAAAACTTTGCGAGCTACGGCTTTGATCAACATTGCGCATCAAGGCTATCACCCACTCGGCAAAGTCGCCAAGCCTTTGAAGGGAAAAGTCCCACTTTGCGCAGCATTAGGACCGCTCTTTCGCAGCTCTCTCATGTTGCGCCGGGTCTTCGGTCGTGCTGAATTAGCCTGCGATGACCCAGGCTTCTGGAGATCTTTGGATTTGGGTGAAATCGGACTCTGCGCCGGGAGTTGCGATCGCCGATTTATTGGCAAAGGCCTTTAGAGATAGAGGCTTTACGGCCCGAGTTGCGGGCGAAGCTCAGGGTAGCGAAACCGTTGCCATCTCGATCGGGGGCGATGGAACCTTTCTTTCGATGCTTCGTCGATTGGGTCCACAGCGTTTTTCGGCCAAACTTCTTGGCCTTCATGGCAGCAAAGGGTTGGGCTTTCTCACCTCGGACCGTATCCCTACGGATTTCGACAGCAAAACATGGGCCGATCAGTTGGTTGGCAGGATTATTGCTGGGGACGGTCGTGTGGAGAAAGTTTTTGGACTCTTGGCCCGAATTGAAGGCCCTAAGGGACGACGCGAATTTTGGGCGATGAACGATATTGTGATCGGAAAACCTTCGCTCTCGCGCATGTTGAGTCTCTCGCTTTCGACCCCTGACAGTGAAGTTTATGAAAAACTCAAAGGTGATGGAGTGATCTTTTCATCTGCGGTTGGATCCACGGCCTACTCTCTATCTGCAGGAGGTCCAGTTGTGGATCCGCGTCTCAGGCTTTTGCTTTTAACACCGATTTGTCCGCATCCGACTCCACAAAGGCCCATGATTTTTGCACCTGAAACTCAAATAT
This sequence comes from uncultured Bacteriovoracaceae bacterium, assembly GCA_964636255.1. Classification (GTDB taxonomy): domain Bacteria; phylum Bdellovibrionota; class UBA2428; order UBA2428; family UBA2428; genus CAXNGS01. Next base: position 126,016 of record CAZWNW010000005.1, on the reverse strand, counting down.
CGACCCGTGTTCTGAGCACTTCGCCTCAGGCCATGTTGACCTTGGACGGTCAGGAGGGTGTGGAATTTGGACCCGAGGATACGCTTCATGTTTCAGTTGCCGAAAAAGCGCTGAATATTTTTCATCCTGTGACGGAGCCCTTTGAACGGCATTATTTCCGCGCGCTCCGAGAGAAGCTTGGTATTGGGGGAAGTCATGTTAGTGGATCTTAGTATTAAAAATTTTGCGATCGTTGAAGACGGAAATTTTTCTTTCACCCGAGAACTTAGCGTTTTCAGCGGCGAAACGGGCGCAGGTAAGAGTCTGCTTCTGGATGCCATCACGCTACTTTTAGGAGTGCGAGGCGGCTCCGATATGGTGCGTAGTTCGGCGGATTTCGCCGAGGTCGAAGGTGTTTTTGACCTCTCTCGTTTTAGTGAACACTTGAATCGACTCGAGAATCTGGGCTTTCCAATTGAGGAGGATTCGCCGCTCCTAGTCGTGCGTCGCCAGATCGGTTCGAAGGATAAATCAAAGAACCGCGTGTGGATTCAAGGTCGATCGGCAACACGCACACAGCTTCAAGAACTCCTCGGTGACCTTGTTGAAATTTCGGGTCAGCATGAATTTCTTCGCCTGGGCCGCGAGGACTATTTGCTTTCGGTCCTGGATCAATTTGCATCACACTCGAAACTTGCGGAATCCTACCAAGATGCCTATGCCCGCTACCAGCAAGTTGAATCTGAGTTGGCCGAGCTGAAAAAGGCTTCAGTTGATCGCGAAGATCGGATCGCTTACCTCAAATTCCAAGTCGAAGAGTTTCAAAAAGCAGGAGTGAGCACGGCGCTTGTCGATGAAGAATCCGAGTTGTTGGCACAACGTAATCGCCTGGGAAGCATTGAAAATTTGCGTCAAGCTTCGGAAAGCGCATTTTTGGCTTTAGCGGGCACGGATGAAAACCCAGGACTTACAGACATTTTCACTAAAGTGCTTTCTGAACTTCGCAGTTTCCGCGATTGTGGGCGAGATTTTACGGATCTAGTGGAGCGGAGTGAGGGATTGGACGTACTGCTCAAGGATCTCAAAGTTGATTTCGAAAAATACATCAACAGTCTTGAATTAGATCCCACAGCTCTTGAGGAAGCCGAAAGCCGCATATCCGCGTTGAATCGCATCAAGAGAAAACACAGCAAGGAAACTTGCGAGCTCGTAGGTTTGTTACAGAACTGGACTGATGAGTTGACGCGTTTAGAGAGCTTGGATTTCGACATCGGCGAAAAAGAAACTGCCGTGCAAGTCGCTCGCTCCACGCTTGAGAAGCTCGGAAATGACTTGCACGAGCGGCGTCTTAAATTTGCAGAGGAGCTTTCGCTTCGGTGGCAAAAAGATTTGTCAAAATTGGGAATGAAAGACGCGCGCATGGTCATTAGCTGTGAAAAGCTTTCCCAGTTCCGCGAATCCGGAATCACGCGTATTGCAGCGCTTTTTTCTGCAAACCCCGGCGAGGATTTGAAAGCACTGACCAAGGTCGCCAGTGGTGGCGAGTTGTCCCGAATCATGTTGTCGTTGAAATCTTTGGTCCATGGAAGGCCGGAAGTCGGAGTTTACCTTTTTGACGAGGTGGATGCGGGCATTGGTGGCGCGACAGCTCATTTGGTCGCCGAACGATTAAAGGCCTTGAGTGAGGAACATCAGGTTCTTGTTGTCACACACTTGGGCGCGATCGCTGCAGCAGCGGCGGCTCATTGGCGGGTGGAAAAAATTTCCCGCAAAGGGCAAACCAAAACTCTCGTTCAATCTCTTGATCCCCAGGCGCGTGTGAGTGAGATTGCGCGGATGTTAGGTGGCGACAGCGACAGTCCGGAAGCGCAAAAGCTTGCAGAGAAGTTGATTCAAAAATACGCGGCGGGCGCGAGTCGGAAGAAAGCGAGCCGTGCAAGGGAAGCCTCATTATGATCGTGAACACCGAAGAAATTTTGGGCAATCTGCGAGTACTACTTGCGGGCAACAGTGGCTTTGAACACGCGGATGTATGCATTCGCCACGCCCGTTCGATGAACATCGGAGCCCATCAAAGTCGATTGGAAGATTTAAGTGAATCTTCGAATTTGGAAATAGCGTTGCGTTTACAAAATGCGCAAGCCTGCATCGTGCTTCGGTCCAGCGAAAGTGAAAAATCAGCCCTGAAGACTTTGGTGAACCAAGGTCTTTCACTTCTTAGAAGTGCAAAGACTGGACCGATTCAGCCGATAGTTCCTTGTGAGTCCGCTGCTCCCAGCATGGATGAACGAAGCGAGGCTTCGACGGAGATTCCTAAAGAAGAAAAAATTCAACGCGTTTTGAATCTCGTCTCGAACATAATGAAAAACCCGGATTCTCCCCTAGAGGAAGTTTACGGGAAATATGTCGAAACTGAAGTCTCAGAGCGCTATTGGACGCTGGGTTCGCAGAAAAGTCTTTATTTGAAGAAATCGTGGAATGAATTGCGCACACGGAGTCTCGCTCGACTTCATGGCCGTGAACCTTTTTTGGAAATATGCGAAGAAAAGCCACATTATTTTGATCTGGATTGGACGGCTGTGGCCCGAAAAAGTGCGCAGCTTGCTTGGTCCTTGCGAGACTCTAAGAGCATTGCTTCAGGACAGTACCGCTGTTTGGTCGACAATGCGATCGTGATCAGGTTTCTATATTTACTTGGCCAGCAACTTCAAGGCAATCGTGTCGCTCGTGGCCTCAGTTGCTTCAAGCGGGATGAAATATCTAAACCACTTATGTCTACCAAGGTCACCGTTTTTGATCAGCCACAAGATTTCAAACGATCGGGCTTTCGCCCCTTTGATTCTGAAGGATTTCCGACGCAAAGAAACTTTTTTGTGCGAAACGGAATTCTCGAAAACTTCAGCGTGGATGCCGCAAGCGCTAAGGACCTGGGAATTCCTCGAAACGGACAAGCAACTCGCGACGATCTCTCTCAGCATCCTCAGCCGGGATTTCACAACCTAACAATCGAGCCTGGCAGCGTAGATTTCGTAGATCTGGAACGTGAATTGGGATTTGGTTTGCGTCTGGTATCCGTCGATGCGTTTGAGCTCATTCAGCCGCGCACGGGTCAATTTCTTGCCTCTTTCTCTGGATTTCTGATGGATAAAGGTCAAATTCAGCACCCTTTTTCAAGAATTCTTGTGAGGGGGGATCTTCAAAGCTTTTTTTCTAATATAATTGCCTTAGACCGTGATCTGGTGAGTCGCGGGCGCTGCGCAGCGCCGGCCGTGCTTCTGGATTCAATTCGGGTCGTGGGAGAGGGCAATTGAGCGGACAATGTAAGATTCTGGCTTACGGCAAAAGCGATATCGGGCAACGCCGTTCAAACAACCAGGATTCTTTTATTATAAATGTTCCCCTTCAGCTCTTTGCGGTCGCAGATGGTATGGGCGGTCATAGCGGCGGAGAAGTTGCTTCGGCGCTGGCCATTAAAACCCTTGAAAAAATCTTCGAAGAGAAAAAATTTCTTAAAATTAAAGAGCGCATGGTGCAGGCCTGTAATCTTGCCAACAAGGCTATTTTTGATCAGTCCCGCGCTGTGCCGGAGTTGCAGGGAATGGGAACCACGTTGACTGCGACGGCCATTGATTTTCCCTGGCTCTATATTGGGCAGGTCGGCGATTCGCGTTGTTATCTATTTCGTGATTCGCGTCTTTATCAAATCACGGAAGATCATTCTCAGTTTTACGAATTGCTGCGGGCGGGCCTCGTGGATGAAATTGAAAGCTTGGGTATTCAGCGAAACGTTATTACACGAAGTGTGGGCTACGAAGAGCAGGTTAAAGTAGATGTTTACTCGCGCCTCATACAGCGCGGAGACCGCTACCTAATTTGCAGTGATGGTCTGAGTGGAATGGTCAGTAATGAACAGATCGCCCAGATTCTCCAAAATTTTGAAATTTTTGACGCCGTTCAGAAACTCATCGACCTTGCGAATTTTCAAGGTGGTGAAGACAACGTGACGGTTGTTCTAATCGAAGTGGAATAAAAACTTTCCATGCTGCCACTGCGTCCGGCCAATTCATGGAGTCGACGAAGAAAATTGCTCATTGCCTTTGGTCTATCTCTTTGGCTTTTGGGTGAGATCATACTTAATCTCAGCTCTGGGGAGCGGAGCGACTTGCTCTATGGATTTGCCTATCATCCGGACCGCTCCTTTATAAGCTTTTTCACGTCGATCGTTTTCTTTCAGAACACCTTCGCTTTTTTATTAAATACACTGTTTGCCTGGGTCTTCATTGGGGTGATTTTTTCGCACGGAATTCGCGCAACCATTCTTTTTATTACGTCCTTCGTGGCAATTTTTTTGTCGGCCAAATTCTTCTATCTGATTCACCCCTATCTTGAGATCCCCATTACGCTCGCGGACGCATGGCTCGGTTTTTTTCTGGGTGCGGTGATGCGCGTCGATGTTTGGGGTCAGGTCGATACACTTGTCGTGGGTCCGGGCATTTTTCGCGTGTACCGAGTTCCCTCATATGTTTTACTCTTTTTCTGGTTTTTCTATCTTATGATTGGCAACTTCTTTCTCGTTGATCCCTTTAGTAATTTACCGATGCTTTATTGGCTTCCGTTTTCTGCATTTATCCAAGGTTTCTTGGCGCAGACCGTGATCCAGATTGCCCAGCGTCGGCTGGGAACAAATTCTTGACGCGTTGGAGAGTCCCCGTTCGAAGGGCATACTAAGGATATGGGAATTGAAGAGGCCCAGCGGGCCGACTTGCGCCAGAAGAAGTTTCGCGTGGGCGCACTTTTTGCGGCAGCTTTCGTATTGTCATTGCTCTTTGCTTATTGGATGGGTGCATTTTCTTTTGGCCCCACGAGAACACTCAACGTCTATTATGATTTTGCTGGTGGCATCGACCGTGGATCACCCGTTCGATTGGCAGGCATTCGGGTGGGGCGAGTGGCGGATGTAGAATTCGCAAAAAGCGGCCCGCATATTCTGAAGTTAAAGTTGAAATTTTCTCGGGAGTCCTTTCAGCAAATCACTGTTGATTCCAAATTTTTCATCAATTTAGCTGGCCTTATCGGCGAGAGATACATTGAAGTGGTGCCCGGAACGGGAGCGACTGTCGAGAATGGAGCGGATATCGTCGGCATTAGCCCTCCACGCATCGATCAATTGTTGTCGCAAAGTTTCGGCATCTTTGGCGATCTGCGAGATTTTTTTTACGACAATCAAAAAGGATTTCAAGAAACCCTAGAAAATCTAAACACTCTGCTTGGCAGCACCGCAAAGCTGATCGACAAGGCAACTCCCAATCAACGCAAACAATTTAGTAAATTTCTTTACAACTTAGGCGCCATGTCCGATGACCTTCGCGATTTAACGGGACGTCTGAATCGTTCAACAAAGTTTATGGAAGAAAAATCCGCGGGTGCTACTTGGGTGAATCTCACTGAAGCCATTCGTAAAGCCAATGACATCCACATTAATGATCTACGAAGGCTTATGCTTGAGGATGGGATGAAAGTTAATTTCAGCACCAAGAAAGTGCCCAGTGCAAAGGGAGTTCAGGAAGAATGAGTTCAGCAATCCGAGCCACAGTCGCCTCTCTAATCGCTTTCTCAGCACTCACGGCAACTGCGCGCGAGGCTGACATGGAGCAACTTAAAAGAATCTTTGATCGAAATCAGCGTCAGCTGGAGAGCCCGCCAAAGTCCCTACGGGCGACCGGGTCGGCTACAGATCAAGAACGTTACCGAGAGGGCGCAAGCCGTGTGCAACGCCGCATGGCTTCGGAAGCTAACGTGGAGGTTGAGGAGAGCGACAACACGGCGGAGGCCGATCCAAAAGCCGCTCTGGAAGAGCGCAAGGTCAACGCTCCACTGGCTCCGTCAGCGGCCTCACCCTCACAGTCTCGGAAGGGAAAAATAGTTATTATCCGGGAAAGCCGCCGAGAAAAACGCGAAGGAGTATTGGGAAGCTATTCCTTTGATGGGACCCGTGCCGTGGGCCTTGGGCTTGTCGGAGCCGGACCTTATGGGATTTTTGGGGCCGAGGTCGACTTAAGCTTTGGCTCGAAATGGTCAGGGGGCTTCGGCGTCGGAACCGGAATGGCCTACACGACCTGGGGAATTTATGCCCGCAAGTACTTTATCGAAGGGCCGATCAGCACCTATTTACAGGTGGGTTATGCCAACTGGCGTCTAAATGGCATTCCTCATAGGGAAAAGTCCCTTTATCCTCAGTATCTATCTAAGCTTTTTTTCGAGGAGAGCACTCAGGGAAGCTTTGAAAAGATGGGGCCGGTTCACCTGGCTTACCCGGCCACGGGTGTTCTATTTCAGACGAAAAGCGGACTGGCATACTCCCTAGCCCTTCAATATTTTATCAATACAGCGAATTTCACCGGGGCCCTCTATGGGGGAACTGGCATGCATTTTTATTTCTGATTGTTTTCCCGAGGGGATTGATATACGAATGTCCCATGTCGCGCGAAGACTTGGCCAAAGTAGAAGGTACCATCACCGGAACTCCTGGTGGCGGTAACTACTTGGTTAAGCTAGCAAATGGAAAAGTTATCACCGCAAAACTCTCCGGAAAGATGAAACAGTTTAAGATCCGATGCATCGTCGGCGATCAAGTGACTGTGGGTCTTTCGAAATACGATCTCAACAACGGGATCATTCTTTTCCGGCAGAAGCCCGGTAGCAGCCCTCCACCGGCCGTAAGTTCTTAGTTTCGCCCTGAATTCACGAGCTATTCGAAAGGCCCGTAGTGGTAAAACCTAGAGTTTTCTAAACTGCATTTCGTAGGTGCATAAATGCTTGCCGTCCAAATCGATCAAAATCTCGTTCATTTCTAGATTTAGTCCGTTTTGAGCCGCAGTTATCTTGATTGTTAGCTTTTCGATTCGATCTTTGGTCTCTGTGCCCTGCTCGTTGAATGCAAGTGTGCTGCCCCCACTTGTTTTAGCGTAGCTAACTACATCTTTAGGATTGAACAATCCCAATTCATTTCGGTAATCCATGATCGGCAGTCCTACGCTAAACGGCGAGTGATTAAGCACCGATGAAAATTTAACGTTGTGGGTTTGTTTGGATCCTTCACCATTACTTTTAGTAATTTCGATACTTCGAAGATTGTTAAAAGCGTATCGAATACATTTATCGGCGTTCTCCGTTTGAATGACTGCGGAGCTGGATGACTCATAAGTTCCTACAAATTGGTCGAAAGGATTCGATAGCACATCTATGGGCAAGATGAGCAAAGAAAGTAAAAGAATTTTCATGAAAGTTCCTCCAGCTAGAGGGTGAAAATCGCACCATAAATCTTTGAAGTCAATTACACGCCTGAGCATCGTTTCGTGGGCGGGGGATGCTTCAAATTCAAATCTCAACGTTTCTAGAGAGCCCAAAATTTTAATTGACATCGCTCCCGCAAAACCATACACTTGTATGGGATGAAGCAGCTCCCACGGACTCCTCTTCTTCCAGGATTTTCATTCAAACATAAACTTTTCTTCGGAGGAAAAGTTAGCTCGAAAGGAAATCCGAAAACGAAGAGACCGCTCGCTACCAAGCAGGCAATGCACCTTGTGTTGAAATCGAGTCTGGCTCGGGGAAAAAATTCCTTTCTTCTTTACTCAAAAGACATCGAGAAGATCCTCCGAAAGCAAGCATTCCGTTTCGGCGTTAAAATTTATGCCCTCGCAAATGCTGGGAACCATTTGCATCTTGTTATCAGAATTCACAACCGAGAAACTTATAAGTCCTTTATTCGGGCTATTTCCGGTTTGCTGATGAGGAGGGTCTTTGGTCTTGAGAAGGGGAGAGGCGGGGCTTCAGCGCTCTGGGACGCGCGGCCCTTTAGCCGTATCCTATCATGGGGAAAAGATTTTGCGGCGGTTAAGAACTATCTCCTCATTAACCGCCTCGAAATGACCGGAATGAAGAGAGATGTGATCCGAGTGCTACTAAAGAAAAATGAGTTGAGGCCCAAACTCCAGCCTTGGGGTTTTAGTTCGGCATGATTTGAGAGCGTAAGACTCGAAAGAATGGGCTGCTACCTACTTTACAGAAATTCCAAGTCTATATTTCAGTTCCAATCCAGACAGCGGAACTAGATCGTAGTTGTAGGTAGGAATTCATTTAAAGGGTCGCGCTCTTGGCTCACAAGCCTTCTGAATCAGCCTTAAGAGGCTTTTTTCCTGAGTCCACTTTGCAATTTCCGCTACCGGCACCCATCGGCAGTCGAGTTCCGCTGTGGGGTTTAGGTCACTAGATTTACTTTTCCATAAATAGCGTAAATCAAAATGTTGGTGCGCTCGGTCCTTGCCCGCTGGGATCTCATGCACGTCAATATCAATGGGGAGGTGACTCACTAATTCGAGATCTCCGAGACCACACTCTTCGTCGACTTCTCTTTGAGCGGCAGCCAGCGGTTCTTCGTTGGCCTCCACGTGGCCTCCCGGTTGCAGCCACAGTTTAATCTTTGGATGAAAAATAAGCAGCGTATGCTTTTGCTCCGCGTCCATGATGCACGAACTCGCGGTGAGATGACCGCGCGAGGCCCGGTGATTCAAAAAGCTTTCACCATACTCGGCCAAAGCCGAGCGAAAAAGACACATGCTTGAAGTTTCCAAGGGATAGAGTTTTTCGTAGTGATCTAAGAATGTGGTGAAGTCATTTACGCTTCGAAGATTCATCAGTCTTCAACATCTAACTGAAAAAGAGAATCTTTTCGACGACGACGGGAAATGGATTGCAGAAAACGGATCAAAACTGGGAGAAGAACCAGGGCACAGGCAATCGAGGCTATTTCTCCAATCAGAGCCAGTTTCGCGAAGCTAACAAGGGCTTGGTTGGATGCGCCCATCAAAGTCAGATAACCGATGATGGTGGTCAGAGAGCAAAGAAGTACGGCGACGCCCGTTGTCGAAAGCGCAGTTCCAATTTTTCGGTAATCCAGTTCCCTCATACGGAGGAAAACGTTGATAGGATAATCCACGCCGATACCAAAGGTGAGAGGCAATGCGATGAAGTTAAGGAAATTGTATTTCACGCCAAGGAAGCCCTGAATCGCTAGTACCGACCATGTGCCGACAAGCATACATGCGGAAATCAACAGCCCGGATTTTAGGCTTCCCGTTAATAAAAAGGCCAGCATCAAAACGGCGAAAAATGCGAAAGCTGTCGAGCGTGGACCGTCAATTTTGATTCCGCGCAAGAGATCAGCCAATACGAAGTTCTCGCCAGAAGCCGAAACGACGGTGTCTGATTTAGGAAGCCAAATGTGGCGAAAGGTCTGCGTAAAGTTAAGGAGATTTCGGCCGTCCTCTAAGGGTTTGCTGTTTACTGGGTAAATAAATCCTATGAAGCCGCGGGCACCCGAGAGATCTTCGAAAATTCGCAGGAGTTTATCGGGAATATCTTTCAGTTCTGGATTGGCTTGGGAGGCATTTTTATGAATATTCATCATCCAATCGGCCGCGCGGCTATCCGAAAACTTCAACCATCGATCGCCCATTACTTGCTGAATGTCGCGTCGCAATTGTTCACGAACTCTGCCTTCTTCTTTCGATACCGGAGGCTTGGGAAGAAGTTCATACATGGTCCGACAAGATTCGAATACGCGACGCTCTTCAGGAAGTGAATCAACCAAATTCCGAACACGGGGACAGAGTTCCTTCGCCTGGTCGATCGTTTCCAGAAGCACAATCGCAGGTGTGAGGCTTGAGTTGTAAACGTCTTTTTGAACGCGGCGCTCGACCGCATGAGAGCCATAGGGATCGCCGTAATCGCGATTCCTCAATTTTGAAAAATCGTACTCCAAAGGATCTTGGAAAAGTTTCGAGACACCCGAAGCTCCAAATGTGGCCAGCATGATAATGCCGGTCAATACCCAGGCCCAATTTCTGGTGAGGCGATCGCCAAAGCGATGAAATCTACGTTTGATAAAAAGAACAAAACGATTGTCTTCTGTTTTACTGGGCGAGCGTAATTCCCATGCGTGAATCCAGATCGGAAGTAAAACAAATGACGAGATCCAACAAAGAAGGACTCCCATGCCGCCAATGATGCCAAACTGCGAAAAGCCCTTGTTGTCAGCGCTCAAGAGACTGATGAAGCTTGCGGCTGTCGTGCTGGACGCAAGAAGCGTTGCAACCGAAGTAGCAGCCAGCGCACGGATCATAGCGGTTGAGGCATCACTCGGATGGTTTCGACGTTCTTCAATGTAGCGCGAAATCAAAATGATGCCGTAGTTGATGCCAGTCCCCGCAACTAGACTACTCAGAAAGGCGGTCATTGTGTTCAGATGGCCCAGTGCGAGTTGTGTGAAACCAAAGGTCAGAGCGACGCCCCACAAGAGGCTCCCCATGATCAAAACGATCCAGCGAACGGACCAAAGAAAGAGGATCAATGCACTCAAGATCAGTGCGACTAATAGAATCGCCGTTCCCGAAATATCCTTTTTAATGGTGGAGAGTTCATCCAAAGTCTTTTGCACATTTCCAGAAAGACTGACCTTCATCTTAGGGTCATAGCTTTCTGGATTTAGTTCATTGATAAGGCCACGAACCGTTTTACTGAGGTGCAGATTATCGCCCTGCGAGAGCGAAGGGTTTTTGGCCTGAATGGCAATGACCAGTAATTTTCCGTCATCCCGACCAAGATAGGCGTCAGGGTAGGAAAGAAAGCGCTGAACGCGAGGATCTAGATTGGATTGAAGATCCTTGTCGCTGACCGTCTTGTTGGTTGCCGTCGTCTCTAGCTCATCCTCGGCAAAGAGATCGTCGATTCCAAGAACGGATCCGAAGGCTTGATCCTTCTGCTTTTGAATTTCTTCTTTCAGAGTGTCTTTGACTCGAAATAGATCTTGGGTGTCGAGATAGTGAAGGCCGTAAGTTTCGAAAAAGCGCTGAACATCTTCAAAACGATAATCAAAATAGCGGATCAGTGTGCCTTCATGGGGCCTGAGTTTTGCCGCCAAGTCCTCAGAAAATTTCTTATTGGCCGCAAAGCTGGGTCCCTCGATCGCGACCAGAAGTTTTCCGTTGCCGCCAAAGCGTTTCATGAGCTCTTCGAACTGTTGAACACTCTGTAAGTTCTGGGGCAGGAGTTGGGAAAAGCTGGGCTCAAGGCGAAGTTGCGCCGCCAAGAAAATCGCGATCACGAAAAGTATCGCAGCTCCAGAGTTCAGCCATTTTCGAAGGCTCCACAGGCGAGAGAAATAGCCCTCAGCCCAAAATTCTCGCTGCCGTCGCTTCATCATGATGAGCTTCTTAGTTTATCAGGGAAGAGTCCCTGAAATAAAACTCTCCAATCTCGGCCCGAAAGGTACTTCCGTTAGCCACTTTCATTTCATAGCTGCCCGCCATCGATCCGGTCGGCGTTTTCAAGGGGCAAAAGCTTGAATAGGTGAATTCTTGTCCAGGGCCCAAGACGGGCTTATTTCCAACGACACCCTCGCCATGTACCTCTTCGGTATTTCCAAGACTGTCTTTGATGATCCAGTGACGATTAATTAGCTGCGCCGTTTCAGAACCATCATTTCGAATTCGAATGGTGTAGCGGTAGACAAAAATGCCATGGTCAATTTGAGAATCTTCAGGAGAAAAGGTGGGAACTACAGAAATTACGATCCCCTTTGTTTGAGTAACAAAGGGAGAGTTTGCGAGAGAAATTTCGATATCCAAGTCTTTACGCGCCACTTCCGTATCGTCTGTCGTAGCGTTCAAGGAGTTCAATCCCCCACTTCGACAAATGCTCCATATCGAAGAACATTAACAGGTCATAGCAGCCAAAAACAGGGTCAAAAGCTGGTCGGCCCAAGACCTTTGCTCCGAAGGAGAGGTAAAAGTTAACCAATTGAGGGATCATGACCTGGCCAAGGCTCGAATCCCCTTGGAAAGCGTGAGAATCAAGGGGTTTGGCCCCTGTCTGAAAATTGACATAGCCCCGTTCAATCAGGCTTTGAAACGAGGCCTCTGCGTCGTCGTTGGACATTTTGGGGAGTGAGCCACAGCCCAATAGAAACTGAGCCCCGGACATGCGCACGTATTCGCGAAGACCGAAAAATAGTGCCATGAGCGTGCTCTGTTTGCGGTATTCGGGGTGAATGCAGGCACGGCCAAGTTCGACGATTTTAACGCGATCATAAGTCAGAGCACTGAGGTCAAACTCGGTTTCTGTATAAAAACCCTGAGGTGGCCGACGAGTACCTGGGAGCAGTCGGTAGGTGCCGACGGTAAGGCCTTCGGGAGTGAGTACTAGGAGATGATCACAAAAGGAATCGAAGTCATCCTGATCGAGGCCGGTGTTGGCATTTTCCGGAATACCCTCGCCGAGTTCTTGGTTGAAAATTTTAAACCGAAGCCGTTGAGCGGATTCAATCTCTTCCGGAGAGGCTGCAATTTTAAGAGTTACTGAACCACAGGGGAGTCCCGTTTTTAAGTCTGCCACAGCCGAAGAACCCTATTTGATTGTTAGTTGCATATCAACGAATTCCATGGGAATTAGTTCCGATGACAGCACTATTTAGGGCGGGCGTTTTGGGGGCGCAGGGCTATTCCGGACAGGTGCTGGTCGATATCCTGAAAAAACATCCGAAGTTTAACGTGCAGGCGATCGCTGGTCGTTCCGATCAGCCCGAATCGCTCCTGGGAAAAGTCGATGTTATTTTTTGCTGTCTTCCTCACGAAGCTAGTCTTGAGTGGGTTCCGCGCTATCTCGACAGCGGTGTTTCAGTGGTGGATTTATCCGGAGCCTTCCGCCTGAAAAAACACAGTTATTCCGAGTGGTATGGCTTTGAACACAAAGAGCCGGAATTGCTGAAGTCCGCGGTTTACGGTTTGCAACCCTTTGCCACGATTCCCGAATGGAAACGTGGAGCGGAGCCGATATTGATTGCCAACCCCGGATGTTATGCAACGGCAATTGAATTACTTTTGATTCCTCTGTTGAAAACAAAATTAATTGATGCAACGAATATAGCGATCGATGCCAAGAGTGGCACGACCGGTGCTGGCCGGAAGGCAAACCAAGATCTTCTTTTTTCGGAAGTTTACTCTTCGTTTTATCCCTACCGAACGGGCCGCCACCAGCATTGGCCGGAGATTGTGGAGTCTTGCGAAGCAATCGCGAAAGTGAGCGGAGTCGGCCCGGCGCTAGTTACCGAGTTGTTGCCGGTAGATCGGGGAATTTCCGTATGCGCGTTTCTCGAATGGGCCGATTCAGTTCCGGAATCGCAGAAGCTTGTTAGCACTCTTGAAGAGGCCTGGACCAGGGCCTTTGAGGGAGACTCGGATTTTGTCTTGTGTCGCGAAGACCAAGAGATGAATATTCGCCTTGTGCGATCGACAAATCAAATTCGTTTAAGGGCCACAATTTCTTACGGCCGAATCGTGGTTTTCGCGGCTATTGATAATTTGATGCGAGGAGCTGCATCACAAGCCGTGATGAATGCAAATTTGATGATGGGCCTTAAGGCGAGCGAGGGCCTTTAAAATTTATGTTGCCACGTGTGCCACTCCCCAAAGGTTTCTTCGCAGGTGGAATCAATAGCGGTGTTCGGCGTTATCGCCCTGACCTAGGTTTGCTGTTTTCGGATCGTCCCGCCGCAGCTGCCGGAGTTTTTACTTTGAATACCTTTAAAGCAGCGCCTGTTTTGTGGAATCAAATGCTTTTGCCGTCGAATAACGTGCGTGCTCTTATCGTCAACAGCGGGCAGGCGAATTCGGCTACGGGACAAGAAGGTATTGATGATAACTTGGCCCTGGCTCAGGCCTGCGCGTCGCAACTGAAGGTCGACGTGAAGGAAGTCTTGGTCTCATCGACTGGGGTTGTCGGGGAACGTTTGCCTCTAGAAAAACTCAAAGCCGGAATTCCTGCCGTCCATCGTGAAGCTAGCGACACGATCAATAATTTTTCACTAGCGATCATGACCACGGATCTTGTTCCAAAATTCGGCACGGAACTTGTTAAACTTTCAGGTGGTGAAGTCCGGATTACGGGCGCCGCAAAGGGGTCGGGAATGATTCACCCCAATATGGCGACGATGCTCTGCTTTTTTGCGACGGATCTTGCCATTGATCAAAAGGATCTGGCGCACATCGTTTCTCGGGTGATGGACGCCTCCTTCAACATGATCAGTGTTGATGGTGAAACCAGCACAAACGACATGGGCATCGTGATGGCTAACGGTGCCTCTGAAGTTGGATTGAAAACAGATGAAGACAAATCACTTTTTGAAAAAGCCCTGCTTGCGATTGCGATTCGATTGGCTCGAAGTATCGCACGTGATGGTGAAGGGGCGTCGAAACTCTTAACCGTTGAAGTCACGGGAAGTCCTGACTTGGAGTTGGCGCGTCGATTGGCTAGATCGATCACTATATCGCCACTGATTAAGTCGGCGATCTACGGCGAAGATCCGAACTGGGGTCGCATCGTCGTTCGCATGGGCCAAGAGGGCGTGCCGGAAAAATTCTTGCCAATGATCACAATCGATCTGCAGGGCAATCGTGTTTTCGAAAAAGCTAAACCCGCGAGATTTGATCGCAAGATGGTATCGACAGCGCTTTCGGCCGAAGAGGTTACAATCCGGATCGATTTAGGATCAGGCTCCCATGCTGCTACCGCATGGGGTTGTGACTTGACGAAGCGATATGTTGAAATCAACGCGGAGTATTCCTAAGGCATGTCGCTTTTAGTGAAACTTGGAGGGCGTGCGCTTCAGGATGCTTTGGAACGACCGGAGTATTTCTCAATTTTCAAAAATATCAAAGACGATCTGATTTTGGTGCACGGTGGTGGCGCCGAAATTAGTCGATGGGCAGAGCGCTTTGGCGTCGAATCGACGTTCGTTCGTGGTCAGCGGGTTACTTCACCAGAGCTACTCGATGTCGTGCAGTCTGTGCTCTGCGGTCACTTAAATCCCAAACTTGTATGGCAGCTGGAGCTTGCGGGAATTCCGGCCTTGGGTATGAATGGATACGCAGGTCGATTGTTGGAATGCGAAACTGAAAATACTGACTTGGGCCTGGTTGGGAGGCCGGTAAAGGTGAATCATGGCTTAATCCGATGGGTACTCAATGCGGGGCGAGTTCCCGTCATAGCACCCTTGGGTGTTTTGAAAGATGGTCAACGTTGCAATGTGAATGCTGATTTGGCTGCTTGCAGTCTCGCCACTGCTCTAACTTGTGATCGCCTGATCTTACTAACAGACACCGCAGGAATCTTGGATGGGAATGCGCGCTTGATTCCTGACTTAACCATCACGGAGCTTGAGGAGCTGGAGAACAGTGGCGTCGTTAAGGGCGGCATGACCGTAAAATCTCGCGCCATAAAAGAGTATCTTGCAGCACAACCTTCCGGCGAAGTTTTTGTGGCCAGAGGATTGGGACGTGTAGATCTGGAATCAATCCTTTCTGGAAAAAAGGCCGGCACGCGCATTCGAGGGAACTAACGATGTGGATCGCATTCACTGATGGTGCTTGTTCTGGAAATCCGGGGCCCGGAGGCTGGGGCGCTATCTTATGGCATGCGGACGATGATGAGGTTTTTGAATTGGGCGGTGGAAAAAATCCGACCACCAATAATCAAATGGAACTTATCGCCGTAGAAGAAGCTCTAAAATTCGTTTCAGATCGTGGAGATCTTGATAAACGCGTGATCGTTGTGAGTGACAGCTCGTACGTTGTGAAGGGCTTGGAAAGCTGGGTTCCTAATTGGAAGCATCGGGGTTGGAATAAACAGGATGGGCAAGCGGTCCAAAATCTCGAACTCTGGAAGAATCTCGATCGAATTGCCTCAGACTTCAGCAATCTTAAGCTTCTCCAAGTTTTGGGTCATTCGGGACTTGCAGAAAACGAGCGTGCTGACGAAGTCGCTGTGAGCTATTCGATGCAAGAAAATAATTTTGAGCTTTATTGTGGTCCGAGATCGAAACATCCTCGCAGGGTCTTTTCCGGCATAAATGCGGATAATGCTGAGCTTTGGGTCAAGTCTGCCATCGAGCGCGCCGGCAAGAATTCACCTTCGAAGAAATCGTCAAAAACGACCAAGGCTCCGGGCTCTTACTATATTTCGATCGTGGATGGCACATTAGAGCGACACACCGAGTGGGCCAGCTGCGAAGAGCGCGTGAAGGGTAAGTCGCAAGCCAAATTCAAGAAAGTTAAAAACGCCGCAGAGGAAGAGGAATTCTTAGCTAAACATCGTTTCAAGCAGTAGCAAAAAATCTACGGACATCTTCCTAGGCTAATTGTGCCGAGCTTTTCTTCCGCATGAAGAATCCCTTGATCGAAATAAACTTCTAGCTCTTGCTTCAGACCTGCACCGACTGTTTTGCGCTTAAATCGAAAGGTGCCTTCCATTATTTTGGAATCTCGGACGTAGACTTCAGTGCTATCGCGGGTTCCAAATTCATGTTCCTCTAGTTTTTCGGTTATGGTGAATTCTTGCGCGGACTGATCACTAATCCGGTGGCAGCCCGGGATGAGTGCATAGATGGAGTTCGACTTGATTGATTCCATGTGCCAGTGGAATTCGGGGTAACTGGCGTTCAGCTTATTGATTCGTGCTGCAACTGTGGCCTTTCGAGAAGCGTCGGTAGCCAGGTGTTCGCTGAAGGCTTGGCGATAGATACGCTGATAACTTCGATTCTCGTTTTCCAGGGCGACCACTCCCTGGTAGCGATAGTTCTGCTTATTCAGTAGATGAAGCGAAGTGCCCACAGCCAAGCGGTGACGAGGTGTTTTTCCAGTACCGGCGATGGGCCTTCCATAATAGTCCTTCACTGCATCCACTTCATCGGGGGTGCCAGCCTGGAGAATGCCAACGGCTATTTCTGAGTTTCCACTTTCAAGTATGGGCGACCCTGAGTTTCCGCCGCGCACAGGGCAGTTTTTCAAGAAGAGCATGAGATCCGGAAGAGTACCGACATCCAGGTGAGAGGCTTTCATGGTTTCGCAATTTTGCTCGACCAGGCTTCCACGAATTGTAAGATCGTTGATTGATCTATCGAATTCAATTTTTAGAAAACGTAGTTGGGGTTCTGATCGAGCGTAAGCTTCTCCGATCTGGATGGGTCGCCTATTCGTAGATTTCTGGCTTCGGAAGATCGCCACGTCAGGAACTTTTCCTGTAAGGCCCTGCTCGTCACTTCCTACGATCTCTACAATTTCCTCGCACTGCAGTCGCTCGCCGCTGGGAAGCGCAAAAGCAATGCGGCCACTGCAATCGGCTCCGCGGTATGCAATGTCGGCTGGAATGCAATGGTGATTGGTCATGATAAGATTTTTTTCGATCACGAATGCCGTACAGCTAGCGAGTTTCGTCGCGTCAGAATTGCGGGCGATGAGCATTCCCACTGCCTGAGCTCCCGAGCTTGTGGAGACACTGCTAAATTCGAAACCGATACGATTCAGATCGCGGGGGAAATTCGATTCCGAGTCACTTTCTGGCCATGAATACCAGGGATCATCATCGTACCAATCCAACGGAACTCCGCAGGCATTCAATATGAAAAGCAAGAACACTAGATGAATTTGGAGAGGGCACTTTTTTTGAGTCGAAGTGATCAAGCTGCAGTTAAATAACATGACGCGTCAATTTGCTCAAGGCTTAAGTTAACCACATGTTTTTATTTATATAAATCGCAGAGGCCCTGTTCATTTTTTAGGCAGGGCTTGGCCAATTGTGTCCCTCGATTCGAGGTCGGCTTGGATATCTAAGTACTTAAGTCTGGCATGCCTTTCGCACTCCTTCACCGGAACCATTGAATTGGAGGACCTAGATCTATGAATCATCGAAAGACTACTAGTTTTGCACGGCTTACGGCCGGCATCATCTTATTGTCCGCCACCGTCTCTAGAGGTGAAGATGCAGTTCCTGCATGCACATCGGCTCGTATACAAGAGCGTTTTGCCGATATGGGCGAGCAGGAAAGTCGACGGATTGCACTGATGGAAAAGTTTTATCGCGAGGCGCGGCAGGGCCTGAAATCTTCCAATGTCCTGCCTCTATTTTTATCTCAGACCTCAAGTCGAGACGATTCTCGCATGGACATAAAGGCGATTGCAAAAAAAGTCGGAAATTTAGAGTCGTATGAATGCCAAGCACTTGAACAGTATCACGAGGAATTTATGGAAGACTTAAAAAATCTTCGACAGGATTTGGCAGAACTCGTGATTCGACCGAAATCAGACAAGCTTCGAGCTGCAGTTGATTCCTATAAAAAAATCGTTGATCAACATAAGCATCGAATGGCATTGGCCGTTTCTGTACTCAAGGCATCCTATGGTGTCAGTCACTTTGCGGTGACCATGGGAATTCGGGACAACTTGGGATGGACCTATGATGAGAGAACGGTAGCCACAGCGACTTCTTATGGAAAATCTGTTGATGAGGCTCGAGATTTAGCGGTTCAAAAGCTCGAACCGCAGCTATTGAATATGAATCGTGATCGAATCCGCACAGATTTTATCGATGGCGCTTATGTCACGCATCTCGAAAGTATTGCCGTATTGAAATAGGTAAACTTTAGGATGGCAGTCGGTTAGGTCCGCTGCCGTCCTTCCTTTAGTGACTGTAGCTCGCTTTTGATTTTAGAACAGGAAATCAGAGACCTAAAGATCTTAAGGATTCGCGCTTTGCTTTTGTTTAAGCAATCGCTGCCGATCGGGTCTGCTGACTTTGGGGATTTGTTCATCGAACATGGGGTTTTCACCATTGCCTACTCGATCAAAGATAGCCTTTGA
Organism: uncultured Bacteriovoracaceae bacterium; assembly: GCA_964636255.1. Taxonomy (GTDB): domain Bacteria; phylum Bdellovibrionota; class UBA2428; order UBA2428; family UBA2428; genus CAXNGS01. The sequence goes on along the minus strand of CAZWNW010000005.1, from coordinate 107,288 downwards.
AAAGGTGATGCGAATGAACGTTCTCTCGGTTGGCTCCGTCGCAATTTGGCTTCGATGAACTGCAAAGGCATCGGCCATATAAATATCATAGGGATTTCCGGCGACTTCAGTTTTCGGATCGAGCTGTTTGGTGAATTCGTCGAAAAGATAAGTTGTGCTCAGATTTACATGCTGAACCCTAAAAATTTGCCTGGCAAACACAGTTGGCAATCGGTTGCTTGCAATAAAACTAATTTCACCAATTTCCTTCACCGGTCGTTCGTCCCCTTGCAGACCATCAACGTGCAAGCCCGGTCGCCTTTGAGAACTGCTCGGTTGGACCGTGCCCCGAGCGATGGAAACGTAGGCATAGAGATCCTCATAAGTCACAGGATCCATGCTGTAGCGAGTATCGAAAACTTGTCGGATCAGGCTTTCTAGAGAGGCGTATTCTTGGGGAATGCGAATGTCGGTCCCGGGGAATTTGAGCGGTAAATTTTCGACATTGGGGACATCCGTCTCATCGAATTTTTTTTGATCTCGGATGCTTCCAATTTTCACGGCTAAACTCAATTCATCAAAGCGGGACATCGACCAGACCTTGGTCAGATTTTGGTGAGCCGTAGAATCAAGAATTTCTTGCGAAAGTGATTTCCTACTTGGACGAATTTTCAATCCGCTTTTCGAGAGAATAGGAACTCGGACTGAATAATCCGAATACTGGATTTCTAAATACTGAAATTTTCCGAGGCTGATCTGACAAGACCCAAGCTGAACAGATGAAAACGGCTTCTCCGAAGTAGGGGCTTGGGCGAATGCATAGCTGCTTAAAAGACTTAGCAGACCAAGAAGAATGCGGGATTTCATCGGCCCTATCTATCCCACAGTTAACGCGACGCAGCAAATACAAATTAAGTATGTAATTACAGTCGCTTATATCAAAACTAGTTGGATTCTAGCTGTGTCGTTAAAAAACCTTGGATCAGCGCGATTTCCTCGACCTCATCGACGTTGTGAGCCTTATCGAGCGGGCTCCAGTCGATTGTGATTCCGAGTGAACGCAGGTGATTGATCGAGGCCTCTGTCTTGGCAAAAGGCAGCATCTCATCTTGAAGCCCGTGCGAGATCCAGAATCTTTGTTTTTTAGCAACCGCGGAAAATGCGTCCGGATATTCTTCTTCAAAAAAGAGATATCCACTCATGCCAATCAAGGCACCAAGTACCTGGGGATAGCGTAGTCCCACATCTAAGGTCATCAGGCAGCCTTGCGAAAAACCGCAGAGAAAAATATTTCGCGCAAGGAATCCGCCTTCGCAGAGCCGATCCAGGCAGTTCATCAAAAGTCGCCTACTTCGAATTACGCCCGGTCCCTGAGCAGGTGGAAGATCATACCAAGAATAACCACTGCCGTAGGGATCTGGGGCGCGTAGAAATAGAGTGTGCAGTTCTTCGATGTCTAAAGCGCCTGGAAAAAAATGAAAACCCTCGGGAGAATCTCCGCGTCCGTGAAGAACAATTAAAATTTTCTTGGACTGGCTATCCAGAGCAGGCCAAAATTCGTATTTAAGCCCGAGTTCCAATTCACCTTTAATAAGTGCATCGATCGTCCCTTGAATCTCGCTCATAGCCTGTGAATGCGCTCGTAGCAGTTCTTCGGAACTTGTGTCAAATCTGCCTAACCTATTCGACGACTTTTCCTGCGGAACCCTGTGAAGTTTTTTCACCAACAAACAGACGAGGTTTGACGTCAAGTCCACGTTGTTTCACAGTCAAATCCGCAAGAATATTCAAAGCCTCATTGATGTAGGGGCGCTGATATTCGTCCAAAAGTTGTTGACGCGATTTCTTTTCGTCGCGTTTAGTCTTTTTCTTGGCTTCGGGATCGGAGGATTTTTTGATGAGATCTGCTAGTTTCATCGCTCCTTTGTTCTTTTTGGCTTCCTCAATATCCTGAAGAATTTTTTTGAAATCCTCGTTGCTCGAAACGCGTGCTTGTGAAGATTTCTTCAGTTCCGCAAGAGTTGCAGATTCAACGGGAGTCCAGGTATTAGGATTTTTTGCATCGCGGGCCGCTGCGCTCAAAAACGGAGCAACTTGGCGGGGTTCCAAAGCATTATCCAAACGGCGCTCACCAACTTCATCCGTATTGAGCGTCGAAGGAAGGACAACGTCAGCTTCGACTCCACGATACTGCGTAGAAAAACCACCCGGAAGATAGAACATTCCTGTGGTGATCTTGATGGCTCCTAACTGTTCATTAAGGTCCATGATTGCTTGAACGCTGCCTTTGCCAAAGGTGTGATCGCCGCCGACTATCACGGCGCGACGATAATCCTTCAGAGCTCCGGCAAGAATCTCTGAAGCCGAAGCGCTTGCGCGACTGGTCAGTACAACCAGGGGTCCCGTCCATGCTGAGCTGGGATCGCGATCACGCAGGATGTCCATTTTACCATTGCTACTTTGCGTTGCGACGATAGCTCCTTCATCGATAAATAGTCCCGAAATGCGAACAGCATCGTGAAGTAGTCCGCCGCCATTTCGTTCAAGATTCAATACCAAACCATCGGCCTTTTGCGCCTTTGCCTGCTGAATCAAAACTTTCACATCATCGTATGCGGTTTTCTTCGCCTTCTCGGGATCTCCATAAAAAGAGGGTAAATCAATAATGGCGAACTTGAACTTCGAACCGCTGACGGTTTTGTCTTCGAAGCGAATTTTTGCGGCTTGGTCTTTCAGGTTGACTTTGTCACGGACAATGGCGACTTCGACCTTTGTAGTCACCTCACCTGATTTTCGTAGAAGTGATAGGCGAACGGTGGAACCTTTTTTTCCGCGAATAAGCTTCACAACTTCCTTCAAATCCATGTCGATCACGGACTGAAATTCTTTTTTATCTTGGGCAACCGAAACAATTTTATCTTTGGCTCTTAGGACGCCGGCTCGGTCCGCGGCGCCACCGGGGATGATCTCCTCGACGATGGTGTAGCCGTCCTCGGAGCTTAGCGAGGCTCCAATTCCTTCCAGAGAGAGGCTCATGTCGATGCGAAAATCCGCCAGGCGGTCACGTGAAAAGTAAGCCGTATGTGGATCAAGTGCGTTCGCAAAGGCATCGATAAAATCAACGTAGAGATTCTCTGTTTTTTTCTCTTCCGAACGTTTCTTCAAAAGCTCGTAACGGTGAATAATCTTTTTCTTTGCTTCCGGAAGTTTGGTTCCCGAATCAAGCAGGTTCCACACTTGGAAATTTAACGAGGCTGTAAGCAATTCTTTGCGAGCTTCCTCGGTCGCGGGAAATGTGCGTTTGTCGGGATCCAAAATCAGAGTGACATTCTCATCTACTTTTTTGAACTTATCAGAGAGAATATCTTTAGCGAGCACTTCAATCTCGCGAATACGTTTAAGATAGAGTTCATTGGCTTGGTTTAGCCCTTCACATTTTCCACTACGCATTGAAAAAAATACGCCATTGATATGGGTTTCGATCGTTTTCAAATCCGGAGTGAGCAGAATCGATTTTGCGGGATCAAGGGCCTTGATGTACTGCTCCACCGCCTTTTTTCGAATATCTGGAGTTAAGTTTTTGTGCGTAACGTGTTGCTCTAAATAAGTCGAAAAGAGCAGGGGCACAGTTTGGCAGCTCAGGCCTTGAGCCTGAACACTTGGGGTGGCAAGAGCTGCCCACGCTACAGTCAGTCCAAGAAGTGCGGATTTTAAAGTGGAATTCATGTGCTTACTTTTCATGACAACCTCAACATCAATTCTAGTCGCAGGAATCAATCGACCCAAGTTTTTCGAAGACTAAAAATCCTGTAGACCGTTCTTTGTTTCGGCACGTCAAAGGCAGGTATTTAGGGGTGGCGGTAAATTGTCGCCCGCATCGCGCCATGTTATCAATCATCTCCGATGTCGCGTTCTCAACAAGCAAAGATTGTTTCTTGGAATGTTAATGGAATTCGCGCCTGTGTGAAGAATGGTTTTACTCAATGGCTCCAAACTTCGGAAGCAGATTTTGTTTTGCTGCAGGAAGTTCGTGCAGATAGCTCACAAATTCCTGGTGAGTTGGCCAACTTGCCCAACTATGAAAAGTTCTGGTTTCCAGCGACTTCAAAAAAGGGATACAGCGGAACAGGTATCCTTAGTCGTCAAAAAGCGTTGAAGGTTCGAAACGGCATCGAATGTGAGGATTTTGATTGTGAAGGTCGAGTGCTGGCGGTTGAGTTCGAAAAAATTACCATTGTGAGTGCCTATTTCCCCAACAGCCAAGATGGTGGAAAGCGGCTTCCATTCAAAATTTCTTTTTGCGACGCAATCGCGGAATTTCTTTTAAAGCTAAGACGATTGGGAAAGCCGGTAGTCTTGGGCGGGGATTTCAACATTGCCCATCGTCCGATCGATCTTGCGCGTCCGGAAGCCAATGAAGATACCGCAGGATATTTGCCTGAAGAACGTGCTTGGATGGAGGCCTTTTTGAATTCCGGCTGGGTCGATACTTTTCGTCATCAACATCCGGACTTGGTTAAATACAGTTGGTGGAGCGCCCGAACAAATGCACGCGCACGGGGAATCGGTTGGCGCATTGACTACAACGTAGTTCACGAATCTGATCGAAGCCGCGTTGTTGCAGCTGATATCGAAGATCAAGTCACCGGTTCCGACCATTGTCCCGTCAATCTGTTACTCAACTTGGACTGAGTTTATTAGGGACTAAGTTCCTTCTTTAGCCAGGCCGCGTAGTCTTCGTTCAAATTTTCAACTGCAAAGTCTGCAATGCACGGAGTCGTGTAAGGATGCAGTTCGCGAATTCTTTTGCGTAAGGCGGGGAGTTTTTCCTCGGAGCTTTTAAAACATGCATAGACTTCCGCGGATTCTTCTATTTTTCCTTCCCAGCGATAGATCGACAAACCGCCAGCTGAAAGGTTTGCGCAGGCTATCAGATTTTCTTGGAGCAGTTGCCTGGAGATTTTTTTGGCCTGATCAATGTCGGGAAGCGGTACATAAATGAAAAAGATTTTCATGGACACAATTTTTCTCTCAAAAGCTTCGCCATGCAATGGGTCCTATCAGTCTTTCTGATAAACTGTCAGGGTGAGGGCTTCTCTAAACCGCGTTGCGATGTTCTCGCTCCTCTATTTTTCCCAAGGTGCAGCCATGGCCTATTTTCAAAATTTTCAAAAGCCCTATCTGGCAGGACTTGGCGTTTCAGTTTCACAGATTGGTCTGCTGACATCGATACTCCTCATGCCCTTTGTTTTAAAAATGATTTTCGCCCTGATTTCGGATCGCTTTGCCTTGTGGGGAATGGGACATCGAAAGCCCTATATGTTGATGGGCCTGAGTCTGGCTTGCTTGGCCTTTGTTTTTTGTGCCTTCAACCTGCCTTCGGAAAACTACGCGCTTTTCGCCGTGATTGTAGTCACAGCATCGTTTGGCATCGCGCTTTATGATGCGACCACCGATGGCTATGCCGTCGAGAGCACCGAGGAGAAGGATCAAGGAATCGTTCAAGGTGCCATGGTCGGCGGGCGCGCACTGGGCGTTATCTCGATGTCATTGTTGTTTGGATCTCTTGCGGCCTCTGATGGATATCGCACTGTTTTTTTGGCAATCGCGGCCTGCATTCTGCTCCCCCTTTTCTTTGTTGCCCGCATTCAAGATGGTGGCCGAGTTAAGGCAGTTCAAAAAATTACTGCCGCCGATTTCAAGATATTTATTTCTTCCGGATATCTGCTTTTTATTGTTTACGCGATCGCTTATTCCTTTGTTTCCTTCGGTCATGACGGGATCATCACTCTTCATCTAAGCGAGAGTCTGGGGCTGGATGCTGCGGCGTTGGGAGAATACGGGGCCTTCCGCGGGGGCGGAGCCATTCTTGGCGCGCTTCTGGGTGGACTGCTGCTTAGTCTGGTGAACCGATGGTTCGTGGCGTATGGGGCTTTGATTTTAATTTCTTTTGGGGTCTGGACTTCGATCGACATTCTCAGTGCCAGTAACTTTCATTGGATGGGGCTGGGTTGGGGGGCAATTTGGGGATTGCAGGAAACAGTTTTCGTGACCTTGGCAATGTCGCGCTCGAGTCCAAAACTTGCGGCGGCGAGCTTTGCTTTCCTAATGGCCTGCTCAAATATTGGAACCAGCCTCGGCGACGGATGGGCGACAACCCAGCGGGAGTTTCATAGCTTTCCTGCGATTTTTCAGCATCTCGCAATCTTAGCGTTGCTAGTTCCGCTCACGCTGTTTTTCGTGCAGAGAAGTCTCAGTAAAAAGACGGGGTGACTATTTTCGAGCGTGATTGTACTTGGTCTCCAGCGCGTCCGCTGAAGCATAGAGCTGAAACGATACGGCATTCCTTTTCAAATATTTGAAAACGGCCCGCAACTTTAGCTGATCATCGGCCAGCTGCAGGAGCCCAAGTGTATCGGCGTGATCAAGTGCGGAAAAAAGTGACCAAAGGTAGGAGACATATTCTTGGTCATTGTCTTCCACTGCAATGAGGCGAATCGCCTCGTTGACTTCCTCTAGTGCCGCCCGTGGATCATCAAGGCCCGCGCAATTTTTTATAATGTTGAATGAACGCGCGCCGTAGGAGTTTTGGTGAAATTTCTCTAAATGAGCTTGGTTGCAAGCCTCATAAGTTAGCTCGCCAGTGTGTCGCAGTAAACTTAGGGCCACGGTATCATTAACTTCTTCCAGGGCCTCGGTCATTTTGCCGCCTTCCAGAAGGTCTGAAGCTTTGAAAGATACCGCAAGTGAACTTTTTCTTCGGAGGCTTTGATCAGCAGTCCAAAGAGATCTGTAGAATCTTTTTAAATCGTTTCGTCTTTCGCTTTCTAGCGAGCGATCAACAATGCGCTGATGAATGGCAGCGATCTGGATTCCTTCTTCAGGTCTTCCGTAAAAATTGCGAAAAAACGCCGAGATCTCCAGCTTTAGGTCCTCGTTCCACTCGACCAGCGCTTTGGGGAAAAATCGCGCATAACGCACTTTACTGCCGCCTTCGGTAATTACGGTTTTTTGGAAATCGCTTTGTCGCCAGTCCGCTGGGGATTTTGTCGCAATGTCAGGAAAGAGAGTTTTTAGAGTGCGTACAATCTCTTTGGCTGAAGTACCCATGCCGGAAGCTCGAAAATATCCGTTGTGGCGATTCGTGTCGGGGATGTGAAAATTGATAGCATGAAATTGTCCGACGGCGATTCCGTTATGAAGAATGGGCGATCCGCTTGAGCCCCCTAAGGCTGCAGCATTCAGATCCATGATGCCGTATTTTCCCTCACTACCAAGCAAGGTCGCAGTTGATGCCATCAGAGAGGCTCCACCCGGATGGCCGATGACATGCAAGGCATGAGGCTTCGAGTAGTCGTTTTCAGAGAATGTTTCGGAGAGAACGTAGTGAGGCACGACTTCACCGGGAGCAAGTTTTACAGCAAGCAATGCAAAATCGTGATCTTTTGATGCTGCTACCAGAGAAAAATCCCCATAGGATCTCTGTGCGCCGCCCGGACGAAAATCGCGTACAAACTGAGTGTTCAGACAGCGTTCTGCACTGCAGTCTTCCGGCGATATCACATGGTGATTCGTGAGAAAGAGACCGTCGGGGCTGATGAAAAATCCCGTCGCAAAGTTCCCCTCGATTTGCACTACTTTTGCTATGGCATCCGTATTTGCGGCACTAGGGCCCTTGAGCTCGGCAATGGGAATGATGTTAAATTCCTGGCCCCAGGCATTGAGAATGCGCCATTGGCCCGGTTGCTCCGGATCCTGAGTCTCCGTTTTTTGTCCGCAAGAGTTCAGCACCATAAGAGATATCACTAGTATTTTCAGTATTTTACTTGAAACCGCATCGTGCATAGAGGTTGTAGAAAATAGCAGGCTTAACGCAGGGTGTCAACGGATTGAGTTAGATCGTTTTTCTGAGATCTCGAAAATCTTCCGGCGAAAGAATCACGCGATTTCGACCTCGGCCCTTGGCCTCGTAGAGTGCGCGATCAGCCGCCAAAATCAGATCCTCACTGGTGATAGATCTGGCGGCAATTCCGGGATCAAACGAAGCCGCGCCGATGCTGACTGTGATGGTGAGTCCCGTTTGCAGTTCACTAGCTTGAACGGCCTGCCGAATTCTTTCCGCTGTTCCAATGATAAATTCGGGTTGAGTATCGAGAAGCAACACTCCGAATTGTTCGGATCCGTAGCGAGCGACCACATCTTCAACACGCAACTGCGCTTTCAGGAGGCGCGATATTCCCGTAAGCACAGAATCGCCAATCTGCGGACCCAAGTTGTCATTGATGCTCTGAAAGTGATCGATATCTATTAAAATTACACCCAAACATTTTCCATGGCGGACCGAGCGGATTGTTTCGGTTTGCAGTCGACTGCGAAAATATTTGTGGTGAAAAAGGCCAGTGAGTCCGTCAGCAACGGCTTCCTCGAAGAGACGCGCATTCTCCACTGCAAAAGCAAGTTGGGTCGCGGCAGATTGTAAAATAATGAGATCTTCCTCAAGGTAAGGATCACCATCATCCCGGCCGGCCAATGCAATAAAACCGATCGTTTCGTCTTTAAGGGCAATCGGTAAAATCAATTCGTCGGATATGAATTGATCCAGTTCATCACGGAGACTGTCAGCGCTGTCATCGAGAATTTGATCGTGGCTGTCGATGTGTTCGTCTTTAAGAAAGAGCTCTTTTCTTTTGATCAGAATGTCGTGGAGAAGTCCGTTGGGATTGAGGTGCAATTCACGACTGTGAAAGGCTTCGATATCCGTGGAGAATTTTAGAGAGTAGGCGTCTCCCTCGCGGAGGTAGAATCCAATCCGTGGTGGGAGAAACTCGTCCTGCAGTGCCAATCCGAATCTGCGAAAAATATCATCCAGACTGGAGTTGGCGATGAGCAAATTCGTTAGACGCCGAAGTATCTCGGGCGCACTGGCCGAGCGTCTTCCCAGGATTCGAAAAATAGCTTCTTGAAATGACTTTTGGATCGGAGTGAAAAAAAGAATACCTGCGATGAAGCTACTTCCCAGTATGAAGGCGGTTTCAAGGTTGACGTAGGGCATGAAAATCATGAAGGCGACATAGTTGGCGATTCCAAAGGCGAGTAGTCCGCTCAGTCCATAAAGTAGTCGCCCCAACATGTAGCGAATATCGACCAAACGCTGTCGAAGCATGGCGTAAGTTAGAACAGCAGACTGAATGGCCCCGAAAAAACTTGTAAGGATAGGGTCAAATGGAGTGTGGAATAGCAAGGGAAAGATGGCTGCGCCTGCCAAAACTCCTAAAGAACTGATGCCGAATCCAAGAGTTAAATAGCCGACTCGCATACGCAGGGTCTTTTTTGTCTTGCGAAAAATTCTTAGGGAAAGAATGAGGAGCAGCGCGATTTGCAAAAATCCAAAAATTCTTAGCGGAACTTCCAGTGGAGCATAAACTTCCACGTAGGGAATAAGCGAGATCGGGCTGATTTCCACCATCTCAGTTTGAAGGCCAACAGTGATGACTAAGCCCCAAAAGAGCAGGCTCAAACGGCTTGCCCAAATGAGAATCCGGTTAGTCGAATGAATCCAAAGAAGGGTCTGAAACATGAAGGGTATCTGGATCCATCCGATCCAAGAGGCTTTATAGAAGAAGGAGTAATCCAAGCTGTAAGCTGCTTGGTGATAAGTCATGCCACAACAGATTCCAAATAGCGCCGCGAAAAGATTTACGAAGCCCACGTTCACAATCGGGAGCCGAGCCTGGCGCGAGCGATTTACGAAACAAAGTAGTGCTAGAAAAAGATTGAATGCCGCCAGACTCATCGCCAACAGCGACACCAGATTGAGAACGCTCACAACCGCCATTCTAGTGGTCTTGTAGGTCCAGAACGATGCGTTACAAATAATTGACGAGGGAATTACTCTTGACCTGGGTCCTGTATTTTGAGAATCATTATCAATATCATGAAGGCCGATCGATTGCTCAATGCCGCTGCCACTGTTGTTTTTCTTTCTCTCGGGCTGGCCCTTTGGGCTAAGGCACCCGAGCATTGGTCGCTTCTTGGCGATGCCAAGGGTCAAGCCGCCTCGGGTTTGGCAAAGATCATTGGCCTGATCTGGATATTGTGTGCAGTATTTTTGGCGAATCCTCAAGCAAGAATTCGACGCTGGGCTTTGGGAATCGGAGCGACCATCGTGCTTCTAAATTATGGACTGATGAGTATCAATTCGATTTCCGCTGGAAAGATGCCGTCCTGGGGACAGTTTTCCCGACTTTGCACGGTACTTGCCGCGCTGTGGATTTCGGTTACGTCAAAAAACTTGTCGCAATTCACTGGTGCCCGAGGTTTGTTGCGCTTGGGTTTAGCAGCCGCCTTCTTTTCTCATGGCTGGAAATCTTTCCAAGGCGCCGATGAGATGCGCCATTTGGCAGAAGCTTTTTATGCATTTTTAGGGCTCGAGTTTTCGGTACTCCCCTTTCTACAAATTGTTGGATTATCGGATATGACATTTGCATCGTTACTTTTACTCAGCACAAAACGAATTGTTCCTCTCTGGATGGCGATCTGGGCTACGGTGGTGGGCTTTTCTGTAGTTTTCAGCGCTCCCTGGAACTTAGTTCCGAATCTCTTGAACTATGCGCCTTACGTCCTGACAGGATTGTCGATTTATGCGGCTGCACTTTCGGACTCAGTAGCAAGTAGCGCTCGGCAATTGGTCGATCGTGAAGAACTTTGGACGAAGGGCTAGCTCAAAGGTATCTACATCACCGCAGATTCTGAGTGGCGGACATTGTCACGGACGCTCGCATGACCTTGGGCACGGGCGCAGTGACCCGAGCAATAGATACTAAAATCACCTTCTATTCCGTGACCCATCACGCGAACTCCGCAGTGGGCGCAGCTGGGGGCCAGGGCATATACCGCGCATTCGAAACAATCGAAATGATGAATTTTGCCATTCATCTGAATTTCGAAGATGTGCTCGTATTCGTTTCCGCAGACTTCGCAACGCTGCATAGGTCCTCCTTTATCGTCGATAGATCATCAGCATAAGAAACGAGGCCCGGTATTCAAGGTAAAGAAAATCTGTTTGAACTATATGATCAGTCGGGACTCTGAACGGAACCAGCTGGGTTTCTAATAAATCATGCCAGCGATCGCAGCCGTGGAAAGGCTTGCAAGATTTCCTGCGATGACAGCTCGAACGCCCAAAGCTGCTAGATCTTTGCGTCGGGAGGGGGCCAAGACGCCAATCCCGCCGACCTGGATACCAATCGATGAAATATTTGCGAAGCCACACAGTGCATAGGAAATAATGATTACGCTTCGGTCGCTGAATTCGGAACCCATCTCGGAAAGTTTTGCGTAGGCCACAAATTCGTTAAAAACAACTTTCTGTCCAAGTAAGGCTCCCACGCTTTGCGCTTCTGACCACGGAATTCCAATCAACCAGGCAAACGGCGCACAAACTTTTCCAAGTAGCCACTCGAGTGAGAGCGGAGCCCCCGCGATTTTTTCGAAGGCAATCCAGTTCCCGACATTCCCCAGTCCCCAATTGACCATCGCCGCTAGCGCAATGAAGGCGATGAGCATGGCAGCCACGTTGAGCGCCAGACTTAGCCCCTCGGAGGCGCCGCGGGTGGCGGCTTCGATGACATTGGAATCTAGTTTTTCTTCATTAAGAGTGAGCTCGCCTGCTGTTGCGGGTTTTTCGGTTTCCGGCAACATGATCTTACAAATTAATATGGCAGCCGGAGCAGAAAGGACGCTGGAGGTGATTAAGTGCCCGGCGATATCAGGCATGCGACTGTGAAGCATTCCAACATAGGCGATCAATACACCGCCCGCAGTGTTGGCCATCCCGCCCACCATGATGCAGAAAAGTTCCGAACGGGTCATCCGTTCGATATAAGGCTTTACGAAAAGTGGTGCCTCTGTTTGACCCAGAAAAACATTGGCCGCGGTGGAAAGACTCTCCGCTCCCGACAACCGGAGAGTTTTCAACATCACCCAGGCCATGGAACGAACTATGATTTGCAGAAATCCCACATGATAGAGAACCGCTACAAGCGCGGAAAAGAAAATGATTGAAGGCAATACACGCACCGCAAAGATGAATCCGCCCATCTTTTCGTCGTCGATCATTGGGCCAAAGACAAATCGCGAACCCGCCTCGCTAAAGGTCATGATTTCCAGTACGAAATCGTTCAAGGCATTGAAAACGACTTTAAGGGGACCGGGAATACCTAAGGCGGGAACCCCTAGTATCAGTAGAGCAAGGCCCACCTGAAGTCCGAGTCCCCAACACAATATGCGCCACGGAAAGGAGGTCTTGCGATTCGAAAGTGCCCAAGAGAGAGCCACAATGGCCACCAAGCCGAATAGGCCCATCATGCGTTCCATGGGCTGCCGCTTTAACATATCCCCTTGAAAGGACCCAGAAAAACTACACTCAGGAAGACAGGAAAAGTGCCGATAAGTAGGGAGAATGCTTAGCTCGGATTTATATTCTGCGATCTTTTTATTGTTGGGTGGTGCAGCCGGACTTTTGATGTTGCAGGCACTTCGTTGGTTTGCGTTGCGAAAGATGCCTCATTTGCAGGGTGGGGGAAGCTTAGAAAACCACTTTGAACGTGTGATTGAGAGATTTGAGACACGGCGGAGATGGTCGTGGGTGATGCTATTTGTAGGAACTCTGTGGCTTGTTCAGTTGGGCATTGAAAGCAAAATCCAATTTTAAGCCGCCAGGACTCAGTCCTTTGAATTATGAAGTTCCACTCATAATTGAGAGATTATTCTCATTCATTTTGTTCGACGTTTTATCATTGCCGCGTTGCGACCTCAGTGGCTTAGGTTTACTTTTCGCTGAGTGCGAGCAATCCAATTGGCCCCAAAATGGCAGAGGAAGAATCCTATGAAAATCAAAGAACTTCTCACCCTAAAAGCCCTTCGACCCCTTCCGATCGTGATGTTGAGCGATTCCATGAAGACGGCCGAAGAAACACTCTGTCTTTGTGAAACAAACTGCGTTTATGTGGCCGACGGTTGCAAGGTGGTCGGAGTTCTCACTCAAGAAGATTTTATCCGTTTAGATGTTACTCCGGGATCAGAGAAAGTTCGAGGCGAAGCGGTTTACCGCCACATGCACACTCATGTCGTGAGCGTGTCGCCCGAAACTCCGCTCATTGAAAGTTTAAAACTGATGGCCGACTACCGAGCTCGAAACCTGTTGGTGACCGAGGATGATTTCCCGCTGACGGTTCTTGATATCGAAGATCTAATTCGGGCATTGCTGGAACGTAGCGACCTCGATCAAATCGAAGCGTCCTTAGATTTGCTGCCTGGGCGCCGCCCATCTGTCTTGTCCATCTTGCAGCACAAATGGGGAAATTCTTTTCGGGCCTAGTTAAAAGTCCGCTTGAAGTCCGTGCGTAAATCTGGTGATTTGCGCGCGTGACGATGGCAGCTAAGACCTACCTTCTGATTTTTCTTTTGCAGCTTTCTTCGGTCGCAGTTGCGAGCAACACACACTCATGTGGAATCAATTTTCAGCGGAAAGATCTGGAAGCTTCAGCCCCCTTCAGGCCAGTAGATGCCGAAGAATTCGCAAAGCAATTGTTGGCCAGTTCCAACAGCTTTTTCGTCTTACCCCGTTCGGCAGCCGAGTTGCAGGCTATGACCGAAACAGGAGGAGGACTCTATCTAAGTTCGGATTCCAAAGTTGGTTTCGGAATTAGCAGCAGTGGTGAACTCATCTCTGTGTTTAATGCCTCCGGTACGAGGGGGCGTGGCGCTGAGGCTGTTCGCACCGCACTCGCCCTAGGGGCCCGTTTTCTTCATTGCCTCGAACCGCTGGAAAAGTATTACACTTCGCTGGGATTTGCGCGCGATCCCCAGTTCCCGGCCGAAAAGATTTCTGGAGCGCGTGCCGAATATTGGGAGGCCTCTGGCATCGAAAGTCCCCGACGTCTGCGAATGATACGGGTTGGACCTAGAGCGGTGGGAGAAATTCAAGTACCCGATCGGCTTCTCGCTCAAGATTAAATCCATGAGGCGAAAGTCGAACGCCTCCACCACGCGGCGAGTATGCGATTCCAGCTCGATCTAAGTTTTCATAAATTGGTGCGGGATTTTGCAGGCGGATGGTGGTGATGGGACTGGGTCGTTGTGCAAATTCCTGATTGCCCAGCACCTCATATCCGCGATCCTTTAAAGTCGTAAAAAGTTTTTTCGAGACTTTCAGTGCTTGCGCATGGATCTCATCAACGCCAGTTTCGAGAATCAGATTAATCGAATTTTTCCATCCGCTCATGTTCAGAAGTGCTGGTGCACCAGGCTCGAATCGACGCGCATCCGGGAAAATTTCCGCCTCGGGATCAAAAGGCAGACCTAAAGACTTGAAGGTATTGGCTCCAACCAAGATGGGCCGGAGTTGGGAAAGTAATTCCTCGTCCAGCGCTAAAAACCCGGAGCCTGCGGGACCTGCGAGCCACTTATGTGAGCCTCCGCAAACGGCGTGTGCCCCGCTATCTCGAAAATCAAAAGGCTGTACGCCTAAGCCTTGGAAGACATCGACGATGAGGTAGGCGCCGACACGGCGGCAGGCACTGGCAATTTCCTTCAGAGGGCTAACGACTCCGGATTGAAATTGAACCCAGGACAGCGCAACGACCCGCACTCCCGGCCTGATCGCATCGAGTAGTTTTTGCGTGTTCACCGACATATTAGAATCAGATTTAAGAATCTCGACTTCCGCCCCGGAGCGGCGGCCGGCTTCCAGCCAGGGAAAGGCATTCGAGGGATATTCCTGATCCCAAAAGACAATCTTCTCTCCACGCTTAAATTGTAATCCGAATGCGATTTGCGAAATCGCAGATGCACAGTTTCCCATTAAAGCAATTTGTTCGGGTTGTGAGTTGATCAGGCGAGCGAGAGATTTTCGAAGCTCCTCGACAACAGAAAAAAGCGGCATGGGATTTAGAGCTCCCTCACCGTGCAATAGGTCTACGAGATCCTTTAGATTTTTCACAGTTGAGAGGGGCAGGGGGCTGACGGCCGCATTGTTCATGAAAACGACCTTAGAATCTTGCGGGAATTCCGAGCGAAATTTATTCAGGCGATCCATCGACATGAGCATAAACTATCGATCTTGTGTCCTCTGAACAAGAGCGTTATCGTTTCAAAGAGTGACTTTCTGGGCTCTCTCTCCTTTACTTCTGCTCCTAACCTTACTTTTGCTTTTTCGACGACCGCTCTTTCAAGCTGCGCCGATTCTTTATTTTTACATGCTTGTCCTGTGCAACAGTTATTGGTCAGTGCCGTCGCTGCAACTTGCTGCCGGCGCCCTGAAGGGATTTTTAATCGCTTGTGATATCGGTCTCATCATCTTTGGCGCAATTCTCTTCCAGCAGGTTCTCAGTCGTGAGGGACTTATCAAAAAGATTGAGGATCTCCTCGTTCAAGTTTCACCAGATCGACGGGTTCAAGCTTTGCTTTTGCTTTGGATCTTTGGTGCCTTCATCGAGGGATCCTCGGGATTTGGCACTCCCGCTGCGATTCTGGCCCCACTTTTGATTTCGATTGGCTTTCCATTGATGAAAGCTTGCGTATTATCTTTGGTCGCCAACAGCGTTTCCGTAACTTTTGGCGCCCTGGGGACCCCTCTTCGTGTTGGTTTCGCAGGACTTCCGACTGAGGGAGTCGCTACATTATCCGCCGGACTCAATCTCCTCTTGGGCTCTCTGATTCCGATTATGCTTCTTGCAATCCTGACTGGATTTCCAAGATCGCGCGAGCGGCGCCCATTTTGGGAAATGCTGCCGTGGGCTTTGTGGATCTCGATGATTTATTTAGTGCCTGCCTATTTTGTTTCCTATCTTGGACCGGAATTCCCAAGTCTCTTGGGATCACTTTGCGCATTTTCCCTCGTTATTTATTCGATCAAAAAGAAGTTTCTACTGCCAAAAAGCACGTGGAGATTTGATTCGGATGTCCCACATCAAATGGAGCTTCGACCGGTAATTCGGCCCCAAGGCTTGCTGAGAATTGTCGCGCCTTATTTATACCTACTCGGATTTTTGCTCGGCGGTAAATTTTTGCTGGCGAATGCATCGGTTAATATAGATCTATTCAGTAGCGGTTTGCGTCACCGGATTTCCTTTTTTAACCCTGCTTGGGGCTTCGTTTTGGCCCTTCTTGTTGCTTTACTCAGCCGTCAGTTTTCCCCGAAGACTCTGATCGAATCCGCTAAAAAAGCGACCCAGTCACTATTTCGGCCCTTCCTAAGCATATTTTTCATTTCAGCCTTTGTGCAGACTCTTTTTCTGACCGAAGGAAATCCCTCGGTCAGAATGGGGGTTTTCACCTTGATTGTTCAAGAGTTTCGATCAGAGGCGCTGCCAATTTTTTCGCCTTTCATCGGCGCTCTGGGGGCCTTTTTAGCGGGCAGTGCCACGGTTTCAAATCTGCTCTTTGGTCCCTTGCAGGTGGAACTTGCCGAGGCCATGAAAATTTCTCTTCCGTGGATTTTGGCTCTGCAACTTCTTGGTTCGTCGATCGGCAATATGATCGCCTTGCCGAATATATTGGCGGTGAGTGCCACGGTCGGCATCAAGAATCGTGAAGTCGAAATACTGCGCCAAACAATACTTCCCTGTATTTTTTATCTAACGATACTTGGCCTGCTGGCCTGGACGATCACCAATACCAGGTAACAAAAAGTGCAGTCGTAGAAGTTCCCATACGGAAATTTTCGAAGCCATTCGCAAAATCAAGCGCGAGCCCTGCAACTGCGCCAAATGCTAGGTAAGGATTGAAGTAGTATTCGGAGCCGATACGGTAGTGAAGTCCCAAATAGAAATCGTCCTTGAAGCCGTTTCCTCGATTTTCTTTGCCAACGACCAGGCTAGGTTGGGTGAAACCTTTTACGGAACCAACCTGAAAACGCGTGGTGCGGTATCCAAAATCAATGGCTGCGCCAAAAGCCGCATCTCCTTGGCGGGGAACATCTAAACTCATACCAAAATCGAGCCGCAAGCTGACTTTTTCGCTGATGAAACGTGAGAGATTGATCGAGGGTATGGGATTGGTGGTGGTAGCCGTTGTTAAAGTTAGGCCTCGCAGTAGTTTTGTAGGTGTCCAAAAACTCTGAGGGGCGGCTTCCGCGGTGGAAGTCGTGGTGCTAGCTCCGGGGCTGGGAAGATTCGCGGGTTTCCGAGTGGCCGAATGTGCGGCAGCCGACAAAATTGAAAAAAATACTAAAAGACCTTTTGCTTGGAATTTAAATTTCATATGGGAAAAAATTCTAACGGAAATTTTTGTATTTCGGGACTCGTCTGAAAATTTTCCCTACTTCTTGCCAGTGATTAACCGCGCATAACACGCGGCAATACATAGGCGAAGGTGAAGGCTATCAGGTAAAGTGCAAGCGAGATTCGAAAAATCCACTTTGTCCAATCCCGGGCTTTTGTGCAGGCTTCCTGACTTTTGGCATCTATTGGACATTCTAAGTTCTCAGCTCGCTTCCGAAGTATTACGCTTAGAATCATGAAGACTGCGCCCGAGAGAAAAAACCATTCTTTGTAGATAGCAATCCATATCAGTGCTGGAAACTGTGACGTCAGACTAGCAAAGGCCGCTCCGGCCCCCAGCAGTACGAAAAGGGCCGGCAGTGCGCAGCAAAAGAGTGTGCCGAGAGATGTGAAAAGCCCAAGAAACGCAGATGTCGAGCGAAACCAAGTCATATTGCTCACTCTCTTGTGATTTGGGAAATATTATAGCTCGCGTCTGTGATCAATTGTTTGATGCGTTCGTCGTCCAAGGTTTTTCCTTCTTTTAAATTTAATGTGATCTGGTGTTTTTCCAAGCTCACCGTGATTTTTTCGACGGCGTCCTCTTTCATGAATGTTTCTTCGATGCCGCCTGCACAGAAAGCGCAAACCATTCCCATAACATCCACGACAATTCGACTTCCTTTTTTGTCTTTGTCGGCAAATGCCAAAGCGGGAAGGCCTGTAATGAGTAGAAATGTGAGAAGAGTTTTAGCGAGGAAGTTTTTTGTTGATTTGCTTTTCATATAGATCTCCTTAATAGCTAAATAGTCGCAGCATAAAGTTGAATAGAAAGTCCCCCTGTAGAGAGGAACCTATTTCCCAAAGAACATTTCGATAATAAAACCTCAAAAAAGGCGTGGCTCTCGGACGAGTTGCAGCGTTGTATTCTCCGTTGAGCTCAAAAATGAACCAGGTATTGAGTTCTCTGAATTCGCCCAAATAGGGGGCAAAGCCCGCGCGAACTTTCCAACGATCTTTTTTAAAGTCACCGGAGCTGCGGATGAACGTACTTTCTCCCAGCAGATAATAATTTCGATCTTCCCAGTCCGCCTGCACTCCTAAACTTCCGAGTGTCTCCCAGCCCGATGACGCTGTTTTTAGTTGCCCTAAATTTCCAATCAAATAGAGGTTGCCCTGGCTTCGAGGCATGTTCCACCGTTTCGCGAGCCAACCGATTTGGCCGCTGATGGCGCTGTGTTCGTTGTCGAAGATTTCAAGAGCTGGGCCCAAACCTAAATAGGGAGTGGGAGAATGGGTAATCATGTGGCGCGAAGATCGCCCATCAAGTTCCGTCATGAATTCGGTTGCTCCCTTGTAGGCGACAGGGTGAGCCTGCGCTCTTCCGGCGCCGAGACAAACCAAAGCTAAGAACGCTAGCGGTAGGAACTCTTTAGATTTCATTAATTCTTCCTTCTCTCTGAAGTGGAATACGTGGACTTCGCTTAAAAAGTGACCAATAAATTTTGGAGGTCACCTTTTATGGCTTTCCAACGTATCTCTTTCAGGAAAGAATGTGGCCAT
This sequence comes from uncultured Bacteriovoracaceae bacterium, assembly GCA_964636255.1. Lineage (GTDB taxonomy): Bacteria > Bdellovibrionota > UBA2428 > UBA2428 > UBA2428 > CAXNGS01. The sequence goes on along the minus strand of CAZWNW010000005.1, from coordinate 88,485 downwards.
GAGCCCTAAATCTTCGGAATCATGGTCAGATGAAAGGCTGATGTCGGCACTGGCTGCCGGAGAAGGCAGCGCATTTGACCTGATCTATCGGCGTCATGCGCGTCGAGTTTTGGGTTATCTGCGGCCGCGACTTTCCGATCGAGAGGAGGCCGAGGATTTGACTCAGCAGGTATTTTCCCGAATCTGGGAATCAGCGCATCTTTATCGATCAGATAGCCCCTTTTTAGCTTGGGTTTTTGCGATCACACGCAATGTTTGGAGGGATCACTTACGGCGCTTTTACCGGAATGAAGAAATCAAGAAACTAGCGGAAACAGAGTTTGCTCTTCAGTCTACTGAAACCGAGGCAGAGATTGGCGCACTTTTAAGTGGCATCAGCGAAGAGGAACGTCAGTTACTCACGGAAAAGTATATTGAAGGTCTAAGTTTTGCAGATTTAGAGCTACGCCATCAGACGACTGCAGCAACCCTGAGAAAGAGAATGAGCCGCCTTCTAAAAAAGTTGCGGCCGGAAAAGGCTTAGTATGAAGAAAAATGACGATTTTTCTAAAGCTTTGGAAGAATTCAAAAACTCTGCGGCCAGTGAGATGCCTAAATTGTCCGAGGAATTTTTGCGGGCCTCCCAGAGGAAAATCTCGGCCGAAATCGCTTCTTTGCGCCTGAAATCTTCATTAATTTGCATTGGTGCGGGTGTGCTCACTTTGGGTTTTTGTCCTCAGTTCGGGCTTGGGCCTTTTTGGCTCGCTCATCACGGCTTGATGCAGTTTTTTATGCCTTATGGTCCTGTAGCCTGCACGGCATTTTGCGGATTTTTCTTTGCAGGGATCAGCAGTCTTTCGCTTTCGCTTGCCTTTGGCTTGAGACACCGGAAGTTAATGGCGCAGTTCCACCGAAAGCTATCTCTGATTTTAGGGCCTGCTGCTTTAGCGGTCTTTATGCTTCTGGCGGCAGTGATGAATACCGAAGCGAGCTATGGTGAAGCGCCAGGAACACTAGTTTGGTTGGTCGTGGCGACCTTGACGGCTTTTCTATTTAACGAGATCGGGCAAAAACTTCGGTCTTTGAACGCGCGCAATCCTGCGCTCTCTTAGTGGAGAGTGCAGGACGGCTCTTTATTATTATTTCGAAGCGCGGACGCTTAAAACTTTGCCTTGAAAAATATGGTAGACGCGATCATCGGCGTGAAATTCTACGGGCCAACGATTTGGTTTGAACTCAAAATTGTCCATTGGACTCAGGCCACTGGCCTGTTGAGTGACGCGCGAAACATAGGAACCAAAGGTCGATTTACTCTTTCGTGAAATGCTTGCGCAGTCGTCCAGATTTCGAATCCTTTCATTTTTCAGAGCGTTGGCCAAATCGACAGAGACGAATTGTCCGGGCTCAGCTTCGACAACCGAGACACAGCGAGCAGCGCGTTCGGGCTCGGAGAACAGAGCGATCACACGATTTTGCGAGTCTCTCCGTTCGGAGTGAAATGCGGAGTTGCTCGAGCAAGATGCCAATCCCAAAGTGCCTAGGATTAAGAAAAAGAAATGCATAGGGCTTTCCATGCCTCGATTATAACCAATCGCAGCCTTTTTTAGTGTTAAGTCTCTGTGAAGATTGGGAATCTCTTTTCACTTCCAGGACTTAGACTCTTCTGCTAAAAACTCGACAATCTCTTTTCCGCTGCCCGGGTGGTGAAATTGGTAGACACGCAGGTCTCAGAAGCCTGTGGCCGAAAGGCTGTGCTGGTTCAAATCCAGTCTCGGGCACCAAGCTGTTTGAATCCATTTGTTGTGAAGTATACTGCTAAATATGTCTAGTGATGGTGGCAGTCTCCTTCTTGGGACTTATATTGATGTTCGCTCTTTTGTTTTATCCATCAAAAACTGAACAACAGGTTGGGGAGGGCTTGCCTTCCTAAGGTTCAGGATTGCGATCCACCCATTCGATTTCAAATTCTGCGGCTTCGCGTTCCAAATTGGGCAGCAAGGTCGTGATCGGAACCATCACTCCAGTGTTGGGCACGGCCAGATCGCGCCCCCACAGAAGGCCCACTAGATCTCCTTGATAGTTGAAAACCGGACTGCCTGAATCGCCGCCACTCACGGGCTGATTGCAGTAAAGTTCCATTGATTCGATTTCGCTGCTGCCATGACGAGTAGTTTTAGTTTTCTTGCCCGGCACGCCGGTGCGGCAGAAGTTACTTTTCTTTCGGTGGAGCGGGTTCTGACTCAACACTACAACAGGGGTGTCTATATCCAGTTGGCTAGGGCTGCGCAAAACACGAACAGTTCCGTAGCTATCCGACGGATCTTTTTCACTGAGCAGCAGCACTATATCTTCGCTGGCGTCTACAAATATAATCTGATCACACGAAAAACTGCGGTGGCGCACTCTGCCCAACCAGTTTTTTTCATCGGCATTCCAATAGTGAAAGCTGGATCTTCGGCATTCGCTTTGCGTGCTCACACAGTGAGCGTTGCTAACAATCAGCTGAGGCGCGAGATTGAATACAGTACAGTGCTTGGTGGGGCCCTGTTTCATAGAGCCGATTAGTGGAAAATAGTCGCTGGGCCTAAACTGTAGCTTCGATGGACTTTCATAAATACCGGAAGACAGGGCCGCGGCCAGCAAATATTTTCTTTTTGCGCCAATAATTTCCACAGAAAAGCGATAGAAAGAAGCAGCTGCGCCTGCGAATTAATACCCCTTACATTCATGCAGCTGAGTAATCTACCCGGCTTCAGCAGTGGATTTGGTCTCTACCTAGTTCCTAGAAAAATAACGGGCCACAGAAGCTAGTCGGTCATCCCGAGTGCGCTGGTATAATTCCAGCAAGCTGTCCGCCAGCGTAATGGAATGTACGTCGCGCGGACCGTCTATCAGCAGACGCTGGAGCTCCTGGAAAAAATCCATGCGCTCCTTCGTATCGAAGGTCAAAACAATGTTGTCCTCAGTGTCGGCAAATGAGAGTTGCGAGAGCTCCCACAGCGACGACAATGCGCGGGCATAGTGAGTCTCAGTAAACCAACTCTGATTGCGGACAAGATAAGCAAGCGCAATCAGGTGATGACCAAAAAAAGTCGGACGTGTTAGGCACGCTGAAAAAAGTTTATCGAAAGACGGAATCTCTTTCTTTCCCGGAAGTTCTAAAGAAATCTTGTTGAAGAGACTGCTGGCAGCAAACTCTAAAAACCTTTCATGAAGCAGCAGCTCGTCGATCTTGTCTTCCACCAAAGTTTGGGCTTCGCGAAAGCCAAGCAGAACACTCAATGCATGACCCAAATATCCGGGGTTATCCGAGACTTCATCACGAAATACGAGCAAGGCATGGCTAAAGCCCACGGATCGAATCCACGGCAGTCCACTTGCATAGACCGAGGGAAAAAGTCCGCGTCGAAGCTGCCTCAATACGCGACTCTCACTGCGCTCCTCGGGATCGTGTACTTGTGTGCTTAGCGGGCTGCTCAGCGTGGGTTGTTTATCCCACTGCGAGCGCTCCAGAACCCGGGCCCAATCGGTATCAGCCAGCTGAGGCAGCGCAGATTTCAGCCGACGAAGGCCAAGCGCGGCTTTGATCCAGTGCTGCTGGTGAATAACCGGCAAAGTGCGCACCGCACGGTCAAGACCATCCATAGTCATTTGTTGAAGCATAGCACTTTCTTAGCCGCCTCTAAATATGATGGTCTGGCAGGCTTCGCTTCGAATTTCTAAAGAAGCAAAGAGCAGCAAAGATTGTCAGAGCGCCAAAAGTTAAAAATAATCCCCACCTGATCAGAGGGTTTTGGTAGATCAACTGAATCTCACATTTTCCCTGACATTGCGTGCCCAAATTTAGTCCAAGGCTCCATCCGTTCATTCGACGAAGCTCAAGTCTCTTTCCATTCATGTAAGCCTTCCAGTAAGGGTCAAAGCTTTCATTAATCATCATCCAGCTCGCTTCGCTGCTTCCGTCGACGAACAAGCGAATTTTCAGTTGATCATTTTTTCTATCAAGTATTTCAAATCTAGCCTGAGCCTTGCTCTGCAGTTCTTCGCCAGGGGGCAATCCACCAAGGATGGCCATTTCCTGTTCATTAAAGGTTGGCTTGGAAAGTGCCTCATGAATGTTCGGCGGATCTACACCAAGAAGTTTCCGAGGGAAGGAGAGATAAGGCAAGGCGGTAGAATTAATCGCAGCCGTTGGATTCAATTTACCATTTGCATCATGAAAGCGAGCTAAATAGTAAGCGCCTAAAAGATTCAAGGTCTTTTGGGGATCCACCTCGGCAAGTCGCATCCAAAGGCTAGTCTTTTCGTGGGATCGCATCGCTCCGTGGCCATAAATATCATGAATCCCATAAAACAACGGATAGTTCGGAAGCAGTACGGTGGAGGTCCAGAATGCGGTAACTCCTGCACTGTCAAGATTCTCGATCTGCTGCGGGAGGGCTTGAGATCGATTGACCAACTGGCTACTGAATCTAAAGGCAGCGCCTGTACTAAGATCAGTGTGGCGGGATTGAAGATCTTTTTGAATTTTCTCGCCGACGATCGATTTCGTTACTAATTTTGGCTGATCCCAGATCATTCCCGACATAAAGGACGTCGAATCTAATCCGATAATGAGGGCTATAAAAATCCATGGACTTTGAAACGGCTTCATTCCAGAAATTTTCAAAAATAAGACCGTCGATAGAAGAGCCGTTAACCCCAGCCAATTTAGGATGGATAGCCTATGAAAACTGCGCTCCTCGATGAGGACGAAAAAATGCGCGGAAAGCAACAGAGTCGTGAGCAAGACTCCAAGAATAGCCACTAGCTTAAAAAAGACTTTTCGCGATGGTGGACGCTCGATCAGGCTACTCACTCCAATGGCCTGTCCTACAAGAACGTAAAAATTAAGAAGCAACAGAAGTTTCTCTGGAGATTTGAATATTTTCCAGAATGGAAAATGCTTAAAGAAGAGTGCATTCAGATCAAAGGGTGCAAAGCGTCCTTGCGCCAGAAAAAATAACAGCACACAAATGGAAGCGCTGAATAAATGTTTTCGAAAACCCTCTCGGAACAGTCCAAGAAGACCCCACAAAAGTGCTATCCCCATATAAGTCGAAAAGAAAAAAGACATGTTACGAGATTTGCCAACCGAGTAAGCCGCGCCCCAGTAATCTTCCTGGGGAAAATAAGTTCCAAAGGGATAATGTGTAAAAAATTCAATGAATCGTGCTGGATGAAAGATGTATTCCGCCGCCTCTTCATAGGGCAGGCCCTCGGATCCACGTCGGGTCTCTAACAAAAATTCAATTCCCGGCAACAACTGAGCTGCAGACAAGGCTATTGCCAATACACAGATACCAAGAAAACTGGAAAAGCGTGCCCAACTGAAATCTCTTATAAGCATCAGAGAAAAATAAAGACCAAAAAAATAAGAGAAATCCGGAGTGGTGGAATAAGCCGGGAGGGCCAACGTAAGAGCAAGTCCCAAGGAATCCCAAGACAAAAAGCTTGATGACTTCGACGCCCTCCACCGACTCAGAAACAATGCGAAAAGTGGAATGATCCACATTGCCGCCAAGAGATTCGGCATTCCGATGGAAGATCCCGCAACTCCCGAGAAGCAATAGGCCAATCCGAAAATAGCGGCAGCCTCGCGCGGTAGTTTTAGTTCGCGCAGGAATAAAAACATTGCCACGGCTGCAAGTCCGAAATGGGCAAAAATATAATAGGAAAATCCAAGAAAGAAATTCTCACTTCCGAACGGCAGCAAAATAAAATTCAGTGGGTAGAGGGCCGAGCTCTTGAGATCCGCCCAAAAGGGATTCCCCGCATAGATTCCGGGATTCCACTGCGGGATGAAGCCCTCGGCGAGCACGGACTCTACCCAGAAATACTTCAGGGGCAGGAATGTCGTATGCAGGTCGATCTGAGTTAAAACTCTCTCCCCAGAAAAAAGTAGGTGAAGAAAGGGAGTGAAGAGGCAAAGTACGACTACAAATAAAACCGCATATAGTCTCATATTTGCTCTCCCTAAATTGAAAGTCTCCTTGCAAGCAACCAACCCACAAATCCAGAAAGTTTAAAAATGATCTTGGCTAGGAAATAGACGTTATAAACTTGCGCGCCTTCTAGATAATCTGAAAATTTATAGATGTAGTCGAAGACTAAGTGCCCAACTCCGAAATTTGCCGGAGTCAGAGGTAGATTATCAAAGAGCATTCCCGCAGAAGATAAGTAAAACAATTCCAAAGTGTAGGCCTCGTTGGCCAGAGCGATGATCAGAATCAGTGATAATGCTTTTAGAAACATGGAGAGATGTCCAATGACTAAAGTTGTGACTGATGGAAAGGCGATTCCTTTGAAGAGTTTTTTAGGAAAGTGTCGGTAGTAGCGTCCCACGACACCGTAGAGAAGAGTCAATAGTGCCAAAAGTGCGAGCGCCTCATGCGCTCGGAGGTTGAAAAAGATCGCCAGTAAGGCCACCATCGAAAACATCAGCAAAGAAAGTGCAGCCGAGGCACGGTCTATAAGCACAGACAAAATCAGAGACTTCGTTTCAAAGCCTCGACGTCTCAGATAGTGAACCTTGGTAAAGTCGGCTGCGACTATTGCCGGCATGAAACTGGTAAAAAATGAACCAATCCATGCGAAATGCCAACAGTCGCGAAGTTGGATTGTTTCCAGCCCTTGCGCTCGAGAAATCAGAAACCATCTGAAATTTGTGATTAGAAAAATCACAACCTGCAGGAACAAGAGGAGTCCAAATCCCCACAGCTGCTGACGAGTTTGAAGCAGGGAAAAGTCAATGCGGTCGTTCTTAAGAAAATAGGCCAAAAGCCCAAGACCAAAAATCCACTTTAAGGAAAAAAAGAGTAGCGGACGCCACTTAGACTCTAAAAATGTCGTCATTGAAAATCCGCAGGGACTCCTGCTTGCTAATGGTTAATTCCAGACGCTTAGAAAGCAATTCGAATAGATGTATCGATTTATAGAAATCGCGAATAGCTTCTAAAGTAAGTCCAGGCTTCCATTCTCTGATGAGGCCTTCCTTTAGAAATCCGTTCCTATCGAAATCTACGCCCTCCAAAGCATAGCAATAGAGACTTCGTGTCCCCGACATTAGAATTTGAACGTGTGAAGTCGTATTGGCAGCCAGGACAAAATCACACTTCCGGGCATCAAGAATGGGGTCGCCCCCCTCACTAAATTTAAGTGCCGGATGAATAGCCAATTCTGCCCGCATAGATTCTGTGAGTTTAAAATTTGGATGAGGTCGTAGCAGAATTTCCGCATGAGGATAATCGCAAGAAAGCGCTTGAATCACCGCAGAGATTTCCTTGGTTCGGGTCATTTTACTTAAGAAAACTCCAACTCGAGTGACTTCTTGGGGTAGCTCACGCAATTCAGAGTACTGCTCGGACTGCCCCAAAAATCTGGGCTCTTCGATCTTGGCTCCAGCATTTTGATACCTTTCAAAAGATTCACGGCCCCACAACAGAGCAGATGTGCACTTGAGGGGATAAATCGGAGCATTGGGTTCACCATGTGAAACAAAGAATGATTTCTTTCCTGATCTTCGCGCTAAGTGAAGTAGGGCTAATCCATGGGGATTGCCTTCTGAAAAAACGAGAGCACTCCGAAAATTTCCGTCGCGGAACAAAGGAGACCAGGCCAAAAAATACGCCATGTATTCCGATGCGCGAAGAGCCGCAAAAAGTGGAAGTCGTCTGGATAACCGGAAAAAGAGTGCCTGACATTGTAAGAATCTTTTGAAAAAGCGGAGGTTTTGCACGAAACTTTGGGGCACACGCAAAAGACTTTGCGGAAGTTGCCGAATCAAGGGCTGGAACTTTGCTGAAATGATTTCCAAAAAAGAGCGCCGTTCATTCTGAGTTCCTAAATAGGTCACTATGGTCTCGGAAACATTTGGCGGAGATAGGCTCAGATAGCGAAGAAGAAAAAATGAAGTGCACATGAAGGGGTGAAATGGGCGTCCTAAATTCCCGGCCAATAGTTTATAAGCCATTTCAATCACGCGTGACTTTTTCAAATAGGATTGAAAAAGTTCCGTCTTGAAAGGGGTATTGTCTTTACGAATCTGCCATCGGAGGCCGAAGAGAAGCTCGAAAGCCGGGCTCACGATTTCGAAATCCTTTGGAGTAAAAATTCTGTGTACGCCACATCTTCCGGGGTATCGATGCTGACACAAGATTCCTCTACCAAATACCCAGCATTGGAATCAGGAAGCAAAGTCTTTTGTTCCAGAATGCATGAACGCGTAAAGGCATAACAAAGCCCGTTCCTATGATAGGCAGGCGCGAGCATTTGGCGTGCGATGATTGTGGCACCCTGTGGATCATAGTAGGAAATTTTTTCATCCTGCAAAAGTAGCTGTTTCAATGGATGCGCTTTGGTATCCGTCTGGCTTAAAGTCCATACGGCTTCTACGTTCTTGGAAATCAGAAGGCGCATACAGCCCTCGATATGTTCGGGCTTTCGAAGGGGGGACGTGGGCTGGAGCATCAATACAATATCAAAAGTACAATTGAAATATTCTTCGGACTTTAACAGAGCATGAGAAAGCACGGGAAGATCGCCCACGCGATCTCCCGAAAGTTCCGCTGGCCTCATAAAGGGTACTGCTAGGCTATGCTTCAAGGCATCCTCGCGAATCGCCTCGTGATCCGTCGACACCACAGCAGCATCAATGCTCGGGCAAGACTTGACGAGATCAGCGGCCCATCCAATCAGCGACTTTCCCATAATCTTTGTGAGGTTTTTGAGCGGAATTCCCTTGCTGCCGCCTCGTGCAGGAATGATTGCCAGTACTCTCTTATTTTCAAACATCATCGCACCTTCTAGAGCAGCAGACCTTCAAGCGTTGATGATTCATAGTTTATTCTAACGGTTTGACGACTCTCGTGCGATTTGAAGGCTGCGCAGATGACCAGCATCGCATCCACGCCGTGTTCAAAGTGGATCGGACTTTTATCGTAATCTTCCTTTCCAGAAAGCACGGCGATGAGATGCTCTATCTCAGGGTGAAAATCATCCGGGCGTGTCTTTTCGATTTCGACAAGCTTTTGCTCGTCGTCCACGAAATAACGAACAGCATCGAAACCCTTTCGATGATTTACCATCCATTCCAGCTGGGCATTTTCATATTGCAAATGTGCACGCTTTAAAACTGGATCCGTGATCACGTCCTGCTGAATATGCCCCGTCATCCCAGACTCCGTACGGATATTGAGCTCGGCCATCTGGTCATAATGAGTATCCTTCGTGTGGACCATGGACAGGACGGCAGCAACTTCCGCAATGCGACCCGCGCCTGCAATTCTTGCGAAGTGCTGAAAAATGCTAATTCCATGTGAGTGTTCGCAAAGAGCACCCCCACCGCGACTGGAAAATCCAAGATAGCTATCCTGAGGACCGCTCAACCAGGGATGCGCAGCAAAAATCCCTTTCCAGTGTTCTTTGATAAAGACATTTAGATGGAGCGGCTTTATCAGAGCATTGTCTTTCAAAGTGCTTTCAAAAAGCAGCGTGTTTTTTGTCAGAACATGGTTGTAGCCAACAAAGACCTTGATATCGGATTCACGACTCATTTCTCGAAATTCAAAAACCTCTTTGAGGTTTGGCGGACCCAAAGGTTTTTCAATAAAGAGCCCACGAGATCGCTTATTCTTTAGAATCTCGTTAGCAATTGGAAAATGTGAATCTGGGGGAGTGGCAATTAGAATCAAATCCCAAAAATCTTGGTCCGCTTTCGATCTCAACTGAATTTGAGAATCCCACTTCCCATAACGTGTGGGATAGATCTCCTTTTGCATACGCTCCAAGGCCTTGGGGTCTCGATCAAAAAGAACCACATCAAGTCCGAACTTTCTGCAACTATGTGCCAGGTGATTTCCGACCGAACCGGCGCCAATGATTTTGACCCTCATTGCCGATATTATATGTCAAAAACTGCAGTTCTAGCGAAGGCCCGAGATAAGAATGTGGCTCGAAAGTCCCTTACGCTCAACTTCTGTTTCGTAGACTCCGGTCAGATCCACAAAGTCTTCCGGAAGAGGCGCTTCTCCTTTGGGAGCTCGCGTCAGAAGCCATTGGAGCAAATTTTTAAAATCGTATTTGTGGATAAAGGAAATCTTTAGATCGCGAAAGCCCGCAAGCTCCATCGCTCTTCGTAAAGAAGCTTCGGAAAAATAATAAAGATGGGCAGTTCTGAAAAAATAGCGCGAAAAATCTTTATAGAGAATCTTTCCAAGCAGATCGTTCAGGTTTGGGGTCACTAAATAAAGCTGTCCTCCAGGTCTCAAAATGTCGTGGATATCCCTGAGGAACTGCAATGGATCAGATACGTGCTCCAAAACATTGAAGCTTGTCGCCACATCAACATTCGGAGCTGAACTCAGAAGATCTTTGGCGTAGGCGGCCGTTTGATGGTGGCGGCCAAGTTCTTTTCTAAAAATTGAGTCGGGCTCAACTGCGATGGCTTTTGATGCTAGCGGCCGAATCAATTCTAAAAAACCCCCGGCGCCGGCCCCCACGTCTGCAACCACCTTTGATTTAAATAGATCAAGTCCAATCCGGTTTAAATGAAAGCGATCATCGGCGGCATGCGCCTGTCGAACCCGTTCCAAGTCTTCGTTCACTCCGTAGGTCTTTCGGTATTCGTGAGACTCGTAAAATGCAGGCTGAATCTGCGCCTTTTCCAGAAAGACCAAAGAACAATCGGCACATTGAAGGATTTTGTGTGAGTCTTGAGTCCAGTTTCCCCAAGTGCCCGACCTTAAGGGGCCGTCGAAATAGAGTCGCTGATTTTTTCCCGAACAAAGCGGACAGCTCGTTGTCATCCTAGAGTTTTCCGACAAAAGCGGCTTCCCAATTGGCGATCTTGGTCTTTCTCTCCTCGCGCTTCAGGCGAGAAATTTTTTCATCTTCATAAATGGAATCATCATCATAGTGCCGCGTAGAAATTTCTTCGAAAATTGCGCCACCTAAAGTTTGAAATTTGTGCCACTCGTTCGGCTTGATCAAAAAAGTATCCCCCAAGGCAAGCTTGTGGGCCTTGCCCTCGATGAAGAGTTCCAAATCACCACTCAGCAATTGAAAAGTTTCCTCTTTTTTCTGGTGGTAGTGATAGGGGTGTTTTTGCCGAGGCAGCTGAATAATAAGTTTTTTACAATAACTTCGATTCACAACATCGACAATCACTGCTCCAAATTCCCGGAATCGGTGAAGGCCGTAGTGATGGGAAATTTCAATAGAACTTTCGCCACCAATCGCGATGCCGGCCTGCCGTAACATTCCGCGAACCTGGAGAACGATACGGTAAATCAAATCCTGGTCGCTTTCTTTGTCCACCGGTGCCAGCTCGTCGGAAAGAGGTGCCATCGCAGCGTAGTCACGATCTGCAACAAAAGCTTCTCCACTCCAGCGGTCACTTTTAAGCTGAGCTTCCTGAAGCGGCATGGCAAAGAAGATATTTTCTTCGGAAATTTTCTCGCCTTTTTGAATCGCGGTCTTTGTCCAGACCCCACGTTTCAAAGTATTTAACGAGCTAGTTTCTTCTGGGTAAGCAGGCGGTCTCTCGGTTTCGCCGCCACACATCTCGACGGCTTCTTTGTAGGCTTTAAGCCACTCGTCAACCTGAGCGGGGCTTGCAGAGTAGGCATTGAGTTTGTATTTATCGGTCTCAAGTCCGACATGTTTTTCGAAGATTCGAGCTCCCTTGGCATAGGCTAATTGAATCGGAGTGGTTTTTGTAGGTTCTTCGTGAGTCGAGAATCCAATGGTGACTCCCGGATATCGATGTCTCAGTAATTCAATTTGGTCCAGGCGAAGCTTTTCATTTGGAGTCGGATAGATGGCCACACAGTGCATCAGCGCAAAGTGAATTTTTCGTAGTTCGAAAAAATTGACCAGCCGATCAATTTGATTGGTGCCCATTCCCCCAAGTGAAGCAATCACGGGGCGATGGGTTGTTGCTATTTTTTTGATCAACGGTTGATCTGCCGCCGAGCAACTCGCAATTTTAACAATTTGAACGCCCATCCCCAACATCTGGTCAACGGATTCTTCATCGAATGCGGTGCCCATCGGGATAAGTCCGCATTTAACCGTCTCGTAGACAAGTCTTTGAAACTCGCTATCACTCAGCTGAGTCTCCAGAAATCTCGGAATATGTTTTAGGTCAGGCTTATTTTTAAAATCAGGATGGATAAAAGTGTCGAGCTTTCGGAACTGAAACTTAATTGCGGCCTTGATCCCGTGGCGACTCTTAAGTTTGCCCATTTCGGAAATGATTCGCAAACCATGTTCTACGTCTCCTTGATGGTTGTTGGCCATTTCGAAAACAAATAGGTCATTAAAGTCAAATAAGAACATATCTCGCGCTCAGAGCCCTCGGCGAGAAGTTTACACAGCTAAGCAGGCTTCGTCTATCCACCCCAAAAAATGGGTTTTTAAATTTTCCCCTTATTTCACGTTGATGCGATTCACTTTGAACTCGCAGTATCGGGCGGCAGATGTGACCCACTTCTTATGTTCCACACAGGTGTAAAAACGGCCTTCTTCTTTCAATGATCTGACAAAAGCATTGCAACTACGGAGCGCTTTAAAGCAGGCTAATTCGTAATAGGAAGAGTACCAATCATCTCGGCCGATTTCGCGATCCTCCTCCCGGAATATTTTCCCGTGCGCAGCTTCGCTGGACTGGTGTTGTCCCTCTCGATCACCTTCATCAATAATTGAAGCATCGCCATCTTCACTGAAAATCGACGTAAGGGCGCGGGAGGTGAGATAGCGACTTAGAGTGGCGTAGTCACCTAAGCTGCTTTGATATTCTTTTTCCCAGTCGCTCCGTTCTTTGATGCGCGGATCAATACGAGCAAAGATTGCAAGAAGAGACTCTTCCGTATCTCGAATCCTCCGTTCGTTACGGAAATAGTTGACCGGGCTCATCAATCCCAGAGTTTCTTTCAATGCTAAACTTAACTGGATGAAGACCGCTGAAGCCTCGTTTTTCAAGTCTTCTGCGGCGTTCGGGGACGCCTCGATATCTGTCATCATCTCGTCAACTTTGTCCAGGGCAGCAATCACCTTGTCTTCCTGGATCTTCTCGCGCTGACTGAAGTCCGAGGCGGGGCTAAGATAATAATTTGGTCCTTGGGGAATTGAGCTGCGATTTTCCAAGGCATTTAAAAAGAAAGTCTCACCCGTGCGGCCAATCGAAAGATCAAAAACTTGAGCTGCATCGATTTGCTTCAAATTGAGACCCTCAGGAATGACTTGCTTTTCATTGGCCCAGGCCAAGGCCTGGGGACTGTGTAGGCGCAAATACTCGATTCGCGATTCCGTCGTTTTCAGTAAATCTTTGTTGCTGTTGTTGCGGTCAGTTTCGCGTCGGAGGGCCAGCACTCGCAGGCGGCAATAGTCCCCATCGATCATCGTTTCGCTTTCCACACAGTTTCGAATGCCCATGAAGAGGGCGCGCGAATAGAGGGTGCTAAAATCAGAACTCCCGAAGCCTCGGCCGTCGCAATCAAATTGAATCGATCCGAAATAATGTTCGGCCAGGCGCCTGTTTTTCAGGGCCAAATCTCGGCCCTCGAGTCGGATCGTGGTTTTGCAAAAGGCACTGAAAGTATCAACGACCTTTGATTGCCAACGATTCGCAGATTTGTTCAGCTGATCGCGAACTTTTTCGACCGACACGGGAAGATGATTGATGGTCAGTTCCAAGGGTCTTTCAAATACAAGCTTGTGCGCTTGGGCAGGAGTGCTCGTCACGATTCCACTGAAGAGCAATGAGTATAAGGCTTGAGTGAATTTCATAGAATATCCTTCCTTGATTTGAGCGATCAGCTTTTAAAGGCTGATCTCGCGGTATACATCTGCGGCTTCCGCTTGGTTACGACCAAATAAATAGAATTCTGATTCAAAATCTAAGAGCAGCGGAATTTTGATTTCTCCACCGATCGAATCCGATGGCTGAAAAGCTGCTGAAGCCTGTGATGGAATTTTGAATGTGAAGAGTGGGAGCTCTCCGACTGCGATGGCTGCGCGGTAGGCCGCCGCCAAAACTTCAAGTTTTCTCAGATCCAAGTTATGAGCGGCCTCATAACGGTTTAGATCGCTCCAACGATTTTTGATTTCTAGCGCTTCCAGAACGATCGCGCGCCGTTCTTCAAGCGTCGGACATGAGGCTACAATGCTCATCGAACAAAGGTCGATCGCAAGAACTTCTCGTTTTAAATCTTCCGCATGTTGGCTTTGCAGATTGGCGATTTGTCGCTTCATACGAGCTTCAATCTCACGATTGCTCTTCAGCAAATTATTCACCAAGCTACCAAGTACTTGATCTGTCGGGCGTACGTCTCGCAGGTAAATGGCCACCGCGGCCAGTATTTGACTCACATCGGCGTGCTCGCGATAACGCGTGAGTTCCTGTTTTTCTACGATTACGCGCATCGCAGCCCAAAAATTGACTTCCTCAAGTCGATTGCGGCGCTGAACCGTGCAACTGACTTCACGACCATAACGATCGCGCAATGTGGAACACGAGATCCGAGCAGCGATGCGTTCCGCTTGATTTCGCAAATTCGCGAAGTCTTCGTTCTGGATCCTTAAAGCGCGTTCCACCAGATCTCGACGCTTTTCGACCAAGCGGCTGAGCACTTCTCGGGCTTTCTCGTTTAATTTTTCTGCGACCTGATGCTCGTCGCTCCTACTGGCGCTAGCAGAAAAACGGAGGTCATTTTTATATTTCTGAATTTTATCTCGTAGCGCTTGGATGTTGATCCTCAGCTCCTCGAACCAAATTCGGGAAACATCATCGACGTAACATTCCGGATAGGCCGAAATCGCACCTCGCAGACGAGCCTGCTTTAGCTTTTCGTTTTCATGATTCGGCAGCAAATTTTCGAATTGGGTTTTTAGGAACAAACAGTAATGAAGGCCCTTCGCTTTGGCGACCAGCTCTGCGGCCAAACTCTTTCCGTGCTGGTAGGCGCGCCAGTAGTCCTGAATTCGTTCCTGGCGTTCCGCCTCCTGATAATCAAGCCACCACTCTTCGCGGTAGTCTTCGTATATTCGTTGCTGCATTTCCAGTCGCGACAGCTCGCGATCGATTTCCAGTTCTTTGTTTTCTTCGATCTGATCGAGATAGGCTCGCAGGAGCTCACGCTCCTCGATCATTCCTGGCCGGGCGCCAGGGTGAGCCGTCGCAGATTGTGCAGCTACTAATAATAAGACCACTACGATTTGAAGGTGCTTCATGGATAACTAGACTCCTCGGCAGCGCAAAATACTGAGTGGCCTCCGGGGCCAGTAGCGGGGAAGTCTGACTTCCTGACATGGTTTCGAGGGCTTTTTTGATAAATTACTGAAATTTAAAGATATTAATTATTGGATGGCTGGGCCCATTTTCGTGTATAACGCAATGCATTATGAAACGTTTGCTACCGGGACTATTCGTTATGCTGTCTTTTTCTGCTCACGCCGAAGGCCTCAGTTCGAGCTACCTGCGAGTCTTTGCCGTGCGAAGCGCCGATGGCAATCAATGGAAAAATTGCAGCGCGACTTATTTCCGTGATGGCGATCAATGCCACCTCGTCAGCAACGCACATTGTGCGCCGAAAAATGCATCGGATCTACAAATCGCCCTAGCCAGTCACGGTCAACATGAAGGGGTATTCTCTTCAGGCGAGTCTCTTGGCTCTCATGCAAATTTCCAGCAGATCAACGTCTCGATTCTTCGTTACGACGCCAAAAGAGATTTGATCGAAATCAAATTGCCGGAAGCGTTGGGAGGGGAGTGCGGAAAAATGCGACCGCTGCCCCCGCCGCGGAACGAAGAGTTGGGTGTCGATCGCGTGATGAGCTATCGGGCTCGAGGATATGTCATGGGACAGTCCGCGACGCGCTATTCCGGAAATCTTTCCTGGGAAGAAGGCGGCTTTGCCCCCAGCTACTCCAATGCAGCTTTGATGGGTGATAATTTTGCTCTCCTCGAAATCAATAATCTTTATGTCACTCCCGGGATGAGCGGTGGACCGGTTGACACTAACTGGGAAGAAGCCGTGGGCATCATCAGTCAGATCGTTCTCTTTCAAATGCGAGCCTATGTTGTTCCTATGAAAGAGGTCTTGGCTTTTGTTAAATCGCCGATTCAAGGGCTGCCGACAGAGCTTGCAGAAGTTCGGACTTCGCGGAATGGGGCCATGACCGTCCAACACTTGACCTTACGAAACGATCGAGATCCCGTGGGTTCAAATTCGCATGGAGACGGTGACGACGATTGGATCCGGCAGCGCCTTGACTTACGTATGGAGGATTCCTCACCGCTGGCAGTATTTCGCGAGCCCCCTGAGGGGATCTTGGATCCGACTGATTCTAAGCTCAGAATCGTCGCCTACGGAGACGAGCAGGTCGACGGTCGCGATGATTTTTTGATCAAGCCCCAGCTGAGTTTAAAACCTGCGGAAGCCAAGAAATGGCTAAAGTTTAGCGAAGAGGATTATCCCGAAAAAAAGATCCGCTCAAAAATTCTCAATCGTCTGGAAGGTTACTACTTAGGATTGGGAAGCGCCGCGGCCGGGAAAGATCCCGTGGGCTCCTATCGTATAGCGTATATTAAAAACGATGCAGTTCCCGAAGGCTGGGATGCGGCTCTTTATGCTCACCCATTGATTCACATTGATCTTAATCAGAAAAAAAAGCTTCTCATTATCGATGTTTTCTCGCATCCCATCGGACATGGACTTCAAACTCGGCAATTGCCTGCGGAAACATTGCAGTTCAAGATCCGTAGTGATGAAGATCAAAAACGCATCGAGCTCGTCTCGGATACGGAAACTCTGGTCTGCGAAAATCGCTATTATCTAAAGCTCATCTGCATTGGACCGCAAACGGAGTTTGCTCTCTCACTCACCAATACCCAGTTTCGTTACACGAGCTTCCGTCTGGCACGACTGCATAGTGTCGAAGGCAAGCCCGTCATAGATTATATTTTTGGTCGTATCGGAAAATCATTGGAGCCCAGACGATGGCGAAATTCGAGAAACTAGGTCGACAAGATCACGCCCTCTATCAGGAGGGAGTGGCTCTTTATCTTGGTGGGCACAATGAGCGCCTGCGAACGTTTTTAACACGCGCGGATTTGAGTAGCCAAGAAAAGCAACTCATCGAATCTCGACAGCTCTTGCGCTCGGGGCAAATTCTGCCGGCACGTAAACTGCTAGAAGGCATTTCATCGGTCACATCTACTTTTTTGGAGGCCGATCGTCAGTTCCTCTTGGCCAATGCGGCTTTTCAAAATGGCGCATTTGAAGAGGCAGTCGAATTTAATCTAGAGGCCCTCCATTTCTACCGCGAGCTAAACGACCGTCGCGGTAATTTTTTATGCCACTACAATTTGTCTGCTGATTACAATCGTCTTGGGTTAAATCGCCTAAGTTATCGCCATTTAAAAATCGCCCAAAATTTATCCGAGGGTGCCTCGGAAGAAATTCTAATTTTGCGGGCAATCGCCTGTCATCAGAGCAATCAATGTAATTATGCCGAAGCCGTGCAGACAATTCAGACTGCATTGCTTCGTAGCGAAAATCAGGGACCCGCAGACGCGCTGCTTACGCAGAATATAGCGGCCGACATTTTGTTTCGCGCCGGATTAACTGTAGAGGCATTGGATCTTTTAAGGAAGATTCGCCGCAATCGCATGAACCGCGAAAAAGCTCGTAGCGAATTCGAGTTCAGAGCTATTAGTAAAGTACTGCTTAAAAAAGAGAAGTTGGGAAAGATGCCTCCGGTGGTCGGCCAATGCCCTGAGCATTCGCTGAAGTGGAAGATACTCAGCTGTCTTGCTTCGGGTGAAATGCAGGAGGCCCGTCGTTATTGGAATGGACTGCGTAAACTTTGCCCTGAAGAATACAGCCAGGAATTCGAATGTAAAAATCCCTCGCTCCGAAAAGGTGTTTTTGGCACAGCTCTTGAATCACTGCGAAAACAAACGGAGACTCAGGATCTGCCTGCGGATAATTATTCGCAGAATTTAGAGCGCATTTTGCGCAACAGTCCCTATCCCTTGCGAAAAGAGGAGCTGATCGAAGCCGTGTGGCTGACGCGTTACCATCCCTCTTTGGATCAGCGCTTTTATCGCATGATCTCGCGGTTGAAACGGCGTCAGAACCTGAACATTTTGTGCGTAGATCGCGCCTATCGTTTAGACGGCTATCGGAACACTCCAAATCACAACTAATCCGCTGATCGGGAAAAGACGTAACTTCGAAGTACTTTGCCCTTGAGATCCCGGACCTCAAAAGCTTCCTTGAGGCTTTTTGGAAGATGGAGTCTCTCGTCCAGAGAGACAACAATAGGTACTTCGGCTCCACCTTTAGATTTCACTTTGAAATATGCATCCTCGAAATGCCCTTTTTCACTGTTGAATCGTTTCAAAACCAGCGAGGCGTTGGGTTGCGCGAATCCTAGAATGCCGAACTCAAGTCGCCCGTCTCCGTCCAAGTCTTCGTAAAACAATTCGAGTTCTTTGCCAGAAGAATTTTTCATGGGAAGCAGCTTTTCGCCCAGTCCTGTAAATTCAAAGAGAGGCCGGGATGCAGGTAGCCAAGTACCGGAATCCATAACCAGAGGGTAGATCAGAATTGCTAGTCCTTCTTCGCCATCGGCGACGATGATCGCTTGTCTTGCCCCGCCGAGTTTTTGAGGAAGAAAATCTGCAGAATTTGCACAAGCGCTCAGTTTGCGCGCGGGCAGAATCTGCTTTCGTAGTCGAGCTTCTAGTTTCTTATCGCAAAAAGTTGTTTCAACAGATGAGGCGCGACTTTCGGAACTCAACGTCGCACATCCCACTAAAGATGAGAGGAGAAAGAGTTTTATGCCTGGAAATTTCGTCAGATGTTTTTTCATCGGCAAGTCCTCATCTCATCAAAGCGTGCAAGTCTATCTCTGGCGAGGGCTGCACGAAGATTTTTTTGATAATCCGGATCGGTCGCATAGGAGCCCAGGCCAGCGATCACCTCGTCCCTAAGCTCTTGGCCCGAAGATTCCCCTCTGGCTGCTTTTTGAACTGCCTTGCGAACTCCTGAATAGGGCCGCGCGGTTTTCGGATTGGCCACAAGATTGTGGACGTAGGCATAACCTGAATCCGCGGCGGATGTGTAACGAAAATACCAATATTTTTCGCTCGCGGGTCGCGGTTGATCGCATGAGCGGCTTATGGTTGCGCTTTTCCCATTGGGGAAATCAAGTTTTATTTTTTTAACTTCGCGGCTAAAACCAAAACAGGACTGGCCTGCGATATTCTTCGCCTTTTCAAGCACGTTTGATGTTCCCCACCCAGTTTCGGCTGACCACTGCGCGAGCATGACCGAAGCCGGATAGCCTGAAATCTCCTGAAGGTGCAGTGCCAAAGGAGCAAAGTAGTCGAAGAAAGCTTTCTTTTTCCGGGCCGTGTCGCGCTCGCCTCGCTGTGCCTGAGTGAATTTCTCTACCGAGGCTCCAGAATAGACTTCAGGATTGTAGTTCAGACAATCGCCGGATGCCGAAACCATTGGCGCGGAAGCGCGTTCGAGATAATCGGATGATACATATCCCTCGATTCCGTCGTCACCGCGAATCTGAGACCAATCGCCACTTTTAAGAACTTCGACTGAGCTCCCATTCGGTAATCGAGACAGGATGGCATGGTTCTGACTGGGGCCACTTCGAACGATCAAGTCACTGCCGCGGGTTTTCACGCGGACCATTGTTTTGTTGTTTGGGTTTTGGCCTTGGGTGAGCGAAGCATTTGTATGTCCGGAACTTTTTCCCTCTGACAAAAATGTGGGTGCTGTGGAGCTTTGAGTTTTGAAGGCAGTCGCTGCGACCGGATCATGGCCGAAAAAAACTAAAGTAGGATCATTTTGGGCGTTGCGAGAAGGGTATACGGTAAGGCGCAAATTTTCGTCTACCGCAATTTTATTTTGACCATGTAAAAGATGCCCAGTCCGTGTCTGACCATTCCCCGCCGTCCAGCTTGAGATCGGCTGGACGATGTAGGAACCATCCGCCCGCTTTTCAACTACGCGCAGGCGCATACCGCTTGGGACAGTGTAAGAATCATTTTTGTTAGCATAGGCAAATGACGGACCATTCAGGCCGAGAATGTCACCGCTTTTGAAATTATTCGCATTGGCGTCGCCAGAAAGGCTGAGATTGAGGGCCATCAGAAATGAAAATATCAAACCGAGATTGGCTCTCACTCTGATAGTTTAACTCAATAGCCAAGATTTCAAATGTTAAGAATGTATTAAATCGACTTCACTGAATGCAGACGGATCTCGTCCAGGCTGGATTTCAATCAAGCATAATAAGTCGCTGCCCGACGAGGGGTAACAGGCTGAAAAGCAGTACCGCAGCCCATTCAAGTCCTGTTAGAGCGGTCATTCCCAGAGTTTCTTGAAGCCAGCTCCACTGCACACTCAGGCCAAAGATCATCAAGCAAAGAGCTAGGGCAATCCAAACGAAGGGATTTTGGGTGACGTCATTTCGATAGACGCTTGATCCGCGTTTTCGGAGATTAAAGACAAGAAAAAGCTGACTGATCCCAAGGGTCAAAAAGGCTAGTGTATTGGCTTTTTCTGGACTCACCTGAAACCTTGAAAGCGAAAGGTAGAAAATGGCAAGTACGCTGATCGTGATGATTCCTCCGTAAAAAAAAATAAACTGCCAGTGTGTTCTTTCCAGAATGGACTCGGTGTTGGGGCGTGGTCGCTGTTTGAGGTAGCTTGCGTCTCCTGTCCCAAGTCCCAAAGCCATTGCCGGGAAAACGTCGGTGACTAAGTTTAAAAATAGGATCTGAAGGGGAGTGATTGGAAGCTGATCACTAAAGATAATCGCGATCCCGATCACAAAAACTTCGCTGATGTTGCAAGAGAGAAGGTATACGACAAAACGCTGAATGTTAGAATAGATCACGCGTCCGTGATGAATTGCCGAGACGATTGTTTCAAAGCGGTCGTCTCTTAGCACCATATCAGAAGCCTCTTGGGCCACCTGAGTGCCGCGCATTCCCATTGCAATACCGATATCCGCCTTTTTCAGAGCAGGAGCGTCGTTTACTCCGTCTCCGGTCATCGCGACGATATGTCCCTTTTCTTGATAGGACTTCACAAGATCAAATTTGTCTTCAGGGCTTACACGACTGAAGATTTCCGAGAGGCCGACATCATGAGCTATTTTAGTTGCGGTTCCGTGTTGATCGCCCGTGGCCATGATGACCTGAATGCCAGCGGCTTTGCACTTTTCAATTGCACAAGCCACGTCTGGTCGTGCGGGATCTATAAGGCCCACCAACCCTAAAAACTTCAGCGACGCATATGGATTTTCCTTAGGCGAAGATGCAGTCTTGGAAGCAACTCCCAGTAGACGTAATCCTTCAAATGCTAAATGCTCATTCTCGCGGCGCCAGAACGTCTTCTCGCTTTCTGAAACATTACTGGATGCGATTACAGACTCGGGCGCACCCTTAACAGCATAATAAAAGTCATTCGACCTTTGATGAACGGTTGCCATCATCTTTGATTTAGAATCAAAAGGGATTTCTTTGACGCGGGGAAGATCGTTTTGCGGGCTCTCAGTTGCTGAAAAAAATTCGGCGGCGAAGGTGTGAAGAGCAACTTCCATCGGATCTCCGAATGTTTCAGTGGCACCGGCTTCTTTTGCGTTATTGCAAAGGTCTACGACGCGGATAATTTCTTCCAGCGATTCGCCCGACTCCGAATTGCTCTCAATTGGCATTCGATGGTCTCGGCCTCTGGTGCGAACGTTGGCCACAGCCATTTTGTTTTCGGTGAGTGTTCCTGTCTTGTCCGTGATGATTACGGAGGTAGCTCCCAAGGTTTCGACAGCCGATAGTCGCTTGATGAGTGCGTTTTTCTTCGCCATTATCCAAAGTCCGCGAGCGAGAGCAATGGTTGTTACGATCGGCAAGCCTTCTGGTACAGTGGCCACGGCCAGTGCAATCGCAGTTTGCAACATAAGCCCAAGTTCTTTTCCGCCTAAAATTCCGCTGATCGCAATTGATACCGCAATGACAAGTGTGATGAACATTAGTTTCTTGCCGAGCTGGTCGAGGCGTTTTTCTAGTGGTGTAGTTTCCTCTTTGGCTTCTGAAGTTAGTTCTGCGATACGACCAAGCTCAGTTTGTGTCCCGGTTTTTACAACTACGGCTCGGCCTGTTCCGCGCGTGATGTGGGTGCCTTTCCAGATCATGTTGCTGCGTTCGGAAATCGAGAGATTTTTTCCCCCTAGGACTTCAGCTATCTTATCCACAGGAACGGATTCACCTGTTAGCATCGATTCATCTACGGAAAGATTGTTGCTTTTGAAAATGCGGGCATCCGAACTGACCACGTCACCCGCTTCAAGAAGAACAATGTCCCCAGGTACAAGATCCTCTGCTGCGATCTGCTGTTCCTCTTTGTCCCGCACGATGCGGGCTTGGACTTGCCCCAGTTTTCTAAGCGCCTCCATTGATCGAAGTGCACGAAACTCACTTATAAATCCCAAGAAGCCATTTAAAAAGAGGACGCCGAGGATTGCGGCTGCCTCTAGCCATTCGCCTGTTACTAGCGAAACAATACTGGCAAGAAACAAGAGCCCCACGAGAAGGCTCTTAAATTGGCGAATAAAGATACGGTAGGCACTCGGGGCTTGGTAGGTTTCAAAGCGGTTCGGGCCAAATTTTTCTAGTCGCTGCTGGACGCTTTCCGGATTTAGACCAAAATTGGGATCCACTTGGAGCGTAGCAAGTACTTCTTGCGATTCCATGTTCCAAGCGGGGGACTTGTCGAAGTTCATTTCACCGATAGATTAGGTCCTAGATCTCGCTTTCCCAAGTAGATTTCAGGCAGTGAAATTCAGTTAAAAAATTGTGTCTTCATCTCCATCTCTACTGCTCCGCATAAGCGACGAAGTACTAATTATCGCCAACTGTTGTAGATTTTTTACATTAGATTTCGTGTTACGATCTGGCTGATGAAGTTGAAGGTTTTTCCAACTCTGTGTTTTATCGTTATGATCGGGGGCTCAATGCTGGCACAATCTGAATCCAAAGCATCCTTAGAATTTGATCTTAAGGTCCAAAAGTGGATTTTCGAAGATAAAAAAATGGGGTTGCGAATGCCGATTGTCATAAAGAACGTCAGCACTTCTTCTCTTGGAGTTTTACTTGCGGATGGGCAGCCAACTTCTCTCACCGTTGAACTTCGAATTAAGGGAGGTAAAATCTTGCCTGGTTCCAAACCTCCATCCGGTGCCGGAGCTCCGTTGGATTACGGCTACAGCGGAACTATTCAGAAGCTTGGTCCGAAATCATCGATCGAAATCGCTGAATGGCAGTGGAACCATGAGCTGAAGTCTGCCTGGTTGAGCGGAGGCCGAGGTAGCTGGCCTTTATTGGAAGCAAAATCAAAGTACCAGTTGCGTGCTACCTATGAAATCACTGACGAGCATGCGGCCCTCATAGGAAAGAATCGTAAAGAAAACGTGCTCCCGATCACGATCATCTCGGAGTGGATCGACGTGCCTGGAAAATAGATCGGATCCAAAAAATTACGGGCAGATTTCAGTAGCACAGCTTCGAATCACTATGCTGCTCTCCCGCGCGGGTCGGCGGGATTCAGGATTGGTCTGTGGCGCGATGTCGAAAACAGGTACAACGTCACGACGCTCAAGTTGGCTGTTTTCCTTTGGCGGCGACTTTAAGGTGATTACTTGATCATTGCTGTCGGACTCCAAAAAATTCACCAGCAATTTGCCTTCCGGGCTAGGGATCGGTGTGTTTCCCTTCGAGGGCAAGGCGATGTTTAACTCTCCCTGTGTAGGAGTCAGGTCTTTCTTAGCGTATGCACTCCCTTTTGGTATTAACTGCAAAGCAGAAAAATGCTTCTTTCCGTTCTCGATCTGAATAACCAACTGATCACTCTCTGTCAGTGATATGTCTCTAAACAAAACAAACTGCACGCCTTCGCGCCAATCAGTGAGTTTTTGATCGTCATTAACTGCCGATGTTGCCTGCGCCTCTGTTTGATAGAGGATCCGCCCGTCGCCTCGTTGAACGCGAACTCGATAAGCCGTTTGAAAGCTAGGTATCGTTGGGGGCGAGTAGGCAACTACATCGTAGTTTCCCGCTGCAAGTCCGCTTAGGGTAACGAGTCCCGGCTCAGGAAGATCGCTGTAGGACCAGGTTTCAAAGGCTCGTTTTTTCAAACCAAATTGCGAGGGTCCATGAGCATAAGCGTCCCAATACTGTCCGAGACCTTGAACTTGAATCGAAGCTTGGGGACCCAGTGGGCTGCCGTCCGAATATACTAACGAGGAACGGCTGTTGTTCAAAGATTCCGGGGTCAAGGGCCAAGCAGATACCGCGGCACTGTTCCAGCGATCCGTAGATCCTCCAAAGGCCAGCGGGCCTACGTAAGGACTCAGGGCCTCCACTTTTTGCTTCCCGTTAAAGTCGAAATTGATGATGCGCTCTTACTTCGGCATTAGGTTCCTAATTGAATCCAGTTCGTCGACCATTAGTAGGCTCAGTCCCGACCAGGAAAAATCACTCGGTCCAGAGAGAGCTCCGGGAGCTTGTGGTCCCGCTGATGAATAGAACTCGTAAAAACCTTTTGATGTCATCTCAATCGATTTTTCAGCAATCTCCTGGGCCTTGATCAGGAAACGTTTCGCAGTTTTTAGATCACCCAGTGCCCGGGCTCGTTCGCCATATTTTCTCAGACCCTGGACAATCATATAATTGGTGTTGATCCAAGTTGAGCCGCGCCAATAGTCATCTGCTCGAAATGCCGGGTCCAATTTAGAGAGAGAGGGCACGGGCCAGGCTGTAGAAAAGTCTCCTCCGCTTTCCAATGACTCCAAAAGTTTCATAGCTTGTTGTTGATTCGGAATCTCCGCGTAAAGAGTCATCAGCGATGCGATGCTGCGCACGCGAATCTTTTCCATCTCAGCGCTGGCCGGAGTCCTTACACTGCCTCCCTCGGAAATGGGTGCAGTGCTACTCTTTTTTCCCAGTGCATAATAAAAGCCGGATTCTTGATCCCACATTTCCCGATTAACAGCGTTTCGCAGTCGCTGGGCTTCCTGATGAAAACTCTTGGCATCGTCCAGTCTTCCAATTCTGAGAGCGTGTTCTTCCAATGCATTCAGGCTTACGATCATGTGGGCCGCCATGTCGGGTGTTTGCACCTGAAAGGGAATTTCGGCTGAGCCTGCGGAGGCATTCTTTTGAAGTTCGGTCAACAATTCAAAACGAGCACGTTTAGTCACAGGATCTTTTGTGCCAGGATTTAGCGTTTGAAATCTTAGATTCTCGCTGTCACCTGAAGACATCCAGGGTTTCAGTTGCGAATCGAATTCCCGGGCAGCATCTCGGCCTGACTCCCAGGGGTGTACCACGTAAGGCAAATCGTTGTGAGTGCGACGTCGAAGCCACCAACGCAATTCCGCGGCGGCCTGCGGGTAAAGCTCTTCAAGTTCCGCAGGAGACATCAGCGACGGATTCACGGGTGGCTGCGATATCGAAGAATGGCGAGGATGAAGCCAAAGTTTTTCATCGACACCTCCGTCGAAGATCATGTGTTGGGTCATTCCTCTTTCAGCACCACTTGAGATTTGCTCTGAATAGGCCCGTACAAAATTTCCACGACCTAATTTTCGCAGTGCCGCCTGATTCTGAGGGTCAGTTTCTAGGTCAGCTACACGATTTAATATGCGTCCCGAAAATCCCGAGTCCCAAAGCCAAGAACTGCTTTGGTATACGCCGGGCGAGGGAACGAGGAAGGGAATATTGTTATGAATTTTGGTGTTTTTAACGATTAAGGAACTTTTGATCTGCGCAGAAATTTGCCGGCGTAGTTCTGGATAATCCTTTGCCTTAAGTGCTGCCAAAACTTCTTTTTCTGACGGAGTCGCAGTTTTCCCCAGCGTTTTTAAAAGTGTGGAAATTTCTTCCCGATCTGAAAGTTGCGTTTCAAGTGCACGAAAAGTGTCGGCGCAGGAATTGGCTATGGCGTATAGCGGTGCAAATGGGATCGAGGCGCAGAAAAAAATAATAAATCGAGCGCGCCCCGCCGCTCGTCGAAAAGCAGTCGTTTTCACTCCTACGCTATCGACACCAAGTAGGCATTCCATAAGGATTCCTCACTCCCACTGCGTCTCGAACAAAGCATCAGAAAAAATTTGAGTCAAAAATCTGGCAATTCGGTGAAAAAGCTCTATGAAAATCTTGGATATGACGATTAATGATTAATGCGGCTCCTTCTCGTTTTTTGCTTGGGATTTTTGGCACTTAGAGGAGGGGCACAGATTTTTCCGCAGTACCCTTTGCCGAATTTCCATAATCAAGGGCCAAAAATAGAAAAAGCCGTTCCCGTTGATCGCAACATTGAATGCCCGAAACTTCTAAGTCGATGGGTGCGTCTTCAAGATGGGCGTCGAAGTTTTTTTAGCTGGTGGACCGGAGAAAACACAACTACAGCATGCGAATCCAAAAAACAGGCCCAAAGTGCCCGCGAGCTTGAAGAAATTTATCAGAGCACTTCTGGCGTTGCTCTTCCTGGGCTTCCCAAAAATTTTTTAAACCGTTGTCTCTCCGCTGAGGAAAAAGAACTTTCGAAGGAATTTGAAAAAAGCCCTAATGATCCGCGCGCTAAAATATCCGAGGAACAAAAAAAGGCCATCGTGGCCGATTATTATTGGGGCATGAATCGGTTGACGGACTATGCGAAAGGCTCGCTCGAGGCCCTGGCTGCTATCGACGTCATGCTCGGAAAACGCGGCCCGGACTTTTTGAAAACCGAAAAGCATCAACTGCTCAGTTCCGAGACTTTGCCTGGTAGCAAAGAGTGGTTACAAAAGATTCGCGACCCTCGTAATGGTTGCAAAGCTTCTGAAGCTGCTCAATCCAAAAGTACCTTGAGCAAAAGCCTTCTCTTTGAACAAAGCACCGAGAATCTTGTGGTCGCGGGTGATGCACTTCTGCGAATCCGAAGTGAAATTCAATTGCTCTCAACCCCGGGGCGTCACCAGAGACGCGATCCTCAACGCTTGGCTAAGCTGCGTTTTGGAGAAGCCCAGATTTTGAAAGACAATCCACTTCTTGAAAGTCCTGAATTCAAAAAACTGATGAAGGAAGGATTGACCCCTGATTCCGAGCGACAAGGCTATTTGAAGAAGCTCCAAAAGGCCCATCAGTTCGCCGTAAAGCCGACGGGACGTGGCGCACGTCCGAACCCTGAGCGCGCAAAGCTACTGCTCTCTGCAATCCACGCAGCAGAGAGAGGAGAGCGAGCGTCTGGGGCCGAGTTCCAAGTTCTGGTGAAGCAAGGTCTTCTGCCTTCCGAATCCTTTGAGAAAATACGCGAGCGGGCCATGGATCGCTACCGACTCGCGCTGCTCCTAGAAAGCGAAAGAAAGCGCGAGGCCATTCTTTCCAAACTTCAGCTCATTCGAGAATCAGCAAACTGTTTGAATGGCGATTTTGATTCCCACTGCCAAGAGCAGTCCTTGAAAGTGATAATGGAAAGTCCGCCACTAGATCCATTTCTGCTAATAGCGGATGACAACAATCGACATTCCCTTTTAGCACGGCACGAACTCGGGCAGTCAGAATGCAGATATGCCATGCGCGAGGCAGTCGCTGAACTGGCCGAGACGGGGAATCAAGCACTCATCGTCATGAGCGCACTTGTCCCTATAACAGCAGGAGCTAAAATCTCTGCGCTGAAACAGGGAGTTCAGGCAGGTAAGCTTGCTTGGAAGTCTGTGCGCGCCAAAGCGATAGGGTATGGGGTGGCCTTAGGGGCTGGTGAGGCTTATGGCATCACTGATGGATTTTTATCTGCACGCGAAAGCTGTGCAGACTCGGCAATGAGTAAAGTGAAGGGCTTGAAATCTTCGACGGGTCGTGAAAATCCTCAGTGTGCTCCCGCGAATTTAGATCAAATCACGGCAAGCCGCGATTATGCGAGCTGCCAACTTGCGGCGACGCTGGCACTTGTCGGTGTGGCTGGAGGCACTCTTGGGAATCTCGCGATTCTGAAATCAGCTAAGGGAGCGACGGAAACGCTAACCGAATCTGGACTAAGTAAATCAGTCTCTGATTCACTGACAAGTCGACTTCAAACTGTCGCAGAGGAAGGTGCCCGACGTGATGTTGCCCAGGCTGATACTCATCTCGGACGCGCTCTCCAGCGTTTCGGTCAAAGTCTACGGGGCCGCAGCTCGGATGATCGCACTATTCGTTTTCTTCAGATCGTCAAAGGGCTCGATGACAAGACGAAGGCACTATTGAACGCAAGTGATGACAATGCAAATTCTCTAGTAGGCAGTCTTCGTCAATTGGATGAAATCTACCACGGCAAAATTCCGGACAAACGCGTAAATCAATTGATGGCTACCTTTGTGAAAAATCAACCGGACATGGATGCACTTAAAGGTTTCAACCGCGCACTGACCGAAGCTAGAAAGCGTGCGGGAGCGTCCGCGACTTCCCAACAGATTAAGAAAAATTTAGAAGAATATCTCAGGGAATCCCTGCCAAGTTTAAAGAACGCTGAAATTAAACACGCTCTTGAATGCGTCCAAACTCCCTAAGAGCAACTAGCAGTCTCAGGCTCGATCCTTCCGAACAATCTCCGGCACTTTGAGTTCTAAGAAACTTGCCTTCATTAGTTCATAAAAAGATCGTCGATCGACCAGACGAGCAATGGCGTTGGCGGTGAGTGCGCTGATCATCATGGGAAAGACGGCGGAATGTCGGTCAGTCATTTCTAGGACAAGAACAAAACTCGTAAAGGGGGCGCGGGTCAGACCCGTTAAGAATGCGATCATTCCCAGGAGAGACATGAGATTAATGACTTCCGTTGGGCGTCCAAGCAATTCACCTAGCCACGCGCCCAAAACACCTCCAGCAGAAAGTGACGGTGCGAAGATGCCTCCGGCGCCGCCACTCAGGTAACTGAGCACGGGCCCTATGAATCGGGCTACGACTAATTTCCAGTCAGACGCTACGCTATGGGTGAATAATATTTCATCTAGGACGAGGCGGCCCGGCCCCAAAGTCATTTGATGAAAAAAACAGGCCAGAGCTGCAAAAAGTAATCCACAGGCCAAATTAATTGCGAGAAGTTTTGAAAAGGATTTCAAGCGCGAGCGCCAATCCGAGACTTTATACAGAATGCGTCCAAAGAGAGCGCCCCAGAATCCTCCACAAAGAGCCACAAAAATTGCCAGCCAAAGATCTCCCAGCGCTAGAGCTTGGATCTTGGGAAAGCCGAGATAGAGATAACTTCCGGCGACAGCCTGAGCGACAAGGCCAGCGATGATGACTCCTGATATCAAAGCGGTTTTGAAGTGTTTGAAATGGCCTGTGGCAAATTCCTCGAGAGCGTAAACAATTCCCCCCAGCGGGGTGTTGAAGGCCGCTGCAATGCCCGCAGCAGCGCCTGTGATGAGAAAATAATCGTGTTTGATATTGGGATAAATCGATTGAAAACGTTTTCCGACGGAGTGAAAAATTCCGGTGCACAGCTGAAGAGTGGGGCCTTCTCTTCCAACTGCCGCACCCGATGCGACCACAATCAGAGAGCTTAAGACTTTAACAACGCCAGTTTTGAAACCTAGGAGTTTCCGAATCACAAGATTGCGTTCACTGGACTCGGGAATTTCAAAAACTGCCATTACCTGAGGGATGCCACTACCGCGAGCCGTTGGTGCGAATTTTTGCACCAATAACCAGCTGAGGAGAAAGCCCAGTGGGCTCAGCCAAAAAAGATTGTAGGGATTGTGCGCAAAAATTTGCGCGGCGAAGTGCTCCGCCCTTGAAAACAGATCCGCATAGCTAACGGCTACCAAACCCGAAAGAACTGCTGCAATCCAAAAGGGAAGGCCCTGAAGAGCGCGATTATCCTCTAAAATCTTTCGAATGCGATGAGACCAAGGCATAGAAAGCAACCTATCATGGTCAGCAGCTTTTCTTGAGAAGTTTTTCTCTTTAGCGCTTGCTACGGGTTTTTACATAATGATCAAAGGTTTTAAGGAGAGTTTGAAAGCGGGCCGAGGACTTCGCCATCACATGATCCATACCCTGAGCGAGGTAGTCTCGGGCAAAGCTGTCTTTGCAATCTTGGATCGATTCAAAAAGCTTGTCATTGACCTCTGAAGCGTAAACAAAATCAAAGCTGACGCCGATCAGCGAATAAACTACTTGGTAATTCAGAGGATTGAGTCCTCGTTTCTGGCAATCGGGAGCTAGGCTTTCTAAGACCAAAAAGGTTTCGAAAAGTTTCTGGATGCGTGAATCGAGAAAGATATATGGCTCGATGGCGTCTCTGGAATAATTTTTGCGCGCAAACAGGGGGTTGGGACTGAGGCGATCCCACAGCGGCACGCGTCTGACAAAGGATCGCAGCTGATTCGCCTGAAACTGCAGCAGGATTTCATAAAATAAGGGATGCAACTCGTAGTCTGCGTGGTCGATTTCTAAGTCATAGCGCTTGGTGCCTTGAATTTGGACGCCGGTGCTGAGCATGAAATTTGCACTTCTATGATAAAGATCGCGCAGTTTCAGACATGACGTTAGTTTTGGGCAAAGAGACCGCGCATAGAAAGCTTGAATGGTCTCGCTTTCGTTGTGACCATTCTCCTGCACAAGTTTTTTCCAAAGCTCACCGGCCTCGTGATTAAGCTGGCGCAGGCCTTCGACCTCGATGTGGGTCTCGGCCCGGGCAGAGCTCGCTGTCCAGCAAGTCGTAAATAAAAGGAAGAGCCGAAAAAACTGTGTTTGAAACAGCATGACGGCTTTCTACGTAATCGGACAGGACCGAACAAGGTAAAAAAGGCTTGGTCTATTTTCCAAACCAGAATTTAAAATTCGCAAGAAATTGGAAGACATTGCCCTCAAGATTTCCGAAGAGGCGAAGATAGCGAGCCTCTGCACCGATCCCAAAAATCTTTGAGATCTCGAAGTCGTAGCCGATCTGTCCACCGAGTGCGAAACCGCCGGAGGAGTCCCTGATATCCTCTGTGACCACCACGCTAGAGGCTAGGGCAAGAGTAGGGCCGACATAAAACCCCGGAACTTTTGCCTGCCAGTTGCCGCGTAAGCCTAATAGGGAGACATAAGACAATGCGGTGAAATCAAAATTCGTAAACTGAGCATTCGTAAAAGCTCCAAAGCTAAAATTTTCTACTGGACTGTAATCAAAGCTAAGGCCCGAGCTCATGCCGCTGTCTGTGCCATTACCGCTCACAAAACCCCAACCTGTTTGAGCGGCGGCTGCAAACTTGGCGTGGGCATTGGGCGAAGCAATAAGCATGAGACCAACTAAGAAAAGACTAAAGAGTTTTGATTGCATGGTGATTCCTCCTTAAGGAGGCCCTATCCTAGCACTCAGGATAGGGTTTTCTACCCAGATTCAAGCAAAGCACTAAATTTGACCGAGGATCAGGCTAAGGCCAATCATTCCGCCCCGAAGATATTCAAAAGTGATGCCTTCACTTTCCACTTCAGGGATGTAGCGGTAGCTGGCACTGAATCCGATTCCCATCCAGTGCGTGATTTGAAATGCGAGAAGTGCGCTGGGTTCGATGGACCAAAAATAGGCGCTTTTTGATGCACCCACCAGATGCAGGAAACCTCCGCCCACCAGGCCGCCGATGTGAAAACTGACTCCCTGATTGAGCGAAAAGCTTCGATAGACTATGGGACCACCGTAATACAGTCGTACCTTACGACCACCTTCGTAGTAGAGAGAAGTTAAACCATAGGCGGCTGCACCTGCGCGCCAACTTTCATCACCGCCCATAAGCCATCCGCCCGCAAAAGTATGAAAATCTTTCGGACCCGAGAGTTGACCGTAGAGCAATTGCGGCGCCAATGAGCCCTCATTTGCTTGGGCAGTTATTACGACCAAGAGAAAAATTGGAAGCAAGAAAAAGCGGATACGCGAAACCAGACGGTGGAAACTTCCGCTCATCCATACAGGATAACTCTTGCTGCCTTCGTGATGAAGACGACTTCTTTGACAGCGTCAACAGCTTGGCTATTGGCGATCAGACTTCGCGGAACTCATCGCTGAAACGAATCAATGCGTCTGTGATTCCCGCTTCGCTTGCGGCATGACCCGCGTCGGGAATGATTTCCAATTGCGCGTGTTTTGCCGCTTTTTTTAACTCCCAGGCATTCTTTACCGGACAAACCACGTCATAGCGTCCGTGCACAATTCGGATTGGAATGTCTTTCAATTGATCTGCGTTTTCTAGAATCCAATTGTCGCTAGAGAAAAAGGCACGATTTACAAAATAATGACATTCGATACGTGCAAACGCCAAAGCCGTTTTTTCGTCTTCATACTTCGCGACAATATTTGGATCATAGCGGAGCTTCGACGTGCTCGCCTCCCAAATCGACCACAGGCGCGCGTAGTGATGTCGAGTTTTTTCATCCGTCGAAGTCAATCGTTTGTAATAGGCCTGCACCAAATCCGAGCGTTCATCTGCAGGAATTGCATCAAAGTAGGCTTCCCAGATGTCGGGAAAAATGTGGTGGGCGCCGCCCTGATAGAACCATTCGAGCTCTTCGCGGCGGCAAAGAAATATGCCGCGCAGTATGAGTGCCTTCACCGCTTTGGGGTGCTTGATGGCATAAGAAAGCGCCAAGGTGCTGCCCCAACTCCCACCAAAAACCACCCATTTTTCGATCGAGAGAAGATGGCGCAGTCGCTCAATATCCTCAACCAAATCCCAAGTTGTATTGTGTTCAAGACCAGCGTGCGGCGTGCTTTGTCCGCATCCGCGCTGGTCCATCAGTATGATCCGGTAGTGGGCTGGATCAAAAAACTCGCGCTGGCCGGGATCAGTGCCGCCGCCTGGACCACCATGTAAAAATATTACAGGCTTTCCTTTAGGATTGCCGGATTCTTCCCAGTAGATTCGATGTCCACCGCTGACTTCCATGAATCCGCTTTTATTGAGAGGAATCGGCGCATACTTAGTGCGAAGTTTTTGAATTGAGCTCATGCCCTGTCTTTTAGTCGAAGCACTTTCAATTCATCAACAGAGAGGGCGAGATTCTTTGTCACCACGCGCGCGCGGAAAATTTCTTCTAGAGGTTGAATTATGCTCTGTTCGTGTCTCACTATTCCGATCAGCAGGCAATCAAAGTCGTCGTGTGGACGATGGTTAAGGGCGTCAAGACCCAAAAAACAGGATTCGCGATGATCCGCAAAAAGGACGGTCCGTATGGGGAGAGCAAGGGGATCCACCGTGCCCACAATGCGTTGAAGATCCAGCAGGGCTACTGGAATTTCCTGTGCGAGCAGTCGTTCAAGGAGTTTCAATTCCAAGGAAGTTTCTGGATTCCAGAATCGATGACTCTCAGCCAGCAATAAACAGCGCATACAGCAATTATAGCTCTGAATCTTCATGCTATCTTCACAAAAGCTGATGCGGCGTTTGTCCGATAAGAAACTGAATGCAAAGGGCGAAAAAGATTCTACTTTTAGCTTTTGGAATCATGTTTTTGATGGGTGTCGGCGTTTTGTATGCCGTTTTGTTTACATCACTTCCGTTAAAATTGGTGGTGGACCAGGCCGTCAGTCAATCAGAAGGTAAAATTAGCTATCAAAGTCTCAATGGAAGTTTGATGAGCGGGCTTAGTTTCGAAGGCCTTCAGATCGAGGATGAGGCTTTCAATTTAAATTTTCCCAGTGCTCGTTTCACCTACGGTGGTCTGCCAACACTGTTTTCAGGCGCCCTGCTGATCAACGAATTCGCTTGTAGCAACTGCAAAATCCAACTCAAGAAATCTCCGATCACTTCTAAAGAGACCACAAAGCAACAGGAGAACAAACCAGCTTCCGAAGATTCCGATGGTGTAGATCTGAAGACAATGCTCGCCGCATTAAGCAGTGGCAAGGGCGGGGGTCTTACAATCGAGAAAATCGATTTCTCCAATTTCATCTTGGAGGCTGCTCCGGGAGCACAGATACCGATGCCTAGGTTTTCCTTGGATCGCTTCCTGATGGATTTTTTAGTTGTGGCGCCAGGCCCAGAGGGGACTTTGATTACGCTTCAGAATCTAGACCTCAATAGCTCACTTCTCGGGGCGCAGATTCGAGGTCTATCTTGGAATCCTAAACTGAAAATATTAAGTTGGGATCAAGAAATCTCTCTTCAAATTGACCCACGGCAAAGTATGGGAATTTCGAAGGGCTCAGCCATCGACTTGAGAGTTTCTGGTGATTTAAAACCCGGATACCTGGGGAACTTAAAGTTACTTGCTTTTAAGGGAGCCGCCGAACTGAATTGGGACACGAATCTCGGTCAGGCCAAACTTAATGTGAGAGCACTCAACCCCGCCGATTTCATGAACTCGGTTTTGCCTCTTCTTGAGCTAACGGCGGAGGCGGAATTCGACGGTCCCTTCATGACCTGGTCCATGAGGCCATTCAAATCAATTAATTTCAAATGGGGTCAGCGCAGCTTCAATCTTGTCGAAGCATCGCTCCCGTCGGGAGCGGCTGGACCTCTTCATCTCTTGAGAGACGAAACAGGTTCTTACGAATTCCAGATGCCCTTTGGGTTGACAAGTTTTCCACCGAAAAGACTTATCATAAAGAAATCATCAGATGCCGACTTGAAGGAGAGTCTTTCTACTTTGCAATATGGACAGGCTTTTGCCACTCTGGATGAAGAGAAGCAAAAGGAAGTTGACCGCTTGCTCGGCACGAAAATGTTTGAAGCTGCAGAAGATGTGCTTTTCTCGGGTAAAGTGGCGCCGGTACTCTTGCCTGAGGTCACATTGACGACGGACCCCGCCGTTCCCGCTCAGAATCAGCCCCCTGCATCAGCTGAGGTGCTCGACCGCGCCCCGGCAGTCGATTCCGTTGAGACGACAAGCAAGGCTCCTGATGAAAATTCGGCCTCAGCCAATGCTGCGCCGCCCCCTCCGCCGACTCCCAAGGCAAAAAAGCTTCGAAAACCCGCTGCTAAAAAGCAAAAGTCCAAAAAAGCAAAGAAAAGAAAACGGAAAGTATCACTCACTGACGGCTTGAATTGACGTGCGATTTGTCATCGCACTATTTTAGCCGGATGTCCGAAAATCCCATTCTCTGGACCCCGAGCCTGCAGTCGATTCAGAATTCCCAACTCTTCGCCTTTCAGAAGTCTGTCGAGCAGAAAGTGCTTCGCGAGTTTTCGGACTACAACGATTTCCATGTTTGGAGTGTGACAGAGCGGGAAAAATTTTGGAGTTTTTGGCTGGAGAGTTCCAAATTAACCTTCAAAGGCGACAGCTCGAAAATTTACGTAGCTCCAAAAAGCGGAAAGTTTATCGGAGGCTCGTGGTTTCCTAATTTAAAGATCAACTTCGCCGAAAATCTTATAGAAAATTTTCGCTCGGATGCGCCTATGCTTATTGGCTTTATAGAAGGTGGTCGGCGCAAAGAATTTACAAAAGTGGAAGTCAAAAGACGGGTCTCCCTTTTGGCGCGCCATTTGTCGGAAAAATGCGGGATCAAAAAAGGTTCTGTTGTTGGCGCAGTGGCTCCGAATTGTCCCGAATCCGTATTGTGTATGTTGGCTGCGACCAGCCTTGGAGCCATCTGGTCATCTTGCTCTACGGATTTTGGTGATGAAGGGATTTTGGATCGCTTCGAACAAATTCGGCCAGAAGTTCTCTTTGTCGCGGACGCTGTTCAGTATGGCGGAAAAGTTTTTGAGCTTGGGGAAAAAAATGCGCGGATCGTTGAAAGACTGAAAAAATCCAACGCACCCCTGAAAGAAATTTTGGTGATTCCTCATTGGAGGGAAGATACAAACTTGGCGGAGATTTGGACTTCGCAGGAGGCCGCCGAAATCTCTTACACACCTTGCGATTTTCAAGACCCGCTCTTTATAATGTTCTCCTCGGGAACAACCGGAAAGCCAAAATGCATTGTTCATGGAATCGGCGGGACTCTTCTTCAGCACACCAAAGAACATCAACTGCACTGTGACCTTTTCCCCGGAGAAAAACTTCTTTACTACTCTACATGCGGATGGATGATGTGGAACTGGTCAGTATCGGCGATGGCTAGTTCAGTGACGGTCTGCTGTTTTGATGGATCTCCGGCTTATCCGAAAGCGGATGCCATTTGGAAGTTAATTGACCGTGAAGGGATAGAAGTTTTTGGAACTTCGGCGAAATTCATTAGTGCCTGTAGAATGTTGAAACTTCCGCTAAGTCAGCAGCTTGAGTTTCGGAAGTTGCGCATGGTTTGCTCGACAGGTTCACCGCTTCTTCCAGAGGATTTTGATTATTTCTATGATCAAATTTCACACCGAGAGCGGCCCGTTCCCGTCGCTTCAATTTCCGGCGGAACGGATATCATCTCTTGCTTTATGTTGGGCGTTCCCGTGAAGCCGCTGCGACGAGGGGAGATCCAAGGTTTTGGCTTGGGGATGGACATTCATGCTTTTTCCTCGGATCAAAAGTCTTTGATCGCTCAGGAGGGTGAGCTGGTTTGTGCTTCACCGTTTCCCTCGATGCCCATTTACTTTTTCAATGACAGCGATAACGCTCGCTACCGAGCGAGCTATTTTGAAAATTTTCCTGATGTTTGGCATCACGGGGATTATGTGACAATTACCGAGGAGCGGGGAGTTGTGGTTCATGGTCGTTCAGATGCAACCTTGAACCCGGGGGGCGTCCGTATCGGCACAGCGGAAATTTATAGTCATGTCGAAACTCATCCTGCGGTGAGCGATAGTTTGGTCGTTGGCCGCCCGAATCGTCGCGGAGATGACGAAGAAATTCTTCTTTTTGTGAAACTTAATGAGGGGATTCTATTTAATCGAGAACTGGTGAATGAAATTAAATTGCGCATCCGAGAGGGGGCTTCGCCTCGGCATGTTCCCGCGCAAATTTTTGAAGTTCAGGAGATTCCCTACACGGTGAGCGGAAAGAAAGTCGAAATCGCCATAAAACGAATTCTCCAGGGCCGAGACCCTGGTAATCGTGAGGCCCTTTCGAATCCACAATCTCTGGATGAATACATCCGCTTCCGGACTTGACTTTTTTTCAGCCAATCCCACATTTAAAACATAAGAGTTGAGTGGAAGTCGGTCGATCCGGCTTCAAAATTTACAAAAACTATTTTTTTTGGAGGTGTGCTTATGCGCAATGGAAACTATTTACCTGCTGGTTGGAAAAGACCTTCTCTATTTGGAGATTTTTTCGGCGATTTCAATCATTTCTTCGAGGATCTGCCGGCGGCCCGGCAGGAGACTTCGTTAAACTGGAATCGTTTTGGTGCTTGTGACGTCGAGGAAGTCGAAAATGCCTACAGAATTCATTTAGACATGCCCGGTTTGAGCAAGGAGGATATAAAGATAGACGTTCTTGGCAACCGACTATCTGTTAAGGCCGAGAAGGTAGAAAAGAAAGAATCCACAGATCGTGAAAAGAACTACCACCTTAAAGAACGGTCCGTTGGAAGTTTTGAACGCAGTTTTGCCTTGGGCGATGCGGCGGATTTCAATGGCATACAGGCCCGTTATGAAAATGGTGTCTTAAGTTTAGAGATTCCGAAACGTGAAACAGCGAAGCAAAAGACAATTGTGGTCAAGTAATGGAGTTCTTACTCTTGGCATGACAGGCCTTGATCGCAAATTGTCCCGTAAGCACGGCAGGGCGGAAACCCTGCCGTGCTTTTTTGTTGGTCTAAGTGGCAAATTTGCTTAGTTATTTCGACACATGAGTGAGGAATTTCGCCCCCAACAATTTCCGGCCGTTGCTATTTTAGAGCGCATAAAAAGTGCCCTCGTTGGCAGTGAAGTAAAACTTCAAGACACTCAAGGCAATGGCTATCACTACGATCTAATCGTGGTTTGGGATGGTTTTGAAGTCTTGAGCCGCATTCGGCAACATCAATCCGTTTTGAACCTTTTCAAGGATGAATTTTCCGCTAATCACCTTCATGCTATGACTTTGAAGACTTACACGCGAAAGACTTGGGAAGAGGCTCAAAAATCTCAGGGGAAGGTATCCATCAAATGACACATGACGAAGCATTAAAATTTATAGATGAAAAAGTTAAGGCGAACGGAGTTGTTCTCTTTATGAAGGGAAGTCCGGATTTCCCGATGTGTGGATTTTCTGGTCGTGTGGTGCAGATCCTGAAACATTTTGGCGCCTCTTTTGAGGGTGTGAATGTCTTGGAAAACGACAGCGTAAGACAGGCGATTAAAGATTATTCGAGTTGGCCGACCATTCCCCAACTCTATATCAAAGGCGAATTCATCGGCGGATGCGACATTGCGATCGAAATGGCCCAATCAGGCGAACTAGAGAAGCTTCTGAAATAAACTAAGCTCTTTAGGTTTTTAGCGGTTCAAGTGTCGTGGCTGAAGGCTGGTCCGTTGGCAGAATGACAAGTTCCTGAATGTTGATATGGGCCGGCTGTGAAATCACCCAATCAATGCTCTCGGCTACTTCAGAGGCCTTGAGGCTTCGATAACCCTCATAAACCTTGGCAGCGGCTTCCTTGTCGCCACGAAATCGAACTTCCGAAAACTGCGTCTCTGCGACTCGCCCCGGAGCAATTGTGGAAACGCGAATCCCGGTGCCACCCAAATCCATCCGCAAACAGTCGGTGATCATGTGAACTGCGGCTTTGGTAGCGCAATAGACGGTGCCGCCTTTATAAGCGGTGTCACCAGCAACAGATCCGAGGTTGACGATGTGGCCCGATTTTTTCTTCACCATAAAAGGAAGAACACTTCGCGTCAGAGCCAGTAAACCGCTTATATTTGTTTCGATCATTTCGATGCTGTCTTCGATCTTCGAATCTTGAAGCGCCTCGCGTCCCAGGGCCAAACCCGCGTTATTGATTAATACA
The DNA here is from genome assembly GCA_964636255.1 of uncultured Bacteriovoracaceae bacterium. GTDB lineage: Bacteria > Bdellovibrionota > UBA2428 > UBA2428 > UBA2428 > CAXNGS01. The sequence continues at coordinate 49,567 of CAZWNW010000005.1, read as the reverse complement.
TCGCAATCTTCGAACCAGCTTCGATGGCGTTCTACTAGTGCGTGAATCGCGTCAATCTTTCGCAGGTCCAGAGCATCAACAAGAAAGGAGCCCACCACGGCCGCAGATTCACGAGCCATAGTCTCCAAAACTTCTTTTCTACGCGAGGCCATAAAAACTTCGTGGCCTTTTTGCGCTAATAAAAGCGCGGTTGCGCGACCGATGCCACTCGAAGCTCCGCTTATGAAAATCTTCATTGGATTTTGATTCCTTTTCTTTCTAAGTGCTGCCACTCTTCCCAATAACGGGCTGCTCCTTCATTTAAATCTGCAAATTGCTCGATGGGAATCTCTGCCGCCACCAGTCGCTTTGTGTCGGCTTCTGTAAAATATTGATAGTGCTCTTGAAGGTGGGCCGGGGTTTCTATCCAGTCAACGACGAGCGGAATTGCGAGTGTAGCGGCACAAGCCTGAGCCAAATCCAGAAAGCTCTGCGCGCGGCCTCGGCCCAAATTGTAAATACCATTTGAGGGCCTGCGCCGTTGAAATTCTAAAAGGGTGTCGACGACATCGTCGATATAAATGAAATCACGCTTTTGTTCTCCGTCTTTGATTTCGGGTCGAGCTGATTTGAAAAGACGAATTTTGCCGCTGCTTCGAAGTTGCAAGAATCCGTGCATCACGACGCTGGCTTGCGAACCTTTGTGAAATTCAAAGGGGCCATAGACATTAAAAAAGCGAAATCCAGCCCACTGAGGCGGCTGTTGCCCCAGTGCGCATTGTTCTTGGGCCCATAGGTCAAAGAGTGATTTGCTTTGGCCATAAAGATTGAGCGGCCTTAACTTTGCAGGATCAAGATTGTCGGAATAGCCTTGATCACCGGCGCCGTAGCTGGCGGCTGAACCTGCATAGTAAAATGGGATTCCTTGGCGGCTGCACTGGTGCCAGAGCTTTTTTGTATAATTTAAATTAATTTCTCTCAAATACGCCCAGCGTATTTCGTCGGTGCGTGAACAGGCGCCCATATGAAAAAGGCAGCTAAGATTCGGAAATGATCCCGCTTCGAATTCCTTGAGAAATGTTTCGGCATTCATCTTGGATGCAAATCGCAATGATTCTTGAGACAAAACTGCCGCACGCTGGTCAAAGGAGGCGACATCATCAACTAAAAGTAGCTCTTCTGGATTCAGCCCACATTCCTTTATCCAGCGAGCGGCCAAACGGGCGCCAATAAAGCCAGCCGCTCCAGTTACGGCAAATCGAATTTGTCTTTTGAAGGTCTGGGTCATAGAAGCCTACTTTATGTTCATCGCAATGAATCGATTCCAAGTCAAAATCGCGTCCGCAGATCTTTTCGAAAAGCATTGGCAGGAGCGTGAATCCTTCCTGCATGAATTCAAGGGATTTCTTCGCTTCCGCTTCTTGCGGGCCGCGGCGAACGCAGAAAAAGGATCAGTAGAATTCGTTTCCCATTCTGAGTGGCTTGATCAGGCCTCATTTGAAGAATGGCTCCATTCCGATTTTTCGCGAAAAGCCCACGGAAAAGGCGGCAGCACAATTCGCGACTGGGTTTTGGGGCCTCCCCAATTCACCGGCTACGAAATGCGCCTTGACCAGGTGCCGGGTCACCGCACGGATTTTCGCTCTACTCGGCAAGATTTGATCGTCGAAGAGGCATTCTCAAAGGAGACTGCGGCGCAGCGCGCGATACATAGCCGGGCCGTTGAGCAAGGCTTTCCCCCAATTTCGATTGGTGCCTTTGAGGGGCGAATCCTAGAGATCTTGCTTCGGGCATCGGGTGCACGTCGAGGGGTCGAAGTGGGCACTCTCGGGGGATACAGCGCCAGCTGGCTTGCTCGTGCTCTTCCGGCGGACGGTGAATTGCTGACTATTGAACTAGAAAAGGATCGCGCCGAGTGGGCCGAAAAACAGTTTGAGGCTTTAAAGCCGGCCTGCAAGGTCACCGTAAGACACGGAGATGCCAAAGAGGTCTTGTCTAGCCTTAAGGGTTGGGATTCATTAGATTTTATTTTCATAGATGCCGACAAAAATGGCTATGTTGATTATGCTCGCTGGGCACTGCCCCGCCTTAGAAAGGGCGGATTGATTTTGGCCGATAACGCCTTCCTGTGGGGTGGTATGAATTACTACGGACGCGATACTAGCGAGATCGAGCCTCCCAAGGCCGAGGGTCTACATGGTTGGTCCAAAAAACAGTTCGAGGGAATGAGCGCATGTTGGCGTCTCCTCTCCACCGAGGATTCTCTGGCTTCCATTGTGCTACCGACGGGCGAGGGCCTGGCTGTTGCCGTAAAGCTCTAAGACTCGTGCGCCTTTTCTGATATTTTGGTGGCGATTCTGAATGGGGTCTACTAATGAATCCCTTACTTTATGGCAGAGAAATCAGATTTCAAATTAGATGACTTAACAAAGGCACGTAACATTGGAATTTCCGCACACATCGACTCCGGAAAGACGACTCTTTCCGAGCGGATTCTTTTCTACACAGGAAAGATCCACAAGATCGAAGAAGTTCGCGGAAAGTCCGGCGTCGGCGCGACGATGGACTCGATGGATTTGGAGCGTGAAAAAGGCATCACGATTCAATCAGCTGCGACTTACTGTAGTTGGGGTGATCACGCGATCAACTTGATCGACACTCCGGGACACGTGGACTTCACGGTAGAAGTTGAACGAGCTCTTCGCGTTCTGGACGGAGCTGTCCTTGTTCTTTGTTCCGTTGCGGGTGTGCAATCTCAATCAATTACGGTTGACCGTCAGATGAAGCGCTACAAGGTGCCGCGTCTTTGTTTCATCAACAAAATGGACCGTGCGGGAGCTAACCCTTTTCGTGGCGTTCAAATGCTTCGAGAAAAACTGCATCACAACGCGCATCTTGTTAACTTTCCGATCGGCGCCGAAGATCAGTTCAAAGGCATTGTCGATTTGCTGAACATGAAGGCCTACTATTACGACGGCGACAACGGAGAGAACATTCGCGTGGAAGATTGTCCCGCCGATCTCGTCGACGCTGCAACGAAGGCTCGCAATGAACTCATTGAAGCTCTCGCAGATTTCGATGACACACTGGCCGAGCGCTATTTGGATGGCAAGGAAATCACTGAAGCGGAATTGATCCCGGTGATTCGTAAGGCCACGATGACTTTGAATTTTACTCCTGTCTTTGTCGGCTCCGCCTTCAAGAACAAGGGCGTTCAAACTTTGTTGGATGGAGTTCTTCGCTATTTGCCGAATCCTTTGGAAAAACCAAACATCGCTTTGGATCAAAGGAACGGCGAGCAACCCGTCGAGCTCAGCATTGACGCCAGTAAGCCACTTGTGGCTTTGGCGTTTAAATTGGAAGACGGTCGATTCGGCCAGCTGACCTACATGCGCATTTACCAAGGAACCCTCAAAAAAGGTGACTTCATTCACAACATTGCTAACGGCAAAAAGGTGAAAATTCCGCGCATGGTGCGCATGCACGCCGATCAGATGCATGACATCGAAGGTGCGGGCGCCGGTGATATCGTAGCCCTTTTTGGTGTGGACTGCGCATCGGGTGACACGTTTACAGATGGCACCATTGAATACTCGATGGAATCCATGCACGTTCCTGATCCTGTAATTTCACTTGCGATCAAGCCCAAAAAACGTGAGGCGCAGGTGAACTTCTCCAAAGCGCTTTCCAAATTCGGTCGCGAAGATCCGACATTCAAAGTTTCCCGTGACGAAGAGTCTGGCGACACGCTCATTAGCGGAATGGGTGAACTGCATTTGGAAATTTACATCGAGCGTATGAAGCGCGAATTCAATTGCGAAGTTGAAGTCGGCGCCCCACAGGTTGCTTACCGTGAAACGATCACCCAAGCGGCAGAATTGAATTACACTCACAAGAAACAAACAGGTGGTGCAGGTCAGTTCGCTAAAGTTCAGGGTCGTATCGAGCCGCTTCCGGTCGATGCTGCTCTCAACTACGAATTTGTGAACGAAGTAGTCGGTGGATCGATTCCAAAGGAATACATTCCAGCTTGTGATAAGGGTTTCAAAGAACAGCTCACCAAAGGCATGCTCATTGGTGCTCCTGTTGTAAACGTACGTTGTGTAGTTACAGACGGCCAGCATCACCCGGTCGACTCGTCGGAAATGGCCTTTCGATTGGCGTCTATGGCGGCCATTCGCGAGAGCTACAATGCGGCGAAACCCGTTGTTTTGGAGCCGATCATGAAGGTCGAGGTTTCTGCACCCGAAGAATTCCAAGGCACCGTGATTGGTCAATTGAACCAACGACGTGGCGTAATTTTGGATACCTCGACAAACGAAGGTTATGTGACAGCTTCGGCGAACGTTCCCTTCTCCGCAATGTTCGGTTATTCGACGGACATTCGCTCGGTCACCCAAGGTAAGGGCGAGTTCACAATGGAATTTGCAAAGTACGAAGCTGTACCGCGCTCGATCCAAGAAGAACTTATGAAGGCTTACCAAAAGAAACGCGCGGAAGAGAACAAGTAAGCGTATTCAGCACAACGCTTTAAAAAGCCAAGCCCCGTGAAGTTCATGACTTCACGGGGCTTTTTTGTGACGCAATTTCGCAGTTACCTTGTTTTCAAGGGCTTGGACCCTTAAATTAGAGTTGATGTCCTCTCGCCCGCTACTTCTTCTTATAGAGATCGATTCGGAAAAGCAGAATTTCGAGATCGCTGACGGAGAAGATTTTTACATCGGTGCAGATGCCAGCTCACATCTTGAAATTCCCGGAGAAGATGTAGCGCCCCGCCATCTTCGGATTCATTGGAAATCCGGTCGTGTCCGGATCGAAGATTTAGAGACAGAAGGGGGGACCTATCGACTCCCTCAGGGCGCACCTTTTTCCGAGTTAATGGGCGCGGAAAACGGTGATATCGCGCTTCAGATTGGCGACCATAAACTTCGCATCCAATGGGCCCTGGACGGAATTCTGATCGCGGACGCTAAGGGGGCAACGAAAACCAACATCGCCCTTGTGCCACCCCTTTTGGATTTGGCTCCAAAAAAAGCAAAGCGTCGTGTGAAAGTCGAAGATCACGTTGAATTGACGATCAACTCGAGGTTACGAGCATTTGAAAATTTAAGTCTCTTATTTTTTCTCGCGGTCGTTTTTCGATTGCTTGCAGAAATGCGCGATAAACTTTTGGATTGGCGTTTGCTGACTGTTCCGGAATCCCTGCGCAAAGGCGTTGCTCTGGATTACCTCTTTCTTTACACGGAAGAAGGATTTTTCCTGGCGACCCTAGGCTGGGGGGCCTTTGGTTTCTTATTTGCGCTCTTTTTTCTTCGGCCGATGAGTCGCAGGTTGGCTAATCGTTTCGGAGGCCTTCTTCCCACACGCGTGTTGCTGATTTTTTCTGGTCTCCGGGGCGCAAGATGGATCGCCGGACTCGTGAGTCTCATGTTGCTGCTTTGGGTTCCGCTTCTGGCCTTCAATTACGGAATTAGACCCGCAGATTTAGGCTTTTTGTCGCAGCTCCGAAATTACTTACAAAAAACCAAGCCCGGGGAATGGGAGCTTCGCGAAAGCGCGAATGCTTTTAAGGGTTCCTCCCTGCTTTACAAGGCTTGGATAATTTCGGAACGCGAGGATCTCTTGCGGCGATGTCGCGGTTTTGGTCTGGAGACTTGGCCGGGCCAGCAACGTTGCTCGGTATTGTTTTTTTCCAAAACTCTCGAGGGTTACGCGCGCTTTCAGCCTCGCATAACCCAAGAACTGGCGGCGGCCCAGGTTGTCTTGGCATCTCTTGATGGTCTGGTGCGCGTATTCACTCTGGACGGGGTAGGCTCTTCAAATCTCGATTTGTTTCTCGAACCTCTGGACCGTGTTGGATTGGCCCACGAGCGTCGCCAGATTCTGGCGCACATAGAAAGTTTTCAAGGAATGAATTTCGATGTGATGTTGAAAGGTTTGGTGAGCATGCGTCACCGATCAGAAACTCAGCTGAATTTTTTTCAAGCTCGTCTGCCGAAAAGTCTAGTCGTGCGATTTCCTGGGCCGCTTGAGCTTGGATTTTGAGGAAGCAGATTTTTTCTTTTTCGCCGGAATTTTACCGAATCTTTTGTCGCCTCGAAGTATCATTTCGCAGGCGCGTTCGGCATCGCTCTCAAATGAGATTTCTGCCATTGGTAAATTTTGCCAAGTCGTTGGCCCCCCGCCAAATAATTCAATGTCCCGAAGTGTGGGGAAGTCTTGCCTTAAACTTTCGTGATGTTCGGGAAGCGTCGCAATCCAAATTCCATTGTCGCGCAGGTGATCTTCTTTGAGACGAAAAATCAATAGAATCTTTGGTCCGAGATAGAGTGCCGTACAACCAAACATCTTTTTGATGACAAGCTTTTTGGATGCAAGTGCTTCGATCACGAAGGGAAATTCGATTTTGGGCGAAGATCGTTTTCTTGGGGCGATTGTCTTTGCCACTAAAAACTCCGGAATACCTGCAAGCGCAAAAAAGGCCATCCCGAAAATTCACGCTCTGAGGCAGAGGTAGCATAGGCCCAGACACTTTCAAAACTGACATGGACATCGCGGACCTGTTTTGACGGAAAAGATTTTTCGATACGAAGGCCCATGCCAAAAAGGCGTTTCATTTCTTCGGATTCATCCGTCGTCTTTAGTCCCCAGTGATAATCGACATGCAGGCTGGGGCCGCACTCGACCCAGGGACAGCGAAAAAGTGCTTGGGCTTCCCAGCCAATATATCCGATGCGGGATCCTTGAATGGGTAAATAGGTACTTAAAAACGAGCGAAAACCAAAACTGCGACTATCAGATCCAGATACACCTTTTCCGTATAGATCGGTTCCCGCCCCGCTCTTAAGTCCCATCCACACGTTCTTTTTTGGAATTGTTTTCGACAGTGCGTTGAGTTCGAAATTATCAAGACTGGCTCCCGCGCGTTGATCAATACGAAATGAGCCTTCCAAAAATCCACGAAGGCCAGATCCTCTTTCGAAGTCATCACTGATCGAGGCGCGACCAATTGCCGCCTCAACCGAGTAACTGGCCGGTGATAGATACTCGTCGATCCGGGCGTGATTTTCGGAAATCGAAGTGCGTAGACCCAAAACCCATCCAGATTCGCGCGCATCTGTTACTTTACCCAACTTAAAGAGCCCCTGGACTCCAAGGGTAGCCGCCTTGCCAACAACTGAGGGGCCCAGCGCCTGAATCCCAACTGCCGCACGTCCAGTAGAGAGGGAGGGGGCAAAAATTGGTCGCTGCAAAGAAACTTGGGGAGCTGGTGGGAGAATGACCCGAGCTGCCTCTGCGTGAAACGCGATCAGCGCCACTAGAGGAACTATAAAATGAGACATCGGAGGCAATGGCTTTCCCACGTAGAGACTTTTAAATCCCCCTGTGGGTCGTGGCAATTCTCAGTGAAACTTTAGAGATTGCTGGCCGAAGGAATGCCGGTAGCAACTTCGCTAAGATCCTGACTTTGAAGCAGGGTCACCGCGTGACGCGCGTGAATAAGGCGCATGCGATTGAGGAGCACATTCAGCCCTCCATCACCATTGATTTGCGCAAGGCTAGCGTCGTACTCACCATCAACGCTGGCAGGACTTGGTCCTTCGATATCTTGTTCTGCGGGATTGGCACCGCCAAAACCACCAAAGCCCGATTCACCGCCGCCGGAGGCAGCCATAGCTGTACCTGAAAAAGTAGCACTTGCCGGTGACTTCGGAAGCGGACTGCCGCCGGGCTCCTCGCCGCCACCGTCACCCCCAAAGCCCCATTGGGTGCTGCCTGCGCCGGCTCCACCGCCACCTGCGCCACCACCACCGCCACCCACAGCGCCACCGCCAGCCAAGCCATTGGCCGCGGGACCCTTGGGCACAAATCCAGATTTCGGTGCTACACCGCCCGCTGAAACAACGCCTGTGGGCAGGCGCTCTTCCGCAGCCCGTGCCAGCGCAAGATCACGCGCAGCTTTTGCAATGTTTGCGTCCAAGAGACCTTGAGCGCGTTCTTTCTCTAGTTGCTGTAAGCGTCTCTGAGCATCCGCGATGCCAAAGTTTGCTTGCTGTAAACACATCTGTTTATTGATCTCGCCAACTTTACCTTGCGACTTCGCCAGGGGCTTAGCCGTAAGTTCGTTCATCAAAACACCCGAAAGCCCTTGAGCGGCAAGCACTGCGCCGGAACTGACGAGATGGGAATTGGCTTGTTTGATTTGTTGCTGGCGTTGAGCCTGTTCTCGCCGCTGATCACTCAGATCGCGTGCGAGATTTCGAATACTGTCTTCACATCTTTGATATTGCATTGAATGTCTGAGCTCAGCCGTAGGATCAGTCGCGGCCAATTCGTTATCCTTATGCTTCTGACAGGAATCATATTTTGCAGTTACACTGCCATCGCCTTTTACAGTGACCTTATTCTGAGATTTTGCACGACGAATTTCATCATTGGTTGCTGCGATATCCGCATCCAGCTGAACCTTCTTATCCGCAACGCCCGCACTCATGCGATCAACAACTGCGCCAACCGCTTGAGGCGCAGAATTGAACAAGGGGGCCAAGGACTGCACGCGTGCAGCACTTTGTTGCTGTTTGGTTTGTAACGCTTGAATCTCGGTCTGCGCATTACATTGATCGATCTGCGCCTGCGCGCGTTGAATGGCTGCTTTCTGCGCTGCGATCTGTGCATCATAACTTGCGTTCATCTGTCCTAATTGCGATGCAAAGGTCGCCTCTTGAATGCCCATGTCGGTTGTTAAATCATGCCCATTCGAAGATTGAGCAATGGCAGAAAACGATCCCATCATTCCAAGGGCAATTAGCCCCAGACTAGAATGTCTTAGGTTCCGTAGAATAGGGGCCAAAAAGACGGGTGTCTCCATATAAGTATTATCGTCTGAAGGGCGGCCCAATTCCCGTGAAGATTTTGTTAAGAAAATCGCGAAAATCTTTCACTTGCAAAGATCCCAGCCAAGACACGGGATTTAAAGTTGGCGTTAAGCAAAGCGTTATTGGAAAAGATTTTGAGGGTGACAGCCTCTGTGGAGATTCATCTGGAATCCCTTTAGGTTTCGAAATCGGAGCCGCTACAACAAAAAACTCGTCAATGAGACAATTGAAAACCATTCTTGGATGAGGGAGCAGTGAAGAATTTTCCATTCAGTTACCGAGGCATTCAGGGGTAAGTTCGCGTTCTAAATGCAACGCTGAGAGACTGCATTCGATAAACTATTATATTGCCCCAATCTAGAATATCGGATAGACAATTTGCATGAAGTCAACGGCTAAACAGCTGATGCTCGTCGGTGCCGGAAAGCAGGAAGCGGCATTCGGGGGAGCTTTGTCCTCTGGCCGGCGAAAGAAAAAGCGGCCATTGAACTTTAAACGGCCCATTCATCTTGTGGTGCGCTCATCGAGAGCAAAAGGCCCTTGGAGCTTCTTGACAAAGAGAAATGCAAGTTCTGTGGATCGACTTCTGCGTCAGCAGGCGCGCAAGCATCATCTTCGATTGATCGGCTATGTGAATGTGGGCAACCATCTGCACATCAAGCTGCGTGCGTTTTCGAGAGACAGTTTTCAGGCTTTTCTGCGATCGTCCATGGCGATGCTTGCTCGTAAGATCACGGGTGCCAAAAAAGGACATAAGGTTGGCAAGTTCTGGGACGCGCTGGCTTTTACGCGAATTCTTTACAGCAGTTTTGAGGAGCGGAATCTCAGTCGATATTTTAAGGCCAATGAATTGGAAGCTCGCTTTGGAAGCGCGGTGCGAGCTCTCTTTCTTGGCCAGAAGGCTGCGTTAAGCTCTGCTTAGCGATTCTGCTAAATTTCTCCAGCATTCATAAATTCGTAGGTCTCACCCGTTGGATGATAAACTTCCGGTGCATCAGCCATCACAACTTTAGGATGTAAGATCGCCTCAATAAGGGCGGGACGTGGCCCGCTGACGAAAATAACGAGATAGGCGATTGGACCGTCCGAAAGGGCCATGTCCAGGTTTGATTTGATCGTAAAACCTTTATCCTCAAGCCCCTCGATGAGACGGAGTTCAGCTATTGTTTTATTAAAAATCAAGCCGACTCGGTCGTTGCGGACGGTGTCGAGAGGGATACCGAGAGCGATTGACCCCGAAAGGGACTCAGGAAGATGAACACGAAGCCGTTCCGAGAGTTTAGCCATGGCTTGGCCCAAAGGAATTTCACATGAAGTTGCCCGCGGTCCACTGAGAGAGGTCACAATCAAAAGAGGGATAATCAAAATTTTCTTGAGAGACCAAGGGCTGCTCATCTTGGGCATAGGGACTGTTTGCTATCAAAAATCGGCGTAACAAGTCAATTGATTTGATTTAACGTGCTGAAAGAATAGAAAAAAATCCATAGTAACTTTTTCTTGTTTATCCTTCGCCGAAAACTTATTGATGTAACGCGCTAAGTCATGTACTTGATGTCTGCGTGCTTGGCTCTGCATACATTAATAGATTTCATAGCTTCTTTTTGCTTCTTTCGTTTTTAATTCTTGATGGCTCAGTTCAAGCAGCTGACGAATCCCAGTTTCGATGCACTGTCATAGAGGCGTTGGATCGGCTTCCGCCATTGTCCACTGAATTCAGCTCTGGCCAAAGCTGTGAGCGCTCCTTGCTCGATCGGAATCTGCCGCCAGAAGCCAGCACTTTTAACTCTCTCATGCGCCCTTCGGTCCAGAATCTGATGAACCGATTCACGATGCTTGGTGGACGCTTGGAATGGGTTGAGGCCGAAGGCGGGTCTTTGTGGGGTACTCTGGATTTGGATTCCGCCCGACAAATTTTTGTGGTGAAAGTTTCACACGCGTTTCGAAATCCTCCAAGTGAATTGCCAGTAAATTCTTTTATCTCCCATGAAATTCAGCACTGGATCGATCTTAAAGAAATTGGAGAAATGCTCTCTTCAAAATTTGCGATCACCGAATCGGAGGCTGCCGAAAAGCTCTTTAATCTCCTCGGCAGTCGCCGGACAGAGATGAGTGCGAAACTCCACTATGTCTTAGAGAAACGAGCCCTGGAGTCCGAGCACCTTCACGGTATTCGTTCCCCCATGACTTTGATTTCTACAGATCCATCAGTATCTCAACAGCGCGAGTACACTTTGGAATTCCCAAGATACATTCACAGTTATCCAGCCATACAGGCCATTCGTTTTTTGATCAGTTCGGATGCGGTTAATGCGACGCTAGATCCTGCGCTCGAGCCCATGGCCGAATACTACGCGGATATAGCAATCCATGAACTTATGGAGCTTTATCGGATTTTGATTAGGGCCGAAGCTGACAGTGTAAAAGCAGGTCCTCCTGACAGGCTTCATGCAGCGCGAGAAAGCGCGAAGCGTAATTTTCGGAGGCTTTTTACAGACGAAGCCATCGTTCAAAACATGCACAAGTCATTTAATGGCATTTTTCCAGAGATTCAGAAAAAGATTTTCTTTCCGATGCTTTTAAAGCGATTTAAGGCGAATGAATCCCGCTACCTCGACCTCAAAGAGGGCACCTTCTTTGACAGTCTCTTTTAGCGGATAAGTACCTCCAGCGTTCCATTTTTCCCAAGCAATATCCATCTCATCAGTTTCGACGTTGGAAATAGTAAATTCAGGAGCCTACAAAATTTCCGGCAAGATCCTTTTGCCGGCTTCGACTCCCGGTTGGTCGTAGGGCTGGATTCCGTGAACGGCGCCCATCATCGAGGTGAGGTCCATCGAATAGGCAAGCCAGGCGCCTAGATTGCTCTCGTCTAGTTTTTCGAGACTCAACTGGAACACGGGCCGGCCAGAGCTTGAAAGCGCTTTCAAGGTTGCCGTGGCTTCGGCATTCAAAATTTCGGCAAAACTCTTTCCCTCTGCAAAAGCCAACTTTGGACGTAGAGCCTCGGGCAGCTGACCCATTTTGAATTCATTCTTGGGCCATTCCTCGATGCGAAGAAAGGAAACGACCGCCTTTTTGCTGCCTTCCATTAATAGTTGCAGCAGTGAATGTTGATCAGTGGCGCCGATCGCAGGCATCGGAAAACTTCCTGTCCGATGTCCGCGTGGATGAATTTTTCCCAGAGATTCACCCCAAAGCTGCGTAAACCAGGCACCGCATTCGCGCAAAACAGAGCTGTAGCTAAATAGCACGTGTGCTAAATATCCGGCGTTCTCGAAATCTTTTAACCGTGTCGCCAATGCGTAGGTCTCTTCCAATTTGATACCAGACTTTTCTTTGAACTGCGCGATCGCACCATCAAAGAGTTTTTCGACATTTAATCCCGCAAAAGCCAACGGAAATATGCCGACCGGCGTGAATACGCTGTAGCGCCCTCCGACCGTGGGTGGCACAAAGAGAGTTTTAACAGATTCTTTCTTTGCCCATTCTAAAAGCGCGCCCGACTTGGGATCCGTGATGGCGATGAAGTGTTTTTTCATTTCCAGATTCTGGGCCCGCATATGATCCGAGATCCACGAAAACTGCGCCATAGTTTCAATGGTGCCACCGGATTTGCTGATGACGGCCACTGCTGTTTTTTTCCAATCCAATCCCGCGATTTGTCGCTGAAAATAAAGGGGATCCAAGTTGTCGATGATGCGAATTTCTCGCCCATCGTTTGCGGGAATGCGTTCGCGCAGAGCTTCAAAGATGGCGCGTGCTCCTAGTGCGGATCCTCCGATCCCCAGGACGATCAGATTCGAAAATTGGGCACGAAATTCCTTCGCCGCTTCAATGGCTTCTTTTAAACCTTCGCGCGCTAAAATTTGATCGCGATAACCGGAATAAAGAGGCGACTTTGCATCTGCGGTCTGCTCGTGAAAGCGCTTGAAGATATTTTTCTGGTCGTAATTTCCCTTGGCGACTTCCAAGGTTTGCGACATGGTCAGAAGACTTTCAAAATTGAGTTTCAGTTGTGCCATGTGCTCGTCCTTTTCTTAGATTCCCGGATAAACTTCTTTTTCCAATTGGCGCGCTAAAATAATCCGCATCACTTCATTGGTTCCGGCGCCGATTTCCATCAGTTTTGCATCCCGCATAAAACGTTCGACGGGATATTCTTTCGTATATCCATAGCCGCCCAACATTTGAATAGCATCCATCGCGACTTTTGTGGCCATCTGTGCCGCATAGAGTTTGGCCGAAGTGCCCAACATTAAGGCTTGGGTCGAGTAGAGCCCTTCTTTGTCGATGCAAGCCGCCGCTTCGTAGGTCAAAGAGCGCGCTGCCAAATATTCGGCCGTCGCATCAGCCAACATCTTTTGAATCATCTGGAAATTCATCAACGGCTGATCAAATTGCTTTCTGTCTTTCACGTATTCCGTTGTGTATTTAATCGCGGCACGCGCAAGGCCTAGTGAGATTCCTGAAATCGTCACGCGCTCGATCAAGAGATTAGCTTTCATGTGTTTACCGCTTGCGCCCTCTTCGCCGACACGATTTTCCATGGGCACCTGGCAGTTCTCGAAAATTAATTCACTAGTGGGTGATGCTCGCATGCCTAATTTGTGCAGCTTTTTCCCGACGGAATAACCTTTGAATTTATTTTCAACGATAAATGTCGTGATGTCTTTGTTGGTCGGGCCCGTCTTAGCGTAGGTCCAGATAAAATCAGCGTGGGGACCATTTGTGATCCACATTTTGGTGCCCGTAAGGCTGTATCCCGCTGCACTTTTCTTGGCCTGAAGCTTCATTCCCATGGCGTCGGATCCGGCGCCCGGTTCGCTCATGGCCATGGCTCCGATCCATTCGCCGCTACAAAGTTTCGGCAAATATTTTTTCTTCTGCTCGGGGCTTCCGTTGGTATTGAGGTTATTTACGGCCAGAATGCTGTGTGCCAAATAGGAGAGGGTGCTGCTGGCGCAAACGCTGCCGAGTTCCTCCATGACAAGGGTTGCCGCCACGCAATCCATGCCCGATCCGCCGAAATCGGGGTCGGCCGTGACGCCCAATAGGCCCATCTGCCCGAGTTTACGAAAGGCCTCTTCGTTAAAGCCCTCTTCTTCATCCAGTTGGGCGGCTTTCGGAGCCAATTCTGTCTCGGCAAAGCGTCTTACGCTTTCCTGAAGTGCCGTATGGGTTTCGTTAAAGAAAAGGCTCATGAGGGACCTCCCTAGATCTTAGTTTTCATTCCTAAAACCCATGGCGAAAAGTCGCAAGAAGAGAAAAAACTTAGCATCAGAACTTAGCTCTAGGTGAAGAATTTTGGGCCACACTGTATTAGAGTCCTTGTCATGAAAGCGATGAGTGTTTTGGAGACCATTGGAAAGACTCCCGTGGTGAAACTGAAGAATTCCGTAGAAAATATTCCCCCGAGCGCGTGGCTATTAAAACATGTGCCCACGGCACGGCCCTGGACCTTGAAGAGCGAATTGTGGGCAAAAGTGGAATTTTTCAATCCGGGCGGGAGCGTCAAAGACCGAATCGCGTTGAAAATCGTCGAGGAAGCCGAAAAACGCGGCGAACTTAAGCCAGGTGGAACGATAGTAGAAGCAACTTCCGGGAACACTGGAGCCGGTCTTGCGATCGTTGCCGCGATCAAGGGTTATCGCTCCGTTTTTGTCATGGCCGATAAAATGTCGGCGGAAAAAGTGAATGCTCTGCGCGCCTATGGTGCAAACGTTGTGATCTGTCCGACGAATGTGGCGCCCGATAGTCCGGATTCCTACTACAGCGTGGCCCGTAGGCTTTCGAAAGAAATCCCTAACGCCATTCTCGCCAACCAGTATCACAATCCGGACAATCCCCAGGCTCATTACGAAACTACGGGACCCGAAATTTGGGCCGACTTCGGCAAAGAACTTGATATTTATGCTGCAGGCCTTGGAACGGGCGGCACGTTTTCGGGTGTTGCAAAATTTCTGAAAGAGAAAAACGAAAAAGTGAAAGCCGTAGGGGTCGATCCCGTGGGAAGTCTCTATTACGGTCTGATCAAAGAGAAAAAACCAAGCCCCGTGCATCCCTACCTCACAGAAGGAGTAGGCGAGGACTTCGTACCCTCTACGATGGATCTCTCGCTGGTGGATGAGTGTGTGCAGGTCACAGATCAAGAGGCAATGACGGCGACCCGAATCTTGGCGACTCGCGAAGGAATTTTAGTTGGTGGTAGCTGTGGCATGGCGTTCTATGGGGCGACACAGTTTTTATGCCGACACGAAATGGAGGGTGGTACACCACTCAAAGCTCTCGTAATCCTCCCGGATAGCGGCAGTCGTTATCTCTCGAAAGTATTTAATCCACACTGGATTGAAAAAAATCAAATCGATTTGCGGTGGGGAGATGAAAGACCCTCTAACCGAGTGGAGTATCTCCCTACGGCCAAGAAAATTGAAGGAGCGGAATAATGGGCGTGACGATCGGCGGCGACAATAAAAAGCGACTCGAAGAATTCCTCGGCATGAAGACTGCGACACTTGCGATCCATGGCGCGCAAAAACCTGATCCTGTAACGGGGGCCGTGATGCCACCGATTTATCAAACTTCAACCTACGCACAGCGTGCGCCTGGTGAACCGATCGGCGAATACGAATACAGCCGCTCCCACAATCCGACCCGTCGCTCACTTGAAGACTGTGTCGCCCTCATAGAGGGTGGCACCTATGGTTTTGCGTGTAGTTCAGGCATGAGTTCCATCGGTCTCGTGATGAGTCTTTTGAAAAGTGGTGACGGCGTCCTTTGCTGTGACGACGTTTACGGCGGCACCTATCGATTGTTTTCAAAAATTCTTAGCAACATGAATATGGATTTTCGATTCCTAGATTTCTCGGATCTCAATCGTGTCGAAGCCGCCGTTCAAAAAAACACTCGCATTCTGTGGGTGGAAACGCCGACAAATCCGCTTTTGAAAATCATTGATATCGAAGGTTGCGCAAAGATCGCAAAAAAATTCGGCTTGATTCTGGTCGTCGACAACACATTCGCAAGTCCCATATTCCAGGCGCCGCTTGATCTAGGAGCGGACATCGTTATGCACTCGATGACGAAATACTTGAATGGGCATTCCGATGTGGTGGCCGGAGCGTTGGTTACTCGTCGGGATGATTTGGCCGAGCGTTTGTATTTCAATCAAAACAGCATGGGAAGCATTTTGCCCCCCTTCGATGCCTGGTTAGTTCTTCGAAGTTTAAAAACACTCCCCATCCGAATGGCGGCTCACCAAAAGGCCGCCATGGAATTGGCGCAGTGGATGGAAAAACATCCCAAGGTCGAACGGGTGATCTACCCCGGACTTCCCTCTCATCCCCAACACGAGTTGGCACGGCGTCAAATGAAGGGCTTCAGTGGAATGATGAGTTTCTACGTAAAGGGTGGTCTGGAAGAAACGGTCAAGGTTCTCAAGAAGGTCAAAATTTTCACTCTCGCCGAGTCATTGGGTGGCGTGGAAAGCCTTATCGAACATCCTGCAATCATGACTCACGCAAGTGTGCCGAAAGAGATTCGCACGGCGAACGGAATCTCGGACAATTTCATTCGCATCAGCGTCGGACTTGAGGATCTTGAGGACCTGAAATCTGACCTCGACCAGGCTCTCAGCTGATTGTTGCCACGGGGCAGCAATCACAAGTTTTTTGCCTCTAAGAGACTTCGCGAATTTCACCGATAAGTTCTCTGGATGACAGAGAAAATTAGGGCCCGAGCAGAGAAAGCTCGCGGTCAAATTTTGATACTGATGATTCTCCTGATGACTACGCTCATCATTTTTTTCGGCATGGTCGTTAACATCGGCCATCTCGTGCAAGCAAAAATCAATCTCCAAAACTCCGTAGACCTGGCCGCGATGTCAGGCGCTTCGTGGCAAGCTCGATTCCTCAATCACATCGCACTCATCAATTATCGCATGCGGCAGAACTATAAATTTGTTTTGTTTGATATCTACGTCACGCAGTCGCGCTACAACACTGGATTCATTAAACAAGTAACCCAGCGCAGTGGGACAATCCCAGCCTTTGATAAACTCTTAGATCCGAGAACTCCTGGGGAACTAGCTTTAGGGATCTGCCAAACAATTCCGGGTTATGAACCCAGCACACCCGAGGAGCTTCGAAGTAATCTACGACGGGCTTCGGTTGACACTGACTTTTGCAAATTCATCGAAGCCAGCCGTGGATCATTTAGCGGTCTTGCCGAGGCACCCCCAATCCCCATCTTTGGTTCCGCTCTGGCAGGAGTGCAGCGACGTGGTAACCAGGCCTTTCGTGACAACTGTCTTGCATCAAGCGGACAAAATCAGGCCTATTTCAATTACATCATCCGCCATCTGCGCGATCGAAATTTTTTTCAAATGGAAGAAATGTCCATCATCCTGCGGGAGTTTTCGCAGGCTTTTTCCACGGGGGCCGAGCGAGAAGCCGTCAGCAGTTCCGGTGGGCTGGGTGATCAATCGATTTACCGAACTTTTTACGACAATCTCATCACCGCGAATCGCGATGGAGTGGACGCCGAATCACTGCAATACATTAATCCCCCGGAAACACGTGCCTTCACCGACGAGGGTATTGCAGCCGATCCCCAGACGCTGATCGGCGAAGACGAGCCCGGCGGAAACTTTCCTAATTATTTTGAACGCCAACTCGTGGGCTTCAGTTTGAGCGTGATTGAATCTCAATGGACCGGTAATCGTTGTCGATTCATTCCTCGTCTAGTGCAGGCGGCTGATCCTGCAGATCCGACAAAAGCAGGATTCGTCTTCTTGGGACTTTCTCGGGCCCGTCACAATCGTTCACTGGGTGCCAGTGAATATCAGGCGCTCAAAATTCCATTTCAGATTGTTCTTCAAGCTCAAGTTCGACCGAGCCTTCTCTTTTGGCCGCGGGGATTAACTCCTACATTGGTCGCCACCAGCGCTGCTAAGCCCTTCGGCTCACGAATCGCGCCTCCCATTGAACGCGTAAACTTCGAAGTTTCCGGTCTCCCGATTAAAAAGGCGCAGGGTCAACCTGCAAACCTGAGTTTTTATCCCGGTGATATTCGACAGTCAGGCTCTAATGAATTTCCCGGGATCGGCCACATTCGAATCCTAAAGCATCTCGAAGCGTCTCTTCGAAATCCGGCTGGGCGCATCCGTATGGCAACGCCTCATGGCAGTAGCCTCGCAACTCCGGAACGTCCCAGCGTGATCGACTCAAGTTTTCAAATGCCGGGGGCGCACACTTGCCAATCTAATCCGATGCCCTTTCTTTGCAACGCACTAGCCCCTACCCTCTATGAAGGACTTCTTTGGACGGTCTTCCCGGATCCACCATCCTTTCTTGCCTTGAATCCGGCGCAGGTCTCTGAGTATCCGATCGAGTTCTCGCTGCCCATCGGATCACAGTCGACCGATCCGCGTACGGTGAGCCGACTACAGAAAATGAGTAGTAACTACTTCATGCCGGATCGCATGCGACAGCGCGGGGTTCCCATCGAAAACATCGGCGGTAGCAGTTCACTTTGGCATGTATCCACTTTGATTCCCCAATCCGAAATGGGACGATTTTCCAGTACCGATGGAAAACCACTCTTCTACGCCAATGAAAGTTCCGCAGCTTCCGCGTTCAATCCTGATTGGAATGTGAATCAACTCGAGGGATATCTTCAAGGTGGCGCGGCCGATGGTCGCCGCGGTTATCAAATTCGATTGATCAGCATGGAGCAGGCATGTGAAGAAATTCAAACAGCCAACGCCGTTCAACTGCCGTCTTTAATGCGCGAGTACTGCGAAGGAAGTCAGAGGGTTTTCCATTGAAAACTAGCGAGAGGAAACTGCTATGGCGGTGAAGAAAAAGAAGGGAACAAAAGTGACGCGGATGACGGCAACGCGCACTGAAATCTTGACCAGTCCGGGCGCGGAAGCACACGAGCTCGTAAAACAGGCCAAGAAAAACGACCCATCTTTAATCGTCGTTCAGGGTGAGTTGCTCGGAAAAGTCTATCGCCTACGCGAGGGACGAAACACTATGGGACGTCATCCGAAATCCGACATCTGTCTTCAGCAGCGCGCCGTCAGTGCCGAACACGCCTTTCTGATTCGCACCGGTAAGAAAATTCTTTTGGTCGACAACAAGAGCACGAATGGATCATTTGTGAATGGCCAGCAAGTTGATGGCGAAGTTTATTTAAAATCCGGAGATCAAATCAAAATCGGAACATGCGTCTTTCGCTACTCCGATAGCAAGCTCGACACTCAGCTAGTGGAATCTCTTCACGAAAAGGGAACGCGCGATCCCATGACAGGTGCTCTTAACAAAGGAGCGATGCTCAACTCCTTGGAGTCCGCAATTGAAACCGCACGTGGCGGTTATCACTTGAGTCTGATTATTTTTGATTTGGATCACTTCAAAAAAATCAATGATATCTACGGGCACATCGCTGGAGACTATGTCCTAATCGAAGTCTGCAAAGTGCTTCGCGAGAGCGTGATCCGTCAAGACGATGTACTTGCGCGTTTTGGTGGTGAAGAATTTGTATTAGTAATGCCGGATTCCAATTTAGAAGCCGCCATGAATGTTGCCGATCGGATTCGAAAGACCATCGAAGATCACGATTTCGTTTTTGATGGAAAAAAGATTGCGGTCACAACCTCGCTTGGAGTGATCACCTGGAAACCCGCCTTTAAAAAGGCCACGCAGATGATTGAGGCTGCCGACGAACTTCTTTATCAATCAAAAAATAATGGCCGTAATCGTGTCACTGGGCCAAAGCAAAGGCAGGCTCGATGAATTTCCGCGTTTTCTGGCTCCAGGCGTGGATGATGACCCTCGCCAACATGAAAACCCGCTACCGCGATACCATCGCGGGCTTGGTGTGGGTGGTCTTGGGACCGCTCATCGTTTTCGGGGTTCAGAGTTTCGTTTTCACCCGCATCCTCTGGATCGAGATGCCTAATTACTATCAATTTTTACTCTCGGGACTGCTCGTCTGGATCTTTCTCCAACAATCCATCGATCTCTGCGCTCCTCTATTTGTGAACTATAAACAAATCCTGACTTCAATGACCGTTCGACCTTCGGTTTTGATCATCGCGCAGATTTTAGACAACCTCGTAAATTTTTTCATCGCCTTCACCTTGATCCTAATTCCCTCGATTGTGGTTGGGGATGCGCAAATCAATCCGTGGGGACTTCTACTACTGCCGATCCCGATCATTATAATTTTATTGGGGACATACAGCCTCTGTATGATTGTTGCTATACTAAACGTCTTCTACCGCGATACGCGTTTCATACTAAGCTTTCTGTTGTCTATCGGTTATTATGTAACTCCCATATTTTATCCTATCGAAATGGTTCCTATTGAATTTCGATGGGTCATGGAGATCAATCCGATTTATAGATTGATGGATCCCTTCAGGCGGGCAATCTACAATTTCGAAGCCGGGCTGTTTTGGCAGGCTGCTGGAATTGGATTGATCGTGGCGATATCTTTCGCGCTGATAGCAGCACTACTATGGAGGAGGAAACGTAATGAAATTTACTTCCACCTCTGACGCTCGCTTGATCCTTCGGGTGAAGAATTTAAGTTTGAATTTTAAAACTTTTCGTTATGCCCCCACATCAATGCGGGATCTCTTCGTTCACATGTTCACGAATTCAGCCGCGGCCCTAAAGGAAATGGAGAAAAACGTCGTCGTGGCCGAGGATTTGAATCTCGAACTGCGCGAAGGCGAGCGACTGGGTATTCTTGGGGTGAATGGTGCCGGAAAATCTTCTATTTGTCGCGCAATAGCGGGCGCCTACAAACCAAAGGGTGGTTCAATTGAAGTATTTGGAAAAGTTCGTGCACTCTTCGACGTTGGACTTGGGGTGCAGCCGGAACTGACAGGACGTGAAAACGCACGCCTACTATCAGCCTTCTTTTTCCCAGATGATAAGCGCCGCGATGAAATTCTAAATGAAGCTCTGGAATTCACAGAGCTCGGCGAATTCTTAGATGTGCCCTGCCGGACCTACAGTTCAGGAATGCAAACTCGACTCTGGTTATCCTTAGCAGCAGCAGCTCCCTGTGATCTCGTAATTTTGGATGAGGTCTTCGAGGGGGCAGACAAATTTTTTCGCGAAAAAATATCGAATCGAATGCTGCAAATGCTCCGCTCTTCAGGCTCCGTAATTTTTATAAGTCACGAGGCCGCTCAAATTCAGAAAGTTTGTAACCGAGTGATCGTTTTAGACGCGGGTCGGATTCTCTTTGATGGTCCCGTCAATGAGGGTTTAGCTTTCTACGAAGGATTAACTTCGCGAACTAAGCGGCTGGCTGGCTGAGGCAGTGATTCCAAAACAGGGAGCAGCACAGGATCAAGAACTTCCCGCGGAAAGTCTTCGGTAAGATCTAAAAATTTTTCAGCAATTTCCAGCCGTATGTTCTCTGGAAAGCTTAGCAGCGAGGTTTCCATAGGCTGATAAGCAAATTGCAGCACAGCCTCCAGTTTGAGTGAGCGCACGTAATCAAGAAAATCTCCGACTTCATGCCAGTTGTCCTTTTGCACACACATGGAAACCGTAAGGCTCATGGGTCGGTCTGCCAAGCGGCGTTCGTAACGGTAGTCACGAAAATCCTCCAGACTTCGGATGACTCGCCCAAGATCCCCACTACCTGGACGAATTTTGGCGTAGGTATCAGCTCGAAGACTGTCAACGCTGACTTGTACCCAACGAATCTCGATCTGGTCCAGCGCCAGGCGAATTGAGTCGCGAAACCGGTACTGACCATTGGTGACGAATGACCACGTACATTTTTTATTGACCGCGGAAACCTCGCGCATCAATCGAAAGGTATCCACTTGTATGAAGGGCTCGCCGCCCAATACATCGAGTTCGATCAAAAATGGAAAAATCTCCTTAGGGCCGCGACTCCAAAAATCAGATTCATCGTAAATTCCGTTGGGCTGCTGCCAGACCTCGCACATGATGCATTTAAGATTGCATCGACCATTCAGACGCAAGTCCATCCGCTTCGGTGCCGCGCTCTGAATCTCCTTAATTTCAAGATTTTCCTTGGCGAAGCGGTGACTCCATAAATGGCATTTCATATGGCGAATCTGTTGTTCGCAGGCCTTAGGATTTCCCTCTAGGAATTCGCGTCGCAAAGCTCTCATGGCTTCACCATTCCAAATATCGAAAAGGCTTTCCTTTTGAATTTCGCCGAGATTGTAGTCTTGGTTCCAGCAACAAGGATTTACGATGCCTTCGGGCCGAAGGAGAAGTTGCACAAACGGAAAATAGCAAAAAGCTGAATCTCTTTTCCCGTCATTTGCTCCCATGAAGAGATTATAATTGCGCATTCAGAGGGGGCTTACAAGCCCCCTTCAATCTCCCCAGATCACTTACGAGCGTAGCTCTGTTTTTTCTTCGTCTCAGCGCTCCAAGCCAGATCTTCGCCGATGTAGATCGTTTGGACGGACTTGTATTCCTCAGTCTCTAGAAAATCAATGCTAACTAAGTGAGCTTGGTCGAACTGCAGCATCGCATCTTCGATCTTGGCTTTGGAGTTAGCTTCGCTCAAGAATGAGTCGAAAAGATCACGGGACAATTTTGCATCCTTCGATTCAGTGGAGCTCAAGCGAGAAGTTTGGATCTTAGTGCGCTCCGAGCGCAAGCGCTCAATCTCAGCTTCGCTTTCACCGGTAACTTTGCGTTCGAAGTCGATACGTTTGATTTCAAGTTCTGCTAAAACTCTTGCCAATCGGCGCGCTGACGCTCGATCAAGAGTGATTTTTAAAGGGTTGGAGGGGGCAGTCACATCCTGTTTCTGCTCCCCATCCTGACTCGACGGGTCCCGGGTACTTTGTCCCAGAAGCGTCTTGAGGTCCTCGACCGTGAGGCTAGCTCTTCCGATCTGAGCTGAAAATTCTTTTCCTGAATTTTCATGCTTGGCAACATGCTTCGCATTCCCTGCGAACGATCCTTGGGCAAAAAGAACGAAGAGGAACAATCCTGTTCCCGAGAGACATCGTGTCACTTTTGAAACTTCCATATTCAAACTCCATTCCTTTGGTCATCAAACCTCAAGCCCTGGGATCTTTCTGATCCTTTGTTGACCGAGCCCAATAGAGGTTGCAGGAAGCGGGCCAAACCTGCATTAAATAGAAAATCTCCATGCATTCAATTGGTTAACCCTGTTTTGGCTTCTGTCTCCAGGATCAGCAACTGTCAAAGACTTCGACGAAAAACTGCAGTTTGAGACGAGAATTGCCCACTGTTAAAAACAAACGCGCCAATTTTTGAAGATAAGAAATTGTTATTGCTGAGCTTTAGTAAACGAAGACAATTTACGCGCCTCGAAGTGTCGAAGCTCTAGGCATTTTAAAGAATGTGTAAAGCTTTTTTTCAGCTTCGATTGAGGGAGAGCGGCGCGTCTCTTTTTGTCGCAACATTTAAAAGACGACGTCGGTAATTTCCGCCTCCAAGAGTCCCTCACAATCGGTATTGCGAGACAGTGGAATAAGGTGGCGGTTGTATGTATAGCCACAGAGTCTTGATTGAATTCGAAGTCGAAGTCGGGATGCGGAGTTAACTTTCCTACACAACGGAGTGGCAATACAATGCTCAACTAACCTTATTAATTCGGCCAAGCAATTGAAGCTGTTTTATTTGACGGCAGGATTGTAAATAACAACTTCAACAAAATCTCGATCAAAGAAGTCGGCGAGATCTTCGAACCTCAAAACGACCGGACGTTTTCGGCTTTGGGCACTTTTGACCTCTTCGCGAGCCCGAGCCAGTTTCTCATTCAGTTGTCGGATTCCGATGAGTCGACGGGCTCCAAAATACTCTTGCCGGCCATTAACGGTCACCTCGATCTGATGAGAGGTGTAACCCTGCTTCGTGATTTCAATATTGATATCGGTCACTGATGGGTCTTCAATGACCAGTGTTTTGCCGGAAATGCTTTTGGGGAATCGAAAGTATTCGATGTCCACGCAATTTGCATTAAGAGTTAACGATAAACCTATAATTAAACAGATTTTATATATGGCATGCATTGGGGCGGAGTGTACCCACGCTAACGCATGGTGTCAACAATTTGTCGATTTCTAGTCTGGTCTGATCACGCTTGAAGCCAGTTTTAGCTCTTTAATTTCTATCTTTGTTCCCCCCGAAATGGAGCAGTCTGCCAAGTTTTCTGGCAACTGATGTATTCTGAAACGCAACTCTGGGCTCTCACCAGAAAAATTGAAGTCAGTCTCGCCTACTTTTTCCGAATCTACGTAATAAGATACCTGGCCTTGATCAAGCACTTGCCAAAACTCCCTTTCGTCGCCGGGAGCGATGGGAGGATTAAGAGCAATGCTTTTTCCGCCGAAGTTAACCAATGTATTCATGATCTGGTACATTGAGCTTCCTATTTCAAATATAAGAAGTGAATTCAAGTCTTTCTTTGTGAAACTGGAAAATTTGACCTTAACTACTGCGGTAAAACTTCCAAAACTGGCAGCATACTGTTCTGAATTTGAATGTATGGCGGCAGACTCTCTTTGGCACGGAGCCATTTCTAGGCACCAAGATTGTCCGCATGGGTGCGAGGAAGTTGCATTGACCACAGTCCAATTGGCTAAAAAATTCGCGGGCGATCGTCCGCTGGTTAAATCGAATTTATCATCAGGTAAAGTTTCATCATCCCCCTGACCTGGAAGAACATTCTTAGCGGCTTGCGGTACTTCACATCCCGAAATGGTAAATACACCAATAAAGAAAAGGAAAGCTGGTTTCAATAACTTCATTTTTAAATCCTCACAAAGGTTCCCAATTTTTTTACTCTGATGGATTGCGGAGTAAGCCTCCAAGCATAGTTTTCGGTTGATTTTGAATCTCGCCGGGCGAATCGCCAGCGTGATTAGGGTCGGAAACGCCTACACCGAGCAAAGATCCACGCCCCCAACATTTTATTGTTCCATCCGAAAGATGGGCGCATGGACTTTGATAAGCAAGGCTCAACTCGAAAATTGAATCCGAAGTGGAGAATGAAATTGGAGAAATTGCGGAAACGGACGAAGCGGGGAGTTTGCCTCGGCTCAAAGTGTCGCCCTGACCAAGTTGTCCGAGTTCATTGAAACCCCAACAAATGATGGCGCCATCGGAAAATGCCGCGCATGAGTTGTTATTGCTAAGGCCAATTGCAACAATGGCTTCAGATTTAGAGAAACTTAAATAGGACAATGTTTCCATTTCTCCAGGTGCATCACCAAAGGCTTCACCTTCAGTGCCACATTCTCCATCGTCGTTATCACCCCAGCATTTTATTTTTCCATTTTCGAAAAGTGCGCAATAGTGAGCGGCGGAGGAATAGAGGTGAATAGGCCTACTGTTTGGCGCGATGGAGATAGATTCCATTTCTTCGCCCATTTCACTGGCTTCATCTCCCACGATCGAAGTTGATCCATTTCCGTTAACTCCGTGAGAACCATCACCCCAACAGCGTATAGTGCCATCATCCAGTATCGCGCAGGTGTTGGAATTAGTGGAGGCTATTCTCAACGCACGAAGTCCTTGAGGGAGTTGAACAAGACTACTCTCCATTCCGGACTCTCCCCCGCTGAATCCAGGCTGTCCCAATTGTCCTCTTGAATTGCTTCCCAGGCAACGAACGAATCCATCGGCAAATAGTGCACAGAGAAAGCTATCTCCGATGCTGAGAGACCGGATCTCTTTGTCGCTACCAAATTCTATAAATTCGGCTACAGCCAGTTCTCCGTCTTCATCCCCAATTTTTTCACCAGTATGAGGTAAATTCCCCCAGCACTTGACTTTAGAGTTGGTGAAAAGCGCACAAAATGTCTCAACTGCAGAAAAAACTGAGATTGCTTTTAGGCCGCCAAACTGGAGCGGAGATAGCTCGGATATCTCCTGAGAGCCGCTGATTCCAATTGCAGAAAAGTTGTTTCCCTGGCCGAGTAATCCAATAGACGAAGATGCACCCCAGCACTTAATATCGCCGTTAAAAAGTATTGCACAATGTTGGTCCCGAGAAGAAGCCGTCGAATTTAGAGAGAGTGGTACTTCAGCAAGCTCGATTTTATTGTGAGTATCTCCGTTTGTAAGCGGGTCAACGGAACCACTACAAGATACGATCAAAAGTATAAACAGTGTAGAAAGAGAACCACGAAAAATTGGCATAAGATCCCCCGCTTACTTCCTATTTGAGAGTTTAACTTCTTGCGGTTTCTGGGGACAGTGTAGATTTTGTAAAGAAAAAATGTTTTGTTAACACCTGAAAACGACGAAGTATGACCGATCGTTAACATCGTTGTTAATAAAGATGTATTCCAGTCGGTCGGGCTAGATACCTTGGTTTAATAACGCCAACTTTGGACCTAAACTAAAACAGAAATAGATTGTTAGACCAATTTTTAAAAGGGTGACAGCTTCAATTCTGGGTCGTGCGGCAGAGTTTTCGAAAAGAACCGATGCAAGAGCGGACTGTATGTAATCCTCTGTTCTTTCATAAAAACTGAGAAATCCGAAGCGACAGCAAGCATTAGCGCATGATCCTCATCTTCAACGCCAAAGTGATGCGCATGTTCATGAATAGCAAGCCCCGCCAATATTGCCCAGGTGGCCATGGGGCCCCACTCACCTCGCTCAAAAAAATCCGGGCTGAGGCAAATAGCGCCACCGAAGTCTCTGTCATTGGCTCGTCCTGCAACACTGGCTTCGCCTAGGGAACAGGCTCCCGATTCGTTGTAATAGGATGCAAATCTGATGTCCTGAATGAGGCCTTCACGGATCAGAAATCTCATAATATCTGCCGTATTGGAATCCTTCCAGTGACGGAAGTCACCGCGATTTCTAAGATAAACAATCAAAGATGGTTTTAGATTTCTGATTAGGTTGTCATTGACGAACCAGGGGCCAAAAACTGATTGGGTCGTTGGACGCTCAAGGAATGGATCCCATTGTGAGCTTATCTTCTTTCTTGGATCACCGCCACGTCCGACTCCTGTGCTTCCTCCCTTTTCCGCCGAAGCTAGGACTGAAAAATAGGCAAATGAAAACAGAAAAACTGATTGTAGCATCTTTAGCTCCTTCGACTCGTAAGAGGTATAAATTGGATTCCCATGTGATAGACCTCAGTGCAGTCTCCCTCACTCAAAAACTGGGCTAGCTGTTTTTGAAATCGATCTATTCGTGCAAAAGCCTGTCCAAGCCTTTTGGGATTAATGGCCATAGTCATGCCTGAGATGGAACGGCGAGAAAAATCGGAGAAATTGGAATTCTGAAGCTCGTCAATTGCACGGTACATCAATTTTCTGTGAAAATCTCTGATAGCTTCTTGAGATTTTTCATCGGTGACCATAATTCTCCGCTTAGTTTTAGACGGTTTCCCATCTTTAAAACAAAGAAGTCCCAAGCGCTGAAGCCGCGAAAGTGCCTCCCCGACTTGTTCGATCCTTAGATTCAGACGGTCTGCGATCCAGAGAGGATCAGAATTAAAATCCGAACAAGTTGCCAAATCAAGAATCGCAACATGATGAATCTCAGTTAAAAACCGAAATTGGTCGAGCCCCAAAGTTTCATAGTCGTCTATCTTCGTATCGCCAACTAAGGCTGATCCAGCGGATCTCAGATTGGGAGGCAAAGTAGATTTCACAAATTTACGAGCGCTGAGTCCTCGAAAGCCCAATCGTCGGCCAATTTCCAGCGCCTTTCTGGGGGTCAATTGGCGTTTGCCACTTAGTAGCAAGCTAATATAGGCCGGACTTATTCCCAGGTCTCTAGCAAAGGCCCGAATGGAATAGGCGGAGTTCTGCTTGCGACGAAGTTGATAAATGTCGTCTAGCATTTGGATAGCAACCGATTTTTCCATCTAAGAGGGCGCCAAAGTACAGAAATTGATTACCCGAGTCAAACACTTGATCGTGAATTGATTTCAAGTGTAAACAAGTCAAGTTTTTCGGGCCCAAAAATCAAATTCCTGACTGAACATTTGATATTGTGCTGTTTTCACGAATCACCCAAACATCGTGATCTGCGTGAAACGGCTGTGGGGCAAAGCCTCGAATATTGGATTTTGGGCAACCATAAATGATCGCGCAGAACTGATCTCGAGACATCCGAGGACAAAGTGCCGGATTTGCAGCCTGGTAGAGCGCCCAACGCGATTCTGAAAAGGTAGGGAGTGAGGCACTATGACAGATGCCTGAGGTTGCACCCCAACCTCGCCAATTAAAAGCTGCATCATTGAACGGCGGAGGAGCTGTGAGACCCAGGCTTGCCAAGCTTACGGGAATATTTGCGAGCGATTGCGGAAGTGGGTTGGATTCTAAAGCTATGGCATAGGCGCGACGGCTCGATCGCAGGACGATGCCTGCGGAAGAGTTGGTGTCGTAACCCTCAACAAAAAAACCAACCGTAGGCAAGTAAGCGTGATAGGTTCCGGACATAGTCTTAAATGCCTGTAGAGCAACAAAAAGGCTTGTTGCCATACTCTTCGCCTCAGCTTGACGAGCCCTGGCCCTGTAACTAGCTACACTTGGAACCACAATTACCATTAAAAGCCCTGCCACGGCGGTTGTTACAAGAATCTCAGATAAACTAAAACCAGATTTTCCAGCCATGATAATCCACCTATATACTCAGAGAATTCTAAGATTTAGTTCGGATGAAACTGAATATAACGATTCATCGACCTGAATTCCATCTTGAATTCCCAAGTTCACTATAATTTGAACGTCTCCGCTTTTTCGGATCTTGGAGGAAGAAACAATTAGATATCCGTCTGGTCCAGTCTGCCCGGATAGAGTCCCCCTTATAACACCGCTCAACGATACAACTACTGGAGACCCTGCAACCGGGCGTCCATCAGAGTCCATAACAAGAATTCGAATCACCAAAAAGGATCCTCCCTTTTGAGATTGAATGCTTGCGCTTAGTTCGGCTAGATCAATTCGCTTTACGGGCGGGGCTTCTAAAATTTCAACTGATGTTCTGGCGATACTGACTGCTCCTTGGTCGTCCTCGATGGTTAGTTGAACATTGTAGGTGCCGGGATGTTGATAAACGTGGTTGGCGTTAGCCTGGTTTGAAACATTTCCATCGCCGAAGTCCCATAAATATCTAGCAATGCTTCCATCCGGATCATATGATCCATTAGATGAAAATGACACGGAAAGTGGCGCGTAACCCGTGGCAGTTGAGGAGTTTATGATCGGCACTGGGCTTTCATTGGGAAGGTCTACAATATTCGCTGAACCAGTGATCCGGTAGAGTCCGAGACTTCCGTAGTCGCTGTATCCATCTTGTGCCGGATCTCCGCGCCCCAAACCCTCGACATGTAGATAGAAAATACCTTGAGGAAGATCAACGTCGATTTGGGAAACGCCTTGGAGAGGGCGAATCTCTCGCAATAGATCTCCACGATCGTTGACCAAGCTTGCCTGTAGATCCAAGGAGGGCTGGCTAGAAAAGCCAGAGATTCCGAGTTGCATGCGCCCCCCTATGACTTCAAAACGAAAGACATCAACATCCCCTGAATCGAAATTCGGCCGCCAATATCAAATATGGAATTTTTAACTTTGTATGATGTGGAAGTTGTTTGCCCATAATCATCGGCAACCAATATTGGCCCATAATTTTGAATCACGTTAACATCGTCTTGAAAATTGTTTGCACTTGCATACTCCCCCTTGCTGAATTGAGATAATGGAACGTAGTAGGCAATGCCCATGATGGGAGCCCAGCCATTGTGCCCTTGGTAGTAGGCTGAACTAGTAGTTCCATCGTGAGAGAGTCCTAAAGTATGTCCAACTTCATGGGAAATTGCATCTGCCATATACTTCACGTTGTTTAACAAAGCGTCTGAAAACGCAAATGTTGGAGTATCCGTGCTAAGATTGAATGAGCCGACTCGGGCTACCCCGCCGGCATTGCGGTACCAAGTATTGGGCCCGATCACTACCCGAATTCCGTAGGTAAAATCGCCAGAAGATGATTTTTTAAGACCCTCCACTCCGGGATCCTTGGTGGTCACATTTACAGAAAAAGGTGAATAGGCTTCAGAGACTCGCGTCCACACGGCGTGAATCAATTCACGTTCACTATTGCTAAATGTGCCTGGATCACCATCGGTATCGAAGGCCGGAGTTACTATATCGGCTCCATTGGTATAGGAGGAGTTCCAGGTCGTGCCAGAGGTAATATGTCCATCGAAATCCAAATAAATCACTCGGGAAACACCTGGCTGACTCTGCAATTGAAAAACCTCGTCAAGATTAACCACTATGGAACCCAATACTGAAGTTAGGCTCTGCGCCCCAGCCACCTCGTCGACAATATATCCATCTTCGCATGAATAGTGTAGCTCTCCATCCTTACTTAATACCAAATGTCGATCGCGCTCAAAGTTACGCTTCAGTTCATTAGGGTCAAAGCCGTAGCGTTTGGAGAAATCAGGTAATCGAGCTCCCAGCATCTTGATCGCGGCTAAACCACGAGTGTTTTGAGGATAGCGTGACTGGCCAAATGCGGAGCTCGCAAGTACTGACGTAAATAAAGTGAATAGTAGCCATCCAGAAGCCAGAGGCTGTCTTTGATCTCTCATGAGTTCATTTTGAATTCTCGGCAGCATCGGCTCAATGTAAATCTGTTCTTAACAAGCTGGAAAAACGTAGCAACTTCGTCACTTCGTTTACATTTGAAATCAAAATTCAGCGGTATCTTCAGAGAAAAATATTGCTGAGTCCTCTAGCATATCAACAACCTCCGCCCAAGTTGCGCCACGGTCTAAGTAGAACGGTTTGATACGATTGAAGAGGGATCTTCTGGAAATCTCGATGTTTGACTTTTGAAGTAGATTGTAAACAGCAATTTCGATCAGTGTCACGTAGCGATCGCGAAATCCGGATCCAAATCCGTTAGAGAATCGATCGAGAGTTTCAAAAACACTTGAGCGCATGAAATTCTCACTCGATACATCGGCTCCGGGCCGGTTTTCGGGGGGACAAACCCGCTGACATGCGGTTCTTAATATTGAAGCAAGAATCAATTTTCTCTCTATCGACGAATGCCGAAGTTCTACTCTTGGTCGGCGTTGCTCCATTTTGGTTTGGTAGCGAGGGGATGCCGACTCAGTGGGAAAATTGGAAAAGGCGTCGTGTCCTCCGACGAACATTCCTAGTGTGCAGAATCCCAGCTTTATCATAATTTCAACCTTCATATCGAAACCTCGCTTTTCTCGGCCTGTAACGGTGGGATGTTAGATATCGATTCCCAATAAGCAAATCAATTTAATTTAACGAAGAGCCAAAGGTAGTGTTTACAAATGAAAACTTTCTCCGCGCCAAACCGTCGAAAGTTTTCGGCACCGTTGCGACACTCCTAATCTTAATTTGCGAAGCACATGCCAAAGCTGGAATTCTATAAACGGAGATTATTCTCGGAGGGCTGTTTTATGAAAATTTTCGGAATTTTAATTTTCGGACTCGGACTTTCTTCGGGCCTTCAATCGTATGGAATGGGATCTGTTCAAATAAGTGACGAAATAACGGCGACCAACTCGGAACTTCCGACCACGACGTTAGTACCTCCGACATACTCGGTGCCACCGTTGCCCTCGGACACTTTCACCACTCCTCCATCTCAGGCTTGTAGCCTGCCGCCGCCGAAATCGTCCATCAGCTCAAATATGCCGACGCAAGCACTGGAACCGCCAGAATCACTTTCATTCCAAATGGCAGCTATCGCTGGCAGCTGCCCCGAGGGACAGGCGCGATATTGCGGAACTTGCAAGACTACCAGTATTAAGTCTTATTCGGCCGACAGTTGCCTGTCGCAGGGCCCGCTGCTTTCTGCAGAACACACCATTCGGTATAGAGAAACTTTCGTTGATGGAGTTTGTCTTGCTGACAAAGTTTTTGAAAGTATGACGATTTATACCTGGCACTCGTATTGCAATGACAACTGTCCAACTGGAGTAGTTTGCCCTCCCGTCGAGTCTAAGAAAAAGGAAACTACAACCTATGAAACAACGGAGTTAGAGTTTGTTGCCTGCAATGATTACCGTCTGCCGACAATACGATATTCGTCGGTGCTAAGGCGCAGTAAGAAAAGTGGATCCTCGGTGCTTAAGTCGGCCTCCTGCTCAGAAGAATATGAGGTCAAGGAGAACGAATCCACAACACAGCTCCACGAAGTCCCGGACTACGGTCCAGCTTGGATGAACTGAGTCTACGGGTGAGCTCCGCCAGAAATCGGAAACGACCAGTCCCCTCGCTCGAACTAGAATTGCTGACAATTGCAGACATCGTTGTTGCTGAAAAATCTCGTAAAATTTATGCTGCAGTTTTTATTCGACATGAAGCAATTCGGAAGATCTGATCATTATGAGCGTGTCGTTAATTTTTATAAATCGAAATTGAGTCGCACCTGTTTCAATTTTTCGCAATTCTGTTGACTTGGAAATCAGCGACTTGAGGACTTGTAAATAGATTTCATGCAATTCTTGATAGTCACTTGCTGTCACATCTACTCTATTCAGAGCAGCTAGACCGTTGGCAATTGCATTGGGAGAATTGGAAAATTTTTCCAAACTTGAAAGAGTAAAGGCTATGCTGTCGTATGCAATATATTTGTCATAGTCTTGTGGACTGCAGGGAGCGGACTTGGAGAACAGCGAATTGAATTCTGGGTTGTCTTTAATGACTTCACAGCTTCGATAGACTGTTGAATAAGAATAGGACGTAAATATTCTAAGCAGATCGTAGAATTTCTGAATCTTTGCGACACTGGCCGTGATTTCTTTGTCTGAGTCTAGCATCGGAACAAAGTTACCAGGAGCCTGAGTTTTTTCAAGAAGAGGGCTGGCCACCTTCGAAACTTTCAGTGGAGAGGTTTCCAGTCACGCAGGATCTTCAAAACTTGCATGAATACAACGTAGTCGACTATCTAAATATAGGCGTCGCGCTCGACCATACACGAATTCCACAATTGGGTGAAAATGCTCCAAGAATCTAATTATAGCCCCATATCAGCCAACATTCGGTTCGCCCTTTCCCAGTCGTGAGAAGAAACAAGAATCGCCAATCCAGAAAATTTTCCATCTCCGGTAAATTCAATGGCGGACACCGACTTTATCTTAAAAC
Source organism: uncultured Bacteriovoracaceae bacterium (assembly GCA_964636255.1). Classification (GTDB taxonomy): domain Bacteria; phylum Bdellovibrionota; class UBA2428; order UBA2428; family UBA2428; genus CAXNGS01. Next base: position 16,564 of record CAZWNW010000005.1, on the reverse strand, counting down.
CGTTAGCCCCCAGAATTCCGGCTAATGTCGCTGAATCTGTTTCGCTCAATTGAACTCGTAATGTAATCCATTGAACGGGCAAAAGCCCCGCAGATGTCAGCACGTCATGGGCTCGATCGTGCTGAGTAGTCAAGATTTTGTAGACACCTGAAGCGCTGACACCAGAGCCAGTTTCTCGCAAAAGCTCCGCATCAATTCCCTCCGCTGCCAATTTTTCCATCATCAATTTTGCTTGTTTGGCGTTTTCAGCGCTAATTACCGAGCGTTCGTCACGACTATCTATCACCATTGGGTCCGTCTTTAATGTCGATTTTCGCTCTATCCTATTCACATAGCAAGACGATCAGTTAGATTAGATAAAATGAGAAAACTTTTCTGGTACGATGGTCCGTTGGCTCGACTTGCTGCATTGGTCCCCCTTCCAGCGGATGAACTCCTGACAGATTCTAATGGCCCGGCATTCCCAGCTGCTGCGGAACTTTCTCTCAAGCTGTTGAATGTGGGCGGCCAATCAGTGGTGATTCCCTACACCGAAGAAGAGTTCTCTGAATATCTCGTGGCAAACGCAGCCGTGTTTCCATCAGGACCAATCTCTATACTTGAGGGAGATGACAATTCCTGCCATAGCAACTCCTCGAAAGTTTGGAAAAAGGATCCACTCTCAACCCGGCTATGTACTGGTTATGCTCTGTCCGCAGATGGAATTTGGCGCAGACATTCTTGGGTTTTAAAAGTGGATGAAATTATAGAAACTACGAACATCAGAACAAGTTATTTTGGAGTAGCTCTGGATCTTGGATTGTCAGAGTCGTTCGCGGCCTTCCATCTGGACGACGAATAGTTCCCTACTAATTATAAAGATGCTCGTGTGCGCGTGATCCTATCCTTCAGAATACGAAGCACTTCCTCGGGAGAAATTTTTAAGTTTCCAGCATTTATGAATAGTCCTTCTACGCCCAAGAGAGCATTGAGCTTCAACAGTCTCTTTTGGCTTTTACTAAGTCGGGATAAATACTTCTGCGGATCAACAACCTGTACACTAATGAAAGACTCTTTGTGAAAACGAAGTAATTCGACGCTAACTATGTCTTGCCATTCTATCGCGCCGATTCCCCAGCTTAGATCTTCCACACCTATGACGCTAATTTTAATTCGTTTGAACCCGTGTTGAAGTACCCGAGAAAAAAACAATACCAACAAAAATGTAAAATACAGCGAACTGACCGCGCCGATGATTAGATAAAATGATTGCCGCGAGCTCCAGCCCTGTAATAGAAAAAAAATAGATGCGCCGATTAGGGCAGCAAACAATACGCCACCCAATGTCAGAGATTTTGGTGAAAGGGTTAAGTACAAATCCGCTAACTGTTTGCGGTCCATGCTCATCCCCAATTCCTTTCGTAGAACACAACGCGGTTTCGTCCTCCATTTTTAGCTTTGTAGAGTGCCTTGTCTGCCTTCTCTAACACTTCGACCTCTGAACGATCATTGTTTTGCTCCATGATATACACGCCAATACTTACGGTAACATTTAGGTCTGGAACAAACTGTGCTTCCTCAACCTTCTTACGAACTCGCTCTGCAACCTCAATCACTTTTTCAGTCGAGGTTTCACTCAATATGACAGCAAATTCCTCACCCCCGTATCGTGAAACCAAGTCCTCAATACGAAGGGCCTCACGAATGGATTCTGCAACGGACTTTAGAACGGTATCCCCAATCAAATGACCGTGAATATCGTTAATTTTTTTGAAAAAATCGATGTCGATCATAAGAATAATGAGGGGCTTTCCGTGGCGCCTGGCGCGCTCGAAATCGACCTTGAGTCGATTCTTGAAGTACTTTTGGCGGTAGAGACCGGTAAGGCCATCGGTTGAGGCATCTTCAAAAAGCCTAGAATTTTCAATGGCCACCGCAGCCTGAGAACTCAAGGTTTCGAGAAAATCGATGTCCTCTTGGAGGAATGGCTCACGATTAGATTTGTGTCCTAACACCAGAAAACCCGTCATTGTGTCCTTGTAGATTACTGGCACGGCAGCTTCGCCAGAAGCAATAGAGAGCTCTTTTTGAATTAAGGAAAGCTCTTCTTCCGACAGGACATTGAGTTGTTCGTCTCTAATTAGAGCATGTTTCTGCTGCGCGATTCGGTTGGGGACATAGTTTTCCGGCTGGAGGATTGCGGACTTCTCATCAATTTTACCTGCTCCCAATAGACATCGAAGCTCATAGCGATCTTTGTGCAAGAGAAAGAACCCGGCGTTCTTAACCCCAACACTTTGCCGAGCAATGTCACAGAACTTTCGCAGCAAGTCGTCCAAATTAAATATTGAAACTAAGGCCTCAGAAGATTTTCTCAGTGCAGCTTGATGGTCAAATGTTCTTTTAAGTACCAATTGGTCGATTTTACGTCGAATTAAAGCAGGGATCGGACTCGCAAATGCAAAAATCATCGAGAGCAAGGAGCCCAAGAAAATTCCCATCTCATTCCCCACAATCTTTCTGAACTCAATAATTAAAAAATAGGTCAAGAGACCAAAGGCGGCGATCAATACGCCGGTAGATAATATCCGGGAAGCTACCAAGCGCACATCAAATAGTCGGTGTCTTAGAATCGCATAGGAGGTTAAGGCAATCCACGGCAGGCCGCAGAATCCAGTTAGACCGGGATCATAATGAAGTTTGCCACTCGGCGCGCCTGCAATAAGAATTCCTCCGACGACATAGATAAATGTGCCTAACAAAAGGTAGCTCAACTGCTGGCGACGGTATCCAATACTTTCCATCCTGAGACGTACAATGAGAGTTATAACCAGCACAAGTTGGAGGTTTGCAAACCATCGAGTGGGAATCTCCAGCGGGCCCCCTTGATCCGAATATGGTATGAAAGATGCGGGTTCGATATCAATAAGGTTAGTCGTTAGGTTGAAATAGTTAACTATAGTCCAAAAGGGATAGAGCATAAAAATCGCCCATTTTTGAATTGGACGATGCTTGCCCCGAAGTTCGTAAAAGAGGCTAAACCAAAAAGGAATGGCGAAATATCCGATCCAACCGGCCCGATAGTACAGTGAGTAATCGAGTCCAAGTCCTGCCCGGATGTAGGAGAGTGAGATTGTTGAGCAAAAAAATCCGGTCGCAAATACAAATCCAGCGACATAGAGTGACGCAAGATTTTTTTTACTGACTTTTAAAACACAGTAAACTCCAAAGAAAAACTGGATTACTCCCATTAAAAGGAGCGGCACGCCGATAAGGTGTAGCTTGTTCATCTTTCTGTTCCTATCGGCAAAAGACTTAAAAATCCAAGAATGGAGACGGGGCTCGGCCAAAAAGCAGGGGGTGAAATTTTTTGGGTAAAAATCCAGGGTTGCTCGGTACTTCCTTGAACCCGTGAGCCTGAGCGCACAGGTGCTATGCGTCAAAATTCTTGAGTGAACAGGAGTCCGGTACTCACTTTTCAGAATAATTAGAATTTCAGAACGAGCTTCCGCCCGTCGAAAGCTTTCGACGGGCGGAACTATGAAAAATTTACTGATACGCTTGAACAATTAATTTCACTGCATTCAAAGTCCCGACATCATTCGATGCGTGATCTTGAACAATCAGTTTCCACTCACCTTCAATTGCTTTACCGATCAAGGCGTTCAGAGCTGGTAGGGCTTGACCCTCTAGACCATATTGCACAATCAGATTTTCCTGACCTCCGTTATCTTGATCATGGAGAGTGATCTCTGTCCCATCAGGATGGCGAAGCTTTACGCTGAGGTCACCGACATAACTGTGGGCTATATCAATTGCGATACCGACGTGGGTGATCAGACCGTTTTGGATCAGCTGCATACTGCTAGAGACTGCCGCGCCGTTATCGGGAATCGCAATAGCCAAGCCCGAAGCTTCAATGACCGTGCGCTCAAGTACACCCACAGTGAATCCCGATTCCGACAGAAGCTCAACTTCCTGAGCACGACTGTCGTATGCCCCCGATAATTCAAATGTCGCTCGCGAACCATTTTCTGCGGATTCGAGAACACTGGCCAAAAGAGGCATAGAAATTCTCTCTTCAGCTCCGGGCGCTAGCTCGGCGATTTTAATTTCGCCGCGAATTTCACTCAAAAGTGCTCCCGCCTTCGGGATCAGTCGTGCTCCCCGAATTGTTTCGTTTCCGGTGTTCTTCACGCTGATATAGAGCTCGCCACCCTGACCCCGGCGAATACCTCGACCCGCATCGCCAAAATCGATCTGGCTGACGGAAAGTACGCCCTTGGCGACATGGAAGGTCTGAGTTGTTTCGCCCTCGATTCCTTCATGAGTCTGCCAGTGAATCACAAGGCGAATACCTTCCCGGACGGCGGCCTCCGAATTAATCTTCAATTGAAAACCGCCATGCGTAGGTTCAGCATCCCGATTGCCTCCAATCGAGTTGAAAAACATGAGCCCGTTAACAATCTCTGCGGGACCTTCCACACTCTTGATGACGGCAGTTCCGCCACGGGTTCCACTATTTCCAAGATTTCGCAATCGAAAGGATAGCTGAACGGATTCGCCCAGAGAGACGAGGCCGTCGCTTCTATCGTTGACGCGAAAATCCTGGAAGCTCAAGAAGGGGTCTTCTGAGCTGATGATTTGAAGTAGCTTCTTTTCGAGTCGGGCATTGTCTGCAACTGCGCTCACTTCAAGAGTGCTTCCCGGAATCAAAGATTCTTCAAGGTGGAAAGCTGCTCTTCCCTCTGCATCCGTGATTGCAGATCGCACGTAGCTTCCTTGGGCTACATGCAAAGCAACTCGGGCATTTTTGAGTGGCTGGCCATTCTCGTTGGTGATTCGGTAGCTGATCTCCTGCAAGCCGTAGGGAACAACTGCGGGACCCTCAATCTTTAATGCCTGAGTTGCACGTGTTCGAAAACGGATCGCCGGGTCCCCGAAAGTGACATAGGTTTCCCAGTAGTAGGCACTTCGTCCTTCTCCACCATAAAACTGCCAAACGCCCCTTAAGGATTCGTCCGTGATTTCTGAAAATTGAAGTTTTGAGTCACGGTAGATTGCATCGTACATTCGCTTTTCTAGAATGTCGTCTTCGTCCCAATAAGTGTTATCCATGGAGCCCCAAAACATAATTGCGCCTTGGGCGTGTCGCTGCCAAGTTTCACCAAAGGACTCGGGGATCGTAAACTGACCAGTGATACAGGCGTTCGAGATCACAAAAGGCAAAGCTTCATGATTGATCGCGCGTACGTCTTCCTGAGTAACACTTGGCGCGTCCCAAAATTCCGTTGCCCCGTGACCGGAATAGTTGATCAGCGTTCGGCCCGCGCGCATCGCTTCCTGGACCGTGCTATTGGGAACGCGGTGGGTGATGGCGTAAAGTTGATCGCCGCCAGCCGTGTTGGGTTGGGGAAAGATTCCCGAATAGCCTGCAGGTGCAGTGTATTTTTCAATCGCATAATTGTGGCTGCCTTCTGCGACTTGATATCGATCATCTGTCGCAAGGAACGCGCCGCCATTTAGCCACTGCTCTGTTTGAAAGACCCCCACTTGATAACGGGTGTATTTTTCTAATACGGTCGCAAGTTCAGTTTCATTGGTTACCGAGATTCGTCCCACGCCGATATCGGGTCCGTTGATGTCACTGGCATAGTCAGCAGTGTCGATGGCTCGATAATAATGATCTGTAACTCCCGCAATCAGGTCTGAACTTCGACCCGGAACATCTTCGGCGTCGCCGATGATGATTGCGTGGCTCAGGCGGCTGCTGCTACGAGCAAAAAGCTTTTGGATTTCTGCACGGATCTGATCTGGGCTTTGGATTTCTGATCCTATTTCAATGAAATCAACGTGGTAGCCCAGTGATTTCTTCAACTGCGCATACTGCTGCAAAGAGGGGCTCTCTTTGAACTTTTCACCAACGATGAAAACCATGCTCTCCGCTGCCGTGGATTTTTGCTTTGAGACTTTCGCCGTTTTTGGAACAACGACAACAAAACGATTTTGGACGACATAGCGGTTCATCGAAGGGCTGTATATAAAAGGATGGAGCGTAACCATGAATTGCTCCTGACCTCGAAGACTTCCGGCCTTTGTTACGCTGTAGTCTGTTTTGGGCCATGACATGTTGCTTTTATAGATAGCCCCGTTCATCACAAAGGGAGCCGTAGCACCTTTGATTTTGGGCAATGATGCTTGTGCCGGCAGAATCGGAGCCGGAAGAAATTTCGCAGATTTCATATTTGGCTTCGAAGTCTGGATTGTGGGAGCACTATTGACCAAGATTCGAACAACGGGGATTTCGGGATAGCCTTCCCGAAAGAGAATCCCGTTGTAGCCGTCGACACCCTTTAGCTTTGCTTTTTGAAATTCCCGATTCTCTATTTCCACCCGCTCAAACGAGACTTTTTCAATTTCGATCTCGTAACGAGTTTCCGTTGCGGTTTCGGTGACGGTCACTCGTGCTTGACTTGTTGTAGCGGCTAAAAAACTGCCAAAGAGAAATAATGATAAGACTTTACTGATATTGATTTTCACAAACCCTCCCAAGGCGAATGAATAAATTTTGACGCTTCACTGGAAAGATTAAGAGCGAAGTGAAAAACAAACAACTTTTGGGCTACCGTCAAAGAACCGACACACTCCAAGAGCTGCTTTTGCCACATCTCGGTTTGGTGAAATTATGGCTTTCTCAAAATTTACACTTCTTGATCGCCACGACCTGAGCTTGGGCTGGGCAAATAATTCACTGTAATTTCAGAGCTTTCGCAGTTGGCGACCTGTCGTGCGCTGCGACAATGTTCCGAGGGTCGAATGCCCCTGAGCGATTAGCTTTTTTCCTGACACGAAGGGAGGTAAAAGGACCCCCATGTCGTTGGACACGCATCACTCGTCACCCGTACGCAAAGTGCGTTTGCTACCGCAAGAAGTTATTCATCGCATTGCTGCCGGTGAGGTAGTCGATCGTCCGGCTTCAGTTTTGAAAGAACTACTAGATAACTCAATAGATGCGGGCGCAAGCCATATCCGAGTTCTCCTGATCGACGGTGGACTCAAAAGCTTAGAAGTCGAAGACAATGGCTCGGGCATGAGTCGCGATGATCTTGAGGTCTGCACCCTTCGACATGCCACCAGCAAGATCGAATCCGTGGATGATCTTGATGCCATTCAAAGTTTAGGTTTTCGTGGCGAGGCCCTGGCCGCAATTTCGTCTGTATCTTCACTCAAGATTGAAAGCGTTCAAAAGGGAGGGAAGGCTTGGCTTCTGGAATCCAAGGGTGGCATCCGCCCTGAACTACGACCCGCCTCACGCCATCAAGGAAGCCGAGTTGTGGTGGACGATTTATTTTTTAATGTGCCCGCGCGAAAGAAATTTTTGAAATCTCTCGGCTCCGAACTTAATGAATGTTTGGAGACACTCACCAGTGTAGCACTGGCGCATCCAGAAATTTCCTTTGAATGGCATGCTCTTGATGCCCAATCCGGAGAAATTAAAAAAACAAAAACTTTGATCGCTGGAACTTTGAGAGATCGTTTCGAGGCCATTTATGCTCAACAGGCGGATATGCTTCACTTCGAACAATTACCCAGCCTACCGGAAATTAAAAAGGTAGAGATCGCAATTTATCGGCCGCCCATGAGCTCGAACTTTCAAAAAACAGTGCGCCTATCGGTGAATGGACGACCCGTGATCGACAAACGACTCCCTTATTCGCTACGCGAGGCTTTTGGGGGTTTGATCGAAGTTGGCCGCTACCCCATATTTCAGGCAAATCTCATGGTTGATGTTCATTCGGTAGATGTGAACATTCATCCTCAAAAAAAAGAAATTCGCTGGCCACACAACTTCTCTTTGGCTTCCTTTCTTTACTCATTGGTGCGGCCGCAATTTGAAATTCGAAGTGCCCCCACAGTTTCTGCTGAGCAGGCGGTATTCTTTGCCGGCGACTCTGCCGAAATTTCAAGACCGATTGAAAATCCTTCTCCTATGCTGTCGATCATGCCAGATGGCGTTGGCGGGACTGCGGACTCTGATGCCTTCGCTGAGATGAAGAGTCCGGCAATCGCAAATTTCAATCCTGCTCAGTCAGAGAGCCGTGACTTTTTGCGTGGAGAAGCACCACGTAAAAAAGCATTGATTTCTTTGCCAGAAAGCCAACCCAGATTTCGTTTTTCGCATCTAAGGGTTATCGGTGAGGCGGGTGCTGCTTGGATACTTTGCGAATCCGAGAGTGGTGTCGTATTGATCGATCAGCATGCAGCTCACGAACGTGTGAACTATGAACGCATTCTGAATCATAAGACTCTCCTTCGCTCGAAACCATTACTTTTCCCACTGGATCTTCCAGAAAGTGCGGAGTGGGAGGGCTTGTTGTCGCCGCTTGCAACGGCCTTGAAGGAGCTTGCTTTCGAACTGAGCGATGATGAAAAGTCGATCATCGCAGTTCCAGAAGCTGACCGAAAAATTGATTGGTCCAAATGGATTCAAGACATTCTAGAGGAACTCCGTTCAAGTGAAGAAAAAGTCGGACGCCTTCAAAAAATTAGAACGGAAATAGCGGCATCACTTTCCTGTCACGGCAGCGTCCGCCGCGGTCAACGATTGAGCCATGATGAAATACACGCGCTCCTTCAGTCATTGGACGAAGTGGCCTGGGGGGGGCTCTGTCCCCATGGTCGGCCTGTGTGGTTCGAACTGAGCCATGAAAAAATCGAGGAAAGTTTCCACCGTTAAAATCCATGGAGCGATTTTTTCTTTCTGATTTTAATGAATGGACAGGAGAAGGCGTTCTCTCGGTACTGGGAGCCACGGCCTCTGGCAAAACTTCCGGCGCTCTGGATTTTGTTCGCAAACGTTGGCCCCACAACTTCAAATTTCCTCTTTTAGTAAGTCTTGATTCCATTGCCCTCTATCGTGGACTTGATATTGGATCTGCGAAACCCGTTGAAGAAGAACGCAATGATTTTGATTGGTGTGGATTGGACTATCTCGACCCTCGGCAAGCAGCCAATGTTCGCGACTTCTTGAATTTCGTCAGTCCCCCCATCACTCAGGCACTGCTGGCAAAACGCCCCGTAATATTGGTGGGCGGAAGCCATTTCTATGAACGAGCTCTGGTCGAGGGAATGTCGCCCGGCGAGCGCAGTGATCCAGAATATATCGCATCACTGAGCACTTTAAGCGGCGAGGAAATTCTCAAGCAGCTCAGTTCCCGGGACGCGCGTTTTGCCGAGCGCTTTCACTCAAACGATCGTTATCGCCTAGAGCGGCATGCAGATCTTGTTTTGCGGCAGGGACTCTCCTACGAAGATCTCTTTCTGAATGCCAAAAATCACAGTGTCTCAAGCAATCTATGGAAAAGCACGGCCACGCTGATCTTGGGCCTGGACTGGGAGCGAAGCGTCTACGAGGAACGCGTCACTGAACGTATTCACGCGATGCTTAGACAGGGCTGGCTCAACGAAATCCAAAATTTATTGAAAGCCGGATGCGATAGAGACTGTCCCGGACTCCAGTGTGTCGGATACCGCGAATGCGTAGAAGGAATCTTGTCCGGAAAGTCCGAGGCGGCAATTTTTTCAAGCGTTCACATTTCCCACATGCAATTGGTAAAAAAACAGCGAACCTGGCTTCGGGGACTGCTAAATATTTAAAAGAGAATCTGATTTGACTGAAAGTGAATCGCCACCTCCAAGGGCTCGCCTTGCCTCCATACAACCATCTGTCAGTCGGCGCGCCTCAATCAGAGTCGCCTCGTAATCGTGCCGAGGAGTGGCTTTACTAAGAAGAAAGGTGATTTTATTCAGGTGCTGAAAAACAGCATTCAAATGAGTGGATTCTTTCGAGCAGTGAAGAAGTGCTTCTAGGGCACTCACCACGGCCGACAAGAGGGCGGGATTTCTTGATCCGTTCTGTCGGATTTGGTCGAAGCTCAAATCTAGTAAGTCAGTAAAGGAGTGGGCTTTCAACTCGATTAAAACCCTTCCTTCGGATTCAATGAATTTCGGCTCTAATTGCTTATTGCTGAGCTTTGTCATCAGTGCCCCCAAATATTGAGTAGCAATGACGGCAGTCGTTGTGTCGTTTACTCCTGGCGACAGGCCCTTCAAGGCAATATCGACCAGCTGTCGAAGACCGAAAGCAATGTCTTGTTCTAGAGTACGAAGCGGGCCTAGCTTAATCGACGACAAAAGCTTATCTGATACAGCAGGCTCCAATTTTATGGAAGTACTTAAAAGGGGACAGTGCTCGACCGCAAAATCCCCTGTTGCTCGATGAAGCCTGATCGCGAAGTTTTCCATTTTAGCAATTTTCAAAAGAGATTCAGTGTTGATGCTTTGAATGTAACCGGTCGCAATACTTTGCACGCAAGACCAGCGAAGACTTTCATTTGATTTCGTTCTATTAGCCTTTTCGAGCCCTCCGGGATCGAGCAAATTTTCAATGGCTTCAGTCGTCTCGTCGAAAATTGATTTGATGATATTCGAGGCGCGGATCGAGTTGGCCACGTGATGAATGAAATAAATTAGCAAGCTAACGCCAACGAATGCTAGCAACACACTGCCAAAGACAGCAAGCGAGGGGACAAACTCGTGGTCCCCTTGGCCACGCACGGTTCTCAATACCAAAATGCAGTAGGAAAAGATTCCTAGGAATCCTCCCAACACAAATTGAGTTCGCCAATCGCCCATGAAATTGCGTAAAACGCGGGGAGAGTACTGGTTCGACGCCATCGCAAGCACCACAATGGTGATTGAAAATGCGACTCCAGTAACCGTTATGATTGAACCCGCAATCGTGGAAAGCATTTCCCGGGCTCCATCGGCTCCCGTGATGGAAATCCAAGGCCACTGCCGAAGAACCGAGGCCTCCAAAGACTTGTCGATTTGTATTAGAAATTGCGCCCCCGCTATCGCGATCAGTACAATAGAGGCTGGATAAAACCAAAGATTTGATTTTAGGGACTCTAGCGTCTTTCTCATTTCTAAATCCTCAGTTACCGAAAGTATCCGGCACCGAAAGGATAGCGCGACTGGATGGGCAAGCGATAATTCATTTGTGAAAGTTATTTCTAACAAACAGCTCAGACAAAAAGTGTTGAAGTGTTACAGATGGATTGCCCGTCCTCAGTATGCGTTAGCGCAGAATTGAGCCCGGGATCTTTCGCTTAGACCTGATCGACAGAAATAACGCCGGACAATCCGCTAAGTTCCTTGATACATGCGGCAAGCTGAGCGCGCCCCGTGACTTCCAAGTCCAAGGTGCCAATTGCTTTCTTGTCTTGGTTAACTTTGATGTTGATCGACTTGATATTTACGCCTTTGGCCGCAATGGTTTTAGTCATTTCGTTCATCAAGCCTTGATTGTCCAGCACGACCACGCGAATTTTTACGTCGCGAATCACTGTGCGTTGCGAATCGCCGCCCCAAGACACATCCACCCACCGAGTTTTATCAACCGCCAAGGCTTCGGGGCACGAAATCCGGTGAACGATGACTCCTCGTCCACGCGAAATAAATCCCATGATTTCATCCCCGGGTAGGGGACTGCAGCATTTCGCAAAACGCACCAAAACATCGTCGACACCTTGAATAAGAATTGGGCTTTTCTTCGAGACAAAGGGTTTTCGGACCGACTCCATAATATGAGCTGCGGCCTGGGTAATTGGACTTTTTTCCTTGGTGTCGGGCAGGGCAGAGAGTTCTTCCGGAGGGAAAAATTTATGCACGACGCGGTCTGGTGACATCTTTCCATAACCTACGGTCACCAACATCTCGTCAAAACTTGCAAAGGAGGCCTTGGAACAAATTTCTTCCACTTCCTTCTGCTCAGAGAATCGGGCAAAAGATTTTCCAAACTTTCGAAACTCTTTTTCCAGCAGGTCGCGACCAAAAGTAAGCGCGCGATTTCTCTCTTCAGACTTAATAAAGGCGCGAATTTTTGATTTAGCGCGCCCTGTTTTGACGATCTTAAGCCAATCCTTGCTCGGCTTCTGCGTTGCGGAAGTGACGATCTCAACCGTGTCGCCTGAACGCAGTTTATGTTTTAAAGGCACCATCCGGCCGTTAACCTTGGCCCCCACACATTTATTGCCGACATCTGTGTGAATCGAATAGGCGAAATCAAGAGGGGTCGCTCCTACGGGGAATTCTTTAAGTTCTCCCTTGGGAGTAAAGATGTAAATCTCGCCAGCGAAGAGGTCGAGTTTTACGGATTCCAAGAACTCGGTCGAGCTATCCAGATTTTCCTGGGCTTCAATGATTGAACGCAACCAATGAAATCGCTCCGCATCTTTTTGATCGAGTTTGCCCTCTTTATAGTGCCAATGGGCCGCGATGCCGGATTCTGCCACGCGATGCATTTCTTCGGTTCGAATCTGAATCTCAATGCGTTCACCAAAGGGACCGATCACCGTCGTATGCAGTGATTGATACATGTTGTTTTTGGGCATCGCGATGTAGTCTTTGAAGCGTCCCGGAACGGGCTTAAAGAAAAGATGCACGATTCCCAAAACTTCGTAACATTCCGCGATGGAACTCGTTAGTACCCGAAACGCGACGATGTCGTGAATCTCTTCGAAATCAAGACTGCGGGTCTCCATCTTTTTGTAGATGGAATAAAAATGCTTGGGGCGACCGGAGATTTTTACCTTGAGTCCGTATTCTTGAATTTTCTCGACAAGAATTTTGATGAGTCGTTGGGTATAGGAATCGCGTTCCTCTTTCTTTTTGTCGACGAGCTTTGCGATCTTGTAATAAATTTCCGATTTCGTGTAGCGAAGACCTAAGTCTTCCAACTCAACTTTCATCCACGAAATTCCAAGTCGATTGGCCAGTGGCGCGTAGATCTCTAAAGTCTCAGTCGCGATGCGTTCCTGCTTCTCCGGAGACAAATGCTGCAGGGTTCGCATGTTGTGCGTGCGATCGGCAAGTTTCACCAGAATCACGCGAAGATCCTTGGCCATAGCTAGAATCATCTTCCGAAAATTTTCTGCCTGCTTCTCGTGTTTGGAGCTGAAATTAATCTTCGAAATTTTAGTGACGCCTTCGACCAACTGCGCGATCTCGGCGCCAAATTCCTTTTGAACTTCTTCGCTTGTGGTCGCCGTATCTTCCACGACATCATGAAGAATCCCGGCAACAATGGAGGCAAGGTCCATGCGCATTTGACCGAGGATCTTTGCCACCTCGAGTGGATGGACGATGTAGGGCTCTCCGGATTTTCTCTTTTGTCCTTCGTGTAGCTTTACCGCAAAGTCGTGGGCTTTTTGAAGGAGGCTAAAATCTGCTTCAGGAAAGTAACCGGCGATGAGGGACTTAAGTTCCTCAAGCGTCGTCGGGCCACTCGGACTTGCGTTCATGTACCCAGGCGTTTCTTAATGATCGATTCAATCTCAAGCGCCGCACGATCCAGTTGATCATTCAGGACCTGGTAGTCGAAGGTATCTGCTAAGGCGATTTCCTTGCGTGCATTTTCCAAACGACGGCGCACATCAGAATCATTTTCCGTTCCACGTTTTCGCAGGCGCGTTTCAAGCACATCAAAATCCGGCGGCATGACGAAAATAGTCAAAGCCGAATCAAAAAATTTCTTAATGCTTTGAGCCCCTTGAACATCAATGGTCATGAAAAGTATTTCGCCACGATCCAAGCTTTCCTGAACTATGGATTTTCGAGTGCCGTAGCGAAAGTTATGAACTACAGCCCACTCAACAAAGGCTTCATCCTGCACCATTTTGTCGAAATCTCGATCGGTCACAAAGATGTAATCTTGATTGGGAATTTCCGTATTGCGCGGTGGTCGCGTCGTGCAAGTAATCGATCGCCTTGAATTCGGAAAACGGCGAATGAGTTCATTCGTTAATGTGGTTTTACCACCGCCACTGGGGGCTGAGATGACAACGAGTAAACCTCGGGATTTCATGACTTTACCTTAGCATCCATTTAGAACGCTTTAGAGGAATCTCCAAAGCTTTTTTCCAATAATAAATAAGGGTGTGTTTGCATTTCTGTCTAAGCCCTTGGCCAAACACACTCTAAAGCGACTCAAAGCGCTCGGAGAGGGTCTCGCGTGCCACGGCTGAAAGGACAACATGCGAAGAATCTAAAAAGACGATGCTCTTCACCTTGCGACCCTTTGTAGCATCAATGACGCGATGCATCTTTTCAAGTTCTTGGCACTGTCTACGTAGGGGATCGGAATCATAGGACACAATTCCAATGATGCGTGCCTTGGGAATGCTATTTCCGAAGCCCACATCGAGTGTTGCACCCGAAGTAGACGCTTTCACGAGTTCCATATCCATATTCTCGAAGCCACCCTCTACAGAAGATTTAGACTTTGTTCGCGGATTCTATCAATGGCCAATTTTGCATCGGCCACTATTGGACTCATGCTGGTGTCCGAGACCTTGTTATTCAGAGTCGTCCATTCGCGATGAAGCTCTTGAGCTAAAAAATCCAAGCGTTTGCCAATATTTTCGGTCGCGCCATCTTCGATCATTGCGCCCAGAGCATCTATATGAGCATCAATGCGTTGAAGTTCCTCGGCTACATCTCTCCGTTCCATGATCAAAACGAATTCTTGATAAATCTTATCGCTCTCGGGGCTTTTAATTCCAAGATTTTCGGCCAGATTACGGATGCGAAGGTCAATATCTTCCCGCCACTGCTTTTGAAGGGTGGGAAGAGTTTCTCGAAACTTATCCCGGGATTTCGCCAAGACATCGCGTTCTTTTGCTAGGGCGCACTGAATTTCTCCACCTTCACGACGACGCAATGAAAGGAGTGCAGTGCTTAGTTCGCTAGAAATTTTTACCAAAAAAGCTTCTTGCGCTTTGGCGTCCACAGATTCGGCGGGTTGTGATGTGTTCTCGCGCTCCATCAGTGCGCGCAACAATACTGCCGCTTGCGATTCCGTAGCCGCAAAAGTTTTGATCGCCGTCTCGAAGCGCTTTTTTAAATTTGGAAGCATTTGAATAAAGGGATCCGATTCCTGGGTAGACCTTCGATCGACCCGCTCAATGAGAAGTTCAACACTTCCTCTTTTTAAGGTTTCTCGAAATTTCTGTTTGAAATCCACTTCCATTGCAAAGAATTCACGCGGTGCCCGCATGCGAAATTCAAAATAGCGATGATTCACAGATTTCAGCTGAAAACGGTAAGTGGATTGTAGCCAAGCGGCTTCACTCACTGCGAAGCCCGTCATCGATTCCCAGCTTTTTCCCTTAGGCTCGGCCATTCGAAACCTCAGTAAAATGGCGTCCGTCGATTCGACGAAACTTTTCAAAGCGAGCCTCCATTAAGGCTTCAAGGCTTAGGCCATTCAACTCCGCTAAATGATGGGCGATGCGATCTTTAAGTTTAGCCGAACTCTCTTCGATCGTTTCATGGGCTCCAGCACCCACTTCTCCTACGATCTCATCACAGAGGCCCAAATCAAATGTTTCTTTCGCCGACATTCGTAGCGCAAGAGCTGCACGTTTGCTCTCACCCGCATTTCCCCACAGGATCGCGGCACAGCTCTCGGGACTGATCACGCTATAGATAGAATTCTCAAGCATCAATAGACGATCAGCAACTCCAATAGCCAGCGCACCGCCAGAGCCGCCTTCACCAATCACAACGGACACTGTCGGAACTTTCACTTCAAACATTTTTCGAATGCTGTCGGCGATCGCATAGGCCTGTCCTCGCTCCTCAGCGCCAACTCCGGGAAATGCGCCCGGGGTGTCGATCAATGTGATTACAGGTTTTTTGAATCGCTCTGCTAATTCAAAAATACGAATGGCTTTACGATATCCCTCTGGGCGCGCCATTCCGAAATTGCGAAAAATTTTCTGTTTTGTATTTCTTCCCTTCTGGTGAGCGACAATAAATACACTTTGTTTATTGCCATTCGTTTCAAGAGAGGCGACGCCTGCGACAATCGCCGGATCATCGCTGTATGCACGATCACCGCGCAATTCTTCGAAGTCAGAAAAAATTTTTACGATGTAGTCGAGCGCGTAGGGCCGCTGCGGGTGCCGGCTTTTTTCGACAACGCTCCACGCATTACGTAAACGATCTGTGAACTTTTCATTTTGTTTATCAACTGAATTGATTGAGTTGCTTTCGCTCATAATGTGGCACCCTAAAGAATTGTGCGTGAATTCTCAAACGCGCTTTCAGGCATTTATGCCGACAGCAGAATCGGCTTTTTTGGAAAAAAGAAAGGCTTATTTTTCCCCCAAAAAGAACATTTGTGCCCAAGTTATTCACAGCTTTTATTCATTAAAATCAATTACTTAAAAAAATATGAGAAAAATCTTTCAAAAAGCGGAAAGTCCTTGTTGACAGCAATCGGAAGCATACCTATGAACACCTCTCGTTGTTGTTCTTTGAAAACTAAATAGTAGGGAAACAAGAACCCCGTTAATTGAGGATTTCCTTAGGGAAATTGCAATTAGCGACAAGTACAAAAATAAAACAGTAATTAAGACAAACGTTAGTACGTTTGTTCTTAGTTCAGAATCGATTTTTCAATTTATTGAAGAGTTTGATCCTGGCTCAGAACGAACGCTGGCGGCGTGCCTAACACATG
>CAZWNW010000004.1:103491-229987 GCA_964636255.1 uncultured Bacteriovoracaceae bacterium | reverse complement strand
CTCGGGTGCAAGGGGTCGTGAGTTCAAATCTCGCCGCGCCGACCAATTTTTAGAATGCTAATTTCCTTCTTCCTGTCAGTATTGAACTGCGGTTTAATAGAGGACGATGCGCATTTTCATATTTTCGTTAGTCCAACTATTTTTCATGGCGGAGTCTTGGGCGGCCTGTCTTTCCGCATCAACGAATCCGGGCTGCTCGATCAATCACTCCAATGGCAGTCGACTGATGCAGGTCAGCTGGACGGCTGGAACCGGAAATGGAGGCGCGGGCGGTTGCAAAATTCAGCTGAACTATGCCGGTTCCTGGAACGATTTCGGGGCGGCCCAGAATTGCGACGCCAACGCCACTAACCTCGCGGTCAATCTACCAGCAGGCGACAACTGGAACGGGGCTGCATGGGCGTCGGCGGGTGTTCGAGTTCTACGCATCAGCGACTTGGCTGTGCTGTGCAGTATGAGTGCGAATTGCGCCGGCCAATCCGGTTCATCGTCTGCAACTCCAGACGTGGATGAGGATTGTGACAATTTCTGGGACAACACCGTTTCCATTGGCGGTTACTCTCATGGAACGGGGGGCGTTCTTCCCACTCCAAACGGAGATCGAGTTTCCACGGACCCTTTAGGATGTAGGGACCTAGGATATAATACTTTTTCCTGGGCCTCTCAGCGTGTTTGCCTTGATGGCGGGAAGCCGGCGGGGACCGGTTCAACTGGACAATTTACTGGCGGCTCAAATCAGTACAACTGCTGTGGATCGCCCGCGGATGCGGCAACGTGCACTTGGGTGATAGGCTGGATGCTTGACTACATGACGTCGGTTGATTGCGGAGACGGACTCACTTACACATGGGACGCCAATGCGTCCACACAATATCGTTGAGTATTGGAAAAGAATTATTTGTGTTGTTGTCCAACCGTGAGTGCTCGAAGACTCAAATTCACCAAGATCTGTTAAAGTGGCGCTTATGAATTCCAAATTGGCACAAACCTTTTATGCCTATGGTGGATACCTGCTTTTCTGTGGGGTTGCGGGATTTCTTTCAAATCCTGAGCGTGCAAAAACAGCCCTAATTTCAGGCGGAGTTTTTGGATTGCTATCGATCGCTAGCGGTTTTCTAATTTTCAAAGGAAGCGGCTGGGGAATAAAAGTGGGACGCGGGATTTTGGCACTCTTGGCGGTGGTTTTTTTGTGGCGCTCGTATGCTAGTTGGCATTCCTATCTGGCCGGTAATTCCGATAAGCTCTTGGCCGCTGCGCTGATCACTTCAATGCTTGTTGCGACGATTTTCGCTTGGTTTCGAATTCGCCGCTTGTCGCTTAGTCCAACTTCGCTTTGATCGAGTAAAATACGATGGGTACCTGGAGGCGATCTTCGACGAAGCTGACTTCGAGATCCTCATCAAAGTCAATCGTGGAGGCCAGACGAACAACAAGTTGGACTTTGCGAAGGCTATTGGCATTCGCGTGATCTTTTATCTCGGATAAGACCTTGGCTCCGGTATCAATCCCGACGGGATCGTAGAAGTAGTAGGCATCAGCCGCAGGAATTTTAAAATTGGGCGCGGAAAGATCTTTTTCCAAGATCGTGACATTTTCGAAGCCGAAAAGTCGGGCTACGCGAGAAGATTCTTGCGCGCGCTCGGGAACAATTTCGATGCCGATGTATTTGAGATCGGGTCGAAGTAAACCGATTAAAAATCCCAAGTGTCCATAACCACTGCCGACATCGACCACTGTGGCTCCCGGGGGAAGGGCCAGGCGCCGCAGTAAAAAATGCGCAGTCCACGCCGGAGTCCACAATGAGCTTCCATGCTCGGCATTACGAAAACTCCAAGCGGCGTACTCATCCAGAGAACTTCGCGCCCGAGTCTGCGGCGAATCAAGCCTTCCTAATTCTACGGCTTTGTGGTTTAAGCCCATAAGAGCCCAGTACACTTCGTCCGCTTTATTTTGATAAAAATTAATGTCTCCCTCGGCCGTTGGGTTCCTCTCTACCTGCGGATCCCGGAATTCCCAATTTACTAAGATATCTTTCCTTTCAGACAAATCGTCAGGGGTGACACGAGCGATATTCGCCAAGAGCTGCTCGATCAAGTGGCTAAGTTTAAAGCTCAATGTTGCCTGATCGGAAAGTTTTCGGAGAAAGTCTCTAGCGATTGGATTTTTTACGAAGTCCCGGCTTGAGGAGATTGTAAACTGATTTCGAATAGAGAGACCTTGTAGCAAAATTAGGTCAGCCGTTAGTTTTGCACGATAACGAAGACTAAACTTTTTGATTTTATCTTCATTTCGTTGATCGGACGGAGTGTCCAACAGCCTTTGGATCTGAAGCAAGCGTTCGATGCCAAGGCGGCCTTGAATCCATAGGTTCCAGCTCTGTCCGGCGCTTGGTCCGAGGCTAAGCGCACAGGAGGGAAAGGAGCTCTGCGAATGAAAGCAGAGGAAAAGAAAAGCGGTAAAAAGAAAATTTTTCATCAAAAACTACTCGTGGCGAAATAAATTAAATTACTTGGGGCCGATTAATCTTATGAAGTTAATCTACGAGTAGATCTATATCGAAGGCTTAGAGTTTTAAACATCCATCGATGCGCTGAAGCTCTTCAGTGTTTTCGATGCCGTTGGCACCATCCTTGAAGGCATCTAATGATGCAATCGACTACGATCTTGCGACCTTTTGATTGATCACAAATTGTGGAAAGCCTTCCACAGAAGCTCGCCATCAGAGACGTCTAAGGAAATGTCTTGAATTGTTTTCGACTGTGCTCCCGATGCTAAAAAAAATATTAAAATCATTAGTTTGAATCTGATATGGCTTAGCTCGCGGCCAAAACCAGTCTTTGTAATGCATTGAGCCAATAGCTCCTTTCGCTAAATGGAATCCCCGTTTGGCCGCTTTCTGATTATACTTAGTGATGTGAAAAGAAGATTGCTGGGATTTACTTTGGTCGAGCTCATGATCACGATGGCCGTATTTGCAGTTTTGGTCGCCTTAGCTCGGCCTCAGTACATACGTTACCGGGCGAGATCGGCTCAGGCCGAAGCTCGACTTGAACTCTCGCAAATTTACGGCATTGAAGCCCCATTCCGAGAACAATTTAAAACCTATCACATGAACTTCATGAGAATGGGTTATGTCCTGACCCGGGCGATACCCACCGATGTCAGCAGTAATACTAATCCATATAGCCGTAGTTATGCGTTGAGTGCGGGAGGGCCGGTCAATCCGGCCATTGATGATCCAAAACCGGTTAGCTTTGGAAGTTTGGAGCTGACGGTGCCTGATGCCGATCCGACAGGCTACACCGGTTGGATCGCACCGAATGGAACACAATGTAATATTTCAGCCGCGCAAACCTATGGAGCTACCGGAGGAGCCACTCCGACCGCAACTGCCACTACGCTGTTGGCTGTGGCCAAGGGTTGTCCGATGGAATCAACAACTACCGATTATGATGTTTGGACGATCAATGAGTCCGGAATCATTCAGCAAACAAACGATGGCATCGATTGACGAATCCTTGAACTGCGAAACGCGCACTTAAACGAAGAACCAAAATCTTGACGCATTAATTGCATTTGTTACGAGGCTTGCTGCCTGCGGAACTTCACAATAACCTATAATTAATTATTGTATGAGTGATCATTCGATTGTTTTTTGGATTCGCGAAGAGGAGACCGGCGATGTCGCGGGTCCGTTCAGCATCACTCAAATGAGCGAGCATCTCAAAAAACTTCCTAAGGATAGGCTTACTGCTTACACAGTTAAATCTTCGAAATGGGATGACTGGCGGCCCTTGCTTTCCATTATCAAAGATAAATCGGCGGGGGCGGGTGCCTCTCCTCCGCCTCTCCCCAAGCCGGCGCCCCGAAAAGCTGCTCCTCCAAAAAAAGCTAAATCCGCACTGTGGCAAAATGATCCGGACTCAGCGTCTCAGGCGTTGGGGTCTGTGGATTTGGATTTGGCCGGCGGCAACACCGATTCCGACGATGAAGAGGATGATGTTTTTTCGGATGCTCTTTTATCGGCGGAAAGCGCTAACTTCGAAAGTTCGATTTCCTCCCTTGAAAAAGCAAAGATGACTAATTCTCGGCAATATACTCGTTACAAGGTGGATGTTGAGGTTACCTTTATAGGCACAAATGGCGAAATCTTTGTAACTCTGACTAAAGATATTTCCCTGGGTGGAATGCAATTTGAAAAGCCTGTGCCTCTAAATTATTTCGAAGATTCCGCTCTCGTTTCCCTTTTTTATCGGCCGGCTCGGCAACGTTTCTCTGCTAATCTTCTGCCGGTCGCCGGCGAAAATGGATTTGCAGCTCGGGCCTATTTTAATTATCTGCCTCCAAAGAACTTGGAACTGCTTCACGATTGGCTGAAACTCGGTGAAGCTGTGCCGGTTCCTGATGGTCGAATCGAAGCACTCAAGAAGAAGAAGCCCTGAAGATCAGCGGACGTTGACGCTCGGGGGGCAGAGGATCTAGCGTTTAAGCAAATATGAACAGGAAGAGTTATCGCGTAGCGCTCCTAGGTGGAGGAAAAAGCGGTCGTGCAGCTTTTCGACTGCTTCGGCACTCGGGCAT
The DNA here is from genome assembly GCA_964636255.1 of uncultured Bacteriovoracaceae bacterium. Taxonomy (GTDB): domain Bacteria; phylum Bdellovibrionota; class UBA2428; order UBA2428; family UBA2428; genus CAXNGS01. Next base: position 225,406 of record CAZWNW010000004.1, on the reverse strand, counting down.
TCCGCAAAGCGAAATTTGTTTAATAGATCACAAATCAAAAGACGCAATTTTTGAGGGACTGACTTCCTACTCCTCTCTTTCGGAAATCAATTTGCCGGAAGTTCTGGTCCTATCCCCTGGGGTGCCCTTGGCTCTAGCAGAAATTCAGGAGGCCCTCCGTTCCGGTGCGCGTTTGGAAAGTGAAATCACTTTGGCGCTACCATTCTTGAACAACGAAAAAATTATTGCCGTCACCGGATCTATGGGAAAAAGCACCACTACCGCGCTGATTCACTTTGCACTTGAAGGCTCAGATCACGATGCCTTCATTGGTGGCAATTTTGGATTCCCCCTCGCGGACTATGCAGCCGATTGTCTGGAAAAGAAGCGGCAACCTGCAGAGTTTTTGGTTTTAGAGCTCTCAAGTTTTCAACTTGAAAATTGTGGCGACCTAAAGGTCGATCATTCCGCGATTGTATCATTGGCGTCCAATCATCTCGAGCGCTATGAATCTAAGGCTGACTATTTCAAGACGAAGTGGACAATTCTTGGTCGAACAAAAATATCTGCGGTTCTTGGATCTGGAAGTGCCGAGTTGAAAGCGGTGGCGGAAGATCTAAAGGATTTCTCGATTCCACATTTACTAAAGACATCCTGGAGCGAAAACGCTGAAGTCGAGGACGCATTGAAAACTATTTCTAAACGGCCCAAGCTGGTGGGAACGCACAATTGGGACAACATGCGTATTGCTGCGCAAATTTTGATGGATGCCGGACTTCGCGCTTCACTGCCGAAGCTCTTTGACTATCCCGGCTTGCCTCATCGTCTAGAGGATCTGGGAACGCGGTCGGGCGTCCGCTTCTTTAATGACTCTAAGGCTACCTCGATTGAAAGTGTGCGCCAGGCACTCTTAACTCTAAAGGAAGAGGCTGGGGCGACGAAGGTTTCCCGAGTTCATTGTTTGGTCGGGGGTCGAGATAAGAAACTGCCTTGGGAAAATCTGAAGGATTTTGCCTTAGAGCCTGGATTTGTTTTCCATTTCTTTGGAGAGTGCGGAGAGCTGGCCATGCGGCGCAGTGAAATTACCGGTACAATAAGCAAAAGCCTGGCAGAGCTTCTTGTGATACTCCCATCGAAAGTTCAAGCAGGAGATGTCGTGCTTTTAAGTCCGGGAGGAACCAGTCTTGATGAATTTGGAAACTTCGAAGAGCGTGGCGATTACTTTCGACGATTTGTCGAAGAGGATTTCGAGAAGTGAATAAGGTAACCCCAGGCTTGGCCGCTTGGCTGAGTAGTTCCAAAGGTTTTACATCAGATTCTCGGACGCTCCGAGACGGAGATGTATTTGTAGCACTTCAAGGCGCACGCTCTGATGGCCATGACTACATTGCCTCATTGACCGCCCAAAGAGATGTCCGAGGATTTGTTGTAGATTCTTCAGTTTTTGCAGCTAAGAAATCTACATTAATCGGAGATCGCTCCGAAAATGATTTTTTTTTAGTATCGGATACGCAGAAAGCTCATCGCGAAATCGCTCATTATTTCCGGAGGCGCTTTGCCGGTAAGATCATTGCCGTTGGGGGCAGCTCTGGAAAAACAAGCTGCAAAGAATTCCTGATTCAGCTTTTCGTTGCCTTGAATATTAAAGCGGTCGCTACAGAAAAATCACAAAACGGTGAATTGGGGATTCCGAAGACCCTGGAAAAACTCCGTTCCGACATTGAAGTAGCAGTTGTCGAAATTGGGATCGATGGACCAGGAGACATGATCCGACATGTTGATCTTGTTGAGCCTGATATTGCAGTGCTCACCTCAATCGGTGAAGAACATCTCAATCTTCTGAAGGATCTAAATGGAGTTTTTCGTGAGGAGCGCATCCTCTTTGACGAGACCCTAAAAAAAGGGGGACGCTGTTTTGCTCCCGCTGCAGACTCGTGGCTCAAAAAGTTCCAGACAGAAAAGAACGTGGAATTTACACCCGATGATCCCGCGGAATTAAAAGAAAAATACATGATCGCGCTGGAAGGCACATATGCCCGAAGAAATGCTTTGTTGGCGCTTGCGGTGGTGCGGCATCTCTATCCGGATCGAAAGTTGAATCTGCAAAAAGCGTTGTCTAGTTTGGAAATTCCCGAGGGACGAGGTCGCGTGGAGTCCGATGATCGGGGCTGTTTTTGGATCGAAGATCATTACAATGCTAATCCCTCATCAATGAGAGCCGCATTTCACCGAATTCACGGAATTCGCGAGAAAGATTCCCGACCGCTGACGCTTGTTCTGGGCGATATGTTGGACCTGGGAGAGAGCACCAAATCGCTTCACCGCGAACTGCTTCCGGATTTACGGGCTTTAGGGGCCGATGAATTGATTTTGATCGGTCCAGAGATGTCTGCATTGAAGGCAGAATTGACCGAGAAAAAACTTCGTATTCAGAATTTTCCGGACTCGGCCACCGCGGCCCGAAAAATTGATTTTAGTTCATGGAAAAACCGCATCATACTCTTCAAGGGTTCGCGCGGAATGGCGCTTGAACACATCATCAAAGCTTTTCGCGAAGGCTCAAAGATCGGGAGCTAAGTCCGTTTTTTCGAATCGGCAAAGGCCACCGAGTTCATAGCATCGTAAATAAATTTCTACGGCCACAGTTTCAGGTAGATTGTCTACTTTTTGTTCCTCGAGAGCTTGGTGGATTCGAATGCCACGGCGCTCGAGTTCCTCTGCAAGCCATGCTTGGTGACTTAGAAATTCATCGATGAGTGTTTTGAGCTCCGCCACTTTTGGTGCATCCAAATTGTGAATTTCAATAGTGTAGGAGCTGCCGTAAAAGCGACCCATCGAGGCCGATTGCAGGCGGTCGATAAGATCCATTTTTGTTGAGTCCTTGGATCTGGGACTCGGTCCCAATTTGTCTGAGGTGGGATCCTCAACATCTTCAAGGGCGTCGTTGATGTCTGCCACTTCTTCAGAAATATCCTTAACTTTATGCTCGTCAGAAAGTTCGAAGGGATCGTAGGGCATCGCGTCTGGAAGATCGTCGGGCGAAGTTAGATCGGCGCTTCTGAGAAGTTCTTCATCTTCCGGACTGAGTTTCACACTTCCTGAGCGTAGGGCCAGAGCTTCATCCTGCGACTCAAAGGAGAGGGGTGGTGCTTTGAAGTAGGGTTCCGCGGGATCTAGCGAATCCGGTGAAAGGTCTTCGGATTCTGCATCGGGAACCAGTATGGAGTGACCACAACTGCAAGGAATTTCGAATGCACCCGGATAATCTTCCGTGCTGTGCTTTTGTCCGCATGACGGACAGCTGATTTCCATACCTTCAGTATAACGGAGCTTTTCCACTGGCGCCAAAGTGCTCGCGGCATTTTTGACTCATCAAATATCGAGAAGAGCGCGGAGCGAAAGGCTGATTTCTTGGTTTCGGGGATTGCTCAGACCGAAGTAATAACCAATGGCTGCCTCAAAATCCACATAGCTCACAGCTTTTCCATAGCTTCGAAGCTCGCCACCGAGCGTGTGAAAGAATCGTTGTCCAATGGTGGTGTTCCCGGTGAAGGCAGAATAGGTCAAAGTTTCCGCAACGAAGCGTAGATCCAAATTTTTAAGGCGGAAGCGATTCCATCCAAGGCTGAAACCTTGATTCAAGAGTCGAAAATCTGATTCGTGCGAAAATCTCAATACCGTTTGTGCGATACCGAATTGATAAGGGTATCCCCGACTCAAGAAGTCACTTCCACCACGGGTTTGTAGCAACGATTGTCCCCCGAAAACAAAATAAGAATACGGGAAGTTTTGCAGGGCCGTCCATCCAAACTCACCTTGCCACCGTGCTCCAGAGCGGCCGAACCATCTATGTTCGACTGAGAGATTTAGTTCGGCTTCTGTAGCTTCAATGCGACGTAAACGCCCACCAAGATAAAACGAAAGCTTGGTATCTATGAGCGAGTTCGGAGATCGCAGTGGACTTTGCCCGTCGCGACTTCGCAAGCTAAGCGCCAGGCTTGGAATCCAAAGGTGTCCTTCTGGAAAATAATAAGTTTCTTCTTGAAATTGATATCCGCCCCCCATTCCCACGGTTAGAAAAAGTGTCCGTCGCCACTGAGCCGGATATTGAAAGGAAAATGAGGCCGAAATCAGGTCTTGAGCATCTTGTTCATTGCGGAGATAGCCCAAGTAGCGAGGGGAATAGTTAAATGAAACTTTAGGAGAAATATAAAAAAATGATCCTGTGGAATTGCGTTGCAGAGCCGTCGAGAAGAAACCCTTTTTAGTAAGTGAAGAATAACCGGCTGTTGCCACGCCGCTATAGCGCTGCAAAATGTCGCTGAAAAAGGTAGATCCCGCTACAAAAAATCCAGATCCATCTGCGCCAATTATAGGGTTCCAAAAATGAGGCAAGATTTCGGCAGCTGTATTGTAATCTTTCGGAGACCGAATATTTTGACTTTCGATTGGAAGAGCCGGCGCGGTGGGGATGGTTTCGGATTCGCGGGAGAGTGTTAGAGGGCTCGACGAAAAATCCTGGAATTTTTCCAATTCCCTGGGACTTGCAGGGAGCTGAACAATTTCTTCGCGATCCCAAAATTCACGCAACGCAAATAAGTTTTCACGGGCAAAAGCAATTTTTCGAATGGAAGTTTGGACGGGAATTCTCCAGGAGCCTTTGCCATCAGTTCTGATCACTATGGGGCCCCAATGATCGACTGAAGACTCCAGGGCGATCATGTGATTTGGGCCTAAGAATTCCGGTTGTGTGAGTGGGTATGGGCCTTCGATTCTGAGCCCGTCGTTTCGTCGAAGCGTGCTATGGTTTAGGTTTCTGCCGTTGGATTGCGACCAGCTTGCTAAATGTTTTCGGCCCGAGGGATTTCCGAGTCGTTCAAAGGGCTGGCTGCCTGTGGCAAGCACCGTGGGTCCGAGGATTTCACAGCTCTCATTCCACAGGCCCTCCTTCAGAATCTGTTTTCCGTTTAAGAGTGTTTCAATCCAAAACAGCCGACTTCCATCCAGAGCAATTTCCCGCGTTTTGCCATCGACGGGGAAGAGACAGCGAAATCTATTATCTCCCTGACGCCAAATTCCTACTCTTCTTAGGTAGTGGCGATTCGGATTGAAAATTCCACCCTCCAACTCCTCAGGGTGCAGGCGGGTGACTAAAATCCATTCCTTCTCGCCCAATGAGTAGGCGGCCTCTACCGCCCCCAGTGTTTTTGGTGCGGACGATTTGACAGTTCCTCGCACGGGATCGAGACGGACAAGTCGTTTCTCCAGGCTCACCGAATTTTCAATCCAGCTGATGTGTTGATCACGCTGAAAGGGGCCCTGTATGCGGCTTGAAGTGGAAATCACAGTCCAGGGATCATCGCTTGTAGAGGGGCGAAGATCTTCGCGCCACTGGCGATTCAGGCGAGGGAATTCCTTGTCGAGATCATAGCCTAATTCCCTGAATACCGGACGATAGCTGAGGCCCAGAGACCGAGCGCTGGTCTTAATGAGTTTCTCGGCGGGAATTTTTTCCAGCAAGTCCTTCATAATGAGATAACCAAAGCTATAGGGAATGCGTCCGCCAGGAATTGCAGTGGAGGCCATGTCCCCGTCTAAATCATCGGAGCTGAGTTGAAACTTTTTCTCTCGGGCGGCCATCTCGCTAAAGAGACGGAGATCGCGGGCAATGGCGCCACTTTTGGGTCGACCACCTCCGGCTTCTTCTACCCACACCGCAAGACCCTCATGCACCCATCGGGGCCAAAGTCCTACGGGCCGGGATGCGGTGCCGACCAAATAACTCAATGGGCGAAAAACTCCGGCTCGCTGTTGTATCGCCAGCATGTGACCAAATTCATGCATTAGGGTTTCGCGCAGATAATCTTCCGAAAAGCCTATGCTGGACTCACTCTCGGGTGCTTCGGTATTAACGGAGATACGATTACGGGGAATTACCGTTGTGAGTCCATTGTGTTCCAGTGCACTGGGATCAAAATGAATAGAGACGTCATCTCTAAGTTTTAGTCCCAATCGATCCGACGCGATCCGCAAAGATTCCAAACTTAGTCGTTCAAAAAGTTCTGCTTCTTCATGATAATTCTTTGGATAAACGAGTTTTAATTTTCGCTCGCTGGTGCCACTAAGGTCGCTTGGAATCTCTATCCAGCTTTCAGAGTATTCCTCAGATTTGACTTGGCGCGCCATGAGGCTCGTGCTAAAAAGCGCCAAGATTAGGACTTCTTTGATCATTTTTGTTAGATCTTAGAGGTGTTGATCTTGAAGAGCCAGCTGCCAGAAAGTTTTTTGTAAGCCGGCCAAAGTAAAAAGCTAGGGAGATTTAAAGATGAGCAGAATGATTCGTTCCTTATTCATGGTTACGGTGTTTTCACTGGTTCTTGGAGCCTGCTCTAAGAAATCGAAAAGCGACGCTGACGTGGCGGCAGGCGATGAAATGATGGTAACCGACATGGGCGGCGGCCGCATTGCAGAACTTGGCCCGGTCTATTTCGACTACGATTCTTTTTCAATCAAAGCAGATTCGCGCAGTGTATTGAGGCAACATGCAGAATGGTTGAAATCCAACAACATCAGCGTTCAAATCGAAGGTCACTGCGACGAGCGCGGAACTACAGAATACAACTTGGCTCTAGGCGAGCGCCGCGCGGCTTCGGTTAAAGATTATCTTGTTTCTCAAGGTGTGCCGGCTTCCCGCCTCTCGATCATTAGCTACGGTGAAGAGCGCCCGGCTACCACAGGCGTGAACGAATTGGCGTGGGCTCAAAACCGTCGCGCTGAGTTTGTCTCTGGCGGAAGGTGATCGCACTGCGTTTCATAGCGCCGATCCTTATTCTATTTGTTGGGCTGCTAGCTTCGTGTGCAACGAAGGAGCGGCCCACTTATCTTTTAGTCTTAGCCAGCGCTGCTCTGAAGGCGGCAGAGGCTTCTGAAGCTGAGCGCCGGGCTCCGGATGAATATCGGAAAGCAGAAAATTTCTTTTGGGATGCAAAGTCTTTCTATAGAACCAAGCAGTATGAAAAGGCCGAACTTGCCGCCCAGCGCGCCTTGAGATTCGCTGAAGAGGCCGAATTGAAAGCGGGAGTGGCAAAGGCTTTGGGGAGTGGCGATGAACTCTAAGTTGATAACGAGCACATGCGTATCTTTAACCTTGCTCATTGCTGGATGTACCACTTCACTGAAGGTTCGAGATGGAGGCGGTTCCAGACGTTCAGACGCTGTTGATAACGTCAAAACATTGAAGGGGCCACCTGCATTGCCCGCGGATGTTGAAGCCCAAGATATCGGAGTTTCCTCATCAAGGCCGAGTCACGAAGAACTCCAACGACAGTTGGACGTTGCTCGAGGGGAAATCGAAAATCTGAAATATCAACATGAACAGAGCCTGAAGGAACTGACTGACCGGATCTCCAGCCTTGAGGAAGAAAATCAAAAGCTAAAAGCTTCAGGGGCAACAGTCGGTGGAGCTCCTTCTGTTGGAAAGAATTCGGAAGAGACTGTTAAGCTTCTTTGGGACCTGGGACTGGCTTCGCTGTCCAAGGGCGATCGTCTGCGTGCGATCGATTCCTTCAAAACTCTTGCGGATACCTACCCCAAACATGCTTTGGCACACAGCTCTCTGCTGGCGTTGGGGATGCTCTATTACGGACAGCAGAATTTCAAAGACGCCGCTATTCGCTTTAACTCAGCTATTGATCGTTTTCCTAGGAAAAAGAATGGCATATCTCTCTTGGAATTTGGCATCGCCGCTTCGGTTCACCATCTTGGAAATAAGGAAGACGCCAAACTCTTTTTCGAGGATTTAGTGCGCAAATACCCGAAGTCTGCCGCGGCAGCTCAGGCGCGGGCCGTTTTATCGAAAAAGTCCAAGCTTCCAGAAGATCTTTTCAAAGTCTTCCCGAATTGGCTAGACCTTCTTAAGTGACCCCAAAACCCTCAGTAATTCTGGCCTTTGAAAGTAGCTGCGACGAAACGGCGATCGCGGCTGTCAGTGAAAGCGGATCAGTTCATTTTGAACGATTGTGGTCACAAGTCGAAGTCCATCAGAAGTTCGGAGGCGTGGTTCCGGAAGTTGCTAGCCGTTCTCATTTTGAGGCCGTTCAAATTCTCAGTTTAGACCTGGAAAATTTTACAAAGCAGTTTCAAATCGAATCCGTAGTTTCTACTATGGGCCCAGGATTGATTGGCCCACTACTAGTTGCTTCAAATATGGCGCGAGGTTTAGCCTTTGGTTTAAAAGTTCCCTTTCGCGGGATTCACCATTTGCGAGGTCATGTTGCCAGCGCACTGATTCCCGCAATCAGTCGCGAGCCCGCCATTCCACTGCGACAACGAGCACAAAGTATTTTTCCCGCCGTGGTCTTTTTAGTTTCTGGGGGACATACTCAAGTGCTTTTGGTCGATCGAGGTCTCCACTCTAAGGTTTTGGCGGAAACTGCGGATGATGCAGCCGGCGAATGCTTGGACAAATGTGCTAAACTTATGGGGCTTCCGTATCCCGGCGGCCCCGCCATCGAAGCACTTGCCTTGGGTTTAGAGGCGCATGAGGTCGAATTTGCGCGAGAACTCTCTCAGCGACTGCCGCGGCCCAAAGCCTTATCAGGATTTTCCTTTTCTGGTCTAAAAACTGCCTTTCGACTTTTGCTGGAATCCGAAGCAAATTTAAAAGGGAGCGCAGCCTTGGCTTGGGCCATACAAGATGCCGTATTTGATTCGCTCCTTCGCGGTCTAAAGGCAGCCATCAAAGGGCTGAGTTCCGAAACATTGCCCAGTCAGCTGGTTTTCTGTGGAGGGGTTGCGGCCAATCAGGTTTTAAGAACGCGCTTGGAGCGCTTTTCAGTCGAGAGTGGGCTCCAACTGCATTTGCCTCCGCAACGTTATGCAACTGACAATGCGGTGATGATTGCAACTGCTGCTTGGGTACAAGATCCGGTGCTTGATCTTTTCCAATGCCAAGCGCGTGTTCCACTGGCGGGGCCCTTGTGAAAAAAAATGCCGGTGATCGGCGGCCGCCTCCCGATAAATCACTGGGGCAGCATTTCTTGGCAAATGCCGGAGTGGTCGCAAAAATTGCCGACTGGATCGAAGAGTGGAAAAGTCCCGCACATAATCTTTTGGAAATCGGCCCAGGGCCGGGCGTTTTAACTGCGGAATTATTGCGACGCTTTGATAAACTTACGGTCGTAGAAATTGATCCTCGGATGGTGGAGCACCTCGGTGAACGCTTCGCGCCCGAAGTTGCGGCGCAGAAACTGCACATCGTTCACGCTGATGCCACGACGATCAAAGACCCCAGAAGCTTAGGTCTCCCTGATGATCAACCGCTTTTTGTTCTTGGCAATTTCCCCTACAATGTGGGGACACGCATACTTTTCCATTTTCTAGAAAGTTTTAGATCTGCAGATAAGTTTTGCGTGATGTTACAACGTGAGGTCGTGCAACGATTAAAAGCTCGCTGTGGTGATCCAGATTTTGGGATTCCCTCGGTTAAATGCGAACTTTTGGGCGACGACTTTTCAAGCTTTTGGGTCGCTCCCGGTAGCTTTCAGCCGCCTCCTAAGGTCGAAAGTGGAGTGCTTCGTTTTCGACGCAAAATCCACGAGATGGGCTCACCTGAGTCGGAAGTTCTCGCTAAGCCTTTGGACTACACTAATTTTTTTGCTGCAGTGAACCGTGCCTTCTCGAAGCGCAGAAAAATGCTGAAGGCCAGCTTTCCAGCTCTGAAGGATCTATCTGAGGGTAAATTGCGCCCTGAAGAGCTCTCACTTGAACAGTGGCTTTCGCTCTACTTCTCACAAAAATTGCAGTAGGCCTTTAGGGCCATGACAAAGCTTGCCAAGATGATTTTGATTCTCCGCGGACTTCTTGGCCTTTTTTTGTCGGGACTGCAGCGACCCCCGACAGCACATGCTCTTTCACTGGAAGATCAATTTCATGGATACGCGCGGACAGCGCACATGGACGCTTTGTCCCCAAAAGACGGGGATGATCCTTTCTCTGTGGGTGGGAATCCCGCAACAGCAGCTCAGGAAAATATCTTCGCGGCTTCCTACGGCCGCTTGGATTGGAAAAAGCCAGACGGCCGAAGCGTAGAGGGTTCCTCGGGTGCGGGAGTTCTCGCGATGGCTTTCAATTATCGCATTCCGCGCAGTCGCTTCGGCTTTTTCTTCTTGTCGACGATGCCACTAGATCGACAGGCAATTCTTGATACCGGAGATGCATCAGATCAACGATTTGTTTGGGATCATTTCACTCGAGAAATTTCCTATTTGCCGGGATTTCAGTGGTCATCAGTGGACGAGGCTCATTCAGTAGGTCTCTCCCTCCCACTTTTTTTCAACGCGCGGGCCACGGCTGCTTTAAATCTTGATCCCGATGACGCTGATGCGCGGGCACAAGTCTTCATGGCGCCCAGTGTTTCTTACCGCGTAGGCTATCGTTATCGAAAGCCAGACTACGAGTTTTCACTTTTTTATCGAGAGTTGCAGAAAGCCGAAGCCGAGATTGTTTTTGAAAGTGATCTTCCCTTGCTGAATACTTCCTATGAAATCGAAGGAGCCTCTGATTATTTAGTGGCGCCCAGAAGGATCGGCGGCAGTCTCTCGATCTTTCTAGACGGTGCTTGGGACTTCGGAATGAATCTCACTTGGATCCAATGGTCAAAGGTCACTTCGCCGTTCATTCGCATCATCGATTCTACGCCGACGCTCACCACTCAGAATCCAACGCTTCAGGCTAAGGACAGCTTTTTCACTGCCCTGGCTTTGCGTAAGCACTTATCGAAGATACAGAATTTCAGCGCAGGTTTGGGGTGGCGGCCGGGGCCATTCGCAAAAAATTCGCCCTTTTACTCGCCCACCGAGTGGATTTTAGGCCTTTCTTGGCACAGGGCGTTTGAAGACCTGGGATGGACCATGAATCTCGGTCTTCGCAGCCATTTCATGCCGCAAAAGTCTTTTTACACATGGTTGAGCCTTGGTTTAGGATTTCGTTTGTGAAGAAACGCATTAATACCGTCGCCCGACTGCGAGAGTATTTCCTCTTGGGTCTCATCAGCTTGATGCCGATCTTATTAACGCTTTGGGTGCTATTTTCCGTCGTCGCTTACTTAGATCAAACGATTTATAGCTTTATCCCCGGTGTTGATTCGCCGAAAGACATCTTCGGTTTTAATATCCCCGGATTTGGGATTTTGCTGACTATGATCCTGATTGTTTTCGCTGGAATGTTGGCGAAAACTTTAACTGGGAAACTTGCCAATGATTTAGTGGATAATTTTTTGAGCCGTTTGCCTGTAGTTCGAGGGCTCTATCGTGCAACCAAACAAATTAGTGGCGTCTTTTTCTCTAAAGAGCCCTCGGCCTTCAAAAAGGTTGTATATGTTCCTTTTCCCTATAAAGGCGTGCGAGCTCTGGCCTTTGTCGCCAGTGCCAATAGCGACGGGAAGACCTTCGTATTCGTACCGACTTCACCCAATCCGACTAGTGGCTATATTTTGGTCTATCCCAACGAAGAGCTGGAAGATGCTCCGATGACGATCGAAGAAGCCATTCAGTTAATTATATCCGGCGGCGCTTTGGGCGGAGCTAAAAAAACGGGCTCAGAAAAAGGATCCACCGGTGGCCAAAAAGTCTGAGGGGGGCGCGCGGGCCCCGACCCTGGAAAATCGCAAGGCGCGACACAATTACGCTATTGGAAAGAAATTCGAGGCCGGAATTGTCCTTTTAGGCTCGGAAGTGAAAGCCCTTCGAGAGGGTAAGCTGAGCCTCAACGAGGCCTATGCCACCTTTCAAGGGCACGAACTTTATTTGGTGAAGGCATCGATCCCGGAATTTTCTCAGTCTTCACCCCATTTTACCCATGTTCCGGAACGTAAACGGAAGCTTCTTTTGCATAAAAGGGAGTTGGCTGAGCTTCGGACTGCAGTAGAGCGGGAAGGGGCAACCATTGTGCCGCTTAAGCTTTTCTTTAAAAAAGGTTTGGCCAAGTTAGAGATCGCCACAGGACGCGGAAAAAAAGCGGCCGATAAGCGTGAAAGCATCAAAGAGCGTGATGAAAAGCGCCAGCTCGACCGGGCCCGCCGTGTGGGGCGAGGCAGTCGGGATCATGACGATTAGTAGCCACCCTAGATCGATTATTCCCGAAAAAGCCGTTGACGGAGTCTAGCACCCCTTTTTACGATGCTTATGTGGCAAAAGTAGCGCGAATGACTTGGTGGCAACGGCTTTATTTACCCGAGATCATTCGTGGAATGTTTCTGACGATCCGATTTCTTTTTCGAAAAAAGACGACGACAAATTATCCCGACACACCGATCTCTCTTCCGATGGGCTATCGAGGCGTTCCTCGTTTAGTTTCCGATATGGACGGCGAAGAGCGTTGTGTGGCTTGCAAACTTTGCGAGGTCGTTTGTCCACCCCTTGCGATCTACATTGAGGCCGAGGAACATCCAGACCAAAATAAAAAAGAACGTCGGCCCAAAGTTTTCCAGATCGATTTCGGACGCTGTATCAACTGTGGATTTTGCGAAGAGGCTTGCCCAGTTGAAGCGATTGAGATGAGTCAGACCGTCGAAATTGTCGGCGAAAGTCGTGAAGCATTGGTTTATCAGCGGGACGCTTTGCTCAAAATTCCCCAAGACCCCCGTCGTCCGCATCTTCGCGGAATTTAAATTCTAGGGCACCACAATGAAAGTTAACTCGACCACTACGGAAGAGCCCTTTCTTCGGATGGAAAATTTATCGCAAGTCGTGATCTCATCGTAGGAGGGCAGAAGCGGGATTGATGTTAGTTTTTCTTCTTTCATCAGAGGGAGAACTGCGTCGATGTATTTTGCAAAGTGAATGTCAAAATCCTTCATGAGGGCTTGTGTCTGAGTGAGCCAATCTTTGTCGGTCGCTTGGGCTTTCTTTGAGGAGTCGAAGACGAAGACAAATTCGTGGGCCAAGTGATCGCAACCCCATTGTTTCATGAAAATCTTTGTTTGATCCTTTTTCAAAAGACCACTCTCGGTGATGGCCATTTCCTTTTTATCGATCGTGACTTTGTAATTGTTAATGAGTTCCTTTTTGGATTCTAGGCGAGCCTTTTGGATATCGAGACCGCAAGTTCTAGATCCCTCGGCTCGAGCCTCGATTGCGCCCATCAAGAAACTGGCGATCAAAAACAGTTTTGCTATATACGAGGTCATGGTCTCAGTATAAGCGCATAAAAGTGAAGCTCGAAAAGCACCTAGAAGAATTTTTTAGCTCTTAACGTTTTCTGCTACCGGGCTTGGCCCCCGTTCCCTCGCTACTTGCGGATTTTCCATTGGCGTGGGAGGCCGTGCGCAACGCTGCGGCTTTCAACAGTACTTCGTCTTTTTTTGAAATTCGAACGCTGGCACTGCCATCGCCTTGGTCGACGGGCGCCATATCATCCAATTCATCGATGAATTCCCAGTCGTCGCCTTGGTTCCATGGGCCACGTGCGTTTCCTTCACCTTGAGACATATCGTAGTAAGTGTCGGTGTATTCCGGATTTCCGGGAAGTTTTCCGGCCGGAAAATTAGCCTGAATGGATGAGAGCGCCATTTCAAAAGCTTTTTGGTGTGCCACCTCGCGGGTCATCAAGAATCCAAGAGCCTCCTTGATCCCCGGGTCATCCGTTAGATTTATCAGTCGCTCGTAGACGATTTTAGCGCGAGCCTCGGCCGCGATGTTTGAGCGCAGGTCGCTGGTCGGCTCGCCAATTGTATCTACGTATGCGGCCGTCCAGGGCACACCGGCAGAATTCACCAGCGGCGCACCTCCACCATAAAGCAGCGAGGTGGTGTGACTTTCTCCGCCTTGGGTGATCTCGCTTAAAAGATTTCCCTCCTCAAGGCCTTCCGCCATGTGACCCTTCACACCTCTGTTGAGCATGACAATGATGTTGCCGATGATTTCCAAGTGACTGAGCTCCTCGGTTGCAATGTCAAAAAGCATATCCTTTCGTTGAGGATCATCATCTGCAATTGCTTGGGTGAAGTAGCGCATGGCTGCCGCCAGCTCGCCCTGTGGTCCTCCAAATTGTTCCAACATCATACTTGCCAGTTTAGGATTGGGTTCGGCCACGCGCACCGTGTACATCAGTCGTTTGTTGTGCATGAACATAAATAGGTCTCCTCTTTTGCTCTGGTTTTAGAGAGAGTCAGATCGGGTCTATTGGAGCCGGATCGAAGCTCGTTGGCTACTTCATGAAAGCTACTGGCGACATATCATCAGGTCACCATGAAAACGCACCCAAGTGTGATGTTCTATGTCAATTCGTAGAGTCTATTAAATAATATTAATTTATATAACATCATTTAGGTCTAAAAGAGGACCGGAATGGCTGATAAACCAGGATTCAAGGTCAGTTTGACTCTAAGCTGAAAATTCAATAATTAAGATAAGCATTGGGGAGTAGCCTCTTCTGAAATCGGAAGTCTCGTTGTCGTCAGCACAGGGCAGATCCCCTCGGCACGAGAGCTTTGCAGGCAAGACCAATCCTGATTGAGGAGTGTGTTTTGCATGACTATTTTTTTACTACTTAGTGGCGGCTTGATTCTTTTGGTAGGAGGCGGTGAGCTTTTGGTTCGTGGAGCCTCGAAGCTTGCGTCAGCGCTTGGGGTTGCACCAATCATTATCGGGCTTACCGTCGTGGCATTCGGTACTAGCACTCCAGAGCTAGCAGTTTCGCTTAGAGCAGCCCTTTCGGGAAACGCCGATATCGCCGTTTCGAATGTTGTGGGAAGCAATATATTTAATGTGCTCTTTATTTTGGGTGTATCCGCGCTGATAAGCCCCCTTGTGATTCACTCTCAAATGATTGCTCGCGAGGTGCCCATTATGATTGGCACTTCGATTTTACTGGGAATTTTTGCCCTTGGTGGAACGATCAGTCTGATTGAAGGACTACTTCTGTTCATTGGAATTGTGGGATACACAGGCTGGCTGGTCGTCGAGGCTCGAAAGAAGAAACGTGAAAACAGAGAGCTTGAACTTGAATCTGAGAAGGAATTTCTTCACCTTAAGAAGGATAAGTCTCCATTGGCGCTTTCTCTCGTTTTTGTGGTGATAGGTCTTGGACTGGTGATGTTCGGGGCGGAATGGCTTGTAGAGGGCGCCGTGGCATTGGCTAAATCCTTCGGTATTAGTGACACTGTGGTCGGTTTAACGATTGTTGCTGCGGGCACATCACTTCCGGAAGTAGTTGCGTCGGTGATGGCAACCGTTAAAGGCGAACGAGACATAGCAGTCGGCAACGTTGTTGGTAGCAACATTTACAACATTCTGGCAATCCTTGGAATTTCAGGTGCGGTTGCTCCTTCGGGTTTATCTGTCAACCCAGCACTTCTCAGCTTTGATATTCCGGTAATGATTGCTGTGGCATTGATATGTTGGCCCTTTTTCAGATCAGGAAAACGCTTATCAAGATTCGAGGGTTCCTTGTTTTTAGTAGGCTACATTGCATACACAGCTTACATAGTTATCCAAGCCGGTGTTTGATGAAGATTCGCTACTTGTCGCTCGACATCGCTTTTTGGGAGCGCTGCGATTTCAATCACCGCGCTTCAGTCACTTTTGTAGCTTTGCTTTGCGGAATTTCTTTAAACGAATAAGGCCGGCTAAACTTTGAATAGTAGGTCTTCTGGGGCAGGCTTTTGAAGCTCGTGCCTAGGTGCGCATTGAAGACATGTCTGAGAACGTTCACAAGATTGATATCAGCCGGAAGTTGGAAGTCCTGCTTGTTGCTGCTCACCGCAATGAAGTTTTTAAATCGCTCTTGATTTTGAGCCAAGGCCGAGAGTTTTTTGTTAGCTACGTGAACTCCGTGATCCGAGGCGATGATGATGACGGCGGGCCGTTTGGAGTTGCTGCGGATTTCGCGGACCACCTCGAGCAGTCGTTGATTCACATATTGCAGTTGTTCGATGTAAGAGCTTTTTTTCTCCCAAAGTATGTTTTGGAAGTCGAACTGGTTTGAAATCGTGGCGTACTTTTGAAAATTTCCTTGGCTGTCAAACAGATAGGGATGGTGGGGGAGCACGAAATGGCTCAGGACAAACTTGGGTGATTCTGAAGCGCTTTTTGCAATCGTTTTTAGATTATTGAAGTTCTTCAGGTGGCAGGAAACCAAGTCTTTGCCAAAGGTGCTTACGAAGGGCCGCAGCAAGCTTGTCTCAACCAGAACTCCGAAATATTCAGACGAGAAAAAATCTGTGCCAAAGCAGGGAAAAAATTGATCTGCATAAGGACCAAACTTCGCCCCAATCCAGGTGGATTCAGTTTGCACAAATTCGTAGCCGATCGACTTCAGGAATTGAGCGGCTCGATTATATCGAAAATGATAATTTGGTAGGGTTCTGATTCGTCCCTTCGGGCCAATCACCTTTTGGTAGTCAGTGACATAGTCCATGTTGAAAGTTGAGGTCATCGAGAGAAAAGTCCAGTAGAAGGCGCTTGTGCTGTTGCTGGCAATTTGAAAATTTTCGTCTTTTAGGGCGTCCGTAAATGAAGAGTTGTCGTGACCATAAACGGACTCGAGTATGTCGCTCCGAGCGTAACCGTCAGGCACAATGAAGTAGATGTCCGGCATTTCCGACTTCTGTATTCCATTAATTGTAGTTTCCTCCTTGGTGAAGGGAGGGAAGAATTCTTTCTGCGTGAGTTCTTTGAAGCTCATCACCGAATATTCATTCATCAAGAAGACCACTGGCTGAAAAATCAGCAAAACTGCGGAGATCGCGGTCAGAGCCTTTGAGAAGTTCCTCAGGTCCGATTGCGACCTTTTAATCTTTCGGAAAATCCAAATCGAAAGATAGGCATAAATCAAGATGAGTAAGGATCCGATCACGAGTCCGTAGGCGGGTAGATTGCCCAGTCCCGGCACCGGCACATCGAAGTCTCTAGATAAGAACAGACCGTGTAGTTGCCCATGCACTTGTCCGAAAGAGTAAAAACTTAGAATCAGAAAGCTTGTAAAAAGAGCTGCTTTGTTTTGGCTCCCATAGGTCTGGCGCAAAGATAGAAAAACGCCAAAGAAAACTAGCAGACTTGCGATGATTGCGGGCGCTGCTTCAGAAAATTGCACAATGTCTACATTCTGCACGTAGAGAAAAAGCGGCGGAAATAAGGACAGAAAAACGAAATTCCAGGGAAAGCGAGACATCGGCGCAAAGCTATCAAGGACCTACTGTATTTTCAAACGAGCGAGAGAGATAAGAGCTGAGATTTTCTCTAGTTGTCGGACGCCTTGGCTTTGTGGGAATCTACGATTGAGTCCGGCCGAATTCCTACTTCAACAAGTTCGTCCTTGATTCCCCACAAGCGTTTCAAAAGCCATGGAGCCTTGGCCCCGGCGTAAGCCATAACTGAAAATTTGATTAATCTCCCAGCAAACATTGAAAGGCCTACCGTCAAAAAACTCATCTCTGCTAGTCCCGCAAGTAAAGCGGTAGGTTGTTGAGGTAAGGGCGTTGCCGAATAACCGAAAAGAAACAATAAACCAAATTTATCGAGCATCTCATTCACCTGAAACCAGCTTGAGGAATTGATGAGTTCAGGAAAGCGGATTTCAATCCATGGCAGCCCGAAGTGACTTGCTAGATAGCTAAGGGAAAGTGCACCAAGAGTTGAGCCCACGGCGCTCCAAAAAGCAAAAGTGAACCACCTTTTTGGTGTGCCCATCGAACTCGAAACAACTAAGCCGTCAGTGGGAATGAAAACAAGGTAGGCGTCTGATGCCGAAAGAAGAGCAAGTACCGCTGGATACCAGGGCTTTGAAATGTAGTTTTTAAGCCAAGCCAGGAGTGCTTGGATCTTTGAGTGAAGCAATTGCATTTTAGCGATTGAATTTAGCAGCTGGCCCGTGGGCTACTTGAAAAAAGGAGCCACCCGGACCTGCAGATTCTTATTCTAGAAGGTCCAAAGACCGGCTTGGAATTCAGCTTCGGCCTGTGCCCAATTTTCTTCCGGGCTGCCGCCACACTCTTGATGAATAAAGTAGGCGCGGGTGGCCACGTCATCAGGACCATAATTGGGGATTCCTTTTGAACGAATCGTGACACTTGTCTTTGACTTCATTGACTTAGGCGCGGTCACCGCAGTGCTTGCTGGTGAAGTCCTCTTGTCCTTTTTGCTGGTCAAAGGAACTCGACTGGTCGTTTTTTTGGCTTTCACGAAAATTCTCCTCTAAACTTTCCCAAGACTCATCTCTGCTCCGGACCATTCGGTACTTGATGGCCGCGGGCTTTAGGTTTTAAGAGCATATGCTTGCTCGGTTTTTATTCAAGAGGATTTATTAAATCGCATGAACTTCCGCACTGAGGCCCTTCGGACTCTCGCCCAAAAAAATGGAATTTACCTTTCCTACCGGAACAATTTTGGAGAAGAAAAAGTCGCTCGTGAGGATGTCATTATAAGGGTGCTGCAAACGATGGGCCTCCCCCTGGAAGATGACGGAAGAAATATTGAAGAAATCTTGCGCCGATCCGAGGAGGAATGCTCCAGGCGATTTCTAGAGCCTTGTCACGTAGTCTGGGAAGGTGAACAACGTGGTCCCGTTTTGAGACTCAAAAAGGGCGTAAAAACTTTCTCAGAAATCCGCTGCGAAGTTTTTGATGATCAGGCTCAGCGCCTTTTCGGGTGGACTGCACCACTTGCAGGTCTCAGGGCTTTGGGGATTGACGGAGACGCTGAACATTGGGAGCTGACTTTGCCCCAGGCACTGCCGATTGGTTATTACAAACTAAGTATCCATCTAGGTCGCGACATTGCGCATTCTTGGATCTTGGTTGCTCCTTTGCGGGTGCGCAGACCGCCAGCTTTGAATAAAAAAATATGGGGCACCTTCGCACCCACCTATTCGCTTCGCCGCGACAATGATTTCGCTTCCGGTGACTATACGGCTTTAGGTGAAATTTTGGATCTCACCGCAAAAAAAGGTGCCGCCACACTTGCGACCCTGCCGCTTCTGGCTTCCTTCATTGAGGATTGGAAAAGTGATCCCTCACCTTATTCCCCCGCTAGTCGACTCTTTTGGAACGACTTCTTCGTAGATCCCCTAAAGGCGCCTGAACTTCGTGAGTCGCCAGAGGCCGAAAGGCTCCTGAATGACCCGAAACTTCAAGTAGAACTCAAAAAATTGAGAGCATCAGATTTCGTAGATTACGAGCGCATCGCCTGCTTGAAGCGGCCAATTTTTGAAGCCTTAGCGCGCGCAGCCTTTGCCGCTGACGGCGAGCCGAAGAGCGCTGCACTTAAGGCTTATGTAAAAACACATCCGCTTGTAGAGGAATATGCGCGCTTTCGGGCTCTTTGTTATCAGCGAAAAGAATCCTGGTGGTGTTGGAGCGGCCCGACCCGTGACGGCGATCTCTCGCAAGAGAAAATCGATGAGTCTTTAGTTCAGTACTACATCTACACTCAGTACTTGGCGCACGCGCAACTGAAAGAACTCGCCGATCGCGCGCAACGCGCGGAAATGGCCTTTTACCTCGATCTACCCGTAGGAGTTCACTCGGATAGTTTTGATGTCTGGAAGAATCAGGATCTCTACCTCTTGGGTCTTGCTGCCGGCGCGCCTCCCGATCCTTTTTTTACAAAAGGACAGAACTGGGGTTTCCCCCCCTTTTCACCAGAAGGAATTCGGTTGGATGGCTATCGTCATTTTCGCGATATTCTTCGTCATCACCTCCGCGAGGCGAAAATTCTGAGGGTTGACCATGTAATGGGTTTCTTTCGTATCTACGTCGTGCCGCACGGATTTGATTCAACAGAGGGTGTTTATATTGGCTTCAACCTAGATGAATTCTTGGCCGTCGCATTGATCGAGGCCCATCTTGCAGGAGCTTCCGTGGTCGGCGAGGATCTGGGAACAGTTCCCGATGAAATCAAAAACGCAATGGAACGACACGGTTTGGATCGGCTCTTTGTTTTTGAATACGAAGCTAGCCCTCATCAGTTCCCGCCGCTTCGCAGTGTTCCCAGCAACGTTGTCGCAAGCATCAACACTCACGATATGCCGATGTTTTCCGCCTATTGGCAATCGCGAGACATTGATGATCGGCAGGCGATGGGCCTACTTCAACCGGAATTGATTGCAGAAGAGCGCAAGGCCCGTGATCGGATTCGCGACTCATGGAAAACTTACCTTGTTGAAAAAGCTTTACTTAAAAATACAGAGGTCAATCTTCAGGATGTGACCTTTGCAACCTATCGATTCCTGGCCTCCAGCCCGGCTTGGGCGGCCTTAGTAAATCTCGAAGATCTATGGCTCGAAGAAAAGGCGCAGAACGTTCCGGGAACTTATAAAGAGCTCCCGAATTGGCGGCGTAAGTTTCAGAAAACGAATCAAGAGATCGCGGCCGATACTGTCCTTCTTGATTTCTTCGAAAAGATGGACCGCGACAGAAATTTCCTGAATGTCCAAACCGAGGATCGAGCCCGCCTGATCACTGACGAGGATCTCTATCTCTTTAATGAAGGCACTCACAATCAACTCTATCGTTGTATGGGGGCTCAAGTAGGCAAGCATAATGGGCAGAGCGGCGTCTTTTTCAGCTGCTGGGCACCCAACGCAGATCGCGTTGCAGTGATCGGCACTTTCAACGGCTGGAACTATGAGTCGCATTTGATGGAATCTCGTGGGACCTCAGGAGTCTGGGAAATTTTCATTCCCGGTGCAAAGTCTTCGGATCTTTATAAATTCGCAGTGCGCCCGAGAGGGAGCTGGAAAAGTTTTGATCGTGCCGATCCTTTTGCGCAAAAGGCTGAACTCGCCCCCAAGACTGCTTCGGTGATCACGACATCCAATTACCAGTGGTCGGATGATCAATGGATGAATCATCGGGAGGACACGAATGGATTGAACGCACCTCAGTCCATCTACGAGATGCACCTGGGTTCATGGATGCGGAGTCCCGAGGAAGGGAATCGTTGGCTAAGTTATCGCGAAGTAGCACCGCGCTTGTCGAAATACATTAAGGAAATGGGATTCACACATGTTGAGCTAATGCCCATCACTGAGTTTCCCTTCGATGGCTCCTGGGGATATCAAAGTCTTGGCTATTTCGCTCCCACGGCGCGCTTTGGAAGTCCGGATGACTTTCGTTTTTTTATCAATCACCTCCATCAAGAGGGGATTGGCGTAATCTTGGACTGGGTTCCATCGCATTTTCCGAACGATGCTCATGGTCTGGCTTATTTTGATGGCACCCATCTCTTCGAGCACGAAGATCCTCGTAAGGGTTTTCATCCAGATTGGAAAAGCTGCATTTTCAATTATGGACGCAATGAGGTGCGTTCCTTTCTAATCAGCAGCGCTCATTATTGGTTGGATGAATTTCATATCGATGGCCTGCGCGTGGATGCGGTCGCGAGTATGCTCTATCTGGATTATTCGCGAAAAGAGGGCGAGTGGATCCCGAACATCTATGGAGGGCGCGAAAATCTCGAAGCTCTTCAATTCTTGCGCCAACTCAATGAAAGTGTTTACGCCCGATTTCCCGGGGTCCAAATGATTGCTGAAGAATCCACGGCCTGGGGCGGAGTCTCGCGACCGACTTACCTCGGAGGACTAGGTTTCGGAATGAAATGGGACATGGGATGGATGCACGATACGTTGAAGTTTTTTCAGAAGGATGCCATTCATCGTAAATTTCATCTGAACGATTTGACCTTCCGCGGTCTCTACGCGTTTACGGAAAATTTTTGCCTCAGCCTTTCTCATGATGAAGTTGTCCATGGCAAAGCTTCCTTGATTGAAAAAATGGCGGGCGACGACTGGCAGAAGTTTGCAAATCTCCGATTGCTTTACGCCTACATGTGGGCGCTCTCGGGCAAAAAGTTGCTTTTTATGGGATCAGAATTTGCGCAGCGATCAGAGTGGAACCACGAGCAAAGTCTGGACTGGCATTTGTTAGAGCATGAATCTCATCGGGGAATTAAAAATCTGATCGCGGATTTGAATCGTCTTTATCGAAATGAAAGAGGCCTGAACGCAGCTGATTTCTCTCCCGAGGGCTTTGAATGGTTGGGGCCCCCGGACGCGGAAAATTCGGTAATCGGATTTTACCGCCATAATCCCGGATTTGATCAGGACACGGTTTTGGTCGTCCTCAATCTGACTCCCGTATTGCGAGAGAATTATCGAGTCGGCGTTCCCATCTCGGGAAAGTGGAAGGAAATTCTCAACACAGACGCCCAGACTTATTGGGGCAGTGGGGTGGGAAATCTTGGACAAGTCCATACGGATGCAGTTCCGGCGCAGGGACGATTGCAATCCCTAAGTTTAAGACTTCCACCACTGGCAGCAATTTTTCTGCGACCCAGCAAGGCCTAGCACTTAGCAATCGGGATGGACTGCCTTGCAGGACCTCCGATTGAGATTTAATCTCGTGATATGAAGAAATTCATCTGCGTCCACGGGCATTTTTATCAGCCGCCGCGACAAGACCCGTGGCTAAAGCTTATCGAACGTCAGCCGACCGCCTATCCTGCTCACGACTGGAATGAACGGGTTCACGGTGAGTGTTACCGACCCAACACTGTTGCCGAGATTTGGAATGCGCGAGGCGAAGTTATCGAGCGCCGTAATAATTATGAGAGTATCAGCTTTAATTTTGGTCCGACACTATTATCGTGGATGGAACACGCGGATCCTCAAACCTTCGAGAAGATCCTCATCGCCGATAAAAAGTCGCAGGAACGATTTGGCGGGCACGGATCGGCCATAGCCCAAGTTTATAATCATGTGATTTTACCGCTGGCCAATGATCGAGACAAAAGACTTCAGATCGAATGGGCGCTGTCGGACTTTGAGAGGCGATTCCACAGAAAAGCTGAAGGTCTCTGGCTTGCAGAGACCGCAGTTGATTTGCCGACGCTGGAAGTGCTGGTGGACTTTGGTGTTAAGTTCACGGTTTTGTCTCCGGAACAGTTAGCCACTAAAAGTCTAGATATCCGCCGACCCTATTGGGTCGCTTTGCCGTCGGGACGCAAGATCGCCGTATATTTTTACAATGCTCCGGTATCACGGGCAATCGCATTCAATGGGCTTCTCCATGACGGTGCAAAACTTGCAGATCATCTGCGCAGCGTTTTTTCGAATCATCCACTGGAGGCCGAACTTTCTCTGGTCGCAACCGATGGAGAGTCTTACGGGCATCATCATAAACGCGGTGAAATGGCTCTGGCCTACGCGCTGAAAAACATAGAGGCCGATCCAAACTGCCGATTAACGAATATGGCTGAGTTTTTAACTCTGCAACCTCCAAAAAATTTCGCAGAAATCATCAGCCCTAGTTCTTGGAGCTGCGCTCATGGTGTTGAGAGGTGGCGCTCTAATTGTGGATGTCGGGTCGGGACGGAGTTTCTCGATCAAAGTTGGCGAAGTCCTTTACGCCGAGGGCTTGAAAAGCTTAAAACTGAGATTGAAGTCGTTTTAGATCGACGCCTGTCGGGCGAAGCAAAGGCGAAGCTGAGAGAGCTTCCCTCGGTCCTTTCCTCGGGTTTCGAGAACAAGCTAAACAATGCATCGACTGATCTTTTGAAGCTCTTTGAGCTGGAAAAAAATTCACAGTTCATGATGACCTCCTGCGCTTGGTTTTTTGATCTCGCGACCGGTGTTGAGGTGCGACAAAATTTAAAGTTTGCCGCTCGTGCCCTCGATCTTCTCGGAAGCCTGAAGGAAGACGCAGATAAACTGGAAGTGGAATTCCTGGAAACTCTCAGTGGGGCCCATTCCCATCGGCGACCCTACGCAAATCTTGCAGAGTTTTACTTGAAGGAAATTTTGCCTTCTCGACGCAATAGCCAAGAAATTTTTGTTCAGGCATTTCTGAATGAACGCTTAAAGCTTGGTGTTCGCCAGTCACCACGTTTTCATTTTCGTTATGAAAGATTGAAGATCGACTTTGAACTACCAAAGGGTTTTGAATGCTGGAAGGGACTCTTTCGGGATTTTGAAATTGAAGAAGGCTTCGAGAGTGTTTTCTTGTTTATTAATTTTGATCGGCGTCCCAGAGTCCTTTTCTCCACGGATCCTCGAGAGCTGAGTGAAAAGCTTTTGAAGGATCTCTTAGATTGGTGGCATGCCGAGGGGCTTACGCTTGATCGTCTGCCGCCTCAATTTCCTCAGCCATGGAAGGATTTCGGAGCCGAGACTCTGGGCAATGAGGGGGAGCGTGCTCTGTTTCGAAGGCGCTTGGGGGATGCATGGACGCGATGGCAGGAGGATTATCCCCGCCTCTTGAACACCGAAGAGGCCGAGGTGGATACGGACCCAATTTGGAACCTTAGAGATACCGTAGGGAAGCTTCTTCTCTAGTTCTGCTCCTGCTTTGAATTGTCTGGGCCTTTCTTTACCGCAGAGGGGATTCCTGCTACTTTTTCACGGCTTATGAGATCAAGAAATCTGAGATTTCGCGGCGTTAGCAAAGACTTTTCCGTTCAACTTCTCGACTTCGAGGTGGAGAGTCCTCTTCCAGATCGTTTGCAAAAACTTGTGGAACTCGCGCGCGAAAACATTTCCTGGTCATGGAATCCCGCTTTCTTGGCGAAGATGGCCGAAATTGATCCGAAAGCATGGCAGGCATGCAGCTCGGATCTCATCCAATTTCTGGGTGGTCTTTCATTGGAAAAGCTTCAACAAATTTGTGCAGACGCAGAATTCACCTCGGTGATTGACGAAGTGATTCAGCAATTGGAAGTGCGCCGCGGTGAACTTGATAAGAATCCCCATGCGATTGCTTATTTTTGTATGGAATTTGGGTTGAATAGCTTTCTTAAATTTTATTCCGGGGGCCTCGGAGTCTTGGCGGGTGATCATTTAAAAACGGCGGCTGACTTAAAGTGGCCTCTATGCGCGATTGGACTCGCCTATCGCCACGGTTACTTCAAACAAAAGATCGAAGCCGATGGCCAACAGCTGTCTCAAAATTCCAGCAATGAATTTGCTAAACAGGCGATGCTTCCGGTTTCCAATCCGGACGGCAGTCGTCTGCGTTTCCAAGTAAAATTTCCCGGTCGCTCTGTTTTGGTCCAAGCATGGCGTATTGGTATTGGTTGCATTCCTCTCTATCTCCTGGACACCGACATCGAGGGAAATTCGCCCGAAGATCGTTTGCTCACAGACAATCTTTATGGTGGGGATCATCATCATCGATTGAAGCAGGAAATTCTTTTAGGAGTGGGTGGTTACTGGCTCTTGAAATCGCTAGGAAGCTCCCCGGATGTTTACCACCTGAACGAAGGACATGCCGCATTCTTGGTTTGGTCACGCATGATTGATCTGATTCACGACCAGTCGCTTAGTTTTGATCAGGCCCTGGAATATGTGCATCAGTCATCGGTTTTCACCACGCACACACCGGTTCCGGCAGGACACGACAAATTTTCAGATGAATTGATTCGCCCCTATTTAGAAATTTACTCTGCCGACTTGCGTTGTTCGGTCGAGCAACTTTCCAGTCTTGGAAAATTAACGGTTCCTGCAACGGAGGGAAGTTTTTCCATGACTGATTTGGCCTTGCGAGGCAGCACCTTCGTGAACGGAGTTTCCCAAGTTCATGGTCGAGTGGCCCGAGAGATGTTTCACGAGGTTTATCCCGGTCTTCATGTGTCGGAAGTTCCGGTGCGTGGAATCACAAACGGCGTGCATGTGGGAACTTGGCTTAGCCGCGAGTGGCAGGAGTATTTCACCGAGAGATTGGGGGGCGATTGGCTTTCCCGCAACTTCTCAGGCGATTTAGACGATGCGATTCAGGACCTTTCATCGCGAGATTTTTGGGCGATGCGCATGACACAAAAAAGACGCTTGCTGGATGCTGTGCGAGGTCATGTTCGCCAGGTCTATCCGCAGCGCGGAGAAAAACCTGCACATACTGCGGCAGCGCTCTCTAACATCAACGAACGCGCGTTGGTGATCGGTTTTGCCCGTCGCTTTGCTCCCTACAAACGCGCGAACCTACTTTTCCAGCATACAGAAACTCTAGAATCCTTGATCCGAGGTGGTTTTCCCATCGTGATCATTTATGCCGGAAAAGCGCATCCCAACGACAAAGAAGGTCAGGAAATGATCCGGCAGATCATTGAAATCTCCCGCAGACCGATTTTTGCGGGACGGGTGCTATTCCTGGAAAACTACGACATTTCGATGGCGCAACATTTAGTACAGGGTTCGGACATTTGGCTCAACACGCCGACACGTCCACTGGAAGCCAGCGGCACCAGTGGTATGAAGGCGGCGATGAATGGGACACTTAATCTGAGTGTCGACGATGGCTGGTGGTCCGAGGGCTACAATGGAAAAAATGGTTGGATCATCGCGGACACGCAACTTGATGAAAATCCTGACTTCCAACGGGAATACGACAGCGCGCAGATTTACAGCCTTTTAGAATCCGAAATTCTTCCCATGTTCTTTGATCGCAACTCGCGCGGAATTCCGGAAGAGTGGGTTCAACGATCACGCGAATCTGTGCGTTCAACGCTATGGAATTTTTCAACGCTTCGTATGCTCGGAAATTATCAAGAGCACTTTCTTGATAAAGCGCGACGAAATTCCTTGGAGCTACGTAAAGACTCTTTCCGGCGAGTTAAAGAACTCAGCTCACAAAAGAGCCGTCTCGTAGAGCTCTGGCCGCAGGTCCAAATCGAAAATTTCAAAAGCAGCGTGGGCACGGAGGGACTTCGGGCTGGTGAATTCGGGAAAGTCGAAGCTCGCATTTTGCATCCTCAACTCAGTGTGCGCGATCTCTCGGTGCAGGCCGTGATTGGACGAACTACGGAAGAGGGTTATCTCGAAGATTTTCGCAGCTTTCCCTTGGCCCCCGCCAATGGAACAGACGACGCTAGTCACTGGATCGGTGAAATTCAGGTGCAGCAGCCGGGCAAATGGTCGGTGGGACTTCGCGTAATTCCCAGTTTAGAAGTAGAGAACGAACAGCAACGGCTATTTATGCACGTCAGTAAATGGTTCTAAAGGGACTTGGACATGCTACTTACAGAGTGGGACGCGCACATCCAAGCTTTTAAAATCCTTCCCCTCATAACTTACAGTCCGTTGGCCGCCCGCAGATTCAATCCCCAGAATGTGAAGCATCGGTATAAGTCGGTCCCACTGGAGATCATCTTTTCGGTTATATAGAAAATTCAACTTTTCCGTTTTGGAGTCAGAAAGTTCATCACAATCCCTTCCAATATAGCCCAGGCTTATTTTTACCTCGGATGCTCCCCCGTGGCTTAGCCAGCGTCTGCCTTTATGTTCGCAGTTGAGAATTTTCACTCGAAGTTTATGGCCGGCGCGTTCGAGTCCTTTGTTGAAGACATCAATTTGTTTTCCGAGTTTTTCTTCGCAATTCTTTTTTCCAACGTAGGGATCAAAGAGGGCTGTACCCTCAAATACGGGACGCGGTTGATCACTAGGCTGGAGGACTCCCGCAACGGGTGCCTTGTTGGTATTCGTGTGTTGAGCCCAGGACTGACTAAAACTCAAAACTAGAATGCAGCTCAATAATGATAAAGCGTATTTACGATGTGCGGCCGTGCTCATGAAGTCGGTATCGACAGAATGACCCAAAGAATTTAGGCCCCACGAATAATATAGCTCTGTGTCCTATGCCGCCAGAATCTTTGGCTAAAAATATCGCAGAATTAGGATTTTGCGATATAACGGAAGCATGTTCCAGTACCTGGCGATTCTGTTTGGGGCTGCCTTTTTGAGCCCGCTGCTTTGCCGCTTTTTTCCACGCTCGGCCAAGTGGTTATTGGCCTTGATACCGGCCTGGGGTGCTTATCGCTTTTGGAATTACGAAAATTTACTTTCGCCGGAGATTTACAACTGGGCACCCAACGTAGGCCTACGGATCAATTTACATGCGGATGCATGGGGCTCACTTTTTGCTGTGCTGATCACAAGTATTGGCTGTGGCATTGTGATTTATGGCGGCGAGTATCTTAAAAAGAAGGCCGATCGCCTGGGTTACTTTTACATGTCCCTCTTCCTTTTTATGGCGGGAATGCTGGGAGTTGTACTTTCGCAGAATATATTGGGTCTTTTTGTCTTTTGGGAACTCACAAGTGTCAGCTCGTATTTGCTGATTAGTTTTAACAATAAAGAGGAAAAGAGTCGCTACAGTGCACTTCAGGCTCTGCTTGTTACGGGCGCCGGAGGTCTCTGCATGTTGTCGGGTTTCTTGGGCCTGGGACAATTGCTGGGCTCCTTCGACCTTCCGGTCATGATGGGACGGATGGCCGAGAGGGGAAATGATCCGTCACTGTCCATATGGTGCGCACTTATATTGATCGGCATTCTGACGAAATCCGCGCAGGTCCCCTTTCATTTCTGGCTTCCAAACGCCATGGCGGCTCCGACCCCGGTGAGTGCCTATCTTCACAGTGCAACGATGGTCAAGGCGGGGGTCTTCTTGGCTGCACGCCTGACGCCGTTGTTTCAGTTTTTTCCGACTTGGATGCTCATTCTTAAAATTTCGGGATTTCTTACGCTCTTGTGGGCTTCAGTTCAGTGTTTGATCCATCGTGATGCTAAGAAAATTCTAGCCAACACAACTCTGGCCGCTCTGGGGACGATGATTTTTCTTATCTCCTTTGGAACAGAGTGGATGATGAAAGCGGCCATTCTCTTTATTGTCGCTCACGCATACTACAAAGTTACTTTTTTTATGATTGCAGGCATTGTGGATCACGCCACCGGAACGCGTGATCTTTTCTTGCTGTCAGAGCTTCGCAAAAAACTTCCTATGACAGCTTGGGCCGCGACTTTTGGGGCATGGGCCTTTGCAGGATTGCCTCCTACTTTTTCCTTTCTGGCAAAAGAAGAAATTTTGAGTCGCTTGTGGAATCAGGGTGATTGGTTAGGACTTCTTGGAGTGAGTCTGAGTGCTATTGTCTTTGTCGTGATCGCTCTGCTCTTTTCGCTCAATTTGTTCTGGTGGGGACGAAACCGTGCACCCGCGGACGATAGTGTTCATTCAGTTCCCTTTGCGTTGTGGTTTCCTCCGCTGGCCTTTTCACTTGTAAACCTAGTTTTAGGTCTCTTCCCAACGCTCATCAGTCACCGTTTTTTGATCGGAGCTGTGATCGATACGACCGGAAGTCCTCTTGATATGAAGCTTTCACATTGGCATGGCTTCACTCCGGCACTTTTCTTGACAATGCTGGTTGTTGCTTCGGGTTGTGGCATCTATGTGCTTCGCTATCCTCTACAATCATGGGGATCTAAGTTCTTAGAGCGCGTTCCTCCCATGGAGGGGATTTACAAAGCGTTCTTGAATTTTGTTTATAAAGGCACCCCGATACTTTTTGCGCGTCTTCAAAATGGTTCATTACGTTTCTACACAAGCTTTGTTCTGCTATTTGCGGTTTTTTTAGGCTTCTTTCAATTTTTTATTCGAAGTTTCGATTTTTCTCAGGCATTGAATCTGATCCAGGAATGGAGTGCCTATGAATCCCTGCTTTGGATACTCTTGATTCTAGGTGCGGTCCTGGCAGTCGTGGGGAGAAATCTCCTGGTATCATTGTCCGCGACCGGAATTATTGGTCTGGGTTGTGGCGCTTTTTATGCCTTTTATGGAGCGCCTGATTTGGCCATCACCCAAATCCTTGTCGAATCGCTGACACTCTTTCTAGTTTTGTGGGTCTTTTATGAATTTCCTAGAACAGCACTTCGCCTGAATTTCCCGACGAGAATTGGGGCAATAGTGGTTTCGACACTTGCCTCCCTCCTAATTTTCGTTTCGGTTTTCATTTCGTATTCCACGCAGCTCTTTCCCACGATTTCCGGTTTTTTTGCCGAGGAGAGTTATCTCAAGGCGCACGGACGCAATGTCGTGAACGTTATATTGGTTGATTTCCGAGGTTATGACACCATGGGTGAGATTACGGTTCTAGCCATTGCCGCGATTGGTGTGGCTGTGTTGTTCACAAAGTGGCGAGGGCGCAGCGCTTGAGACCCTCAATTTTCTACAAAACCGTCACACGATTAATTTTCCCAATACTTTGGATTTTATCTCTCTTTCTATTCCTTCGTGGGCACAACGAGCCCGGTGGAGGTTTCATCGCCGGACTTATGGCAGCCATCGCGTATTTGTTGGTGGCGCTTGGTTACGGAGTCGCTCATGCCCGTCGACTTTTAGTTTTGCCTCCCTATATGTTTATCGCCATCGGATTGAGCCTAGGTTTAGTCAGCGGTTTTGTAGGTCCTTTTTATGACTCTTCTTTTTTTACTGGTATTTGGTGGAAATTGCCTTTACCTGACAAGAGTCTGCTTGCTGTCGGCACTCCCATTCTTTTTGATCTTGGCGTTTACCTAGATGTTTTGGGTGTGATCACTTGGATCGTTTTTGTATTGTTGGAGGATAAGGAAGAGGCGGTGCCCCAATGAGCGTGATGATTGCGCTAGTCATTTCAATACTCTTTGGAATCGGTTTTTATTTCCTACTTCAGCGATCCATCACGCGAATAGTGCTGGGAATGCTGATTCTTTCGAACGTTACAAATTTATTTATTTTTGCCACACCAGGTTTGGTGAAGGCAATTGCCCCCATTATGGCAAGTGATCAAGAAAAACTTCAAGGCACCTTTGCGGATCCCCTGCCGCAAGCTCTGATTTTAACAGCCATCGTGATTGGACTGGGAATTTTTGCCTATTTGCTGGCGCTTCTGAACCAAATGTCGAATTTAAAAATATTCGATGCTGACGAGATGAGGGAAGAATGAACATCGCTCTCTTTCCCATGCTTTGCTCTCTGGTCGCTGGAATCCTTTGCGTTTTTTTCCACCGACAGCGCTGGATCCAGCGAGTCATCACTATCGTGGCTGCTCTGATCACTACAGTTCTTGGAGTCGAGCTCATTGCCAGAACGAGCCAAGGTAGCCTGGTCGTGTCTCAGCTTGGGAATTGGGCAGCTCCCTATGGGATTACATATGTTGTCGATCTTTTTTCCGCGATCATGATCTTCATTAGCGGCATACTCGCTACTCTTGTCAGCATATTTGCATTTTCAGCATTGCCTCAAGAATTCGAAAAGCGCTTCTTTTATCCACTCTGGCATTTTTTATTGGTGGGTGTGCTTGGAGCCTTTTCCACGGGAGATATTTTCAATCTCTACGTTTGTTTTGAGCTTTTGCTCTTGAGCTCCTTTGTCTTGTTGGTGATGGGCAATCGGCCAGAGCAAATTCGGGCGGCCTTCAAATATGTCGTGCTCAATTTTTTGGGCTCCATATTTTTTCTCCTAGGCATTGCGATGCTTTATTCAGAGGTCGGAACGCTCAATATGGCGCAGCTCGCCTCTAGAGTGGGAACTTTGGAAAGTCTTCCAACGAGTTTGGCCCTCGCCCGAAGTTTTCTCTTTTTGGCATTCGCGACTAAGGCGGGACTCTTCCCCTTATTCTTTTGGCTGCCGGCTTCCTATCATACCCCACACCCGGTGGTGAGCACCTTTTTCTCAGGGCTCTTAACCAAGGTGGGCGTCTATTCACTCTTTCGTGTTTTTTCGCTGATTTTTCCGCAGAGTGATTGGGGTGGTCTCCCGATGATTCTACAGATTTCGCTTTTAACGATGGTCATCGGTGTCATCGGAGCTGTTTCCATGGGTACGATACGTAAAATTTTATCCGTTCATATCATCAGCCAGATTGGTTACATGACTTTGGCCTTGAGTTTGATGAATCCTCTCGCGGTGGGGGCCGGGATTTTTTATCTCTTGAGCAACATACTAGCTAAAACCAACTTGTTTTTAATTGGTGCCGCCATTCACGGCAGTCAGAATCACGAAGTCCTGAAGGACAGCGGCGGTTGGATGAAGAAGAACGCGTTTCTTGCGCTCTTCTTTTTCATTTCGGCATTGGGACTGGCGGGGATACCGCCTTTCAACGGATTTTTCGCTAAACTGTATTTGGTAAAGGCGCTCTTTCAAGAGAGTTACTATGTTTCAGGTGCGATTGCGTTGCTAGTAGGTGTTCTGACTCTCTTCTCGATGTCTAAAATTTGGAATGAAGTCTTCCTAAAATCCGATCCCAGTGTTTCCAAGCCTGGAGTGCAGAAAATTCCCTTCTTTCAACTTCTTCCCATTTTCTCTTTCACTGCCTTGATCGTTTTGATGGGGCTCTATGCAGGCCCCATTGGCGATTACTGTATTCAGGCGGCACAAATTTTGATGAATAGACAAAATTACTTTATGGCTGTGTTTCCTGGGGGGACTTTCTAATGAATCTCCTCTGGAATCTCGTTTTAACCTTCATGTGGATGGCCTTGTGGAATTCCTTCACGTGGACGTACTTTGTCATGGGCTTTCTACTCAGTTTTTGGTTTCTGGTAATAGTTTCCCGTTTCGGCACTCGAAAACGCAGTCGGAATTATCTGAATCAATGTTTGGGAGCTCTGGGGCTCGGCACATTTTTTTTCAAAGAATTATGGAAATCGAATCTGATCCTGGCCCGTGATGTGCTACGTCGTCGACCGCGCATTCAGCCAGCAATTGTGGCTGTCCCTTTGGATATGAATTCAGATTTGGGACTCACCATTTTAGCTAATCTAATCACTCTCACGCCGGGAACTTTGAGCCTTGATGTTTCCTTGGATCGAAAGACACTTTTCGTACACACGCTTTATTACTCGGATGCGCAGCAGAAGACTTTTGTTCGCGATATCAAAGAGGGCTTTGAACGTAAGTTAAAGAGGATGGGTTTCGAATGAATCTCAGCGGGAATGCCTTTTTAGTTCTGACGCTACTTCTATTTTGCAAGATTATTGTTTTCGTGCGCTTGACGCGCGGACCTACAATCGGGGACCGTATCATTGCTCTGGACTTGATCAACACGATCTTAATCTCACTGCTAGCTGTATATTCCGTCATGACCGGCAATGTTCTTTACCTTGATGTCGCGATCGTGGCAGCCGTGATCGCATTTTTGGGGACCGTACTTTTTGCTAAACATATTGACCGAGTAGGGAGCGGGGAGAACATCCATGACTAGAGAAGTGCTATGTTTGGTTTCGCTTTGGTTGGGCCTTATTTTTATTTTCATTGCAAGTCTCGGGGTGCTGCGGATGCCGGACATTTTATGTCGTTCGCAGGCCTCATCAATTGCAACGACTCTAGGTAAAATTGGTATTTTTACGGCAGCGGCTCTGGCGATTCCTGGCGGAGAGGTACTCTCGCGCGCTATCTTAATTCTGTTTTTTATTTTCTTAACGGCTCCGATCGGTGCTCATATGATTACTCGCGCAACATACTTAAGGGGGGCTGTGTTGGATCCGCGTACCATCAACGAAGACAAGTCGGGGAAACTAAATTAAGAATTGCGCCCCAAAACGTCCCCTAGTTTCACAAAGACTTCGATGCCTTCCTGACTTTTGGCCAAGAACTCGGAGCGCCATTGCACGCGGTCGGGCTCGAAAAAGAGGATCACTGTGGAGCCTCCGAAAAGAAAATATCCTTTTTCCTCGCCTCTGTGATGAAGTGGCGCACGTTCATTATAGCTTTGATGAATTTTCCCTACGCAAAGCGCTCCCACTTCCACCATAGCGCAGAGGCCAAAATTTTTGCTGTCCAGTATCGAAACTGCGCGTTCGTTTTCAAGAAACAATCTCTCTGTTGTAGAGACAGCTAATGGATTCACTGATTCCAATTTTCCCTGAGCTGTGTAGTGCTCGAGAATCTTGCAATCGTCGGGAAAGTGAAAACGGTGATAGTCGACAGGACAAAGACGCGCAATGGCTATGGGTCCATTAGCAAATCGACTCGCGTATTTTGAAGAAGCCAAGATCTCCAGGGGGTTTAGGCGCGCGCCTTTAACAACTGCGCGAAGATCCGGCGTCGCCTTTGGAAAGAAAAAATAGCGGGCCTCGCAGGGGGCCGGCAAAAGGTGGGGATCCGCAATAAAGTTCCGCGAGTTTTCTTTGAATCGCCGAATGAAGAAGTCATTGAAGCTTCTATAATTCTCCTCCACAAATTCATCCATGCTGATTTCGAAATTGCGTACAAAGGCAGGAATCTTCTCACGACTTAAACGGCTGGATTGCCATATCCCATATCCCCGGCTCGCGATCTTGTTAAGTGTCAGAGCGGGTCGCAAAACGCGGCCGAGCCGATTCCTGTAAAGAAAATTGATCGCGGCGTCGCCGTAGACTTTTTCAGTTTCGAGACGACTCGAATAAGGGTTCCAGATTTTAATCATATTTTTTCGATGGTAAGTATACCATTGCCAGACGATCGAATCTTGATCAATGCCCCGTCGGTTTTCAGGTGACTTGGCAGATCAGCGACTTCAAGAGCGGGTTTACCGAGTTCGCGGAAAAGCATTCGAAGTATCAGTGCGCCATGAGATTCCTTAAATACAATTGGTGTTGGTATGTCTGAAAACAGCAACCAGCTTTGTAGAGGGGTGGAACCCACGAAAATTATTGATCGATCGCTGCGCCGCTGTATCAGTTTCGATGGCTTATCGACATAAACTACTTCTCCAATAAATTGAAGCTCGGGTGTGCGTCCCCGAATCTGAGTGCTCTGAATGTGAGAATCAGGACTTTTGCTGGGTGAGTCGCCGCTCAAAAAGTGAGGTTGGCCCTCAGAGCGCGTGAAGCGAAAAATTTCGGGCGCCTCCGCCATGACATGTGTCGCCTTTTGATTGCGACGTTTCAAATCCAGCAAGACATCGGCTCCAAAAGCTTCGCGTCCATAGTCCAGGAGAGATTGTAAATTCAAGTCGTGAAGGTCTGGAAAATCCTCGCCCTCCTGGAATAGTTTAGGAACCTCTTCAAGAAGTAAACGATGCTGTTTGAACAAAGCTCGGCGAACAAACTGCAGTAGCTTTTCAAAGACGGATCGACTCTCTTGCCGTGTTCTTAGAGTGCTGAATAGTAACTTTAAGTATCGGCGCATGAGATAGGAGAGGAAGAATTCCGATTTGCTCGACTGATCTCTTGCGCCTGAACTTTCAGAGGCGGCGATGTTTTTCAATGTTCGTTCTTCCTCGGGTTGATCTCGTAGGAAGAGTAGAAGCTCGAAGAAAGCCCGTGGCGAACTCTCAAAATCGGGCGATTCAATCCGCAAGTCGAAAAAGGACATGTGTCCATAATTCGAGAGATATTGAAAGATCAGATCCGATTCATGATGAAAATCCTGGTAGCGAAGCCAATAGTAGATGTCGCCGAGTTGGCCCGCCTCCGGAGATTTTGCAAGAAAGGCCTCTACTGATTGATAAAACTCAGGATTGGATTTGAGCGCTTCAACCAATTTCTCAAGAGCGCCATAGGCTTCAGCTGACCCGACAACCTCTGACCATGGATAATCGCCCGCCGCTATCAATTCATCAAATTGATCGCCCGCAAGTTTTTGCAGTTCACTAAGGGCTACCAGATGACAATATTCATTGCGGACGAGATAGGAGAGTCCGGAAAGATTCTCCAAAAATGTTTCAAGCAAGCGGGAAACATCGCGACTTTTGTGAAGAGATTCTAAAATATTCGTGTGTTCACGAATTTGACTTTCGAGTGAAGGGATCGCAGACTTTAGCTTTTTTAGATTTTTCCGGTAGTTTCGTTGGAGTTTTCTGTGGGAGCGGAGACTATTAAAAAACGCGGACACCCCGATTTGAGATCTCTGTTTTGGCGCGCTTTCACGGTGACTGAATAAATTGAGCAAATTTTCCGCTCCGGTATTTCGATCAAGAATTTTTTGAAGCAAATTTATCGAAACGAAGAGCCGGGAGCCAAAGGGCTCGACGAGTCCGGTGAAGACGGTGGATTCAATGGTATCGGGCAGGAGCCTTTCTGCTTGGAGTTCCTTCACTACGATTTGAGCTAACCGCTGGTAAAGGTCTAGGGTCAAAGGACTGCAGGGGCCCACAATTAGATTTTGTATGGGAAGACTAGAAAAGGTTTCGAGCTTACTAGCCCCTTCAGAAGTTGTTCGATAGTTGATCACCATTAATTGTTGTCGTTTGTCGATGATCCACTCGAACTCCAAAGGGAAATGGTTTTTTTTTGAAAGTCGCTCGCTGACTTCGATAAGTTCTTTAAATGGTAAATAACTTTCATTTGGCCAGTCGCTTGGCGTATAATTTCTGCTTTCACGCCAAACCTTCCCTCCAGGCTCAAGCCAAACCTGCCTCTTGAATCCAGTGGTCGACAGCAGAGAGCTCAGTGAACTGGGGGTGGCTTCCAAAAAATAAAGGCCCGAACTAACAGTGGGCGCTTCGCTGAAGAAAATTCCCGAACATTCAGCTGTCACCATTTCCTGGATGATGATCGCGACTTCGTCAGGGTTTGCGGTTGAGGGCCGCTGACTATCAAGAAATCCCTTAAATTCAGGATTGTGGAGTCTTGATAGAAAAGCTGTAAGTTCAGATTCTAATTCGGATGCAGCGACATTCAGTCGAGAGGAAAAATCCCCGACCACTGACAATAAGTTTTCGTCTGCAAAACCCAAGCTGAGTCGAAATGAAAGCTTTGTGCCTCCCCAACTTTCCACAGTCTTCCGAATTTCGTTTGCATGTTCGCTTAGAGTTTTTTCGGGATTGTCTTTCCAGGAGTCATAGAAGTGGGTGTCGAGAATCCCAAAACGGGGCATTCGGAGTCCGGCCTGTGCAATTTCCATCAGCTTTACGCCTTTGTCGCCGATCTCTTGACGCGAGAAATTACGAGAATCTTTGGCAGAAATTTGAATCCACATGAAATGCCTTAGCTTGATGATACGTTCAATTTCCTAGGCGGCCAAGCGCTTCCGTTGAATGAGGTCGCTTTGTGGCCAACAACTTAGTGTTCAGCTAGTCTAGAGACTATGTCCAGTCGTCCCCGCATTCGCCCCCCCATGGCTTCTATCGAGTGGTTTTTGCTCTTCATGGGCGCAGCCGCTTTGCTTGTGCACGCTTATTACATCGGCACCTTGGACTTGGCGGAAAGCGTGCGTGTTCCCTTAAAATTTGATTTGGAGGGCCGTGTAATTGCGTGGGGCTCCGCCAGCAATTTGTGGGTTCTATGGGGAGTAAGCGCATTGATCAGTATTGTGACTCCCCTAGTTGCGGCTTTTCCTTGGACACACAATTTTCCATGGAAAGTCACCGCGCGAAATGCTCCTCCACTCTATCGCCTTAGCCGTTCGCTTCTTCTGTTTGTGGCCGCCTGGATCAATACTTCATTTTTCATCCTAAATCGCCAGACCGTAGAAGTAGCTCTGCAGCTTCGCTCCGGTTTGGATCCGGGAATTTTTATTCTCGTAATCGCGACCCCCATAGTAGCCCTTGGATACTTTTTTATGCGGGGCCGACAAATAGCCCGAAAATCCGCGGAGATTTTATAGCGGCTTGAATACGGCCTCCTTTGAACTGACGTTAAGATCGGGTTAAGAGCTCGCTTTCCCGAGTTTTAACGTTGATCCTCAGGAATTTATGTTTTGATGGGAGAGCTCCGATAAGTGGAGTGGATGTCTCAGGCATATGCGTGAGTTTTTAAAGGCCTTTACGGTCATCTTTGTCATCTTGTTCGCCAGTCTTGCGACGTTACGATATGCGCCTGTTGCCTTTTTGGATCCCATTCGCCAGCACGAAATTTTAAAGGAAAATGTTTTTGATGTCTGGGATCAGGGACTTCGACTCGGGCGCGGATTTTCGCGTGATCTAGTGAACGACGTTGAGCTGCTCAAAGACTATGCCTGGCTTCACGAGCTTCTGGCCGAGGAGGGAGAAACAGCACAGATCGCCTCGGATCAAAGTGCGGAAGCAGATCACGGGGCCTATCGGGCTCCGGCAAACCAGCCATCCCAAACGGAAGACAGTCCGGGAGAAGGCGGAACTTCCGCCTCGGGTCTTCAATCGCATCCCCACGCCAGCACAGAAATCAAAGGGAGTTTGGGGGAGCTGCTGGGAAAGAATTATCAGTTGCTCAGTCACAGCGCCTTGAGCACAGAGGGAGTGGGGCATTTTGATGCTGCCGTTCAAGGGCGATTTCTCATTTTCCTCAGCCCCGAGTCCAAAGCTCATGTTTGGAATGTGAAGGCGAATGGAAAATTTTATTCAGTATTTGAATTGCGCTCAGGTAGTGTGGAATTGACCGCGGTGAGACAAGGCTCGGCGAAAGTTCTCGCACTCTTACCTTCAGGTCTCTACAAAGAGCTGGGTGCGGGCGAGAAGTGGATTGCAGCCGCCGTTCAACGCAAAGGAAACTTGGTTGATGGAATCAAGCAGGGAACACGAGCCGAACTAAAGTCCTTCATCGCACAACTAAAAAAAGCACCTCAGTTTCCTCAAGGTGGGGCACCGGTCCGGGAACGCGCTCCGGCTAGCGTGCCGTCCTCGACCGCGACCACCGACGCAGATAGGCAGTCCGGCAGTGGTCGCAGTCTCGACGACGGGCTCGAATGAGAATTCGAGCTTAGTTCAGCATCAAGGCAGGGGGAGGGGCGCCGCGAAACGAGTTGGCGTTTTTCTCTTTCTACGGGTTCCCTTGATGCGCTCCAACTGGTGCGAAACTTTGTTTATGACCATATGAGCAAGAGTTCTCAGGTTCCACCCTCGAGCAGTGGCTACGACATTTTTTTTGAGTCCTTGAACTCGCGCCGAGAGGGAAAATTCCTTTGAGCGCTTTGATTCCGGACGAAGCGTGATTTCAACGTCGCAATAAGGCGGCATTTCATCGCGCAGCTCTTCGGCCAGGTTTTTGAGTTCATCAGATAAGTGGGGATTGCGTTCAATTCCTAATATATTTACCCGTGTCATCGATTTTCAGCCTCCTTAGACTTAGTTCTTGTTCAATTGAGGTAATAATATCGAAGTATCTCAGTTGATAAAAATCGATAAATAATCAATTATAATTCGTTTAAATCGAATTGAGGTTTTTTTGACATGAAGCCCTGGCTGAATTTCCACCACTTAAATTATTTTCGGATGATCGCAACTGAAGGTTCGATCAAGGGTGCCTCGACTCGTCTAGGAGTCGGGCAATCCAGTCTCAGCGCGCAGCTCAAGCAGTTTGAAGACACCTTGGGGGTCAAACTTTTTGAGCGACAGGGAAAGAGCTTGCGGCTTTCCGAAACTGGGGAACTTGTTTTGCGTTATGCGAATGATATTTCAACTCTTGGCGAGGACTTGCTAGATTTGATTGGTGATCGAAAAGATGGACGTCGGCGGCGCATTCAAATTGGCGTCATGGACGACATTCCCAAACGTTTTGTGACGGATCTGGTGGCCGCGATTCACAGAAAGTCCCCCACGAATGTTGAGGTCAGGGAGGGGGACTCCACTTTGTTGCTGAATGACCTTCTGCGATTCCGCTTGGACTTGATACTCTCCGACCAGGTTCCGACAATGAACGAATCAAATCGAATTTACGCAAAACGTATTGGGCGACATCCTGTATCTGTTTTTGGAACTAAAAAATTTTTAGGCCTTCGGAGAAACTTCCCAAACTCACTGGAGGATCAGCCGATCATTCTTCCCTCTTCTCATTGCCGACTTCGCAGCGATTTAGAAACATATTTTCATCAAAAAGGCATACAGGGCCAAGTCGTCGCCGAGTGCCAGGACACGGCATTGCAAAAACATCTTGCGGTGGAGGGATTGGGGGTAGTTCCGCTGACAGATCCGGCGGCGGAATTTCTGGAGAAGGAAAAAGCGCTTTTTCGTCTTGGATCTCTCAACAGTGTGACCCAAAGTCTCTATTTGGTAGCCGTACAACGAAAAATTGAAAATCCTATTGCTGCTTTTTTGTTGAAGGAATTTTCTCTTTAATTTTTATTCCCTATGTTTTCTTAAGGCTTGTGGAAAGTTCTATTAAGCTGCCCCGCACTCTCGAATGATCTTAGCTGCGCTGAAATGCGGTATCTGAGTTTATTGTTATTTCTGATGTTTAGCATGGATGCAAAGGCCATAGTCTTTGGAAATGATGATCGTCACGTCGTGGATCCGACACGGCTCCCCTTCAATCGAGTGCTGCGGCTGGATACGGGCTGCACGGCTTCACTCGTGGGTCCCTCGCTTCTTCTAACGGCCGCCCACTGTGTCAGCCGGGAGATCTACGAAAAAATTGGAAAGATTTCCTATTTCCAAAAAAACTCGTTAGCGGTTGCATCGGGCCGAGACGGAGAACCACTTGCCTACGCAACTAAAGCATTCATTGGTACTTTTGATGCTGACCGTTTTTATGATCACGACTGGGCATTGGTAAAAATTGATCAAGCCTTGGGCGAGGAGCGGGGATATTTTCAAATCGAGGATCTGCTATCCAAGGGGGGCTGGGGAAAGAACAAGCTGACCTTGCCCGGATTTCCAGGCGACCGTCCCCATGATGGGTTGCTTGCTCATATAGGTTGTTCCGTCCTTTTGTATTTATACGGGCCTCTTTTTAGAAGCGACTGTGATGGATGGGGCGGGAATTCTGGGGCGCCTTTTCTTGTCCAAAGGAGCCGAGGGGATTCTCAAGAAAGTGAATGGATCGTGGTTGGAGTCTTCATCAAAGCCCTTCGCGAATATCAAAGTGAGGTGAACCCCTACCAAGGCAATATGGGCATTGCATCGCGCCAATTTTTGCAAAAATGGGAAGAGGCGAAAGCAGAACTCTAGGCGGATTTCAGTAATTTCAATATCTTAGATCTGAAGATTCCAGATTGGCACTGTGCGTCCTTCATGCTATCGATCTGCCCATGGGAAGAAGAAATACGATAAAGCAACTTTATTCATTAATTCTGATTACGGGAATTCTTGCACTTTTGGGCTGCTCGAAAAGCCCTCCAACGCTGAGTCTTTTGGTTTGGGAAGGATTCGCGGACCCCAGCTTCATTACGGAATTCGAAAAGCAGTGTCAGTGTAAGGTGACCGCAAGTTACATGGGTTCGAGTGACGAACTGGTGGCCAAACTCCGCGGCGGTGGTGCAGCCAATTATGATGTCATCTCGCCATCAAGCGATGTAGCGGCTTCGCTTGTTCAAACCAGTGTGACCGAGGCTCTCGATCTCTCTAAAGTTCCTCACTACAGCGAAATCTCTGCGCGCCTTCGTGATCTGAAGCTCGTTAAAAAAGACGGTCAAGTTCACGGAGTTCCTTTCGTTTGGGGACCGAATCCACTGCTCTTTAACCAAGAAGCCTTTGGTGGAAAGGATCCAGCGAGCTGGAATATCCTTTGGGACAAGCAATTTAAAGGTAAGATCTCCGTTTGGGACGATCTATCAACCGTGTACTTGGCTGCTCAAGTCTTGGGTTACGACAAGCCTGATCCCAGCGCTTTGTACAATCTCACAGACGAGCAATTAGAAAACGTTAAGAAGAAATTGATCGAACTTAAGCCTAATATTCGAAAAATTTGGGCGACCGGCGGTGAGCTCACTAACCTCTTTCAGAACAAAGAAATTGTGGCTGCGATGGGTTGGCCATTAATGACGGCTGAACTACGAAAAGCAAAATTCCCGATTGGCGAAACAATTCCGCAGGAAAACACGACTGGTTGGATGGACTTTTGGATGATCGTCGCCGGCAGTAAGCAAAAAGAACTTGCTCACAAATTCATCGACTATATGAGTAGGGCAGAAGTTCAAAAATTGGTAGTGGACGCTACCAATTACGTTCCTGCCAATATCAAAACTGCAGCCCTGCTCACCGAGGACCAACGGAATCTTCTTAATCTGAAAGATCCCGATGGCTACATGGCCCGAATCTATTTCTGGGAAGATGTTCCACGCCGCGCGAAGTATCTTGAAGTTTGGAACGAAGTCAAAGCAACTCAATAAACGGGGGCAGCTTTGGCTTTTCTAGAAATCAAGAATCTTAGAAAGTCCTTTGGCGGCAAAGAAGTTCTGCGCGGACTCTCGCTTGATATCAATGAGGGTGAGTTTCTTACCCTCTTGGGGGAAAGTGGATCCGGAAAAACTACGCTCCTTCGCATCATCGCGGGCTTGGAAACGGCAAACTCCGGTAGTCTTCTATTGGAGGGCGAATCAATTGGAGAAAGGCCCATATTCAAGCGACCCGTGAATACCGTCTTTCAAAGCTACGCGCTCTTTCCACACATGAGTGTCTTTGAAAATGTGGCCTATGGTCTGCGGGCCAAGGGCGTTGCTCGCACAGAAATCGCACCCCGGGTGAATGAAGCTTTGCAGATGGTAAAGATGGCTGAATTCGCTCAGTCCCAGCCCGCAAGACTCAGTGGTGGGCAACAGCAACGGATCGCATTGGCACGAGCCTTGGTGAATCGGCCCAAAATCCTTCTCTTGGACGAACCGCTCTCTGCTTTAGATGCGAATTTGCGTCACCAGATGCAAATTGAATTGAAAAATCTTCAGCGCAGTCTCGGCATCACCTTCATCTTTGTTACGCATGACCAGGCGGAAGCTTTGGCACTTTCGGATCGTGTGGCGCTTTTAAAAGACGGCAGTTTAGAGCAAATCGCAGCTCCGGAAGTGATCTACAATCAGCCCTCGACGGCCTACGCCGCACGTTTCATCGGTCACTCGAATATTGTTCAATGTCGAAGTCAGGATGACTCCTGTGAATGGCAGGGGAACCGCTGGAAGTGGACGCAGTCGACAAATGCGATCAGCAAATTTTCTCTGCGACCGGAAAAAATTCG
This sequence comes from uncultured Bacteriovoracaceae bacterium, assembly GCA_964636255.1. GTDB lineage: Bacteria > Bdellovibrionota > UBA2428 > UBA2428 > UBA2428 > CAXNGS01. The sequence continues at coordinate 182,851 of CAZWNW010000004.1, read as the reverse complement.
CGTTCTTCGAGGTGATGCGCCTTCGGGTGCCATTGTTTTCGAGGCTCAAGTTAAAAACCTCAGTTTTGAAGGTTCGCACCAATTGGTCGACATCGAAGCTCAAGACGAAGAGCTCCGCGTCCAAGTGCCAAGCCAAGTGAGTCTGCAAAAAAACGAAAAGTTTTATTTTGAAAGCTCTGATGCTGTTCCGCTGGAGCGCTAGATAGCCGTGTATTCATCAAAGTATAAACGCATGATTGCGATTCCTCCGCTTCTTTGGGTGGTCGTGACTCTCTTGGTTCCGTATCTGTTTCTACTTTGTTACAGCTTTTGGCAGGTGCAGGGTCAGCAAATCGTTCAAAGCTGGAGCTTCGGAAACTATGCCCGATTTTTTTCGAATCCCATGTATGCCGAGGTGCTTTTACGCTCGATGAAAATTGCGGGGACGGTGACGCTACTTTCACTTTTGATCGGATATCCGCTCGCTTATTACATTTCTTTTTACACCCGCACTCGCAAGGATCTTCTTTATCAAATGGTGATCATTCCGCTGTGGGTAAGTTATCTGGTGCGAGGCTATGCGTGGAAAACAATTTTAGGTAGCGACGGAGTCGTTAACGGTTTTTTACAGTTTCTTGGGGCTACGAATGGGCCACTGGAGTTTTTACTTTATAGTCCCTTTGCGGTGACCCTGACTCTTACCCATATTTATGTTCCCTTTGTCTTTTTGCCGATTTTTTCAGCGCTGGAACACATTCCGCGCAATTTGGTTGAGGCTTCAAACGATCTTGGGGCCAGCCCCGTGCGTAGTTTCCTTAAAATCATACTTCCGCTCTCGCTTCCTGGAGTATTGGCGGGTTGCGTGTTTGCCTTTGTCTTGAGTCTGGGTGATTTTCTAGCTCCACTTTTAGTGGGCGGCTCAAGCGGCATCATGATCTCTAACATTGTCGTGAGCCTTTTTGGTGCGGCCTATGATTGGCCTCTGGGGGCAGCAATCGCCTTCATCATTATGTGCCTTGTCTTGGCCGTTCTTTACTTCAGTGAATTCATCGAAAAACGTTTGAAGGGAACTGCGGCATGAAGCGGCCACTCTTTCTACAACTGCATGCGTGGATCGTATTCTTATTTTTGTATCTTCCGATTGTAGTCTTGATCGCTTATTCCTTTAACGGCGCCGGTGTGAGTGGTTTTCCTCCCAAGGATTTGACCTTCAAGTGGTATGCGAAACTCTTTCAAGATTCTTTGTTGTGGGACTCGGTCTTGAATAGTGTCGTGGTCGCTTTGATTGCGACCGCGATGGCCTTAGTTTTTGGGACGCTCGCAGCCCTGGCTTTGGATCGAACGGAGTTTCCCGGAAAGGCGCTCTTTCGCCGCTTGGTACTTTTGCCACTGATTCTTCCGGGGATCATCACAGGATTGTCGCTACTGATGCTCTTTGTGACGCTGAAAATGGACTTGAGCCTAATCACGATCACCTTGGCGCATGGAACCGCGTTGATATCCGTTGCAACAACGGAAATTTTCGCAGCCCTTCAGAAGTTTGATCGGCGCCAAGAAGAGGCTTCGCTGGATTTGGGGGCGGGTGAGCTTCGTACCTTTTTCAAAATTACCTTACCTAATATTAAACTCTCACTAATCGCCGCGGGCCTCTTGATCTTTACTTTGAGCATGGATGAAATTGCGGTGAGCTTCTTTTTGATTGGACGTTCCAACACGCTGCCACTTGAAATCTGGGCGCGTCTTCGGCGCGGGATCACTCCCGAGATCAATGCGATTTCGACAATCATTTTTGTCTTTTCGTTGGCTATGATCCTGCTCTCGTACAAATTGCGCCAGAGCCAGGGCACAAAAGCTCTGAAGGCCTAATGCCAGCTAAACTTTTCTTTCGCTAAAGGCCTTCAGTGCGCGGGCGCGGGCCTTTGCATGATCAACGATGGGGTTGGGGTAATTATCGCCGAGTCGCACACCCGCTGATGCAAGTTCAATCGGGGAAAGTTTCCAGGGGGCGTGTATGCCTTCCTTCGGCATTCTTGAAAGCTCCGGGACCCATTTGCGAATATATTCGCCATCGGGATCGAATTTCTGCGACTGCAGGAGCGGATTAAAAATTCGGAAATAGGGAGCGGCATCTGCTCCGCAGCCTGCTATCCATTGCCATCCCATCGTATTTTGCGCCAGATCAGCGTCAACCAAGGTCTCCCAAAACCACCGAGCTCCCTCGATCCACGAAATCCCTAAGTCTTTCACCAAAAAAGATCCAACAATCATGCGCACCCGATTATGCATCCACCCCGTGTTCCAAAGTTGTCGCATCCCTGCGTCCAGAATCGGAAATCCAGTATGTCCCTTCTGCCAGGTTCTTAGTGCCTCCGGATCATTTAGCCAGGGAAAATTATTGAAGCTTTCTCGAAGCGGGCGATCAATCATTTGGGGAAAATGAAAGAGAAGATGATGAGAAAACTCCCGCCAGCCCAGTTGGCGCAAGAATGATTCGCGGGACTGCGAAGGCGGAAGAGATTGCAGCAAATGCCAAAGCCGTCGCGGGCTCAGCTCACCAAAATGAAGATAGGGTGAGAGTTGTGAAGTTCCAGACAGGATGGGCCGGTCTCGGTCGTGAATGTAGTCTACAATGCGCGCAGGGAGCTTTTCCAGCGCTTCGTCGAGTCCAGCCTTTCCGGGTTTCCAAAATTCATAGAACTTATGGTCCCATCCTCGTGGGTCGCGAAGATTCAATGCTTCTATGGATTGTTGATTTTCTTTTGAGAGCTTGGGACCACTTAAGGTTTTTGGGGCGTCACGAGGATAGGAAACTTCATCAATTGTGCAGATTTTTTTCCAGAAAGGCGTAAAGACCTGAAAGGCTCCGCCATCTTGTTTTAATATTTCCCAGGGTTCGTAAAGTAAGGAAGCGTTGAAACTTCGAAATTCAAGACCAAGACTTTTCGCTATGGACTGCAAATTCACTTCCGTAGATTTTGAGGCTGCTTCATAGCAACGCGATAGTAAAATATCCGTAACGCCAAATTCCTTGCAGGTTTCGCTAACGATTTCCTCAGTATTCCCTTTCCGAAGTAGCAGAGAAAATCCCAGTCGGTTTATTGAGTGCTGCAAGGATTGTAGCGACTCATGAAGCCACCATCTTGAGGCCGAGCCTATTGGCCATTTGTTGGAGGCCTCCTCATCCAAAACGTAGAGGCCTAAAGTTTCGAAATTGTTGTCGGCAGCAAAGTTTAATGCAGGATGATCATCAACCCTGAGATCCTTGCGAAATAAAACGAGAGCCAGTCGGCGGGTCACTCCAGATCTTTTGCCCAGAACTTCTTTATTTGTCACCAAGGGAAATTGCTTCGAGTCCATGTGAGCACGCCAGTAGTAATTTTAAATAAATGGAATTTACTTCTGGGTGATTGAGTTGAGCATTATTCCCTGGGGCGAGAAGAGAAAATATGATACAAAATGGGAAATTTTTTGAAACAATATGAACTATAAGTACCTAATTTTTCTTGGAATTTTAATTTGCGGAGCGCCTAGTTCGCGCGCGGCGTTCAAAGGCGAAATGCGAGTTGAGGATTGTTCCAAGGAATTGAGGACTTCTTGCCTTGAGGATTTGGCTCGATGCCGAGCAAAAATTTCTAGTTTGATCGCCAACAGACCCCATCGTGATTTTCGATTCTTTCAGAAAAAACTATTCAAAAATTTCTCAAACCGGGACCGCCTGAGCTTGCACTTTTTGCTTCAACCACAGAGCAGTCAGGAAAAGGAATTTCGTTTCCAGGTCTTTAAAGATTTCATTGCTGAAATCAGTGCTTATCCTGAATTTAAAAGCCAGAAGATCGATTTACAATCTTTGTTTGAGCGCCACGTGAAAAGATTCCGATATGGGAATCATAGAGTACGACTGACTCATGGAAGCAATCTAGAATCTTTCGAAAATATAAAGAGGGAAGGTTTTAAGATGTCGCCAACCTCCGCAGACGCAGAGTTTGCAGTGTCGCTGGCCGCTAATAATCTGGCTCACTCATCTGCCTATGCTAGAGGCCATGAGGAAGGGGCGGTGCATCTGGAGTTAGGTCTTCATGCCAAGACAATTCTTGTAAATTTTGATACTGCCTTCACCCACCCACTTATTGCGGGACTTGTTGGGAAGTTTTTTGATGGTAGCAATCACTTGCCGAACAGAAGTCGTGAGTTACTGAATCAGCTTTATCCGGAGCTCAAAAACGAAAAACATATATCAGTTCAGATTTTAACTTATTTGATCGGCGCTGATGGAATGGGTACCAACGTGCATTATTACGGGGTTGATGCGGTGTTTGAATACGCACTATTTGATCCTGCGCTTATCGCCCAGGTGAAACGGATCCCATTGTCAAACAGGCCGTCGCCATTGTAATTCGCCGGCCAAGGCGGATGAGCTAGGTTTGTCTGTTTTTAAGGCTGGAAATCTGGGGTTATGGGCTCTAATCCAAAAGTAGCGTCCTCAGTTCCCGTCGAAAAAGATCTTTGTACAGTGACTCTAAGCGGGAACCCTCCTTTTGTCCGAGGTATGAACTCAATTGGATCACCTCAGACGGAAGGTGAAGAGCCAGTCTACAAAAGTCGCGAAGTTTTAGGCTTCCCTTGCTCCACTTCTTCTTTACCAGGTGCTTGTATAAGAGATCAGCATTACGCAGGCTGTCTTCAAAGTTGAGTCGTTGCAATTCTCGGTCAGCCGAAATGCCACGAATGACTTCAGCCCATGCGCGATCTTGTCGATGTTGTCTGACGTACTGCTCAAATACCTTTTCTAAGCCGGTCCAAACCTCCTCACGTCGTTGTACCTTTGCCAGGGCGGCTTCAAGCTGTTCTCGGGCGTTATTGAAGTAGAGCTGGGATAGGTCCGTTAGCAGCGCTCCCTTGTTTGAATAATATTGGTAAAGCGAGCCGATCTGAATCTGGGCAACTTCGGCGACCTCCGACATCTTCAATTCCTCAACTCCCTTTCTGCGGAGCAGCTGCTGCGTGGCGGCGAGAATTCGTTCTCGTCTCGCAAGACTTCGCTTTTGAATAGGCTGACGGCGTATTTCTGCTGACATGAAAGGGAGAAATAATCCAAGTCCACTTGCCGACAAAGAGAAAAAGAGTTTTTATCATTTTTATAAAAATGAGTATTTATCATTTTTTTGGAGGAATTATGTCGAAATCGAAAATTCGGGTGGCGATCATCGGGGCCGGTCCTTCGGGATTGGCGCTGGCCCGGCATCTCAGTAAATTGGGAATTGTATACGAAATATTTGAGAAGCACTCCGATCTTGGGGGGCTTTGGAATATTGGCAACGAGAACTCCCCCATTTATGAATCGGCGCATTTAATTTCCTCGAAACACACAACCTATTTTTCGGACCACCCAATGCCCGATGATTATGCGGATTATCCTAGTCATCGACAGGTCTTCGCTTACTTGAAAGACTTTGCGGAGCGTTGGAAGCTCGTGCCTGCTATTCAATTCGATACAGAGGTGCTGTCGGCTGAACGCCTAGAGGGTGGTGACTGGAGGCTCTCTTTTCACAATCGTGCGGATGAGGTTTTTTCGCATTTGGTTTGCGCAAGTGGTGTGAACTGGTTCCCGAAGTGGCCCAATTATCCGGGCAGATTCTCTGGAGCCATTATGCATTCGAAGAGTTACAAAGAGGCGTCTCAATTTAAGGGCGAAAGAGTCTTGGTCGTTGGAGGCGGAAATTCGGCCTGTGACATTGCCTGCGATTCCAGTCGTGTGGCCAAAAAAACAGTGATCAGTTTACGTCGCGGTTATCACTTCATTCCGAAACATATCTTAGGCCAAGCGACCGATGTTTTTTCGATGAAAAGTGAATGGCTTCCCCTCAATGTTCGCCAATTTGTCTTTAAGCATCTTTTGGAATTTCTGCAGGGATCTAACAAGAAATATGGTTTGCCACCCGTAAAACACAAAATTCTCGAAAGCCATCCTACAATTAACTCGCAGCTTTTGTATCAATTGCGTCACGGCAGCATTCAGGTTCGCCCCGATATTGCTCGTTTCGAAGGGAAGACAGTTCATTTTCAGGATCAAAGCCGAGACGATTTCGACCGGATCGTTTATGCCACAGGTTACAATTACGAGCTCCCCTATCTCAAAAAGCAAGATCTCGAATGGAAGGGTGGGCGCCCAAAACTGGACCTCAATATTTTTCATCCACGTTTTGGCAATGTATTTTTTTTGGGTTTTGTGGAAACTAATGGTGGCGCATTCAAGCTTTTCGATTCGATTGCTCACATCATTGCACGTCGCATTTGGGATGAGACCAATGATCCACAGCAGAGTCAAAAATTTCGGCAGCTTTTAATTGCGGCTCGCCAGCAAGATCTTAGCGGAGGCGTGCGCTATATCGGAAGTGATCGTCACGCAACTTACGTCAACATGGAGAAATACCGAGCCCTTCTGGACGGATTTGCTGAGGAAATGGGCTGGGGAAAACTGCGGCCAGGATATTTTCAACAATATCCCGTGAGTGAGGCGCTTCCCCCTATCAAGTGGGCCGTCGTAAGTGGAGGTGCAGGCCGCATTGCACAGGATCTCATTCCTGGTCTTCTGAGTCGGGGTTACCGTGTTTTTCTCTATGACAAAAACGAAGCAGGACTGAAAAGAATGAAAGACCATTACGGTCATGCCATCGAGGTATTTCCTTGTGATTTACGAGATAGAAACATAATCCCTCAGATCGAGAAACTGTTAGAGAGTAGGCATGTGGAGCTTCTCATCAACAACGCGGGAATCATTCAGCCGGGAACCTTGAATGATCTGACGTGGTCGGATGTGGAATCACAAATCGACGTCAATTTCCGATCGACGCTTCTAATCACTCAGGCCTTGGCCCGACAAATGGTCAAACGAAAATCCGGAAAGATCTTAAACATCATTTCGCAAGGGGCGCTTGTTCCCATGCGCGGAAGCAGTGTCTACAGCGCTACTAAGTTTGGCTTGCGAGGCTTTTTCCAGGCCCTCGCATTGGAGCTACGTCCACTGGGAATTCAAGTTTCCAGTATCTTCCCTGCGGGAGTCAACACTCCGTCTCTCTTGAATGAAATTCGTAGCGGCGGCTCAAGCTTGAATCTTCTTGGAAAACCGCTCGAACCCCAGCTTGTGGCCCGAGAGCTTTTGAAGCTTCATGATAAACCTCGATTAGAGCTCGACCTTCCTTTTGCCAGTGGTTTTGCTGCGCGGGTTTTGGGAATCTTTCCCCGCTTATTCGCTCGTCTCTTAGAGATTGCCGAACGGCTTTTTGAACACCGCCGAAGTAAACTCTTAGAAAGCCTGCATTGAATCTAAATATTCAGGTTGAACACGGAGATCAAAATTTAATCTCTCTTGGGGAATCAAGTGGCAGCCTGATAGCGAACGACGACTTTAGGTTCGCAATATTCCATCATTGTATAGCGCACGCCTTCCCGTCCAATTCCGGAATCTTTGCTTCCCCCGTAGGGCATCTGATCGCTGCGATAAGTGGGAATTTCGTTGATGAGGATGCCGCCTACTTCGAGCTCTTGGATTGCTTTCTGGATGACCTTCGAGTCATTCGTAAAAATACCGGCCTGTAGTCCGAAGCGAGAAGCATTCACAGACTGAATGGCTTCATCAATCGAGTTGAAAGTTGAAAAAACGGCAACAGGTCCAAAGACTTCTTCACAACTAACCCGCGCGGTCTTCGGCACATTCTCCAATAGAATCGGTTGAATCACATTGCCGATACGTTCTCCACCTGCGAGAAGTCGGCCGCCGGACTGGGTGGCTTCTTTGACCCAGCTATCAATCCGGTCTGCGTTTTGGCTATCGATCATGGGTCCATTGATCACGTCGGCATCACTTGGATCGCCACTTTTGATTTTTGATATTTCTGAAAGAAGAAGCTTCTTAAACTCTTCAGCTATCGAAGTCTCGACAAAAATTCGTTGCACGGAAATGCAGACTTGTCCCGCGTAGGCATAAGCTCCAAAGGCAATCCGTTGAGCCGCGCGTAGAAGATCAGCGTCCTTGTTCACGATGACGGCAGCATTTCCGCCCAGTTCCAACAGCGCCTTTTTCTTTACAGCCGTCTGTTGCAAGAAGAATCCGACTCGGTCACTTCCTGTAAAACTTAAGATCGACACTCGTTCATCTTTCACGACTTTCTGCATGACCTCGTTCGAGGCTTGAAAGATCTGTAAGAGACTTCGCGGCAGAGAAATTTTTCTTAGCTCTAAGCTCTCCATCGCCTGTAGGAAAATTTCCCCGAGAATCTGGCTGGCGCCAGGGGCCTGGGGCGGGGGCTTCAAAATTACTGAAGCCCCTACAGCCAAGGCGGGAGCAATTTTGTGCGCAACCAGATTTAGAGGAAAGTTGAATGGGGAAATCGCGAGCACGGGGCCCCGAGCAATCCAATGACTTTCGGCAACACCAAAATTTGTAGCACTGGCTTCAAAATCGAGTGGAATCAATTCGCCGCCAAAGCGTTTGCATTCCTCGGTGGCTAGGGTGAAGGTTGTCAGCGCACGATCCACCTCAGCTGCGGCAAGTTTCCGAGGCTTTCCGGCTTCGTCTACAATGACCTGGACTAAATCTTGCCGACGTTCCGAGATGCCTTGGCAAATTTCCTTCAGCAGTTCAACGCGGGCAAAGCGGGAACTGCGACGAAAGTCTTTAAAAGCTTCATGAGCGAACTGAAGCGCTCTCTCAACTTGGGCTTCGGTTGCGAGAAAACTTTTGGCCACATCTGCCGAGTTCCAGGGAGCCTTGATCGTCTGAGTGTTTTCAGATTTCTCAAAACGCCCGCCGATGAGGATTGCATATTCTTTCACTGGCTCAGTTCCTTTAGGGCTTTCTCTACGACATCCAATCCCTCGTTCAGAGTCGTTTCATCAATCACCAGTGGAACCAGGAAGCGGATGACGTTCGAATAACTGCCAGCTGACATCAAAATCACACCTCGTTCATAAGAAAGTTGGGTCAACTTCTTTGTAATCTCAGGGTAGGGGACCTTTGTCTTTCGATCCTTTACAAGCTCGATCGCCATCATGGGCCCAAGTCCACGAACATCGCCGACCGCGGGGATAGTTTCCTTCCACATCATCAAGCGTGCATTCATGATCTGAGTCACTTTTTTTGTATGCTCCAATAGGCTGCCTTCTTCGAAAATCTTGAAGACCTCCAGAGCCGCCGCACACGAGAGCGGATTGCCGCAGAAAGTGCCTCCGATGCCGCCCTCGATGGGCGCATCCATGATATCTGCGCGGCCGGTAACTGCGCTAATGGGCATGCCGCCACCAAGTCCCTTTGCAGATGTGATTAGATCCGGCGCGACGCCCAACTGTTCACAGGCAAAGACACTGCCGGTGCGTCCAAAGCCGCTCTGAATTTCATCTGCGATCAAAACAATACCCTCTTGGGTGCAGAATTTTCGCAGTTTTTCCATGAAGGTTTTTGGTGTGACCAGGAATCCGCCTTCGCCCTGAACAGGTTCGATGATGACGGCAGCTACTTGCGAGGCGCCAATGCGGACATTCACTAATTCTTCGAATTGTTGAAAACATTTTTCAACAAGCTGATCGGGATCCTGAGTTTCGGATCGATAGTGGTAAGGGAAAGGCGCGCGGTAGACGTCCGAATTGTAAGGTCCAAACTCGTAGCGATAGGGTTTGGCTTTGGAGGTCAGTGTCATCGCCATGTAGGTACGTCCATGATAGGCGTGGTCAAAACACACGACCGCTTGGCGTTTGGTGTGGGCGCGTGCGATCTTAACGGCATTCTCAACGGCTTCGGCACCTGAATTAACTAAGAAGGATTTTTTCTCGAAATCACCCGGAGCCGCGCGATTTAGTTTCTCACAGACCTCTACATATCCACTGTACGGTAGAACGTTGAAGCTAGTGTGAATGAACTGGCTTGCTTGATCTTGAATCGCTTTCACCAAGGATTCCGGACAGTGGCCGGTATTGGCGACACCGATGCCACTGGCAAAATCTATGAAATGATTTCCGTCGACATCTTCAATCATGGCGCCCGACGCTCTTTGAACAAAAATGGGTGTCACGTGAAAGGGGCCGCGAGCCACTTCCTTTCGTCTTTGCTCCATCAAGGATTTACTTTTCGGGCCGGGTACTGCTGTTTTGAGTTGAATCATAAAATCAGTACCAAGCAATCGGAGCTTCATCCAGGTTGATGTTCACCTGTTTTACTTCCATATAAGCCTCGATGCCATAGAGGCCGAGTTCGCGGCCGGTGCCGCTTTGTTTGTAGCCACCCCAAGGCATTTCGTTGAATGTTGGGTGATAAGTGTTCACCCAAGTGATGCCGGCACGCAGTTCCCGCACTACTCGAAGGGCGCGGTTTACGTTCAGTGTCCAAACCCCGGCAGCCAATCCATATTCAGAATCGTTGGCGATCTGAATGGCTTCTTCTTCCGTGGAGAATGGAATGACGGAAAGCACCGGTCCAAAAATTTCTTCGCGCGCGATGCGCATCGAGGGTGTCACATCGTCGAAGATGGTGGGCTCAAGAAAATTACCCGAATCGAAGTCTTTTCCTGTGGGGCGCTTACCACCACAAACGAGGCGTGCACCTTCAGCTTTTCCGATCTGGATATAAGATTCGACTTTTTCGCGATGCGCGGCAGAAACTAGGGGGCCCATTTTTACGCCGGTGCTTAAGCCATGGCCCAATTTAATACGCGGAACTTTCGCGACTAAGGCTTCGACCAATTTTTTGTGGATCGATCTTTCGACCAAGAGTCGCGAGCCTGCCGAACAGACTTCGCCTTGGTTTGCGAATGCAGCAAAGAGGGCGCCATCCACTGCAGATTCGAAATCGGCATCCGCAAAAACGATGTTGGGATTTTTTCCGCCCAGTTCAAGTGTGACTTTTTTCAGATTTCCAGTCGCGGAAGTCATGATCTTTCGACCAGTAACGGTGCCGCCGGTGAAGGCAATTTTATCGACCTTTGGATTTGAGGCGAGTTCATCACCCGCCTCATTTCCCGCGCCAGTGATGATGTTCACCACACCCGCGGGTAATTCCAGCGCCACAAAAATCTTTGCAAGTTCCAAGGCAGTGAGAGGTGTGAGTTCCGAAGGCTTCAGAACACAGGTGTTTCCAGCCGCCAATGCGGGAGCCAGTTTCCACGCTGCCATCAGAAGTGGATAATTCCATGGAATGATTTGTCCGCAAACTCCAATGGGCTCGCGCACGACAAAGCTTAGGGAATTCGCGGGTACGCTCATCGTTTCGCCGTGGATTTTAGTGGCCAGGCCTGCGTAAAATTCAAAACAGTTTGCCGCATCTTGAACGTCGAATTCGGCTTCTGCGAGAGGTTTTCCGCAGCTGCGGACCTCAAGTTCCGCAAGTTCTTTGGCTTGGGCGCGAATCGCATCTGCGACTTTGAAGAGAATTTTCCCACGCTCCAGTGCCGATGTTTTTCGCCAGGGACCTTGGTCAAAGGCTTTGCGTGCGGCTTCGATTGCCATGAAGGCGTCCTCGCGTCCCGCTTCTGGAACGCGGGCAACAATTTCACCGCTCGCCGGGTCACGAAGCTCTCGGGTCGCGCTGTTTTTCGCTTTGATAAATTTACCGTCTACCATCATTTCATATTCACGAATTTTTGTTGTCATTTCTCTCACTCCTTTTTCTTTGCTAGGGCCACGGCGCAGGGATCGTCGTTTGCAAAAGCCCGACCCAGCGGATTCAGCGCGCTGCCGTTGAAAAAACGGTGCGGCGATAAATAGTTTTCGTTGTAGAGTTCGGAACCTTTGCCGTTTTGAATCATCTGTGCGATTTCATAGGCGGCATGGAGGGACCATGATCCTCCGTATCCGTTGTAGCCTGCGGCGATCCAGAAATTAGTGTCCAAGGCCCCAACGAGTGGAAATCGATCGGGCGTAAATCCCATCAAGCCTGTCCAAAAGCGAGTGGGAGGCTGGCCCTGGGTTTCCGGCAGCTTTTCGTTGATGTTCGCGACGATGCTTTCGAAAACTTCGGGATCACGGTTAAGTTCCGAAATTCGAGTTGAGTTGGCAGGGATGTCGCGACCGCCGCCGATGTGGAACATCCCGCGATTCTCGAATTTTCCATTCGCATAAATAGTTTCCCAGCGGAAATGTCCATATCCATCCCCGAGATTCCAAGTCCAGGTGGCACTGGCAGCCGGAGACTTTGATGGCAAGCGCACATGTTCCCAGTTGGCGATGTGAGACTGAAAGGGATGAATGACCGGAGCCAGTTCGGGAATTAGGTCGCGGGTAAAGGCATTGGTTCCGGCGACCAAATGCTTGGTTTTAACTGTGCCAAAACTTGTTTTTATCTCGTAGCCGCCGGCGACTTTTTTCTGCGAAAGCACTCTTGTGCCGAGATGCATTTCGGCACCTGCTTCGAGTCCTTTTTGTAAGAGTTGAGTTACCAAACGTCCAGGGTGATAGTTGCCACTTTTGAGAGCCATGCGGCCGCCAAACTTCGCAGGAATCTTCAATTCTTCTTGGATGCGCTCTTTGGACCAGTACTCGAATTCAAGTCCAAGACCTTGCGCGCTTTCTACCTCTGCACGAAGCGCGGCTTCTTCCGCGGCGGTTTCGGCCATTCGTAACCAGCCTTTTGGGTTGGCAAATGCTTCGATGCCATCTTTTTGGTAGTGATCCATCACATGTTGAACATTTGCCGTGCACCACTTGAGAATCCATTCGGCTTGGTGGGTGGCCATTTTTTGGATTTCATCTTCGTTCATGTAAGGGCGCGTGAGACGGAGATACTTAACACGCTCTTCGCGAAGCCCTTCATAGTCACCGAGAAAACTTTCGGGCATCGCTTCGAAATTGCCGCCGTTTCGAAAACTGGCGCTGTCTGCCAGGTTTGAGTCGATGACAATGACCCGCAGACCTTTTCGGATGGCGTCGAGGAGGAAAAACATCACGTTTGCTCCGGTCAAACCGGCGCCCACGATGACAACATCAGCTTCCGTAGAAAGCGATTTCTGCGAATGAAATTCTGCAAAAGGAAATTGGGCCATGATTTCATCCGAGTTACCGGCCTCTCGCAGTCGGCTCATGAGTTTGCTATCGGCCGCTAAGTGAAGATCACGTAACCAAAATGGAAATTTGTCTTCGGGTATGAGAATTTTTCCGCGAACTTTTCCACCAACTCGAGCAACAATGCGTTGGAACTCTTTTTGAGTATCGAGGGGGGCCGTTTCGATGGCCTCGCGCTCTAACCAGTAGAGAACTTCCTGCAGCTCTCGTGTGACGCGTCCATGTGAATCGGTGTAGCGATCAATGCTTTGGCCCAAATAAAAGGCGAGAGTCTTCTCGTTGTATTCTCCTTGAATCATCTGCTGCAAAGATTGGATCAGCGCGTCAGTAGGCGATCCGGCCTGAGCGGATAAGTTAAGGCAAAGCATCGCCCATAAAAAAAGAGAGCCGAAGACCCTATAAATTCCCCAAAGAGATTCCACCTAACCGCCTCGCCGGAACTTCTATCGCAATGAGTCAATCGTGGCAAATTTCTCAATATTGCAGCTTAAATACAAATAATTCAAAGAGATGAATCATCTCTCCCCCATTCTCCCTCGTCTCTGATGCGACGCATTAAGTACAAGCAACCTATGCGAAAAATCTACCTCTTAGTCCTGTTTTGTCTCACCTCAACGGTCTCTTTTGCGGAGCTTCCGCCGATTGACTTCGACCTGGATTTGACCCAAGCGCTGGATGCCCGAGAACTCAACCCCCGGGAAGCTCGGCTGAACCAAGTCATCCGCAACACTTTGCGCCAAGCGAAAATTTCCGATCTAGATGCCCATCGGGTCGGGAAATTGCTCGCAAAAAGTTTCTCTGAATTGCACAATGGCGAAGCTTCCAACGAAGCCTTGGGCTGGCTTTTTAAAACACTCAAAGAAGTTGGATGCACGGATCTGCAAGCGCTTTTTTGGATCTATGCAGAAATGTTTCCCGCAGCTGTCCAACAGCGAACTTATGTGACCAAAAATGGCAGGCAGTTTTTATTGATTTCCGGAATTGATCTTCAAGAACTTCAGGAACGCTCTGACGAAGTTCAAAACAAAATTTACGCACGATATGGGAAAAAATCTTATGTTTTTTCTCGAGTTGGTGAATTGATCGGAGCCATTGGTTCGCTGGCTTCGGGCCTGGTGTTGATTTTCTCAAGAGACTTAACTGACCTTCGAATGGCCCGCTTCGGCCTTCCGGTGTTCGCCGCCGCCCTGATTCCCATGGCCAGCGTTCGATATTCCGATCATCAGGATTCCAAGCTCTTGAAGACCCAAAGCCAAATCATTGTTGAGCGGGTGTTTGCTCGCAATTTGGCTTTGCAAATTCAAGCTTGTCGGAAAACTGTGCACCAATAAGTGAAAGAGAATGGGGACCGACATGAAACCTAAATTCGTTTTATTCTATTCAATATTAATCGCGTTCAGCGCAGTGAAAGTCTGGGCAGCCAACTGCGCTTTGTCGCTTGAAAAAAATCCAGGAATGGCGCCAGTTCATCAAATTTCAAAAATCTCGCTCGCCGCTGATTGGAAAGATGCGGACCTACCGGTCGGCTATTGGTTTCTTCCCACGCTCAACCGCGATGTCTATGCCGCTTACGGTGAAATTCGTCGAGTGTTGAACCACTTGCATGAACGTGGTCGATCGATCGTGATCCGTACCGGTGAAAAAGAGAATTCCACGCGATTCTCTGGGAAAATTGAAAGCACGGATCTTAAAATTGGACGAGGCGACCTTAAGTTTTCCTTTAGTGGAGGCACGGCCATCGTGGGCGACCACCATGACTTCCAGCGAAAATTAAGCCGAAGCGAAATGACTCATGGGCGTGGCGATCAGTATCGAAGCGGCGGCTGGGAATTCGAGTACCGAGAGATCACGGGAATCTTTATTTTGCCCACGGTCGAGATTCCCTCCTCCGCGCAGGTCCTGAGAAATCCCGAATCGATCCATGAAATTGAACGAGGACTTCGACACGCACGTCTCGAGGCGGGACCCGACGCCCGTCAAATGATCGTGTCTGCAAATTATACCGGTCGACCTCAAATTGATGCGGGACCTGGGTATCAAGTGCCTGCGATTGGAGGATTCGCCGAAAAGGATTTACCGCTTAGAATCCTGCAAACCCTCGTCTCGCCATGGACCAAGAGCAAAATCCTTCGCTATGGCGGCCGATTAAAAGACGGTCGAGATATTATCGTGGAGCTCGCCTGTGGGCCTGTACCGGGTAGCCAGCTTTGGGCCAAATTCTCTATCACCTGGCGTGAGCGGCCCTGGACGCCCTTGATCGAGATTGCGAACGTACAATTATCCCAGCCAGCCGCAGGCTGTGGCTGGGGCATTTGGGGGACTATCCAATGAAAACCAAAAGATTTTTAAAATTTTCACTGCTTACAGCCACATTGCATTTATCCGCTACGGGCAAAGCCAGTGAGGAGGCAGCCACAGGCGACTGCAGCGAGAAACTGAATCCAACCCCGCATTCGATCCGGCAATCCGAGCACTTTCTGCAGAACGTGCAGCTACTATGCCAAGATTTGGCCCATCAATTGGGCTTCGGTGCGAGTGACATAGCCGACATCGCGGAAACTCTCGCACGCTTTGGAATCGAAAAATTAGGCCTGCCCCACTTGGCCGAGACCTTGGATGAAATTCACATGAGCCTGGGGAACTCAGAATCGGATCGCACCAAGCTTCTCTTTCTGGAATCCGTCATCGTGTTTGAGGCAAATGGTCAACTACCCAATCCCAGCACAATCACCGATCTCTACCTGCGCTTTCAAAACGTGCACCAGATGCCCCAGAAAGCCGCCGCCGCATTAACATTAGCGCTCGTTTATTCGGGAAGGGTTGGCGCCCTAGACGAAACCAAAATTCTTTCCCTGCTCACCGAGCTTGGAAAGGCCGATAGTTCTGCAGATATCGAGAAGCTCGGCCAAAAGGCGGCCTCAATTTTCTTGAGAAGGCATCGGGCTGCGGGTGTGGTCGCTGAGCGGAGATCGTTTGTGGAAAATACCTTGATCGAGCGCGTTCGTTAAAAACTAATTTCTTCAACCGCACCGTTCACTTTGAATGTGATCGATGGCGCCAGATCCTGCAGCTCGGCATTCCACCACTGAGACTCCGAGCTCCGACCCGCAAAGTTCATAGGTATGCGCATTTGATAAGGATCGTGAAAGACGAAATTCGCAAGATCCAGAATTACTCCGTGTCCCAGTTCCGACTGGGTGACCACCAGCGATTTAAAACTTTGTCCCATGGCGTCCTGGGAACCGAATTCGTTAAGTCGAACCTGAATGCGATCACCGTTACTTTGATGCAGCTCCAGCCGAATCCCCTCTTCCGTAACTTCAAGTCGGGCACCCTCGATTTCAACATTGAAGGGAAGCTTGCGATTGAATCTTGCGGCTATAATCGGGGGAATCTTGGAGCCTTGCGTGATTGGCGTCCAATCCGACAACTCTTTTCGACCGAGCGCCTGAAAGTAGGCGGGAATCATAAATGCTTTTTGGACGTGAGAGCTTGCCGGAATTTGAAAAGCGATGATCGTTTCATTCCGATAAATAATCTCGGTGCTGACATCCGCAATGGGTAGCACAGCCCGAGCGTCACCGTCTTCACCGCCGCCGTCGACCGATCCCCCATTCCCACCGTCAACACTGCCGCCATTGCCGTTAAAAAATGTCGAGCGGTTGATCTCAGCCGAAGCCGTAGTGGGTTGGATTCGGTAAAGGATACCGTTTTCCATTTGCCAGACGATCGACCTTGAGGGCGAATCGTCACCGCGCAAACCTGATTCGATCATCTCGTAGATCTTGGAAGCCGTTGAAAAAAAACTGGACTCGAAATATCGGGTTTTACGAAGGGCCGAACCTAGCAGATAGGTCTGATCGTCAAAAGGCATGTACTGCAAAACCGGTCCGCCGCTGCTTCCACGTGGCACGCGCGCAACGCTCACCAACTCGTCGCCAAAACCCGTATAGAAAAGATTCTGCGACGTTGAACTTGGGCTCGCTTTGATTTCGAACGCTTTCGCCCAAATCGGCAAGGGAACTTGCGTTGTTTCGCCTAAGCTCTGCGAAATGCCGGGCAATAGTTCTTTAAAGAAATCCTCGCGCCACGAACGAGTCACCGGTCTCTCCACAATTAACGTCGATGAATGCCGATGGAGCCGGGCCAAACAAAGTTCCAGCAACAATGCCGGGTCATCGCCATCGAGTTTGAAAGTCGACAGGTCGGCGAATCCATCAACGAAGTGTGGTCTTGCTTTTAGCTCGACCGACTGATCCTCGAGTCTCACGCGAACTTGCATTTGCTGACCCCCGGTCACATGGCTGGCCGAGGCTAGATAAAATTGAATTTTTCCATCGAGCAGATCACAGAGGACAAATCCAGATCCCGTTATCCGAACGGCCTTTTTTTCTCCCTCAACCGAATATTGCGACGAGACTTCTAAAAGCCAAGGGCGCAAAGCGGGATCGTTTTGGAATCGGTCATGCAATCGGCGATCCAACTTGGGCTGGTTTGGCGGCTTCGTCTGCGGATTCGCGAACGTGGCCACGGCCGCCGCTAGGGCAGCAAGAATTGAGAAGCCGCGCAGTTCCTTAAGCATGTTGGCGATCTCGTGCGCTCAAAAAAATGACCTCGCTCAGGCGATATTTCCCATCTTCAAAGATGATGAGTTGAGCTCTCTTTCTCCTGAGCCGCTTGATAAGCTCTTTCACTCGATCCTCGAGTAACAAGTATGCGGCGGTTTCTTTGGGGTACAACAAATCAATCAGCTCGTGCTTGGTGCGAGGCTGTCGGCTAAGTAGGTCCAAGAGCTGACTTTCGCGCTCGCTCAATGGTTCACTTTCCTGGCCCACGCGGAGCTCCGCAAGTCTTTCCTTCCAGACCGGTGAGAGCTCAGCCTCTGGAGCCGATGATTCAGCAGACTTCAAAGCTTTTTTCACCACACCAGCGGCAGCTCGAATCTCGCTGAACGCACTTACCTGAGCCTTTTCAAATTCCAGCTGAGCTTCCGCCAGTCGCCCCATTTGAAACAAGATGTGACAACGGTGAACACCGATATGTTCATAGTGCAAAGTCCCGAATTGATCGGGCACAAGATCCAGCGCTTCGTTGGCGTATTTCAATGCGACCGAGAGGGCTCCTAGTTTTTGATATTCGCGGGAGATATTCATATAGGCGTTGGCGGCCACACTTTTTTCTCCAACCTGCAAAGCCTTGCGCGCCAAATAGAAATTGTCGGCGATAAAGCGCTGATCACTTCGAATGCGACTTTCCATCGCAACATAGTTCATTAGAGCCTTCACGCTCTTTCGAAGCAATTTCGCAGCCTCAAAAGATTCATGGGATTGATAATAGGCTGCACTCGCGCGGTTATTTTCAAAGAGCGTTTCCCAAGCCTTGCCCAATACAAAGTGAACTTCACCGGCCCATAGCGGAGACAGATCGGTGATTTGTGTTTGTGATTTGAAAGTTTCAAGATCTTGCGGCGCCAATTTTTTCTTTCGGATCTGGAGTCGCAAACTCGAGAGTTCACAAACGATGCGAGCCTCGGCACCTTCCAGGGGCGCCGGCTCCGCTACGAATCGCTCCAGAGAATCAACATTTCCCAGCAAATAGTGATACAGAACTTCGGAATAAAATTGCATTGGTGACGACGAAAGCAAACTCGAACGAAAGGTCCACAGTTCAGATGGTTCTGCTGACAATATTTGCTCCCAGGAAATGTTCATTTTGGGGTCCTTTCAGGAAGCATAGAGGATAGCAAAACGCGCGCCGGTTGACAAGGTGCGTCATTATGCTCTCCACGCAGGCTCTCTGCATTTAAGTACTCTTATTTATTGGCTAATTAAGGAGCTCAGATCCCGACACGCAGTCCTGTTGCTTCAGTTCTCGAATAACGAGATGTACTTTGTCTTCGGCTTTGCTGATTCGCATGGAATCAGGATGTGTCGGGTCCGAGCCGTGTCCATCATATAGCCCTAAATTCTCGGCCATGTGAATACGAAGTTGGGCCTTGGCGGCAAGTGCGGAGATCTGGCGACAAAGACTCCATACCGCTAAAGATTTTTGGAAAGGATATCTAAGTCTTCGAAGGCGGCGCTCGGCTTCTCCTACAATTTCTTCGATAGATAAATCAAAGGCGAAGGCATTTGTGATCGATGAAATTCTCTCTAAATAATTTCTTTGGGTAGCGTTAGGTTGAGGTACTTCCAGCATGCTTGGTTCTTGGCGAAGGTCTTCGTGTCGAACCAAACTCTTTCCATGCACTTCTTTGATCGCGTTCATAAAAAGCTGGGCGGCATCTAGTGCGCGATCCCATTCATCTTCGTAGGCGGCTTTCAATCGAGGATTCGGGCTTTGAAGGTCTTGTAAAATCCGATTGATTAAAATCAAGACAGAATCTGTCTCCGCTCGAATTTTACCGAAATAGGCGGCTTCAATTTTCAGGTAATTTGCAAATGTGTTATCAAGCGTGGGATCTTGAAGCCTTTCCTGAATTGTTTTCAAAGTTTCGTTCAGCAGATCAAACAAGTGAACCGCGCGTTGCCAACTGCGGGCTCCGAAATGCAAGTCCCAGTTTGAATCCCCAAATGATTTTAAGCTCGAAGCTAATTCGGACCAATTTTCAAAAACTTTATCGTAGAGTGTTCTTCGGTCACGGTCATATCCAGCTTCGATGCGGCCGCTGCTTCCGAAAAAAGAGGGATCAAGTAAAAAGGATGTGCTCAGAGCGAGTCCGCTCGTTAGGGCGCGGCGAGGCAAATCGATCTTCCAGCTTCTCATTTCAAGCGCAGTCCGATAGGCATTTCGTAACTCTTCGTAACGTCCCACAGCTTTGACGGCGGCTCGTCCGCGGGCCTTTCCGATAGAGGAAGCTTGGATTGAAGTTGCCGGGCGGTTGAGTTCGGGGAGTCTAGTCTCCACGCGTTGGGCCCACTGATAGAGCTCCTTCAAAAAGTCATCGTTCTGATCAACCCAGTTGACCAACTGTCCTGCCTGGGGACTTCTTAGCCATTTGTTCACAAGCTGCTCGGTTTCTAAAATTCTTTTGTAGATCGGTTCGGAGTCAAATTTGTATTTGTCTAAGAGACTGGAGAGGAGGTGAGTTGAGCGAGCGACTTCTGAACGTTCCTTGAACCAACCTGCCGACAAAGGAGCCGGACAGTGAATCGCAAGTGCGTGCTTATCCACGGCTGTCGCCACCACCCGTGAAAAAGCAAAGCGAAGCATAGGCAAACTCACCAATTCCGGTCTTTATCGGACTTGAACTTTCAAGTCGAAGTATCAATAAATTGTGTTTATAAATTTACTATGTGTGAGACCACGGCCAGAACTTCAAACTTGAACGCCCAAAATTTAAGTCTAGTTATTCGGGAATCTTGTTCAGATAGGACTCAAGAAAACCGCACTGAGTACAAGCATAAGTTATTGTCGGGGCTTTGATTTTTAGGAGCATTTTGAACGGCTGAGTCCAACTAGAATTTGCAAGCCCGTCGATCCACTCCAAAGCCGCTCCAAAAAGCAGGTCGAGTAATTTTGGATCCATCGACCGAGCTGATTTAATTTTCGACGGTAGAGCTTGGTCCGCGTGCGGGACAAAATTGAGGTCGTTTCGCTTATCTCAATTTCGCTTCTCGGGAAAACTTGCATCGGCAGTAAACCCTTCGAATGCTCACGCATTCGAGCGGGCTTAGTTAGCGTCAAGAAGTGACGTCGGTCACTTCTTGTTCCCGCCTGCGGCGGCCGCAACTAATGGCGGAGAGGGTGGGATTTGAACCCACGGTAGGATTTCTCCTACGCACCCTTAGCAAGGGTGTGCCTTAAGCCACTCGGCCACCTCTCCGTAGGTGATGCCCTCTTAAATCTGCTGAGTGTATATCGCGAAAGCTCTGACTCGTAAAGCGGGCATAAATGCGGGCAATTGCAGGTTAAATTCAATATGGCCACTTTCGATGCTGCGTGTTAAAACTTTCCAATGCCTCATTGTCTTGCTTGGATGCCTCGCTATGGCTTTTGCACCCCGCAAAAGATTGTGACAATTCTGAGCCTTTTTTGTGTTTCACCGCGAGCTAAGGCCGTCGAAGAGAAAGCACTTTCACATCAGCTACAAAATGGGATGCTGAGTTTTTTTGAAAAGGGACACACAGGGCATTTCTACAATCGCGATGGGAAATCTCGAGAAATTCAGTATCGGACTTTCCGCCATCCGGAATCAAAAAAGCTCATCGTGATTTCCCCGGGCCGTGGGGAGTCTCAATGGATTTATTCCGAGCTGATTTTTGATCTCTATCACCGTGGTTTTTCGGTTGCCATTATGGATCACCATGGCCAAGGAGCTTCTCGTGATTCAGGAGATCCTGCGCCAGAGGCGCAGAAGGTCGATCGCTTCGACGACTATGTTCAGGATTTTCGACACTTTTTAGACCTGCTCTCGAGGCGCAGTGAATTTCAGGATAACTCCGTGGGGATTCTTGCGCATTCAGTCGGCTCTGTAATTGCGCTCAGAGCCCTGATTGAAGAGAAGGAAGCTTTGAAGGTTTCCGCCTTGGTGCTCTCTTCTCCGATGCTTCAAATTCGAACTGAGCCTGTGCCGCAGTTTTTGGCGGGCCCGCTGGTGCAACTTCTTAGTTTCGTAGACCGCGATAAAGTCGCGCCTTTTCAGAAAACGCGCAAAGATTTGGAGCTGGAACGTTTAAAGAGAAACTCCAGCAATCAGGGACGACGCGAGCTTTTGCGCCGGCTGCACTTTGAAAGATCCGGACGCCAAGCGCTTTACCCGAGCATCGGCTGGGTGGAAGAAGCCTTGAATGCACCTAAAAAAATTCTGAATTTCACAGGCGATTTAAAACTGCCGATTCTGGTTTTTTCCTCGCACCGTGATCCAATCGTGGTGCACGAGCGATCGCAGGCGCTGATGCGATTGTCGCCCGCACAATGTGAAATCACTCTTATCCCTCGGCGCTTTCACGATTTATGGCTTGAGAGTGATTCCGTGCGCGAGCCGGCTTTTCAACGGACCGCCGAATTTTTTCACCAAGAGTTAAGTCAAAAAAATTAAGGTGAAGCCTATTCCGATTTAAAAATTTTTTCGACTTCGGTGCGGCGCAGATCAAACATGGCATTGATCTGCTTTCGACTGAAGCTACCGGCGACCAAGGTGCCTAAAGCGCCAAAGGGGACTTTCCATTCGACCAGGTCCCGAATCCACGTCCCACCATTTGCGATTTCGACCGATTTCCCGTCGCTGTTTGTTGTCTGCGTGCTGCCGGCCGAAAAAAAGTGACTGTGTTTCCAGTGGGCCATGGGACCGGCGGCTTGGATGTCTACGAACATACGTTCATTTCCAACAGATACGACATCGTGGATTTTGGATAACCAACGAATCGTCTTGGGAAGGCGGAAAGGGCGAAGGTTGATGACCACCGTCGAGCCGTCATGAATATCCGAAGCAGATTCAATTTCAAGATGGAGGTGCTTGGGCGTGATCGCCGCTAAATTACGAGGATTGGAAAAAAAAGTCCAAACTTCGTCGATGGGCGCAGGGACCCAAAAAATCGATTCAACTTTTTCCATCGCAAAATTCTACGCGGTCTCTTGTTCGGCTTGTGGATCAGAGCTCATGCCGTGTTCATCGACGCCCAATTTTTCATTTGCTTCGCCAATTTGACGACCACGTTTTCCAAAGGGTCCGGCATGATCGCCCACGGTCGGACGAGCAACAGCGACTTTTTGTTGAAGCTTGATGAGTCCATCGATCAAAGCTTCAGGACGCGGAGGGCAACCCGGAACATAAACGTCGACAGGAACAACTCGGTCAACACCCTTCAAGACATGATAGCCTTCTTTCCAGTAGGGGCCGCCCTTATTGGCGCAAGAGCCCATGGAAATGACCCACTTCGGATCAGGCATTTGATCGTAGAGAAGTTTCACGCGTGTCGCCATTTTTAGAGTTACTGTTCCCGCCACAATCATGAAGTCTGATTGGCGAGGGGTCGCGCGAAATACCCCGCAGCCAAATCGCTCCAAATCATAATTGGCTGCACCCGTGGCCATCATCTCGATAGCACAACAGGCCAGACCAAAGGTCATAGGCCAAAGGGAATGTTTTCGTCCCCAATTGACGACCTGATCCATGCGGGAAAGCAGAACGTTGTCGTTGCCGTAACTCATCGATGGCTGAGCGTTCATTTGTAGTGGAGCTTATCAAGTGTCTTGCGAGTCGCCAAGGTCGATTTTTTTGTGCCGTAGAGCGTCGGCGACGGCTTCGTTGAGTTGGAGTTCAGCCATATCGTGACCGGTGGCCTCCAGGGTTTCCATGGCCAGTCTGAGTTGTTCAACATTGCGCGTAGAAAGCGCATTGCGGAGGTCAATGAGGCGGGCTTTAACTTCGGCTTTTTCGGTCTGCGATAGGCGGTGCCCCATGTTCTTCAGAGCTAAATCCGTTGCTCGGATCAAAGTTTCTGCTTCGATTTTGAGGTCAATCCACTGACGGTTTTTCATGTCCGCTTCGGCATGCTCGAAGGAGCTTTCAATCATCCGAAGGATTTCGTCGTCTGTAAGACCAAAACTGGGTCGAACTTCGATTTCCTGACTTTTTCCAGAACGCAAATCTCGAGCGCGCACATTCAAAATGCCATTCACGTCGATGCGAAAATTCACTTCAATGCGGTGGAATCCCGCTGGAGCCGGGTCCAATCCCCGCAGGCGAAAGCGAGCCAGTGAGCGGTTGTCTTGCACAAGTTCGCGCTCACCCTGGACAATGTGAAAATCAAAGGCAGTTTGTTTTTCTGCGTGGTTCGTGAAAACTTCTTGGGCCTCGGTTGGGATGGGCGAATTGCGATGAATGAGTTTAGAAACTGTCGAGCCAACGGTTTCTAGGCCAAGACTTAATGGAACCACGTCCAGCAACAAGCGATCCTCGCCTCGGCCCGCTAGAATTTCAGCCTGAAGTGCGGCGCCCAGGGCCACGGCTTCATCAGGATTGAGTTTTGTATTGGGGACTTTGCCAAAAAATTCCCCAACACGTTTTTGCACCAACGGAAGCCGGGTGGAGCCTCCCACCAGCAAAACGTCGTCTAGCTCAGAAATTTTTAGACCTGCGTCGTTGATCGCTTCGAAACAAAGTTTAAGACTGCGGGCAACGAGAGGTTCCCAGAGGCGTTCGGCTTCTTCAAGAGAAAGAAATACCTCTACTTCGCGTGATTTGAAGGAAAGATTCTTTTCTTTGTAGATCCGCAATTTGATGTCTTCGGCCTGCACCATAAGTTGCGCGCGGGCTTCGGCTTCCTCGGTCGCACCGTCGAAGCTAAGGGGTGCGCGCCCACTAATTTTATCCATGGCCCAATCAACAAGTGCAGCATCAAAATCATCACCGCCAAGGCGGGTATCGCCCGCGGTCGATAGTACCTGATAGGTGCTTTCCTCGATGTTGAGAATCGAGATATCAAAAGTTCCGCCGCCCAGGTCAAATACAGCAACACGGCCCGGATTCTCGTTCGACCATCCGTAAGCCAGTGCCGCAGCCGTAGGCTCATTCAAAATTCGAAGGACCTCAAGACCGGCAAGACGTCCTGCGGCTTTGGTCGCGCTTCGTTGAGCATCATCAAAATAAGCTGGAACCGTAATCACGGCTCTGCTGACGCTAGTATTCAGTGCGCTTTCTGCAATCGCACGCAGCTTTTTTAGAATCTCTGCACTGACCTCAATCGGTGAAATGCTGCGATCGCCGACACTGATCGAAACTTGGGAGTGTGTTTCGTTGTCGATCAAGTCGAAGGGAATATTCTGAATCTCAGATTGAAGATCTGTGAGTGAGCGTCCCATCAGACGTTTAACACTGTAGAGGGTACGTTTTGCTTCAAGCCCTTTCAGCTTTCGAGCGCCGACTCCCACATTTTCGATAGATCCATCCTCGCGCAAAAGGAGCACGGAAGGGATCAGGGCGCCGCCCTCGGCGTCTTGCAGAACCTGGGCTTTGCCATCGATCACAGCCGCAACCAGAGAGTTGGTGGTGCCTAGATCAATGCCGACAATTGGCCCTAAATCTTTTGTCGGCTTCTTTTCCGCGACCTCACTGGGGCGACCCAAATCGATTTGAATAGGCATTAGTACAGAGGTCCTTTGGGCATAGGGGAGCTTAGATTCTCCAACATGCGTTTGATATAGTTTCTTTGTTGATAAAGTGCGAGGAGTCTTTCGAGGTCCTCTGCGCTGGGCGGCCATTTTGCAGCTCGCCGATTCTCCCAATCAAGGCTGTAGCTTTTTGTAATCTTTTCGCGCGTTGATTCAAGAGAAGAGAGTTTTTCTGTTAATTCGACTGCAAATCCCCCCCGTAGTTTGTCAGCGGCCTCTGGCTTTTCTTCCAGGGCTTCCTGCAGAGAAAAATACTCCATGGCAAGTTCCGGTAGTGATTGCTGGCTTTGTGTTTTGTGCGGCCCCACTTCAGTTTTTAAAACCCAATCCACGCGTTGCCAGGCATCTTGAATGAGTTTCCAGCTCTGATTGATCTCGGCGCTTTTAGATTCAGCTTCTTGCCGAGCCTCATCACTGCCGTTCACGATCCGATCGGGATGGAAATTTCTGGAAAGTTTTAGCACGTGGGCGCGTAAATTTTTTTCAGTGTTCGGATCCAGGTGTAGGAAGGGGCCGAGTTCAAGGGAACGAAAGGGATCGGCAGCCATGGCTCATGCCGAAAAGCTGGAGCCGCAGCCACAAGACTGCTTGGCATTAGGATTGGTGAACACGAAACCTTGTCCATCCAGTCCATCCGTGAAATCCAAAACGATGCCCTTCAAAAAAAGAAGGCTTTTAGGATCAACCAAGACGCGCACGCCGAAGGCTTCAACTGTCTGATCTTTTTCTTTGGGTTGATCCTCAAAACTCAGTTTATAGGAAAGTCCCGAACAGCCGCCACCCACAACCGAAACTCGAAGGTAGGAGCTCGGACGGTTCTCACGCTCTTGAATCTGTTTCACCTGAACCGCAGCTTTTTCCGTAATTTCAATCGGAGTTCCTGGCACAAAAGAATTCGGAGATTGCGGAGCCGATGCAGATGCTAAGCTCATTTTTACGCCTCTTTCCTCGTTGATTTCTTGTTCTGATAATCACGGATCGCGGCTTTGATGGCATCTTCAGCCAAAACCGAACAATGGATCTTTACGGGTGGCAGCGAAAGTTCTTCGACGATTTCCGTATTTTTAATCTTCAATGCGTCGTCCACACTGCGGCCCTTGAGCCATTCGGTGGCCAGGGAACTGGATGCGATCGCAGAACCGCAACCGAATGTTTTGAATTTAGCGTCTTCAATCATGCCGTTTTTACCGACCCGAATTTGAAGTTTCATCACATCGCCGCATTCCGGGGCGCCGACAATACCGGTTCCAACATCTTCATCACCTTTGTCGAGTGAGCCGACGTTGCGGGGGTTTTCGTAATGTTCAATTAATTTTTTGCTGTAAGACATAGTCGTTACTCCCTCAGTGTCCAGACCACTGGACGCTTTTTAAATCGATACCTTCTTTAACCATTTCGTAGAGAGGCGATAATTCGCGAAGGCGTTTAACTTCACGGACGACCTCTTCGATCACGAAATCAATTTCTTCTTCGGTCGTGAAACGACCAATACCAAAGCGGATGGATGTGTGCGCCAAATCTTCGCCAACACCCAAGGCCTTCAAGACATAGCTCGGTTCCAAGCTTGCGCTGGTGCAGGCACTACCGCTCGATACCGCGACATTCTTGATGCCCATCAAAAGCGATTCTCCTTCGACATAGGCGAAGGAGACATTCAAATTTCCCGGAAGCCGTTCAATGGGATGTCCATTGAGGTAGATGTCTTCCAGTTCAGCGCTCAGACCCTTCCACAGTCTTTCTCGAAGACGGAGAAGGCGGCGATTTTCCTCGACCATTTCTTGAGCTGCGATGGCGCAAGCTTCGCCCATTCCCACGATTGCGGGCACATTCAAAGTGCCCGATCGAAGACCGCGTTCGTGACCGCCGCCAAAATGGATGGGGCTCAGACGTACGCGGGGACTTTTGCGTCGAACATAAAGTGCGCCGACTCCTTTAGGCCCATACATTTTGTGGCCCGAAAGTGAGAGGAGGTCGATGCCCATTTCGTCAACATTGATCGGAAGTTTCCCGACCGTTTGCGTGGCATCCGTGTGAAAGATCACGCCGCGATCTTTTGCGATTTTTCCAATTTGCTGAATCGGTTGCAGGGTGCCGATCTCATTGTTTCCGTGCATGATGGAAATCAAAATAGTCTTGTCGGTAATCGCGTTTTTCAGATCTTCAAGATTGATTTGTCCATAGCGATCCACGGGCAGCCAAGTCACCGTGAATTCTCCTGATTCTTCGAGATGCTTCATGGGGTCTAGAACGGCCTTGTGTTCCGAGGTGCAGGTGATCAGATGATTGCCTTTTGATTTATACATCTGTGCTGCGCCCAGAATGGCAATATTGTTGGATTCCGTGGCGCCGCTGGTGAAAATGATTTCTTTTGAAGTAGCGCCGATCAGTTGAGCAATTTTTTCACGCGCTTGATCTACGGCCTCTTCCGCATGCCAACCATAGGGATGGTTGCGACTGGCGGCATTGCCAAATTCCTGCGTGAAAAAGGGTAGCATCTTTTGTAGCACCCGGGGATCGCAGGCGGTCGTCGCATTGTTGTCTAAATAAATTGGGCCTTTTAACTTCATCATACTTCCTTAGCTCGCAACCTGTGCCTTGCGAGCAACGCTAATCACATCTGAAGGTCCGTGGTCGCAATTGAAACATTCCTCTAGTGACTGGGAACGTTTACATCCGAAACAATGGCGGAGTTCTTCCAGCGTGCGATCCACTGCGGTCACTGTTCGCTGAATTTCTTCGATCTTCGAGAGAAGTTGCTTCTTTTGGTTTTCCAGGGCAATTCCAATCGACTTGGCCATTTCCTGACCCGTATAAGTTACCTTGCCGTTAGGATCCAAAGGGGGGACCAGCGCAGCTAGAATTTCTTTTAGGGCGAAGCCAGAATCCTGAAGCATTTTAATTAGTTGTAGGCGTTCAATATGGGTGTCATCGTAATAACGATAACGATTTGAGCCCCTATTTCGAGGCACAATCAACCCAAGTTCCTCGTAGTAACGAACTGTTCTATTGGAAACCTTCGCTCTTTTTGCTAACTCACCGATACTAATCATAGCTAGAATCAGTATTACATTAACGCTTACGTTCATGTCAATGTTTCTAGGTTAAGCTTTGATTCTGTCGAAAATTTGGCATCAAGTATATGAAATTACGCGGTTTTCTGTGAAAGGATAGGGGAAGGGTGCAGCACTTACTACGAGATCCCGTCCATCATACAATCCCCGTGTCTAGCAGTGAACGAGCTGTCATCGACCATCCGCTCTTTCAACGCCTTCGTCGCATCAAACAAACCGCTTTTCTTCACCTGGTTTTTGCAGGTTCTACGCATGATCGTTTCAGTCATAGCATCGGGGCGATGCACGTCGCTTCCTTGGCCTTTGATAAGTTGGTTTTGGATTTTAAAAAAACTTTTGGGCCTCGCTCGATCACCCCCGATCAAATCGATTATTTTCGCAGATTGATTCGATTAACTGCGCTCTTGCACGATGCCGGACATGGTCCTTTTTCTCACAGCCTCGAAGGCGTCACCGCGGCCGGTAAGCCAATTCATCCTTCCCGACGTGAATATCTGGAACATGGACCTGTTCCTAACCACTGGCTAAAACCACGCATGGCTAAAAAACTTCTTGATGGAAGTTCGATGCACGAGGATTTTTCCATTGGCGTACTGGCCCTGATGGCCGATGACGACGAACGCATCGGGGATGTTCAGGCCCGCGACATTGCAGCCCTCTTGTCGGAATGGGTCGAGCCTTCGGATGAATTCAAAGAAATGACCAAGGTTGGTCCTTCGGGAAAATGGAATATCTGCGATGTGCTGAGTTCCATTGTGTCGGGCGAAGTGGATGCCGATCGTATGGATTATCTCTTACGGGATTCACACTACACGGGAGTTCCCTACGGACAATTCGATCGTGAAATGCTTCTGGACAATATGGTGTGGCGTCCGGATCCTGATAAAGGCAATCAGTTGTGTCTTGCGATCCGACGCAAAGCTCTTCACGCATTTGAAGATTTTTTGATTTCTCGTTTTCACATGTTCTTGCAGGTTTATTCCCACAAAACAGTGGTGGGTTTCGACATCATTTTGGAAAACGCACTGGCAGAATCCCAAGATTTTAGCATCGATCCCTCGCTCGATGACTATTTGAGTTGGAGCGATGAATGGCTGCTGGGCCGAATTTTGGAAGATCGTTCCTCTAAATGGGCTTCCTGTATCCGCGATCGCCTGCCCCTCAAACACTTGTTCACGATTCGCAAAGAAGATCAGGTCTCCTTTCATAAGTTCATTAAGCCTTATGAGCGATCGCGGGGCACGACGGCCTGGTATCCGTCTTTGAAAAATAGCGCCAATGCGAAGTCTTCCAAGCGAGGTTCGGGTGAAGTGCCGCGGCTTTGGTGGCGCGACTGTGTTTCCTTTCTTACCAAAAATCCGCGTGGTCATTTTCCGGTCTATTTAGAGGATCGTGGAAAACTCGTACCGATGGAGTCTGTTTCTTTGCTTCTTCGCAGCGATTATGTGCGCAGTTCGCAAATGACACATGTCTATTGTCTGCGTGGCGAGGAAAATAAAGTCACACCTTGGCTGGTGCGTTCTGGAATCCCGGAAGCGATTCTCTCGAAGCCTAAAAGTTTAGTGTAGTTTTCATTCCGGCCAATATCGTTCCGGTCCAAAAAGTTTCAGTAGACCGCCATGGACTTCTTCGCTGATGCCGAGTTCAAGAAGTTGCGAAATCGTGCCTGCCTCCAGGTAAACTTGAATGCCATAGGCAATTTCATTCAGAGAATCTTCAATTCTGATTGGGGCTGGATGGCGCTCGTCGAAAAGACCCATAAGAATCTCGTGAATCAATGCGAGATAGCTGAGCGGAAGGCGTCCGTTCTTCGTTTCAAGGCGGGCCCAGTGAGAAGCGTGATAGAGCAGTTGATAAAAAGGTGCTTCATGGGAAAGTGCGGGGATTGGATCTTCGTCTACCAATTTTCGTCTGCGCACGATCAAATGAGTGGCGCGGCGAATCTTTTCTTCGAAGCGCCCCGGGAAGAAAGTGACCGGTCGATACCAATCTTTTCCAAGTTCATTTCGGAGGGACTCTGCGACTTCCCGTTGAATGCGGGCGCGATCTAGGGGATTTAGTTTTACTTTCTCAACCTTGATTTCAACGGGGAAGGAAGTCGCGCTGGAATCGCTTGATTCATCCACAGAAATTTTTTGAACAGCGGCAGCAACTAAATTCTTTGAAACCAAGGACTTTAGATCTTGCCATAGTGCAACGGGTCCCTCGGTCTCTTGTTGTGAATTCGAAATCTCCGTCCAGGACTCTTTCAGTCCCCAACTTGTAAGTAAGGCGGAGCTTTCTGCGTAGAAATCCTCGCCACAATAGAGCGGCTGCCGTGCACAGCTCT
This sequence comes from uncultured Bacteriovoracaceae bacterium, assembly GCA_964636255.1. GTDB lineage: Bacteria > Bdellovibrionota > UBA2428 > UBA2428 > UBA2428 > CAXNGS01. The sequence continues at coordinate 152,314 of CAZWNW010000004.1, read as the reverse complement.
GCAGTGTGAGTCGAAGCGTTTTTAAATCGTCCGGACGGCGAAATCGCAAAATCTCCGCGCGCGCCTTAGGCCAAAGTCTTTTTGGTAGAAGCGGATAACGGTCTACGATGAAATCCAAAACTGCATCCTGAAAGAAATCTCGCTGATCTATTTTGCTTGCGTCGGGAATGCTCAAAAGGTCCGCCCAAGCTGCATCGATTTGTGATGCGGGGCTTTTAGGTTTGAGGAGCGTTTCCGTTGCACGGGCAAATCGCTCTCCCGGTTCTACCGCTAAAAAGAGAGGACAAAGTTCCTCACTTGCTGTGGCCGCAAGGCTCCAAAGGCCAAAACTGAGGAAAAGCCTTCGAAAATGGGCGCAGAGACGACTAAGGGGCATAAGGTCTTCGATCTGTAGCGCAATGCAGCATTATCGTCAAATTCATATAGTTTATGAGGACTTAGATCATTTGGGTCCTCAGATTTTTAATTCTTAGTTAAGCTCTTAAAATCGATTGGGTTTTAGGCATCAAATTGCCGATAGGTAGAGAAGTGGTGTCGAAAGAAAGCAAGAAGACGCTGGCCCAACGGCTCAGTGCTCTTCAGGAAATCTCGATTGAATTGATGGCCGAGGGTACCCCCGAGGGTCTCAGGCGCCTTGTCGTCGAGAAGGCAATGAAGCTTATTGTTTGTGACGGCGCCTCGCTCTTTTTGAAGGCCGAATCAGCGGATGTATTAGAGTTCGAAATTGCGTTGAACCAAACTCTGAAGGCCTCTTTGGAGCTTGATGACATCAATACCGATTCTTCGAGCATGGTCGCAATGGTTTACCGCAGCGGACAGCCGCTGCGGATTAAGGATGTCTATGTGGCTCAGGAGACCAAGGGTTTCCGATACCACACGATGTACGATCAGCGACACGAGTATCGCACGCGCAGTGTCCTTGCACTGCCTTTGAAAAATCAAAAAGGCAAAGTTCTGGGCGTTCTTCAGCTTTTCAATAAGAAAAAGCATCTGCGACAGCCTTGGCCCTCGGGCAATGAACGCGCGCTGAAATCGATGCCAACTTTTACCCTTGATGACCAGCGGCTTTTGGAAAGCTTTGCAGCGGTAGCCACGGCAAGTATCGAGTCTGTGCGCATGCAAAGTCGCATCGAACATCTTTTCGATTCATTCGTCCGCGCATCGGTTTATGCGATTGATTCTCGAGATCCAGGCACACGCGGTCACTCAGAGCGTGTAGCGACAATGACTGTAGAGTTGGCAAAAATCACCGCAGCCTCTACGGATCCGGAATTTAGTGATGTGAATCTTTCCTTTATTCAAATACGCGAACTTCTCTATGCGGGACTTCTTCATGACTTCGGTAAAATCGGGGTTCGCGAAGCGACTCTGCAGAAAGCGTCAAAGCTAAGTGACGCTCAAATTTGGCGGATGGAAAAGAAGATTGTCACCTTCCTGCGAGCTTTTGAACGGAAGCAGTTTCTTCAACTTGTTGAAAAATCAAAAAGTGCACAAAAGCCCGTCAGTGAACTCGAAATTTTCCAAGTCGAACGTGATGTGCGCGAATTCCGAGGGAAACTCGAAGAGTATCTCGAAACCGTACGCAATATGTCGCGACCAAGCATTTTGGATGAAGAGGCCTCTGTACGTCTTTACGAACTTGAAGCAATGAAATTTGAAATCGACGAAGGTGTGAAAGCTCCCCTTCTGGAGCCAGAAGATGTCGAAGCATTGAGCATTAAGCGGGGATGTTTGACCGAAGCTGAACGTCTCGAAGTTGAATCCCACGTGACCCAATCCTATCTTTTCTTACGACAGATTCCTTGGGGCGAAGACTTTGCCCGTATTCCTGAAATTGCTTATGCCCACCATGAACTCCTGAATGGTACGGGCTATCCGCGTCGCTTGAAGGGCGACGAGATACCTCTGCTTTCCAGAATTATGACCGTCTGCGATATTTTTGATGCTCTGTGCGCAGCTGATCGCTCTTATAAAAAAGCGCTGCCAGTATCTCGCACGCTATCGATCATGGACGACATGGTGAAAGCAGGTCAACTCGAAGAACGTTTTGTTCGGCTCTTTAAGGAAGCCAAAATCTGGCGAATGCATCACTACGAAAATGACGACACTCTTTCGAACGACGAGAAAAAGAGCGCTTAAGCGTATTCCTGAATCGGATTCAGGGAATGTAGTAAGCAAAGATTTGATCGATATCTTCGGCTTTCCAACCCAGAGTCAGAGTGCCGCGATTCAATAGTTCCGCAGCATTTCGCCAATTTGAACTGAAGTGAAAATTTGTTACACCCAGGGCCTGCAGTCTTGCAATATTGGCGGGCGTGAGCCGTTCGTAAAGCGCATTCAGGGCGCCTGGTGCCTCTTGAAGTTCCAGCAGCAAGCTACTGACCTTTTTGAACTTCATCACAAAAAGCATCTCAAGACCCTGGCCGATCATGTCTTCGTGGAATTCTAGATCAAAGAGGCTGGTCCAGGGGCGACCGACATGAATCGTTAGTTGTTCTTTCACTTCCTCGTCAACCAAGCGACTACGTCGCTCAAAACTTATGCCGCCGAAACTCTCGCTGGAATCCGTAAAGGTAATCTTTTCCATTGAATCGAAGGCCTCGTAAAGCTCGATTTTTGCGAGGGCCCGCTGCAGGCTCTGAAGGACTCTTAGATAAGACTCATTGGTAGAAACGATTTTTGTGACATAATTTCCTGAGCGCTCGATTTTTAAGTTTTCAAATTGAAAGAGTAGGCTCAATTCAAGTTCGGTGATGGCTGTATAAATTGCGGCCTCAAGAGGAAGCTGCCGCCTGAGCGCTTCCATGGTACCGCGCGTGGGCGCATAAGAAATGTGGTGCCCGCGTAATTTTGAAATGAAGGCCGATTCCTGTTCTTGATTCTCATCGCTGGAATAAAGTTTGCGAAGTTCAACGGAGCGTACCAGTGCTTCGGGGCCGAAGTGGTGGGACAGATCAGAGTTAAAGACCGTTTCATGGAGATGATTGATGGCCTGAACTCGTTCAAAGAAATTGAAGCCGGGCGTGATGCTGACATGAATGTGCCCCTGCAAGCGCGCAAGTTGTTCTTCGTGCGGAGGGAGTGTGTTTTGTGCATGGACCGGTAGGACTCCAAGCAATGACAAAATTAGAGCAAATTTCCATGTTAGTGTTCTCATATTCCCACTCTCCTTATGCATTTTCTCAAAGTAGGGTGCATTCCTGAGCGAATCAAACTTTCCGGATTGAGTCGTCTGGGACACGGCATTAAGTCGGAGTCCTATGAGTGAAAACATGTGGAGCGATGATGCTTTTCTTTTGTCTGGAATCCAATCCTTATTGGAGTCTCTAAGAAGCACTTCTGAAAAGACGGTACCGAGTCGAAATCCAGGCTCACTCCAAAAATTTTTTCCTATTTCAGGCGAGGCGGAAAGTCCTCAGGACTTGATCAAATATCTGGAACGCTATCTGCAGCTAGCAACGCATTTGCGTGATCCAAGATATTTGGGTCATCAAGTTTCGATTCCTCACCCAGCGGCCCTCTTCGGAGATCTCGTTCAAAGTCTTAGCAACAATTCCCTTGCGGTGGCTGATATGGGTGCGGCGGGCCTAGCTCTGGAGAGAAATTTGGTCGAATGGTTTCTGTCTAAAATCGGGTGGAAGGGTCCCGCCGCCGGGGGATTTCTTACGCACGGTGGATCACTTGCGAATTTGACAGCCCTGCTTGCGGCTCGAGCCTCGGCTACGCCAAAGTCGTGGGCAGAGGGTGTCGACCCAGCTGAACGAGGGGTCTTTTTAATGTCCGATACGACTCATTATTGTCTTTCGCGCGCGGTCTCGATTATGGGATTTGGCGATCGCTCGATTCAGCGAGTCGCCTGTCGTTCGGATGGCTCGATGGATCTTGGGGCTCTAGAGCGAACAATCAGTCGAGTGCAGTCCGAAAAGCGCAAGATCATTGCGGTGATTGCGACAGCCGGATGCACGGTGTCGGGGGCTTTTGATCCCTTAGATGAGATTGCCACTTTGCTTCGAGATCAAAAAATTTGGTTTCATGTTGATGGCGCCCACGGTGCTTCGATTCTCTTGTCGCGAAAGCATCAATCGTTAGTGAAAGGTATCGAAAAAGCTGATTCCGTGGTTTGGGACGCGCATAAAATGTTGCGCGCCCCCAGTTTATGCACAGCACTTCTTTTCCGTGATCGGAGAAATATGTTTAAAACCTTTCAGCAGGAAGCTTCTTACCTCAGTGAAGCGCCTCTAGAGGAAGGGCCTCATAGTTATCCATATACGCTGGAATGCACGCGGCCATCTCTGGCCCTCAAATTCTATCCTGTGCTCCTAAGTATGGGAGATCGTGGATTGGAAAGTTATCTGGACAATTTAGTCGAACGTACGACCGAATTTCATCGCTGGCTTCAAGTCCAGCCCGACTTCGATGCTCCCGTTCTTCCACAGATGAACATTCTACTTTTTCGCAAACGAGGCCTGTCGAACAGCGAGCAACAGGGACTTTATGACAAAGTTTTAGATAACGGTCATTTTCACATTACTTTTGCTCGTCTAGGTACGGATTCATATCTCCGACTAACTCTGATGAATCCGGATAGTCGTTTGCAGGACTTTCAGGAGCTCACGCGTGAGCTGCGCGAAGGGTGAGCGGGGTGTGGGCTTAGCGAGATTGTGAAAGAAAACCTTTCTGAAAGTTTTCAGCGCGTTTTTGAAAGTTGCTGCTAGGCCATTTTCCCGACGGCGCATCTGTTGCCAAATAGCTTCCAGCGATGATTAGGGCCACAATGCAGAAGGCTGTTGGGACGAGTGATTTCCAATAAAGTCCGTTGTTTTTCTTTTGGGAACTGCTTTGAAGTAGGGCGTTCATGTTTACTATTATTACATTAATTAAACAGAAGTGTTTATTAAATTTGTTAGTATAAATTATATTACTGTATATAGTTCCATTAAAAACAATATGTTATGATTAAAAATGTTTATTTTAATAAAAACTTAATTCGATATCATGTTTATTTATTATAGTATTAGGTATGTAGGATGTAGGCAGGACCAGATCAAAGAAGGAGAAAAATAATGACGAACGTAAAACTGAAAACCCTCATTGGCCTGACAATTCTTGTCCTTGGTGCCTGCGGCAAACGCGCGCCCTTGCAAAGTCTGAATTTGGAAGCTTCAGAGTTTGGCGCGCTGGCTCCGGCCTTCTCACCCGAAGCTGTTCCCTCAAGCTTCAATGAAGCCCGTCTTTGTTTTAAGCGGCTGCGCTTGAAAACCGCAGAGGATATTGAATCCGTGGACGGAGTCGACTTGGCGGATGACAATGTTGATTTAGAGCTTGGTGAAGTGATTATCAATGGCACTGCGAGTGTACTGGGTGAGGTTAGTGTGCCTGCCGGGGACTATCGAAGAATCGAAGTCGATCTCGAGGACGGCTGCGGTAGCGGATATAGCCTCTATGTTGATAATGGTTCACAACTCTCGACGGTAGATCGCATCACCATCAAATTCGATGGAGACTTCACTGTCGATAGCGAGACCGGGGCTATCACTCTTGCCTTTGATCGAATCATTGAGGGCCTGGCCGCTGCTTCTGCGGATGCGGATCTCAAGGACGCAGCTGAAGCAATCAGCGGCGATTTGTGGGAGTAGTTCTTCGTGAATCGACCTAGCGTTTTTGCTTTTAGCAATTACCTAGTCTTTCTTAAAGACTGGCTGGCTTTCTTGAAAAAGGAAGGTCAGCCAGTGCTCTCATTACGCGACATCGCTAGCCTCGCCTGCGTGTCACCAGCAGCGGTTTCGCTGGGCCTGAGTCAAAAGCAAATTCTTTCAGAAAAAACTTTTGAAAAAATGCTTCCTCATTTGCAGTTAGGCTCCGAAGAATTGAGCTATCTGCGCATACTTCGGCGTATCTCGGAATCCCCGACAGAAGCGCTTAGACTGGGGGCGCTGCAGGAGGCTCTGCTTCATCCAAGTTACATCGGCGAGAATCAAGCTGATCTTCAAGTATACAATTATCTCTCCAACTGGATTCATGTATTCCTTCATGAACTTGTGCAGCTTTCGGATTTTGAGCCTGATATTAAGTGGATTCAGAAACGAAGTCTGCACCCGATCAAAAAGGAAGAGGTCCAGAAAGCGTTCGAATTTCTAGAGTCCGCAAAATTTCTGAAAAAAGATGAAAAGGATCGATGGCAATCGACCTCACGCAATCTTCAATGCAATGGGGGCGTGTTCAGCGTTTCACTTCATAAGTTTCATCAACAAATTTTAAATCTAGCGCAGGATTCGATTAAAAATTCTGATCGTGATCAGCGAAACCTGCAGGGCCTTACATTTCGCCTTAGCCAAAAGCAGATGAAAAAAATAAATGCGCTTCTCGAGGAGACTCTAGATCGTGTCGAGGCGATTACGGCCGAGGATACAGACGCCTCCTCAGAGGTATACCATCTGGAATTCGCACTATTTCCTTTAACTCGAAAGAGGACGGAGACAAAGTCATGAAAAACTCAAAGTTTAAAGCAAGAATAAATGGAATGGCGATGAAGTGTGCATTGTTGAGTTTGGTCGCATGTGGAAATACTCGCACAGGAAATCCAACCGTAACTCTAGAGTTGGGAAAAAGCGGATCGCAAGCGGCGCGTCTAAATCAGGATCGTAGGATGGTTCCTTTTGCTGTTTCGATGCTCCGCTTTTGCTTTAAACGCGTCCGTTTTAAGGTCGATTCCAGTGATTCTGCCGCCGATGCCAGTAGCTATGAGCTCGAAGTAGGCGATGTTCTTTTTCAAAATGATGTCGAGGCTTTGGAAACCCTAGAAATTCCGGTGGGAACATTTGAACGCGTGGAATTTGATCTTGATGATCACTGCGCCACGGCTAGTAGTCTCCAAGTAAGCAACGATCACGGAACCTTTTCAACGGATGATCACATCACAATTAAGTTTGAAGGGCTTTTTACGGTGGAAAAAGATACGAAGAATTGGATTTTTCTGCTTGATGCACTTCTTGTTGCGATGGATTCCATCAATGATGGAGCTCAGATCAAGGCGGCTGCCGAGGCTGTTTCAGGCGATTTTGAAGAATAAAAGAAGGATTCTCCGACAGTGCCGAAATTTCGCAAAACTTCGCAGTTGGAGTGGCTATGATCAGAAAAGACAGTGGAGTAGGATATTAGCTGAAATTTTGCTTTAGCAAAATTTGGCGGAGGCGGTGAGACTCGAACTCACAAGCCCGTAAAGGCGGCAGATTTCGAATCTGCTGGAATACCAATTATCCTACGCCTCCGCAGGGTTTTTAGACGCATTGGAGAATGCTTCAGTGCCCCTGGGTCGTCAAGCCCTCAGCCCTGGTGATGATGGATTTTTAGGAGGCCAAAATTCACCTCTCGAAAATCTAGCTTGAATCAGCTCTTAAAGTAAATTCAGAGCTTTGTGTCTTGCCCCCATGCAAGTTTGGGCTCTATACTTCACGTGATGACTCCTGATCCAGGCCGCCAATGGTATGTCTATTTTAACGAAACCGAATTGGGGCCGTTTTTAGAGACAGATTTAATTTCAAAATTTACTTCAAAAGAATTTGATGCCACTGCATTTGTCTACACGGATGGCATGTCGAATTGGGAAGCCGTTAATTCCGTGGAAGTCTTGAAGGCTTCTCTCGGTGGAAAGCCGCAAGCCGCAGAGACACCCGTTGAAGAACTCTCCGAGGCTCCGCTAGATTTTGGAGCTTCTTCTGAATCTGATGAAAGTGCTGGGTCGTCGATGAGCTTGTCGATTTCTTCAACCCCAGAGCCGGAAGTGGGTTCTGACGAAGTTTTGGATAGTGGTTTTGAATTGGGCGAAAGCGCCCAAGGCGAGGATGCCTTTGCGCCGCCATCTTTGACCGAAGAAAATCTGGAGCTTTCAGAGTCCTCGAATTGGGGACAAAGTCTAGAGGCCGCGGCTGATGGTGCCGGCGATGAATCTGAACCACTGCAACTGGAACCACTCGGCGAAGGTATCGAATTAGACGAGCCACTTGCGGCTTCGGATGAACTGCCTTCGGGTGAATTCACCGAAGAACTTTCCGGTAGCCGAGCTGGTGCTTTTCCAGAGGATGAGGCATTGCTTGAAGATTCCCCGGAACCCGCGGCGGGCTCCAGGACGGGTATCGCGGGACCAAGACGAAAAATCCTTTCTTTCCTGCGTACTGTTTTGATTCTCGCTCTATTGCTGATCGTTGGGCTGGGAGTGCTATTTTTCAGTCCGCTTAAATCTTACGTCGTACCCACACTTCGCTCGGTTTCAGATATCGTGGGCGTGGATCTGGTAAAAGAATTGCAGTTAGAGAGTTGGGATGAAAGCGCGAAAAGCTCGGGACCAGAGTCGGGCGAGCCATCGGCAGCGGGAGCGGGAGCAGAGACGGCTCCTCCCATACTCTCGTTGAGCGAGCGTATTTGGACCGAACTTCAATCGATTCGTGCGGCAGACAATGGAGGCGCACTTCCCGTGCGCCTCGCAACAGAAAATCTGATGGAAAACCGTCCGATATTGGTCGGCGTTGTCAGTCCATTGGTTGTCGCGGATAAAAAGTTGAAAAAGCTACGCGTAGCGATTTTTCCGAACAGTAGTCAGAATCTGATGGTGCGTCCCAAGGTATGGATCAAAGAGATTCCGCTTTTTGATGAGTACTTTGCTATTGGTCCCATCACAGCCGACGGTGCGCCGCTTTCCGTTGGAACTTATACGATCATGTTTCGTGGCGATGACGCTTCGAATGGAAGAACAGTCGAGGCTCTCGATTTAGGTTCGCAGGTATTTCAAGTGGGCAGCTGGCCCGCAGAACCCGAACTCGCCACACGATTGAAAGATCTGGAAAATCAACGTCTCTTGGCAGCCGCGGAAGAGCGAAAAGAACTTGAGAACCGTCTTGAGTCTTTGATCGCGATTGCCAAAGAGTTGGAAGACGGAGCTATGCAACACGCTTTGAAGACCGGAGCAGTTTCGCGTAAAGCTTGGCTGTCTTATTCCCAAGGCTGGCAGAGAAAATATCAAAATTTAGGCGAGGAGCTTCGCGGTCACACGGATTATCGCTTTTATGCGGCAGCCTTGTCTGGGCTGCAGAATTTCCATGCAGCTTTAAAGCGCATACATTCGATGACCGAGGCCTACAGCCAGGGTGGTGCGAAGGCATTGAAGAAAGTTGCGGGAGTGACTCGATATACGGACCTTTGGATTCCGATCAAAAATGAATTGAACGGTCTTCGCGAGCAGGTGGCTGATCTTGAGAAACAAGCCATATCCGTCCCAAAGATTGAGGAAGATCAGCAGAGTAGAATTAAAAAACTCTTGATGGGTGAATAAAAGTAGATGGCAAAAGCAAAAACTGAAGCTGAAAACTTAGATCCAAAAATCTATGATGTTGCCATTGTGGGCGCAGGTCCGGCCGGACTTTTTCAGGCAGAAATCACAACGCAGCTAGGTCAGGAAACCTTGTTGTTGGAATCAACCGAAGTTCAGGGTGGAAGTGCTCGAAGCGGTTTCACTTTGACGGATGCCGACGACAGCGCGTCTTTTCCAATTTTAACGGGATCATTGCTTAATCCGCTGATCATTCGGTGGGAGCGCGATTGGGTGGAGCCCGCAAGCGTTGATTGGCAAAGTAAAGAATGGGAGTCTTCGTTGCCTCAATGGCATTTGCTGGAAGGGCGAGTTTACTCATGGTTTATGGACATGGCCCCGCTCAGTTCTCCACTTCTTCAGCTTCAACTCAGAAGTCCTGTTGTTGGTCTGGATCGAGTGGGCGACTTGTGGTTACTGAAGAGTCCCGAACGCCAATATCAGGCCCGCAGAGTTTATTGGGCCGCTGGCATCATGGCCTTTCAAAATGCCATGGGTAAAATTCCGGCTCAACAGGTCATGGTCGAAAACCCTAAATACCTAAGTGCAGCCTCGGATTACCGCGGCGGTATGAGCTTGGATTGGGAATTGTCCCATGAAGAAGCTCTGCGATTCTCCCTGCCACCCTTCCAGTTGTTTGGTCTTCCCCTTCGTTTTGAAGGAAAACTTCATTTGGTTTTTGCTTCGTTGATTGATGGCGAAGAGGGAAAAGCCCTGCGCTCCTTTGTTCATCTTCATCAGGATCGTTTGAAGGATCCAAAGGGTCTAAGCGCTTTTCAGAAGGCACTACGGCGCGGTTTAAAATCGCTCTTTGAAGGCAGTGATGATGATTCCCTTAAACTAAGTCCTCATGAGCGTTGTTCAGTTCATGATCGAATCTTAGGGCATCTACAAGGGACCCCATGGGTCTTGGCGGACCAAGAGGAAATGCCTGCTCTCTTTTTTATCGGCGAAGAAAGTCTGCGTGCGGCTCAGTCATCCTATTGTGATCTCTCGGCATCTTTGGAATCAGTGTCAAGAGTCTGACGTTATCCTGCGGCGCGCGATTCTGAACTCGAGCTTTTCTTGGGCTCTGTGAAGAATCGGTTAAAGTTTTTCCCTCTTCCAGACGAGAAGATCTTCAAGCAGGAGGATTTCCCGTTATGTCGAAAGTGGTTCAAATCAGCGAGAAGAGAAAAGAAAAGCAAGATGAGTTTCGCCGTCACTATGAGCGCGTTCTCTTTCGACGTATTCTCGGCTGCTACACTTTTATCGAGAAGCTTGGACTGAAGGGTGTGGAGATCGTCGATATTTCCAAATCCGGCTGCAGTTTCCGATGGCCAGAATCCGAAGGCTGTTTCACGGATGGAGAAGAGATCGATTTTCGATTTTATTTCTCCCAAAATACCTATATCCCGATGAAACTTACGGTGCGTCGAGTCTCTAAGCTCTCGGAAGATGGCCGAAGCTACTGGGTGCATGGTTGTAGTTTCGACACTCACCTATCTACTTACGCAGCCATTGAAAAGATGGTCGACTTTATCCAGGCTTATTCTCAGACCGCAAAGGAAGATCGCGGCGAAGCCCAAATCTGGCACCTTTAATCGACTTACTTGTAGACGCCCAAGTGCCAATATGCGAGAAGGCTGGGGCATGTCCTCAGCCGAGAAAATCAGAAATATCGCAATCATCGCCCATGTCGACCACGGTAAAACAACCCTAGTTGATGGTCTTTTAAAACAATCGGGCACATTTCGTACGAACGAACAGGTCGACGAGCGTGTGATGGATTCCGGCGATCTCGAGCGCGAGCGGGGGATTACGATCACCGCGAAAAACACCGCGATTCTCTACAAAGACTACAAAATCAATATTGTCGATACTCCGGGCCACGCCGACTTCGGTGGTGAAGTCGAACGAATTTTGTCGATGGTCGACGGATGCTGTCTGTTGGTGGACGCGGCCGAAGGTCCGCTGCCCCAAACACGTTTTGTTTTGCGCAAAGCGATGGACCAAGGTCTGAAAGTTATTGTTGTCATCAACAAAATTGACCGACACGATGCACGCCCCAATGAAGTGCTCGATGAGGTTTTCAATCTCTTCATCGATCTCGAAGCGACCGACGAGCAGTGTGAATTCCCGGTTGTCTATGCCATCGCGCGCGAAGGCAAAGCTTTCAAGAATCTCAGTGATCGCGAGAAAGCTGATAGCTTGGCCCCGCTCTTTGACCAAATCATTGAAACGGTGCCGCCGCCGAAAGTTGCGGAAGGTGGTCGCTTTCGCATGATCGTTGCGAACTTGGGCTATTCGGAATACCTGGGACGCATGGCGATTGGTCGGGTACGCGAAGGACGGGTGCGCCCCAATGAACCGATGGCGTTGATTTACGAGGATCCTAAAACGTTGCAGAACAAATCCAAAGTTGTGCGTGTTTCGGGTATTTTCACTTATCTTGGCCTTGCCCAAATTCCGACGGAGTCGATGAATGCAGGAGACATCGGCGTCGTCGCCTTGGGTGATCAAGACGTTCACATCGGTGATTCGTTGGTGGCGACTCCGGACAACACCGTATCTGCGGCCGATCGATGGGATCCGCTGACGCTTGCCTTGCCTCGAATCCGCGTGGAAGCTCCTACTTTGCAAATCGAGTGGCGAGTGAACGACTCTCCCTTTGCTGGAAAAGAAGGCACACACGTAACTTCGCGCAAATTGCGCGAGCGACTTGAAAAAGAAACCATGACCAACGTGGCCTTACAGTTCTCGGAAACGGACAGCCCTGATCGTTTTATGCTCAAAGGCCGCGGTGAATTCCAGATGGCAATTTTGGCCGAGCAAATGCGCCGCGAAGGTTATGAGTTTGCATTGGGCCAACCCGTTATTTTGATGAAAAATGAAGGAGCGAAGATTCTTGAGCCGATGGAGCTTGCGGTCTTGGACGTTCCCGAGTTTGCCCAAGGTGCGATCACGCAGATGTTTCAAAAACGCAAAGGTGTTTTGCAAAACATCATCAACCGCGGTTCAGGGCGCGTTCGGCTTGAAATTATGATTCCGTCACGCGGGCTGATCGGCGTGCGAAATCGATTTTTGACGGAAACCAAAGGCGAAGGCCTCTTCAATTTTATGTCGGCAGGTTACGAAGAACACCGCGGCGATATTCCCCAGCGCGTGAATGGCGCGCTGGTGTGTGATCGCAATGGTGAATCGAATTCCTACAGTCTCAATCCGCTGCAGGAGCGAGGCGTGATGTTCATTGGTCATGGGGTGCCCGTCTATGAGGGCATGATCATCGGCGAAAACGCGAAGCCCCAAGACTTGTGGGTCAATCCTACGAAGGCCAAGCAGTTGACGAACTTTCGAACGGTCAACAAAGACGACGCGATTGTTTTGTCTCCGCCGCGCCTTATGACCATTGAGCGCGGACTCGAGTGGATTGCGGACGATGAAATTTTGGAAATCACTCCGACCAGCATCCGTGGTCGCAAAAAGTCATTGGCCAAAAACCAACAGAAGTAAGACCTTCAGATTACTTTTTATAAATACTGAAGTTTTTTCTGAGAAAACCCAAGCGCTTGCCTAGTGATGCGAAGGCGCCTAGCTTTTAAGAAATGGAATATCGAAAATTAGGTTCGTCCGGTCTTAAGGTCAGCGCTCTATCTTTTGGGTCCTGGGTTACCTATGCCAAGCAGGTTGATGGAAAGTTGGCTGAATCGCTGATGGGTTTAGCCTTTGATGCCGGGATTAATTTTTTCGACAACGCGGAAGTCTACGCCAACGGCCAGAGTGAAATCATCATGGGCGAGGCTTTGAAAAAATTGAAATGGGGGCGTGATAGCTTTTGCGTTTCTTCAAAAGTTTTTTGGGGCGGCGATCGACCGACCCAGATGGGCCTTTCTAGAAAACATATCTTTGATGCTTGCCATGCAGCTATGAAGCGTCTTCAGGTCGACTACCTTGACCTCTACTTTTGTCACCGTCCTGATCCGGACACGCCTGTTTCCGAGGTCGTCTGGGCGATGAATGATTTACTTCGCCAAGGAAAAATCTGTTACTGGGGCACTTCGGAGTGGCCCGTCGAAAGCCTCACGGCCGCCTATGATTTTGCCGAGAAACATCATCTGCTTGGTCCGACGATGGAACAACCGGAATACAATCTCTTCCACCGTCATCGCGTAGAGATCGAATATGCGCCGCTTTATGAGCGTGGCTTGGGAACTACGATTTGGTCTCCGCTGGCCTCTGGGCTTTTGACAGGTAAATACACTAAGGGAATTCCTAGTGATTCGCGTGCGGCTCTAAAGGGATACGAATGGCTCCGCGCCCGTTTTGAATCTCCCGAGGGGCAGGAAAAAATTCGAAAGGCCGTCGCCCTCGAAGGGGTGGCGAAGGAACTGGGCCTAAGCTTGGCCGAACTCAGCCTTGCTTGGTGCTTACGAAAGCCAAATATCAGCACGGTCATCTTGGGGGCTTCCAGCGTCGATCAGCTAAAGGCGAACCTCAAGGCGATTGAGAGCTTTCAGGGCCTCAGGCCCGAGACCTTGGAAAAGATCGAGGAAATCGCGGGGATGGATTCGCCTAACTAGCTGAATTTACTATTTTGGCCTCGAGAGAATTCTTGACGCGATGCATTAAATTCGCTAAACTTCTTTAAATCTTAACGAAGCAATAAGTGGTTGTTGGCTTCAGAAGACGAGGATGCAGATGGCGGAAGTGATTTCTTTTCAAGAGCTCAAACAACGACAGATGGAAAAAACCGTCCTTGAGCGTTGGATCAACTATTATTCCGATCAGCCTTACGAAGAAGTTCTCCAGGCATTGATCTTTGAACACGATCACGACTTTCCCTTACGTCGCAGTGATGAATGGATGGATCGAAGCCGTCATGATGCTTTGGTCTCTGTTTTAGATCAGCGCGCCCAGACGCGTTTCTTAAAGTCTTTTCTCGAAGAAATTCGCTAGTTCTTTGGAACGTCGACATCTTGGAAATAGACCGACGAAGGTGCGTTCACAGAAGCTAGAAATTTATATCCATTGATCACAATACAGAAATGCTTTTCAGGAATTCCTGGCGAAAGCCTCTCCCCGGCGGCGGAAGTATAAATTTTTTCTTCAGACGACATTGCCCGCCTTGGGGCAGTGATCAATGGATATAAATTTCTAGCTTCTGTGAAAGAACTTAGGTGTCTGTTATCCAGGAAGGCAATCTCCATGTCTTTGAGAAGCCTTCCCACAGGCTCGTGAGTTCCTCCCGGGCTAACGCTTTGATGGTTTTTGGCGCGGTTTTCGCGGTTTTTTTGATTTCGTTTTGCTCGCGGGAGCTCGCATAACGGGTGCTGGAATTGCGGGAGGGCGTTTTCCTAAGCTTCCATCCAGGGCGACATCCATTCCGTATTCCGGGAAATCAACTTTGGATAAATAGCGGATCAGGTCGATGGCAGTATGGCTTTCGTCGAACTGCGGAATGCCAAATCCCTTTTGAACTGTTGGGATGATTTTACTTCCCCGAAAATTACCAGATTTATCTAAGACAACTTCTAAGACAGCACCAAAGGCATTGGGGCCAGCCAAATTAAAAGCCTTGTAGGTCGCGAAATTTCCAAGTGAATAAGCAATTACTTTTTCCTTATAAAATTCTATTCCGCGTACCACGTGGGGTCCGTGACCGATGACCAAATCGGCTCCAGCATCCACAACCGTGTGGGCGAAGGCGCGGACATCGCCTCGATTTTCACCGAAATAAATTTCTTTTTCTTGGGGTGTGCGTAAGGCATTGAATCCTTCGGCACCCGCGTGGAAGGAGACGATTACGAGTCGTCCGGATTGTTTCTCGTCGCTGACGAGCTTTTTGGCGCGCTCGATGTCGCGCACATTATTTGTATGATCGGCAGTATGAAAGGCAATCAACGACAGAGGAATTCCCTTTTTTTCAAAACGGGCGACGGTATCCTTGCGTCCGGACCAGGGTATTTCAAGCGCGTCGAATTCCTTTTCCGTCTCTTCCTGACAAGCCCCCCCAAAGTCCATCACATGGTTGTTGGCCAGTGACACTAGATTAAATCCCGCTTCCTGGATCCACTCGCCGAATTTGATCGGAGATCGAAAAGCATAACAGGTACCTTCGGTGAATTCACATTTACTTTTAGATTCACCGTCGCAAAGAACACCTTCGTGATTCAGAAAATTCACGTCGCTCCCTTGAAACCACGGGCGAGTCCCGAGAAGGGGAGAATGGGTTGGCAGCATGGGTTTGGGGTATTCAGTCCCCAGCATCGTATCCCCGACCGCACGAATGATGAGCTGGTCTTTTGCAGATAAATAATAATTATTTAAAAAGCTTGAGGGGCTTTCTTTCCGCAGTTTCCAGATGCGGGCTTGAAGTCGCAAATGGTTCTTCGCCCGCTCCAGGGCCCGTTTTAGACCTGCTCGTTCCGGGTTCAGGAGCTGAAGTATTTCCCATTCCGCTCCGGCGCGGGAATAGTCATGGGCCATGAAATGAGCCCAGCCGAGTTCCCAGCGGCACGCTTCATTTTCAGGAGAAATTTGAAGACAGACGTTGAAGTGATTTATTGCTTCCGTGGCATCGCGTCTCTCCATGGCTAACTTGCCCCGAACTATTGCCACTTCGCTTGGATTGGCTTTCTTTTCGGACGACTCCCGATCACCTAAGCGTGCCAGCTCCTCTGCATTGCGCTCCTTCCGCGGAGTCTTGGTGGACTGACAGGCAGAAAGTAGAAAGAGTCCAGTCACAGTCGCCAGGTTGATCTTCCTGAATGCCACATAGGGCTTATCGACTGGAATTTAAGCAACTTAATGCTCTGCGATATAAATTAACAGAGAACTTAGCCTTCTCGTCTTTTAGGGCGCTCTGGGAATGAGAAGAATTGTTTAAGATTGCTCCACCAGCGCTTCCAGGGCGCTAAAAATAGAACATGTTCCTGAGTCCACAGGCCAGCCAACCAGATCTCGGGAGTGAGCCGGATTTTCTCCAAGGCCTCCCGATGTAAGGTTTCAGCTTCGACGCGTTCACCGGATTTGAGTTTTTCAATCGCGCGCATGCGGATTAAAAATGCCTCAATTGTTGGAATGTATTCAGGACAAAAACCACTAATCTTTTCATCCATTTTTCGTGAAGCTAAAGCGTTCCAGGCTTTGAATCCCCCACCAAAATCCGAATGCATCAAACATTCGCGGTAGTTGATTGCCTCTCGGCCCCCAACGGATGCAGGTCCACGAAAGAGGGGGGAATGTTCCGCATCAATCACGGTGTAGTCAGGTAAACCAAGGAGGGCGTGTCCTAATTCATGAGCGATCACATATTCCCCGAGATAGCGTGTTTGAGATTCAGAGAGTTCGGCGGCTTTTACTTTGGGAAATAGAATTTTTTCTTCCGAGAAAATGCGATAGCTCGAGATGACAGAAAAGGTGGGATGTCCCAGCCCTGAAACCAGCTGACTTTCGGAGAGGTGTTCCGTTTGAATCAAAGTTTCCTGAGGTTTGTCATTTCGAATCGGGAAGTTGGTGATGAAGAGTGGCAGTGGCGCCGAGGGATCTCGGGCCCACACTCTCTGCTGTAGTGGGAAAAAAGTTTTTTCCCAGAATGAAAGCCGCGTATGTTCCTCGTCTTTCCAGCTCCAATGCTTTTCAAATTCCGGAGGAAGGGCGCCGTGCTTCACTTCAATTTCACTTAGACGAATTCCAAAATGTTCTTGGAATGCTTCGGCGGCGACCGCGAGAGACTGATGTTTTTGGTAAAGGGTCAGCGTTGGATAGCGCGGATCATCGTAGAAATAAACCGCGACTTTACGAATCCCCATCAGCTTTTCAGCACGTTCGAAGTAATAAAGTTCGGTGACTCCGAAAATGAGCAAACAAAAACCAAAAAGTACGAGCGTCGTCAGGCCATAGAGTCGACGACGAAATCCTTGTAGGCGCTTTCGATCGCGTTCGGCCGCCAGCAGTTCGAAGCTGCTGGTGGGCGGGACTTTTGAAAATGGGATTCCGCAGTAGGGACAAAAAGAAAGTGTCTCGTCCGGGAGGACATGTGCGCACCGGCCGCAGCGCGGAGTTTCCAGCTGGACCTCGCGAATTTTACGAGCACTTTCCCCTAGCAATCTCACCCCTAAGTGATCGGAGTTCTTAGGAGAAATATTGAGGAAATTGAGACCGAAATATCGGTCTATTGAAGCTGAGCTTTAAACTTCGGTTTTGAGGGATTTAAAGGACTGGGCGCTCCGCGTCAAATCCCTTCATTGGCTTTTTCGACGAGTTCAATGGACTTTAAAACGCGCTCAACATACTGACGCACTTCGCCAAGATCTTGGAAGTTCGGCAAATGAAGGTCGCGAAAAAGGGGCAGCAGAGAGACCAGCTCTGGTTCGCCCGATGAGAGAATCGTCGCAGCTACTTCTAGCTTTCGACGATTTTCTTCGATGAAAGAGCTGAGACGTTCGAGCACTTCGGGGCTTTGATTCTCTTCGGGAAATTGAAAACCGAGTCCAGGTACTTCCTGCGGGTCAAACCCTGCGGAAGCCACGCGGCGAACGAGAGCTTCGGTCATGATGGGTTCTTCGTTTTCCTTTAAAAGAAAAGCGACACGACAAAGTGTTCCGCGTGGAATCAAATCCATAGTGCCAATAAAAATCCCGCCGGGAGACAGATTAAGGGCGTTGCCCGTGAAAACCCGTTCGGCCGTGGCATAAACAAATTTCGTTTTAAACGGTATTCTGAAGTGTTTGCGGTTACTGTTGAATGCCTCGGTGGTCATCTTTTGCTTAGGTCCAGCCTATAAAAGGTTGGAAGCCAACTCCGCCAGAGGTGATCGCTCTCCTTTCACGAGAGTGATCTGGCCTGCGATTTCTTCGGATTTAAAGCGCTCGACTACGTGGGATAGTCCATTGGAGGCACTGTCCACGTAGGGATTATCGATTTGGTAACAGTCGCCAGTCAAAACGACTTTTGTATTGTCACCGGCGCGCGTGAGAATCGTTTTAATTTCATGGGGAGTTAGGTTTTGAGCCTCATCCACGATCAGATACTGATTGGGAATCGAACGACCTCGAATGTAGGTCAAGGGTTCGATGTTGATCATTCCCTGGCTCATCAATTCCTGAACACTTCGGGCAACGCTGCGGCGAGGCCCGCGTTCATGGCCACCCATTAAAAATTCAAGGTTGTCGAAAATAGGTTGCATCCAAGGATTGAGCTTTTGTTCGATGTCACCAGGTAAGTAGCCCACGTCTCTTCCCATAGGAAAGATGGGACGTGAAACCAGCAATCGTTGATAACGACCTTCGTCGAGAGTCTTATGAAGTCCGGCGGCAATGGCCAATAGTGTTTTTCCTGTTCCGGCTTTTCCGACAAGACTCACAAGTTGGATGTCTTCATTCAAGAGCAAATCCAACGCAAAACTTTGTTCAACGTTTTTTGGGTGCAGACCCCAAACACCCTCGGCACTGCGGATCAAGGGGACAACTGCGCCCAGACGCACATCAAAACGGCCAATCGCAGAATGGCTGGGGTTACTTTGATCACGTAGAATAACGAATTGATTGGGGTAGAGTTCCGGATTTTCAATGACAAGTCGTTTGTCTGAATAAAATGTAGCAATGTCTTCCGAGGGAACTTCAAAAACTCCCACCCCGGAGTAGAGTTCTTCAACCGAGATGCTAGCCGCATCGTAATCGTCGGCCGGAATCGCCAGAGCGTCTGCTTTAATGCGAAGATTGATGTCCTTGCTGATGAAGGTGACTTGCTCACGCCCGTGTTTTTTTACAAGAGCTCCGGCTACGCTCAATATGCGATGGTCTGGAATGTTATCTACAAGGCCGAGACTCTTCATGTCGTCGGCATTGAACCAGGCAACACTTAACGAACCACCCTTATCGAGGGGGACGCCTTCTCCGAGATGGCCTTTTTTTCGAAGGGCATCCATCATGCGGCTAAAATGGCGCGCATTTCGACCGTTCTCGTTTTGATCCTTTTTGAAATGATCAACTTCTTCGATAACGGTGAGTGGAATAACGACTTCGTGGTCGTTAAATTTGTAGATGGCCTGAGGATCAAAAAGTATGATGTTGGTGTCTAGAACGAAGTACTTTTTCATATCTCAACAACAGCAGCCAAATTAAAGTCTACTCGCCTTTTGCTCCAAGCGACAGTTTTCTTTCCATATTTAAGATCATTTATTGAGAAACGCGCAAGCGGCCTTTGGGCGATCACGGAGTAAGGCCCAACTCACTGCACAACCAATTCCACTGCTGTTGAACAGCACGGTGGGATTTTAACTCGCGCTCGATAGTGGCCAAGGCATGGCTCACCGTAGACGGGTCCTTTTCGATGTATTGAGCGATAGCCGAGTTGGTCAAACCTAGTCCCTTCGAGAGGGTCAAGCAGACAAAGCGGCGCGCAAGTGTGACCTCCGAGCGGCGAATAGTGCCTTGAATGGCGCTTAGGCTCACGCCACACATGCTGGCCACCTTTTGCACCATTTCGGACGGCATCAGTGATCCGCTGCGGGTAATTTCGGTTCCTCGTGGGGCGTGCTGAGCCTCGAGTTCTGCAACATCAGAAAGTTGAAGTGACTTTTTCAGAGACAAACGCCCAATCGCATTGATGTAAAAACTGTGAATTTTTCGAGGGGTGTCGAGATTGGCGGTGAAAAGTCGCTCGAGTACCTGAATGTCGATGGGCCATGAATCGATGCTGTTTTGAAAGGCAAGACTTCTCCAGAGAAGTTCCTTGAATCGCCGGTCGGGTCTCGGCATCTCAAGACTGAGTCCGGAAAAGAGGCGACTAAAGAGCGGCGCCTCAAAATGCTGGCGAAACTCGTGAGGCGCAGCATTGCTGGTAACAACTACAGAGGCACCTCTGTCGAGCAGCGAACTGATTGTCATTAGAACTTCTTGCTGGGTGCCTGGTTTGCCAAGGAGCTCATCAATATTTTCCAACATGAAAACATCTGTTTCCTTGCGGTATTTGCGCGCGAAACTCAAATGATCGTTGCTTTGAATGGATTGGCGCCATTCATGTAGGAAAGAAATGACCGAAGTCATGCGCAGGCGTTTTTTGTAAGAAAGCAATTCGTGAAACTGTTTGAGATAGTGACTCTTTCCAGAACCTGGATTTCCGTAGATCCAAAGAACTTGTGACGGAAAAGAGTTGTTCACATTTTCGGCCCAACGCTTGATCATTTGGAAAGAGGTTTCCATCGCGGGGCTAATGATCAGTTCTGGAATGAAATCCAGTCGACGTCGGCGTTCCTGTTCTTCGGGACGTTCGCCGTGTTGTTCGGGAAGTAGCGGCATTGGAAGCTGCTCCGGCCGCGGCTGAGTGGGGAGTTCTCGACTCGGGGCCGGAGCAGCTTTCATAACTTCCACACGCAATAATTTCGTATGGAAGTTGTTTTCAATTTCGTTTCGATACTGTTCGATGCGACGAAGATGAATGTTTGTCGGCGCAAAAATCACGAGTCCCTGCGTCTCGCGAGAAAATGTTGCATAAGAGAAATAACGGTCAAAGATTTTCAGGAGTTCGGGGCTGTTCTGAAAGTGATCTCTCTCGAAGGGCTGACCTTGTAAGGCGGGCGCGCTTGTGCCAGGCGCGGCGACATTCGACGCGTCCTCTTTCCTCAAATTGGCACTGAACAGTTCCACTGTTTTCAACATCCCCCGAACAACTGAATTAGAATTGATAGCTTCTAGTCGATGACGAGAGCAGCGGAATTCAAGCTTTCCCGAATCTGCAAGGTATAAGAAAATTGAAGCTATCCACGGGTTATCCACAGCTTATCCACATAATTTTTCGTCAGCGCCAAAATTTTGAGGGCTAGAGAGTTGTGCACATCCTGTCCTCGTACGCTTGTGGATAAGTCTAGGTCCATGTTTCGTCTGTTTTTGCCGTGTTTTGGCTGATTTTGGCTATTTCTAATTAAAGCCTAGGCCTCTGACCATCGGCGCAAAAGCTATTGATTCTTACTATATGTGGTAGCTTTTAAGCTGAAATTTATCAAGATGGCACTCCTGGCCAAGACACTCTTACCTCCTCAGTGAGGATAAAGTTTCGAACCTAGCGACACTTCAAATCTTCGCTAAGCTTTTTGCTCTTTAGCGAGGCTAATTCCACATTTTTTGTCCACTGCTCTGCATGGGTGTGATTGGGGAAAAATTGCAGCAACCAAAGCCACTTCTCGACGGCTAAGCCCTTTTTTTGACCACACCAATAGGAGCGGGCCAGCAACTCTTTGATCTCTAGGCTTGAGCTAGCCTCGAATTCTTGCATCTCCAATTTTTTAATTTCAGCCTCATAGTCAGGAGTGGCTAGTGGTTTTTTTGCCTGAGCCACGACCACGATCAATATCAGAAAAAGAGCTGCGTATTTTGCTGGAAATGCCGCTCTAGGAATCTTTGGAAAAAACTTCATAATCATCCTGCTGAAAATTAGGATCAGTCTTGATCGAAAGTTTCCGTTTTGTTTGTTCTTCCAAGTGGACGATGGCTTCACGAGCGTCCTCGGCAAAAAATGTCGCAACCGCTGGATGGCAATACACAATCAAGGTGGAAGATAGCGACGATGCGCTTTTAGATTCCGCCAAACAGGCACGGATGATTTGGCTTGCAATGGTTTCCCTCGAGCGAATTAAGCCCAGGCCGTCGCAGCTGGGGCATTCTTCCATGAGTTTACGCCTTAAACTTTCATGGGTGCGTTTTCGGGTCATTTCGATCAGGCCTAACTGGCTGATTGGAAGTACATTGGTTTTTACGGGATCTTTTTTGAGCTCTTCGAGGAACGCTTCATAAATACGGTCGCGGTGGCTGCTGCGTTCCATGTCGATAAAGTCCACGACGATGATTCCGCCAATATTTCGTAGACGAATCTGATAAGCGACTTCCTTTACAGCTTCGACATTAGTTTGAAGAATGGTTTCTTCAAGGCTACGACCGCCCACATATTTCCCACTATTCACATCGATGGTGGTCAGTGCCTCGTTCTCGTCGATCACGATGTAGCCGCCACTTTTAAGCCAGACTTTACGATTTAGGGCACGGTGGATTTCTGCTTCAATACCGTGCAAATCAAAGATGGGAGTTTTCTCTGAAGCATAGAGCTCGATGCGCTTTTTAAAGCGGGGAAGAAAGTTCGTTGAAAATTTCTGCAGATGTTTATAGGTCGCGATGTCATCAACTTCGATTTTCTCGACATCTTCGGTGACACGGTCCCGTAAAATACGCGAAGCTAGATCAAGATCGGCGTGCACGACGCTGGGAGCTTTGCCTTTTTCAGATTGCTTCTTGATCACGCCCCAGGTGCGAATCAGGTACTCAAGGTCATCCTTGAGGTGTTTGGCGGAAGCGCCTTCGGCCACTGTTCGAACAATGAGGCCGCCTTGGGCCGGCCGCGATTTTTCAATGATTTCTTTGAGGCGCGAACGCTCTAACTCGTTTTCGATGCGGCGGCTTACCCCTAGGTGATTGGAGTTAGGCAGGTAAACCAAGAAACGACCGGGAATTGAAACAAAACCGCTAAGGCGAGCGCCTTTTGTACCCAAGGGTTCCTTGATGACTTGGACCAGGATTTCTTCTCCATGGCGAAGAAGCTTCGAAATCTCCGGAATCTGTCGAAAGCTTTTGAAGTTGCGAGTCTCTGCGCTGTCGGTAGCGGAGGGAAGGGCGACTTTTTCGTTCACCTCTTCCTCGAGATCAACTTCCGGATCTGCCAAAACATCTGATGTCTCGGAAGAATTCGGATCGATGATATTTCCCGCATAGAGAAATCCATCTTTCTCCAATCCAATATCAATGAAGGCTGCCTGCATGCCGGGCACAATCCGATTGACGCGACCTTTGTAGATGTTGCCGACAATGCTGACTTCATTCGTGCGTTCAATATAGATTTCCGTGAGTTCACCGTGATCAAGTCGAGCAATGCGGGTTTCCCCGGGCCCTTTGTTGATGAGAATCTGGCTGGACATACAGAATCCCATTCTCTCACGTGTCGGGGCCCCAGAGCATAACTAATTTGAGTCAAAAAATTGTGGAGTTTCAGGTACTTATTTATTGGCGCTTTGTGGGCCTACCTACGTTAAGTTTTCAAGATTCCATTCCGATAACTTAAAATATGGCAGCTCAGATCTTGAAGTATCTGCAAATTCTCAAAAAAGAAGGAGGATCTGACCTGCATATAGCTTCGAAATCTCCTCCGATGATTCGCGTGCGTGGGGATTTGAATAAAATCGATAACACGATCTTGAATCCGCCGGATGTCGAAAAGATGATTCTCGAAGTCGTCAATCCGATGCAAAAGGATGAGCTCAAGGCCAACAAGAGTCTCGACTTTGCAATTAAGGTTACGGGACTCGGTATTTTTCGGGTCAACGTTTTTCTCCAGCGTCATGGTCTTTCGGGTGTCTTTCGCGCCTTGACTGAAAAGCCGCCAACTCTGGAAAGTCTTTCGCTTCCAGAAGTTTGTCGCCAAGCTTGTTACTTTCCCCAAGGATTAGTTCTCGTCACGGGCCCCACGGGTTCAGGAAAATCAACGACACTTGCAGCGATGATTGACTACATTAACAAAAACCATCGAAGTCATATTTTGACTCTCGAGGACCCGATCGAATTCCAACACGAGAGTCAGCGCTGCATGGTGAATCAACGGCAGTTAGGTTCGCATTTTACTTCCTTCGCATCTGCATTGAAGGCGGCTCTTCGCGAAGACCCCGACGTTATTCTTGTCGGTGAAATGCGAGATCCAGAGACCATCGCCTTGGCCATCACGGCTGCGGAGACGGGTCACCTAGTTTTTGCCACCCTTCACACGAACTCAGCTCCAAAAACGGTTGACCGAATTATTGACTCATTTCCGGGTGATCAACAAAGTCAGATCCGATCCATGTTGTCAGAAAGTTTGCGAATCATTCTCTCGCAAAAGTTGATTCCGAAGGCCGACGGCCGCGGCCGTGTCATGGTGCAAGATGTATTGATCAACAACAGCGCCGTCTCGAACCTGATCCGCGAAGGCAAGCTTTTCCAAATTCCCTCTGTCATGCAGACAAACAAGTCGTCTGGCATGCAGGTTATGGATTATTCCTTGCTGGAGCTCGTCAAAAGAGGCGTCGTTACCGGTCCCGATGCTTGGGAGTTTTCCAACGACAAGAAGCTTTTCCTTCAGTGGGCTCCCAAAGAGGGTCTGTCCACTCAAGTTGGGGGCTCGTCTTCAAGCGAAGACAAAAAGGCGGGCTAAAAAAGCGGGCCTCATTCCTATTCTAGTTTCAGTTCAGGTGTAGCTTCAGGTGCGGGCGTTGCCGCCGGTGGTGCTGGTGGCGGTGTGACTACGGCCGGACGACTGGGAACCACGCCCTGTCGTGTTGAGGCTGCGCTATCACGAAGCCGTTCAGCGTCTAAAGGCAAAACAAGTTTTACGACATCGCCTCGGAAGCCGGGAGGGAATTTCTTTTTGCCATTGTATTCGATCTCGATTGCACCGGCATTCGAGAGCACCAATTCAATTTTATTTCGACCTTCGAATGAGAGGCGATTTCCAGACTTTAAGATCTGTCCTTTGGGATCCTGATCGTCCACACGAACGCTAACCCAAGTTTGTTCCAGCGCGCGCAAACCAAGCCTGATTTCCTGGCTTGCTGCAGCGTTCGGAGGCGGTGGACTTGTGCTGGGCGCTTTTTCTGAAACGGCTGTTTTGTTTGCGGTCGCCACGGGGCTGGTGACAGTTTCTGGTTTCGCAGTTGTGCTTTTTTCGGGATCAGCTTTTGGGGTGGGGGTCGGCGCAATTTCTGCGCTTCGATCTGTGACAACTGCCTCGCGTGAAGTCTCTTTTTTGCCGACCTGAATCAAGAACCATATAAGGGCGACGGCGCCCAAAGCCAAGAGTCCCAGCGAGACGCGCTTCGGGGTAAGAATAGCGGGCCGAATTTTATCCAAGTCTCGTGCAGCTGGAGAGCTTTTGAAATTAGGTGAACCCACGACTTTCACGCGTTCTGCTGTAGCGTCCAAATTTGAATTTTTTGTAAGATCGTTTTTCCCTAAACTTTTTCTGTATCGACGTAGGACTTCATCTTCATCAAGTCCCAGGTGCCGAGCATAACAAAGAAGAAAGCCGCGAACGAAGGCAGGGGCAGGAAGACTTTCCCAATGATTTTCTTCGATCATTTTGAGTTGAGCGATATGGACTTTTGTAATTGCGGCAATTTCTTCCAGAGGTACGCGCACGGTTTCCCGCTGAGATTTTAACCAAGTACCGAATTCTGAATCCGCGTCTGGATGCAGGCTGCTGGTCTCAGCAGTTTTAGCTTTAGCGTCTTCCGTTTTGCGACCGTCTTCCAAATTCCACCTCGTATGATCCATAGCTCAAATTACAACTCCGGAGGGCTTAGGGTTCTCTCTCCTTTTAAGTCGCGGAGGCCACGATGAGCAACTTCAACTGAATCTTTATCATTGAATGTGCTCACGATCGCCTCAAAAGTTTTCCGAGCTTCCGTTATGTAGCCTAGACGATAGCTGAGATAGGCATCCCAAAGAAGAATCCGGGCTTCTGCGGGGCAGAATTTTCGAATCAGAAAACTTTGCTGTCGAGCATCCTCGAATTTGGCCATTTGGAGAAGGGTACGCGAAAGAAGTGCTCGATTGCGACAGTGCTGAGGGCGGTATTTCAGAGCTTTTTCCAGCGCAGAGCGAGAGTCGGCTAATTCTCCCAAATGGAACAGCGCGTCTCCCTTGTTCCCCCAAGAAAGGTGGGGAGAGGGAAATGTGACTATTTCGATTGCCTTCTCGGCAGCTATAACGGACTCCGCAAAGCGCCCTTGGGCCAGGTAAACCGCCGACAGATTGTTCCAGCAGAGGGCGTATTTTTCGGAAAGCGAACAGGCACGGCTTACATATTTTTCAGCTTCAGTGAGGCGTCGCGCACCTAAGTAGGCAAGGCCTAGATGGAGAAGGACTTCGGGTGAATCAGGTCTGAGATCATAGGCGGAATGAAGGTTTGAGATGGCATCCGGATAGTTTGCGTCTTGAAGCTGACTGACGCCTACTTCGTAAAGAGTTTGAGCTTCGAGCTGTTTTTCCTCGGACACAGGACGGGTGCAGGCAGTCGTCATCAAAAAAACGAAAAGGCTGGAAGCTTTAAAGGAAGGAATCACTCTCATGAGAGTTTAAGTTACGGGCTGTGAGGAGATTAGTCGAGTGCCATGACGGAAAGAACTTCGTCGCTTCGCGTTTGTCGAAATTCTACGCAAATTTTGAATGGATTACGCGAGTGTGGAATAGATGCTGAAACGCTCTTGTTTCAGGGAGGAACATAAGTTGGGAGAAATAATCCGTAAAATTTTTAAAATCTCTGTGCTGACAGTGACGGTTGCTGTGACGGCACAAGCTTCAATTGCAAAGGCAGGCGATGCGCCGCGAGATGGTCTGGGAGATTTCTACTGGTCATCCGGCAACAAAGATTTCTTTGGAACAGCCTATGAGGCCTATGACTCTCAGGGTGAATTTTCTCTATTCTCCCCAACAGCTCCAATTTCTAAAGTGTGGTTTACCGGTTCTCAGGGGGTTTTGACGGAAATTTTCTGGCCAACAGTGGATAGACGTCAGACGCGGGACACGCAATTTTTGGTGTCTGATGGAAGCAGCTTTTTCAAGCAGGAGCGCGGCGAAACCTACACGGAAACGGAATGGACCGAACGAGGTCTGCCTATTTTCAAAGTTTTGACCCGAGACCCTGAGGGACGCTTCAGTATTCAAAAAACCATTTTCACCGATCCCGATCGTGATGCGGTGATTATGAAGGTGCGTTTTGAGCGCCGTTCCGATGATTTAAAGTTGTATTTGCTTCACAATCCTGCCGCGGCGAATACGGGCTTGGGCGATTCCGGAAGGGCTTTGTCAAAGACTTCTGCGGATGGTTGGGCTCCGGGCTTCTATGCTTGGCAAGGTTCCGATGCTCAGGCCCTTCATTCAACAAAAAAATTCCGGCAGGTTTCAGCGGCTTTTGGCGGTAAATGGGATGGATTTAGTGACTTGCGAGAAAATTTTCGAATGGACCATCAATTCGAGCGCGCCCTCGATGGCAACGTAGTCTTTTTGGGCGAAGTGGAACTTGATGACACGCGATTGACCGAGGAATTTCTCGTTGTTATTGGTTTTGCAACGAGCCCGGAAAAAGCCATGAACGTGGCTCTGGCGGCCAGCCAAAACACGGATCGATCATTAGAGGTGTATCGCAATCAGTGGCTTTCCTATTTTATGGGGCTTGCGAATCTGTCTGCATATTCCGCCGGCCATCCCGATCTGTATCATAACTCGGTGACGACTATGAAGAGTTTGGAAGATAAAACTTTTCCCGGAGCAGTGATCGCCGGCCCCTCCGTTCCCTGGGGATTGATGAAAAAAGACCCTTCCAAGCACTATGAAGCGCACTCGGAAAATTTTTGGCGAGGTCGCTTGGAAGACGCACGTCGCGTAGATCAGCAAACAGGTGGTTACCAATTGGTTTGGGTGCGTGATCTTTATCACGTAGCGACAGCATTCATCGCCGCGGGCGATATTCGATCGGCAATAGCGAATCTTCGTTACATGGAACGCCTGCAATTCAAGGAGGCGTCGGGTGCATGGAGCTATGGCAAGCGACAGATCGAGCGCAGTGGTGCATGGCCACAAAATACTTGGGTCAATGGCGAGGCTCATTGGAAAATGTTGCAGATGGATCAGGTAGCGATGCCAATACTGTTGGTCTATCACCTGTGGAAAATTCGAGCTGTGGAATTGCGAGATTGGTGGCCGATGGTGCGCCGAGCTTCCGATTTCCTTGTGAAATATGGACCATGGACTTTTCAAGACCGTTGGGAAGAAAACATGGGGCTTTCTCCTAATACGATCTCCTATGAAATTTCGGCGCTGAGTGGTGCAGCAGAAATGGCAGAAGCCTTGGGTGAGAGAAATTTTGCGCGTCAGTATACGGACAAGGCACGCTCTTGGATGGAAAAACTCGATGGATGGGTCTTTACCGAAAGAGGTACTTTGGGTCGCGGGCAGTATTATCTTCGAAGTGAAGCTAGCTCCAATCCGGATGCTGAATGGAATCCCAACGATGATGCATTGGTGCAAATCACAAACGGTGGAGCCCAAGTATTAGAGCGCAGTTTGATCGACGGGGGTTTCTTGGATCTTGTCCGCTTGGGGATTAAGGCAGCATTCGATTCAAAAATCCAAGCGACCCTTGCAGAGTATGATCGCCATCTTCAGCGTGAATGGGTCCTGCCACGCACTTATATTCGATACAACGGGGATGCTTATAACTGGGACGAGCGAACGGGCGAACAGTTGAGTGGCGGAATTTGGCCGCTCCTGACTGCCGAACGGGCTCATATGGCGGTGGCAGCGGCTCAAGCCGAGGGACGTTCTGCCCCGGTGCAGATGGCCGTTCTTTTTCCCTATATCGAAACCATGGAAAAGCTGTCGACGCAGAGCGGCTACATTCCAGAGCAACGCCGCTCAGATATTCAAAAAGCTGGGGAACTGACCGGCGCAGTTTCGCCTCTGGCCTGGTCCCACGCTGAGTACATCAAGCTCCTGAGAAAAAGAGCCGATATTTCTCTTTAGGATGCCGGTATTATTACGATTCCTCTTCCTTATTCTATTTGCAGCAGGGCCTTGGGTCCTGTCGCAATCGAAGAGTCCGTCTAAGGCTGGGAAAGCTCAGCCTGTGCCGCCCGTTGCAGCGATTGTAAAACTCTATGCTGAACTCTTGGCTTTTCATCAAAAAGAGGCGGCCATCAGTAGAAAATATAAACAAAGTCCGTTTGGGTCTGTGTCCACTGATCTCATTTCACGCCTGAGCTCCGAGCAGTTGGGTGCACACTACAGAAGCCATGTTGCGGAATTTGTCGCTGAAAGCGAGTTGTTGGAAAAAAAAGTACGTATTTTAAACTTGGTGGAAAGCCGCATCCGAGAACTCCCACTCACCAACTCCTACGAACGTCCGAAATTAGAAAAGGACCAGGTGGGTTTGGCTCGGGAAGTTCAGCGTCTTAAAGAGTCCATGGTTCGGCGCTCGCTATTAGCGAATGAGATGATTCGAGCCAGCCTGAAGACGCTTACCGAAGAGCAAAAGACAGCGGTGGCCGTAGCGGCCGAGAGCAAAGAAAAGCCGAAGATGCCCGGAGTTTACGGGGGATCAGTCGCCGAGCGTGAGCGCCAAAAGGCAGAAGAGAGATTCTTTCTGACGCCTGTGGACGCTCAGTTTTACGATTCGCAATTAGGCAAAAAAGTTGAGCGCGATTTGGGCCGCGCTCAGTACTGGTCCTATGACTTCGATAAAGATTTTCTATTTATTCGAAACCAAAGCGGCTTAGGAAAAGTCTTCGTCGAAGACAATGGTTCAGGGCGATTCATCAAAACGAGGACCGGCCCTGAATTTCGTGAATTGATTAGCGCCGATGAGAAGGTGCAGAGTGGCGCTCAGGGACGTTTTCTGACGGGAAGCCGCGACGAGGAAACTCTTTTCGGTGAAACGCCTAAAGAGAGCGGTCCAAAAACTGTTGATGAACGGAAACTATTGCCGCCCGGACATCATCACGGTGATGGGCACGACCACGATCACTGATGAATCAAAACAAACTGAGATAATGGTAGGCAAACTGGGCCGCAAGTCGGGCCGTGCGGTCGTCGATATCATAGCGAGGATTAAATTCATAAATTCCCAGATGCTGATTGCGAGTGCCCAAGGTTCGGATCATGTGGAGGACGAGACGCGGGTCCAAGCCGACGGCTTGCGGTGCTGACACGCCGGGCGCCATGAACTGAGGAAACGCATCCATATCAATGCTTACGGCAAACTGAGTGTCTTTGGCCTTGAGCTGTAGGCGATCCTCGATCAAGGGCCATCGTCTTTCCAAGTTTTCAGGAACTTCTTCTAAAAACAAGGTCGATACCCGGTGACTGTGAGCCCAGTCTATGTGTTGGGGCGAGTTGCAATGTTCTTGAAGTCCTAGCACTGCGATATCCGCTTTCTTCTTTCCCGATTCCTCAATGATTTTTCGAAAGGGACTTCCGGAATGAGAGCTCCGTTCGGATTCTTTGGGATTGGGCCGCATGTCTAGGTGAGCATCCACGTTGATGATTTTGCATGGATGATCACTAAAGTCCGCAGCGAAGTCCACCAAATCAGGAAAGGCCCAATCATGCCCACCGCCCAAACTAATGATCTTGAGAGACTGTTTTCTTAAGGAATGAATGACTTTGCGAGCTTCGTCATGAGCTTCCAGCAAATCCATGCTCCAGCTTTTCAAGTTACCGATGTCATAAACTTTGGGAAAAGTTTTTTGTCGATAAGATGGGGTAAGTCGATAGAGCCACTTGCGGATCAAATCAGGTCCGGCAAAGGCCCCGGTTCTGCCGCCGTTACGATCTACGCCGCGGTCGTCGGCATATCCCAAAACGACTACCGAGCCTTCCTGAAGTGAAGTTACCCTTTCTAGGGTGAAGTCAGGGACCACCTCCACGAAATGACCGAGGCGTTTGTCATGTGGGTCCTCGGGGCGAGATGTGGGAAGATATTCGCTAATTTTAACCGGCGTAAACATTCCTATTAGAATGCCATCACTTTTAGCTTACTCAATAGTTCTTTTCCCATGAACTGTATTGCGCACCCAGATGCTGGGTTCTATGCTCCTGTGCCGAATGAGCTCCTGGATTGAGATTATTGGCGCCCGGCAGCATAATTTGAAGAATGTGACCGTGCGCTTCCCCCGAGGGGCTTTGAGTGTCGTTACCGGGCCCTCGGGAAGCGGCAAATCCTCGCTAGCTTTCAATACGCTCTTTGCTGAAGGACAGCGGCGTTTCATGGAATCACTCAGCACCTATGTTCGGCAGTTTTTGGATAAACAGGAAAAGCCGGATGTGGATGAAATTCGCGGAATCACTCCGACCATTGCTTTGGAGCAAAAAAACCAAACTAAAAATTCTCGATCTACCGTTGGAACCAGCACGGAAATTTACGATTATTTGCGTTTGCTCTATGCAAAATTAGGAAAACAATTCGATCCGGAAACCGGGGCCGAGGTGAAAAAAAATCTCGTCAACGAAGTCTCGGAAGATCTTTTGAAGCGTTTTACAGGCCAACGGCTTTACGTAGGCTTCCCCCTAGAGTTTTTTCCAAAGTCAAAAGTTTCTGATCGAAAGCTCAGTCTGGAAAGTCTTTTAGCTCGCGGTTTCACCTACGCGCTTTCAGACGCAGAACTGAAAGATGGCGCAGATTTTCCGGCTGTTGATATCCAGGAAACCTTGGCCAAAAAAAGCGCGCTGCTTCTTGGTAAATCGGGAAGCCGAAAAACACTTTTTGTCATTACGGATCGCAGTTCTATTGACCCTGAAAGCCGTGGGCGTATTGAAGATGCCTTGATCCAGGCCTATCGAGAAGGTTTTGGCCGCGCGCGGGTTTGGGTGATCGATGAGAAGCAGAAGCTCGTAGAGGAACAACGGCTCACGGATTATCCATCGACTGATGAGGGCTCGAAACGGTATCCCGATCTGACACCTCTACTGTTTTCCTTCAATTCGCCAATGGGCGCTTGTGAAAAATGTCGCGGATTTGGAAATATCCTGACGATTGATCTGGATCTCGTGGTCCCTAATCCTCGGCTTTCTGTTGCTCAGGGGGCGATCGATCCCCTCAGTAAACCCTCTGCGCGTGAGTGGTTAAAGAAGCTGATTCTATTTTGTAAAAAGGAAAAAATTTCCCTCAATCTTCCCTGGGCCGACCTTCCAGAATCTCAAAAAACTAAGATTTGGGGTGGCGCCGGCGATTTCCGCGGCGTCGAGGCTATGTTCGAAGATCTTGAAGAGGAGAAATACAAAACTTCGGCTCGGGTCTTCTTGTCTCGCTACCGCAGTCCTAAAACTTGTAAGGCCTGCAATGGCGACCGTTTGCGGGCCGAAGCACGTGCCGTAAAATTTCACAAAAAGGCGATCTCGGATTTGACCCGTATGAATATCGGGGCGCTTCAAAAATGGTTTAAGGAATTGAAGCTAACGAAAAGTGAAGCCATCGCCGCAAAAGATATTCTCCATCAGGTACACACGCGTCTTGATTTCCTCTGTCGCGTGGGACTTGAATATCTAACATTAAATCGCTTGGCTCGGACCCTTTCGGGCGGGGAAACTCAGCGCATAGCATTGGCCAATCAATTGGGAACGCGTCTTACGCAGACCACCTATGTTTTGGACGAGCCCAGCATCGGACTTCATCCGCGCGATACCCAGCGCTTGATCGCTATTCTCAAAGATTTGGCCGCATTGAAAAACACGGTCGTCGTCGTTGAACATGATCCAGATTTGATCGAGGCGTCTGATTATTTGGTGGATCTAGGGCCCGAAGCCGGCGAAAAAGGCGGCGAAATCGTTTTTCAGGGCCCTACGAAAGGATTTTTTCAGCAGGAAAATGGTCATGGCCACAGTTATGATTTTCTCTGTGGTGATCGACGAATTCCTTTTCCGCGGCGACGCCGATTAGACCGTTTCAAAGACCGCCGCCGCGAAGTGCGTTGGTTGGAAGTCTTAGGTTGTCGTGAAAATAATTTGCAAGATGTTGATCTCAAAATTCCACTGGGAATGATGACCTGTGTTTCAGGAGTTTCTGGTAGTGGAAAATCATCTGCAATTCGAAAAACTTTATATCCGGCTTTGGCGCGTATTTTGATGCAGGAAATCGACGAGGTGGGGATCTTTAAAAAAATTCGAGGTTTCGAGGGTTTGTCAGGCGTTCAGCTGATCGACCAGGAAGCCATCGGGCGAAGTCCCCGTTCGAACCCCATCACTTTTCTCAAAGCTTTTGATGCCGTTCGGGAACTCTTTGCTTCGACACCGGAAGCCCGGCGCAAGGGCTACCATCCTGGCTTTTTCTCTTTCAACATTCCCGGGGGCCGCTGCGAGACCTGTGAAGGTGAAGGTTATGTGCGGGTCGAAATGGTCTTCATGGAGGACCTCTTCATTCTTTGCGACGAATGCGAAGGCAAGCGCTTTAAAAAAGCGGTTCTTGATATTCAGTTCAATGGAAAAAATATCGACGATATCCTGCGCATGACTGTTAACGAAGCCCGGCAGTTTTTTGCGACCGAAAGAAAATTGATCAATGCATTGAGTGTTTTGGAAAAAGTTGGATTGGGTTATTTGCGTTTGGGACAACCGTCTAACACGCTTTCGGGCGGAGAAAGTCAGCGTTTAAAAATTGCGCGCGAACTATTGAGAAACGATGGTTCAACGACCGTTTATGTAATGGATGAACCGACAACGGGTCTTCATTTGCGGGACATTGCTGTTTTATTGGGCACTTTGAATGAACTTGTCGAACGCGGAAATACGCTCATTATTATTGAACACAATTTGGATGTCTTGAAATTTGCAGATTGGATTATCGACTTTGGCCCCGACGGCGGAGACGCGGGCGGCTTCATTGTTGACGAGGGCACCCCCGAGGAAGTCGCAGCGAATTTGAAAGGTTTCACGGCCCAGCATCTTGCGAAAGTCCTGAAAACTTCTCCAGCACTTGGTTTTGACGAGGGTTTGGAAGCCCAGCTTCGTTAAATTTGATTTTTAATGAAGGGGATTCTGGCCAGTGGTCGAGAGCAGTTGTAAATCACCTGCCTTTTGAAACCGCGTGGTTTAGAAATGGCTTTGACGTTTTCGGGATATTCAATGCCGCCCTTTGCAGCAAGACTTGAGTTCGCAATGTTCTCATCCATCGTTTTCAAAATGGCGGCGGCCAGCTCGGGACTATCAACTCGGACTCCCCATTCACCGTTAACATTCTGAGAGCGCGGATCCATATTAAAAGTACCGACAAGAACTCGCTTCCTATCGATCACGGCAGTTTTGGAATGAAGCGAACGCGGTCCATTGAATTCCCAGAGCTCAAGACCAGTGCGGGCGGCTCGCGGTCGATCGTTCCTATAGGCCGCAGCAGCGATGACCCCGTCCGAAGAAAATGGCGAATTAGTCAGTAGTCGCCAATGGATTCCGCGAACATTGATTTCGTGCTGCATAAGCGCATGCATCTCGGGGGTAAGGACAAAATAGGGGCTTTCTTTGAAGACGCTTTCTTCTGCTTGCTGAATCTCTTCGGTCACGACTTGAGCCATGGTTTTTTCGTTGGTGCGGCGAAGTAGTACGGGAACAGTTGCCACTTCGAAGGCCGGAATTGCGGCGTCAATCGCATCCCACTTGGGATCGGCGTAACCCAGCATCAGTTCGTCGTGAACTCTCTGTAGCTTTTCAGATGCGGCAATGACTTCGGAGTTTTTCACATCGCTAAAGTCAGCTTCACTCACTCGATCTGCATTGGCCCAGAGTTCATTGAAGTATGCATTGAACTGATCACAAAATTCCTTGGACCAGATTTCCAAATCACGATCGATATAGTTCGGGCGTATTTGATCTTTTCCAAAATAAGCGCTTTCCGCATTACGTCCACCGATATGGGATATGAGCCCATCGACGCAAATCCCTTTTTCATGCATGCGGTGAAGAAAACTAAGATCCATCACCTGTCGCAACCGAAAGGGATTGTAAACGCGGATGTGAACTCCGATGTCACTCAGGTGCCGAATCATTGCAGGTGGGATGGAATTGAACATTCCATCAATGATCAGGCGCGAACGTACCCCGTGACGAAGGGCCGCCTCTCGTGCGACGGCTAGACCGCGTAGAGCGCTTTCGTCTTTTCCAAAGATAAAATAGAGGCCATTGATTTCTTGTCGGGCTCGTTGCAGGGCTCGAATGCGGGCAACTGCGGCGGCTTCGTCCGTTTCCAGTAGTCGGACAAGAAAAGAGGACCACGATAAAGAGCTAAAGCTCAGAAATAAAAGGAATAAAATGCTTCTCAGCTTGCCTAGCATTTTCACAGTGCGACGCAGCATGCCCCATCTGACACATTATGTAAAGAGCCTCACATTCGCGCACGAGCCGCGCTGAGAACAAAGCTCGCCACTACGGGAATGCCCTGACGGCCCAAAAGTTCGCGACAGCGTCTGAGCGTTGATCCGCTGGCCATAACATCGTCGACAAGCAAAACACGAATGCCTGGAGGGAGGCGACGCCTTTCATCGGGAAGCTCAAATCGAAAGGGACGCCAGTGCAGTCGCTCCGTGATGTTGGGATTTTTATTTAGAAAAAAGAAATCTTCCTTTGCCAGTCTTCTTCGGATCAAGGCTTCGCTGATCACAGATTTTTTTGTGATTCGCGATAGCTCCAATGCAATGAAGGCCGCAAGATCTGTTTCCAAGTGAATGCGGAGCGGATGTCCGGGAACGGAGACAATGGCGTCGAATTTCAAATCCTTAACTACTTCGGCCCAGTGAGAAATCCACTGCGAAAAAAATCGCCGTAGCTCCTCGTCCCAAAAGGAAGAACCTTGCTCCTTTGCTCGTTTGATCAGGGTCGAGATCGGATGCTGATAGAGGGCCGAAACAACAACCGAAGTGTTCTGCTCGTAACATGATCGTGGGTAACTAATATCGATGAGTCGTCGACGACAGCTTTCACAAAAACCAAACTTCATCGCGCCCTCTTCGGAAGTGCAGGCCAAACAGCGATAGCGCATTTTACAACCTCAATTGGAAATAACGCTTTTCATGTTGGCGTTTTGACTTCATGAATCTGTCTATTTCAGATTCTGAATAAAGCTTGGTGACCTTAAGGGCTAATCTCAGCTTCTTTTCCAAAATAGGCTGCCGACCCGCTGCAACTTTCTCGGCCTCCTCCAGTGACTCTGCACTTGCGACTTGAAACTGCGCCTTCCACTCCGCCATTCGACTGCGCAAGTCTTCCTCATTCGTCCCCAGTAGCCGTTGAAAGAGACTAAGATCCTCGGCATCTACGGTCGACTTTTCTCCCAGCACAAAACGTCGAACCCCCATTCGATCTAGCAATGGTCCACTCAAGCGCGACTGATATTTCTGGAAAGAACTACGTAGGCAGCTGCACCGACTGAGGTCGCGTCCCTCGGAGTAACCGCACTCGCAGGGGTTGGCGGTAAGGATTGCCCAAAAGTCAGCGGGCCAATAGTGGGTACCAGCCCGCGTGTGTTTTAGAATCCGCTTTTGATCCAACACGGTTCTCAGCAATTCACGACAATCTCGATTGAGTTCGTGGAATTCGTCCAAAATCATCAGCCCCCGATGTGCCAAAGCGTAGAGGCCGGGCTTCAGTTGTTGCAGGCTTTGTGTGCCGATGAAATCTGAATAGCGCGTTCGACTATGGGGCATGATCACGGGCCGATGATTGGTGAAATCCAAATTGGCGGCACGCCAAAGGCGTTCGACTTCACGGCGACTTTGATCGTCAAGCGGTGGAAGAATCGTATGGGCCCAGCGAGCCAAATGGCTTTTACCAACTCCGGGAGGTCCCATCAGGATCACCGCTGTATCGGCAATGGCTGCGCAACTGATCCAAAAGCGTTCAGCCTCTAGGCCGTGGACAGGAAGATTTTCGATCGGACTCTTGATGAAACTTTTGCGATCAAAACATGGACTTCCAAGAACTTCTTCGCCGCGGAAGTAGGCCATCAATTCGTCGATGTTTGAAAAGTAGTGGGGTCCAAGTATTTGCGGATCTTCATCGATCGCTTCCTCTGAAAATTGCGTGTTAACAATGCGGCCTTCCAGGGTGAGCGCGCCTACTACTGGCTGTTGGTCTAATTTCTGCTGCAATTTTTGTAGATCAACTTCAGCGGTCTCTAGTGCAAGTTGTGCGCCCAGATAAATCGGGAGCTCCAGTTGCGCGCCGAACTTCGGGGCTTCGGCCGGTAAAAGGTGGACGAGAATTTGATCGGTTGGGCTCCAGCCGCCGGATTGTTTTAAGAGACATCGAATTTTTTCGAGTCCCTCTTTCAACCAAGAATCCGGAAGTCCAGTAACAGATATCTGTTGCGGACCGCGAACTTTAAGAACCTCGACGGTGATGAGTTGCTTATCGCTTCCGCGGGCCTGGAGGGATTTTAATTTTAGAAAAACTGGATCCTGTGGCATAGAGACTCCTTTTCAGGAATCCCCTTACAAGAATCGGGCCAACTGCAAGCCTTGTGCTAGGGGCGGAGTTTTCGACTCCATATATTGATGTCTTCCAAACCTTCGCCGATGCGACAGGACTGGGATATCTGCCCGCTATATTGAAAACCGAGTTGTTTGAAAATGATGTTGATGCCCGGAATTCGTGCGCGAGCCAGCGTAAAAGCGGTGGGATAATCCATTTTCCTTAAATCCTGCATTAGGTCCCAGAGGATTTTTTTCATGAGGCCGCGACCGCGTTGCCGTG
Organism: uncultured Bacteriovoracaceae bacterium; assembly: GCA_964636255.1. Taxonomy (GTDB): domain Bacteria; phylum Bdellovibrionota; class UBA2428; order UBA2428; family UBA2428; genus CAXNGS01. The sequence continues at coordinate 114,673 of CAZWNW010000004.1, read as the reverse complement.
GGAGAGTCGCGCAGTCGGTAAGTTCCGCAGTTTTTGCAGAGGGAACCAGATCGGCCGAGGCACAGGCGAGGATTTTTCCCGACTCATGCACGTAACGGAATACGGACCCATTACTAAGACAGTCGGCAATGTAGGCTGGGTCATGGCTTGGGGTGGGATAGTCAGCAAAGGTTTGCCCAATCAAAGCTGCAATTTCCTCGGCATTTTCGGGTCCGGCAATAGGCGCCGAAAGATCAAGCTGCTCGATAGTTTTTTGGAGGCTCTCTTTCTCAAGAGGATGTGTCTTGTTGAGGGCCTCGTTCACTCGGGAGACTTCCTTAGGATTGGCGAGTTGTCGACGTCGGGGATCCATGTTGAAGGTCATCACGGAACAGTCATGAAGGCCTTGATAAAAGCCTTCCATCCGTCCCGCGATCAAAAAACCGGATCGTAGCAGTGCCGACTCGTGACGCGCATCTACAAGTGTCAGAATTTTCCCGCGTCCCGATCGATCGGCGGCAGAGATCAATAGATCTGCTAAGCGTTCGCCCGAACGAACAGTGGGGTGGTCACAGCGGATTCGGTCCGAATAAACATCATCCTTTGCTATAATGGAATCTCCCGACCCTTCGGCCAGGGAAAAGCTTTTGCTACTCATCATTGTGTGTAGGAAGAGAATAAAAGTTTTTGGCAGCCGCTGTCAAGAAAAGAGGCTGTCAATAAATTTTTTAAATAAAATAAGTTTATATTTTTACTAGTCTATAAAGAGCTGCGCATGCCTTCCAAAAATGAAACAACATTTTTACCGAGTGTGTCAGAGGCATATCCGCCTTCTTGAACCGCGACCGTTGGAATTTTCACGGAAGCAAGAAGTCCTCCGATCTCGTGAAGGTCGGACGTCGACAGCGTGAAGCCACCTACGGGATCGTCAGCGACTGTGTCAAAACCTGCTGAAATGAGAAACCATTTCGGATCGTAAGCGCGTAGGGCGGGAAGAACAGTGTTTTCTAGAATGCTTTTATACTCCTGCCCATCACAACCCCTGGGGCGGCAGATATTCATGTTGAATCCGACACCAGATGCCGCACCTGTTTCCTCGGGATAACCAGAAAAGTAGGGATAAAAGTCCCGGGGATCTCCGTGAATAGATATGAAAAGCACGCTGGGATCGCGGTAGAAAATCTGCTGTGTTCCATTCCCGTGATGAAAGTCGATGTCCAGTATCACTCCGCGCCCCCGCTTTTTTAGTCGCTTAGCTAAAATGGCTACATTGTTGAAATAACAATAGCCGCCAAAAAGGTCCCGAGAGGCATGATGGCCTGGAGGGCGACTGAGGCTGTAAGCAAAAGGAGTCTTCCGTTTATAAAAAACCTCCTCGCCAGCGGCCATCGCGCAGGCGGCGCTCCAAGTTGCAGCTCCCCAGGTGGTTTTTGCCAAAGGAGTTCCGGAATCGAAGCAAAAAAATCCGGCCTGATTCAGATCGTCAGGATTTCCCACACACTGAGAGCGTTTGGGAAAGACGGACGGACTGTAGGTAACCTCAGCTGCCAAATGCTGGCTTGCTTGAAAGACTCGGACAAGTCGCGAATCGTGGGTCTTGTGGATCCAGTCCATGGGTATTTTATCAGGTTGAAAAATTTCAAATGATGCGGGCGATCTTTGGACAGCTTTCAGAATAGATTCTGCACGCGAGGTCGATTCAGGGTGGGGAATCTTATCGCCAAAGGCCCATTCATACATCGGTTTATGAATCAGTTGATCGGGGTGAAAGAATACCGGAGTTTTATTTTTCATCGCGCAGTGCTTTCTCTTTTGTCGAGCTGATTCACGGCAACAAATACAGCCCAAGAGGCTGTTAGACCAAAAACTATGGGATCCAATCCAAGGTAGAGCGAGAAGCTTTTCTGTGTTCCCAGAAAAATAGAGAGGCTTCCACCAACAATAATCGAGGCCAGCGCCGCTCGGGATGAAAGACGCTTCCCTGATTTAATAGAACAAAGTGCGAAAATTGTAGGCACGAAGAGCCCTGCGACCATAAAGGAATAGGAATGCAGCATAAGATCCAGCACCTGATCAAAGCTAGTCGCCAGCAAAAATGCCAAGACTCCTGTCACTGCGGTAAGAAATTGTGATAGGCGGATCCGACTGCGGTTTCCCATCAGGTCCTTCACTAAATTTCCCGACGCTGCCAACAAACAAGAATCCGCAGTGGAAAGAACTGCGGACAAATAAGAAACTAGAATTAGGCCAAGCAAGCCACTCGGTAAGATCGCACGAAGAAAAAGTGGAACGTTCGACTCTACGTCTGTGCCTCCCGGAAAAATCCCTTGTTCCATCGCGGCTCGGGCCAATACGCCTAGTAGCGCGCCCACGAAAGCCATGATCGGCCACTCAAAAACACCTGCAATCAACCAAGCTTTTTGAGCGCTGCTTTTCGACTCCAACGAATAAATTCTTTGGTAGAGGGTCATGGCGACAAACCAGATCGGAATAATTGTTATGGTCCAATTCAAAAACTTCACTGCTTCGATATTTGTGAATGAAAAGAAGTTAGCGGGCAAGGAATTAGAAATTTGCACCCATCCACCAAGTTTCACCCAGGCCAGCGGCAGAGCAACGAAAAGGAGCCCGCCAAAAAGTACGCACCATTGAAAGGAATCTGTCGCCACGACTGCGCGTAGTCCTCCGATGGCCGTGTAGAGAATCGTGATCAAAGTTACAACAGCTAGCGAAGTTAGAAGCGTCCATTCGGGGACTACGGCACTTGTGAGCTTGGCACCTGCAAGCAACTGCGAGGCGGTAAATCCCACGTAGCCCATGAATGAGATCAGCGCACTTAGAGTCACGACACGCCTGTCGAAAAATTTGGAAAGCAAATCAGGATAAGTGAGTAGCCCTGGATGCTGATTTTGCAGTTTTTTAATTTGGGGAATCATCCACCATGCACTCAATAATGCACCAATCAAACCAGTAAAGAGTAGCCAGGAGGCGCTGATTCCCATTACGAAACCCAGGCCCGCCAAGCCGATCGAGAAGCCCCCGCCAACATCGGTGGCAGCCACGGAAAGCCCGACATGGAGAGGTTTCATTTTTCTTCCGCCGACAAAGTAATCCTCGACGCTCTCGTTCTTCGAAGAGCTTCGGTAGCAGATCACCGCTAGAGCCGCAAAATAAATAGCAATGACGGCATAATCTGTAAAATGCATGTCAGAAATAAGAACATAGATCTCAGCTGACTCAAGTTACTTGCTATAATTCTTCGCTGCGCCGAGTGGACGCCTCTCAGTTTTTCGATGAGATCATTTGCAAGAAATTCTTAAGTTCTGCTCGTTCCCTCGGGCCGAGCTTTCGCAGGGGCGGCATATCGGCAGAATCTGAGAGTGCGTGCTCGCTAATTTTCATTGACCATCGTTCCAGCGCTTCACGGTTAATAGCCTTAGTTTCAAGAAGCGGGATAGCAGGAGCTCCCGACTCCTGGTGGGAGTTTTTTCCGTGGCAGGCCAGGCACATCTGAATCGTCTTCGATCCAAGTGGCGTGATGGGGATCAAATTCTTTCTTTGAAGAATCATTTCGTGATAGCTGCTTTCTCCTAGGAGGCTTTCATCGATCAATTTTTCACAAACAGATTTTCTTGGATTTTCGATGTCATAGCCGGGCTCTTCGTCGTAGCTTACGGCTCTTGTAGGGATGGGATCTTCCTGTCGAAGTTCCTCGGGTAAATCAGCAATGAGTTCGCTGGCGACTAATCTTCGCAGTCGCAACAAGCCTTCAAAATAGCTCCAAACATTTTTCTTTCGATCCAAAGTCCAGTCATTTTTTTCAACGCCGAGATACTGCAGAAGCCACGCTTGAACGTTGTGGTCGGCGACTTGGGCGTGCGTTTCGAATCGGCCTGGGTCATCTCTTGACTGAGAGCGCAGTAATTGGGCGAGTTCGCCCTTGAAGCGTGCCCACTCCTCGCCGGGCTTTCCCATGCTTCCGCAATCCATAAGAAGAGCCAATAACGGTACTTTGAGCCGTTGGTAACCCTCGCCTTTCATGCGAATTTGTGCGGCTATTCTCTTGGCGTTGAATGCGGCCAAGCGCATAGTAAGCGCTAAATTCGGACGAAAGGTGTATTCGCCCCGAATCGTTGGGCTATAGGGACTGACGGGAGAGCCCTCGGGAAAGGCGAGCTTGGAATAACGGCTGTGCGTCGCCACCCGTCTTTGAAAGAGCTTGAACTGATCGAATTCAACTTGCATCTCATTAAAGCGATTGGTGTCGACCTCAATCGAAGCTCGAGCATATTTTTCGATTTTGAAATCAATGATGGCATCATCAAATTTTCCGTAGGCCCCATCCCAGATTTCATACTCGCGCCAAATGGGTGTTAGCGCGGTCGTATGACACTGCATGCAACGCGGAGGATTGGCAGCGGAAAGTTTGGCGGGGTTTTTTCCTTCCCGGTCAAAGCTCAGTTCGCGGAATTCAAAGTGGGGTTGATGCCCATTCCCCCCCTCTCGAAACTGAATGAACTCAAGATTATAAAATCCTTTTTGTTTATGATTGCCGTTGAAAGTAAAAATTAGGCGAGCGCTGGGCCCGAAGACAATCGCCCGCGGATCCTGGTAGCTTGCACCTTGCAGGCTTTCACTTGAGTGCATGAGGGTGAAGTGTCTGAGGTGGTCGGGGGCCTTGATTTGGACCCAGGCAAGAAATTCTTCAACACTGCGCGGAGCCGAGGGGTTCTGGAAGGCCGCAATGACTTGATCTAGGTTGAGATCACGTCCGTACGACTTTCCTCGATTGGCGTAGGCGTCGCCGTAGCTCAGACTATGGCAGGGCAAGGCCAGCAGCACCAAAAAGAGAAAAAAAGCCCGTATGTAGCTGGATCTCATAGTTGTCCTGGTTTAGGTGATTGACGCGGCGGGCCAACTGTAAAAGTCTTAAAGACCCCCCCCGGCCTGCTGCTCCGGGGCCCTTCCTTGCACCGACCCTGCTTCGGGAAGAGAATAGAGCTGTGAAGCCCTTGAATTTGTGGAGCCCGAAGAGCGATCCTCATTTCCGAGATCGCGCCGTCTTTGCTTTTGATCTGGACGAAACGCTCACCTGGGGGGGGCGTCTGAGCTCCGCAGTCATTGCCTCGCTGGAAGATTTGGGGCGGGTGGGAATTCGTTGTGTCATCGTGACGGGGCGGCCGGCCGGCTGGGCGGATGCTTTGATGAAGCTTTTGCCGATTGAATCCATCATCGCCGAAAACGGCGGTCTAATTTATCGGCGCCTCTCTGCTACTGAAAATATTGCTCCCGAAGTACTTTTTTGGACGCCGGCCGGTTACAAAAATAGTCGGGAAATTGATCTCTCACAAAACGCGCGGTTTGAAAAAATACTTGCTGATGCCCGTGCTCGTTTTCCTAGGGTTCGGGAGGCTCGGGATCAATTTGCTCGGATTTACGATCTGGCGATCGATTTTGCCGAATTTGTTCAGCCTCCGCTCAAATTCGAAGAGGCAGATGAAATCAGAAAAATTTTTGAAGCTCACGGCGCCACTGCGAAAGTAAGCTCGATTCACGTGAATGGTTGGTTCGGAAATTTCTCAAAGAGCGACGCGCTTAGAAAACTCGTCGAGGATTTTTGGAAACTGGATCCAGCAAAGTCTGTCGTCTATATGGGCGATTCGCCAAATGATGCTTCCCTTTTTGAAAGTCTGGAACTTTCCGTCGGAGTTGCTAATTTGAAGCACTTTGATGAGCTGGACTTCAGGCGTCCGACCTACATCACTAAGCATGAAGAAGGGCAGGGCGTCGTCGAATGTATTCAGCATTTTCTTAAGCTGCGAGGCTCTGCGGAATGAGAAAATTCTGGCGGTCGAGCGTCGTTCTTCTGGGCAGCCTTTTTTCACTTTGTGGGTTGGGTGAACGCATCTTTCCTTCTGCGGTTTCTAAAATCACGAAAGCAACGGCTCTTTTTGAGGGGCCGTCCCCTACCACAAAATCTTTAGGAGAGGCCCCCGAAGGGACTCCGATTCTTCTTCGCGGTTTTTCGCCGAAAAAAACATGGGCTTTGATTGAAGATGAAGATGGTGTCCAGGCGTGGGTGCCCGCAAACCGCGTCGAAGTTCCACTAGCAAGACCTGAAAACGATCTCTCGGAAGGCTTGCCTCCTGTTATTCAAAACTCCGAAAGCGTGGATGCTGGCAGCAAGTTGGGATCAGCAGAAATCGTCCAGGAAAGTGCGCCCGCACTCTTTCAGCCTTCGCAGACCTATGATCTGGCTTTTCATCTTCGCTATCCGAATTTTTCGGACACTCCCCGAGAAGCGCTCGTAGGTGCTCTCGTTTCCTACAGCCGTTATCGGGCCTTCAGGGCCCCGGCTTCGGATGTGTTCTCGCGTACCGAGTTTAGCTTGGGATACTTTCAGTCTCTGACCCGATCGGACTATCGATGGTTGCCCATTCGCCTATCGGCGCAGACGACACGCGTTTCATCGCGTTTTCTAATGGGTCCGGATGTCTCGCTTTCGTTGTTTTCGTATTCCGGAGAAAATCATACCTATTTTGGTTTAGGCTATTTCGCTGCCTACAAATGGAATCAGTTTAGTCTTGCAAAATTGCGTGTTTCCTATGATTTGGGTGCGGATTCTCATTTTGCAATCGAGGGAGGTCTTCAATGGATGTATTTCTAAGATCTGCGGCGTTAGTTATATTGAGTCTTTTCAACACGTCCGTACTGGCATCACCTCCTGTGGATTTAACGGATTTCGATGGGAAAAGAAACGAATCAAAAAAAGCGGCTCTAAAGGGTGGAAAGAAAGATCCTGGAATTTCCGAACGCCAAATGATTTATGTCGACAACTCCGAGGGTGTCGAAAATATTCCTGAACTTCGCGTCTTGAAATACAATGTCATTGGGCGTGACCGGCCCGGACGCGAAGGGAAGGCAATGCTGAGACTGACAGCCGAGCAGCGTGTGAAATGGCTGCGCGACTCCAAAGATACGCGCTGGACCTTGGTTGAAATCCCAAATCTTAATAAGAAAACCTGGGTGCCCAAGGCAGCGCTCGTCAACCCGGCCGCAAATTAAACTGTGCGCCGCACGGTGGAGAAGGCCGTCGAGTAAAACGCACAGCTTGGTACACTTCGTGCAGGGGCATGGCCGATGGCGTTTTGTTGTCCGGTGTGCAAGTCCACCCAGATCTCACGCGCCGGCTACACGAAGCCGTTGAAATGCTGGAGTGAAAAGCGAGCGCGTCAGCGATTTCAATGCCGGAGATGTGGCAAGCGATTCAGTGAAAACTATTATGCCCTGGGTTATCAGCTCAAGAAGCCCGATCCGGCGTTGAATGCCAAGATCTTCAATCTTTCACTTCACGGCCTCTCTAATCGCGCAATCGGCAGGCTTCTCTACATCAGCGAACATTGCGTACGTTTGCGCCTCCTGCGTATGGCGCGCCAGGCACTTTGTTTCCATGCCGAACTACTTCGAGATTTTCGAATCAAGGAAGATATTTGCATGGATGGATTGGAGAATTTTGCCGGATCACAATACGACCCGAACAACGTTCAACAAGCCTTGGGCTCGCGTTCACTGTTTATCTATGACTTCAACCTGGCCACCTTGAATCGCAAAGGCCGGATGTCGGATTGGCAAAAAAGGAGGCTTTGTGAAATTGAAGGAAGTGTCGGCCGTTACAACCCAAAAGCCATCCGCATCGCCGCACGCGAGCTCATCGCAAGGCTTCATGCGCGGCGTGATCCCTGCCGAGAATTCGTCCTCATCACCGACGAGCATTTTCAGTATCGGCGAGCCATCCGGCAGGACTTAGCTGAACTCAAAATTCGTCACGATACGATCAGCTCCAAAGCCTGTCGCAACTTCCAAAACATTTTGTTTCCGGTGAATCACGCGGATCTTTTGATCCGCGACCGTGTCGCAGCTTTTACGCGAGAAACCATAAGTTTCAGTAAAACCCACGCGGCTATGTGCCAAAAGTACGCGCTCTTTATGATCAAAAAGAATTACATGGATCCGCAATTCACGAAAAAGCATGTGCGCCGCCCGGACGCCCATACACACACACCCGCGCAAATCGTGGGATTGACCAAAACAGCCCTCGGTTTTGGCGACATCTTCTTTCGGCGGTCCATGCCGGAGGATCTTCGCCGTCTCAATCGGGAATGGCGTGCCCTTTGGCAGAGCAGAATTGTCAAAGGCTATCAACGACGCCGCAAAAAATCAGCCGCTTAAAAGAAACCCGCCCCACATGAGTGGCGCGCACCCCCGCGACGCCGTTTCCATCACCACTTCCCGACGCACAGTTAAAGATTGGCTAGGGATTTAGTTTCTCGGGAGCAAAAACTTCGCGGAAGAGTAGCGCGAGCCATTCGCTATCTAAAAAATATCCCATGTGAGCGCCCCGCTCGGGCGCGAAAAGACTAACGGGATTTTCAAGCTCTTCAATTTGCTTCAATACGTTCTGGATATCGAGTTCTTGGCCTCCTTGGCCATCAACTACACGTGCCAAAACTGGATCGTCGCGCGAAAAGACAATCATCAGAGGACTTTCAACGGCTTTCAGTGCATTCATCGGATCGATGTAGCGCTCGTAGCTCCAACCAGCGGGAACCCAGCCTAATTCCTCATGCTTTGGAAATGTGTAGTCGCGAAAGTATTCTAAATATGTATTGCCGTCTTTCCCGTCTTTTTTTGCGCCAAAATCGAAATCCGAAGAGTGTGATGCAGCAGCGGTGTCGCGAAGATCAATCAGCGAAAATTCGTTGTAAAAAAGATGGCGGAAGCGGCTCTGCGTGGCTTCATCCTCGGTGGTGCGTCCCATCAGTAGAATTTTCTCGTGACCCGTTCGAGTTAAAAGTCCCTTGGTGACGGTTCCAAGTGTGGTCAAGGCTGCGCTCTCTACTCCACCGGCTAGAGCGTTACGCCGACCGCGATCAAGTACTCTGAATGAATGAGCAGGCGCGAGAACCGGGCTCATAGCTAGGGCGGGACCTGTGAAGATGCGTGATTCTTGCATCGCATCCACGGCCAAGAGATTGATGACAACCGAAGCCCCTCCGGAAACGCCGACTAAGGAAACCCTAGACCAGTCGATCGGAGCTTTTGCGCTCTGGAGCTTTAGAAAATACTCGCGCAATCGAAAATAAACATCGTTCGCAAATTCGTTTCCGCTCAATAAGGGTGCCTTCGGATCGGAAATTAATATTTCTTTGGGTGTGAGTAGGCCAGGGAAGGCGACGAAATGGGCATCAGCAGCCACATTTTTTTCCACCATCGCCACAATTTTGCTGCTCCAAGTGCCACGTTTCCAGGTCGAGAAACTTGCACCTAAGATGACAAAGAGGGGCGCATTTGTTTTTGCTTCAGTTTTGATCTTCGCGTGCACGGCCAGCGGTTTTTTGTAATAGATCAAGGATTGATCAATCTTTGGAAGGGGCAAAATCAGCGACTTAAAATCGCCGCGATCATAGGCGCGACTTTCCAGCGCAGCCCCTAAGGAGAAAAACACTGGATCATAAAGATAGGAGTGATCCGGAACTTTTTTCTTAGGCAGAACTTGGGGCAAGACATTTGTCATTACGGCCGCGGGACCTTTGTCCAAATAATAGCGGTCCGTCAATCGCTTCACGGCCTCGGAACTGATCACAGCATTTGTGTTTGAAGGATCACGGGAATTTGGTCCGCGAAAGCTACTGCAGGAAACAATGGTTAAGGTGCTGACGAAAACCCAAGCGCGCATTACAACAATCAACATAGATCGTTATCGGCAATGTGCCGAGCTAACTTAGTGCCCAAGGCCTCCGTCAAAAAACTTACTTTTTCACTTAGTGCCTAACTAAAACCAGTCGGTAGTACTGTTTGTTAGCGTTTTGGATCAGAAGGGACTTCACGCGAACGTCGGGAACCGAGAAATCCTGAATCACCGTGGAAAAACCACTATTAGCCGAATCCGAGGCTTCGACGCGATAGATCGAGCCTGGTTTCAGTTGAGAGGTCGTGATCGTCAGCGCGCCATTGGAATAGCTTGCGCGATTGATCGAATAAGGTTTCGCCAGGGGTTCGCCCACGAAGAGGCCTTCGCTGGGTCGGGCCACCGATTTCCAGTAGGCCTCGATCACGCTTGCGCCGCGGTGATAAAAGCTCAGCATCTTCGAAGCTTGCGGAAACTTCTCCGTGAAGTTGCAAGGCTCAGTAGTTGTTCCGTAACTAGCTACTGCTCCGGCTTCTAGCCATCGAGTGATGTGCATTTGACCACCATTTTCAAAATTTCCTCCATGCGAGGTTAGGTGATCGGCCACCGAACCAGGGCGGAAGGAGTTGGTCGTGATGTCTTTGATGGTCAAATCGCCCGTGAAATAAGCCATGACGTCGTGTCTTCCTACAAGGTAGTCGTTCGTCACTCCCGACCAGTTGTAGTACTGAATTCCGATATTGGTGTCGCTCGAGTTCCAGGAGTTTCGGAGGTATTCGAAATCGGGGAAGCGGACGTTGCGGTTGGTGTCGCGAGTTTTTATCAAATAGGCAGTTCCAGAAGGGTTGCTTCCGTCCGATGCCACTCCGCGATCGATCACTTGTTTAACTTTGTCATAGGAATCTCCGGCAAGTGCCATCGTCGGACGTATTTGGTGCTGGCTAAAGGGAGATACAGCGTTGGAATTAAAATAGGAACTTTGGGGAGTCAGAGTACATTGGGAAGTTTTGCAATAGCTACTGTGGTACCCAAATGTAAAAGCACTTGTGATCGACATCACCGAGTCATTGACCCCGTTCGGGCAAATAATTTTATAAGGCAATTTCCAGGTCAGTACCTGAGCCTGAATTCGGGAGCTGATGCCTCGGCTGTTGATCTGGCTATCGACAGACGACTTGATAGAATTAAATTGCGAGGCAGGAATTTTATTAGGTAGATCACCATTCACTTTCGGAATGTTGATCCTGATGATGTTTTCAGAGGGAATTCCTCGTTTCAGACGATAGTATTCTCCGACAGCCACTGATTGAGGATCACTCTCGTTGATGATCACGACCAGCTCATTTGCGGACAACGCGCTTTTGGGAAAAGTCACTGTTTTGCCGCCGGTAACGACCGATGTGCCCGCACTGGTGTTAGTATTTGTAGTCGTAGTTGTGGTCGGAGTTGTATTTGTGGAAGTTCCATCGATGACAATGGAGCGACTAGCAGTTCCTTTGCTGTTGGTGATGCGGA
>CAZWNW010000004.1:0-103391 GCA_964636255.1 uncultured Bacteriovoracaceae bacterium | reverse complement strand
TATCAGAAGCAATGTTAGTGCCTTCGATACGAATTTCGGTACCACGCTGAGCATTGGCGGGCATGCTTGTGATGGTGGGTGCGCCCGAAGTGCTTGTTGTGGTGGTAGGAGTTGTGGGAGTGGGGTTCGTTGTGACCGGGCTCGTTCCATCGATGACAATGGAGCGACTAGCAGTTCCTTTGCTGTTGGTGATGCGGACAATGCCGCTCACAGCGGTAGGCGGGACCTTCGCAGTGATACGGGTTGAGGTGTTGACGGCGAAATAATCTTGAACATCGGCGCCCGAGGAATTCTTGAAATAAACCTTTGTATCAGAAGCAATGTTAGTGCCTTCGATACGAATTTCGGTACCACGCTGAGCATTAGCGGGCATGCTCGTAATGGTGGGTGCAGTAGAGCTGCTAGTCGTGCCTGTTGATGTGGGTGAGGTCGAAGTAGTCGATCCGGAACTTCCATTGATTGTAAAATATGCCGTCGTCAAGGTTCCGGAACGCACGCTTAAACTGATCGGTCCAGAATTTCCGGACGGTACCTGCACCCGCAGATAACGAGTGTTGTCGATGACCCATTTCGGAGAAAGCACCCCGTTAAATCGAATTGCTGTGAGGCCGGTAAAATCTGCCTCGGCAATCACAATCCAATCGCCAGGATTTCCTGATGAGGCACCAAGTTTTTGAGAAAAGGATTGCTTAGATCCCAGGAAAGAAAGCATACAAAAAAGACCGCAGATGATGGTCGAGGTAGTTTTTCTAACGATCGTTTCTTTCATTTTTTCCCCGGAAGAAGTTTAAAGTCGGTAATCACCAAAAAAAAGAAAACGCGACGCGATGGCGATTCTTCTTCATTGTCTCCACTTAGCCGGTACGGATCAAATTAAGTTTAGAAGATTGAATTGGTAACTATTTGTAATTAAGAAGAAAAGTCCCCGAGCTTAACTAACTCTTCACAGAGAGACGAGCTCTGCTGATGCTTTCAAGCTGGCAAATGTCCCACGGGATTTAATGGATTGGCGAATACTCAGTCGCAACTCTTTGTGAGTCAGCGCGCCGTCTTTTTGGATGCCGTAACGTTTACGGAATTCGATGCAAGTTGTTTTGAATTCAATTAGCGATTTCAAGTCACGTTGAAGCCCTGGGCGAATGTATTCGGGAAGTGTCATATTGGCCAAGAGATGGTTCACCAAAGTTTTTAAAAGCCTGGGAGATCGGGCCGACAAAAATAGGATCAGTAGTCTTTCCCAACGTCGAGCTTCCGGAAGATTGAGCGATGCTTTATAGGCGGGTGAGGGTCGTGCCAGGCGGGCTGGGAATGAAAAGCGTTCACGTTCATTCGTGCATGCGTAGAGTAGCCGTAAAAGCGCCGAGTATCCGTGCTTAACTTTGCGTCGACCCGGAAAACATCCAAAGAGTTCGTATTCTGTTGCGGCGTTTTCATCGCTAGTGAGATGGAAGTCCAGACTCTCTCGATCGACGCCTTGGCGTTTACTTTGTTTTCGTCGACGCAGGCCAATGAAAAAATAGTCTTCTAGCCAAGCATCGCGAATATTGTAGGGTGGATTCAGGGCGCGAATCAGTTCAAGTTCGCGCTCATAAGCCAACTTCTCTGTTGGGAATTCTTCCCAGGAAATTTCTTCGACACGTTCAAGCATGCGGCGAATGTTGGAGCCCACCTTTTTTGGATTCACATTACGATAGGAACGAATCCGATCCCTGAGGCGAGTGGCTTTTCCAACATAAAGTATGCCACCGCGGGGACCCCGCATGATATAGACTCCGGGACGTCGCGGCAGCGACGCGAAGTCTTTGGCATCAAAGCGGAGCCGTAGCTGATTTTTTAATTCTTTTCCCACCCGCAAGCTAAGGCTATTTCTAATGAGGCGCTTCGGCAACTGTCAGTGCTTCGTCGGCAGAGATTCTATTTCTGAAGCTTGGCGGTTAAGATGAGGGCGTGAAAGAGTTCTCGAAAATCGCCGCCGACATCCGTGGCTCTCTATTGTTCCTCTCCTTGGTTTTAAGTCTTGGAGCTTGTTCCTCACGTTCAAATCGGGCGGACAATGAAGCCTTGCGCTTCGACTTAGTGGCGATGGGCTCTGTTTGGTCCTTTCAGTTGGACGAAGTAAGCAAGACTCAGGACTCGTGGTGGCGCCTTAAAGAGGAAGCGCAGAAAATTCTTGAAAATTATGACCAATGTTTTTCATCATGGCGCGGTGATAGCGAGTTGAATCAATTGCTTCAGAAAAAACGGATTCGAAATCTAGACGATTTGAAAAATGCCGGTGCATCGTCGCTATTTCAGCGAGGATTTAACTTCGGTGAGGAGGCACGAGAATTAAGCCGGGGCGCGTTTGACCTAAGGCAGAAGCGGAAGCTTGACTTTGGAGGCCTCACCAAAGGGCACGTTTTAGGAGCACTGGCTGATGAGTTTGAGCGGCACGGGGTTCAGAATTTCTTGATTAATGGAGGTGGTTCAAATCAAGTTTTCCGGGGGCGCTATCTGCCCGCGAGCTTTCGCGACAAGGCTCACACCTTGTTTCGTTCAGCTTCCAAGGCTGATCAAGAAGGCGAACAGCACATATTTGATCCATCGAATCCCAGCAGAAAAATTCGTGGCGAGGGGGTTGTCTATTGTTGGACAACAGAAAAAGAAGCTTCTCTCGAAAAATGGGGTGCACTCACCGACGCACTTTCCACTGCACTTGTCGTGAGTCGCCAAGCCTGGGCGTTGCCAGCGAACTGTCTGGAACAGAAAAGCCAGCAAATAGATTTTTAGATGCTCATGTAACGTTTCGGAGTTTTACTTCCGACGTTGGAAATGACATATCCCGTTTCTCACGCTCGCGGATCTAGATCATCATCCTCTTCATCTGACGAATCTTTCTCGATCTTTTGAGCCAAGACGCTTTCACAAAGCTTTTGTGCCTTGGGGAAATAAGCTTCTGCTTCTGGGAGATTGACCGTTTTTGACGACTTTCCGCCGAAACGCAGGAGATCGAGGTCGATCCAAAAGCCCTTGAGCGCTTCGATCGAAGCGTGCGCCTCAGCCTTGGTGTTGTTGCGTAAAATCTGCAGAAAATCTTCCGGTGTACTTTCAGAATGTAGCCCGAATTGTGGGTATGCGCCCGAAAGGCGTTGACGTACGTAGTTGTCAATCAGAACGGCGAGGCTAACGACATTCTTATAATCTTTGGCTTTAATTTTCCGGGCAGTTGCCTCCCAGGGTGCGTTTTTCAAGTGAGCCAACTCTCGTTCGCGGCTGCGGATTTGCACGAAGGCAAATCCGAGCAACAGATAGGCTCCTGAGGGAATAAGCCAGATCCAGCCGACAGATGCCCAGCGGCTACCAAAAACGTTATTATTTTTCACCCAAGATTGCGCACCCGTCCGCATCGGTCCCAGCTTGTCCTCGGCAGACGGCTCACTGGGGTTTGTCGGGTTTTGTTCCGCGAATGAGGATCCTACGATGTTGATGTTAACGATGCGTCCATCGATGATTTCATAACGTGCATCTTCCGGATCAAAGAAGGCCCAGTTCGGAATCTTAATTTCATAACTGCCGGCTTCGCGCGGTAGAATCAAATACTCTAAGGTGCGAGTTCCATAACCGCTTTCGTCCAGTTCGCTAGTTCCGCCCTTGGTTTGATAAAGCTCCAAGCCTTTGGGCAAGGTAAGTGGGATTTCTTGCTGAAGTTTTAAATTTCCACGCCCCTTAAGTTGTAGCGTTAGGGAAAAGGGTTGCTGAGTCGAGCCGGATGTCGGCGGATTCAAGATATCCATTTGAAAATTTCCGACGCCGCCCGTGAAGGTTGCATTGGTGGGAGTTTCCGGCAGCGGCTTCACGTTGATTTCGATGACGGGCGAACTTTTTTCCATGGGAATGGGGACGCCAATGTTCGGCGGAGGCACGCCTTGCAGAAGGTTTTCGATCATGTCTTCCATGCTGCGAAAAACTTGGGCTCGAAATCGGAGAGGATCAATTTTTAATTTTCCGGTTTTGACCGGGAAAAGTGCGTAACGGGCCAAACGACTTCGTAAAAGTATCTCGCCGCCAACCTGGATGCGTTCTTGCTCGAAATTGCGGGCGATGTGAAGTTCCTCTTTTACAAAACCTTTGAACTCGGGAAACTTTGCCATTTCGGGGGCATTCAAATTTCGTGTTCGTTGGAAAAGATAAAAGCTGAGGTCGACCAGTTCGCCCTCGTAATAATCATTTTTTTCCACGAAACCGCGGACAAAGAAACTCTCCCCCTTCGGGATCTCCAAAGCCTTGGGCGGGGTACTGCCTCCCTTTTCGTCCAGTTCTTCCTTTGGGAAGAGAGGCAAGGGCGGTCGGCGGGTGAGTCCCGGCAGCGAGTGTCTCGGAGGTGCGTTTCGAGGTCGGCTTTGCACGCCACCGGGCAATTTGTCGACTTGCACATCGATTCGATCAGTCTGGTAGTTTCTGCCGTTGATGCTGATTTCTACCGGCGGTATCTGAAGCTTGCCGACTCGTAGTGGACGTAGAAAGTAAATGAATTCACTTCGGTGGACATATTTGGTCACACCGTTAATCGAAGTAACCATAGGCGACGTCGAGAGAGTACTGGAGAGAATTTCGAAGTCTTTCAAGTTATCCAGACGCGGTGGTGGAATTTGTGCCCGCTCTTCGATGGAAACTAAGATTTTATAGCTCACACTTTCGCCGTTTCGAACCTGTGATGGATTAACGGATATCTGGATCTTCGGTTGAGCCGCCCAAGAGCGCAGCGGGGTGCTCAAAACCAAAAAAATCCACAATGCACTCTTTAACATCGCCACGATCCCTAATTTTATCACCACTGAGGATCCTTTCCACTGCTTTGGCCTCGCTCATTGCCCTTTCGGTTTGAACTGCGCTCCTTAGCTTCTCCGCGACTTTGTTTTTTTTGAGTCTCTCGTTCCTTGTTTCCTACGCTCTGCAGAATCTTCTTGGCCTGATTTTCGTCAACGTCGGCGCCCTTGAATTCAGGTTCTTCACCCTGTCCTTGCTGAAACTTTTGGTTCTGATCTTTACCGTCTTCGCCCTCTTTGCTTTCACCGTCTCCGCCACCCGAACCAGACTGCGCAGACTCCACCAAGAGAAGCGTGATGTTATTTTTGATTTCCGGGTCCAGGGCTTCTAAAGATTTAGTGTTCAGTGCCGTGTAAAAATTCTCGAGAGCCTGAAGGCGGTTTTGTCGCAGCCACTGAATCCAAGCCATTTGATAGTGGAGCACTTTGCGGCTCTCCAATGCGTCTTCCGGGCTTTCCTTCAGTAGGGCAGATATTTCATTTTCCGCTTCAAGCAGACTCCGCGGCGGATCTCGGGGCATTTCTTTTTGCCCCTCTTTAGGGAGTGAGAGCCAAAGTTTTCCCGTAGCCCAGTTGTAGCGCGGGCGCCAGCGATCGGCGCCGGTCTCCAGAGTCTTTCCAAAATGCTTCACGCTTTCATCAAAACTTTTTCCTTCGAAAGCTTTAATCCCCCGGCGGGTGTGCAGGTAATTTTGGATTTCGTCGTAGCCTGATGTGGAACCCAGTGAAGGACTTAACAAAAGAAAAAAGAAAATGAGAAGACGCGTTTCCGCCAGAATAAATTCGGTCATCAAAAGCATTATTCCTATGAAAAGTGGAATTTGAAAACGATCTTCCAGGTTCTTTTGGGCGCCGGCTTCCATCGACTCCCGCTGAAACTTATCGAGATAGGATTTAAATGAGATCCAGGCTCCTTGGCCAACACTTGAAAAGAAGAGCTCTCCCTTGGATTTTTGTGCGATTTCCTTGAGGCTTTTCTCTTCGAGTTTCGAAATGACGTTTTTTCCGCTTTGTGGATCCTGCACGTAGCGAAAACCGTAGGCGTCTCGAAGGGGGATCATCGCGCCTTGGGCCGTTCCAGCGGCCATGATGGAAATCGGTATTCCCAGCTTCACCGCTCGTTCCACAGGCAAGGACTCTTCGTCCGCTGTTGAGCCACCATCGGTGATCAATAGAATCAATTTCGAAGATTCCGAGAGAATCTCATCGCGGCTGTGAATTTTCTCTAGGCCCAAAGCGGAAAGGCAGGCATCGACACCCGAAGCAAGATTCGTAGACTGATCACTAATATAATCCGGATCAAGTGGGTCCACGATGGAGGTCAATGCAGAGTAATCGCTGGTCAAAGGCGAGGCGATGTAGGCGGATCCGGCGAAGGGCACGATGGCGACCCGATCTCCACCGAGTTCTTGAAAAAAAAGCGGCAACTGATTTTTGATCGCCTGAAGGCGACTTGGAATCATGTCTTCGGCCATCATGCTGCGAGAAACATCGATGCCGAGGCAGAGATCAAGGCCGCTCATTTTTAAACTGGTTTCCTTTTGTCCCCACTGGGGCCCGAGAAGAGAGAGCCACACAAAAAAGCATCCCAACAAATAAAGAAGATTCTTGAGGGGGCGAAAACGCGGCTTCTCAAATGCCGTTCCTGACTGAAAGCCGAGACGTCCCAAAACTTCGCACCGCCAGTAATCCGTGCGGACGATGGCAACAAGAAGCAAGACGATAGCAAAGCCCCAAACCAGATACTGCGGATTCGCAAAGTTCACGCCTAGAAATTTCATTAGGGTAGTTTCCTCCAGCGTGTATTGAGTAGTAGCCCCTCAAAAAATAGCAGGAGAAATCCGGCAAAAATCCATGGCCAAGAGCGTTCCGAATGTCGCGTGAGAATCTCACTTTCGACCTTCGTTTTTTCCAGCTGGTCAATTGTGGTGAAAATGCGGCTCAACACATCTTTGTCTTGTGCACGGAAAAAGCGTCCACCAGTTCGCGTTGCCATCGATTCCAAAAGTGGTTCGTTGATGGCATCCGTCAATTGCTGCCAGATGGTTTGCTGACCTCGTAGAGGATCATAAACTGTTACAGGAAAATCGACGACACCCTTGCGACCAATGGCAATCGTG
This sequence comes from uncultured Bacteriovoracaceae bacterium, assembly GCA_964636255.1. Classification (GTDB taxonomy): domain Bacteria; phylum Bdellovibrionota; class UBA2428; order UBA2428; family UBA2428; genus CAXNGS01. The sequence goes on along the minus strand of CAZWNW010000004.1, from coordinate 96,466 downwards.
TAGATTCGAATTCCATAGCCGCGCGCAAGTTCAGCTGCTGTTTCTGGATCGACTGAACCCATGTTATTGTCGCCGTCCGTGACCAAAAGAATCACACGGCTTTCCGCTTTGGAATCTTTCAGGTGGTTAACGGCAACCGCGACACTTTCGCCGATCGCCGTGCCGTCTTTGATGTGGCGATTGCTGGATTCTTGTATGCGTTCGACGAGAATTTTCTGATCCGTAGTGAGTGGAACTGCTAGATAGGCTTCACCACTGAAAAAAACTAAACCGATGCGATCTTCTGTGCGACTTTTGATGAAATCGGCAAGTACGTTGATGGCGACCGTGCGGCGATTGGGCCGAAAATCTACGGCATCCATCGACTTCGAGAGATCAAAGCTGATCATGATGTCGACAGCTTCCGAGAGGCGCCGCTCGCGTGTGAAGGTTTCCTGAGGCCGAGCAAGTCCCACAATGAGTAGTGCAAGTGCGGTCGCTCGAAATAGCAGGTGAATGCGTGCAGGGCTAGGTAGTTGAAAGCGTGGGCGGCCGGCCATCCATGAGTCCGTGGGAAAGAAAAGGCGGCTTCTCTTTCTCAGTGTGCGGCGGAAATAGAAAACTACCGAGCCCACTAGAAGCAAGCCCAAGAGGAAAAAAAGTGGACTATGAAAGTTCACGGCTTTTCGACTCCTCAAGTTTTTGAAGTTCCGTAAAGATCATTTTCAGTTGTTCGACAAATGCCTTCACAACGGACGGATCGAACTGAGTTTTTGCGTAAACTGCGTTGTCACACTGACTCACTAAAGATTCGACTCGGTCAGCTAGATTTTCGGGAATCTTTTCTGCGGGATAACGTTGCCGGCGAACTAAGAGCGCCGTTTTTAGTTCAACGATGAATTCCTTGGAGGTCGCGCCGGGCACATAAAATTCAAAGTAACTTTCCAAATAAAGTCGTAACTTTCGGAAGCCCTCGAAATAAAGATCCTTTTGCAATTCTAGCTGAGCCTCGACTTTGGGCAGTGCAGTTTTTTGCGTCTGAATCCATGATTCGAATGCCTCTTTGGGAGAGAGTCGCTTTTTCTTGGCTTTCTTGGGCGCTAGTGTTTGCAGACGTCGTCGTCGCCACCAAAGAATGGAGCCCAAAATCAAAGTCGTAGCGATGACCAAACCTAATACTATTTTCAGAAACCAGATCCACGGAAAGGCGATGGGGAGCGGAGTAAGAGGGGGGCCGGCCTGAGGAGCCTGGGGTGGGAGCATCAGTTCATAAGCCAGAGTTCCTTCTGCACTCTCTGGCGTGCACAGAGTAATCCCTTCGAATTTGCCAGCGCGCACCGGCCCCAGCAAATACTTTCCATCGACCTCGCTGATCACATACAAAAGCGCGTCCTTTTCATTGGGAATGAGCTGGTCGCTTTTATAAATTGCCGAGCTGCCCGGAGGGCATTCGAAACTAATCGTATCGCCCGGACTTCCAAACCATGGATTCGCCATCAACGTCTTCCCCGACCTACCCGCGAGCGGAAGAAATTTTTCAAAATCAAAATATAATCGTCGTCGGTGCGAACTTTAAGGAAATCGATCCGCCCCTTTTGAAAGGCTTCTTGCCCGACTTCTGCTTTGCCGTCGTAATAGGTTTTTAAATATCGGGAAATATCGCCCGAATTGGAATCGATCGTCACTGGTCGCGAGCTTTCGGAGCTTTCCAGCTCTAAAAATGCGCCGGTCGGAATTTCCCACTCTTTGGGATTTTCAATATGTATCGCTACGAATTCGTGGCGTTTCGCGAATCGTTGCACAAGTCGGTGGTCGGGAACTTTCTCCATGTCGGAGATGTAAAAGATAATGGATTGCTTTTTCAGGGTCGGGTAGAGGGACTGCAAGGCAAGATTTGGGTCAGTTCCGCGACCCTCAGGGCGGAATGCCAACATTTCGCGAATGACGCGAAGTACATGATTTCTGCCCTTGGAAGGATGCAGAATTTTTTCCACACGATCCGAAAACAGTAAGAGGCCAACAAGATCATTGGACTCCGCCGCAGATAGGGCAAGAGTTCCAGCGATCTCGGCCGCTCTCTCGGCCTTTTCGCGAGCCCATCCACCTTTTCGAACAGAGGCCGAAGCGTCGACTACCAAAATGAAGGTGCGATCGCGTTCTTCCTCAAAGAGTTTTAAAACGGGATCTTCCCCCTTTGCCGACATAGTCCAAGATATGTGGCGGACATCGTCGCCATAGACATATTTTCGAAACTCACGAAACTGCATTCCACTACCGCGAAACGCCGAAAGGTATTGGTTCGCCAATCCTTCCTTCAAAAGCTTTCGGGCTTTGAGGTCGATGCTCTTAACTTTTTTAAGAAATTCTTCCGTTGAATCCACGGTCCCTCCTTTAGGGTGCCGGGACAATTTGCAGTAGGCGCTTCACAAGCGCGGTCGAGTTGACCTCTTCAGCTTGGGCTTCGAAGGTCATCAAGATACGGTGACGTAAAATGTCGGGGGCTACACTTTTGACGTCGTCGGGGGTTACGTAGCCGCGACCTTCGATGAAGGCCTTGGCCTTTGCGGCTTTGGCAAGTGAAATGGTTGCGCGAGGCGACGCCCCCACTGCGATTAGTTCCGCGAACTCTTTCAAATTTTTTCTTTGGCGAGCTTCGCGCGTCGAGAAGACGAGATCCAAAATATAATCTTTTACCTTTTGATCCACAAAAATAGATTGGCAAATCGCGCGTGCTTTCAGGATCTGTTCGCCGGTTGCCACGGCAGTAATGCCGGCTTTGGCGTTTCCAGATTGTTCTTCCAAAATGCGCATTTCTTCCTCACGCTTGGGATAGCCGACCATGACCTTGAACATGAAACGATCCATTTGAGCTTCGGGAAGTGTATATGTTCCCTCCTGCTCAATCGGATTTTGTGTCGCCAAGACGAGAAAGGGATCGGGAAGTTTATAGGTCGTTTCCCCGATGGTAACTTGTTTTTCCGCCATGGATTCCAGCAAAGCTGATTGCACTTTTGCGGGTGCACGGTTGATTTCGTCCGCTAGAAGGATGTTGGTAAACACCGGACCTTTTTTTGCAAAAAATTCCGAAGTTTTTTGATTGTAGATCATCGTGCCGGTGAGATCACTCGGTAGCAAGTCGGGAGTGAACTGAACGCGATTGAAATTTACATGAATGGAATCGGCGATGCTTCGAATTGTGAGAGTTTTCGCCAAGCCTGGCAATCCCTCAAGTAGCACATGGCCCCCAGTGAGAAGTCCCATCACGATGCGTTCGATCATTTCACTTTGGCCGACGATGACTTTGGAGACTTCTGTTTTTACTTGTTGAACAAAAGCGCCTTCATGTTTGATGAGTTCCGTAAGCTGAGCAACTTCTGGGTTCATTCTAGAGATTTTATGCTTAAACTCATGGCAATCCCAGTCGCTATGTCTAGGAATTGCTGGTTGAATTTTGATGCCCTTGCGGATTCAGGTAGCCGGAACTAACCTGATTGAGATGTCGCCCACGGCCCATGTCGGAATTTCCTTTGTCCGAAGTCTTTTGGCCTTTTTGACCATTTCGATTTTAGCCGGATTGATCGGATTTGGATTTCTTTCGCTTCCTGTTGGAATTGCTTTTGCTCTGTGGAGTCTGATTTTGGGACCCGTGGTCATTTTTCTGACGCTTTCACTTCTTCGACGGCCTCTCTTTGCAATTTCTCCGCTGATTTTTCGAAAACAGCCGGATCTTCAAACGGAGTATCTTGAATGCCTGCTGACCAAGCTTCCTCTAAATCTGAAGGTATGGGTGCGTCGAAGTGAGGATCTCGGCTTCTTCTGGTGGGAAGAAGGCTCTTTTGGAAAAGGGGTTACGCATCTTGTCGTAACGAGTCGATGGCTTCGCGAATCCTCCGATCACAAGGTGGAAGATTTTCGGCTTCTTTGGCTGCAGATTTCATCCATGCCAATTTTGCGTCGTCGGCTACGCAGTTTGCAAATCATTCTATGGTGGGGGCCGGCTTCACTTCTCGATCTGGTTCTTCTCTTTTTGCGCGCTGTTTTAGAAGCGCTTAATTTTTCCGAGTTCCCGAGCCCTTCGTTTTGGATGCAGAGGTTGGCGTGGGCCTTGAAAGCCTTTTGTTTTGGTTCCGAGCCCGAGCGTGAACTTCTCCCTAGAATTCGTCCGCAGGAATCTTTGATCGTTCCGAAGGCCTGGAACTGGGTTTCCTTTGGAGTATGGGTGCTTTATCCGGCGCGTTCCATTCATCCCACATGGATGCTTTTCACAAACTCCAATGCCTTTCTTGATCCAACGCTCACTTATGCTCAACGCGATGCCGCTCCCGCCCTGGAACAGACTTAAAGAGTTTAATTTTCAGCTAAGGCACGCTGAACTGCCATCAGGGTTGATGGCGCTCCCAAGGATTGCTATCAATGATCAACATGACAAAGTCAGAAGAAGGTGGCGGGGCCAATACTCCCGCTTTGTTTTCGAATTTTATAATGGGTTTGGCCTCGGCGGCCCTCATTGAAATGGGCGAGGTGGAAGATCCCGGCACAGGACAAAAGCGGCAGCGAAAAGAGGTAGCTCGCCAGCACATCGACATGTTGAGCATGCTTCAAGAAAAAACGCGCGGAAATTTGTCGCCGGATGAAAAGATTCTCATCGATCGAGCAATCACTGATTTGAAATTTCAGTTTGCGAAAATGAGCTGAACTGAAAAGGAGAGAGCATCATGAAAAAGCGAATATTATTTTTGGTTCTTCCGATCACGGCCAGTATTGCGCTTTGGGTTGCTGGCCCTCAAGCCTGGTCTCCCTTGACTCTCGCTGCATCCGCGAAGACGCCAGCTGAATTGTGGACGGAAAAGCCGAGTTTGAAGCAATCCGACAAAAGCATCGCGGCACAGGCGGACGCGCTCAATAAAACATTTATTGCTCTGGCGGAAAGTTTAAGTCCTGCCGTTGTGAATATTTACACCACGACGCGCGTTCAACAGCGTGGAGGTCCGGGCGGATATTCCCAGGAGGACTTGTTTCGATTTTTCTTCGGTAATCCCTTTGGCCCTCCGGGCGGCGGGGGATTGCCCGGACGACCACCCCAAGAAGCGCAGTCTCTTGGTTCGGGTTTTGTGATCAATTCCGAAGGTTACATTGTCACTAATTCTCATGTTGTTCGCCAGGGACGACGTAACGCGGATCGAATCTTGGTAAAATTTCGAGACGATACTTCGAATGGCAGCGAGGCCGAAGTCGTGGGTGTTGACGAACGTAGCGACGTGGCGGTTTTGCGTTTAAAGAAGAAACAAGGCTCTCTTGTTCCTGCGCCCTTAGGAAACAGCGACAAGATTAGCGTCGGCGAATGGGTCGTTGCGATCGGCAATCCTTACGGCCATGCGCACACGGTTACTCAGGGAATCGTAAGCGCCGTGGGACGTGCGTTGGATCAGGCGACTACCGATTTCATTCAAACAGATGCCAGCATCAATCCCGGAAACTCGGGTGGTCCACTTTTTAACCTCCAAGGTCAGGTGATCGGAATCAACACGGCCATCGACGCGCGTGCACAAGGAATTGGTTTTGCCATTCCAGTGAACACAGCTAAGCGCGTGATTCGAGATCTCGTTGAAAAAGGCGAGGTGACTCGCGGGTGGATCGGGGTCACGATTTCTCCGCTGACGCCGGAAATCGCAACCTCTCTGGGGGTGCCCAAAGCCAAAGGTGTCATGATTCAAGAAGTGATCCCGGGTGAACCAGCCGAGAAGGCGGGATTAAAAAGTTATGACATCGTTGAGTCCGTGAATGGAAAAGCTATAGCTTCGCCGAGAGAATTCATGATTTCAGTGGCTGATCTAGAAGTCGGGGCTTCGGCAAAACTAGGTGTTCTTCGTGATGGAAAATCGAAAATCTATTCAGTCACTGTTGGGAAAAGACTGTCGGATGAAGAGCTTGCAAAGCGCGGAAGTTCTGGGCCCCCTCGTGGCGGCGAAGCAGTTCCGGCCGCAGGGGTCCAGCTTGCTGAACTGACGGGAAATCAGAAAAAGGCTTTGGGCCTCGCAAGTGGAGTCTTGGTCGTGGGTGTAGATCCCGAGGGTCTTGCGGCCCAGGCGGGAATCGCTCCCGGTGATGTGATCCTAGAAGTGAACCGACGTCCGGTCCGCAATATTGCAGAAGCAAAAAAGGAGCTCGAGAAAAAATCGCGCGCCTTCCTAGTCAAACTTCAGCGTGAAAACGCAACAATCATATTGCTCCTCAGCCGCGGCGACGAATAGCAGGTGGGAACTCAAGAGCCTGAGGGAAGCCTTTGGTAAATGAGGCTTCTCTAAGACTTGGAGATTGCCACGTGGACTATAGACACCGGAGTTCTTTCACAAAAGCACGAGACTTATATCCGTTTCTTCGTTTCGATTAATCAGCTTCAAACGGTTCGACCGGGATGCTGAGATCCGTTCGAACGGTGGAGCTCCAGCGAGCCTCGTCTATACGACCATCGAAATAGTGACTGCCATCCCATCCGCCGATGCGAAGGGGATAGGTGCTATTGAAGAGTGTCGATGATCCCGCGGTACCGATAGTACCGGTTTTTAGAAGTGTTCCATCGCGATAGAGCTTCACAGTGCCTCGATCCCAGGTCACAGCAACGTGATACCAAGTGTTCGTATTGACCGTCAGGTTGTCCGAGCGAATTTCTGTCATCGAAGTGCCGCCAGTTGATCCGTAAAAGAAGAAGCGATAGTTCGATCCCTGTCGCTTTAATCCAAAAGACCAGCCGCAATCATTTGCACAAGCCGAGTTGATTTTTGATTGCGAAGCGATGGTCATCATCTGACCGTTCGATGCCGGAATACTGTCAAAGTTAACAAATGCTTCGAAAGTCATTCGCGCCCTAGCCGTCGCAAAACTTTCGGCATCATAGGGCGCAAATACACTCTGACTCGATGATCGCACAAAATCTCGGGCGTCACCAAAATAGCCGCCGCTAGCGGCAAGTGTGGAATTGGAATTGGTTAGATCATTTGCAAATGCGGATTCATCAGCCAATTGCCCCGTTGCGGAATCAAAGTGAAAGAGCGCAACCGTGTTGTAGGCAGATTGAGTCCAATCCCAGGTTTCTTCGTCGCTCACGTTACCGGCGGTGTCACGCGCTCGAATGGTAAAGGTTCGGGCGCCGTTCTCGACCACAGCATAGGTTTTTGATGGCGGCGATGCTGGGCAACTTGTGAATGCTTCCGTGTCCAACTTACATTCATAGGTGACCGTCTCGGTCGCGCTATAGGTGAAAGTTGCGTAAGAAAGATAATTCGTAGCCGTTGGCCCGGTGAGAATGGTCACGCTGGGCGGACCCGAGTCACGAATCCAAATTTGAGTGGTAGCCGCGCTCAAATTATTCGCTAAGTCGCGTTGGCGAATGGAATAGGTGTAACTCCCATCGGAGGTCTGGTTGTTGGTAAAGCTAAAAGTTCCGCCTACACATGTTGTCGATGAAGTCATCGAACCCGCAACTTGGACGGTCGCTCCGTTTTCGCAGGTCCCGGTGATTGTAAGACTGTTCGCTGAGGAAATGTAGGGATTTTCGGTCGGACTGGTAATGATGGGCGTGACCGGAACGAGCGAGTCGCGGTCCCACTCCAGCGAGCTCCAGGGACTGGCATTTCCAGCGCGGTCGATTTGGCCTACTTCATAATTGTATGTTCCGTCCGAGGCTTCGTCGTGCGTCAGTGTGTAATTACTATTCGAAGAACAGACGACTGTTTTGATTTGCGCTCCCCCATTGTAACGAAGGCGAACCGTTGCATTGGCTTCGCAGGCTCCGGAAATCGTCAAACCAATTCCGGAAACGTAAGGACTGATCGCAGGGTTCACAATCGTCGGAGCATCCGGTGCCGTTGCATCGTAGATCCAGGTGAGATCCGCAGCTGCTGATTCTTCTGCGAGAGCGTTGGTTTGGTGAACCGAATACACAAAGCTGCCTTCGACTCCGGCGGAGACGTTAAATGAAAAGCTACTTCCACTACAGCTCATCGTCTGATCAGATGCACCGGCCAGTACAACTGTATTTCCAGTAACGCAAGATCCACTGATCGTAAGAGTTGAGACATTCGAATAGTAGGGGTTCGTGAGGGGATTCGTTAATACCGGAGTGGGTGGTATGCTCGCATTTCGAGTCCACTCCTGAACGGTTGCTGCGGATAGATTATCTGCTCGGTCTCGCTGACGAATTGTGTATGTGTAGGTGTTGTCTACAATTTGATTGTCCGTGAATGTGTAGGTGCCGGTCGTACAGTTTATAGAATCAGTGTACGAACCGCTGATTTCAATGGTTGCATTCACCTCACAGTCGCCAGTTACAGTGATGGAATCGGAGTTCGATGTATAGGGGCTGATGATGGGTGAAGTAACTGTGGGGGCCGCAGGAAGCGTTTGATCCAATATCCACTGCAAGGAAACACTCCCAGACTCAGTTCCGAAGGGGTTTTCTTGAAGTACTGAAAAATTATAAGTTCCCTCGACAAGTTTGGTCACAGAAAAAGTATAGGCATTCGCAGCGCAAACAAAGGAATCCGTCGTTGACCCTGAAAGATAAACAGTATTGCCAGTAGAGCAGGCACCGCTAATCGTTAGACCCGTGCTGTTGGAGTAAAACGGATTGGTCGCAGGCGTTGTGATGGTGGGTGCATCGGGCGTTGAATTGTCACGTTCCCAGACTTGAGTAGCCGCTGCAGATAAATTTCCCGCCAAATCACGCTGACGAATTGTGTAGGTGTAGGTGCCATTAGAATTCTGCGTATCCGCGAAGGAAAAAGTTCCGCCGCCCGAGCAGCTTGAATTTTCCACAAGTGCGCCGGTAACTTCTATTGTGGTGCCTGCTTCGCAAGTTCCAAAGACACTTAAGGAATCGTCTGATGAATAAAAAGGTGATTCTACAGGATTTGTAACTACCGGCGCAGCGGGAACATCGGTATCACGGATCCATTGCTGATCGGCCGCGGAAGAAGTGTTGCCAGCTAAATCGACTTGGTTAATCGAAAAATCATAAGTATCGTCTGCAATTTTTGAGATCGTAAACTCAAACTCTCCATCGCCATTGCAGGTCATGGATTGCGCGTCATCACCTGTTAATTGTACGGTCGCACCGACCTCGCAGCCACCAGAAATTACTAAATCATTGTCATTGGAATAGAACGGATTGTCCTCGGGGCTTACGATGACGGGCGGCCCAGGTTGTCCTGTGTCGCGGACCCATAAGAAGGTCGTGCTGGCCGACGCATTCCCCAAGCCGTCCTCTTGGTGAATCGTGTAGGTATATGTATCATCTTCATCCTGAAAATCCGAGAAACTGAAATTTCCTGATCCATCGCACGGGAAATCTTGGGTGGTTGCGCCAGTGACATAAACCGTATGCCCCAGTTCACAAGTCCCCTCGACGTCAACAGTATCTACTGAAGAATAGTGAGGACTCGTGGGACTTGTGACGACGGGCGGATCTGCCGCGCCGGTGTCTCGAATCCATTGAATGTTAGTTGCCAGCGACTGGTTGCCGACTGCATCTGATTGTCGGAGACTATAATTATACGTACCGTCGCTAGTTTTATTACTTGAAAAACTAAAGGTTCCACCCCCAGTACAGCTTTGCGAAGAAGTTGTACTTCCCGTCAAATTTACGGTTGCTCCAATTTCACAAGTCCCGCTGATTGTAAGATCGTCATCTGCTGATGTGTAGGGCGTGGAATTCGGAACCAGTACCACCGGGGCTGCGGGCGCGACAGTATCGCGAATCCACTGTTGGACGACAGAAGAAGAGGTATTCCCCGCGAGATCAACTTGATTTAGGGAGTAGTTGTAAGTCGCGTCCGTGTTTTTAGTGCTCTCGAAACTAAAGGTGCCCCCGCCGGTGCAGGTTTGGGAAAGGCTGGAACTTCCAGAAAGCTGAACAGTTGCTCCCGCCAAACATGTGCCGCTGATCGTGATGGTGTTGAGATTGTTGGCCAACGGACTCACTGCAGGAACTAAAATCACAGGTGGATCCGGAGGAGTAGCATCTCGAATCCACTGTTGCGCTACGGTCGATGAAGCGTTGCCAGCGCGATCGACCTGGCGAACGGTGTAATTGTAAGTTCCATCTGAGTTTTGGTTACTGGTCAGTGTATAGGTTCCACCAGAACAGGTTGTGCTGGAGCTAGTGGCGCCGGCCAACTGAACTGTCGCGTTGTTTTCACAAGCACCGCTGATCGAAATGCTGTTAGTGCTGCTGTAGTGGGGCGATGAAGCGGGGCTTGTGATTGTCGGAGTCGCGGGGCTTATGGTGTCTCGGATCCACTGCAGCGCAGTGGGCGAGGAGTCGTTCCCAGCTCGGTCACTTTGCACCACCGTGTAATCATAGCTTTGGTCACTGCTCTTTGTAGTCGTGAAGCTAAATGTTCCGGTCGAACAACTAAGAGTTTGAGTTGTTCCTCCACTCACTCGGACACTGGCGCCGATTTCGCAGTTGCCGCTTACAGTGACCGAATTTGTATTCGAATAATGCGGACTAGCGGAAGGAGAATTTACGATGATTGCTGCAGGGGCTTGCGTGTCTCGCACCCAGACAAAGGTTGTGGAAGCGGAGAGTCCATTTTGAAGGTGATTTTCTGTGATTTGATAACTGTAGGAGCCGTCGCTCGCGCGACTATCAACAAAGCTGAAAGAGTTATTTTGGCAGCTTGTTTCACTATTAAGTGATCCGCTGATGACTACAGTGCTTCCGCTTGTACAAGTACCGCTGATCGTGACCGAGTTGGAAACGGAGTAATAGGGACTGACGCTTGGCGAAGTGATCGTTGGTCCATTGCGATTGCCTGGTCCAAGGCGCGTGACGCCTCGCTTGTTCACGCTACACGATGCAATCGCTAGGGCGCAGAGCCAGATCCAGAATATCCGGACGGTGGCTTTGTTACTTGCGCTCGTGATCACCTTGCCCCTCCCTAAATAATTTCCAGCATCCCGACCAGTAACTGATCGGCATTTTCCCTAGAAATTTTGACTGTATAGACTGATTTTAGAACTTTTGATTCTGGCTGTGTGTTATCTTTTTTGAGACTTTAGATAAGCACTAAATTTCAAACACTTGCGTCTTGTTAAAATTCCGAAACCTTTTTGTGAAGATTCAATGAAACGCGTCTTCCCTTACTGCACTGCGACGCCACTTACGAAAACCTCCATCGCACTCCAGAGGGATGGATTGGCGATCAGCAAATCATTATGTCCACGTTCGGAAAACTTTTGAAAGAAGCTTCGGGCTCCAGCCCTTTTAGAAAGTTCTTGCCCAAAACGGATGGGAATTGTCTCGTCGCGATCACCGTGCAAAATCAAAACTTTCTTAGCTTTCGAAGCAAGAATCCATTCATCACTCGGAAATGGATGTCGAAGTAAGTATCGAATAGGCAGCCATCCATAGTGCAGTTTGCCGATTGCAGCGAGATTCGTAAAGGGAGAAAGAAGTATGAGTCCTTCATTTTCGATCAGAGTTGAAGCATAGACAGCGACAGAGCTACCAAGGGATTCTCCCATGAGATAAACAGAGGACGACGAGTTTTTTTCTAGAATGTTTCGGGAAAATTCTTCGACTGATCTTAAAATGGATTCCTGGCTGGGACTTTGGGTTGATCCCGCGTAGCCGGGGTATTCAAAAAAATAGATGTCTGAGAAAAAGCGTTGGAGTTCCTTGGCCGTGTTTCCTCGATCACAAGCTGTTCCGGCATTGCCATGAAAAAAAAGCAGCGTGCGCTGAGGATGATCACCACTATTTCTAGTTCGAAGATGGTGCGCTCGATAGGACTCGCTTTCAAAAGGAACTCCCCAATCACAATCTTTGAAGGGCTTTGTACCTGGGAAAAACAATAACTTTTCCTGCATGAAAAAAAATCCCATCACCAAAGCCGTATAGGACAGTAGCAGGCTGAGAAATACCCAGATCACCTTTTTTCGCATCTACATCATTCCTTAAGGAAATCTCTCTTGTCGTAACTGCCACTTCCCCACGATTTAATTTGATAAAGAATTTCGAATGCGAAAAGCAATTCGCCGACGGGGATATCTCCGCTTTGGAGCCATCGCCGAATGCGAGCCCGAAGCGCTTCCCGATCCGGATATTTAAAGAGCTGTGTTTTCTCCAGAATCGTGAAGAGATAGTCGATCCACTTTTCTTTCTCCGCCTGATCAGCGAAACGCTTTCGATCGCTGCGCTCGGACTTGGTGCTATCCAGGGAATTTGGATCGTAAAAGGGACTTGCGGAAGTAACTGCGCCTTTTGACTCGTTATTTGTGTTCGGAATCATTCCCATCTGCAAGAGACGCCAGTGATAGAGCAAAACGCCGCAAGCCATCGCGATGTTCATCGAAGAATTAGTTTCCGATGTAGGAATATGGATTAGTTCCTGACAAAGTCCGGCTTCTTCGGCGGAAAGCCCGTCATCTTCAGTTCCCATGACGAGGGCCCAGCTAAGTTCTGGGTTTTGTCCCAGCCGTTCACTAAGCGATTGAAAGCAGCTGCTGGGATCTCGAAGAGGTCTTTCGAATCCCTTTTCAAAGCCCTCCGTGCGTCCCGAGGTGCCAATCGAAATGTGAATGCCCTCTTGGGCGTCTCGAAGGCTAGGGTACCAGCGGGCCTTTTCCAAGATGGGACGGCCCCGACAACTCAAGGCCCAGTCGATGCTATCGAAGGCGTCGTCGTGTCCATCAAGCTCCTCAGAGCCCACAAGTCGAAGCTCGACGGCATCAAAATTTGAAAGAACCCGAGCAAGGGCTCCAATATTTCCGCTAGCCTTGGGCTTAACAAAAATAACGATTGGGCTTTTGAAATTCACAGGGAAGCTTATAGCGCAATTCGTGCCCCAAGGCTCCAATTGCCTCCGCTTCCAGCAAGGGGACTGCTGTCATAAAATGCTTCCGCAAAAACCGTGCGGTTGAGTCCAAGGCTGATGCCTAAACCGATATCCCCATCACCTATTCCGCGGATGCGATCAAATCCGTAGGTTAGGGAAAAGGAAAGACTCCGCATCATGGCAAAAAAGCCGGCCTGAAAGCTCATATCGTTCGAGCTTGATCCCTCATGCATTGGATAGCGAAGATCAAATTCTGCGCCCCACATCCCCATGTTGACGCCGATCCCGCCATCGATGGCGGAAAAGCCGTCGTTTACGCTGCGAGCGACAGCACCAAGACGGATCCGTCGCATGTCGTAGATCATGCCGACGTCGGCCGAAAAGGAATCAAACTCCTGGCTATGGACTGATCCTCCCCATCGCGATTGGCCCAGTTTAAATCCAAATCCGAAGGATTCGACACTGTTGATCGGGATCGCTTCCTCGCTAAAGCGCAAATAGCTAAATCCGGCCCCCAATTGATTTTGGCCAAAAGTCGCCGATCCAAAAAGATTTTGGGTCTCTAAGTCCATGAGCCCTTGGATGTTGACGCCGCCACCTTCGCTAAGACCGGCAGGGTTCATTTGCATGCTGTGATTGAGTGTCGGGAAGAGAACTCCGCTTCCAGTGGCGCGAGCCAATACAGCGCCCCGAGCATCAATCGCCGCCCCGCTCATTACTATGAGCGCCAGTTGCATGACGCATTTAAATTTCTTCATGCTCTGATTTTAGTGGAGGAGGAATGCCAACTCTAGGGTCGAATATTGACAGTTGGCCAGCTGAGCAAATTTCTTAGTCTTTTCAAAATCGTGCGAGCCCTCTACGATAAAGGGGTGAACCTAGATTCCAGTCTACTTAGTCAGACGCAGTGGTTTTTGGATTATGATGGTTCGTTGTGCCCGCATCTCGAGGTTTGGGAAGAGCGTAGTTACGATCCCCAGCGCATTTACACATTAGTAACTGAATTGAATAAACGATCGGCCGGAGTTTTTTGGAACACGGGTCGGCGACCAGATTCGCTAGCCAGTGTATTTCCGGGCTTCATGGAAATTCCCGGCTACTTCATTCATGGTTCAGTTTTTTGGAATGCGAAAACCCAGGCCACGGAGATCCTCAGCCCACTTCTTCCCGAGGGATTGGCCGAAAAATTTACTAAGATAATTTCAATGCACCATGAGTTTCGGATTGAAGTGAAGCCCACCGGTCTTCGCATCAATCCCTATCGACTAACGGATTTTCCGAAATTCCAGCGTTTCTTGGATTCGCAGGATTTGTATTGTCCTCCGGGATGGCAATGGCATGTGGGAGCCCGGGGGGCCGAATTGCTTCCCGTAGGTTTTGATAAGAGCACAGCTCTGCAGCGCGAACTTAATGATACTTCTATACCTATCGCTGTGGGTGATGATCGCTTTGATGGGAAGGCCTTTGAGTTTGCCTTGCAGAGGCGCGGCTTTGTCATCGCGGTAGGCGAGAATTTAAGTTTTCTGGGGAACTATCCTCACCAAAGCTGGCAAATGATCTATGCCGATCAATCACTGCAGGTTCTGGATCGCATTGAATCTCTCTTAGAATCTTTATAAACGAATTCGACCAAGTTTCATCAACAGGGCGAATAGGAAGACCGCGGGACCTGAAGCTAGAACAAGCCCGGCAAGGGTAAAGGAGACGAAGTCTCCCTCGGAATTTTCAATTATTTTGGAAAGAAAATGAGCGTAAAACACCACGAAACTTAGTCCGATCACGCAGTTTTGAATCACTCGGCGGCTTTTCGGTAAGAGCAAAAGGTAGGGAAGATAGGTTCGGTGCGAGCGCGGAGTAGCCAGATGCAAAACGTTTGTATCTCTGAGATAGGTGTCCAGGCCTTGGCGGCCTTCTGAAAAGAGATGAAGAATTCCGTATTTCGATCGAATCAAATATTCAGTTATTTCGTCTTCCCATACTGTCAGGCCGATGACTTGCTCGCGTTTTAGAGCTACGCCGTCTCTACGAATCACATTGATCCATTTGTAATGCTTAAAGCTTAGTCGCAGCGCGAGGGACGAGATCAAATCTTTTGGGAAGTAATAGACAGCCGGGCGAAAGTCGCCTTCCATTGTTCCTAATTGTCCCACAACTGAATTATTGGAATCGAGTCAAAGTTACCTGCTTCACCAAATCTTAAACAAGCACGAGCATGGGGAGCCGTTGAAATGAAAAACCCCGATTTTCCCTGGGGAAAATCGGGGTCATCGCTCTCAAAGAGAGCTGCTGTCGAAAACTAAATTACGACAGGTGCTTGCTAACAAGCTTGGTCATCTCGAACATCGAGACTTGATTCTTGCCGAAGAGCGGCTTGAGAGCCGAGTCAGCATTAATCATGCGACGATTAACCTTGTCTTGAAGTCCGTTCTTCTTGATGTAAGCCCAGATCTTCTTGGTTACTTCAGTGCGCGGAATCGGCTTGCTGCCAACGACGGCTGCCAATGTAGCACTGGGAGTGTACGGACGCATGAAAGCCGCGTTTGGCTTTCTTTTTGTCTTCGTCTTCTTCGCAGTAGCTTTCTTAGCGGTCGCCTTTTTCTTAGCTACTTTTTTTGTAGCTTTCTTGGCAGTTGCTTTCTTTGCGGTTGCTTTCTTAGCGGTTGCTTTTTTCTTAGTAGTTTTTTTTGCCATATTTACCCTTCTTCTCTCCTCTGAGGCTTCAAAGTTACTCTAATATTTCCTCTGAAAACCCTACTCTTGCAAGCGGGTGAAAAAATATTTTTCACTTTTTCCCTAGGGGAATGATCTATTCTTACTAGGAAAAAGTTCATTCGTCGTTGCTCTGTCCTAGGGAAAACACGATTTTTTTCTCGGATGTCACTGGTAAATTCTGACTTAGACCACATCTTTTGTCTGGGGAATGGTGCCTCCCCTTGCGGAATTCCCTCCGCGGCTCTAGCCTTTTGTCTCTATGAAAGCCTCTGAAACCGAGCCCGTTTTCGTCACAACTCCCCTCTATTATGTGAATGCGAAACCTCACTTAGGCCACGCCTACACCACGTTGGTGGCTGATTCCTATGCCCGTTTTTTGCGTCAGCTAGGGGGGAAAGTCGTATTTCTTACTGGGACAGACGAGCACGGAGAAAAGATTGAAAAGGCTGCAGCTGATCTCGGGAAGACACCTCTAGCCTATGCAAACGAATTTTCGGCCCACTTCAAAAGTGCCTGGGATCGCATGGGAATTGAAACTGATATTTTCTACCGCACAACGTCAGAATCTCACTATACTCTCGTGAAAAGTGTGCTTTCCCAGTTGAAGGAGCGGGGAGAAATCTATTTTGCCACCTATGAGGGGAAATACTGCGTGGGTTGCGAGCGCTACCGAACTGACCAAGAGTGGGATGCCGAAGGACTCTGTCCCGATCACCGGCGCGCTCCCGAGATCCGCGAGGAATCTAATTACTTCTTTAAAATGAGTAGCTATCAGGAAAAGCTACTTCGCTTTTACGAGCAGAATCCCGATGCAATTCAACCCGCTCATTATATGAATGAGACGTTGGCCATGCTCAAGGAGCCTCTAGAGGATCTCTGTATTTCTCGACCTGCCAACCGGCTGAAATGGGGTATCCCACTGCCTTTCGACGAGAATTATGTGACCTATGTCTGGTTCGATGCTCTTTTGAATTACGTTGCCGGCGCGGGCTACGATGGGAAATCTCCGGATTCTGTTGATGGAGCGTTGTGGGGAAACGTGCAACACTTCATTGGAAAAGATATTCTGAAGACGCATGCCGTTTACTGGCCAACCATGTTGATGTCCTTGGGTCTTCCCGTTTTTCGTCGCTTGATTGTTCACGGCTTTTGGATGGTCGCAGGCGTTAAGATGAGTAAATCTCTGGGGAATGTTGTCGATCCCATGGAGATCCAAGAGAAGTATGGAGCGGAAGTTTTTCGCTATTATTTGATGCGGGAAATGTCTTTCGGACTGGATTCGCAGTTTAGCTTTGAAAACTTCGCGCAGCGTATCAACGCCGATCTGGCCAATGGAATTGGAAATCTCGCCTCACGAGTTTTAGCGCTCTCGCATAAATATTTAGACGCGAAGATTCCTCCCCATACGAGTCGGGGTCCGAGTGAAGCAGCCTTGATTGAGGGCCTTCAAATGTCAGCGCAAAAATTTCGCGAGGAATTCTCTAAGGCACGTTTTCATCTAGCCCTCACGGCTTTTGCGGATGCCGTTGGCCTTTGCGATCGGTATGTAAACGAAAAGGCTCCCTGGACACTCGGCAAGGACCCGTCGAAAATCAATGAGCTCGAGGCCTGCCTGGGAACTCTGATGGATGCTCTCTCGGATCTTTCTGTTCTTATGGCAAGTTTCCTGCCCGGAGGTAGTCGCGAGCTCCGTAAGGCCCTAGGCCTATCCACTGAGACGATTCCAGCCTGGACTAGTCTCGGAGAGCAGCTTGTTGTTGGAAGTGCTTTAGGTGAACGCCCACGTCTCTATCCTCGAATCGAAATGGAAGCCGCTAAATAGACTCTTAGGATCCCCGGTCTTCTTGCTAACGCTGGGCGCTATTGGTCGCCTGAGCTGAGTTTCCAACTGCGCCCCCGTCCTTCACGCGATCTTAACGGAAAAGCTACCTAAACTTCATTTGAGGCATCCAGACGTGGGGCCGATAATTATAACTGAGTGAAAAGTGGGTTGTGCACGACTGAAGTCGTTTAATTTAATGAAAGAAGAAATGAGACTAAAATCATGAAGGCCATAAAGAATCTCTCCTGGATCATCACACTTTCAATATTGTCTTCCTGCGCTTCCGGCGGAGGGAGTTCTAGCGACGCAGGTGAATTAGAGTCTCTGGCCGCTTCGATCGATAGCAGCGCGGATATGTCTGGGCTCGATAGTGAGATGATGATTACTGAAAACGACATTATGAATTCGACTGCGGAACCTCTGGATATGTCAGGCGATGATCTGAGTCTCGAAGACGATTCTGCCTCTTCTTATGCCTCCAATGAGCTGGATCTTGGCAATTCGATGCCTGCCGAAGATCGCGCCGTCGCAGACACCGAAAACAGCTGGTCTGCGGCGAGCTCAGGTAGTGGCCCGCAACTTGCCGTTACGGCCTCGGGCGGAGAGCAACTCTATCTTATGGAAACTCCCTGGCTCAGTGAATTCAGTTCGACTTCACTTGGTTTCGACTGCGAATGGAAAACTGTAAAAGACAACGGCAAGGTTCGCCATCGGGTTTGTGTTATTGGTGGCAAGGTCGTCGTGAACCTGCTCGAAAAAGATCGTGGAACAGGTCTTCAGCTGGCGAAAGTCTATCTGGATGAACGCGGCAAAGCGGCCTTCAATCGCTGGAAGAAAGCTTTGACCGACGCAAATTACATCTACCACAAGGATCGAAATTGGGGCTCAAGCAAAACTGCAAGTCGATTTATGTCCCGCGATCACCGAACTCATGTCGACCTCGTCTGGAATTCGACAGACAACGCTGCGACTTTCATCATGTTCCCAACCGCAAAGGGCCTGGGACGTGAAATGAAGCGCGTAGCTGGATACTAATTCGATTTGAATCGACCTTTGCGAATTTCCAGATAAAGCATTCGCAAACGCAGGTCCCCAGATTTCAAGCTCATCTGCTTCTGTGGGCGAAGGCCTACGGCATCCTTTAAATCCTCCGAAATGATCAAGGCAAGATGAGTGGGGGCCAGATTGTGTTTCACATGAGAAACAAAGTTTTTCAGAAGTTCAGCTGCCGCTGTTTTTTCCGATAGGCGCTCGCCGTAGGGAGGGTTGGCGACGATCAAAGTTTTTTCGGGAGCCTCTAGGCTCAATTCGAGCGCATCCTTCTGGCGAATTTGAATCCAGTCGTTGACGTCGGCTCGTTTGATGTTCTCCTTGGCCCGAGATACCGCGCCGAAATCGATGTCCGACGCGTGAATGCGCTCAAAACTTGTCGGACTCAATTGGGCCTGAGTCTTCGTACGAGCTCCCATCAGGTC
This sequence comes from uncultured Bacteriovoracaceae bacterium, assembly GCA_964636255.1. Classification (GTDB taxonomy): domain Bacteria; phylum Bdellovibrionota; class UBA2428; order UBA2428; family UBA2428; genus CAXNGS01. The sequence continues at coordinate 77,639 of CAZWNW010000004.1, read as the reverse complement.
GGGAAAGAGTTTGAAGAGTGTGAGACCTTTAACTTGTTCGTTCCTTCGAAAAGGAAGATTCTTGAGATAGAGTGCGGCTTCGATCGGTAGAGTTCCGGATCCGCAGAAGGGATCGGCGAGAATAACTTGGCCTCGGTAGGAGCAAAAGTCTAAGAGGGCAGCCGCGCGATCTTCGCGTAACGGAGCTTCGCCGCCGTCCTCGCGGTATCCTCGGCGATGAAGTGGCAGACCGCAGAGATCCAGGGAAATTTCGCAGCGACCTTTTTCAAAGTAGGCGAAAATGTCGATATCTGGATCTTGGGTGTCGATCTCCGGGCGTTGGTCGTTGCAGAGTTTTCGAAACTCATCACAAATGGCGTCTTTAATTTTTAGCGGAGCAAAACTCGATTTGAGATTCTCGGGAAACTGGCCGTGACATTCAACACGCATCGACTGTTCGGGGGAAAAAATTTCAGGCCAACGAATGCGACGTACCTGATCGTAGAGCATTTCAGCATTTTTTGCGGCAAACTCCCGCAGCGGCAACAGGACCTTCGAGGCCAGGCGACTATTTTCAAGTAAATGAAGAAGCCCTTCAAATTCGCATTCCATTCCGACGCAACTAGTTCGAATCAGCGTGCCACGACGGAGTCCCAATCGTTCTATTTCGTCGAGAAGCAGATTTTCTAATCCTGGAGCACAAGTAATACGGAGATCAATGGATTCTAGTAACTTTTCTCGTAGATTCATGATCGCTCCCAGAGTGAAACAACTTCGTGGTGGGGTGTGGCAGGAAAAACATCAATGCTCGTCCAAGCCTGCAATTGATAAGAAAGCTTCTTCAGGGCCTCGCTGTCGCTGAGCAACCCGCGATGATGGCAATGGTAGGCGAGAAAGTATTTTGGAAGTCTGGGGCCTTCGCGGAGGAGGTCCTTAAAAAGATCTGGAAAACCTGGTCGTGGAGGATCAATCAAACATAAATCATATTTCCCCAAATCGACAACTTTGCTGGCGGCGCGACTGTGTACAATTTCGACCTGAGGAAAAAATTCTTCTTTGTTCAGTAGCAATGCATCTGTCATATCCGCGTCGAATTCAGAAGACCAAGAGCTACCAGAGAATCGACTTGCAAAAGCCGCGGTGAGGTTGCCATAACCAGCGCCGAATTCTACAAAGTTTCTAGCCGAAACTTCACATGCGTCGATCAAGTCAAATGCCGCTACTAGGAGTGCGCGGTTCGCCTCGGGCCCCGGCTGGGAAAAGTGCGCGATCTTCGAGCACAGCGGAATCGCCTCATTATGCATAGAATAGGAATCCAGCCAGCGTCGGGCCGATGCCGGTTGAAAACTCAGTGACTGATTTTCCATCGCATGGACTTCTTTTCCTTTTTGACCCAATTCCAGGAACCATCCTCTTTTGAGAAAGGACCGCAACCAATCACCACTATCCAGAAGCCTTTTGATGGATTCATTTGAGATGTCTATCCACAGGCCCTTGGCCTTAGTTTCTGGATGGTAGCGCAGGCGCAATTGGGCCATTTTTTCCGGTAGTGGATTATGCCGCAGTTCTTCCATCATAAGAAGGATTCCCGGATGAACAGTGTCTGGTGCCTCCAGTTCGTGAAAATCAAAATTATTTGATTGTGCCTGCGTTCCCGAGCCCCCCTCTTCCTTTTGGGGGCCGCGGATCCCAAGGCGAGAATCTAGGCTCATAATGTCTAAACGGGTCCGATCCTTGATCACGTCAGGCCGTAGTTGGCGATGGGCTTCCCGGCCCAGGATGCTAGCCGACAGCAAATTCTTCTGTTTCCAGGCCCGCTCCACAAGCTCTGGATTGGCTAACAAATAAAAAGATTCGACCATTTAACTTCTCAATTTCGCATTCAATTTCCCTTTTTACCAGTGCGGAGACTCGGCTTTTCGGATGCTTTCTTCTGGAAAGCATTGGGCATTTTGGGTATATCTTGGGGCTTAGTTTCAGAGTGTCGAAGACCTAAATTCGCGCTAGAGCTTAGAGGTTATAGAATGACGGCATTACGAGAACTCCACCCGTTGAAGCGAAAATCAGTTAAGCCTTCAATCAGCACAGTCCGAGGGATGCTCCCCGGCAAACAATTCCGCATGTTGGACACTGCAATGCAAGGACTGCGAACGGCTGGATTGCGTTTGGAGTGGATTTGGAAGGGAGCCTCAGAAGGTTGGGTTTGCGTTGGCATGTGGGATGAAAAGACCATTTGCGAACTTCATCCCGTTGAAGATCCATTAATCGGCGCAATTTTGATACCTGATCCTGTCTTAGACACGGTCAAGGTCTCCGAGGAGTTTCCGGTCAAATACCGAAAAATTTTAAACTTTCCTGTAGAACATAAAAAGAAAGCTTCCGTTTTTGAGTTCGAACTAGCTGATGCCAAACACCGCGCACTGTTTAGCGATTTTATTGAATCGCTCGAACCGTTTTTCCGTACTCTCTGATTTAAACCGCGATTTCTGCTGGTCGGGGACTTTTCCCTGACGATAGTGACGAAATCTTTTGCATAATAACGGCTGCAGTCTCTTCCAGCTTTCCATTGTTATGCACGACCTCAATTTGGGTTAGCTCATTTACACGCAGACGCTCGATGGCCGCCTCAAATTCCGAGGTCAGTATGTTGTACCAATTGAGATCTACAGACCGAAATCCATCGTCCAGATCACGCGTGACCCAGACTTTTGGGTCTACCTTTAAGAAAAATATCGCGTCGTAGCGATCCTCAGCGAGCCAGCTCAGAATACTATTTTCAATCAACTGCCGTTGGCCGTCCGACAGACGTTCTTTAGCATTTTCATTTATGAGCTTCGTGTAGACCGCTATGTCCAGAAGACAGCGGTCAGTGATGATCAATTCTTTTTGAAGCTCACGAGCTTCCTGTTCTGCCAGAATAGAGTGCGAGAGAACCCACCATTCAGTTTTAAAGTCTGCATTCTGGTCACAGGGATAGGGGCACTCCCGAACAGTCTCCCTAACGATGAAAGAATTCGGACGAAGACTTTGCAGAGCCTTAGATAAGGTGGTTTTTCCTACGCCTTGAGCGCCAATGAGAGCGATCTTCATTTGAAAATTTCTAGCAGATCAGGAACTACACTCAAGCCAGGCTTCCCGGCTTATCGAAGCATTTAGTTTTTTTGGGACGGAGCGCGTCGCTTGACTTTGTTTGCGTTGCCTTCTTTTTCGCATCAGCCTGTTATTTACCAGTGCATCTTGCAGGCCGGACTTCGACTTGCAAAAATCCTCGACGAAGCTCTGTAGTATTTTAGCTATGAAAGGGCCTAAGTTGGGTGAGGATCTCCTCGCCGAGGGCCTCGATTTTTTTCTCTCCGAATCCGTAGACCTCAAGAAGTTCGGTGATGTTTCGTGGCTTTTTACGGCAAAGATCTTCTAGACTTTTATTGCTGAGAACAACAAAGGCCGGAACATCGTGAGACTCGGCGTAAGCCTTTCGCCAGATTTTTAGTTCGTCAAAGATGAGAGTCTCACTTTCCGTAAGCGCTCCCCCCACAGCTTTTTTAGAAGCCGTCTTTTTCTTTTTCAAAGAAGTTTTCGAGTTGCCAAGTCGCGCTTCGATTTCGGGTCGAGGAATCTTGGCGACCGCTGCGGGGTCACAGATATCGCAGTGGCCACAGGCTTTCATCCGGGTTGGATCTTTAAAGTAAGTCAAAATAGCTGCATGCCGGCATTCTTGAACTTCGGCGAAATCCGTCAACGTTTCCAGCGCACGCCAGCGTGATTTTATGATTTCCTTTGGCGCCGAGGAAGTTCGGATGAAAAAAGAATGAAGGCCTTTGTCTTTTTTTGCGTAGAGCACAAGGCAGGTAGAGGTCTGGCCATCCCGGCCCGCTCTTCCCATTTCTTGGTATAGGCTTTCGATATTGGCGGGGATCTGAAAGTGAATCACCAGGCGCACGTCGGGGTGATCGATGCCCATTCCAAAGGCATTGGTCGCTGCCAGTATGCGGGTTTTCCTGACCTCATAATTTTTTTGGACCTGATTGCGTTTTTCTGGACTCAGCCCGGCGTGGTAATAAGCCACACCCTCGAAGTGATTCGAAAGCCAGCTTGCGATCTCCTTGGTTTCCTTGCGAGTTCCACAATAAATTAGAACTCGGCCGGTCGGCGTTTTTCGAATCGCCGAGTCGAGCCAATGGTATTTTTCATTTAAGTCTTCGCAAGTCTCGATCTGATAATAAAGATTCGGACGATAAAAGCCGTGGACGTGCGCCTCGGGTTTTCGAAGTTGCAATTGGCGACTGATGTCCGCCAATACGGGCGGTGTTGCGGTCGCCGTTAAAGCAAGAATCGGGACGTCAGGCGCAATCAACCGCAGCGAAAAAAGTTTTGCATAATCTTCGCGAAAGTCCGGCCCCCATTGTGAAATGCAATGGGCCTCGTCGATCGCAAAGAGCGAGAATGCATGTGCATTACGACTGAGCCAATGGGTGAAGGCCTCGGTCTGTACGCGTTCCGGTGAGAGATAAAGTACAAAGCTCTTTTCTTTGGCGAGTGCCTCAAAAACTACACGTTTTTCATCAGTTTCTTGCCCCGAATGGATGGCACCTGCGGGAATGCCCAGGGCCTGTAGGTTTCGCACCTGATCCTTCATGAGCGCAATCAGGGGGCTAATCACCAAAACCCGTGAGCTGAGGGCTACGGCCGGAATCTGATAACAAAGTGATTTACCTCCGCCCGTTGGCATCACGGCGAGTGTATCGTGGCGTTTTAATACGGATTCAATGATTGCCCGCTGACCCTTGCGGAAATCCGAAAAACCAAAGCGGTCTTGAAGAACACTCAGAGGATCCAAAGCCGTCATTAGCTCGACCCTACAAGAAGCGTGCCAGTATGTCTGCCGATGGGTGGCCCCTGTCGCAGGGGATCAATGCCCAAAGTCCAACAGCGCATTTGACCCTGATGCCTGGCCTGGAAGAAAGTCCTACTTAAGCAGGCCTTATGCTAAAATACAGTTATGTTTCCTCAATTAGTCCGCTCTCGACCTGATTTTGCCTTGGATTTAGGCACGCGCAATTACTTGATCAGTGATCGAAAAAGTATCTTGTTTCGCGACCAATGTTTGGCGGCTCGTCGACGTCGCCCGGGAACTTCCAAGTCACCTTTACTTACGGGACAGATCGCAGCCGAAGTTTATGAAAGAGATCCGGGAAATTTTGAATTGATCAAACCCATCGCCCGCGGTGTTGTTTCCGATTTTAAGAATTGCGGTCGACTCTTAGAAGGTGCCTTGCGAGATCTACAACCTCGGTTTCGAGGTTTTCATCTTCTGGTGACTGCGCCTCTTGATGTGACCGGCGTTGAACGCGAGGCTTTTAATAGGGTTTGTTTAGTTTCCGGTGCCTCCAAAGTTACATTGGTCGCTGAGCCAACAGCCGCGGCATTGGGAATGGTCCCCGGTTTTTTCGATCAAAAGGGAATTTTAATGGTCGATGTAGGAGCCGGAATTACTGAAGTTGTTTTGTACTCGCTGGGGGGTGTGGTCGCACATGCTTCGGTTCGTATTGGTGGCGATGACTTTGAAGACGAAATGATTCGTTTTTTCCAAAGGAAGTATCAATTCCGAATTGGCCGGCGCACGGCCTCGGAACTTTTGCTGAAGTTTGCGATCGAGCGCAATGAAATTTTTCTACGACCCTTGAAGGTCAGTGGCTTGGATTTGCGTCGCTCGCTTCCGGCAACCATCTCTGTGGAAGCGATGGATCTCGACCCCGTGCTGGATTCACTCTTTGAAAGTATTCTGCGCACGGTGGAGAAAGTTCTTCGCGTCGCACCCGAGGAATTGAGCAGCGATATCATGGACCGCGGAATTCATCTATCGGGCGGCGCATCTCATTTCCCGCGTCTTCAAGATCTACTCTCTGAGAGGACCGGACTTTTAATCAACTTGGATCGTCAGCCTTTGTTGGGGGTGGCGCGAGGAGAAATCGAGCTCCTTCAAAATCCCGATATGCTCAAGGTTTTGGCATTGGCAGTTTAAAGTGCCGCAACTGTTGATCTAAATTTATTTAATTGAAGCGCTGATTTGATTCCGCAATCCCTTCCTAATGCAAAATTTCCTTTTGCTTCGCGTGCTCTGCCTCTTGAGCGTTTATCTGGGCTTGCCATCAGATGTCTCAGCGAATTCTTGCTCGGATGAACTCAGTAAAAAAGAGTTATCTGCGAGAGAAGTCGATCCATTTTTAGTGGGAGCCGAGGGTGCGTTAGAGGATTTTTATAATGACCCGTTATTCTTCCCCAAGAAGCGTATCCTTTTGGACTACATCGATTTAAGCCGTTTAGAACCCGTCATGGGCAAGGTCTTGGAACCTCAAAAATTTTTAGAAGACATGTTGGCGCGCGGAGAAATTGGCGAAATCACGGGTGATTATGCCCGAGACTCTTCTCTTTTGTGTGAAAACAGTGTCGCTTGGGCTTTGCTGAAAATGCGAGAATACCCCGAGATCTACGCACGAATGAAGGTGGCCTACGGCTCCTTTTACTCTCCGGGTCTGCCGATCCGTATGGAGCACTATTGGTTGGTTCTCACCACTCGGGAGGGCCAGGACTACTATGTGGATCTGACTCTTAAACAATTCATCAGAGAGGCACCGGAATTGGCGGTAATGAAGGCTCATAGCGATGAAACGACCTATGAAGTTTGGGGCATCGTCAGTCCCAAGGAATACATCGAGGATCTCTACGAGCGCAGTCAGCCCTGGGCTTCGGGTGAAATCTAGGACTTTTGGCACTAGCGATCGCGTTTTACGATATAGTCGACCAGGGCCTCGAGATAAGCGCTGTCGCCTATCTGAATTTCAGCAAGTGCAGCGATGGCTTGGTCACGCAAAGTTTCCAGCATATCGCGCGCCTGGGACAAGCCATAAACTTTCACATAGGTGAGCGTGTTGTTGCGTTCGTCAATCTGGGTCGGCTTTCCTGTGGCGGCAGGATTTCCATCCACATCCAGTAGATCGTCTTTCAATTGAAAAATTTGTCCAAGAACGCGTGAGAATTTTCTCCACTTGACGATTTCATCCTCACTTGCGCCCCCCAGAATTGCTGCAGAAACAATGCTGGTTTCCAAACCGAGGCCAGTTTTAAGATAAGTCATCTCCTCCAAAACTTCGGGGCCAACGATGGCTTGCGTGGACCGGAGATCACGCAATTGCCCGGCCGCGAGGGGATGTATTTGGGAGAAAGCAAACCGGTGAACCGCAATGGAAAGTTTTTCATCAAAACCTTGATCTGAGATTGTCGTGAGCGCAATGCCAGCATGGGCGATTAACGAAACACTGGCCAGGGTTGCGGTCTGCTCATCAAATTGTCTGTGATTGGCCATGCGGCCCCGGCGAAGGTCTGAGTTATCCATCATCGGTAAGTCGTCCAAGATCAGGGAGCTGGTGTGAAGCATTTCGACAGCTGTGGCGATCGGATCCAGTGTCTCGGGCCGTAGATTGTAAGAGCGTCCAACCAGCGCCACCAATAGCGGGCGCACGCGTTTCCCGCCGGACTCCAAGCTAAAGAGCATGGAGTCTATGAGCCGAAGAGCATCGGCGTGATTTTCTGTCACACGTAAATTGCGCAGTTTCTCCACCAAAACCTGATTAAAGCGTTTGCTGTAGTTGCTGGCAAAAGTCTTCAAGTCAGCCTTAGCTGCAACATTCTGAGCAGGAGCTAAGCTTTCCCCACATGGCTTTGATTTGCTGGCGTAGCTGGGACTCGCAGCGACGAGCGTTAGGACTGCAAACAGATAGGCCTGGTTGAGCTTTTTCAAGTGCGCCCGTTCCTAGCACAAGCGGCAGAGCGATTTAAAGCCTTTTTGCCACTTTGGCTTGCCAAATTTGGTACAAACTGAGGTCGTCCGGCGGAACTAGGAGGTTAAACTATTCGCCTTGGGCGTCAGAAAATCCGTTTTTGCCGTCAAACTGCAAAAGTTTTTCCACGTGGACCCAGTGAAAACCTTTAGAGTCCAGATCCTGAAGTAACTTGGTGATGCTGGCCGAGCTCACTTCTTTTTCAGCCATGTAACGGCAGCAGTAGTGGTCGGTCATTTGTATCTTGGGCGCAGTCCCGGGCCAAACCTTTGTCCCCCGATTAGAAATCAATTTTAATTTCATGGATTCGAAATCCTTGGGGGCCTGAGGGATCTCTTTTTGTACCAAAAATATATCAACGCCGATGGTGGTGACTTTTACAGACATAAGGTCTCTCTCTCGATTTCCTAACACGCCAAATTCGTGATCACGGCTTTTGCAAAGGCCGTGGTCGAAGCACTTCCACGCAGATCGCGCGTGCGTGTTTGTGGGTTATTAAGCGTGTAGGTCAGGCTTTTTTCGATGCGCGTGGCAACATCGATTTTTTTCATATGCTTCAGCATCAAAATCGCGGACTGCAGTAGGGCCGTAGGATTTGCGATGCCTTGGCCTGCGATGTCGGGAGCCGAGCCATGAACAGCCTCGAAAACGGCACAATCCTCGCCAATATTCGCGCCGGCCGCGATCCCAAGGCCTCCTATGAGACCTGCACAGAGATCGCTCACGATATCACCGAAAAGATTTGGAAGGACCAGAACATCGAACTGCTGCGGGCGTGACACTAGCTGCATACAGCAATTGTCGACGATGATGTCAGAGCTTTGGATCTCGCTGTATTCGGGGGCCAATTCGCGAAAGCAATTCAAGAATAAGCCATCAGTAATTTTCATGATGTTTGCTTTGTGGACACAAGATATTTTTTTTCGGCCCATCGAACGCGCCATCTCAAAAGCGAACCGATGGGTCCTCAGGGACTCCGATCGTGTCGTGATGCGCAAACACTGCGCCATATCTTCACTTTGCCGGTGCTCGATACCGGCATAGGTGTCTTCGATATTTTCGCGAACGATCACCAAATCAATATCTTTGAATGGAGTTTCTATTCCGGGAAGACTGCGACAGGGGCGAACGTTTACAAAAAGATCCAGTGCCTTTCGTAGGGTCACATTGACGGACTTGTGACCACCGCCGACAGGAGTCGCGGTAGGACTTTTGAGTGCGATCTTGTTTTTCCGCAAAACATCAAGAGCCTGATCTGTGACTCCCTGGCCATTTTTTTCAATACTTCCCAATCCGATTTCGATTTCATCATACGAAAGATTGGCCGAAGCGGCGTCAAGTATTGAGACCACGGCTTCCATGATTTCGGGGCCGATGCCATCGCCGCGAATGAGTGTGATTTTAGTAGGGCTTTCGCTCATGTGGGATGACTTTAGCACAGGCTGTGCTTCCCTTTAAGGTGCAGTATGGGAGATTTAGAGAATGCTTCATGGATGCCCTCAAGAAGTCTTGCCCGACCGAGCTGGCGACACTAGGCTGAGTTTCATGAATTCCGGAGCTGAGAAATCATCGGTTGTTGTTCCTGGATCCCCGCGTCCCGAGGGAAGCCCTCTTCAAGGTGTAAAACACATTATTGCGGTTGGATCTGGCAAGGGTGGGGTGGGTAAGTCCACGGTAGCCATCAACCTCGCGGTGGCATTGAAAAAATTTGGAGCACGCGTCGGACTTTTAGACGCCGATATCTATGGACCGTCTCTTCCCAAGCTTTTAGGCACGCGGGAAATGCCGCAGCAAGTAGGCGAGCGGGTCATTCCCCCCGAGGTTTATGGAATCAAATGCATGAGCATGGGACTTTTGGGGGAAACTCCTGCTATCTGGCGCGGGCCCATGGCCTCACGCGCGGTCTCGCAATTTTTGAGCGAGGTCGACTGGGGCGAGCTCGATTACTTGATCGTCGATTTGCCTCCCGGCACGGGCGATATCCAAATCACTATTTCACAGGCGGTGCGATTGTCGGGTGCCGTTATTGTCATGACGCCGCAGGCGCTGGCCACCGAGATTGCAGCGAAGGGTCTAAAAATGTTTCAACAGCTTCGGGTGCCAGTGATTGGTATCGTTGAAAACATGAGTGAGTATGTTTGCCCCAATTGTGGACATCACGATGCTATTTTCCAACGTGGTGGAGGAGACCAGGTTTCGAAGGAATTGGGCTTGCCACTATTGCAGCGCTTTCCAATTGATTCCTATCTGGTGAGCGAGGGCGATCAAGGACGACCGATCATCGAGTCTCGTCCCGATTCGGATTCCGCAAAACTTTTCATGGAACTGGCCCAAAAGATGGCGGCCGAGCTAAGCACACTTCTTTCAGGTGCGCGCAAAGAAAAACCGATTGTGCTTTCCGTAGAGCCCAACACCGCAGCCAAAGTCGTGAAGCTTGCCTGGAACGATGGACGGCAAAGTCTTGTGCCGTTCCGGGAACTTCGATTTCTCTGCCCCTGCGCCCACTGTGTAGACGAAAATACTGGAAAGCGAAAAATTCAAATGGAATCTGTTTCAGCAGATGTTCATCCCACGCGTATTCACACGGTCGGAAATTATGCGATCAATATCACATGGAGCGATGGTCACAACACGGGGATCTATTCCTATGACTACTTGGACCACATCGTCTCTCAGCGCAAAGCTTAACTGAGGCTGCTTTAGTCGCCGTCGATTGTAATCCGAATCTCATTGCCCACTTTTATTATTTCCACAGGAAACAAATACTGGTTTCGATGAAAGTGTTCCATTTGATGTGCCGGTGGCCACCGACTTCCATCGTGTCCTTCCGGGAGAACGCTCAAATCAATTCCGTGGGCTATCAGCCACCATTTTTTTCGACTGTCCTGAAAGAAAAATGGTCGTCCGGGACCCCAGGAGATTTGGTATTTCTGCCGAATTCTTTCGGCAAGGTCTCGCAAATCTGTTGTGCCATTTGAATTTTTAAGAAAATCATATTCGCCGATTCTGCCCTCGGTTTCGTCGTTTGCGGATTTCCGAAAACCTACCAAGGTCGGATATTTATCGGTAGGGAAGTCATTGGCGCTGGCCGCGAGCCCATGATAGGTCTCGTCGCCCAGAGTAACGGTGAAGGGGTTCCCCCCCTCGATCAATACCCACCGACCGAGAGGATCGAAGTTCCCAAACGAGCGTTCAACAATAGGAGTTTCCAAATCCGACTCTTTGACCAGTGAAATTTCTTCGCCGTGTGTTTCGAAATAATTTTTCATTCTGCGTGCGAAGATTTTCGTGCGTCGCGGAACGTTGCCGTTGTCATCGTAAACTTTGTCGTAGATCAGCCACGCCGATCCATTTCGATCGCGCCACACCTTCCCTTCGGAATCCGTGATGATGCGTCGGCCGTAATTGTGGCCTAGCCATGTGGGATTTTGGCTCGCTTTTTGTCCAAAGAGATCGTGCGCTCGCATCACCCAAACCTCGTGACCATCCATGATTTTCTTTTCAAATGCATGACCGCTGCGGCTCCAATTGTCGGAGGCAATGTCTGCGTGGGCTTTTTCGTTACCCGTGGCACCGATGCGAAGATTCGGCGGACGCATAGCGCCTCCATACATGATTTCGGTGCCATCTTCCCAGCGCACAATGTTCAGATCCCATGGAAGCTCTCCTGAGTGATAGGGGCCCAAAATTTTTGTACCGTCCGGATAGCGCAGATCCCAGGCTTTTCGTTTTCCCTCAAGGCGCTTGAGCATGTGATCAAGCGATGGGTATTCGATATAATTTTGTCCGGAGCCCATCAGCAAAACCGAGCCATCCTGGCGGAAATACAAAAAGGCATCAGCAATTTCCATGGTCATATGATCCAGCTGGCCGGGTTTCCGCAAAAATCCGGTGAGCTGCTTGGCGCGTCTTTCGGGAAGAGCATTCATTGATCTATTGCGATCGGCAGCCTTAATGCTGCCCGGAATCGGGCGAAAAGCGGCGGCCATAATTTTCTCTTCGCGCGCATAGAGTTCTTCGAGTTGACTCGGATTGGCTCGATTGAGAACGGCGTGGGGAACTTGCGGGGACGAAAGAGTAGAGGAAGCATGAAGCATATATTGTTCCAGTTTTTTGAAGTAGGCATTCACGAGAGCGGAATCTGCGGCAGCTAGCCTGTGCTGTAAATTGACCTCGCAAGATTCAAGGGTGGCGACATCTTCAAGATAGTCGTTGGTCGAGATCGCAAATTTTGGCCAAAGTAAGAGAGCTGCTAAACTAATGCTCAAAAACAATTTATGTTTAAGCTCATGACTCAGGCCGATCGGCCAAAAATTCATTTCCTTCAAAGTGCTCAAGATGAAGGTTTAAACATATTTTCCCGCGTCGGGTCAAGATTTCATGCCGCAAAATAAATACATTCTATTTATATTTAGCTTAAATTTCTCTCGGGGCAGGTGGCTGAAATAATTGCATTAAAAAGGCAGAGGTCTAGTGACAGCGGCCGTTCTGAGAGGCTAATTCCTCTGCATGGCAAAAACATCAACTTTGGCTTTTGATCATGCCTATTGTGCTGATCCTGGATACTCCTTCATGCGGCGCTTGGAAAAATTAGGATTTCTTCGTGATGCCATTCAAGTTGAACATCCGGGGCGACAATTTTGCCGTTTCATTACATTTCGCGGAGATCAGACGTTTCCGTTACGCTACCTTGAGTTCATCCATCTGGCCAAAGGTGGGCAAAAAGTGGAATGCAGCGGACTTTCTCTGAGCGCGACAAGCCCTCTTGTGAAATTTCAAAAGCGTTTGCAAAAACAAAAAATTAAAAGCCAGTTGAGTCACAAAAATTACGCATGGAAAAAAGATGCAGTGTCGCGGCTTCCGGGATGGAATTTCATCACCTTCAAAGACTCCATGAAAGGGATTTTTCTCTGGCTCACTGAATATGAGGACAGTCCTGAAAGAAGAAGGCGAAGGAAAATTCCTCGACGGCACCCTAACGGAGTCACCGGCATCGTCGGCCTTGAGCTGAGTTTGAATCTGAGCGGGCGAAATTTTTTAGGCGAGGTTCTGGGGTGGAAGGATTTTTCTAAGATATTTACACTTGCGTGCGGAACTCGGCTCTATGCCTCGCGCGGGCGATCGAATCGGCTGACTGCTCTTGTCTTGTCGACTTCGCGACTAGAGTCGCTGGGCGCGCGGGCACGTAGTCCGATCGAGGTATGGCGGGGCAGTGAAGCCGTTCGATTAAGGAATCCCGATCCGCTTGGCTGGGATTTGCTAGTGGTGGGACGCTAAGCATAGTCTGTTTAGTGTAGGCGAGTGTTTCTTGTAATCATGTTTAAAATCCGACACTTGTTGACAGTCTGGACTTAATTTAAGGGGCACAAAATGCGCTCATTTTCCCTTGTTGAGAAGCACAATTAGCGCTATCTAAAGGCGGTCCTAATAGGACCATGAACTGGAGGAACACTATGGCTATCAACCCCTCGGGATTGAACCAAACACAGCTCAAGGAGCTGAAGAAGAAGCTGGAAGACAAGCTCGCGTCTTTGGACGTTGAGATTCGTGATATCGAAAATGAATTGACCGATGACGATAGCGAGCAGTCGGCTCCTGATGAAGTCGATCGCAGCAGCCACGAAGAGCAAGTGCAGCGCTCTCAGATCGTCTTGGATCAGAAGAAGACTTTACGATTTGAAGTCTATGAAGCGATAAAACGCGTCAATGACGGTAGCTACGGAGTTTGCGAAGAAACAGAAGAGCCGATCGGCTACAAGCGCTTGATGGCGCAGCCTTGGACGCGTCTTTCTCTTGAGGCTCAACAGGATTACGAACAGCGCCACCGAAATCGCCAATATGGCGCGGCGGCGGGTGGGGGATTCCCTTCGGCCTACGAGCCCGACGACGAAGGCTGAGCTAAGTTAGAATCCTTAGATTTTAATCCAGGAGAGGGGTGGGGAAGAAATTCCTCATCCCTCCTTCATTTTCCGGCTTCAATGGCTTTGAGAATCTTTTGGAATTCTGTTTTTTTTACCGGTTGAATGGAGAGGCGATTCCCTCGCTTCAAGACTTCCATGGATTCAAGCCCCTTGATTTTCTTGATGTCTCCAAGAGTTAAAATGCTCTTGAAACTTTTTACGAAGGAAACTTCAACACATTCCCAAACAGCTTTTTCCGGTCGAGCTCGTGCCTCATAGTATTTGCTCTTTGGATCAAATTGCGTGGGATCTGCGGTGGCCGGCCGTGAGATTTCAACAATGCCTGTGATGCCCGATGGATCTCCGTTCGAGTTGTAGAAAAAGGCTCGGTCACCGACACTCATATCCAAGATCATAAAATTGCGGGCTTGATAGTTTCGCACCCCAGTCCAGAGTGTTTTTTTATCGCGCTTCAAGTCTTCGATGGAATAATCCGTCGGCTCGGATTTCATCAGCCAATACTTCATTGAGGAATCTTCTATGGATCTCAGAGGTGTTTTTCAAGGAAGCAATTCTGACACCTACCAATTTGGATGAAAAAATGGTGGTGGAAAGATCGGGCGTGGTCCAAGGTGGGGCGGGATAATGTGGGGCGGCGGAAAGCGGATTGGATCACGCCAACGCAATTCATTTTGTACGGTGCTCACGGGATCTCTCTCTCTGGGACGACGGCTGCGAGGAATGTTGGAAGCCATTGTCGCTGCAGGATTTTGAAAAATGGCCACATCACCGCGCTGCATGCGTGCAGTTTTTTCAAATAGTTCAGTGAGATCATCTCGATCTAAATCCGGATCTTTGACTCTCATTAGGGCAAGAGTGCCCGCAAAAATAGCCGCGGCTGTTGAACTGCCGAAGTAATTCAGACTCCCATCCGTGAGTTCAATGCGAGCATCACGAATCAAAACATCCGGTTTCACGTCGCCATTAAGATTCGGGCCGCGTGAAGAGATGTCCGAAAACTCGCCGACCGTGATCGCATTTTTGTTGTCCGCGGGAGTAAAAATTTCGTAGCCCAAGGTTTTGTCAGTGAAAGTGATTCCGCGGGATTTTTTTTCAAAATTATAGGGTGCGTCCGGTAGAAGCAGAACGCGCAGTTTGTCTCCCTTTACGAAGTTTTGGCTACGGTCCAGGACGCGGATTCGATAATCGCCGCGCCGAAGACTAACTTCGACAAATTCGCGGGGAATCGGCGAATAAATGCGGTTATCGCCTTCCGGGGCATTGTCTTTGCCTTTACCATCAGAGCGATAGTTCGTGACGGCAGGAACTTTGATCTTCTTGGCGTTCTCGCCTTCGCCTTCGCCTTCGACTTTGGTGATGGTGACTTCCTGGTCTTTGTCATCATAAAGTTTCAAGTCCAGGTCGCTGATTACGGCTTCGGTTTCGTCGTCTGGTAGGTCGTTCCAGGACAGCGAAATCGTGACCGGTGTGGAATCATTTTCAACGCTGAATTCCAAATAATCTTTGCTTTTTTTGTCGGCAAAATTGAATCGCAGCTTTCCATTTTTGGCGACATTAATCGGGCCATTGTAAACAAGGTCCCGATAATTCCCGGCCGCATTCACCCAAAGTATGCCGGCCTTTGTCGCTTCGTTTACTTTTTCACTGACATATCCACTGCCATCCAGATTGCCGATTTCGAAATTCTGCGCAAAAAGAATGATATCGATTTTGTTTTCGATGCACCAATCGACAGCATTTTTGAAATTCGTCCAGCGGTGTGCGTTCACCAGGTAGATCTGAGGTGCATTTTTCCGGTGGAGACCAGTCATTGCCCAAAGTGTCTGAGCCATCGCAAGTCCATGATCCGAAGGTGCAATCGCCACGCCCGCAGTGGCGCCGGCCAAGTCCTTGGCGGGATCACTAATCAAGCGAGCTGATTCTGGAAGGTTGTCTTCGCCTTCTTCAAAGCTTCCAAATCCGTTATCCAGGATAGCGATTTTGAGTTTGGTGAGTTTTCGTGATGCTAGATGTTCCTGGAGATCGGCGGGCAATACAGCGTTCTGGATTTCTTCCGCCCGCTTTTTTTCGAAGGCGAAGTATTGGGCATGGGCATTGGATCCGAAAAAGCTAAGAAGCCCAGCGAGCGCTACGTATGAAAGCGCTGTCCTTAAGTTTCGTTTCATCCTTCGTTCATTCATAACTTTGTCATTCCTTTCAAAATTAACGCCTCGCGTTAATCATGGGTTCAAAAAAAGGCCGAAAGGAGAGCGACTCTCCCTCGGCCAAAAACCGCAACGCGCTAAGGCGTCTCGGCTAGTTCCTTACCACCATGAACGTCCCCATCGATAGGTGTAGTAGAAGTAGTTAAATCCACTGCGCCAGTAAACGGGTCTATGCCAGCTGTAATAATAGATGTTCGAAAATGCCGAATAGCCGTAATAGTAGGGGTTGTAGTAGCGAGCGCTTGAATAAGGTCGGTAGAAGCAGCGAAACCAAGCGTCGCGGCTCTTAAGATCGCCCACTTCTTCAGCGAAAACCTTAGAGGCTTTTGATTTCAAAATCGTGGCGACATCCACTGTTTTCTTTTCAGTTTTCTTTGCCTTTGTTTCTTCACTGGCTAAGTAATCTTCGATTTCGCCGGCGATTTTCTCACGATTCTTTTCGATATCAGCGACATCCAAAATCTCGAGGTCTTCGATTGCGCGAAAAGGAATAACGATTGCCTGATCCTTTTGTTCGCCGTTTTCAGGAACCGCCACAAGTAGAGCGGGGGGTGCCTTCAACGAGCTTTGCGCCGAAGAGGGAGCGTCGTCCAATGTTTGGGCGCTGGCCACGCCGGCCACTAAAATTGCGGAAATTGATAAGCAATTCTTCCAAAGGGTTTTCATATTTTATCTCCTTGTCCGGATGCTGAAACGCGCAGTACTACCAATGACGCTTGGCATAGCACGCTGCGACAGACTTATCAAAATGAAAGGCAAAGTTTGACGAATAAATCATGTGATTTCAGCGATTTACTATGGGAGTCTTGGTGCCAGTGAACCAGTTAAAAACTGAGAAAAGTAGTTATCTTCAGCAACATGCTCAAAACCCAGTCCATTGGCGGGCTTGGTCGAAGGAAGCATTCGCGGAAGCAAAACGTTTGGATCGGATGGTCTTAGTCTCCATCGGTTATTCCACCTGTCATTGGTGCCATGTCATGGAGCACGAATCTTTCGAAGATCAAGAAATCGCGGATTATCTGAATACACATTTCATCACGATCAAAGTGGACCGCGAAGAACATCCTGAAGTCGATCGCTTTTACATGGATGCGCTTTTACGTATTCAGCGCTCGGGTGGTTGGCCACTGAACATGTTTACACTGCCGGATGGGCGCCCCATTGTTGGGGGAACCTATTTTCCCAAAGCCGCATTCCTTGGGTCTTTGAATCGCCTCGTTCAGTATTGGAAAAGTGATCGCTCGGCCATGGAAAAACAAGCAGGGGATCTTCAGTCCTCATTGCATGGAGTAAAACCTGGCACTCAGCCGGATGAAATGGATCTTGCAAGCTTTTCCAAGAAGCTCCCTGAATGGCAGGCACTTTTTTTGCAGCAACAACTTTCGAACTATGATCCGGAATGGGGTGGTTTCGGATCTGCCCCCAAATTTCCTCGCTCGCATAATTTGGGAGCCTTGTTACGAGCCGCGGAGAGCGGCGGGGAATTTACTGATACGGCACACGCTGCTGTTAAACAAACACTCAAGGCTATGGCTTATGGCGGGCTTCGGGATCATGTCGCCGGTGGTTTTCACCGTTACAGCACGGATCGCGAATGGCTCGCGCCTCACTTTGAAAAGATGCTCTACGATCAAGCTCTCTTGATCGAAAGTTATTCCGAGGCCTATGCGCAGTTTGGAGATCCGTTTTATCGGGACATTGTCGAAGAGACCTTCGATTACTGTAAGGGCAAGTTGCTTCAAGAAAATGGGCTTTATGGCGCCGGAGAAGACGCGGATACAGAACGTACCGAGGGAGCCTATTACACATGGACCGTGGGTGAAATTGAAAGCGTTTTGACGCTTTTTTCCGAAGAAGAGCAAAAGCTTTTCCGCGAACACTATCCGACATCTCGCGAGGGAAATTGGGAAGGTAGAAATATTTTGCGCCTCGATCTTTCGGTCGCGTGGGAGCGAGCACGAGATCCAAAGTTACTTGAAATTTTGAAAACATTGCTCAATGTGCGAAGCGGACGTGTTTCGCCACTTCTTGATTCCAAAGGAATTCTGTCTTGGAACGCACTTCTGGCGACTTCGCTTTTAAAAGCTTCTTTCCATTTGCAGAAAGACGCCGACTTGTCGCTGAAGTTGAAGAAAGCGGCGATGGAGCTTCTCGCTCGAATCGAAGAACTCTGCGGGGGGGACTATTCGAAACTTCCTCGGATTTATTACGGTTTGGAGACAAAGGGGCATGCCTATTTAGAGGATGTGGCAGCTTTGGCTCTGGCTTTTCAATATCGCAGTAATTTATTGCCGGAAGTCGCCGCTCATGCGCAGGCGGCGCGCGGATTACTGGACTTTATGTTGAATACTTTTTGTGAAAAAGGCCAATGGAAAAATGCTCAAGTTTCAGAAGGCATTCCGGATCATGAAATTCAAGAAGAAGATGGCGCAGTTCCCGGAACTCTTTCATTTGTATTGGCCGCTCTCTTGCGGGGAGCACGGACTTTTGAAGAAAGTCGTTACATGGAAGCATTTTTAAAGCTCCTGCCGAAGACACTGGCCAATCTCAAACGTTATCCCGCAATACATTCCTATCTCTTGATCGAGCTGGATGCGTTGGAGGCGCCGCTGGCTAAAATTCCTGCATCCGACAGCGCTGCGGTACTGAAATCACTTGGCTCCGAGGCCCGTTTTCTGAGCCGCTTAATTCTTCGAAGCCACACGCGTTATGAAGTCTGCGATTGGGGACAGTGCCGCTTTGCGGGCGAAGATTCCAATGCGTTTGTCGAGGCTTGGAAGTCGCGTTAAAAGAATAATCGTGAAAAAAACAATTCTTGGTAAAAGCACTCAGGGACGTGAAATTTTATTGCAGCAACTGAGCCAAGGGCCAAAAAATCTTTTGCTCATCGGCGGCGTTCATGGTGATGAACCCGAGGGCTTTTTTTTAGTCGAGAAATTTCTCGCGACACCGGATCTTCACCAGGGATTCGAGGGCCTCGCATCTCTCTACGTCCTGCCTAGACTCAATCCCGATGGATGCGCGGCCAACGAGCGCACCAACGGCAACGGCGTAGATCTCAATCGCAACATGCCCACTAAGGATTGGAGTCCGGTCGCCGCCAAGCCCCGCTACAATCCGGGGCCCGCGGCGGGATCAGAAGTGGAAAGCCAAATCCTTATGAAGTTGATCGAAGAGATTAAACCAATCTTGATTATTTCTGCACATTCTTGGGAGCCGATGATCAATTACAACGGCCCCAGCAAACGTATCGCTGAACACATGTCGAAATTTTGCGGACTGCGCATCGCAGATGATATAGGTTATCCAACACCCGGGAGCCTCGGAACTTGGTCTGGGTGGGAACGAAAAATTCCGACTCTTACATTGGAAATTCAACGTGAGTCGACTCAAGAAGAGATCTGGAAGACCCACGCCGAGTCCCTGCGCGAGACGTTGCTTTTTGCCGCTCGCGGGGAAGCTATGGAGTGAATGATTGATGGAACGAATAAATTTAATCGAAGCTGCCTTCAAAGATCGAAGCCTACTGAAGGACAATGCAGAAGTCCTTAAAGCCATCGATATGACGATGGAAGACCTGGACACAGGAAAGCTACGAGTCGCCACAAAAGAGGGCGAGCATTGGGAAACTCATGGTTGGATCAAAATGGCGATCCTTCTCTATTTTGGAATTCGCGACATCCGCATGACCGAAGTAGGCCCCTTTTGTTATCAAGATAAAATTCCCCTGAAATGTAACGAAGACATGCAAGGCCTTCGAGTCGTGCCCGGCGCCGTAATTCGATACGGCTGTTTTTTGGAACCCACTTGTATCTTGATGCCAAGTTTTGTGAACATTGGCGCCTATGTCGGCGAGGGCAGCATGGTCGACACATGGGCCACGGTCGGATCCTGTGCGCAGATTGGAAAACGTGTTCACCTTAGCGGCGGCGTCGGCATCGGCGGCGTTTTAGAGCCCGCACAGGCCCAACCTGTGATCATTGAAGACGATGCCTTCATTGGTTCACGCTGTATTGTTGTAGAAGGTGTGCGCATCGGAAAGCGCGCCGTTTTAGGTGCGAACACGGTCATCACGGCATCAACGAAAATCATTGATGTCAGCGGCCCGAAGGAAATCGAACACAAGGGAATCGTCCCCGATGATGCGGTTGTCATTCCTGGCACTCGAGTGAAAAAATTCCCTGCCGGTGAATTCGGAGTGCCCGTAGCGCTCATTATCGGCAAACGAAAAGCATCGACGGATACTAAAGTGTCTTTGAATGATGCACTGAGAGATTTTCAGGTACCGGTCTGAACGATTCCAGCGATCAGTAGTTAATTTGGCTTCCAGTTTTTGCAGTCTTCGACGGGGTCCACCACCGTCTGTGTTTTGCTTAGATCATCGATGCAGGCTTTATAAAAGGCTTCACGCTCCACCTGCTGCGCTTTAGCTTTCTTCTTCTTTTTCTTATTGCTGCTGGAAGCCATCACGGCTCCCACAGTTCCACCGACGGCTGCGACGGCAATACCGCCGACCACAACTTTCTTCGTCGTGCTCCAGCCTTTTTTCTTGGGGGGGGAGGTGAGTGAAGCGTCGGAATCCTTGATTTGATTAAGAGCAGTCTCTTGCGCCGAAGCTCCAGGTTTCGGCGCCTGTTCAGTTCCCCCACTAGGTTTCACAGCTGCAGATTCGAAGATGGCGGACTCTTTCTCGCCCCATTTATCGATGATCACTTTCTGATCAGCGGGACTTTTAGCCAAAAACTCATCCTGTGTTAGTGACTCTGATTCTAGATGCTTTACAAATGAACTATTAGGCTCACCAGCAGTGCCCGTGCCAGTAACGTCCTTTCCAGTAAGGTATTTCGCACTTGCAACAGTGGATTGTTCGGCTTCAGTGAGCTCTGGTGCGGGTGCTTTGGCAGCCTCAGTTGCTGGTTTAGAAGTACTTGCTTCGGGTGGGGCGTCATCGGAATTCAAAATTTGGCGATTGGCTGAGTTTTGGGCCAAAGTGGCATCGTTAGCATTTTTTTCTTTTTGGGCGCGACAATAGTTATGAAGGTCCTTGGTCATCCGCTGAATGTCTTCCAGACTTTGAGCCTTGGCGAAATTGAA
This sequence comes from uncultured Bacteriovoracaceae bacterium, assembly GCA_964636255.1. Classification (GTDB taxonomy): domain Bacteria; phylum Bdellovibrionota; class UBA2428; order UBA2428; family UBA2428; genus CAXNGS01. The sequence goes on along the minus strand of CAZWNW010000004.1, from coordinate 56,603 downwards.
TGTTGGCGAGCTTCCGCCGTCAGTCAGTTTCTGACTCTCTTGTTCCCAATGTTTAAGAAAACCTGCGTAGTTTTCTTTGAAGTCGGCGCATTGCGCCTCTGCCTTATCCATCTTTTGTTTGTTAACTTCGTTTGCGCGCCAAAACAGTTTAAACCAACCCCTAGTGGCCGCTTCACGATTCTCGCCGCATTGTTGCAGTGCGGTCTTTGCTCGGGCCCGATGGGTGGCTAGATAGTTTTCAATTTCTGAGAGCCGTTCTCGGCAGAGTTCGAATTCCGCATGCGCATGGCTATAAGCTTTATGGGACTCTAGGTAGATCACTTTGGCTTCAGAGCCTTTTAAGGTCGCAATCTTTTCGGTGCTTCCGGTCGCCTTGGCATCCGCAGCTTTTGCGGCATCCCGAGCAGTTTTCATTTTTTGATGACCGTCTTTCAATCGTGACAAAGCTTTGCCAGTACACTCGGAGTGGGCGCTGGGCTTATTGTAGGGGGCACCGTCCTGCACATAGGCAACCCAATGTTCGCTTTTGATGCATTCCTGCATCGCTGATTCTGCAGCGGCGGTGACAGTTAAGCCGATGGCAAGAACGGCTGCTAAGAATAGGCGAAGGCGTTCAAAAATAGCCATTCTCTTAATTGTAAACTACCTACCAAAATCGAAACATAAAGTTCACGTTTCGTTCACATTAAGGGAAGATTAAGATTTGTGGATCTAGGTAGTTCCCTCAGCAGAAGGTCGCGATGAAGCGTTTTCGAATTCTACTTCTTCAAAAGCTTAGCCAAATCCGCGAAGGCGTTGTGAGTCAGTTCCTGCTTTGAGGCGCCACCGGTGGGGCGTGGACGGCCTTTGCCGCTATCGCGACGGGGGCCACGTGGACCGCGATCTCGGTCTCGATCGGGGCGATCGCCGCCGCGTTGTCCGTTTTCGGGTCCGCGGGTTTTGGTGCGGAATGCGCCATTCCCATTCGGTCGATTTTTGTCTCGGTGTTGGGCGCGTTCGCGGCGTTCGTTTTCTCGGGCTTCGCGGTCGCGGTCGCGTTCTTTTTCGCGTTCACGATCATGTTCGACTTTGCGCCGCACCAGTTCCTGATTCTTCTGCGATATGCCTTCGACACCCTTCATCGATAGAGAAATTTGTTTTTTATCAAAATCGACGGCCATAACCTTTACGGTCACCAAATCGCCGGGTTGTACGATCTCAAAGGGGTCACGTATGAATTCGTGGCTCAACTCCGAAAGATGGACCAAACCATCTTGTGAAAGTCCGAGGTCCACAAAGGCTCCAAAAGGCGTGACGTTGGATATGCGTCCCGGAGCGATAAGCCCAGGCTTGAGGTCTTTGATGTCGCGCAGATCTTCTCGGAATTGAAGCGCCTGAAATTCCCCGCGAGGATCCTTCTCCGTCGTCTTCAAAATTTGAATGATCTCGTTCAAGGCATCGGGGCCAATTTCGGTTTTCAAACGTTCGTCGGTCGCTAGTAAGTCAGCTTTTGCGTTCAATTCATTAACTTCGAACTTCAGCCGTTTCGCAGCATTGACGACGGCTTTATTGAATTTGGGATGAGCGCGGGTGATGTCCAGTGGATTCTTCCCATCGCGAATACGTAAAAAAGATCCACAATATTCAAAAGTGGACTGGTCAATCCCAGGAACTTCTAGGATCTGATCGCGGTCCCAGAAAAAGCCTTTCTGTTGGCGAAATTCGACAATGGATTTTGCTTGCTCGTGGCTAAGGCCATCCACCAACGATAAAAGGTAGACGGAAGCCGAATTCAGATCGACCCCTACTTCATGCACGCATTCTTTCATGATGCGTGTGAGTGTTTCATTTAATCGCTCTTGGGAAATTTCATTGAGGTATTGCCCAACGCCAAGACTTCTCGGTTTGACTTTCACCAATTCCGCCAGAGGATTTTGCAATTGCCGAGCTAAAAATACAGCTTTGCGCGATCCGGGATCCAGGGCGGGGAATTCCTCTTCCGCAACCGGTGAAGCGGCATAGGCATCGCTTCCTTCGTTGCTGACAGGAATGGTAGGGATGCGGAGTTTGACGCTACGGAAAAGTTCATTGAGGTGACGTTCTACTTCCCGACCACCCATATGGGTGCCGATCGCAATTGCCTGCACGCCACTTTTCTCAATGAGGGCCAGAAAAACGCCATCATTTTCTGCGGATTTGGTGGAATCCGAGAGATTGACGAAGGCTGTTTGTAGAACGACGCCCTCACGATCCACTACTGCCAATCGATAAGTCTTTTTACCGGCCGAGCAGATCCCCATTACGGGAATGCGTCCAAGGGGTGCCGTCATCAAAACTTTGCGAAAATTAGTTTCTACGATGCGCAGGGGACGCTCTTCGCATTCACTGCGGAGTTCTTGATGAACCTTCTTTTCGAGATCCGGCAATACGAACTGTTGGAACAAATCTTCCAAACACTTTTCGAAAAAGGCACTGAAGTCAGCGTCTTCAAAAATCGATGGATCAAAATTTTGCGCAAGCGCAGTTCGAAATGAAGTGCGGATCTCGTCGATGGGACCACCTAGGCCGAGTTTTACCTCGCCGAGGTTTTGAGCGCGCCGTATGTTCAAATAGCGGCTGCCGTGTTCTTTGCGGGCCAAAGAGGCAATTGCTTCTTCGACCCCAACCAAATTTTTATATCGTGGATTGTCGGGGGACTGCTCTGGGGCTTGGGTTTTTAAGGTGCCCTTTGCGTGCAGCAGGTCGAGAGCTTCTTGAAAGGTCTCGCGCCGTTCATGTAGATCTTGGCGCAAAAGGCTTGAGAGGAGTCCCTCGACCTCCTCGCGCGGAAGTTCTTTTTCCGAGGCCAAACGATCCAGGAATGCAGAAAAGTTTTCGCTAAGTTCTTTCTTGGTGAACGCTTCGAATGCACTGCCAATGCCTAATTCCCCGGCTTTGGAAGCTTTTGAGCGTTTGGATTTTTTGAAATTGCGTATTTCGGAAACCAGAAACTCCAAGGTGCGAAGAGGTTGAAGTATCTTTAGCAGATTCTCTTCCGAAATTTCGGGATCTTCCTTTTTGATAACTTCGATGAATTCCGTGCGGCGCTTCATGTAATCTTGAAAGTTCTGAACCCAGGAAAAAAGTTCGGACCGCGTTTCCGGAAAAATTCGGGTATCCCCAGGAACGCGGTACTTTTCGAAATAGTGAAGTGGAACTCCGGTCACGAAAGCTTCGGCCGCAGATCTAATTTCTGGATTGTCCAAATTCCGACGGAGCTGGGGGCTCAAATCATCTTGATGTCTGATCCAAGAGTTAAATTCCATAATTGAGCTTTCCATCTATCGAAAACATGGTCGGTTTATCAAGGGATTAGCGACTATGATATTGGCTTTAGTGCTTCGACAAATTTTATAAAATTCTTGACTTGGGAATCGATCAAGGAGCCAACAACAGAATCTTTGGGACTAGCATCAGGGTTCAGTTGGCTTTCGACGCGTGGGAGAAAGACACGTTCATTGAAAAGACGGGCATTACGATAGGAAAAAATCATTTGCAGTTGTTCTACGGACCTGAGGGCGCCCCACATTCCGGCCGCCAAGCCGAGAAAAGCGACCGGCCGACCTTCGAAGCTTTCTGGGAATTTCAGATGGTCAATGAAGAGCTTTAAAACTCCTGGGAAGCTACCATTGTATTCGGGCGTTACTACGAGCAGGCCGTCCGCGTTCAAAACACCTTCAGAAAACGGGGCAAAAGAGGCGGGCTTTTTTTCATAGGCTGAAGGTTCAAAAAGTTCCATGGGCAGCTTGTTCAAGTCGAGGAGGAGTGTTTCGGCTCCCGCAGCCTGGTATTTTTTTTCCAGCATTTTTGTAACGCGAAGAGTCTGGCTTCCAGGGCGATTTGTCCCAGCAATCAATACAATCTTTGTTGGCATAATTTCCTCTTCTAGAGCTTCGCCAAGGAAATGCCAAGGTTCAGTAGAGACTTCATGGCTGAATCCCTTGTGGAAGCGAGGGAGACTTACTAAACTTATATGAGCATGACGCTTCTGACTTCGGGCACGACAGAAGATTTTTCGGGAGAAAGCCAATCTCGTTTCGATTGGAAGCTCCTTTTTGTCATTCTTGCGATCATTGCACTCGGCTTCGTAAATATCCATTCGAAGACAGCAAGTCATGCGACCGAAAACCACGCATTTCGCCAGTTCATTAATTTGCTGCTTGCCGGTGGAGTGATGAGCGCTGTGCTTTTGATCGATTATCGTCTTTTCGAGCGGGTCGCTTACATAGGATACGGAGTTAACATAGTTGCGCTTTTGCTGGTTCCATATTTTGGATTATTGCGAAATGGCGCTCGCCGTTGGTTGGATCTTGGATTCATGAATTGGCAGCCCAGCGAAACAATGAAGTTCATGGTTGTTCTTGCACTTGCGCGCTATTTCTCGACGCGCATATCCCTTCGCCAGTTGGGCCTTAAGGATCTTGTTATTCCCGGGCTTATTCTAGGAGTTCCGGCATTGCTGACTGTGGCACAGCCTGATCTAGGAACCGGGGGGCATTTGGCCATAACTGGAACGGTGATTTTGTTGTTTGTGGGTATTCGCCCAAAACTTCTTCTGACCTTTCTTTTCTTAGGAATCGTTTCCTTTCCAATTTTTTGGAAATATGGATTGAAGAGTTATCAAAAAGATCGCATCGTCACCTTTCTAAACCCCGCAGCCGACCTTCAAGGAAAAAATTACAACGCTTGGCAAAGTTTGATTGCCGTGGGTTCCGGGGAAATTGTCGGCAAAGGATTTCGTAAAGGAACCCAAACTCAACTTGATTTCACGCCGGAGGGGCACACAGATTTTATTTTTACTGTCCTGGCAGAAGAGTGGGGGTTTTTTGGAACTTCACTATTATTTTTCCTCTACATCGGGCTCTTCTATCGTTGTACCCAAATTGCCTCGCAAGCCAATGATCCTTTTGGAGCAATTCTATGTGTCGGGGTCGTGGGGCTCCTCGCGAGCCAGATCTTCATCAACATCATGATGGTCTCGGGGATGTTTCCCATCGTGGGAATCCCCCTGCCGTTAATGAGTTATGGGGGTACTTCGTTGATATCTGCATTGATGGCCCTGGGAATGGTTTTGAACGTCGGCTTCCGTCGCAGTATTTTCTAAGAAGAAGTCTCTTGCTACGTGTTTAGCCGATCCAGTAGACCCATTTCGACCCAGATGCTAGACCCATCCCATGCCTCAAATCGCTTATACGCTTAAAGGTCTCAGCAAATACCACGGGACCAAACAGGTACTGAATAACATTTATTTGTCTTTCTATGATGGCGCCAAGATCGGAGTTATTGGTTACAACGGCTCGGGAAAATCGACACTTCTTCGAATTATGGCCGGCATCGACAAAGATTTCCAAGGCGAGGCCTTTGGTCGGGACGGATTACGTGTCGGCTATTTGGAACAAGAGCCGAAACTCGACACCAATAAAAACGTGAAAGAAAACATTATGGACGGATTGGGCCAATTGGCGACTTGGCTCAAAGATTTTAATGAAATGAGCGCTAAATTCTCGGATGAGATGAGTCCCGAGGAAATGGAAAAATTGATGGCCCGCCAGGCGGATCTTCAAGAGAAGATCGAAGCCGCCAATGGTTGGGAAGTTGATACGACCTTGGAAATTGCGATGGAAGCCTTGCGATGTCCTCCGGCCGACGCCGATGTCACCAAGCTTTCCGGTGGTGAGAAGCGCCGAGTGGCTCTCTGTAAACTACTTCTCAGTAAACCCGATATGCTTTTGTTGGATGAACCGACAAACCATTTGGACGCGGAATCTGTCGCATGGCTTGAAAAACATCTCAGTGAGTACCCGGGAAGCGTAATCACCGTGACTCACGATCGCTACTTTTTGGACAACGTATCGAAATGGATACTGGAAATTGATCGTGGACAAGGGATCCCCTACGAATCCAATTATTCGGGCTGGCTACAACAAAAAGGCGATAAGCTTCGGCAGCAAGATGCTTCCGAGAGTAAAAGGAAAAAAACTCTCGAGCGTGAATTGCAATGGATTCGCCAAGGTGCCAAGGCCCGCCAGGCAAAAAGTAAGGCGCGCATTTCGGCCTACGAAAATCTTCTCAATCAGGAAGTTGCAAAACGTGATGAAGAGCTGGAGCTCTACATTGCTCCGGGACCCCGTCTTGGGGATGTGGTGATTGAGGCGGATAAGATTTCTAAATCTTTTGGAGATCGCGTTTTGTTTGAAAACGTTTCCTTTAAACTTCCTCCGGGAGGCATTGTCGGAGTTATCGGCCCTAACGGAGCCGGCAAGACGACGCTTTTTAAAATGATCATGGGGCAAGAGCAACCTGATTCAGGAGCATTGCGACTGGGGCAGACGGTCAAGTTAGGATACGTCGATCAGACGCGCGATACCCTGGACGGACAGAAAAGCATTTGGGAAGAGATTTCGGGCGGTGAACCCACTATTCGCCTTGGAACGCGCGAAGTGAATTCGCGAAACTATGTTGCGCGCTTCAATTTCTCGGGCGGTGATCAAGGGAAGAAAGTCGGCGAGCTCTCAGGTGGTGAGCGAAACCGGGTGAACCTGGCGAAGCTACTCAAAGAAGGCTCAAACGTTCTACTATTGGACGAACCGACTAATGATCTTGATGTGAACACCTTGCGTGCACTTGAAGAGGCTCTAGAGAACTTTGCTGGATGTGCGGTTGTGATCTCCCACGATCGATGGTTTTTGGACCGAGTGGCCACGCACATTCTTGCTTTCGAGAGCAATTCGCAAGTTGTGTGGTTCGAGGGTAATTTTGAAGCTTACGTCGAAGACAAACGTCGCCGTCTAGGCCGCGACGCTGACATTCCCAAACGGATCGTTTACAAAAAACTCACCAAGGGTTGATCGGAGACTGATCGCTTCATGAAACGATTTTTCACGCTTTTAGTTGTCTCTTTCTTATTTATAGGAACGGGTTCTTGCACCTCAGGCAGATATGGCAATTTTGGTCCTGACGCGACATTCGCAAATGATGCAGGGATTTCGATTCGCTTGGTCTGGATCAAACTCAAGGGACATGCAGTTGATGCTCGGTTGATTGTCAGCAATCAATCAAAAGAAGTTTTTGTGTATGACCCAACTGAGTTGCGATTTGCCACAGAAAAACAAGTCGCTATCCGACGGCAAAATACTCTGATCGGACGACTTCATCCGGGCACCATGGAGGATAGCGTCCTAATTTACGGTTTTGATCCGTCGGTTTCGCCTACAGAAAAATTGCTCCTTAGTTTTCCGAAAGGGTATTTCGAGAATTCTGCCGGAAAAAGGAGTGGAATTTCCACTCCCATCATTTTGGGGATTGAAGATAATAAATTTGAAGTTAAGCTCAGGCGGCTGTGAGATCTACTCGTAGCCGCCGAGGTCAAGCTTTGGTCTCGGCGGTTTTCGTTTTTGCGGCGGAGGACGTGGACTGGAATCCTTTGGACTTTTCTTCCTCTTCTTTATGTAAAGCAAAACGAAGAGTGCAAGTACACATAGTCCTCCGATAACATGGAAAATGATTTCTCTGGATTCCCGCATCTTTTGGGCGGCACGAGCCTCAGCCCGCGCTTTCTCTAGCTCAGCGTGATAAGCATCACATTCACTCAGGTCGCTCAGCGCTGACTTGCAACGGTCCGTAACAACTCCCGTAGATTTGTATTGGTTGCAACAGCGGCGCTCCTGCAACTTCACCTGTGCAGGCGTCATTTTTCGTGTCTGAGACAATGCAGAGGCCGCAAGAAAAATCATTACTAAGCAGAAAAATTTTCTCATGGCCCAAACAGTATTTTAACGACTTTCAGTCCTTGCTCAAGTGCTACCTAAGCTCATTCACTGTCAGATTTTAGTTAAGAGCAAGGAAGTTGCTGCTACCGTAAAAACTTAACCCGAGAATTTGCTCGCTTGTGGCATATTAAAAAAAATCTCTATTCCGTAGGAGGAAATCATTGAATGCGAAGTTTGAAGAGTGAGTTGCAACGAGTCGGTTACAGCCAGGAAGAGGCCTATTTTAACGAACTTGATAAAGAATTAATCCAAAAAATGCGGAAGAAGAAGGCACGAAGCCCCGGCAAAATGGCTCCCACGGAAATGAAGAAAAAAGAAAAATCGTCAGACGAGGAAGCAGTTTATTTACATGAGCCTAAGGCCGCCTAGTTCGGAAGCTTTGGAAAATCGTCTTGGCGGAATCGATCACTACCAAAGAGCGGTCCTTCGACATTGACGCCGTATTTAGCGATGATGGTCCAAACTTTCCGGTAGGTTGCGTATAAACGTTTTCCGTTTTCTCTCAGGAGGCGAAAAGCACGGGCACGAGCCTCGGGTGATGCTAGTGTTTCTGCGTCTTCTTGAAGTTTCGCGTGTTCATCGGAAATTTGCTCTAGCTCCTTTTCGAGTGCAGCCATTTCGTTGCGTATAACTTTGTCGTTGGCGGCGGTGAGCGGGCCCGAATCTAAGATTTTCTCCCAGATTCCGCCGTAAAGTGCATCAAATCCTAAGAGCATGCGGCGCGAAGAGTAGACCTTTCCACCATTAACCATAAGACTTTGTCCTAGAGCCTCCATAAAATCGTCACCGGCCTGTTCTGGGATTTCGAAATCACGAACCTGCATGGGTTTTTCTAAATTCGCTCCGACAAGGCAGGAAGTTATTATGATCCTTGCGTCGTCGGCCATGGAGGAACGCGCAATCGTTTGAACTTCTGCGAGGTTTTCCTTCAAAAATTCAGCGTCGATGAATCCGCCGCCGCCTTCGATGTCGAGTGCTCGGGTGGCAATTTTTCCAGGAATGCCGTGGGCCATAATGCGGATATAACGAATTTTCCCGACTTGGCCGTAGTGTGCAATTTTTTCGAAAAATTCTGCATTCGAGGCAAAGGTGTCGTGAAAATAGTTAGTGCCTTCAATGAAACGATCGATCTCCATCCGTCGTGAATAGCGGCTGTCGAATGCAAGATAGAGAACATCGTCCGGATCAAAACCATTGAGGGTCAAGGCAATTTCTCCTTCCTTGAGCTCCGGTAACTCCTCGATGCGCTTGAAGAATTGGGAGTCCGGATAGCTCACGGAGAGAACAGCAGCGGCGTGAAAAACGAGTGTCGAATAACCGAGTTGCGCAGCGTCCTTGAAAACGCGGGAGTAGGGTATCTGGGGAGCCCCGCGAATTTTCTGAACGAGTCGGGAAGCTTCGCGATAGGGAGCTACTGTTGAGAGTAGGCGATTTCCCATTCGCTGTAGCGCATTGCTAACTTTTGCACTTTCCAAGACCTGCCGCTCAACCGAGTTTCCTTGCTTCCAACGTTCACCCAAATCATGGGATCGGCGGGTGCCTATAAAACCGATGAAAAGATTCATGGCGCCCTGTCGGCGTATTTCATTGGCGCTGATGTTGTGGCCGTCCAGGTTCAGACGATGAGAGATCTTTTCAGCTCCAAGCAATTGCCAAGATCCGTAACCCATCAAAATGCCGCCAGCAGCGTATCCTGCTTGATACTGCATTGAGGCAATGGAGCGAAATACGGCAGGACTAAAAATGCGATAGCCATTCATGAGAAGTTGCCGACTTGGGGCGGGAAGAGCGGCGGTGATCAAAAGCGCGTCCAATACCGAGGCCAGGGAAAGTAATCCCCGATAACCTTCGGCTCGGTAGCGATCAATTAAATTCAATGAACCTGTCGTGATCAATGCCATGCTCTGTGCTCCACGAAGTGCGGCTTGCACGGTTAAACCCTTAGCGCTCAATGCGCTGGTCCCAGGTAAGGTGGCCGCGCATACTCCCGCACTGAGGACAATGCAGATACCTTGTGCCGCCAGTAGTGACGAGAGGGCGACTGTCTCGACGTTCTGTCGATTCACCCAAACTTTGTATCTGCGTTCCCGATCACTTTGATCGAGTAATTCTCGGTAGCGAGAATGATTGCGGCGAAAAAAACTTCTGGCTTCGCCCGCCGCTAAATCGCTGACCCAATCCGATGTCAGTTGGGCGTAGGCATCTACGCTAGGAATTCGCTCCACCATGGCCTCAAGAGCTTCGTTAAAGACTCGCAGAAAATCGGCTTTGTGTTCAAAAAATTGAAGAAGTCTCTTTTGATTTCCAGAAGAAAGAAGAGAGTTCAGCCGCCAGAGACTTTCCTGGGCGAGGCCCCGGCTTCGATCTATTTGCTGATTGCGCAAAACTGCAAGACCTCGAATGCCTTGGTCTAAAAGACCTAGTCTTTGTTCGCGGGAAATGAAGTGCGCCCGTTCTAGACTTGCTTCCAGTGCATCCAGAAAATCCTGGGTGTGCTTTAGACTGTCGGCAGGTCGACTTTCGATGGCGTATCGAAGGAGCTCGCGTCTTTCCTCTGCTTCCGGAATGGATGAGGTGAATTCCTCGGCGTAGCTAAAATGACAAATGAAGATCAAGGACCCTAAAATCAGTTTCTTTACTGCAGTGCTCACTCTCGAATCTCCCAGAAAACAAAGTCGCCGAATTCTGCATTGAGTCAAATATTTCTCTATAGGCGGGAGAAAAAAAAGAATAACTTAAGCCACCATGAATGACTTATTAAGGGCGATTGAACACTACAAAAAAATATCACGCCTAGAAGGTGTCCAGGGCCTCCTATGGTGGGACATGGAAACCATGATGCCACAGGCTTCGGCATCCGAGCGCGGAGAACAGTTGGGAGTGATCGCAGGGCTTTTGCATGGGCTATGGTCTGATCCGCGTTTTTACGAGTCCATCGAGAGCGCCTACGAGAATTTAACGGATTTCTCGAATGAATTAGCGCGGCGGCAAATTGAAAAATTGCGGCGAGAGCTGGCCCGTCGCCGTGCTCTGGATGAAGATTTTGTCGTGCGCGAATCTCGGATGCAGGCTCAATGCCAAAACCAATGGAAGGAAGCTAAGGGGCGCGAAGATTTTTCATTGGTCGAAAAATCCTTGGCTGAACTTGTGAGCCTGGCCCGAGAAAAGGCTTCGCGTCTCAAGCAATCAAAAGAACTAGCGGAACGTTTTGCTGGGCTTGATGCTTATTCAATTCTCTTCGATGCTCTTGAACCAGGTTTCAAGTCCTCGGAGCTCAGTCGACTTTTCTCGAAACTCGAGGCTGGCCTGAGCGAACGTCTTCCAAAGATTCTGGAGCGACAAGCGAAGAATTTTCCCGACATGGCAATGTCGATTGATGAGCAAAAGCGACTACTGCGCACAATCCCAATAAAGTTAGGACTTCAAAGCGCGACGAGTCGTTTGGATGAGTCGGCGCATCCCTTTTGTGGTGGAGCGCGCGGCGATGTTCGTATCACCACTGCCTACGATGCTACTGATTACTCAGATGGACTCTTCAGCGTGATCCATGAAAGCGGGCACGGTCTTTATGAGCAAGCGATTCCTCATGAATATTGGCACACGCCTGTTGGACAGGCCGCATCTTACGGCATTCATGAAAGCCAAAGCCGATTCTATGAAAATCAGATCGGGCGTTCAACGCCCTTTTGTCGTTGGCTAGGGAGGGAATTGGCTAAAGATTCCAATGACCTGGAGAGATCCTTTCGGCGTGTCCAAAAGGGCTTTGTTCGAGTGGCCGCGGACGAAGTCACCTACAATTTTCATGTGCTACTTCGCTGGCGTTTAGAAACAAAATTGATCAACGGAGGTCTGGAGGTAAAAGATTTGTCTGCGGCCTGGCGCGAAGAATTCTCGAAGCTCATGGGCTTTCCTGTCGATAAGGAATCCAATGGCTGTCTGCAAGACATTCATTGGTATGGCGGAGCTTTTGCTTATTTTCCAACTTACTCAATCGGAAACTTGCTGGCCGCAGAACTGTATCGAGATTTCAAATTGGCCCATGTAGATTGGCAATCGCGCGTTGAGAGTGGTGATTTTCATTTCATTCACGAATTCATGAATAAGCGTATCCATCATCAAGCTTCTCTTAAAGACAGTCCGGAGACCATTCACTTCGCCTTGGGCGGAAGAAATCTCGGAGTGGATGCATTTTTTGAATACCTAGATGAGCGTTATATATGAACAACAAATCAAAAATTCTAGTTCGAAAAGGCATCCCCAGTGATCAAGAAGCAATCATCGAAGCGCAGATGGCGATGGCCTTTGAAAGCGAAGGACTAAAACTGCAAACTGAGATTCTTCAAAAAGGAGTTCGCGCAGTTTTTGACAAGCCGGAGCGTGGTAGCTACTGGATTGCGGAGATCGAAGGGAATGTGGCAGGAATGCTCTTAGTTGTTCCTGAATGGAGTGACTGGAGAAATGCAGAAGTCTGGTGGATCCATAGCGTTTACACTTGGCCCCAATTTCGTGGGCAAGGTGTATACCGCGCGCTCTACGAGAAACTGAAATCTATCGTCGAGAGTCGCACAGACCTAGCGGGCCTTCGGCTCTATGTAGAGCAGGAAAACCAAAAAGCGCAGGACGTTTATCGGCGGCTCGGCATGAAAAGTGACCACTATTTTCTATTCGAATGGCTGAAGTAGGAGCTTTACGCTCTCACTGCATCTTTTTTAGATCTTCGTCAGAGACGCCAATGAGTTCCATGTTTGATTTAATAAAGTTAATGAGCGAGGTCACAAGTCGTTGATTGTGACGTCTAAGGTGGGCCTCGACATTTTTTTCTTGAAGCAGCTGAGCCGCGTCCAGCATTGTGATCTCTTTTCCTTCAAGTTTGCTCTTTTTCATGACTCCAAAGATATCAACGGCCAGCGAAAAGCTTCGAACAACAGGCGGTAACATCTCAGAACGAGTTCCCTTTGGGAAGCCCTTTCCATTATAGAGTTCATGGTGTCCCAGAATGAGTTGCAATACAGTTTGGGAGAAAGACTTGATTCGAACCGTGAGAGCCTGTGCAGAAATGACGGGATGTTGTTGAATTTTCCCCAGGACCGACGCTTCGATTTTAGAGGGATCTAAATAAAAATTATTCATGTCGTCCTCAGAAAAATCAGAAAGTGGAGCATCCATCAAAATCGAGGCCATCGCAAGGTCGCGAAAAATTGCTCGGGAATCGAAACCGTGTGAAAGTGCGGTCATGACGGCGATGGAGGCAATGGCAGTGGTATCCGCCATCAACATAAGGTACTTGGAGTTTGAGATCAAAAATTTCCGAAGGTCTTCGACGTCGGGAGCAACTTCTTTCAAGACATCGTCGGAAATGGATTCCATTTTATCCAAAGTCATTTGCTGGCCGGCTTCGTCTTGAGGTGGTTCTGCCTTTAGGAACGCAAAAACCTGCTTCAATTCATTATTGATTTTTTGATTGTAGAATTCAAACTTCTCATTATCTTCAGAAGGTTCTGAACGAATGAGTTTCTCTAAGTGTTGTGGGTTCTGCTTGAGGGACTCAGCGCTCAATAGGGAACCGGATTTGATGAAGAGGCGTGGATCTTTGTGTTTTTGTAGTGACTGAACGCGACGATCATCGAGAATATCGCCGGCGACTAGAAACTTTACGTATTTTTTAGAATAGGGAAAATGCACATAGAGGTCCACCAATGCATGGCCGTCGTCCGTCTTTGGGACATTATTCAAATCAATTAATTCAAAGGCATCATTCGACATTGCTTTAAATTCCTATTCGGCAAGTTCCCGTTCAATTGACTCCAATGCCCGCTTTTGCGCCTCGGCAGCTTCTTTGAATTTTTCGAATTGCTCTTGATTCAGATGGCTCATGGTTTGCCGCAACTCTTCTTCGCGCGTCGGAACCCAAGCAAGGGTGCGCTCCATATCTGCCCAACCAACATCCACGCCAGTTTTTTGCAGTAGCCAGTGGACGGGATACAGAAGTTGCGCAAAATGTTTGGCGACGCGCGGTTTCTGAAAATAAGACCCCAGTCGCGTATAAACTGTTTCTCCGCCAAAACGAATTTGAGAGGCTACTAAAAGAAAACAGCTCAAGGCCCAGAGTTTTCCTAAAAACCAAATACGTTTCAAAAATCGATCCATATCACTTCTATCGACCTATTTGCGGTCACCCATTAGGGTCGCATTCAACGCGCAACCTGTCGCGTTAAGCTTAGGTTCTCTCATTGCTTCTCCGGTAAAGATTTCTTTAGGTTTTCATTAAGGGAATGTGAAGAAAGCGGAAATGCCGATAATTTGGCAAAAGACTGCGCCTATTTTTTGCGGCCGAAGGTTCCAGCTAGATAGCTGCGCTTGTCGACGCGGCTGAGTCCTCGAACCATAGGGGGGCTGAGGAGTGATTGATGTGGAATCACACATAAATGCTCGGCGATGTACCAAGGATCTTCTTCGGCCGTCATCCAACCCTTGCGGTCAAAGCGGCTGAGATTTACCGGACGAGAGTAGCGGCGCAAGGTGCGTTGGCGACGATCGTTGAAATAATCATTGAAATAGCTCAAGGCCAGTTCGCGAATTGTTCGGTGGATGGGTTCCCGCCAACGACAGCCGGGATAATTCGAGGTTGCAATAGCGCCCCAGCCTCCGTTTTTTCGAAAAACTGCGATCACATGGTCAGTGTCGTTCACGGCTTCCAAATCTAAAAGAAGTGGCGGATAACCGTTCACGCGTAATGCTGCGGCGGCAAAAATGGCGCCCTCTAAGCAATGCGCAGTTCGTTTTTTTAGTACCTCCCGTGGCGACCAGGAAGTTTCCGCAATGTGATAAGGCAGGCGATCCAAAAAATTTTGAATTCCTTCCGGATTTTTTAGCGAACGAAGAACGCGCAATTCGGCGGCAGTAAAGTCCATTCGCCTAGAATAGCTGAACGGAGTGAAATTGGCCTCTTAGACGTAGTTGCCGTCGCGAATTTTTCTGACCAGAATTTTTTCTGGCATCTGTGGGTCGCGAGGATCAACCATGAAAAAAGACTGCTGCTCGCAACGTCGCTTTTCTTTCACAAGCCATTTGAGAATATCGGCTAGCCCTTTGTTCTTTTTGTCTTTAAAAAAGGGGTCGTTCTTAAGGGCATCGCCTGCTTTTTTAAGAGCGCGTTGCTCAGAGGCGTCCGTTTCCTTGACCGGATAATCGGCCAAATCATATTTTTTGATGTCTTCGGGCAAAACACCCAAAAATCGAATTTCCGGAGCAGAAAAATCGCTGTTTCGGATCAAGCTTGATGCCGATCCGGCTTTAAGAGTGCGGTAAATATTCTGGAGAGTGTAGGCGTCAAGGTCACCAAAAAAGTAAATGGGCACATCCAGTTGATCTTGAATCAGCTTTGTCCACGATCGGACGGCGTTTGACGGTACCCCTTGGGCACCGATCACGATGTTTTTGTAGCGATTGGTGAAGCCATTGGCGACCAGGGTGTTTGCCGTACCTTCGGATTCGACCACGAGACAAAATTCAATTTTGCCTTTGGCTTTGAGTTTCAAATTTTGCGGACGGTTCTTCGGTTGAAAGGGCGAGGTTCCCAGTTTGCTGAGATCGATCGTCGCTTTTTCGCCATTGGGGAGCGTTTCCTCGACGATCATGTGTTGGCTGTAGGTTTGGCCCCCACGGTCGTTGGCAAAACAGTTAAGCTCTTCACGGTAGACTTCCATCATCTCGCCGATGAAATCGATGATTTCGTCACTCTCGTTCTGCTCTACGAAATCGAGGGCTTTTAGAGGCGGATTGTGTTTACACTCACCTTTGGCGATGTAGTAAAGTTCGCGTTTTGTGTTGACGCTTCCGGTTTCCAAATTTCTCAGAAAAATTTCCAGGAAAAAAACCGCGCGTGCCATTTTTTGCACAGAGGATACGTTCAGCTCCGTGCGCACCATCTTGTCGCCTGGGGTCAGGAAGCCGACTTTGGGATTGTAAAAGGAATTGTCCAACGAGCACTTGGTGGCTTGGAGAACCGGACGTTTTGCTTTTTCAAGATCTCCGAGCATGGTGAGGCAAAGTTCTTTTGCCATATTCGTGATGTCTTTACTGCTTTTGACTTCCCGTTTTTTGTGGGTCGAGGTGCTCATCTTTTAGGCTTCCTTTGCTTTTTCGCTGAGGCCAAACTCTTCTTCGCTGTATTGGTCGAGTTTTTTAACCATAGCCTTTTGTTTTTCGGACGCGACCTTCAGTGCATCTTCGGCCGCCTCTTCCTCGCGACCTAATATTTTCATCAGTCCTGCGCGAGCCTTATCCAGTCTGGCGCGGGGCGCTTTTACAATACGGCCGATGCCTTCGATGAGAATCGGACCAAACTGTTCGATGTGACGACGTTTGTTTTCCAAATCTGCTTCGCGTTTTTCCCGACCGACAAAGCGTGAGAGACGTTGGCCTGCTTGCATGAGGGCTAAACGGATCTCATTCACGAGCTCATCGCTGGCATCAATGGTTTCTTTAGAAGCGTTTTTGAATTTGATGAAGGGCGAGACGACGCTGACGGCGATGACATAGGGGCCGAGTGGTATGGAATTTCTAGGTTGGCCCAGTCCATAGCTTTTCCAGTTCACAGATTCAATTGCGCGAACAATGGCACAGTTTCCTTTGTCGAACTGAAGGGGCACGCGGTTAGCAAATCGCAACACCTGAACTTGATCGTCGGCATCAAGGCCAGTTTTTAAAAGGCGTGCAACAGCGACTTCGATGACGACTGGTTTTGCGTCACAAATCGTAGGTTTTCTAGAGACGACTGAGAAAAAATCGACGTCGCCCAATTTTTTAATACTTTTCGAGAGCGCTTCCTCGCCAATGGTCAAAACCGAACGGGTCGAGGGGGCCATGAGCTCAAGATTTTGAAGGCCCGAATAAACCGCCTTAAGATCTTCCTGGGAAATCGAACTGAGCGGCGTGTTCAGCAGTTTTTTCTGAATGCCTTTTTTAGTTAGCTCTTGAAGTGTGAGATCCGAAACCCGTGTAAATCCAGTTTTCAAATAACTTGAAAGATTCGCTTTTCCAAACATCGTCGCATGATTCAAAAACTCGCCCAACTTCATCGTGTGGGGATGAGGAGCAATGGCATCCGGAATGCTGATTTTTGTATCGGAGACGCGTTCGAATACGACGGTCTCGTCCTCATTGATTTTGTAGCTCAATTGCAGGTGAGGATTCACCAGGCTTGTCGCTGTTAGATAGGTAAGAACACCGGCCTCGCCGTTAAGTTGCAGGCGCCCGTCGATAAAAAATTCGGCGCTGACGCCGCTTTCCTGATCCCAGTTCAAATTGTCGCGTGATTTCAAAACACCCATGTTTTTCTTGATGTCGACAATGACTGTGCCCGTAACTGCCTGCTTCATCTTGGGGGTTTTTGTGATGACATTAACTCCCTTGGCGCTGGTGAGTTGACCCCAAGTAGTGGCAGCGGAAATACCAATGCCCTGTTGGCCACGGCTGCAGCGACCACGACCAAATTTTGAGGAAGCTAAATACTCACCAAAAACACGCGTTAGATCATCAGGATGAATGCCGGGACCATTGTCTTTGACTAAGATTCGGATGGCATCCATGTTTTTATGGGCACCAGTGCCTAACTTTTCGATTTCTATATAGATATTGGGCAAGATCAGTGCGTCTTCACAAGCATCCAAAGAGTTATCAACAGCTTCTTTGAGCGTTGTTAAAACTGCTTTAGTGCCACTCGAGAAACCGACCTGTTGTAGATTTTTTGAGAAATATTCAGCGGTTGAACTTGAAGTAATTTTCGAACTCACGGTTCCAGGTCTTATTAGAAAACCCTCGGTTTGAAAACCAACAGGAAGAGCAAGATTTATGACCCACCGTGACAATCATGGCTCCTTGGCTGGGTATTCTCGTTTTTTGGGGGGCTGGGCGAGGGATTCACTCGGCACTGCTATTAAGGAAAAATGCGACAACGTCATCGTGGACAATCCGATTGGTTCCGTGGCCAATCCCCTTATAGAGTTTGAAAACTGCATTCAAGCCGGCGTCTTTGTAAATTTTTTCCGAAATGGGCCACCGTTCGACGGGTGTCTTTCCAAAATTTGAAAAAACTAATGCCTGATCTGCCTCAGTATAACCATCACGAAAAGTCACGGAATCATTCTCGTCTTTAGACCCTAAAAACGCGAAGATAGGTACACGCCTTAAAGCATCGAGGTCGAAGGGCTCTGCGGCTACTTCCTGAAAATCCCCTATGCCAACAGGATAAGGTAATGGCCTTCCTTTAAATTCTTTGATGGGCGCCAATGGCCATCCTCCTGGAGCACCAAACGCAACGGCGCCCACAAGATGCGGATGAATAAAGGTAAATCGATTTACGAACATCGCAGACGCAGAAAAGCCGAAGAGAAAAATTTTCCTTTTAAGGTCTTTGGCACCTCTTTTGGATAAAACTAACTTCGCGGCTTCAAACATCTTAACTAACTGGAGATCTATTCGTTCCAAATTTCCATCTTTTACGAGCAGAGTGCTGCGCGACAATGAATGCGTGTAAATGGGCGGATCAACTTTAGGCCTCGGAAATCCCGGCACGAGTAGAGCTGCCGAGATACGCTCGGCCAAATCGCTCCAGTCTAAAGCCTGCCGTTTGGCCGAGCCAAGCTGAGCCTCGAACGTATCCAGCGAACTTCCAGAATTATTTGGAATAACAAGTAGTCTTTGGACTTTGCTTGAATCTTTCGGCACATACAGAAAAAAAGGGAAATGGAATCCCTGTTCTGGGGAGGAATCGATTCTCAAGAGTTCTGAAAGAACTTCGATTTTAAAGTGAGAAGCAGAGGAGCATGCAGAAGCAGCAAATAACAAATAAAGGGCCAATCCTATCCTATTCATTCAACGATCTTTAACGCGGTCCGGGCGCTTGTCCACAAAAGCAATTGTTAAGCGGCGGTTGCCTTTTACAGTGGTGGCAAGCACCGGGTACCTATGCAGAAGTTGGCCCTCAGAATCTACGAGTTTCTATTGACATCGCTCCCTGAAAGCCATACATCTGTATGGCATGAAGTCGCTCTCACGAATTCCTCTTCTTCCGGGATTTTCCTTTAAACAGAAGCTTTCTTTCGGGGGCAAAATCGCTGCTTCGAAAGGGAACCCGAAGACTAAGCGACCGCTTGCTACAAGGCAGGCAATGCATCTTGTGTTGAAATCGAGCAAGGCCCGTGGAGACAAATCCTTTCTCCTCTTTTCAAAAGAAATTGAGACTATTCTTCGAAAACAAGCGTCTAATTTCGGTGTAAAAATCTATGCTTTCGCGAATGCTGGGAACCATCTGCATCTCGTGATCAGAATTCACAGCCGAGATACCTATAATTCTTTCATTCGGGCTATTTCGGGTTTACTGATGCGGAAGGTTTTTGGTCTTGAGAAAGGGAGAGGCGCAGTTACAGCACTCTGGGACGCGCGGCCCTTCACGCGTATCCTGTCCTGGGGAAAGGATTTTGCTGCCGTTAAGAATTATCTTCTTATCAACCGGCTTGAAATGACTGGACTTAGGAGAGATGTGATTCGAGTACTACTGAAGAATAATGGATTGCAAGCGAAGCTTCGGCCTTTGGGCTTTATTCCGGCTACAGGTTGAAAGTATTAGATTCAGGATCTGAATTTGAAAATTCAGTGGCGCGCTATATCAGCGCATGAAAAGCCTAGCGTCTAAAACGGCAGCTCGTGAAAATCTCGGCCTCAAAAAATCAGCGCATTAAGGCGCCGGCGTTCAAAATGGCAGCGCATGAAAAACTCGGAGCTCTAAAACAACAGCGCCTGAATACCGGCCGAGTGGGCTCCGGGGCGATAGTTGTAGAGGTAGACAAGGCGAAAGCGTTTAAAAGCTTGGAAAATAAGTGCGCCCATCACCGACTTTTGTGAGGCACTTTCCGTCGATGCGCTTTGATGAATTCTTGCCTCTTTGATGGCCGCCGAGAGGATCCAGCGTCTCAAATGAAGTGTGGCTGTAAGCGAATAAATCGAAAGATAAGCTTCGGTTGAGTCGCTCGATATGGTGGTCACCTTGTATACGCCGTCAAGGTCCAGGCTTTTATAGGAGGCACCCAAATTCAGGGTGATTCCCCGCTCTTCGATATCTAGACTATTCTTCGGTTC
This sequence comes from uncultured Bacteriovoracaceae bacterium, assembly GCA_964636255.1. Classification (GTDB taxonomy): domain Bacteria; phylum Bdellovibrionota; class UBA2428; order UBA2428; family UBA2428; genus CAXNGS01. Next base: position 36,678 of record CAZWNW010000004.1, on the reverse strand, counting down.
GACCTGGTAGCTGATGCCGCCTGTGAAACTTCGACCCGGAATGGCTAGGCCTACCGAGTAACCGCTGCTTGAATTTTCCTGGCTGAATTTCAGACTCGTTCCCAGTGTGAGCCTCGAAGTCAGTGCTGTAGCCACTCCAAAGGCAAGGTTCGGAATTTGAAATCCTGAGCTTTCCGTCGTCTCCGTCTCACCGTCGGAACTTTCAGCTAGGGCATTAGAAACGAAGGTGTTGCTGTAAAATGAGTTATCCGGATCCGAGATGAAGCCTGCGCCAAAACCACGAAAGCCTCGAATGATGGCAAATTCTGCATCAATTCCAAGACTTCCATCGCCGCCCCAAGCATTTGCCAGCACTTCGACCCCAAAAGGTGAAGGGCGGACCGGAAGGGTCGCCGGGTTAATCCCCAACGCGTCGCCGATAGTTGGAATGGAATTTCCTACTACGGTTCGGAGCTCACTGTCCGGACACTCCAGGCGGTAGCCGCCTTGGCCAACCTCAAGAACATGGCATTGGTTGGCGGCCCAAAGTTGGGGCCCAAATCCGAGAAGGCTGAGGATCAGATAGCTCACCCTTGGATGAGGAGAATCGAAAGACATCGAGTTATCATCGGCAAGCTGGGCCTAGAGTTGAAGCCAATTGCTTGTCTCATTTTGGCCGTGTGACGGCCTTTATCTTATAATTTCCGCTGCTCATCCTCACTAATTCCAGGCAAGCCCCCGTAAACGAGCAGTAAGCCGAGTAAATAGGCTGACTACGAGGCCAGAACGGTCGTTGACTCGTGGTGGCATTTTCCCGTAGAACTTCGGCGTGTTACGAAGTCTGGCGATCAATGAGATTTTCCTGAGTATTCAGGGTGAATCGACCCATGCGGGTCGTCCCTGCGCCTTCGTTCGTCTGATGGGCTGCCCCCTGCGTTGTAAGTACTGCGACACTGAGTACGCATTTTTCGAAGGCAAAAAAATGAGCTTCGATGAGATCTTTGCAAAGATCGAGAGCTTTGATTGTGGCTTGGTCGAAGTTACCGGTGGCGAACCTCTCGCTCAACCTAATGCGATCCCTTTTATGCAGGAGCTGGTGGCGCGTGGCTTTGAAGTGCTTTTAGAGACTAGCGGAGCCTTTCCGATTCAAAATCTGCCAAAAGAAGTCTCTGTGATTCTTGATATCAAGACTCCTGGATCCGGCGAAGTTTCGAAAATGGTCTGGGAGAATCTTAAAGTTCTAAAGCCTCAAAAAGACGAGGTGAAATTTGTCATCACTTCACAAGAGGATTTTGCGTTCGCCGAAAAAGTCGTCGAAGAAACAGGCCTATTGAAATCGAATACGGTTTTGATGTCGCCCTCCTTCGGTCAAGTTTCCTACAAGGACCTAGCCTCTTGGGTTTTGGCTTCGAAAAAGAATTACCGCATGCAGATTCAAATGCATAAACACATTTGGGATCCTGCCGAAAGAGGAGTGTGATTTCATGAACACGCTATTTCGTGCGCGCCTTTCTGCTCGTTTCAACTTTGAAGCCGCGCACTTTCAACCGGGATTTCCCGAAGGTCATCCCAATCGTGCTTTGCATGGACATTCTTACACGGGCGAGGTGATTGTCGAAGCTGATGTGAATCCGATTGATGGCATGATCATCGATCATGAAAAATTATCTCAGGCAGTTCGCGAGGTCACAAAAACCTTGGACCATTGTCTTTTGAACGAAGTGCCGGGTTTGGAATTTCCCACGGGGGAATGTATTGCCCGCTGGATTTGGCATAAGTTAAAGCCCTCGGTCCGAGGTTTAAAAGAAGTCATTGTCGACCGTCCAAGCATTGGGATTCGCACCAGTTATTCGGACGATCATCAGAGAGGCCTCTGAGGGTGGAGACTTCAAAGGCGCTGGTCATCTTGTCGGGTGGTCAGGATTCGGCGACCTGTCTTTACTGGGCCCGCAATCGTTTTCAGGAGATTCATAGTCTCACCTTCGATTACGGACAGCGGCATCGGACTGAAATTGATTGCGCTGAACGCTTGGCTGATCGAGTAAAATCCCAGCACTTCTTGCTGAAGGTTTCCTCTTTGCAGGCGCTGGGAAATAGCGCCCTGGTGAATGAATCAATCAAGGTGCAGGAGCGCGGTGGATTTCAGAACCTACCATCGACCTTTGTTCCAGGGAGGAATGCGCTTTTTCTCACCTTGGCTGCGGCCTTTGCTGCCCCACGGGGGATTTCTGATTTAATCATTGGTGCCTGTGAAACGGATTATTCCGGCTACCCGGATTGCCGGGAAGTTTTTTTGCAGAGCATGGAGCAATCATTAAGTCTTGCGATGGATTTCACTTTCCGCATCCATCGACCCTTGATGCAGCTGACGAAGGCGCAAACATTTCGTTTGGCCGAGGAACTTGGGGCACTTGATGAAGTGATCGAAAATTCTCACACCTGTTATGAGGGTGATCGTAAACACAAACACGCCTGGGGCTATGGCTGTGGGGAATGTCCCGCATGTCAATTGCGCCGCAGAGGTTTCGAAGAATTTTTGAAGGAGAAATCAGATGGCAAAGGCTGAAGGGCAAACACTTCCGTTTGTGGGACCGGAAAAAGTGGACGTGAATATTCTTGAAAGTTTTCCCTACGAAGGTCCCGTTCAAACCATTCGCTACAAAACAGCAGAATTCTCGGCAGTTTGTCCCTTTTCGGGATTGCCGGACATCGCGGATGTCGAAATTGAATACGTTCCCGCTAAAAAAATCGTCGAGCTGAAATCGCTGAAATATTATTTTATGAGCTATCGCAACGTAGGCATTTATCAGGAACATGCGAATGCAAAAATCTATGAAGACCTTCTAAAAGTTCTTGAGCCTCGCGACTTGATCGTTCGCATGAAATACAACACCCGCGGAGGCATTGACGCTTTCACCGAAGTATCGAGTGCAAAAAACCGTTGAGCGTTTCAGATTTGAGCTGGCTTCACTGGCTCTCGCTTGCCATCTTTGCGGCGGGCTTGGAGCGGGTGATTCACCGGCGCGTACTGGCAAAAAGCAGCGACCACTGGGAATACATGGTCGGATACAATTTGGGTGCGCTGTTTTTGGTAGCGGCGACATTTCATCCCTCGGATCTTAACCTCAGCACTTACGCAGTTTGCGCGCTTCTCGCTTCAGGTTTTGCGTGGTTTTTGGCCAGTCACTACAGTTTTTCAGCAGACCGTCATGTTGATGTAAGTTCCTCTACGGTACTCTCGCAGCTCCCGCTAGTCCTCGTCTTCGTTGGAGGGGCGCTTCTCTTCAATGAAGAAATCACCCTGAAAAAAACAATTGGACTTTCCTTGATTCTTCTCGGTCTAGGGCTACGTTTTCGCCCCGTGGATTTTCGTCAACGCGGCATTCAATTCAAAGTGCTTTCAGCCATCTTTGGGACCTGTGCTTTGCTGATTGATAAAGCATTGTCGGGCCGGGTCTCGACCTCGTTGATCTTGTTGGCCGGCTATGGAATTCCCTTGATGCTGATCTTGGCCCGGCATGCGCAGTTTCGAAGTCTTTCAAAAGAAAATCTGCGTAGCTATTTGCTGATAAGCTTGTGTGTTGGTTTCCTTGGGAGCCTTGCCTATTTTGGATTGGTGAAGTCATTGTCGCTTGAAGCGGTTTCGACCGTCATGCCTCTTTATCAAACGAATCTCTTGGTGAGTTTCACGTTGGCAGTCATTTTCCTGGGCGAAAGAGATAATTTTCTAAAACGACTTGTCCCGCTAGGTGTGATTCTCTTGGGCGCGGCAGTCTTTCAGTCCTGACCTTAGTGCTTTCGATTTTGAATCCAATTCATTTTCCAAAACCAACCATAGATCGTTAGCGAGGTTAGAAGCATTGCGCCTGAGATCCAGTAAAAAGAACTGGGATGGTTGGCCATCGGAAGCCATGAAAGATTCATTCCGTAGAATCCAACAATGAGATTCAAGGGCATGAAGAAAATGGAATAGATCGTTAAGAAACGAATAACTTCATTCGTCTCATGCGAGGCCATGTTGGTTTGGTGCGAGGCCAGAGAAATTTCAATGTTGGCGAGGTTATTGAGGGACTCGATCAAGTCAGCCGCGAAGTAATAGTAGCTTTCTGCTTCTTCTCGGATGTCTTCGATAAAAGGAATTTTTGTTTGATCACTCAGCGCAAGTCGCGAGAGGGAATCCATCGTCAGACGAAAATTCCTGCGAAAGATTCCTAGCTTTCGCTTCATCATATAAATCTTTTCAATGTCGAGAGGGGCCTGTTTTACGTCGCGCTTGGCAAAAAAGTTTGCTTCCAGTCTGCCAATCTCGCGATCCATATCATCCAAGGGTTGATCGAATGTGCGCAGCGAGGCGCGCATCAATTCGTTCACTAAATTCCACATCGGGGCTTCTTTGGTGGGAAGAATCTGAGCCCATTTGTCTGCGATCTTATTCAGATCGTGGCTTTCTATCCGATGGACCGTAAGAATACGGTCGTCCTGGACAAAAATTGCAATTTTTCGTGTGAGTTCCTCGATGGTGTCCGAGGTGGGCGGACAATATTTATCGAAAGATCTGAGGATAAAAAAGTGAGAGTTCTCGACTTTCTCGTATTTTGGATGGTGCTCGGGATCCAAGCAGTCTTGGATCGAAGTTGGGTGCAATGAAACTTTTCGTGCAACTTCCGAAAAATCCTCGGGACTAGGATTTTCTAGATCAATCCATTGAAAGGTGGGTTGCGGCCACTCGAGTATAAGGCGGATCACAAGATTCAGTTTACATGAGCAATAGAATCTGTGCTTTCTTCATGGAAAAATTTCGTCAATTGGGATCGAGAAATGGTCCATTGAATTCGGAACTTTCCGTAGCAAACTCGATTTCGATTGTACGCGCCTGAACTAAAGCTTCATGAGGAAGGTAGCCAAGGCCCACAACTCCCGAGGCCTCAAAAATCATGTCGGCATCAATTTTTCTACTTCTGCTGATCAAATGAATTAGGTGCGAGAGTTTCAGCATTGAATCCGGACCAACGGGAAGGGCTATGCCTTCTTGGTGGAATTGGACTGAAAAGGCTGGGAAAAGGGTGGCGATTCGAATTGATTGTTCACGGGAGTGAGTTTTTAACAGAGCCCAGTAAATATTCTTGGTTATGGGCTCTCCGGTAAAAACATCGCGCCCGAGCACATTTTCGGATTGGGTGATGGAGCGAAGAACCTTAATCAAATCAACTTCGAAGTTAATCTCCGAGAAAGTGTAACCTACCGCGCCTGGATGAGGTGTCGATCGAAGCACAAAGCGCTCTCCATTTTGGAGTTGAATTTGAATGCGTTCGTTGTCCACTCGGCTGGGATACATATAAATCGCGCAAGCAATGCATTGAATGATGTTGCCATTTTCCTGGGGCTCCATAGAAAGTGGATTGCCACAGTGGGGGCAACCGAAAGCTTTCAGGTCTCGGGCCGGAGTGGCAACCAAAGGGCGATCACATTCCAAAGGATTCATGTAGATATTACGTCCAGGCATTTTCGAAAGATCTTCTTCACCAGGATTCCCTGCGTTGGCCGGGGAGATCGAAAATGCGAAAGCGGAGAGCACGAGTGCCAGGCGTAGATGCCAAAACATATCTGACTCTTTAATGCATATTACGCGCCGCGTCAATAAAAGGTGGTGATTGCTACCAAAAGAAGAAAAATTCAGAGTGTGTTCAATAGTTTAGGACTCTGAAGGAGGCAGTTTTGATCGAATTTCCCTGAGGACCTCGCCATGGGACTCCGGTTTGAGTTCAATCAACCACTTTCCTTCGGGGTAATGCACACCCGCAATTCCCATAGAGCAGAGACCCAAACAACCGCTTCGGGAGACTTTGATTTTATCGGAGAGCTTTGGATCGGCTTTTACTGCACCTTTGACTTCGCGAAAAAGTTCTAAGGAACCCTTGTGGCTGCAATCCTCTCCCGTCTCTCTCTGATGTGTGCAAATAAACAGATGCAGATCGGGTTTGGATAAAACATCAGTCACGCCACAAGACTAATGCTGGAATTCTTGTGCATCAAGAATGTGGATAAGTCCCGGCCAGTAGTGCCTTTTGGAGTGGATGGAAACTTTAAGTCAATGAAAGTTGATGCTCCGTTACAAGCGACTTAACGCCTAGCACTAGTTTGGCAACCTTCGGGGTGCCAGGAGAGAAAATTAATAGAAGGAGAGAGTTAATGAAAAATTGGATCGCCGTTATTGCAGGAACTTTGCTTTGTGGTCAGGCAGCAATTGCCAATGACAAACCAACACGCCTGGAAACACGAACTCGTATCGCAAAGGAAGTTGTCCTTTTTGTTGGAGACTGCCGCTTGCAAACACAAACTACTAAGGACCTAGACGGAAATACTGTTCTAACGACAAACTATGATTTGTCCTATCATGTCTGTCAGGAACACATTGACTATCAAGTCGAAGTTGCCGGTCGCGGATGGAACGCGAAAGAGACAACTGTGGAAGGCAGCGATCGCGCACCTCGTTATGTTCAAAAGACCCTTGAAAAGAAATTTGCTGGTTCGAGCTCTAAGAGTTCCGATAGCGCTGCGGACGTTGTTGACGACATTTCGCGCAACATGAACGCAGCTAATCTCTGTGGCCAACAAAAAAGTGTCTTGATGCAACAATCCCAGTTGGATCGACAGTCGAAGACTTTCGAAAACTGCTCTGCTAAGTGACCTTTACGCACGCACGGGGGCGAATATCCATTCTATGGGCATTCGCCCTCTTTTTTTCAGTGCTGGCTCCTGTCTCGGAGGCGACGATTTCTTGGAGTCGCGAAGATCAGGCCGGAGCTGTTTCTCGCCTGCGCTACTTTGTCTTGGGACGGCAGGGTCTGAACGAAAAATTACTGCGCCATACGCTGATCAATCGTTGCCAGACTTGGCTTGATTATCCAGAGTCGCGCTGTCAGGAGATTTTCGCGGCCTACTGGAGAAATTTGTCTCTACGGTCTTTCCACGGTGTCGAGCGGGATTCCGATCGGCGAATTTCGGGCTTAGTGATAGTCTTTTCAGATGAACTGAGTTCATATCTCGAAAAACCCGCCTTAGATGGTTTTTTGGAAGAGCTCGGTCATGAGCTTCAAAACTCCCCAGACTTTGATTTATGGAATTACTTCGAGAGGGCTTATGTGGATCCCGAAAAACGCCTCTCGTTTGTCGCCAGCCTCTTTCAAGATACTTCAATCGCGAAAGCGACTCTGCATTTTTATGAAAATCATCCGAATGAGAAAATCTCGGACGAAGTTTTTCTTTCTTATGAAAAAACCATTAGTGCATTTCAGGACAGAGTTTCAGGTAGACAGTCTTCTAGCCAAAATCTTCAGCTTTACCCTTCGCAGGTCATTAGCAAAAGCAATGGGCCGACTAGTCAAAACCTTTATCACTTTTATGTTCCTGCCTACTTGGTGCAGAAACTGCTAAAAAGCGGGCTTAGTTCAGAAGAAGCTGTCGTGATGCCGCTCCTGCTGAGTTTTGCTTACGAAATGTCTGCTGAAAATTGGAAGGCAAGTGTCGGCACTGGTCGGAAGCATCGTTTCGGGAGAGCGGCACTTGATGACCTTTATCTAGCCTATTTAGGTGCTCATTTTGCGGTCTACGGCGATGTCTCGCCGAAAATCTCGCGCCTCTTATTTTCCCGAATTTTTTCTGAAGAACCGGACGTCGGTTTTAACATCATGCTTCGTGCTTTCCGCTGAAGGCGACTTGCCATCGTAGTCGAACGGAGGAAGCTCCGTGTATTTGAAGGCTGGTTAGCGGTCTTTGTTGCGGCGGGCCAACGATATCAAATTCTTAACTTATCATTTCCAAATTTCGCTCCGATCCGCACTGGTCACTTTTTAGGAGGGTCAACAGTGCTTAACAAAAAACAAATTAGCAAATTGGGAATCTATTCAGCTATGGCAGCTTTTATGGCTGGCTGTGGTGGAAGCTCATCGGATGGAGGCAGTGATGCCTTGACCATTTCCGGAATCTTGGACCAGTCTTCGTCCATGATGTCATTGGTGAGAAGGCTCTCAGCCAATGCTTCGAATTATGTGCCTCTTGCGATCACGGACTACTCTGTTCGTTGTGTCACGCTTTCCGGAGATCTTTCCAGTGGTGAAGGCGCCTGTAACAGCGAAGGTGAGTTCAGCCTGGACCTTGAAAACGCGGAAGGTGTTCCTGTCGGATGTTTCGTTTTAAAAGATGATGCCACTATTGTAGCCGTCATGGCTTTTGAAGCTAGCGAAACCGGTATGAGCGGCGCGGCCCAACAAGAAGGTTCCTACATTCCCGGCAGCGGAACCAAAGGATTAAATTTCGGAACGATCTCTTTTGATCCCGAAGCTGGAACTGCGATCGTGCCTAAGAGTCAAATTGTCGCAGAAGGTAGCAGTGGCGAGGGCGCCGCTTCTGGCACATGGGCTGATATGAGTGGTGACTGGGTAATTCAATCTGTCGCCAATGCGCCAGAAGGTTACGAAAAACCATGTCCTTCTTCGGACAACGACTGTGATGGACCGACTGAAGGCATGACAGTTCACTTGGCTCAGTATTCGGCCACCGATGGTGACGGAGGAAGTCACACGGGTCTTGCCATTTGGGAAAGTTCTTCGGCCAAAACGACTTGCTTTGGCTCAGGTGGTGGAGAAGGTGCGGAACTTCCCGCGGGATGGACCGGAGGCGGCGCCGTGGCTTTGGCGATGAATGGTGTGACAACCACTTTTCCCGGACCAGCGGCTGTAAGTCTTGCCGAGCAGGGTGGAGCTTTCTGTGATCAAACAAGTCTCACCACTTGTGATGACATCACTGGTGGCGGCTGGGGTATGACAGAAGACCAGTGTAAATTTTACTGTGTTGCTGGCAATTCCTGGCAGTATTTTGATGAGGATGCTAGCTGTGGTGGTCGCGTCCACATTGATTGGAACAAGCTTTGGGATGCGACTAGCGGAATTGATTCATTGACTCCGTCTTGGAACGGTACTGTTTGGAGCGGCATCGACGCAGATACAAGCGACAGCCGACGTGTTACCTATGTTAATGATGCGATCGTTATCGCGAAAGATCCAAGAGCCCGTTTCATGTTCAATGAAATTATTCTCAAGGGTAATACGGGTACTCTTGTGAAAAACGAAACAGAAGAATACAAAGTCTGTGCAGTGGGCGAGAACGAAAATTGTACAGAGCACACGGATTGTAAGTTTGCTCGCAATGAAAAGCTAACGATTGTTCAAACTTCAAGCACTGCGGCGACTTTTGAGCTTGTTTCCCGAAACAAGGGAGCTGATTCAAACCACGCCAATTGTTCGGAAAATGCAGATGACGAAGAAACAAAGTGGTACTTCAAGGCTGTGAAGCAGTAAGAAAATCTTCAATCGTCTGATAAGTTGGAAAGGCTTCTTCTGGAAAACAGAAGAAGCCTTCTTGCTTTCCTCCTAGGCCAAAGGATAGGGCAAATCCAGAGCATGCCCCAAGGCTCGCAAAAGCATCCAGCTATGATCCGGCGACTTGTGATCAGCTCGGCCAATGGCAGCTACGACTTCCATTAGCTGCACTTTGCAGGTGGGCGATGAATTTCGTAGTTCTTGGAGAGTGCTTCTGAGCTTCCCAATGGAAAGATCCTGATCATTTTCGAAAGGCTGACGAACGGCTCCGCCTAGTTTCGGAAATTTTTCATTCGCAAACGCCAAGGCGCTAGCAATTTCATCGTAGTCGCCATCGATTGAAGAGCTAATAATGCGAAAAATACTCCATGCTTCCATCGTTAAATCGTCCGCGGAAGAAGTCGAATTTAAGTAACTAGGCTTTCCACGATCAAGACAAACTGCCATGACTATGAAAATTGCAATATCCAAAGGACTTTTTGAATAATTGAGATTCATCAAAGCCGAAATTTGCTTCAAGAGGTTTTTTGTATGCTCGTGTGGCAGTTGTCGAAGTGACGGCAGCAGGGTCTCGAATGCCACAAAACGGCCCCGTATTTCCAGATAACTCAATTCGCGTGCTTGCTGAAGGCAGCTGGTAAAATTCGCTGCGCCCAGTTCCCGGATGAGAAAGGCCTTCTGCTCCTCAAGGTCCTCGGCTTGTGAATGAAGAAGAATTCCAAAAAGAGAAAGTTGCGGAGATATGTCACCGCGGTGGCCGTAGCGAAAAGCTGGGGGCAGTTTATCTGTCAACACGCTGGCCAGCTGAAGATCAGCTGGATGCAAGCGACCTATGTTTTGAAAGACATCAGTTGCCGAAGCAATTATCGGTGGTGAGGGGGGAGGTTGCAGTGAAAACGAGCTGATGCGTTCCTCAATGCGGAGATGGCACGAAATACCAAATTGAAAGCTGCCGGTATCGGAAAAGAAGAAGTGCTCTAACTGCCGTGGAGATTTTTGAATCCGCGAAGCGCTTTTAAGGAGAAGTTTTTCTAAAAGTTTTGGGAAGGCGGATTTGTCTTCGAGAATTTGATTCACAGCGCGGTCAACGGTTTTATTCATTGACCGCGAGAGTCGGGAACGGATCCAGACGGAGAAAGGCATGCTGATCACTGACAGAAGACTGAGTGAATTCATCTTCAAGGAAGTGGCGCCGATAAGAATGTTTTGGAATTGGTGCAAAAGCAGTGCTCTAAGTTCTGATCGATTCAACAGAGTTATGGCGCCGGACGAAAGGGCGATGATTCTATCTTTGTTGCCGAAGCCAAGTGTAAGTGCGTTGATGGCCTTTTCATTATTAAGGATTGCGATTTGGGGCATTAGGACTCCCGATGCAATTGCTAAATCGTGGGCCAAATTCCAAAGATTTTCTTCTCCTGGCTTGGGCGATAGGGGATTGATGAAGTGGTGCGGCAGATCTTTCAAAAGGAGAGCCGCCCCATGCCGTCGGAATTGAGAAAAATAGAAAATTTGGCATCCCAGAAAAAACAAGAAACAAATGATCGTGAAAAATCCGTAAAACCACGGTGATCGATAAAGAGTTTGAAAAAGCTTTATATCCCAGAGCGAGACGAGAGCGAGCGCACCTAAACACCAGATGGCTGTCATAGATAGCAAAGCAATAAACAAGTAGATGCGGAGATAGCACTTCTGGGCTTTGAGATTAGCTTGGCCGGTTAATACTACGCTCATTGATTCCTAAATGAATATCCCCACGCTTTTGGCCATTTCCACCCATCGATGGTCTGCCGAAACGAGTCGCGGAGCTTTCATGAATTCCGAGATCTGCGATTCTCGGACCTGGCCGTCTCGATAGACGACTGCGGAACCGGCCCGTTTTGCCAATGCCAGTTTTGCGGCTAGCACTCCCATCGCAAGTGTCAGGAAGCGGTCTGTGGTGGTGGGCTGTCGGCTCCGTTGGAGGTGACCTAGAACGACGTGGCGCGACTCCCAGCCAATTCGATCTTCGAATAATCGTGCCAGACGTTCCGCGATGCCACCAAAACGTTCAGGTTGCGGGCTGTCTGGAACAAAATGCGCAACACTGGCCGTGGATCCAATTGCGTGGGCGCCCTCGGCGACCGAAAGTACAAGGCCGCGTGCACCTGCCTTTCGATGCATTTCCAAATACTCAAGAAGTTTCTCTTCAATGAAAGGCCTTTCGGGAATTAGTATGGCATCTGCGTAACTTGCCAGTCCGCCGCCCAGTGCAATCCAGCCTGCGGTTCGACCCATCGTCTCGACCAATATCACTCGCCGGTGCGCATTTGCTGTCGCTCGCAGCGCATCGATGGACTCGGCAACGACCGAGCAAGCCGTATCAAATCCAAAAGTGATGTCGGTGCCGTTTAAGTCGTTGTCGATGGTTTTTGGAACGCCGATCAAAGGGATTTCCTTTTGAAATGAGCTAAGTCCCGCGAAAGTCCCGTCTCCGCCGGCTGCAATGAGGATGTCGAGATTGAGCTTTCTGAATTTCTCTAGAAATTCCTTTTCGCGACCCTCGGTGCGGGTTTTGTTTGTGGTGCCGAGCAGAGTGCCTGCACTGCTGTGTATCCCATCGATGAGGCCGCGATTGATAAGGACGTTGCGCTCGTTAAAAACTCCTTCGAAACCGTCTTGAATGCCGATCACTTCAGCTCCGGCACCGAGGAGGACTCGTGATGCAGCCTCTAAAATTCCATTTAGCCCCGGAGCATCGCCGCCACCTGTGAGTAAACCAACGCGCATAAGTTTAGGTTAGAGCTCTGAAGTCTTGAGGGCAAGATCAGATTTCATCAAATAAAGGATGAAGTCTGATCCCATCACTTTCTTAGAGTGAGAGGTCTTGCGCATTGCGGGAGCCCGTAGGAGTCTATGTGGATGAGGACTTTTTTCGATCGGAAATCACTAGTACTAGCCTTGAAAGGTTTTGCCATGGGAACCGCAGATGTCATTCCGGGGGTCTCGGGCGGGACCATTGCCTTCATCAGCGGAATTTATGACCAACTTCTGGGGGCAATCATGAGCCTTCATTGGAAACATCTGAGAGCTCTTCTGAGTTTGGCTGGGAGTCGTCGGCAAAAGGCTTTGCAGGAACTTTCCGAAATTCCCTGGCCATTTCTTATTCCCTTGGGTCTAGGATTGATATCAGCGATCTTAACGATGTCACGAATACTGCCGTGGTTTTTAAATAATCATGCCTTTGGCACAAAATCCTTTTTTTTCGGACTTGTCGTTTTTTCAGCCTGGATTCCACTGAAAAAATTGAGGCAGAATAATATCGGAAAAGGCAAAAAAGCCCAGCTACTCGCGATTCCCCTGATTCTAATGGCAGCGCTGGGTGCATTCTGGTTGATGAGTCGAAGTGCCTTGATCACTGGAAGCACGGATCCCATTTACACTTTTGTCTGTGGCATGATTGGAATTTGCGCCATGATCCTTCCGGGAGTTTCGGGAGCTTATCTGATGATCATCATGGGGCAATACACCTACCTCTTGGACGCCGTCAGAAATTGGGACATTGCATTTCTGGCAATATTTTGCGCGGGTTGTGCCGTGGGAATATTAGGATTTTCGCGCATTCTACGCTGGCTTCTTCGAAATCATTTCTCGGGAACGATGGCCGTACTCACTGGATTGATGATTGGAAGTCTGGTGCGAATTTGGCCCTTCACCGTCGAGGCAAGTGCCAGTAGTCAGGAGCCCTGGTTCTTTTTCTTATGTGCATTGGTCGGCGGTGCAGTTGTACTTTCCTTGGAATTTTTCTCCCGAGAGACTTGAATTTCAATAAAGATTGATAAAAGTGCCTCCATAGACTTTGGTTTATCGAATGGATTGGTCAAAAGTTAAAGAGCAAATCAATGTCGACAACGCTTGGATTCAATTTCTTGTAGTTTTAGGCGTCAGCATGTTGGTATTCACCATTCTTCAGTGCATCGTATTGCCGCGCGTGATTCGCAAGGGCAAATCCTCAACTTTTGGATTTCAGGATATTCTTGCCATTTTTCATCAGAAGACTTCGTTTTTCTTTGTGATCGCATTGAGTGTCTATTTTGCGACCTCGACCTTGGCTTTGCCGGATCGAGTTCTTCGGGGAATGGATCGTTTCGCAGTGCTTGTCTTCGGATGGCAGGTCTGGCTTTGGATCAGCACACTCATTCGAGTTTTTCTTGATAATCGCGCCGTACGATTACGGCATACAGATCCCGAAAAGCTCGGAAGCCTTAGAGCCATTCGTTTTGTGCTCTACTTTCTGACTTTCGTGACTCTGACGCTCTTTATTCTGGAGAATTTCGGCGTGAACGTCACTACCCTTATGGCGGGCTTGGGAGTTGGTGGTATCGCTGTTGCGCTTGCTGTTCAAAACGTTTTGGGCGATTTTTTGGCATCACTGACCATCATCTTCGATAAGCCCTTCATCGTTGGGGACTTTATTGTGGTCGGAGATCTATCGGGAACCGTTGAATCTATCGGCATAAAGACGACTCGAATTCGAAGTCTCAGCGGACAAGAGGTGATTGTCCCGAACTCAGATCTGCTTTCGTCGCGTGTAAATAATTATAAACGCATGCAAGAACGACGAGTTGTTTTTCGCATGGGCGTTACCTACCAAACACCGCTGGCTCAGTTAAAGGAACTTGCTGCAAAGATTCGGGCGGTCGTTGAATCGGACAAGATGGCGCGCTTTGACCGTTGCCATTTTGTGGGATTTGGTGATTCATCCCTGGATTTCGAGACGGTCTATTTTGTGAAAAGTGCCGAATATAACGACTACGCGGATCTACATCAGAGAATCTGTTTGAAAATTATGGATCTCATGGAAAATGAGAAAATTGAATTTGCTTACCCGACTCGGACGCTTTTTCTAGAAAAAGGAAATCTCGCCATCGAGTCAAGCCAGGCGAGTCGCTGAGGTAGCGCTCCTTGACTCGAAGGATATGTCTTCTCGGCAGGCGCCTCGGTAAAAAAAATAAAAGCTAAGCATCTGGATCACATGAAATAAATCATTGTGGTTGAATAAGGGATGAGGAGCCAATTTTAGACTTTGAACGGTGGCACCCGCGATCGCGATAAGGATAGCGCTTACGAAGGCCACCGCTCCGGGCCGGCTTCTAAAGGCTGTGCCGTAGGCCATCAAGAGCAAGACGAGAGTGGATCCATAGTCGACAATTGCGAGAAGAAAGCGTGGCTCAAGCCAAGCTTGACGCAGAAAGAATAGGCACTTCGCGACGAGAAAGATCTGAAATATTTTTTGGAATATCCCTCGCTGTAGAAAAGATTGGCTGAAGCTCCAACCCAATAGCAAAGATACGAAAGCCAAGATTCCAATAATAAGCGTTCCACATTTTTGGGCAAAATTTTCTCCGAAATTCATGTAGAATCCGTGTTGAAATACACCGATGAAGGCAGCAATGCCTGTTAGAAAAAAAATACCGGACCAAAGGCGCGGAAAGGATCTGGCGCGGAACCAGAGTTTTCGAGACAAATAAAAACACTGAAGTGCCAAGATCAGGTCTGTGATCCAGGTGGCCCACTCCGTAATAACGAGCTCGTTCATGAGTGGCAAATTTAAGACCAGATAGGCATTCTCTTCAACAATCGATCTTGTTTGGTCTAACGGCGCGCACTATGAAATCATTTGAATGTTACCTCTTTCAGAACGCCTGAGACCGAGATCAATTTCGGAAATCGAGGGCCAGGATGAATTGCTAGGAACCAACGGAGCGCTGGCGCGTCTCTTGGAAGGCTATCGGTCTAATCCCAATGCGCTATTAGAACGAACGCCGCCATCAATGCTGCTTTGGGGCCCTCCTGGCTGTGGCAAAACGACTCTCGCAAGACTTCTGGCCGAAGCCTTTGGGGTTGAGTTTCGCTCACTTTCGGCGACCAGTTCCGGGGTGAAGGATCTGCGCGCCGTGTTGGATGAGGCGCAAGGTTATCGCAATCTCGGTCGTCGGATTCTTCTTTTTGTCGATGAGATTCATCGCTTCAACAAATCCCAACAGGATGCACTGCTCCCGTCAGTAGAAGAGGGGCTAATTATTTTTGTTGGGGCTACGACTGAAAATCCCAGTTTCGAAGTCAATCGCGCCTTGTTAAGCCGCTGCCATCTTTTCGTTTTGAGTCCGCTTGCAAAAGATGCCCAAGAGCGGGTTCTGACCCGCGCAGAAAAGACACTGGAAATTAGTCTTGAGCCGGATGCGCGGGATCTTTTGATTCAACAGGCCGGTGGAGATGCGCGTGAGTTGCTCAATCGTGCCGATTTCCTTTCCCAATCAGTGAATCACAGTCCCATCACTCGGACTGATGTAGAGAAAGCGCTTTCGAAATTCGTGCTGAAACATGATCAGGGAGGAGAGGAACACTATAATTTGGCCAGTGCACTCCACAAAGCACTTCGAAATTCTAGTGTGGATGCTACTCTGTACTACCTTTTGCGCTTGTTGGACGCGGGTGAGTCCCCGAGCTTTGTTGCGCGTCGCTTGGTGCGGGCTGCAGCTGAAGACATCGGACTTGCGGATCCGCAGGCGCTCACTCATGCGGTGGCGGCGCAACAAGCTGCGGAACTTGTTGGCTATCCCGAGTGTGATGTGATCTTGGCCCAGGTGGCGGCTTATCTGGCCCTGGCTCCCAAATCGAACGCACTCTACCGGGCGGTAAAGGACGTTCGAGCTGAAATCGAGCGCTCGGGACAATTGCCAATTCCGCTTCATCTTAGAAATGCTCCAACTCGGGAAATGAGAGATCTTGGTTACGGCAAGGACTATCAGTACGATCACGATTTTCCCGGAGCGGTTTCTCCGATGGAAAGTTTACCCGATCAGTTGCAGGGAAAAAGTTTCTATAAGCCCAGTGACCGAGCCTTTGAACGTGAAATCGAAAAACGTATCGAATATTTCCGCCGCCTCAGAAAAGAAAACGCAAACTTCAAAGCTTAGGACGCGCACTAATAACATTCATTGTTGAGGTGATAACAGTTGGGGGCCGGAGGAGGCGTTTCAGATTCGAGGATCTCTGGAGCTAGGCCGGTCATTGGATCTAGTGTAAGGGTGCCTTGAATTCTGATCTGGCTCCGAAGGCCAGAGCTTTTCGAGAAATCTTTTTCATTCAGGTATTCGGCGTAAGAAGCCCGACCCGTTTTATCGACAATGGCAATTTCTTCTTTGCAGGTGAGGCTCCCGCCCCCGGGTCCCACGCTATCTGCGGTCAATTCAAAGAAATGACTTCCGGGTTTTCCCGTGAAAGCTATTCTCGCTTCAAAAATACTGTGTGCCTTGGCAGAGGGGTTGGGTTTTTCCAGGGGTGTGCACGCGATCTTTTGCGAAGTCGCGTAGGCTGAAGTCGCTAGCGAGACAAGGATGCGAGGTGCACTGCTGCCGCCGATCGTGACGGACTTGGCACCTTCAGGACAGTAACCGCGAATTTTTACGAAGGGTTTAAAGACTATATCCAATCCAGCATCCTTGAAGACTTTGTTTTGGTCGTCTTCCATCTTTGAGCTTGGAACGAGAGCCTGGAATGGAGAAGTCATGACGGCGTGTTGCATATTTTTTGTAGCTTCACTTCCTGCATGAATCATTTCGTAGAGATGAAGTGTGCGTGCGCCTCGGAACGCGGGTTTGTCAGAAACAAAGGCGCGGTCGGCTTCGGTCTTAGAACTTGGAAAACAACTGGCGACCCGAATAGAAGGGGTGTTAGTGGCCTGTTCTTCGCTAAGAATTCCATCGGGAGTGTCGGTAGAACTCGACGCTGTAGAAGGATTTTTACTTGCGCCGGTGTTGCGCTTGATGGGAAGTGGAACCGCTGTTCCTCTGGAGAGCGAGAGATTGCTGCGAATGCGTGCGCTCAAGGGTTGCTCGGATCGGTTTTGAGTCAGATTGCTGCGCCCCACGGTTGTTAGACTCTGTGCCTGGTTCCAGGCACTTTGTGAAGCTTTTGCCGCCGCTGAGGTGTCTTCTTTTTTTACTCCAAACAGGGAGTCTTGAGAAAATGGATCGTTTTCATCGCCTACACCAAGGCCTGTGCCTAAGGTGGCGAAGCCACCACAGCCACGGAGTTCGCCGGCGGCAACTTTGTCGATCATCTCGGAGAGACACTTTGTGTACTCGCCTGTTCCGCGAATTTCAGCGTCCAATTTCAATTGCAAATTGGTCGCAAAGATTTCCTGCATGGTAGGCGCAAAATCGGCAAGAATATCGACCATTTTTTCCTGGCTTTGACTTTGTTGCAAGGTACGAATCAGAGTCGTGATCCGAGACGGCAGGCTTGCGTTGTTTCTGCTGCCATCGCTTAGGAAATAGGGCCGCAGTTCTTCAATTTTTTCGCGCGCCATGCGTGCGGTGCTTTTCACGCAGTCCAATGTTTTGCGGGCATTGGAACAATCCGAGTCATTGTTGATTTCGGAGCAGTAAAGAGCACCGCGAGTATTGGCTATTACTTGAGCATGCTTCAATGTCAGTGTGCCCGCAGTTAGAGCAAAGGCATGAATGCCGGCAATCTTCGGTTCCCCGGCTCCATTCAATTTTGATGCACAGGAACCTAATACGCTTCCGTAGCCTAAGGCGGCCGCATCGCCGGGCGCAGTGTTTTGCGCGAAAACGGAAGCGAGCGGGAGTGCACCTGAGCCCAATAAGAGGCAGAAAAGCGCACGACTAGACACAGAGGCCTTCATGAGCTCATTATATTTGCCCTCGTGTGGGCACCCCAGTTAAGATTCTGTTTTAATTCGAAAGCCTATGGAAAAACGCTATCTTGGATCGAGTCAAATTCGTGCAGATCAGGAAACTCTCCGGGCTGAGGGGCTGGAAAGTGATGCCCTCTTGCTGAGGGCTATTGGGCAGTTGGAAGTGGCACTATTGGATCGCTACGGGGATTCACTCTCAGGGCGGATGATTCATGTTCTGGTAGGACCGGGAAATAATGGGGCCGACGGCTTGGGTCTTGCGGAGGCTTTGAAAAAGCGAGGATTAGATCTCAAAGTTTGGCTCAGTGCTGATGCAAAATCAGACTTAAATAAAAAGTATTTGGATCGAGTCAAAAAAATTGGCCTGACCGTAAATTCATTGGCTAGTTTGCGGGGGGCAACACCTCAAGATTTGCTAATCGACGCTCTCTTTGGAGTCTCTTTTCGCGGCGAATTTGATGAAGGCCTGAAAGAGGCGCTGCAATCGATTTCTCGATGTGGCTGTGAAGTGGTCGCCATTGATCTGCCTAGCGGAGTAGATGCTGATACAGGGGTGCTAGCTGATGGAAGTTTAAAAGCCGATTTAACGCTAAGTTTGGGACTTCCAAAATATGTAAGCGCACTCCCACATCTTCGAAACTATTTTGGCGAAATTCTTGAACTTGATATTGGCTTAAGGCGAGATCTTATAGAGGCGGACGTGCTGCAAGTGGAGGCATCAGATTTAAGAGAGCTACTTCCGCCCGAAAGACGAGCAGATGCACACAAATATAGTTTCGGCAGACTTCAAATTTTTGCCGGGAGTCCTGAGTATCCGGGAGCGTTGCGACTGATCGCGCTTGGCGCATTTAAATCGGGCTGTGGTTATGTTGCGGTCCAATCTTCTGCATCGCATGAGATCCTGCGAGAGCTTCCTGAAATCGTGCCGGCATTTTTGCCCGCGGCGCAGTCTTTTGTGCTGGGCCCTGGACTCGATTCACCAGGAGTTAAAGACGCTCAAATTCGAATAGCCGAAATTCCAAAAGAAAGGCCGCTTCTTTTGGATGGAGGAATTCTTTCTCATCTCGAAAGTCTGCGCTTTGAAATGAGCAGTAGGCCGAATTTAGTTTTGACTCCCCACGAAGGCGAAATGGCCCAGTTGTTGGGGACCCCGTGGACCCCTGAACTGGTGCGAAAAGATCGGATCGCAGCTTTACGAAGATGCCGAGAGTTTTGGCCGAGTGCCACAATTCTACTTAAGGGTTCAGGCACTCTGGTTGCATCCAGGGACGAAGTTTTTCTTTTGACCTGGGGAAATGCGTCGATGGCCAGTGCCGGTCAGGGCGATCTGCTGGCGGGGGTGATTGGGGCTTATTTGGCCATGGGTTTGGAGCTTCAAAGGGCCTGCATCTTGGGCAGCGCAATATGCGGAATTGCCGCAGAACGCCTATCGCAAGGACGTGAGGCTCAAGGAGTTTTGGCTCACGAAATCGCCGACATGATCCCGTTGATCGTAAAAGAAATAAGAGAATATACGCAGCCACTTCCCAAAAATTAATTTCGGAGTTTAAGATAGCGCCATGATGAAAAAGTTTCTATTCCTAAGTTGCTTAGTTTTCAGTGTTGGATTTCTCGCCGTCTCTGGCGACGCGGGCGCGGAAAAAGTTGCCCCTGCAAAAGCTAAAGTTAAAGGGAGCCCGAAAAAAATGGATGTTACAGAACTAAAGATTGAAGATGTCACCAAGGGAACGGGCGCAGAAGCCAAAGCAGGTCAGCAGGTAAAGGTTCATTACAGCGGCCGCCTACTGGATGGGAAAGAGTTTGATTCAAGTCACAAGCGTAACGAGCCCTTCAGTTTTCGTTTGGGCGCGGGCGAAGTGATTCAGGGTTGGGACAAGGGTGTTGCTGGAATGAAGGTTGGCGGAAAACGAAGGCTAACGATTCCTTCGTCGATGGGCTATGGTGCGCGTGGAGCGGGCAATGGTTTGATTCCGCCGAATGCGGGCCTCGTATTTGATGTCGAGCTATTAGGCGTCAATTGAGTTTTTGGGCTCGCCGCTTGAACGCTGAGGGGAAAAAGCTTCGGATCCCCGAAACCTTTCTTGCCAAGTGGCCCAATGTTCTGGCTGCCCTGTCGCTTTTGATTCTTGGTTGCCTGCTCTGGCTTGATATTTTTCCTGAGGCATTCCAGGACAATCCTTTGCTTCTTTGGCTCGCACTGTTTTTAGCTTTGGCTACCGTATTCTCTATTCGATCTTGGATTAAGGTTTTCTCGGCTGCTTGGATCGTAGAGAGTATTCTGTATCGAATCAGTATCTACAAATTTAAAAGTTTAAATTTCCCCTTAACTTTTCTCGACCTCCAAATGTTTTTCTCTTATCCCTTCGAAATTCTGAATTCTGTGGGGCTCTATCAGCTTGGTCCATTCAATGCCGAAAATCTTGTGTTGCTGATTGCTCTTTGCTTTTTAGTTCTTGCTATTCAAAAAAAATGGCAAAGGATTCTTCAGATCGTGGTTTTTCCATTTCTAAAATTCTTGGTGTCAATGGCAGTTTTTTCACCATTCTTTCATTCTTATGGCGAAAGTCTTCAACAAAGAATTCAAAGCCAGGCGGAAACGGCAGAAGACGGTCTCGAGCTTTGGAATGAATCCGGGCTCAATGAAATCGCCCAGCAAAAAGGGGCTCTTGCTTTTTTCGCCTATTCAAACGCGGCCTTCGCCTCTGCAAGCGCACTGCTTAAAATTGCGCCTGAGAATTTCGAAAATCGACGACCAAGTTCTCTGCCTAATTTTGCTGAAGAATATCTCGAATCTAGAGTTCGGCGGCCAGAAAATCCCAATATTGTTTTTATTCTTACCGAATCGACCTTTGATCCCAATCGCGTTTTTCGTTTGAATAAAAGATTTGAGAGCCCGCTCTTTTCATCAGGAGGCCAACGCAGTAGCGGGAGCTTGATCGTGTCCACCGTGGGTGGAGGAACCTGGATTTCTGAATTTGAGGTCCTCAACGGAATCGAGTCCCGACCCTTTGGAATCCTGGGAAATTATCCCCACAGTGGATTGTCGCCATTTGCAAAGAATTCGTTTGCTCATTTTCTAAAACTGAATGGATACCAGAATCGAGCCTTCTATCCCACCACACCCGAATTTCAGAGCGCAAGATTTGGCTTTATGAACTATGGATTCGAGCGGTTCCTTGATTCTAAAGCGCTAGGTCTACCGGGGCACTGGAGCAGTTTCTCGGATGAAGCCATGGTCATCAAGGTTCTGCAGAGTTTACCGGGAACACTTAACCAGCCTTCTTTCAGTTTTATAACCTTGTTGGAAAATCATTCACCTCATCCGTGCCAAAACTTCACTCGAGAGAAAAATCTAGAATACAAATTCGAAGGTGAAAGCGATTTTAATAAGAATTGTCCTTTGAACGAATACCTAAGAAGAATTCAGTCTTCGGAACGCGCTATTGCTCGTGTCATCGATCGCATGAAGTTGATCGAGAAAAACACCGGTCGTCCCTACATCGTGCTCAGTTTTGGAGATCATCAACCGTTAACTTTCACTGGGCCCGAATTTGCGAAACATCGCCTAAGTAGAAGCGACCATCTCACCTTTTATTCGATCACCCATAGTCCAAATCTTTCTTTCCTCAAGATCGATACTGAACTGCATATTTCGATGATGCCGACCTTTGTTAGCCTAATGTTCGCGCAAAATCTCGAAGACGTTTATTTGCCACAGAATCTTTGGGTGTATGAAAAGTGTCGGGCCGACCTTTTTGATTCGGAGTGTCCGGAAAAAATGAATCTCAAGTCCCAATATCTCAACTTGATGAAGTTTCCTCAGACCGAGCGCTAGGACTTTGGGTACTGTGGTTTTTGACGCCCCGCCTCGTATAGGTCTCAGGGACTTGCCGCATTGCAGCCGCTTTGTAGGGACTTGTAACTTGTCTTATTAGCCAAGTTAAATACATTCATAAGGAAAGCTGATTCCTCGGGAGGGTGTTGATGAATGTTATTTGCAGATCGCTCTTAAATTCTGCGCTCTGTGCCGCCACCCTTGCAAGCACCTCTAGTAGTGCCAAAGTCTATAACTACTTCAACTATTCCGAGGGCAACGCCTATACAGATCCCTATCGGAACATCTTTCGAGCGGGTGACAATCTTGAAGAAGTTATTGTCTCCTCTATTCAGCAAGCGACGGCCACAATCGATATGGCCATACATGAGTTTCGACTTCCCCTGATTGCCAAGGCTTTGGCCGAAAAGGCGCGAAGCGGCGTGCGCGTGCGTGTGATTCTAGAAAATTCCTATAATTTTGCTTTGGCCGATTTGGATTGGGACAATATGCGCGACGATTACACCCGTCGTCGGTATGAGGATTATTTCCTACTGCTCGATGTCGATCGAGATGGAAAAATCAGTTCGTGGGAGTTTGCTGAGCGTGATGCCATCTTTATCCTAAAATCCGCGGGAATTCCCATCATCGATGATACCGAAGATGGATCTCGCGGTTCCAGCTTGATGCACCACAAATTTGTAGTGATCGATGGCCGGCATGTGGTGTCGAGCTCTGCGAATTTCACCATGAGCGATATTCATGGAGATATGAATAATTCGGAGACACGTGGCAATGCTAACAATCTCGTGCTCTTTGTTGATGAACCTGAAGTTGTGAAGCCCTTCATGGAAGAATTCTCTTTTATGTGGGGTGACGGTCCCGGTGGACAGAAGAACAGTTTCTTCGGGCAGAAAAAGCCCTATCGACCTGCGCGGCGGGTGGCTCTGGCGAACGGCGATTTTGCGACCGTTCAGTTCTCGCCCACATCAAAGCGATTTGGTTATGAATATTCGACCGGAGGACTCATCGAGAGAACCTTGGGGATGGTGCAGAAATCAATGGATGCTGCGCTCTTTGTTTTTTCTGATCAAAGACTTTCCGATGTTCTGGGCCAGAAATATCTCTTCAGCGATCTATCAGTCCGAGCATTGATCGAGAATCGCTTTGCCTACCGTTGGTACAGCGAGCTCCTCGACATGCTCGGCGTCGAAATGTTGGGTGATAATTGTGAAGCTCAAGCAGGCAATCAGCCCTGGTCAAAACCCATTCACGACGGAGGAATACCTGGATTGGTCGAAGGTGATATGCTTCATCATAAATTTGGTGTGGTCGATAACTACTACACGATCTTTGGCTCGCATAATTGGACCGACTCTGCAAATTACTCCAATGATGAAACAGTAGTTGTCTTGGAATCATTCGATACTGGTCACAGCTTTAGTCGAGAATTTAGTCGACTTCAGGGCGGCGGCCGATTTGGAGTTCCTGCCTGGGTTCAAAATAAAATCGAGCAGCAACGAAGAAATTGCGCTGGCAAAGCGATGAAATCTCAGCAGCCGATCTTATTTTTCGATATCTGACTTCGCTGCGGCTTGTTGCATTTTTCTTAATATTTCGATCATGTCTTGCAGACCTTTGAAGCGAGCCTCAAACTATCCGCTATGAACGCACGAACTTTGATTTTTAGTTTCTTTACATTCACCTCATTCGCGCTGGCCTCCGCAAAGACACTGCCGAGTTACGTTGTTCCGGTTTTAGCCGACCCCGGTTTTTTGCGTAGTGCTGGCTTGCCAATTTGGCGTGAGGATTTGGAGCTCAATGTCGCTTACTCACTGTTAAACGAATATCAACTGGAACGATTGAGTGTCATGGCTCACGCTCAGCATCGCTGCGGTGGCTTTGAAGTGATCCAGGAGATCATGCCTTCGCAATCGAAAGCGCTGGATGAAATTTTTGCGACCATGCGTGAACGAAAGCGTCGCGACGAAGAGTTTTCGTTGTTTGGGGGGGAAGTTCCCGAGGAGCGCGACGAGCGGGTCGCTGCAGCCGTGACTCAGGTGCGTGCCGAAGGTGTAAAAAAATGGGTTGAATGGTTTTCCTCTTTTCACAATCGTTTCAATCGTGGAGACCGCGCAAATGATGCAATTACCGCTTTAAAGACCTCATTGGACGAATTGGCGGCGCGTGTGGATTTCCCAGTTTCAGTCGATTTGATTGATCATGACTCCACCCCACAAAAATCTCTCCGATTTTCCATCACGGGTTCGCTGTATCCCAAAGAAGTGATTGTTATGGGCGGTCATGCGGATTCCGTGAACTGGCAAAATAGCGGTGCTCCGGCTCCGGGGGCGGATGACAATGCCTCGGGCTCGTCAAACTTATTGGAAGCGCTTCGTGTATTGTTGGCTCAAGGTCAGCCAGAGCGAAGCTTGCACGTCTTTTGGTATGCGGGCGAGGAATCTGGTTTGTTGGGTTCGGCCGAAATAGCTCAGACCTACAAATCAGAAAATGTAGATGTCATCGCAGCATTGCAGCTAGATATGACTTTGTTTCCCGGTAGCGGAGTTAAAACCATTGCCTCTATCCGTGATTTCACAAGTCCGTGGCTTCACGGATATCTCTTGAAGTTGAACCAGTACTATCTGAATCTCCGGATACTTGATGATCAGTGCGGCTATGCTTGCAGTGATCATGCCTCATGGCATCGTCGTGGTTTTCACACGGTTTTCCCATTTGAGGCAAAAGCTAGTTCAATGAATCGACGAATCCATACCGCACAAGACGTCATCGACGAAGGTTCTGATTTTGAACACTCCGCTGAGTTCTCTAAGATCGCAGTCGCCTTTGCTATGCACCTTGCGAACTCTCGGCACCGAGGACCGTGATCAAAGTGAAAAATATTCAGCACAGTTTTACCATCAAGGCGGCACCTGAAACTCTTTATCGCGCCCTAACTTTGGGGCAGGAAATTGCCCAGTGGTGGACCAGCGACGTAGAGCTTGCGCCGACAGTGGGATCAAAGGGACTTTTTCGATGGCGTGATTATGGCTACGAAGTGGAAGTAGTGGTTGAAGCTCTGACGCCGAGTAAAGAAGTTCGCTGGGCTTGTACGCGCTCGAATATGCAGGGAACTTCGGCCTGGGTTGGAAGCAAGATAAGTTTTCAGATCAAGGCAACGGCTCCCACTCAGTCCGAATTGATCTTCACGCAATCACCCTATTCCGAAGAATCTTCGTGTTATCAAACCTGTGTTGACGGTTGGAATTATTTTTTGGGCAAAAGTCTTAAGTCATATCTTGAAGAAGGGAAGGGCGCTCCGTACCGCCCCTCCTAATTTTGAACTAAAAGTCTCTTAGCAATTGACCTTGGATTCTAGTAGGGCAACGTGCCGACCAATCCGAGGTGATCTGAAAAGCCTGTTTTTTGAACAGGATCAAAACGCATTGGAATTTTGTTGGGTGGGATCAATTTCACATCGAAAAGATTGCCAAATAGATCAGGCATAGAATCCTTTGGACGGCTTCCGCGCTGATTGTCTTGCAACAAGAACTCGGGAGCATGCACGCCGAACTTCTCCCACTCGCGCTCCATCGGAGCGCCTAAGGATTGTTTTAATACAAAGATTCGATCGAGGTAGCTCCACGATCCACGATAATAATGCGAACCAGGCGCTAGGCGCTCTGGACCATAGCGACGAAGAAATTCATCGCGGGCATCCATAAACTGAAGCGGCAAATTCGGATTCATCAGCCAGGTACGGAAGGGGTGCGGGTTTTCGTTCTCAAGCGTGTTGAAGTCTCCCAAGGCAATGACGTCGCGGCCCCGATCATAAGCGCGGCTGGCGGCCTGGTAGAGAGTCCATGCGGCTCGGGATCTTTGTTCTGTGGGAGCGCCTTGTGAGGGCCAATGATTTCCAAATACGGTCAGTTGACGGCCGCGAACATCAAAAGTGGCTTCAAGGATTCCGCGAGTCACTCTTTTTGCAGCAGAGCTAAGATAATATTCAGCAGCTTCGGTCCACTCTGGGCGCAGAGCTTCTTCGAAGGAAAGGGCCAGAGGTCTTGGGGAAGGCCCATCTAGATCAACCAAGTGAAGTTGTGCGTCGATCAGTGGAAATCGAGACAGAATTCCAATGTCGATTCCGCGCCTGTCGGGTCCTTCAATCAAAACGACGCTGATGTATCCCATGTCATGTAGGGCTTCGTCTCGAAGCTGGGTAAGAACGTTTATATTCTCAACCTCTTCTACAACCAAAATGTCGGGCCCTCGGCCTTGATGCATTTC
Organism: uncultured Bacteriovoracaceae bacterium; assembly: GCA_964636255.1. Classification (GTDB taxonomy): domain Bacteria; phylum Bdellovibrionota; class UBA2428; order UBA2428; family UBA2428; genus CAXNGS01. The sequence continues at coordinate 10,520 of CAZWNW010000004.1, read as the reverse complement.
ACGAACAGCTCGACCGATATTCTGGATTTTCTGTCTGACGACAGTTTCTGACCAATCTAATTCGTAGCATTCCTTTTTCCAGTAAGGGTTCGATTGGCGTTCACAAACTTCGCGCATGAGTTGCGGATTGGCGCGCTTGAAACTAAGCGGCAGTCGAGCATAGTCATCCTTGCCCTCGTCGTGTTTAGTATCAAAAAGGTTTTCAACATTGTAAGTGGCGACCGTGGCGCCTTGCCCCTGATTTGGTAGAAAGCCATCCGATTTGGGTAGATCCCAGAACTCCAACTGTTGAGCGCTTGCGAGCCCACTGAGTCCGACTACTAAGAGTGTTGAAAAAAAGAAGTTAAGGAGCCGAAAGCGAAATTTCGAAATTTGCATATGGCGTTGACCCTCTCGACTCTGGAAATTCATAAATTTTCCTGATCAATACAATAAAAAAAAGTTAAATGACCTCAAAAAATAGCGCTGCAACGCACTAAATGGATTGGCCGCAAGGCAGGAAACTATAAAAGAGGGCTTTATTTTTTAGAAAGCCATTTGGCGCAGTAGGCCATGACCTTGGGGTTCTTTACAACGTCGCTCATTCTTAAAAGAGTGATGCCGTGCTGGCCTGTGACTTGGAAGCTCTGGTCCAAAACTGCAAGCCGATAATCATCATAGAGATCCCCCGAAAGAGCGTTTTCGGGTTTCACCGGAATCTTTTCAGTTTGTGAAATATGAGCCTGCGCCTGAATGATTTCTTGCCCGCGTGAAAAGATCGGATGATATCCATTCGGAACCGAGCCTGCAGTCGAATAGACTTCGATTTCCCGGCCCGGAAATTCCTTTTTGATCTCGGAAATGACTTCGAAAATGGGCCCATAGCCCAAATCATTCTTAGGATATTTAGGATCCCACTTTCCTTGCCAAGCTAGCTTCAAACTTTTTAATGAAATCAATCCGTTCATAAGTTCAGCAAGTCGTTTCTGCTCCCAGTGCACTCCGGGAATTTTGATGCTGATCGGAACCTGCGAGAATTCTGGGTGCGTCCAAAAGATCTGTCCCGCACTTCGGAGCATAATCTTGAGATGCTTTAGAAGTGACTGGTGATACCAATCAAAAAGGACTTCGGCTTCCGTGCTGTGGATCCAATCGCTCGCTAACTTCTCGCTAAAAGCATTCGGGTTCAAATTTTTTGGGAAGAAAACTTCCCCAAAGTTTCTGTACTGAGTCCCCCAGGCCTTATTGAGGTCGCTGACGCTGCGGTAATTTTTCCGCAAGTAAGTCATGTAGTCGCGCTGTGCGAGAGGACTGCTTCCCTGAAAGAGCCCGCGATGTGGGTAGCGGCTTAAATCAAATTCGTGGTCGTGGCTATGGTAGGCCGGATAGTGCAATTCGCCGGATGGGCCCATGCTGACGGAGACCGCAGAAAACTCCTTTGCCAGATCACGAAATTCACCCATGAAGGAGGACCAGAAGTTTTTGTAATAAGGGAGTGCGGCTTCTGTCGCCCACGGGCTGATGTATTCATGCGAGCGGTTCCCCGCCTCACTTTCAAAGGTGCTGGATCGTGGGTTTTCGGGATTGATCTCGGACCAAACCCATGGAGGTAACTGAATCCGTACTGTATCACCGACGTTTGCTCCGCAACGGTGAGTGGAAAGAATCGCTTTGATCTTCATCCCCTCAGATTTCAGAATCTCAAAGAGGCGACGATAGTAACTCCAGTCGAAAACATCTCGGCCACGCCGCTGAACCACGCCCCACCAGACATCAACACTCACACCACTAATTCCGTTTGCCTTTAAAGTGCGGATATCTTCTCGAAAGCGTTTCCACTCTTCTTCAAACGGAGTGGTTTTCAAATCGATCAAATTCTGGAGATAGTCTTCGTTCGTCGGATCGCCCAAGAAGAGGGGGGCCATGACATTCACGATCGGTCCGTTGGCCTGTGGCGATTGGCCTAGACTTAGGGAAAGAAGAAAGAGGAATTTCAGGGCAAAGCCTAAAAAAAGTTCCGATTTGGTTCTTGCGGATATTGACCGCAAAAAGTCCCCATTCATGCCCCTTCGTTTAAGGCTCGAGTTGCGGGGTGTCAACCCGCCGAGCCAATTCATTCAACTGATCGAAATTATATGATTTATTCACTAAAAATGGGCAGTTGATCGGTGTAAATTTTATGACGCCCAGCATCAATTATTAGGTGCATATTTGCTCGCATGATGGCCCCTTCGGGCAGCTCGATATTCTTGTTAAACAGTTCCAGTTTGCAACTGATATTTTGCATTTTGGCACCGATCTGGGCGCTCTTGATTAGACACTTTCGGTCTTGGGTCGGATACTGCGAAATTGTTGTCAAACTGAGCTTTTGCAAACTTTGACTAGTGGCCTGCATGCAATAATTCTTTCCCCATTGAACATGGGTTTGTAGGTCGGCGACTCCCTCAAATGATCGCTTCGCATCAACCAATTGGCATAGGCCTTCATCGATGCGCTGCACTCCACCGGAACATTCAAAAAGCTCAATGCCGAAGGGGACGCCCCGGCTTCCGGCTTCGGCTCTGATACGAAGCGATTTGACTTGCTCATTCGGGCTTTCACAATGGAATGCGGGAGCCTCATTGATTGTCGCTGCAGTTAAAGACGCCCTCGTTTCCAGCCCGTCGATGTTGAAGTAGGCCGAAATTTTTTCTTCGGAAAACTGCGGAGACAAATTTTCGAGAGTCCAATGTAATTCGGAGCTGTTTTTATTGACTCTTTCGAAGTGTCGTTCGACTCGCCCTTGAAAGCTTCTTAAAGCCACGCTCAAATCGGCTTTGCCGCCCCATTGATCGCTTGATTGAAGGGCGAGAGACCATCTCCCCTTGCTGGGATTTTTGAGTTCGAAGCGCGTGCCGGATCGGGGGTCGCAAGCAGAAAAGCGATCGAAGCTTCCTAGGAAAAACTTTTGTCGTTCGCTGACATCAACGGGAGGCATAAGAGAAGCTTCGATTTCGGGGCAGCGAGCTGAATCTGATCGTTGGCGCGCTTGTACGCGCACTTCGGCCCACAACGTGTCTTTGGGGAAGCTGAAGTTTCGTCGGATTCCAAGTGGAGCTTCTAGTGTCGAAGTCCACGCAGGCCCATCTGAATTGAAAATTGAGGTGTCTGCAATTTCTACGGTGACCGGAAAAATTGCAAAAGGAAGCGCTTCTCGGGAACCGCTGGCGCGAGAAACTTGATAAAGCTTTAACAGGAACCCATGTAGTCCCGGACCCAAAGCAGCCGCTCGATCTCCGTCGATGCAGAATTTCATGCGGTTTTCCGGGCGCGCATGGAAAGTTCCCTGGCTGAGATCGACCTTCTCGGCTCCCATGCCGATATTTTTCCAGAAACGACTCTTATCACCGTCAAGCGTGGACCAATCTAAAACTCCCTCGGCTGCTGCCGGAGAAAGCCACTCAATTTCGTAAGTTTCCATAGTCGTGGCAATTTCCTCAAGTGATTCTCGGAAAAGATCCCCAGGCAAATCAGCCCGAGGACTGCGAGCGACCCACAAACTGCGACAATGACGTTCTCCGGCTCCCACATTCAGATAAGCCGATTGCTGAAGCTCCACACGCTCCGGATAGCGTTCGGGATCTTTCGGTGAGAAGAGCTGGCGTTGAATTCGGCTCTCTCTGTCATCAGAGAATTCCTCTCTTTCGCGCTGGAGTGATTCCATGAGACGAAGGGCTCGATCCAGGCGGAGCATTCCCATGCCCACATCGATCCAGCTGATTTTATTTTCTTGTGGAGCCTCGGCCGACTGCATAAGCACGCGGATCAAATCCGAGTGACTAAGTAGGCTCTTAGGCCATCGTTTTCTCTGATAGGCGTCGAGCAAAGCCAGGGCGCCCGTGACGACAGGCGCGGCCATCGAGGTGCCTCGGAGTGTCTGATAAGGCGCTCGTCCCTGTGTGATTTGGGTCATGGGGAATGCAGCAAGCAAAAGACCGGGCGCGCTGATTTTGGGTTGTAGAGAATAAGCGGGCCCGGGGCCACGACTACTGAAACCCAGCGGGCGCCAATGTTTGAAATCGACTCCAAGTTCCGCATCTACGACCGAGGACTGTAGGAGTTTCGGGTGAACCACGGCCCCCACGCTGAGCACTTCATCACTTTGGCTTAGATCCGACATCGATTCGCTTGCTGGGCCGTCGTTTCCGGCTGCGACAATAAATCCAATGCCGTGTTCCCGGCTTAGCCTTTGTAGAAGTTCTGCCAAGACTTTGGACGGAGCAGAGGCATCACGGTCCAAACCGGCAAATGACAAGTTGATCCAAGTGGCGCCATCACGAACGAGTCGCAATATGGCTTCCTCGGCTCCCCAAACGCGGCCGTTACTTTGAATAGCGCGAGCGATCAATAGCTTTGCTCCCGGAGCCATACCGCGTAGCGGGCTGGCTTCTACGGAAAGATCTTTCACAAACGAAGAACCACCCGCGATGCTGGCCACGTGAGTTCCATGACCATTCGGGTCGAATCCCACAAGAGAGAGGCGAAAGGGGGTCATCGTATAGGCAAAAAGATTGTCGACGACTTCGATGCTGATTCCGAGACGCTCGTGCCTGATTTTAACGAGATCACCCGATTGATTGAAATCGCGAAGCCCTCGGACTTTTCTAAAGTCGCCGCTTGCTGAAAAATCGATGAAAGTCAGAGAATTTCCCTGCTGATTTCCGAATTGTAAAACCAGGAAACGGTCTTTGTTCGAAGCGTTGCCGTTGATGTCCGAAAAATTAGTCAAAGTCTGAAAACGACTTTCCTCTAACCAGCCTAGTCGCAATTCTTGGGGTCGTTCGGAAAGTGCGCGGTAAAGTTCTTCCGACGCAATAATATCAACATCTATCATTTCGAAACTTTGAGGCGGAGAAAAAATGGGAAGCAGTCCCGCCACCGGGCCCAGCGTTTCTCCCCTCAGACGGAATCGGCGCGCCTGATGATCGAGTGTAATGATTTCGGCAGGATCTTGGTCGAAAAAGACATCGCCTTCTCGCGTGAAATCATAAATTTTTTCAATGCGTGAGTCCTTGCCGTTGGGATGCAGAAAGGCCGGGTGATTTGAGCTAATTCCGGAATCGACAATTCCAATTTTGATTCCTTCACCGAAAACCTTTCCAACAGTGGCTTCGGCTTCTTCTAAAAATTCAAAGAGACCCGTTCCTCGAAAATAATTCCAATCAGAAGTGAAACCTTCCGGAGCATTCACAACTGCTGCGCGTGAAATCGCCTTTTCGAAACGACTAGGCTCGAGGAGAAGTTCAAAAGGAAGTTTCCAATTCTTTAAGCGCGGGGCGATTTCTTCATTCTCGACAGGAACTGCAAAAAGAAAATATCCGAAATCGGGCCATGAGCCGACCATGCGTCCGCCGAATTTCTGAATGCCAAGACGAATCAATTGCTCGGAGTCGGCTTGACCGCGAAAATCGTCCCAGGCCTTTTGGGGAACGATTGCTTGTAGTTGTGTTTCTTCGATTCCGTTGCGGTTCTTTTGAAGACGAATGCTTTGACCTTTATCGGTGACTGCAGCCCCGTTCTCGGTCAGGCGCTCTTGAATGCGTGTTAGCTCAAATCGGACCGCTCGTTTTTTGGGGCTTGCTGGATTCTGTGAGCAAGCCGAGGCCCAAAAAGCTAAGATAAGCGCAAAGAGCTTGATCTTTCTGGGCTCTCTCATGAGGGGGCAAAAGCTAGAGGGCTTTGGCGTGGAGGGTCAATTGAAAAAGTCTTACTTTTTCAAACAGATGCGGCCTTGGAAAAGAGGCTAAAGAGGATGTGGATCAAGACCCCTGTTACGTTCACATAGAGCCACATCGGAAAAGTCCATCGCGCCCACTTCCGGTGGTTGATCCAGGATTTTTGCAGGCCCAAAGCGAGAGTGTACAAAATCGCTGGAAGGGAAATTATGGAAATCAATATGTGGCTGACCAAGACGAAAAAATAAAAGGGTCGAATGAGGCCCGTCCCCAAAAAGCGGCGGTCACCATGAAGCCAGTAGAAGGTGACATAGCCCGCGAGAAAAAGCGCAGAAAAGGCGAGGGCGATGAAAATGCTTTTTTTATGTTCTTCCTTTAGTCCGCGCTTTACTTGGAGTACCCCGCGAAGAAGAAAAACGGCGCTCAAAGCATTACAGACTGCGTTCCATGTAGGAAGTAGCAAAACCCAGGCGGGTGTTTCCACGTTTGGGTCGGGTTTTTGAATGTAGATGAGCCAGATCAAAAAGGCTACGATGAGAATTGCAGTCCAGAGACTGCTTTGAAATCCGATACGAAGTCGTTGCGGACTATTGTCACTTCCCACTCGCATATCCATAGAATCGGCGGGCTCCGATTGCAATGCACAATGCGTTCTTCACATTCACCTCAATTTTCAGACTCAAGTGACTCACTTTTGTTAGTGGGCACTTCGGCGTATGATGCCTGAGTGGCAACATCTGCAATTCAAATTGAATTTTTAGGGGCGGCCGAAACGGTTACAGGGAGTCGTTGTCTTTTAAGTGCCGATGGTACGAAAAGCCTGATCGATTGCGGGCTTTTTCAGGGTAATCGCATGAGTCGCCAGAGAAACTGGGAACCTTTTCCCGTTGAACCTCGTTTACTGAAACGACTTTATCTTACCCACGCGCACCTCGACCATTCGGGTTATGTGCCGAAGCTTGTAAAAGAAGGCTTTAATGGGGAAATTTGGTGTTCCGAGGGAACAGCAAAGCTTTGCGAAGTCTTGTGGTTGGATTCCGCACGATTGCAAGAAGAGGACGCACAATATGCAAATCGTACCGGGCATTCCCGCCACAAGCCCGCGCAGGCGCTTTATACCCGCAAAGATGTGGATGCCGCGCTGAAACTACTTCATCCAAAAAGCCGTGATGAGTGGCATACAATTTCGCCGCATTCCTCGATGCGCTTTCGCCGAGCCGGGCACATCAGTGGGGCGAGCTTTCTAGAGTTTCAATTTTCCGACGGACAGGAAACGAAGAAAATTTGTTTCTCGGGAGATTTGGGCCACGATCGATCACTCACGATGCGTTGTCCGGAAAATCCTTCCGAAGCGGACCTCCTTGTTTTGGAATCAACCTACGGAGATCGACTCCATCCACGCATTGATTTACTCGAGTCCCTGCAAACTGCGCTGAATCGGTGTTTCGAGCGCAAGGGAACCGTAGTCATTCCATCATTTTCGGTGGGACGCGCCCAAGAAGTTCTAAAAACCATTAAGGTTTTAGAGGATCAAAATAAAATTCCGCATGTACCCGTGATTCTAGATAGCCCGATGGCGATTCGTGCTACCGAAATTTATCTCAGTGAAACCTCGGATCACCGACCGGAATCACTTTTTTCCGGGCAGGAAAAGGGACTCCTGCCTCGGCTTTACGAAGCAGCAGAGTCGCCCGATGAATCGCTAGCGGCTTGTATGCGGGAAGGCCCCATGGTGGTGATCTCGGCCGCAGGAATGCTGAGTGGTGGTCGAGTTCTGCATCATCTCAAAAACCGTGTGCAAGAAGAGAAAAACATGGTTCTTTTTGTGGGCTATCAGGCCGAGGGAAGTAAGGGGCGCTTTCTTCTAAACTACAAAACGCAAAGCGAAGCCTTTCGCATTCATCATCAAGAGCTTGAAGTCCGTGCCGAGATTCTAATGATCGAAGGTTTTTCAGCCCATGCCGATTATGAAGAGATGGGCACATGGGTATCGCAGTTTCGAAAAATTCCGCAAAGGATTCTTCTCAATCATGGCGAGCCTGAGGCACTTCTGGCTTTTCGCGATTATTTGCATCGTCGTTTTAATGTCGACGTTCAGATCGCAAAATCCGGAGAAGCAATTAAGGTTTAACTTCGGGTTGATAGGATCGAACGGCCGATCGTAAACGCTTCCAGGGGACACGATCTTCCAGCAACCAAAAACTGTTCTGATATCCCGGAAGTTTTGCGCCAAAGAGAGCTCCTTGGGAACTTAGAAAAATATCATTAAAAGTTTCAAAATCTGGACCGTCTTGGGCCGCTGCTCCGGCGCTGGCATAGCGAGAAAGATCAGAAAGCGCCTCATAGGCGTAACCGAATGCAAAGGCTGCTTCTGAGGCAACGTCGCTCTTGATGCCAAATTTAACCAAGCGGTCGGCCAAATAGGCGCGGTGGTAGAAATGATAGTAGCGCAAATTTTTCGCGCGATAATTCTGGGGATAAAGAAAACGGAAAAGATCACCGCCAACCGTGCATTCGCAAAGTAGAGGCAGCCAATCATTCAAAAATTCTAAATCAAGAAGCAAAACTTTCAGATCCTCGGCCCCGAGATAAGGATCTCGTCCGGCGATGGCTGCCAAATCAAAACCCATTTGTTCCAAACTATTATTGCGGCCGAGATAAACACCCAGCACCCTGAGAGCAATCGAGCGATCTCCGTCGCAAGAGTCCAAGACAAGAGCCCAGAGATTTTGCGTTAAAAGGTAATCATCTGAAGTCCCTGCTTCTTCTTTTAGTTTGCTTTTCAACTCAGAAAGACAAGACCGACTCTTTACGCCGCTGGCACTTTGTAACAGGAGTTGATGCCACTCGCGCCGATGCAAAATTCCGCCAGTCGTTCGAGGCGCTCGGACATCCAGAATGCGGAAAAGCAGATCCATCGCTTCCACACATGATGAAAAGTCTATCGTAGTTATTCGACACCGCTCAACAGCCGTCCAATAGTGAAGGCTGACTGCCGCGGATCCAACAGATCCTGCTTCGGGATCTTTTCGGACTTCGATATCCGACTTCATTTTTCGAATGAAGCGAATGTTGGGCAAGATCCGTCGCAAGGGGAAGAGAGTGTCATACCAATTTGCGGGAAATTCGCCGTTCAACATGCGAGCGGCTACTTTTGTTTCCTTCCACTCTAAACTTCGAAAATTCACTTCCTCCAGCAAAGAGATACGCTCTGCTTCCGAGAGCATTTCCGGAAGTAGAGATTCAGACCTGTAAAAAGCCGGCAAATCTGAATAGGGACTGGCGGGTAAACAGAATAGATGGCGAAGAAGGCGTTTTGACTCCGGGAGTGTCACATTTCCAGAGGAACAATAATCAGGGACGAAGCTCGCCGATCGGTCCCATATAATCGAATTTGCAGAGCTTATCCTTGATGCCACAAGGAGCGACAGAAAGATAAGGGCTTGACTGACGCCATGCATAAATGTTGGAGATAGTGACACCAAGATTGCCAATCAAGACAAATTGAGGAGTTTTACACATGAAAAGCCTTTTAAAGAATCTGAGTCTTAGTCTCTTTATCTTTTCACCCGCAGCTCTCGTGATGGCCCAGGTGGAATCAACAACGATCAGTGCTGAAGATCGCAAATTGATCGCAAACATCGCAAGCGAAGAATCGAATAAAGTCGCCACTCAGGTGATTGAGACCTACGGCAAGGCCGAACAATTTCGTTACAATTATCTTTTAGGATTTTGGATGGGCATCGACAATGCCGCCTCTCAAGGTCGCGAAAGTAATGATTATAAATTAGGTCTCAGCGAAGGCATGGAGGCCGGACGCGGAAAAGGCGCCAAAGTTGGAGCTGGCGCTGCTGCTCAGCAGGCAACGGCATCAGGAATGTCGTTGGCAAATCAGCGCTACGCGGATGTCGTGGACCGTCAATCCAGTCCTGATCGCAGTCTTGATGTACAGCGCCTCGAAGTTCCTCCGTATCCTGCTCCAGTCATCAATTTAGGTCAGGCAAACGTGGAAAAAGAAGTGCGTGACGAAGAAGCACGATTCTTGGATGCGATCGAATTGGTGAATTGGAGTTCAGGTCGCTTTTCACTATCAGGTGGAAGCTTTTACAAGTCCCACCAGAATTGGCTGTGGAAGGGTTACCAAGGTGGCCGTATCGAAAGCGTAAATCAAATGAAGTATCTGGGCTCCTGGGATTCGGCTTCCTACGCCTTTGATGAATGGTTCAACAATCGCTTGGGTGGTGGATACGATGCTGATTGGTGGGGTGCCATGACCTCGGCCGAACGCGAAATTTACAAATCCGAATTCAAAGCCGCTTATGAAAAGGCAATCTCCGCAAAGGTCAACAGTGTTATCGGTAGCACTTTCCCGAAGGCGATCAAAATGGGACAAGATGCCGGTCTTCGCATCGGAACTCAGCTCAATCGAAAAGATGGCCAGCTGCGCGGTGAAGAGCAGGGCTACTCAAGGGGCGCAGTCGTTGCATTCGGGGAGGCTTATCGCAATGCCTACAAGAATGGCTTCGAAAGCCAATGCGAATTCCTCGATAAGAATCCCTCGCTCACTCAGATCGAAATTAGTCTGGTGGATGCGAATGGAAATGGTGCCTTTGAAGTTAACGAAGACATCAATCTCAAAATTCTGAAAGTCGCCAATATTGGTCGCAAGGACTTTGTTGCGAATTCAGTTTCCGCAAGTGGCGCCGGTGTTACAGCGACCGCTGCTTCATCGGATCTCGTCATTCCGGCTTCGACATCGAAAAAAGACATTGTGATTGAAAAGATCGGAAAAATTTCGGCTTCCATCGAAACCGAGAAAGCAATTCC
>CAZWNW010000003.1:187611-383738 GCA_964636255.1 uncultured Bacteriovoracaceae bacterium | reverse complement strand
TGATCGAGGGCATGGGGCTTAATGGCGGCTTGGGAGTTTTTTTCATGGGCTTCACTCTTGGCAATTTGAACGCGATCCCCACAGGTGCAACGCGCGCCTTCGACGCCGACAGCATTCAAAAATCAGACCTTTATCTTCTAGAACAAGTGGCCTTTCTGCTACGCACTTTTTTCTTCGTTTATCTCGGCCTATTAATTAGTTTTGGTTCTCCCAAAATCGTTGCCGTAGCATTTGTCATTGCCATGGCCATTTTTGCAGTTCGATATGTAATGATTCTTTTGCTCTTTAAGAAATCAGAAACACCCAAGCTTGATGCGATGGTTCTCGCGGCCATGGGCCCACGTGGATTGGCCTGTGCGGTTTTGGCAACTATTCCGCTTCAACGTGGACTTGCAGAAGGTGCAACCCTTCGCACCACAATTTTTGCCGTAATTCCCATCACAATCTTTTTAACAGCGGTCTTTGTCTTCATGGCCGAGCGTAAAAATCTACGCGAAATTCTCTCCCGCTTCTTTGTCGGCTTTCCTGACTCCGTTCCCGAGCCAATCCGCGAAGCAGCCGCTTCGGAATCAAGCAGCCTGGCTAGTGATACTCCGATTGAGACAGGAGCCCCTGATTCCGCCTCCAAAAAGGACGAAGTCTGATGCTCTCTAAAATCACACGAAAAGATTTGCTCTTTATTTTCACTGTGCTGGTTTTTTTCCTTTTCATAAAAGGACTGGGCGGCAGTCTCTGGCCCTTTGTCATAGCCTTGATCGCTTCCTATATTGCGCTTCCATGGGTTCAGCGACTTGAAATAATCGGTGTGCCGCGGATGGTAGGCACAGCACTATTTTTAGTTGTCGGAGTTTTGCTGATCGGCATAACTGCACTTCTTCTTTTTCCGTATTTGTGGTCGCAGGCCCGCCAACTTCTGGCTGATGCTCCTCGACTCTTCACCTCTCTCTTTTTACATATTGAACCGGCACTTCAACGCTTCGGTATTGATAGTACGCAGATCGTGGCAGAAGCCGAAAAGTGGATCTTGAATGCTGGCGACGAAGTGCAATCACAGATCGCTCAACGCTTGACTTGGCTACTCAGTTTTAGCGTCGGCAACGTTTTTCGTTTGCTACTCATTTGGCTCCAGATTTTGATGGCTCCGGTATTTTTCTTTTTCATTCTGGGTGACCTGGAAAAATTGAAGGGTTTCCTAATCGAATGGATCCCCGAGGATTTTCGGAGCGATTTTTTACACTTCATCAGCCGTTCGAACTTTATCATGGGATCATTCTTCCGCGGCCAAAGTCTTTTGGCCCTCTCGCTCGCCATATTCTACAGTGTTGGGCTTTGGATGCTGGGCCTCCCGTATGGATTTTTGATCGGCATGATCTCCGGCTTATTGAGCTTCATTCCCTACGTTGGTTTTAGCTTAGGAATTGTGACAGCTTTGGCTGTTGGCCTGGCACACGGCAACCCCCTTTGGTGGATTGGCGCATTGGCGATCTACATCGTAGGTCAAGTGATCGATGGACTTTTTCTAAGTCCTCGCCTTGTGGGTCGTTCGGTCGGATTGCCCCCACTTGCCAGTGTCTTAGCGGCAATCATCGGCGGAAATCTCCTAGGTTTTCCTGGGGTCCTTTTGGGCATCCCACTTGTCGCAATCACGCGGGAGCTATGGTTTCTCTTACGCGAAGCGCGCCCTCAGAAAATTTGATCGGCTTTTCCCATTTCCGGACTTGTAAGCCTCGATCAAGCGACTAATTTATAGGCTCATGTCATCAGATGGAAAAAATAAAACTGCAGTTGTCACCGGATCGTCCCGCGGCCTAGGCCAGGCTTGCGTCGAGGATCTGCTTTCTAAAGGCTATCGCGTTGTGGCCACGGCCCGCAATCCCACGGCGATTAAGGCGAAAATTTCCGCAAAGAATATCTCGACTGACAAACTCCTGTGTCGTGCCTTGGATATTCGTAAAGAGGAGGATTTGCGAAACTTTGCCTCCTGGTTTCAATCTGAAGTCGGTGAATGCCACATTTTGGTAAATAACGCCGGAGTTTATTTGGACAAGGCAGAGAGCGCTCCACTAGAAACCCCGGGGCACGATCTCGTGGAAACTCTCATGACGAACCTTTACGGTCCCTACCGCATGATGCAAATACTTCTGCCCTATATGCAAAAGCAAAAGTTTGGCCGGATCGTCAATGTCTCCAGCGGCATGGGACAACTCAAAGAAATGGGTAAGGGTTTTCCTGCCTACCGAATCTCTAAAACCGCTCTTAATTCCCTAAGTTCTTTGGCCGGCCAGGAGTTCGCGGGTAGCAACATTCTAATCAATTCTGTTTGTCCCGGTTGGGTCCGCACCGATATGGGAGGACCCACCGCAACTCGTGACATAGCTCAGGGAGTCGCAAGCATTATGTGGGCCGCTTATTTAGGTAGTGATGGCCCAAATGGTGGCTACTTTCGCGATGGCAAAAACCTCGATTGGTAGGCGATCAAAATGAATCTCGGACGCCTCTTGATCTATCTTGCATGTCTATGGGCGGTTTATGTCTTGTCGGCGATTTGACTTAGAAGCCCGACGGCGGAACGACACTTCACAGATTGAACTTGGCGGCCAATTTAGGGGCCGTGGGCCGCGCTGTCCTGCGGTTCAGCCTCCAGGCCATCGTCAACAGGAGGAAGAACTTCGGATTCGATCGGGAATTCCGCATCGCTTGCCATTTCGTTTTCGATGGGAATCGGAATCTCTACTTCGTTGATAGTCTCTTCGGGGGAGCCAAGCGATTCCAATTGCTCCGCTTGAAAATCCTCAGTTAAGAGCTGATCCTCTTCACCCAGTCGAGTTGCAGCCTTCAGTGCCTCTTCCGAACGCGCTTCAATCGCTTCTTTTTCAAAAACCAACGGCGTGTCCATTTCACTTTGATAAAGTTCCTCGGACAACCAGTGGACTTCCATCATTCTTTTCAAAATCGTTTGAATGCTTTTTGTAGCATAAGAAGTGAGGGCTTCCTGGCGAAAGGAAACTGAATATTTTTCCGGGTTCGGTAGCAACATTGCCAGAAACGCAGATTCCTTGGGTCGAAGTTCCGAGGGGTGTTTGGAAAAGTAAAACTGGGTCGCTCGGCGGATGCCATAGATGCCTTCGCCATATTCGATCACATTCAAATAGATTTCTAAGATCCGGTCCTTTTCCAGCTCTTGCTCAAGCCGCCATGCAATGATGGCTTCCCGGAATTTACGAATGTAGGAACGCGAGCCGCTAAGATACAAGTTTTTTGCCAGTTGTTGCGTGATCGTGCTGGCCCCGCGCAATCGACCGCCTTCCCGCAAGCCTTCTTCAAGAGCATTTTGAAGTTGTGCCCAATCAATCCCCTCGTGTTGATAAAAGGCAGCATCTTCACTGATCATGATTGCTTGGCGTAACGAGAGCGCGATGGAACTAAGGGGCACCCAAGACTTGGGTCGCTTTTCGAATAGCTCCAGACTTTCTGAAGAATTCAGCGGACGTGGCTGGGGATAATGAGACCGCAACCGAGAGACATCCGGTATGCTGATCAAAAGTGCCAGCAAAAAGGCGCCGTTCATCAGAATGATGCCGATCAGAATTCGCCGGAGAGTCTTAGACATGAAGACCTTTTAACATGTCGGAGCAAAATTTTATCGACTGCAAATGAGCCTCCGTGGAAATCTTAGCAAGGGACCAGGCCCCTTCATTCAAGCTTCATATAACGCCAACTAAAGCTTTACTTAACTCGTTGCGTCAATCTGCCGATGAGTAGGGCATGAATTGGCTATTGCGCATATCTCTAGGAACAACGATCGGAACTTTGGGCATATTTTCACCGCCCCTACACGCACAGTCTCTCAAGGCGAGTGATTGGGTTTGCGATCGGGTGCTCGAGGATTTCTCAAGCCACGACGAGCACGGACTCCCGCCCGAGTGGAGCTCGCATTCATCTTCAGACCTTAAAAAAGCCCGAAAGGAAAAAATTTACCAAGTGATGAAAGAAGACTCCGGAAATTTTCTCCGTGCTGAGGCGAAAAAACGATCCGTGACTTTGCATTTTCCTATGAAGAATTTGAATCTCGATGACTATCCGGTCCTGAGTTGGCGCTGGAGAGCTCGTACGCTTCCGGAAGGTGCCCGCGAAGATCAGTCTTCAAAAAATGATGCGGCCGCCGCACTCTACGTCATTTGGGAAAGCTCATTTGTCATGAGGGTGAAGAGCATCAAGTTCACCTGGAGCACTCTCCTCTCGAAAGATACCCACGTTTCAAAACGTATGGGTCATGACCATGTTCACGTCCTACGGGATTCGACAGATTTCAAAGGTGACTGGGTCGAAGAGTTGGTGAACGTGAAAGAGTTGGCCCGAAAATATTACAAAAAAGACGTGAAAAACCCTGTAGCATTGGCGCTTCTAACGGATTCAGATCAGACGAAAGGAATTGCCGCTGCTGACTACGGAAAAATTGTCGCTTGCCGCGAAAAAACTCCTAGCCCAGCACCTGCAGGAAAAGCGGATTAAAAAGTCCGACTAAGCGTCAGAAGCCTTTTGCAACTTGGTCCGAAAAATCACGTCCCAGAAGGTCGTAAGTACGCCATAGTTCGTATTCTCTGCCGCGTGGTGTACTTTGTGATGAACTTTCAGTCGGCGAAACCAGGCAAAACGAAAATTAAAATGATGAATTGAGTGGTGAACGCCGCAATAAGCGACGAAACCAAACCACCACATCGCCATTCCCACACCAACTGCAAAATTATTCGGGATCAACCAAGCCAAGCCCAGGTAAATGCCAATCAAAAAAGGATAGGGAATGTACCACGGCAGCCCCAGTAGCCCTGTCGGATTTTCGTGATGTAAGGCATGCCCCTTGACGAAGACCGATGTCCATTCGTGGTAGAGAAATCGATGAAAGATATACTCAGTCAGCGTGTAGATGAAAAAACCAAGAGCAGCCCAACCAAGACCGCTCAATAGCGAATCACGAGTGGCATCAAATGAGCGAAGACCCATCGCCAAGAAAAATGCGATCAAGATTAGATTGGCGACGTAGCCGCCCCAATAATTGAATTTAGAATCCGCCAGCTTCTTAATGTCGACGTCCATAGTGTAGAAGAATCCTCTGCTCTCTACTTACAACATCGGTCGAAGGTCTCAATTTTTCAAGGGGAAATTCCGACGCTTGCCATTTCTCGCCCAAGACCTTCGAGGAAGTCGTCACTTTTTGCAAACGCAGAGAAGCTGCAGTGCGCTACCAAGGAAGATTGAGCCCGGTCGGGCTAAAAAACTTCGGGGAAGCGGGCAATGGCGTAAAATCGTAAAAAGCGTCCCAGTAGACCTATGACAGTAAAACGTAGCAATGAATAACCGCCCAGTCCCGCCACTACATTCGTCACCATAAATGGAGGGAAACCAACGCTAGCCGAGAGAGCCATCATCAGATCACTGCGCCAACCGCCCAGTAGGAGCTTCTTAGATACTGCCTCTATTTTTTCAGGGGTAATTTTCTTTGAGAAGCGAATCCTGAGTGCACCTGCACAGGACAGATAGATAAGGACCTTCGAGAGGACCTGCCCCACAGAAGCCACCAAGGCCACAGGCCAAATCATCTCGGGTCCCAAGCCCAACTGGGCAACGATCCAAAAGAGATAAATTTCGATGTTAAAGATGGGCACGAAACCGCTCAGAAAGCCCATCACAAGAGTTCCCCAATAGGGGCCATATTCACGAAGAATGGGTTCGAGGCTCGAAAACTCCATCTAGATGATTATTCCAGTTCTTTACGTCGGTGGAAATACTTCTGCAGTTCTCTTTGAAAGATAAGCTCAGCGATGCGTTGAGCCCAACGTTCGGCGACAACATGCTTGAAGATGCCTTGCACTTGGGCCTCGCCCACATCTAGACGGTAGAGCCAGTTCATAAGTTTATCGTGCCCCAAATTCAATAGGCGCGTAACCTCCGATTCAATCTCTGCCAGAAGGCGCTCTAAATCTCCCACCGGAAAGCTGATTTCAAGATCTTCCTGATCGCGGATGACGTTCATCACTTGAAGAATTTCGATGCGATTTCCAAACGGATCACGAAAATGAAGGCGCTTGAATCCACCGCCTTCACTGGTCTTTTCGATCTTAACTCCCGCCCCCTCAAGGCGATCTTCGAGTAGGCGAAGATCCTGCAATTCCAGCGCAACATGAGACTTAGTAGCCGCATTGGGAGAAATCGAGTCCTCCGCCAGATGGATCTCTTGGCCGCCTTCAAGTCTCAACCAAATCCCTGGTCGATTCGTAAGCCCCGTCGGACGGCTAATCTCTTTGAGACCAAGGACTCCAAGATAAAAGCCTCGCGCGTCCGCCAGTGTTCCAAGAGGAATAGCCAATTGTACATGTTGAATGCGCATAGAGATTCAGAGATTAGCGTGCCTTCGAAAGTCCGGCAAACTTGAGATCGGCACACACTTGACGACCGGAGACCCGAGACCTAGTCTCGAAAGAAAGAGATCCATAGGAAAAGTGAAATGACTCAAAACTCGATTCTCCCCACCTATTCAAAAAACGATAAACTTTTTGTTGTCCTGACAACGTGCCTCTTGATGGCCGATGCTCAAGCCTATTTAGATCCGGGAACAGGAACGATGATTCTTCAGGGAATTGTGGCCGGTATTGTTGGCGGATTCATGGCAATAAAAATGGGCTGGTTTCGCATTAAGTCTTTTTTCCCGGGCTCCAAATCTTCTACGAGACCTGACGATGTAAAAGCGTCGGACGAAGCTTCCAAGAATTCCTAATTTCGAATTCCGTTAGTTTTTTTGCTCATGTCTTCGTACCTAAGACGTTCAGTTACGGATTTCATTAGAGTGTCGAAATCGATAGGTTTCGTAAGATAGTCGTCTACCCCAATTTTACGTGCCTCTATTCGATTCTCTTTCATCGCATGGGCCGTCACTGCAATTATGGGAATTGTATTTCCAGAATTTCGAATCTGACGGGTCGCTTCCAATCCATCCATAACGGGCATTTGGAGATCCATCAAAATAAGGTCGAATTTTCGATCCTTCATCAATTCGAGAGCCTCCGCTCCGTTGGCAGCAGTTTGAAAAGTTAGACCTGCTTTACTCAGCAAATGGGTCATCAGAAATTGATTGTCTTCAGAATCTTCGACTACCAAAACGTGGGCGCGCAGACTCGAACCATTTTTTGAATCCTTTCCGACCCGCGGCTGAAATTGCTGTAGTTCCTGAGGATTGTCTTTTACGGACAAACGAAAGACACTACCGCGGCCTAGTTCGGTGCGCACCAGCTGCAAATCTCCCCCCAAAAGTCGCGCTAGTTTCCGGGATAGCGAGAGGCCCGAGCCCGAGCCGCCAAAGCGTCGTGTCGAACTGGAATCCGCCTGCATGAACATTGAAAAAAGTGAATCAATTGCCTCGAATTTAATCCCTTCGCCCGTGTCCGAAACATCTATCTCAAGAGTGCCCGGTCCTGATGAACTTCGTTGCGACTCTCCCTTACGAAAGTGAAAGTTCATCCGAACACTCCCTTCGTGTGTGAATTTGATAGCATTTCCGACGACATTCAGAAGAATCTGCTGCAAACGAAATGGATCTGTTGAAATCGTCTTCGGCAAATCTGAGCTTCGTGTCAGTTTCAATTCCAGATTCTTCTTTGCCAAACGAGGCAAGAAAAGTGAATGCAAATCCTGGATCAACTCATCAATTTCCACAAGTCGATTTTCAACTCTTAGCTGCCCGCTTTCAATTCTCGCGAGATCTAAGACATCCTCGATTATATGTTCCAACAACTCGCCATTTCTTTTCACCCGAGCAACCAGCTCTTCTCGTTCACTGCGATTCAACTGAGTCCCTGCCAAAAGCTGCGTAAATCCCAACATCGCCCCCAAAGGCGTACGGAGTTCGTGACTCATGTTTGCAATGAAACGCGATTTTGCGGTGTTCGCCGTTTCAGCAGCTTCCTTAGCCAAACGCAATTCCTGCTCGATGCGTTTGTACTCGGATACATCCGTTAACAAGGCCACACAGCCCCTCACCGTTCCTAGCGAATCACGATCTGGAAGCAGAAGCACATTGACATACTGAGTTTCTCGAAAAGGGTGCCAACCTTCAAATCTCACGGTTTCACCCTCCAAGACTCGATGCAGATATCCTTCAATCAGGCGATAGGATTCTGCGCCAAAAACTTCGCTGAAGGATTTCTCTCTCCATTCTCTGTCCTCTAATGAATGAAACTGCCGATAGAATTTGTTGGCGAATTGAAATTGCATTGCTGAATCCAAATAGGCAATCCCCACCGGAATCGAATCCGTGATGATTCCAAGAAAATCTTCGCGGGCTTTTAGCTCAGCAGTTCGTTCGCTCACCCGATTTTCAAGTTTAGAAATCCAAGCAAGCTTTTCATCCTCGTTCATTTCTGTTTGCCGCGTCTCGAAGACAGATATGATCGCACGATCGGAAATCCAGGCGATTCGAAAATCCACATCTCGCCGGTTTCCTGCTTTTGTGAGCATCTGTCCTTGCATTCGAGTCTGACGCCGAGCACGTAGGGTCTCGGCCAAATTCTCATCGTCTGAGCCGCTGCTAGGCAGGCTAAAGAACTCTCCCAGTTTACGACCAACAACTTCGTCGTGACTCCAGCCGTAAAGTTTTTCTGCGCCGGGTCCCCACTCCGCTATTCGCCCGGCAACATCCAATCTAATCCAGGCATCGCAATTCAAATCCATGATTTTTCGTAGGCCCGCAATCTCAATTGATCGGCGCCGATCGCTCTGTAGCAAATGCCAACAAGAAAAACTTAAAATTCCCCCGCAAATCAAAATCGTCGGAGCCAGCCAACTCCATGAAGTCCAATCCGAATCAACGCGGGACGAAAATTGGCCCGCAATACCGATCATCAAAGCAAATGCACCCAAGCTCGACAACAACAGGAGGGCGCGGTTCTTCTGAGAGTCCCAATTTTCAAACGCTTCTAAATCTTTCATTCAAGACTGGCAGCCTGCTTTCAAACTTCAATCACTATCACGTCGCCTCGATCACTCCGAATGACAATTTCGTCAGATTGTTTGAAAATAAATAAAAGAACTTTGTTAAAGACGGCATAGTTAATCCGAACAACTTAGCGGATTGACACTCAGTTTTCGCAAGGCCTAGCCTGGCGGCAATCAACGTAAACAGTTCACCCGCTAAAATTAATTTTTTAAAAATCCGCGGCCTGAGGAGAAGTAGTGAGTCATGGATCGCTCAATGAGAGGAATTTATGCCTGGATCTCTTAAACTCTCATTCTTTGGTTCGAGCGTTCTGTCGTCCTACCAGAACACGTCGGCTACCTACTACAGAGGTATTCTTAAAAATCTTGCCCGTCGCGGTTATGAGATTACATTTTTTGAAGCGGACCTTTGCGAACGTCGAACAAATCGAGATCTCACTTCACCACCAGAATGGGCTCGCATTCAGCTCTATGCCGCAAACTGGAAGGGACTCCGCGAGGCCCTGGACAGCGCGGAAGAGTCGGACATTTTGGTGAAGGCCAGTAGCGTCGGCATCTTCGACGAGGTTCTTGAGCGTGAGGTTCTTTTGCGCCGCCATGTGGGACAAAAAGTTTACTTCTGGGACGTAAATGCACCGGTCACCTTAGATCAGATCGAGTCCAATGAAGAAACTTCATTTCGATCTCTCATTCCGGATTTTGATGGAATACTTACCTTCGGTGGCGGAGATCTCGTATGTCGCAAATACAGAAGCCTGGGAGCTCGAAGCTGCACACCGATTTACAATGCAGTCGACCCAGAAACTCACTATCCCGTGGCTCCCGAAGATCGTTTCCGAGCTGATGTTGCATTTTTAGGCAACAGACTTCCCGATCGAGAACGGCAAGTTGATAGCTACTTTCTATCTGCTGCTGAAAATCTACCCCGGGAACGATTCATTCTTGGCGGTAGTGGCTGGAAGACAAAAAAGATCCCACTGAACGTGCGCTACTTGGGGCATGTTTCTACTAATGATCACAATGCCTTTAATTCTTCGGCTCGCATTGTTTTGAATTTGAGTCGCGAAAGCTCAGCCCGCCATGGCCACACTCCCGCAACTCGAGTCTTTGAAGCAGCCGGAGCCGGAGCTTGCATCATCACGGATGCTTGGGATGGTATCGAAAATTTTTTGGAGCCAGCACATGAAATCATAGTCGCCCGCAAACCTCATGAAGTTATTGAAGTCCTAAATGATCTTGATGGGTCCACTGTCCGAAAAATTGGGGCTCGGGCAAGAGAAAGGATTCTCTCGGAACATACCTATCTACATCGAACCCAAACACTGGACTCGGTATTCCGAGCCTAAGATCAATGAGTAAGAAGGAAAAACTCACATGACCGAACATCTTCAAAAGCCACTTAAAATCGTATTCGTTGGACTCACGATCAGTTCTTCGTGGGGCAATAGTCACGCGGCGACTTATCGCAGTTTGGCACGCGCTCTTTCGCGACGCGGGCACGAAGTCACTTTTCTGGAACGCGATCAGATTTGGTATCGCCAGAATCGTGATCTTCTGGATCCTCATTACATTCAGTTGCATCACTACGATTCTATCCAGGAACTTCGAGACGCCTGCACCCCACTCATTCAAAAAGCGGACCTAGTGGTACTCGGATCCAAAGTTCAAGACGGCGTGTCAATTGCTGAGTGGATCTTAAGCGAGGCAAAAGGAATTCGTGCCTTCTACGATCTTAATACTCCGATGACCTTAGATCACCTGCGACTTGGAGATTCTGAATCTTTAAGCGCGGAACTGATTCCCGACTTTGACCTCTATCTGTCCTCTAGCGGCGGACCAATACTTCAAACTTTGGAAGCTGAGTTTGGTGCACAACGGGCTCTACCTCTTTACTGCAGCGTGGAGCTTGACGACTACTATCCTGATTACGGAATCCATGTAGGCTATGAAATCGGTTTCCTAGGAACTTACGCAGCTGACAGACAACAGAAGCTCGAAGTACTCTTCCTAGAGAGCGCGCGACGTCATCGCCGTGGTCGCTTCATCGTGGCGGGGTCGCAATATCCTGAGGAAATGGATTGGCCAAAAAATGTAATCTATCGTCCCCATCTCCCGCCGTCTGAACATCGCCACTTTTACAATTCTCAACGCTACACGATCCATCTGAGTCGGGAGCCGATGGACCGCATCGGTTACTCACCCAACATGCGTCTCTTTGAAGCGGCCGCCTGTGGAACTCCGATTTTGACGGATGACTGGACGGGACTTGAAGAATTTTTCGATCCGAACTCCGAACTATTTGTCGTGCGAAATAGTGACGAGATTTTGCGCCTTCTAAAACGCGATGCCGACGCCGAGAGACGGAGACGGGCTTCCCGGCTACGTGAACGTATACGTCTCAACCATTCGTCCACTCACCGTGCCCGAGAGCTCGAAGCCTATGTTCAAGATGCTCTGAAGAATCGTCTGCCCAGATTTACGCAAAGGATGGGAAGTACTCATGGTTACAGAGACGTTTCGCAACCTCAGACGCCAAATTGATGAACTAGGGCCATGGTTCCACAACATTCAGTTGCAAGAATCTTTGGAAACGGCCCCCCATCATCTCTTAGGCGATTATCCTAAACGGAAATGGCTCCAAATTCGTCCCTTTCTTCCGGCGGATTTACGGAACTGGACAATTCTCGACATCGGTTGCAATGCAGGTTTTTACAGCTTCGAACTTGCGAAACTTGGAGCCAAAGTCGTCGGCATTGATTCCGACGAACACTATCTGAGACAAGCTTTGTGGCTTTGCCCAAGACTCTCGCTGCAATCGCCGCCTGAATTTAGAAAAATGGAGTTTCATGAATTGGCGAGCCTGAGGGAAGAATTCGATCTTGTTTTGTTCATGGGAATTTTTTACCAGTTGAAATATCCCTTGCTTGCTTTAGACAGTGTCGCAGAATTGGCGAAAAGACTCTTTCTCTTCCAGAGTCTTAGCATCGAGGACGAAGAAATTGAAGAACGAGAGGTTTTGCGAAAACCAGCCTGGCCCAAACTGTCGTTTATCGAACGTAGTTTTTCGAAAGATGCCGAGAGCTGGTGGCTACCCAATGGTGCCGCCGTCGAAGCTCTTTTGCGCTCCACTGGCTTTAAGGATTTTCGACGAATCGCCCAACAAATATATCTCTGCGAGGTTCCTCAGGACGGAGCACACTCTCGGCGCTGGTGGGATTCGTGGGGCCGAAGAGACCACAGAAGTGCCGCAGTTCAAATTCGCAGCAACGATTCAATCAATAAAGGAGTTTTTCATGGCAGCAGAAACCATGCGAGCCGCAATTCTTACGGGCCCGAGAAAATTTGAAATTAAACGAGTTCCGAAACCGGAGATTCAGCCCAACGAGGTACTTGTTCACGTAGAAGGCTGTGGTCTTTGCGGAAGCAATGTGGGGGCTTGGCTTGGAAATACGGGGACTCAGTTCCCCAGTGAACCTGGAGCTTGGGGTCACGAAGGCTGGGGAGTCATTGAAAAAGTGGGTGATGCTGTGAAAAATCATAAAGTCGGGGAGCGCGTCGCCCTACTCTCCTCGCACTCCTATGCAGAATTTGACGTTGCCCATGAAAATCACGTTTTGCCTATTCCAAAGAAATTGGAAAAATTACCCTTTCCCGGAGAAGCTCTGGCTTCAACAATGAGTATTTTTAGCCGCAGCAAAATTGATTCTCACACTACGGTCGCCGTCATCGGCATTGGTTTCATCGGAGCTTTGTTGACCGGTCTAGCCAAGAGCGTGGGGGCGCGCGTGATTGCCCTAGCTCGCAGAAATTTTGCCTGTGAAGTTGCACATTTCATGGGAGCCGATGAAGTTATCTTTAACTCGGACAAACAGCAGATCGTCGAACGCATCTTAACGCTGAACAATGGAAAGCTCTGTGATGTATCTGTCGAAGCGACAGGTTCAGATGAAGCATTAGATTTGGCACTGGCGGTGACCCGTCAACGCGGTCGTTTGGTCATCGGCGGTCATCATCGGGATGCTTCTCATAGTTTCAATATTCCTTTTGGGAATGCGCCCTTAATTGAAGTCATTGACGCGTGCCAAGAAAGTTCAGATCTCTGCATGTCCGAAATGAAAAAGGCACTTACCGTAGTAGAACAGGGCTTGGTTGAACCTACTACTTTAATCACCCATCAGTATCCATTAGAGCGAATTCACGAAGCCATGGAGGCAGCTCACCAGCGACCGGATGGCTTCCTAAAGGCGGTCATCACGCTGCAATAGTTTCGAGATGCCGCCCTCAGAAAGATCGAGACTACCGGAACGAGACAAAGGAGGGCGGAGGCATGAGACGCTCTTCCTCTCCCTCAATTTCACCTGCCTCTTCCTGAGTCGGCATGGATTCTCGAAATTCTTCACGAAGTAAAAGAAACTGCTCCTCCATCGCGTCGAGTTGCTCGCTGGGAAGCAAAGCCTCTGCCTTTTTAAAAATTTCGTCTTCCTCTTCTTCAATATGATGGTGAAGTAGTTCTTTCAAAACACCCAACTCGGCCTCGAAATCAGCACTGTCGTTTTCACCCTCCTCCATCAGTTCCAGAAGTCGATCAACAACACCGTGTTCGACGTAACCCTCCAGCCCCAAAACCTCAGCATCGTGATCATGGTCACGCAGCAAATCGTAAAGCACGATCTCCTCGGCACGGGAATGAGGTACAAGCTCACTTTTTAGTTTCTTCAGAAGATCGCTTTTACCTTCGCGCTTCTTGCTTTCATGATCTGAAAGTTCTTTAAGGCACTCCTTGATCGTGTCGTGTTCCTTCTTAAGCTCCTGGAAAAATGAATGCATAGCCAAGTCTCCCTGCGACCCACCAAACGCTCGCCTATTCGAGCGCGTTTCCTTGGGTGCCAAAGCTGATCCTAGGTCTGCGATGGATGCATCAACAATCCGAGAAAATCAAAGCAACACACCGATTTTAGCCTTCTAAGACTTGGAACCTGAACTTCAGGAACATCAAGCAACTGCTTGATTGTATTAGACTAATCAAAAGATATAAAACTACTGGTTTCCAGTTTTTCTTCTCCGTCGCCCCTTGTCCCCCTACGATTGACCGTTAAACTGATGAGCATGTCTGATCAGAAGCCAAACATTTTTCGTAGGCGCTACCTCATTGATTACAAACTCCAGCTTTCGCTGGTTTTATATTTTCTAGCGATTGCAGTAGCGGTTGCCATCGGCACTTATTTTATTCTCTCAGAAGCACTCGACGGCTATATCGACGAAGTCCGCGCAGGTCTTCCTGGTCTCAATCAGGAAACCTTTGCGATCGCCCTGGAAGATTTCAAGATCAACATACTTCGAGACTTTATAATTGCATCGCTTGCAGGACTAGTGGGTGTTCTGGTCGGCGGCATTCTGGTATCCCACAGAATTTCCGGCCCCCTCTACCACATGGAAAAGAGTTTACGCACCTTCGTTGAAACTGGAAAATTCGAAGAAATTCAATTTCGAAAACACGACTATGCTAAAAATCTCGCCGAATTGTATAACAAAGCCATGAAAAAGGCCGCAAACTGAAGCCTAGCGAAGAAATCTCCGATGAAGTTTTTTCGACGCGAATCTTCTACTTTTAAACTTCTACTGATCATTTCCGTTCTCTGTAGCTGTACGAGTACAAGAGAAAGAGCGCAAAAAGCCTTGGACTCAGGCGATTTTGGCGCCGCCGTATCTGGCTTCGAACGCGTCCTTCTCTCGGATCCAACTGATTTGTCCGCAAAAAGTGGCTTGGAAAAAAGTCGCAAGGGACTGCTTTCCCAACAACTCATTCAGGTACGCATGCATCGATTGGCAGGTGATCAAGACCGTGCCGCATCGCTCTTAGAGGCGATTCTCCGAAATCAATCGAGCTGGACGATTGGACCCGAAGGACAATCATGGTCGACCCAGAGTGAGGAAGTCGCCCACAGTAGCTCGCACATTCGAAAAAAAATTCGCGCAGAAATCAGCGCCGAACGCGGACTCAAAGCCCGCCACCTGCAAAATAGTTTTAGGAATATCCTCAATAGTGAACCAGAAGCCGCACGTAAATCCTTGGAACAGGAGATTCAAAGGATTGGCACAAAGAATTGTTCGGATTTTAGACGGACTGCTGTCACAGAAAAAGCCTGGAATTACCAACAGTGGCTAGCAAAATATTGTGCCTATTGGGGGCTGACATCAACATCGAAAGGCCAACGAGTGCTGCCTCAACCCGAGCTCATAGCTTCGACACAAATTCAGATCTCCGTTGTGGGTCTCCCGAAGGAATTCGTACGCAGCCTAGAAGGAACCGTGCGTGAGTCCCTGGAGGCTTCCCCCTGGCACTTGAAAGGGGCAAAATCTGTATCCAAGGGAAATATTGAAATCAGGGGTCAGTTTAATAATCATTTCCAAGAGCGGCCCGAATTACTCACGCATGCCTATCACGTCCCTATTCCCTACACCGATTACGAAGCACGGGCCCGAACAGTTCAAAAACCAAAAACGGTTTGTCGCAGCGACTCGGGATTAGAGCTAGCTACGAATTCCGGACTCTGTGGGGACAAGCCCACCTACACAATTCAAGAACCCTTTACCGAATGGATTCAAGTCCCAGTCACTAAGATGAGGCAGGAACCACGAACCCACCGTTTTCAAGGCCATTCCTTTCGCCATGACATGAGTCTACTACTTAATGTAACGCTCCACTCTCCAGTTCTTCAACTCAGTCTGCCGATCACGGAGCAGTACCATCAATCGGGGAATTATCACGCGCAGTCTTTACCTGAAATAGGGCTGAACCCGTTGCCTCTTAAAACAGAATTACCAATTGAGTGGCTTAAATCGCGTCAGGCCCAATTAAAAGGAAGCCTAGAGGAAGTCTTGTCCCTTAAGTGGCATGCGCGTTTTTGTGAAGCTGCCAATCGTCCCAAAAGCATTTTGTCACTCTCGGATCATGTGCATGCTTGTCTACGCGGAAAAAGCTCCAGTTTGCCCAAATTCGTTGATGAGTGGTTCCAGCAACATCTTGGTTTAAGTTATGAAGAGGCTAAAAATTTGCTAGAGGGTTAAACCCCGTAGCTTCAATAAAATTCAGGGCCTTAAGAGATTTTTGACACACTATGACGGGCGGGTTACATTTCGCCGCCTCATGCTGAATTTAATCAATCCGCGCTTTATTCAGAAAATCACAATTTTACTTTCAATCTCAATCGGAAATTTCGTTTTTGCGGCAGACCTCTCCGCCCTGTATCCCATGCTGCAAACTGGCACGAGTGATCAGGAGGTTCAGATCAACGTGTTGGTTCCACGCCTCAAGAGCTACCGTTTTTTTGCGACTCCGGTCGGCGGGGGCGCACGCATTGAAGCCAAATTTATAGGCGATGCCATTCAAGATCCCGCAAAACTTCTCCACGAAAAAGTGTTAAAGATTCGCTTTGAGGGGCTTAAGGAAAATACGGAATATACGTTGGAGATGAACGAGGTCTTTCGCAACAACCTGACCCTCGTCGACACCCGCCACTTTCGAACGACGACAAAGGAATCTGGGACACTTAAAATCGCTTCTGCCTCTTGTATGTCGGACGAGTTTCGCTACCAGGAAGCGGCCGGGAAGGTTTGGAATCGCACTTTAGATCAAAAACCAGATGTGGTCGTACTTCTTGGCGATGTCACCTATGTCGATTCTTTTGATTACGTTGAACGCGGAAAGGCTACGCCCCTGGACATCTGGCTTCGTTATTTCCGAAGTTTCGATCGCAACCCCCTGACCCATAGCCGCAGCCTTGTCACTACACTTGCGACTTGGGATGACCATGATACGGGAGTTGACAATGGCAACGAAACAACTCCTACAATTGGGGAAGCCCGTCGCGCATTTTTAGCACTCTATGGATCGGAATCGATCGACAATTTTGTTGAGAAAACACCAACCGGCGTCCAGACGATTGCGAAGATGCGGGGACAAAACCTAGTAGTTCTGGATTCCCGCTCCTTTCGCGCGCCTCACACTGTCAACTCTCGATACGCCCACTTCGGCAAAGAACAAGAAGAATGGTTTTTTAAACGCCTCAACACTCTCTCAGGCCCGGTGCACCTCTTCAAAGGGGACATGTGGGGCAGTCCGACGATATTTGTGGAAGCCTCTAACGGACGTGCTCCGCGCAGAATCACGGAATCTTTTTACGGTGATCATTCCGCTAATTTCGAAGCTTTTATGCCGCGTCTCTTTGCGAGCAAAAAGGATTTCATGCTTTACAGTGGGGACATTCATTTCTCCGAAGTGGTCTTATACGGCCCTCAGTTTAAAGGAAGTTCTTACGGAGCTCCCTTTGAAACACTGGAAGTCACGTCAAGCCCGGTCAGCAGCATTATATTTTACCCTGCAGAAGGGGAAGAAGAATTTTGGCCGCGTGACAACCGCGTCGCTGCAGCCCGAGACTACAATACGGTTTTGGTTGAAGCGACGCCCTCAAAAAACAACGCTGCGGGATTCCACGTTTCAGTGCAGAGCTTTGGGGGCTCGGAAAAACCTCTCTTCACTACCGAGCGCTTGATTCACTGCGAAGCTTCGCTCACGCAGTGATGACGCAGCTCCGCTAGGTGAACTTAGAAAGAACCACTAGGATAGGAAATCGATTAGAAGGAGTCTCATATGGCTGAAGTAAAAAAAGCTAAAGCAACTAAAGCAGAAACTGAAACCGCCGCTCCCAAGGCAAAGGCGAAGACAACTAAGGCCAAAGCACCTGCAAAGACTGCCAAAGCTGCACCAAAAGCAAAAGAGGGCGTTCAAATGCATGGTGAATTTGAAATTCGCAAAAAACGTTCCGGACGTTTCGAAGTCTTAGCGCCCAATGGAAAAAACGTGAACGGCGATGAAAAAACGAAGATTCTTTTGGCCGCGAAAGTCATCAAACAGATGACCCCCAAAACAAAAGAAACTGCCTCCGCTGCTGAGTGAGCGATTAGTCAATTTTACAAAGGATGCGCAGGGCTTTCGCGAGTCTCTTCAACTCGGGGCCCTCGCTTAGCGATTTTCTTTTCACTAGGTAGACAGCTTGTTCCGACTTGATGTTACGCGCGGGATTTTTAAGTTCCTTCAATTGAAGAGCTGGCCGCACCGTCTGATTGTGTAGTGCGACTACAAATTTAGGAAGATAGGCGATCGCAAGACCTCTACGGCAAAATTCCAGGGCAGTTTCTAACATTTCACAACGATACTTTATAAAACGCGGCATTTGATCATCGGGCCATCCGTCAAGTCCGCGCACCTTGGTCGGAGATCCCTGTACGGGCGTGATCGGAGCCACAAATGGAATTTCACTCAGATCCATTTCTGCAAATTTATCGGCTTTTCCAAAGAGACCCATCTTAAGCGTCAGGACTTTCAGATGATCCAAAGCCGGATGCGGCAAAGGGATGTAGGTGATGCCGTAGTCAACAGTGTCGTTGCTGACGGCTTCCTCGATATGTCCGGGCACTAGCTCATGCAGTGCCCACTCGTAATCTGGGAAAAATTCTTCCACCAAGGGACCCATCAAATGCGTCGTGAAGACTTCAAAGGATGCCACCCGCATGCGGCGTGCGGTGCTGGATGCCGCCCGTGGATTGCGCAGTAGCTTCTCGTATTCACTCATCAAAGGCTCGATGCGTTTTGCAAATTCCCATGCGGCGTCCGTTAAAACAATTCCGCGGCCTGAAGGCGCGAAAAATTCGATCTGAGTTTCTGCACTCAAAATTTTCATCGCCTTTGAAAGCGCCGCAGGCGAAAGGCCCAGCAGATCTGCGGCACTACGGAGACTTCCACTGCGAGCGATGGTTTGAAAATAGCGAAGTTTATCGATATCCATAAGTTAACAGTCGTCTACTTTTATTCGATTTTAGTTACAACTCAAAACGCCTACTCTTTTTTTATGAGAAAAAAAGAATCAACCTCCACCACTATTTTTAAACTGCTACTTTTCTTCGCAAGCCCCGCAGCACTGGCTCATCATTACAAAGTGGACGGAATCTATAAAATGACCGTCCAAATTGGTGATCGAGAATTCGAAGATCTCGTCACGCTCAAGGAAATCGGGCAGCACCAGCTGGAAGGCACGGTTACGGTTCCCGGAAATTTCACGGCTCAACTTTCGGGCCATTATGGAAAAAATCCGCTCTGCGAATTCTGTGATGATAAGATCGAGTTTCAGATTGAGGCGGTCGAGCGTGGCAAAAAGATTCGGGTTCTCTATACCGGGACAATAAATCCGCGCTCAGGCGCAGACGGCATTTTTTTCGAAGGTCATGCCTACGACCTCGATCAACCCCATTCACCACCCTTTGGCATCACCTCGGCCGTTCCGTTAAAGGCGCTCAGCCTCCGGTAAATGGATATGAGCCCCGTACTAAACGCCATCAATGCCCACCGATCGATCCGAAAGTATCTAGATCGTCCGGTCGCGCCCGAAATTCTTGAGCGAATTTTGGGCGCGGCCCTCATGGCATCGTCATCGGGGAATATGCAGGCCTATTCGATCATCGTCACCGAAGATCCCGCACTCAAAGAGGAGCTCTACCCTCTTCACTTTCATCAGAAAATGATTCTCGAAGCTCCACTTCTTCTCACCTTCTGCGCAGATTTCCATCGGATGCGGCAATGGTTAAAAATTCGCGAAGCTCCTGACAATTTCGACAATCCGATGAGTTTTATGATCGGTGCCATTGACGCGATCCTGGCCTCGCAAAACGCCGCCCTTGCAGCAGAAAGCGAGGGACTTGGGATCTGCTATATGGGCACGACGTTGGCCAACTGCCGGAAAATTGCGAAGGTTTTGCGCTGTCCGAATAGTGTTGTTCCCGTTGTAGGCTTTTCCTTGGGATATCCGAATGAGGAGCCGAATGAACGTGATCGACTCCCACTACCGGCCATCGTTCACAAAGATTTTTACCGAGAATCATCGACAGCAGAAATCACGGAGATTTATCGGAAACGGGAAATTGATGGCATGGAACGCTACCTGGCGGACCCAGAACTACGAGCCCGATGCGAAGAGGGACGAGCCACAAATTTGGCTCAGGTTTATACGAAAATCAAATACACAAGAGATTCGCATCAGGCATATTCTCGAGAACTACTGGAGTGTCTTAGAGAACAAAATTTTTTGAGCTTTACTGATTAGGGATAAGTTGTGCAGACAGCTTCCATCGGAATGACGGCATTCCAACTGCGCTCTGGCACAGTTTTGTGAGGATCGTCCTGCTCATTGGCCTGATAGCTCAGTTGAAAGAAGTAGCGCATGAGATCATTGCCATCCGGTTGATATTCAACCAAGAGATTCCAACGACAAAGACTTGATGCCGCTTGGTAGGTGCCATCACAGGGAATTCCGGAATCCGTTATCTTGTTTCCGCTCGCCCCTAGCCCCGTGATGGTATTTCCTAATTGACCATCTGATCCACCAAATCGTGAATCCGCCGTGGACTGAAATTCGCGAAAGCTCAGAACCTGGGGATCACCCCCACTGGTGCACAGTGCGGAATTGCGACAATCAGCCCCGGCCGAAGCGCAAGTTCCATCCAAACAATCAAGACACTCAACGACGCAGTCTCCGATGTTTCCCCCAGCACGCAGACTATTGCAACGAGCCGCCTCGGAATGCAAAATGGAGGTGAGATATCTCTCTAAATTGCGCTGACCAACACTAAGGCTACTTAACTGAACGGATCGATCAGTAGACTGCAAGAGCCGCGAGACCCCTAGGCTGATCACCAAAAGGAGAGCGGAGGCGATTAAAATTTCGACTACCGTAAACCCCTGCCGAGTTTGACTAACCATGATCCGCGCCCTCAGATTCTGACTATATCTTAGAGACTGGAAAGAAAGAAGACTGCTGACGCTTCTCCCATAATTTCTATATCTTAAGAGGCCTTAACCAAATCCACACGGAAAGACGTCAGAATCTTCACCCGAAATACCACGGGCTAGCCATAGAATTAGGGATATGTCCCTTAGACAGGTTTTCGTCTTCTTTTTTTTATTTTCGAGTTGCGGCATACAAATCGACCAACAGCTTTCGGCAGTAAAGAAGTCTGAAGTTAAAAAGATCGCCGACTTGGTACTCGTGGATTTTCAGCACGCAGATCTAATTATCGGTCAGGAAGACTATTCTTCAAACTCTGTTGCTGCCGTTGGAAGCAATAATTTTCAACTCCCTTTCGGCAGCGTCACTCGCTTCAAAGATCAGTTTTATTTTCCCGATAGCGGGAGACATCGAGTGCTGGGATTCAGTTCCTTCCCGAAGCAATTTGGAAGCCCAGCCGACCTAGTCTTGGGTCAGGACGATCTATCGTCGGCAAGCTCGGGGACTTCAGCAACTAAGCTTTTTATTCCTTCATCCATTTTGGCCACAGAAGACAAATTTTTTGTTAGCGATTCAGGAAACGATCGCATCCTAATCTTCAGTCAGCTGCCTTTGAATTCGGAAAGTTCCGCGGCAGTTGTCGTTGGTAAATCAAACATGGACCTTGGTTCGGAGCCGAACGTTTGCACGGGATCGTCGATTTCCACCACAGAAGGCTTCACAGTTGCCGGCAATAAATTAATCGTATCTGATAGCGAACGACATCGAGTCCTCATCTGGAATCAGATTCCCACAAGCAACGGGCAGCCTGCCGATCTGGTTTTAGGCCAGCCCAACTTCACAACTTGCGAATTAAGCTCCAGCCCCAGCAGCCAAAGCTTAAATTGGCCTGGGGGCGTTTGGAGTGATGGAAAAAAATTGATCGTCGCCGACGCCGAAAATAACCGCATTCTGATTTGGAATGATTTTCCTACTGTAAATCAGGCTGCCGCCGACATAGTAATCGGTCAGAATTCTATGACTTCGACTGCTGGCTCTGCGGCGATCAGCTTTTCGCTGCCTCTTGCAATCGCCTCGAACGGCAAGCAATTTTATGTGGCTGATTTTCGCAATCACCGTGTGCTGGTCTGGAATGATATACCGAAGGATTCAGAAACTGGCCCCAACGTGGTCTTGGGTCAGAGCAATCTAGTTAATGTCGCACCAAATGATTTGAACCAGGATTCAATTGATGACGGTGTTGCCAGCGCAAAAACTTTTCATCGCCCCTCCGGTCTCTATTTGGATTCCGAAAGGCTTATAGTTACAGACAATCGGAATCATCGCTTCATGGTCTTTTCGAATGCGGAAACCGCAGCCCCCTACATCACGCAGGATCCAGAGTCATTGAGCATTTATGAAAGTAACCGAGCCACTTTCGAAGTGATTGCGACAGGCCGTTCCCCTACATATCAATGGTATAAAAATGATGCCGAGATTCCCGGTGAAACTGATAAACGATTAAGCTTCGACGCTCAGTTATCCGACTCCGGTAGCTATTCGGTCAAAGTCACAAGCTCGGGAAAATCAGTACAAAGTAAATCAGCACAACTTCTAGTGAATCCCGGGAAGCTGATCAGCCATTGGAAAATGGATGGACTCGACACCAATGATAGCGGTGATGGCGAGAATGACGGGAGTCTGGTGGGCGGCGGCACTGTGGTCGACGGAGCTGTCGGCGATGCGATTCAATTAAATGCCGCGAGCTATTTCGAAGTTCCGCACAGCACTAATTTGAACATTATGGGCGCATTTTCCGTCGCAGTTTGGACGAAATTCGACAGCTTGCCAGTGCAAGACTCCTACCCTGGACTTCTTGCAAAATTTAATCATTTTGCAGGATACGGATTAGGCTGGTTCAATGGAGTTGTTGGACAGATCGGCGCGGGAAACGGCGTTTGGAAGATGACCAGTGCATTTACTCCGACGCTCAACAAGTGGCATCACTTTGTCGCGACCTTCGATGATTTGAAGTTGCGGCTTTATGTAGACGGAGCTTTATTCAGTGAAATCGATTCACCGCCACCTATCACTTCCGTGGGACAAAGCCTTAAAATGGGCAGCCACTACAACTCCACGCAGTTCGGAACTATAGCAGGGGCTTTAGACGACGCACGCGTCTACAATCGCCCCCTCTCCGCGACTGAGATTCTGGAGTTATTTCAATTAGGTTCACCCTAGCGATCTCCCCGAGTACGCGTGCATACTGTGACGACTCCTACAAAGTTTCTCGAGATATCGATGAAAATGAACATCATTGTATCGACTTCTAATTTGCAGAGAATCGGCAAAAATGTTTTTTTCAAACCGTGAAAGACTTGATCGCTGAAGACTCCTTTATCAGTTTGGCTCCCATGGGAGATAGATCTCGTGAAAAGGTTTTCTCTAGTGGCATAAATTTCTTTCATGATCTCGAGTCGGAGATGAAACTTGCACATCAGAGCCTGGACATGGAGGTTTTCATATTCAGTGATGATGAATTTGGAAAACATTTTTGCCATTTGCTTCGACAGATCGCAAGTCGCGGAGTGAAGGTGCGCTTATTAGTTGATGGCGTGGGCAGCGCACTTTTTGTTCCAAAAATCGCGGATCTTCTGAAGGAATCTGCCGTGGAACTACGAGTTTTTCATCCCATGAACCTGAGTCGACTTTTCCAGCGTATCTTGAAATTGAATAAACGTAATCATCGCAAGGTGTGGATCATTGACGGCAAATTGGCTTTTGTGGGTAGCGCCAATGTGGCCAACGAGTATTCCTACATGAGTGCGCCGGATCAGCAGGGATGGAAGGACTATGGTCTCAAGTTTAGTGATGACGATGGAATTAGTGAATTGCAGCGAGGTTTCGATCAAGCTTGGGATTCCAGTCGACGCGGCAGAATCAGACGACGAATTTCCGAGGAACTGCGCACGCGCGACCGAGATTGTGCTGTCTTTTTAAACGACACATTTCGACGACGCTTGGCCCACTATCGCTTTATAGTGCAGAAGTTAGACGAGGCTCAGGATCGCATTTGGCTGGGCAATGCCTACTTGGCTCCTCCCCGAGCATTGCTGCGAGCGATTTGCCGAGCCGGCGCTCGTGGCGTTGACGTTCGATTGATGATTCCCCATCAAACAGATCTCTTCTTTATGCGTTGGCTGGCAACGGCTTATTATTTCAAACTCTTGAAGTCCGGCGTGAAAATCTTCGAGTTCACGCGCTCCTTCTTCCACGGCAAAATCATGATCGTGGATGATTGGGTGACTGTGGGTTCAACGAATCTGAATCATCGCTCTTTACTTCACGACTACGAAGTAGATGTGGCTTTGCGTTCACCGGAGAGCAAGGCCCAAATCTGCGAGTCCTATTTAACTGATCTCGGAACCTGCCGGCCGGTTACGATGAAGGACTTCGAAGCTTTCGGTTTTTTTAAACGCTGGGCCTCGCGCTTTGCGATGCTATTTCGATACTGGTTATGAAGATGCAGCGGATTCGAGTGCTCTCCTATAACATCCACAAGGGATTCAGCACCGGAAACCGACGCTATGTTTTGCAGGGCATTCGCGAAAGCATCCGCCTGACCGGTGCGCAGCTAGTTTTTTTGCAGGAAGTGATGGGCGAGGATAATGCCGCAACCAACGAATCTGAACGTATTCGCACCCAACTAGAATATTTGGCTGATGGAGTTTGGCCCCACTTTGCCTACGGTCGAAATGCCATCTACGCCCGAGGGCACCATGGAAATGCGATTCTAAGCGAATTCCCGATCGCCGAGTGGCGCAATGTGGACCTATCTACAAATCGTTTCGAACGGCGCGGACTTTTGCATGCGGAAATCGACCTACCCTCCGGACAGCGGCTTCATGCTGCTTGCCTGCATTTGGATCTTCTGGCACAAGGGCGCAGAAAACAAAGTCACCTCATCATCGAGCATCTATGCCGCTTTGCCGATCGCAATGACCCAATGATTGTCGCCGGTGACACAAACGATTGGGGAATGGGCCTCTGTGGAAACCTAGAGATGGGGCTTGGACTTCGAGACGCCTATCGCTCACACCATGGCCGATATGCGCGCACCTTCCCCAGCTTCTACCCCGTACTCGCACTAGATCGCGTCTATTTTCGAAAGCTGTCACTGATCGGAGCCGAAGTTTTCGGAGGACGCCCATGGTCATCTCTCTCCGACCATCTCGCCGCTAGTGCGGAATTCCTGCTTCCAGAAACGGTCAGTTCGTATAGCGAATAAAAATGACCCGATAAAAACGCCGTGGCGCAGTCGTCACAAGATCCGGGTCGTTCCAATAATAAACACCTGTTGTCGCGTTGTAAGTCGCGCTATTGCTTGCCGCCGTCCACAGCCCTTTTAGATCCGTGGCGACTTCTATGCGGAATTCAGCGTTCGCCCATGGCCACTGCCAATAGACCTGCGGCCGCCCGCGAAAGATCGTCAGTTGAAGTGTCGGCTGCTGTTTCGCCGTTGCAACTTCAATCGTACGCGGAGCCGACAGAGTTCCGTAGCGATCAACTGCGCAAACCGAAACCGCGCGCACCTCATTGGGGCGTAGGTTCGTCAAAGTGTAATGACTGACTAAACCGATATTTTGGGCCTGACTGCAGTTCGCACTACTTGTCGACAAAACGAAAGCCACGGTCTGCGAGCCACCGAAGCCTGGCGAAATCCCCAGGTCGACCGTCGTCGTGCTCGGAGTCCCTTGCACTGCAACGATCGGCTGGGCGGGCGGAATGGGTATCAACGTCTGTCCCGATCCAGTCACGCCCGCGGTCAGCCAATCGACACCACCGGCGCCGCAAACACGCACCCAATATTTCGTAGCGGCTTTCAATCCAAAAATCGTAAATTGCAATCCGAAGACTGGCGATCCGCCTTCGCAATTGGCGGGCTCAGAAACGTCAGAATATGTGTAACGATATTGGTTCGTGGCATTGAAACTGCGCGGAGTGATCTGCACATTCAGAGAAGTTTCCGATGCTGGGAAAACATCGATCCTCTGTGGACTGCGGGGCAAACGCTCCCCATAGTATCCCAGTCCGGAACACTCGCTGACCTCAATTTGATCTTCCGTATATCCAAATGCCCAACTGGGTCGCTTAAAAATATCAATTTCGTAATTGTCGTAGACCGCGCCCAAATCCATTGTGACCGACAAATCAGCATTCAGATCCACGCGCATGTAAATCAATGAACCATTGCTCTCTTCCCGAAAATATTCTGCGAATCGAAGTCCATAGACTGTTCCATCATTCGTGTATCCGTGGTTGCGCACGACCCAAACTGATCCATCCGCCCGATAGAGCGTGCCATCGTTTGTGTAGCCGTAATTTCGCCGCATCAAGACTTGGCCATTGGGCCAATAGAGAGTTTTGTCGTTCGTGTATCCGGCATTCCGCAACAACCAAGCGTGTCCGTTTGGAAAATGGAAAGTAAAATCATTCGTGTATCCTGCATTTCGACGCAGATAAACCGACGACGAAGGCCACAAATAGCTTCCGTGATTGGTGTACCAAGGATTATGCACATACTGCATGTAACTTGGCGCTTCGCTAGCGAGCGGATTAAATGATGTGCATCCAAAACCCTGGGCCGTCACACCCTTCGAGCGAACCTCAACATTCTCTAGTTTCTGCGCCCACGCATCCGACATCAAAGCTGATAGTGGAAAGGTGAATAAGCTAAGAGCAAGAATCCAGGAACGCATATTGTAGAACATCCAAAACCTCCGAAGCTGCGGAAAATATCATTTCCGACCCCAAACAGTTACGGGAGAATCCTGACAAACGGACACGAAAGATCCGCATTAACAGCCCAAGAGAGTAATATCATTGAGTTGAGTCGAGTGACATCTAGCTCTGATTATTCGGAATCAGCGAAGTTTATTAGAGCTTGGGTTTTGTAAATCGGGCGACCAGGATTGCCATCCCGGTCTATAACGCGTTCAATGATGACTTCTTGAGTAATTCCATTATTGAAACCATCTCCGCTTTCCTTCATAACCGCAATCTCCAGTTTTGCCGATCCGTCATCCATTTGTTCCAGCCGAAGGTGTTGAACTCGATGACGCCCCTCCATGGAAGACAGAAAAATTGCCGCGTTGGGCACATCAAGCAAGATCCGAAAGATCTGTAAAGCAGCTTCGGAAGCTGGCATGTAGTCCTCATCTTTAATCGCTTCAATTTCATCCTTATCCAATGCTTTGCTTTCAAAAAACCAGGTAGTCTTTTTTAGAGCGACAACATGAATCGATTTGTCACGGTGTTTAGAAAATTTGATCAAAAATTCTTTGATACCATAGTTTGGGTAAGCCTCGATTTTCTGCTGAATCGAGTGAATCTGAGTGAACTTCGACAAAGGAATCAGATCTTCACCACCAGGCTTAGTCACGTTGATGAGAGTTTCAACGAGCTGCGCTTCTTGCTCTTTGAGTTCTCTCCAGCTTCCTGATTTTAGGTAATTTTTATTTCCAATTTCCAAAATTGGTGCCGCCAAAGGCGAAAGCATGTTTGAAAATGATAAAATAGCAGTGAACAGAAACTTGCTTTTCATGTCCTCGACCAATTAGCATTTTCGACTCATCGCGTCTACAGTCGCAGATCCTGAGATTTAGGAATCCTCTCCCTCAGGGTATTTGCGCAACCTTGGCCTCCACGATTCTAGAGAAAATCTCACATTGACGCGCAATTTCGCGCGTTCTATGCCCCTTTTCTGGGAATCGGGAGGAATACGAAATGAAATTATGGAAGATAGGGTTCGTCACTTTCTTTAGCTTGTCGGTCGCCGCTACTGCCTATTCGGCGCCCACGCTTGTATGCGCCCTGAAGACTTTAAACGGCTCAAAGATGGTCAGCGTGACTGTGGATTTCGCAAAGCCTATTGAAGAGTATTACATTTCGGAAAGTTTAAAAATCGGGCGACAGGCATTTTCGTTTAATTTGAATGTGTCGCAGACTAAGAAAAAAATCACGATTGATGCCGTCTTCGATGAAAACATGATCGTTCAAGACGAAATCGGAAGTCAGTCTTGGACTGTGGATTTGGACCAAGTAAAGCGCGGAAAGCCTGTATTAGTTGAAGCCCTAACCATGGATTCAAAGCACATTTTGAATTTCGTTTGCTACTACAACGCAGTCGAAAATTGTGACGAGCCTGTTAAGAAAAAGAAGAATTAGTGTTCTCCCCGCAACCAACATGCACACAAACTCGCGCAGCTAGAGCGGGATTTTGCGCTTTATCGGCGCGGCAATTCACCCGCAGGGAGGGAGCATAGGTAAACCTATGTGACCGACTGAGGACGGAATTGACGTGGCGAGAAACGCAAAAGCACGCGGTGCCCATTACGAAGTTAAAACTGTTGAATTGGTTGCGGGAAGGGATCAATCCTCTCCCCGCAACCAACCCCTGCCCGTGGCTTGCCAATTCCTTTTAAGCGGTGGAGACCCAAGCAGGTTGAATTCAAAATAAAAAAATCGACCGGAGTGTATAAACCATACATGAGGATCGATTTTTTTATTTTGAATTCAAGATGCGATGTGGGATCTGCCGTTTAAAAGGAATTGGTTGCGGGGAGAGGATTTGAACCTCTGACCTTTGGGTTATGAGCCCAACGAGCTACCAGGCTGCTCCACCCCGCGTCACCGTTGATCATTGAAAGAACACCCTCTTGCTAGTCCCGCCCCCATACTGGCGTCAAGTGATTAGATCGATGATAATTCCTTGAATGAGAAACTTCGATTGGAAGCAAGTTCCGCAATCTATTGAAAGCAAACTTCATAGAGAAATTCCCCTCTCGAAAATCATGGGATTTCGACTGATTGAGATGAGCCCCGTTAAAAGCAAGGCCCACTTACCGCTCGCGGGAAATACGAATCATTTGGGCACTCAGTTTGGCGGAAGTCTTTTTTCGGCCGGGGCATTGAGTTGTTATTCAAGCCTTCTCGGAATCCTTCTTGAGGGGGGAATATCCCTTGATCAGGCCCTAAACATTGTGATCACAGAATCATCGATTCGCTATTTAGCTCCCGGAAGCGGTGACCTAGATTTCCACGTCGAAATCGAAGTGGGTTTGCGGCAGCAATTCATGCAGGAACTTTTGGCTAAAAAGCGGGCACGTATCGATTTTAGGGCGCAGGCCTTTCTCAAACAGGGCCCTCTCCAAGCCTCTTATCGTGTGAAGCTGTAAACGTCTGTATTAATTGTATTTATTTCATTTTCTTTGACTCGACGCACCGTGTTGATTATTCTCATCCCCGCTATGGCAAGGATGACCATAGGCCTACTTTGTGGCCCCGGGATGGGCGTTAGA
Organism: uncultured Bacteriovoracaceae bacterium; assembly: GCA_964636255.1. GTDB lineage: Bacteria > Bdellovibrionota > UBA2428 > UBA2428 > UBA2428 > CAXNGS01. The sequence continues at coordinate 354,577 of CAZWNW010000003.1, read as the reverse complement.
ACCCTCCTAAAACAAAGTTTTCTAGGAATCTTCGGACTGCTTCTTATCTCCGCGGCCGACGCCGCTGAGTCTTTTTCTCTTCGGGAAGAGGCGACCTCCACTCTCTCCGGGCGATTTGCGGAAAGCCATGAAATTCCTTTTGATCGTGTGGAACTCTCGATCGAGGATCTCATCAAATTGGAGACGCGCCGAATTCCACTAAAATTATGGAAGGGCCGCCGACTCTATAAACGAAAAGCCGTCTTTCACGTACAGGCGCCCCGCCATGATCTTTTGCCTCATATCCTAAGTTTTCAAGACAAAAGCCTGCTGATTCGCATGGAAGTTTTTGCGGCTGATCGCCGACTGGGTGAGGTTCGTTATCTTCGATCCGCGAGCATCCTAACGGTCTTCAACGAAGTGACTCGATGGCTGAAGCATCACCTGCTACCGGTGGCCGACGCTAGCCCCATTTTACCGACACCACGAAAGACTGAAGATCCTGGAGTTTTTCTTCGGCAACTGAGCCAAAGCAATAAGACAGCAAAGAAGAACTCGGGCAGCTGAGAAGCCAGTTAAAAACCTAGAATCTTAACCACGACACGCTTGCGACGCTGACCGTCCCATTCGCCATAAAAAACTTGTTCCCAAGGCCCCAAATCCAAGTGACCGTTGGTGATCGGCAACATGACTTGGTGACCGCAGAGAATGCGCTTCAAATGCGCATCTGCATTATCTTCTCCTGTTCGGTGATGCTCGTACTTTGGGTTTTCGGGCGCCACGTCTTCGAGCCATTTCAAAATGTCATGATGCAAACCGGACTCTAAATCGTTCACGAAAATGCTGGCCGTAATGTGCATCGCGGACACAAGACAATAGCCTTCCGTAACACCTGCCTGCTTTACAAGATTTTCCACTTGAGGCGTGATGTGCAAAATGTCTTTCTTCTTTTCGGTTTCAAACCACAAATATTCAGTAAATGCTTTCATCTCAATTAAACTTAAAATGTTTTCCTAATAAAGACGCCGCCGCCGAGAGAGTGAAATACGCGTCCGACCGGCTCGCCTATCAATTCGCCTTCTCCGTTCGAGAGGGCAATATCCAAATCATAATCCAAGTAAGGACCTAAAACGAGTCCCGGACTCAAATCAAAATCATAGCGAGCCCCCAGGCGAATTCCCATACGAAATTCAGTGCTGCTTCCGCTCAAGGGACTTCCATTGTCACTTTCTTCAATCGTATTTCCATTGGCATCTTTAGTGGTGATCGACGATCGATCGATGGCAAAACCAAGCCCCACGCCGAATCCGAAAGCATCTTTTTGCAAACGCACGAAGGCGTGGGGAAAGATGCGATGGGATCGCCGACTCACGGTACAAGTCTCATTTGAAAAACAATCATCGGCGGTCGAGGATTTGAAATGCATGCGCCAGTCGATGCCTGCTCCCCACAAAAAACTTTTAGCCAGAGGAAAAGTCACCGCCACACCCATTCCAAAACCGTGGGCGCTCTCGTGATTGAGTTGATTTCCATAACCCAGACTACCTTCGAATGCGCGGCCACTTGAGGCGGCTGCATCTACTGGTGCGGCGCTTTCTTTTGCAAGAGTTTCTTCAAATCCCGCGGGAGAACGTGAAGCGTCCTCGGCAGGGGCTTTGTGAGAAATTACAGGTTGGGTGCGGCGGCTATCCTGTGAGGTGAATCGAAGTGGAAGCCAACCTTCGCGACCCGAAGGTGTGCGCACCATGATCCAACTTCGAGAAGCATCGTAATCCAGAACTTCAACCGGTAGTCCTGTTTTCAATTGCGCGGTGGGCTCACCAAAACGGTTGGGTTCTGTCCAAAGTTTTGTGGCCTTGGCAATGAAGGTGCGTTCGCCCACAGAAACAGGGGGCGCAGAAAATGCGCAGATTGACCAGGCAAAGGGCGCGCTAAAGAGCACAAGGCTCAGCAATCGAGACTTCATGCATTTAAGTCTACAAGATCCAAAGAATTTTAAGGCTTTGGAAATTTGACTGCCACGTTGGCAGATGCGACGCGTTATTCATTCAAATTCGACTGCCTTTTCTGCCAAAGGGAATTTTCATCAGCCCCAGCTCCTGCTTTCTAAGCCTCTCAGGACTTGGCACTGCTCTTGCATTTCAAGGAGCCACGAATGAGAAATTCCGTGCAACGATTCTTCGATCGCCTGCGTGCCCGCTTCTCGGACTTCAACGAGCGCGTGGCTCCGGTGACGATGGCTGCCTTTCGCAAGGCCGGAGTAAAAATTGCTCCGGGAGTGCAAAGAGGGCTGCTACGCATGCCGGGCCTGGATGAATCCCTGCAACGATTTGCGAAACTGGAGTGGTTGGTGGCATTGGTTTTGGGGCTGGTCGCGGCCGATTTGGCATCGACGGGCTTGGGTCGATGGCTTGGTGGGGGAAAAGAGGCGCCGGCTCCTGCTCCCATTCCGCAAACTCGAAAATCCACTCCCGTTGAACCCCATATTCGCAGTTACTCTGAATACGGCCGCGTGCTCTCTGTGAATCCTTTTTGTCCCGGTTGCCCGATTCCGGATCTTGCAAAACTTGAACGCCCCAAAGATTGTGGCAACGCCAAACCCCTGCAGGTTGGCTCGGTAAAGTTGATCGGCACGATTGTTCTGAGCGATCCACAATATTCAGTCGCAACTGTTTCCCGCGGAAGCGAAAGCGTGGCACTGCAAAAGGGTGATCAAATGAATGGCGTGGGCGAGGTTTATGAAATTCGTCAGGGCCGCGTTTGTTTTCTGATGGGTAACGGCGGATTGCAGTTCGTCGAGCTTCCCTCGGACATGATTAAATTCGAATCCGGCCCGGCACCTGTTCGTCCCACACGAAGTTTCACACCCACAAGCGTGCGCGGAGTGGATCGGGTATCGGAAACGGAATTCAATGTTTCCAAAACAGAACTCGTTCAAAAACTGAATGATCCCACACTTCTTACCGATGCCTATGCACTTCCGGTCCGTGAAGACGGCGACATCAAGGGATTCAAAATTGCGACCATCAAACCCGGATCGGTTTACGAAAGTCTGGGAGTTCAAGTTGGCGACGTGATTGCAGCGGTCAACGGTGATCCTCTGAATTCAATCGCCAAGGTACAGGAACTTTACGCCTCCCTCACCCAAACCGACAAAGTCACCATCACCATCAATCGCAATGGACAAGACGTCAACATGACCTACTCAATCAAATGAGAGAGAGATGAAGACTATGAAAGAAAAAACCCAGAATTTAATCACCCGAAAAGCCCCAAGCCTCGCACTGACCTGCGCAAGTCTCTTTCTGCTTTCGCACTCCTCGCTTTCGCAACAAGGCCAGCCCTCGCTTCCGGGAGCTGGATTAAAACCGGGCATTCCCGCATCGGCCCCCGCCTCCGACGAAAACTACGTAAAAGACATCATGGTCGGTGACTATGTTGAACTCAGTGATTCATTGAAAAATGAAATGTATGGGACCATTGATTTTCCAGACGCGGAGCTGAAGCAAATCGTCAAAGCCATCGCAAAACTCGCCAAAAAGAATTTCATTTTGGATAAAAAAATCGAAAACCGTCGCATCACGATCATTTCACCCGTGGCGGTTACAAAACAAGAAGCCTACAATGCATTTCTTTCGGCCCTTTACATGAATGACCTCACCATGGTGAGCGAAGGCAAGTTCCTGAAGATCATTGATGCAAAATCTGCATACCAATCCAACACCCGCGTGTTTATGGGTGATTATGCGCCGCCAAGTGCGGAAATTGTTACTGTCTTGTACCCGTTGACGCATCTGAATGCCGAAGAAACCTTTCGTTTTGTCCAGGAACTCGTGCCACGATCCGGTCGCGTTGCAGCTTATCCCGACACCAACACACTGGTCATGACGGATACAGGCCTTAACTTGCGCCGCGTGATATCGATTTTGAAATCCATCGATATCCCAGGCCAAAGCGAGCAACTTGAAAGCATCATGATCCGTTATGCGAGTGCCAAAGACATTTCGAAACTTATCGATGAAATTCTTGAGGCACAAAACCCCACGCGCAGCCGAACAACTGTACGACGCAACACGGTTAAGCAAAAAACCCGCGGTGGCGGGGTGATCTCGAAAATCGTTCCCGATGAACGCACCAATAGTTTGGTCGTGCTCGCCAACGGGCGTGGCATCATGGAACTTAAAAGCCTTGTGAATAAACTCGACACACCCAATGCAGCGGGCGGCGGTAATCTGCATATCTATTTCTGCAAACACGCACAAGCCGCAAAAATTTCGGAAACACTTTCAAAGATTTTGACTACTCAGAACCGCGACAACCGCAATATTCCTGCACCGCCTACAAATGTCCCCGTACGCCGCACAGCTCCGACAACAGCCAATGACGCCGAAGGTGTGCAATTCGAGGGCAATCTGAAAGTGACCGCCGATGAGTCGACAAATTCCCTCATCGTCATCGGATCCGCCTCGGATTATGCATCGCTGAAACGTATTCTCGATAAACTCGATGCGCCTCGAAAACAAATTTACGTCGAAGCCACCATCATGGAGATTAACGTCAACAATTCGAAAAACATTGGCGTCATCACGAACGTGCACGGTGGTCCCGGAATTCCATCGGCCGGTGGCTTCACTCCAGGCACTCATTCCGGCGAGCTTAAAAACTTCTTGGCCGACCCCTCATCCCTTTCAGGACTGGTTGCTGGTTTTGGTTTAGGTCAGCGCTACCGCTACGAAGTGGGCGGGGTTAGTTTTACCTTGGCTAAAGTTTCGCAGTTGATTCGCGCCTTGGTCGAGAGTTCGCAAGCTCAAGTCTTGCACCAACCCCAAATTCTAACTTCGAACAACGAAAAATCCGAAATCAAAGTCACCTCTCGCATCTCGACGGTGAGCTCCACCACCACAACGGGTGCGACGACCGTCACCACGCCAACCGTGAGCAAGGAAAACGTGGAAATTGCTCTGACCATCACGCCCTACATCGGCGAAGACTCGAACCTAATTAAATTGGACGTGGAACAGCAAATTGATGATTTCCAACCCGCATCGCAAGCGGGAGCCACCGGACAAATCGACACCACCCAGCGTAAAGCCAAAACGATAGTGACGGTTCGCGATGGCGACACAGTCGTTGTCGGAGGACTTCAAAAACAAGTGACCAGCGATTTGAAGAGCAAGCTTCCGATTCTGGGCGACATCCCCATCATTGGGCGACTTTTCAGTGGCACAAAAAGTAGCAATACGCGTTCATATTTGGCGATCTTTTTAACTCCGCGTGTGATCAATGAATACAACGACCTCATTAAGATCAGCCAAGAAAAGATCGATGAACGCGAAGCCATCGGTCGCACGGCCAGCGATCCCGAAGATCGACTGAAAAGCCGTATCCGGGAACTTAAGAAAAAAGTTGATTCAGGTGAGGGCGATCCTGAACGAGCCAAGGGTTTTCGGCCCATCAGCGAAAGCCGTAGCAATGAATCTGCCTTTCTGTCCGGCGATGCACTCACAACGGACGAGCCTAAGCCCCAACTTTTAGATGCCCAACCGGCTCCGATCCTGGATGATGTTCCCGCGACACCTCAGGCCGAGACCTTGGATCTCAGCATGCCGAATTCTCTGGAAGGCGAGGAATAACTATTCATGGCTTATCAGTCACTGGAAAGTAAGCTCGGCTGGATTCTGGTCCAAAATGCGGGCCTTAAAGAAAAGGATCTGCAAGACGTATTGAGCGAGCAACGTGAGACGCAGAAAAAGCTGGGCGAAATTCTCATCGAGAAAAAGCTTCTAAAGCCCGAAGACATCGCCAAAGCACTTGCCATTCAACTTGGGATTCCTTTTTTAAATGAGGTGAAAGCCGAGGACATTGATGCCCGTCTCGTTCAAAACCTTACGATTCATTACTGCCGTGAAAATCAGATTCTTCCCCTGATGGATTCTGGTGAACGCCTGAGTGTTTGCGTTTCAGATCCTTTCCGTTATCAACCGATCGAAGCCCTGCGCTTGGCCTTTAAAAAGCCGGTGGACGTGGTTTTGACCACCCACCTCCGTTTAGAGGATGCTATCAACCGCGTTTTTGAGCGCGCCGAAAATGTCGTTCAGGAAATCGAAGAAGACGAAGAAGATCTAGAAATTAATCTTGCGGAAACCATCGATCTTTTGGAGTCAATGGACGAGGAATCCAAAGTCATTCGATTCGTCAACAGCCTTCTCTTTCAGGCCGTAAAAGAAAAGGCTTCTGATATTCACATCGAACCCTTTGAAAAGAATGTCATAGTTCGTTTTCGCATTGACGGGATTCTTTACGACAGAAGAACGGCCTCAAAACGCTTGCACGCCGCAATATCATCGCGCGTTAAGGTCATGGCTGAGCTCAATATCGCCGAAAAACGTACTCCCCAGGACGGTCGCGTTAAAGTAAAACTCGCCAAGCGCGAAATCGATATTCGTCTCTCGGTTGTGCCCACAGTTTTTGGCGAACGTCTCGTGATGCGTCTTTTGGACAAATCGAGTGTCGTTCTGGACCTTCCGGCACTGGGATTTAGCAGCAAAATCGAAAAACAAATCAATGACCTTACGAACCGGAAGTATGGAATTTTTCTTGTCACAGGGCCAACAGGTTCTGGTAAGTCAACGACGCTATCTGCGGCCTTGAAGGGAATTTGCTCGCCGGAACGGAACATTGTCACTGTCGAAGACCCCGTGGAATACCAATTACCGGGAGTGGCGCAAATTGCCGTAAACCCAAAAGTCGGTCTGACCTTTGCCAGTGGACTGCGCGCGATTCTTCGTCAGGATCCGGACGTTGTGATGGTCGGTGAAATTCGTGACAAAGAAACTGCGGAAATTGCCATCAACGCTTCGCTCACAGGTCACTTGGTGCTCTCGACCATTCACACCAATGATGCTCCCGGTGCGGTGACGCGATTGGTGGACATGGGTATCGAGCCTTTTCTTGTAAGTTCGTCGCTTGTCGGCGTACTAGCCCAGCGACTGATTCGTTTGGTTTGCCAAAGCTGCGCGGAAGAATACGAGCCGACCAACGAAATTCTGCAAAACGCGGGCATCACCCGCGAAGAGTTGGCCACCGTCTTTCACGAGGAAACGCCGGTCTTTAAAAAATCTAATGGTTGTTCGGAATGCCGCTTGACCGGTTATCGCGGACGATCCGCGATCCACGAACTAATGGTCATCAGCGAAGAATTACGAAATTCGATTCTGACGGGATCAGATGCGGGAAGCATTCGAAAACTTGCCGTCAAACAAGGCATGAAGAGTCTTCGGCATTCAGCGATTGAAAAACTTTTGCAGGGGAAAACGAGTCTTGAGGAAATTGTTCGCATGACTCAATTGGAAAACTAAAAGATGGCGCAGTTTGAAGTCATAGGAACCGATAAGAATGGACGATCGATGAAGATCTTCATCGAATCGGATTCCTCGCGCAATGCCCGCATCGAAGCCAAGCGCCAGGGCATGATTCCCCTTGATGTGAAAACTGCTGATGCCAAAGCTCTCGCTAAACAAAAGGAAAACCCCAAGGGTTTTAGTTCCATGGGCGGCCTCAGCTCGACCGAGATCGCAAGCGTCACTCGCCAGTTGGCGGTACTCGTCAAATCTCACGTTCCGGTCGTTGAAAGTCTCTCGGCCATGGTCGATCAGTCCGAGAAAGAAAAGACGAAGCAAGTTCTGATGGGCATTCGCCAGAGCGTGAAAGAGGGTAAATCACTGGGTGATTCTTTTGCGCAGTTTCCTAAACTCTTCAACCGCGTCTACATCAACATGGTTCGAGCCGGAGAAAGTTCCGGACGCCTAGATGTGGTCTTGATGCGCCTTGCGGATTTTTATGAAAACCAACTAAAGCAAAAGCAAAAAGTTACCGGTGCCTTGGCCTATCCCGTAATCATTATGATCGTGGCGCTTCTGGCTTTGGTCGTGATCTTTACCTATGTCATTCCGAACATCACAAAAGTTTTCGATAACTTGAATCAGGCGCTGCCTTGGACGACACGTTTGATGATCGTCACCAGTGAATTTTTCCAAAAATATATCTGGGCAATGCTCGGCGGCACCTTGCTGTCGTTGTGGGGTTTAGAGAAATATGTTTCGACCGAAAAAGGCCGCGATTGGAAAGACCGCGTTGTTTTAAAACTTCCGGTGATGGGAAACCTGATTCGACTGCTGGCCATTTCGCGTTTCGCGCGTACGCTTGGAACACTTCTTAAATCCGGTGTTCCCATGCTCACCTCGCTTCAGATTGGAAAAAACGTCGTGAACCACACCGTTTACGAGCGCGCTATTGAAAATGTTTCCGTCCAGGTCGAAGAGGGCCGCTCACTAAGTCTTGCACTCAAACAAACCGGAGAATTTCCCCCCATCGTCATTCACATGGTGGGTGTCGGAGAAAAATCCGGTGAACTCGAGGACATGCTGATGAACATTGCGGAAGGTTATGATCGCGAAGTCGACTCCGCTATGGAAGTCATGACCTCGGTACTCTCTCCCGTCATGATTATCTTCATGGTGGGTTTCGTTGGATTTGTCATGTTTGCGGTCTTGGGCCCACTCATGAAAATGAATCAGTTTGCACAATAAGAAAATGTTGTAGGAGGAAAAAAGATGATGAGGATTAAAAATAAACATAAACACGGGATGACTCTGATCGAGATCATGCTGGTCTTGGTCTTGGTGGGATTCCTGATTTCGATCTTTGCGCGCGATCTCTTTGGCGTCGGCGAAAGCGGAAAAGTCAAAGCCACGCGTCTTGCAATTGGTACCATCGAACAGGCACTGGGCCTTTATCGCATGGACTGCAACACCTTTCCCACAACAGACCAAGGGCTCAAGGCACTGGAAACGGCTCCTGCCGGTGGCCGCCCCTGTCCTGACTACAATCCCCGCGGCTATATGGGCGGCAAAAAAACTCCCAAAGACCCCTGGGGCAATGACTTTCTCTACGAGTCGAATGGCTCGGAATACGAAGTGAAAAGCCTAGGTGCTGATGGCGCCGAGGGAGGCGAAGGATTTGATAAAGATCTCTCGAGCAAGGAAGAGTAGGCAGTGGCCCTACTCTTCTCTGTCTTTAGGATTCACCTTGATCGAGGTGATGCTGGTGATGCTCCTGATCGGTTATCTGACGACACTTGTCATGCCCGATATAGGAACCGTGATGCGTGCGGGCGTGAAATCAAGCGTCCGCCGCTACACAGCTTTAGTCCGCTACGCCTATGACGAGGCCATGCTCAGTGGAAAAGTTCATCGTATCGTGATCAATCTGGATGAACAGACTTGGAAAATCGAACGCGCGCAAGACAACCTACTTCCCATCGACAAAGAACGCGCCGGAGTCAGCGCAACTGGTTTTCGTCCCGAAGACCGCGTCAATCCGGAACCCACTTATAAATTGGTCGGCGCAAAAGTCGTCGAAAAAATTCCGCGCGGCACCCGCATCTTGTCCGTAAAATCTTGGCGAAAGGGCGAAGATCCAGTGGATAAGGGAGAGGTCGCCATTTACGCCTTCCCGAATGGATTGATCGATGAATCAAGCGTCGTGCTTGCCGAAGAGGGCAAGGAAGATTTGCAGAAATTTCTGATCTCGACTGCGGGCCTTACCGGTAAAACGACCGTGTCTGTCGAAAACGAGAGGCCCCTATGAAAAATGGGCGCCAGGGTTTCACTTTGATCGAAATCTTGTTGGCCTTTTTACTCTTTGTGGTCGTCTTGAGTTCCGTGCTTCAAGGCAAAGGCGGCAGTGAACAGATGGTGCGCCAAAACATGAAACGCGATGCCGCCATCCGCCTCCTGCAGTCCAAAATGACCGAGCTTGAGATGAAAATGCAAGCCATGGTGGATAAAAACGGGATTGAAAGTTCTGAAAGCGAGGAAAACGGAAGTTTTGACGCCCCCTATGATACCTACAGCTGGAAAATGAGCTTCAAGAAATTCGGTCTTGAGCTTGGACCTTCGGCTTTAGAAAAATTCTTGATTGATCTCGGCATGGAAAAAGACGAAGCTATCGCACAAATCGAGGCGCAGAAACTTCTCATCACCAACCTCAATAAAAATATTCTAGAGAATCTGGGTGAGCTTTATTTAGAGGTGAACTGGGATTACCTCGGTCCCCAACGTCTTTATCTTCTAACGCACATCATGCCCAAAAAACCTAAAGTCACACTCACCACAACGGCGGAGAGTGATTGATGAAACGCAGGAAAAGTAGCGGCGGATTCACCATCATGGAAATTCTTCTGGTGGTTTTACTGCTCTTTTATTTGGTTTATACGACCTTCACTACGGTGCGCGAACTTTTGGATTCAAAGCTACGCATCGACTATCGAACCGACATGGGTCAGGTTTCTCGCTCGCTATGGTCGGTGATGGATCGTGATCTTCGTAGTGCCTTCTATCTAACAGCCGAAGATCTGGGCTGGAATCCGATGCCACTTACGCAAAAAGAGATCCAAGACGGCGTCGCCCCACCGGTAAAACCGATTCCCCAGACGCTCTTCCAAGGGACCCGCGATCAATTGCTCTTTTCCACACGCAGCCACCAACGCATGTCGCAAGACGTGCCCGAAAACGAACAACACTTCGTTCGTCTCTTGGTCGAACGCGAGGCCTTGCTCCGAGAAGAGAGCCTACGTGCCATTAGCCGCGATGACATCTCGTCCGAAAAGAATTTTCGTAAATTCACACTGGTCGAAGCGGTGAGCAGCTTGGAATTCGAATACTACAATCCCGAGCGCGATCGCTGGGAAGAAGTCTGGGACACCAACAAAGCGGAAACCTTGGACCGACTTCCTGGAGCTATTCGATTCAAAGTTGTTTTTACGCCCAAATCCGACGATCCGGAAGCCAAACCGGTTCCAGTCACCGTCGAATCCACTGTTCGAATCACGCAACGAATTTATAAGGAAGGGCCCTTTGCGATGCCGAGCCAACAAAAGCCTCAGCAAGCGCCCGGCCAGAGGCAGTGAGCGTATGAGATTCATCGCTAAAAAACACTCCTCTTCCCGAAAAGGCGTCGCGCTTTTTATGGTGATCTTTTCAATGCTTTTAATCACGATTGTGATCGCGGAGATTACCATGGCCAGCACCGTGGACACCAAGATCAGCAAAAACGCGATTCACCGTCTTCAGGCCTATTATCTGGCGAATTCGGCTGCTAAACTTTCCCTCTTGAGGCTCCATATTTTCAAGGAAGTCACCAATCAAATTAAAGGAACGGCTATTGCTCAGATGTTAGATCCCAAGATGCTGGATCAGATTTGGTCCATGCCGCTTCCGCCCCTTCCCCTCGAGGGACAACAAACAGAAAACCGTTGGCCGGGAAAGATTTCTGCCACCATGACAAGTGAAAGCTCAAAAATTCCAGTTAACCTGATTGACGGCAACCGACATCGCAATAGCTCCGATGACATCGCAAAACAAGTGAACGAACAAATCGACGCACTGATCACTGGTTATTTTTCGAGCGAAGAATTCGATAAATCCGGCTTCAAAGGCATGGAAGCCAAAACTCTCTTGATCCCACTTATCGATTGGATTGACACTAATTTTGATCGCGGAGACGGTGGCGATGAAAATTCGGAATACGCGCGCCTGGACCCGCCCTACAACGCTCGCAATGATCGATTGGCGTCGATCAGTGAACTTCATCTGATCGAAGGTTGGAACGACGATTTTGTGGAACGCTTTGGATCCAGTTTTTCAATCTTAAGCTACAAGACTTCGGTCAATCCCAACTACGTCTCCATCAGTCGCATCAAATCCTGGGGTCCAGATCTGAATGTCGAGGATCTCGCGCGGATCGAGACACGCCGCCGACTGCAACCTTTTACTGATCTTCAGGATCTGGAGACCTTCGTGAAATCTGACCCCGAAATTCGCGGTGGACTCACATTCAACATCACGCCGCCGGGGCTGAAGAGTCACACCACAGAACAAAGCTTTATCATCGAGAGCAGTGCACAAGCCGGAGATATTGAACGTGTGTTGCGTCTGGGCGTTTATATTCCTAACGAGCCATCACGAAAAGGTGCAGACGGTAAGGAAGTGGAAGGCAAATTATCTGATCCGCAGGTAATCTTTGTGGAGGAGCGACAATGACGCGCGCATTAGGAATTGATATTGGAACCGTTAGCCTAAAGGTGGCGGAAATTGAGACCAGCAACAAGGGCCAGGAGATCGTGGGGCTCTATGAAGTTTTGCGAAGCCCTGAACAAAGTGAAGTTGACCTACTGCAAAGTTTTCTGAAAACTACACATGTACCCACCTCTCGCATCGCTATTGGCGTCGGCCCCTGTAATTCCTTGGTCCGAAAAGTCCAGTTGCCTTTTAAGGACGCTCGGGTGCGCCGGGCTGTCTTGTCAGAGCTCGAAGTTCAATTGCCCTTCTCACTGGATCAATTTGTCGTCGATATCCGATTGATTCGTAAAGTGGGGCGTGTTTTTGAATTCGTCGTCGGCGTCTGCCCCATCGATCAAGTCGAAAAAATTAATGCCATCTGTCAGGGTGCCGGCATTCAACCCACCGCACTTTTGGATGACACCCAGGCATTAGCCGAACTTGCCTTGGCACAAAAACTTCCGGCAGCGGATTCCGATGAACCCTATGCCATTTGTGACGTGGGCTTAAGCCATTCGCGCATTGCCTTGGTGCGCGGTCGTAATGTCAGCACACTTTATAAAGAAAAGGGCCTTGATCCCTTTCCACCCGAAATTCTGGAACTCCGCAAACTCGAACGCGGCAGTGGTGAATGGGTGCAATACATTTCCGATCGCCGAAAGGTATCTCTAGATGAAGCGAAAAGCTGGCTAATTCATCGCGCGGAAATTCAAACTTCGCAAAACGATCTGCAGTCCATCAAGCAAGATCTCAGCGACGATGTGAAGTCTGCACTGCGTCCCTGGGTTGTGGAACTTTATCAAACATTTCAGGCCAGCCGAGTGGCTCACGGCGTGATGCCGACGACGCTCTATCTCACAGGCGGCATGATCGAAATCGCAGGACTCAGAGAATTTCTGGCGCATGAGCTACGCCTTAAGGTCTCGCCGTGGCCCATTGCCGTAGGATTTGACACAGAACGCTATCTTCCCTCGGAAAGTGACAATCGCGGTTTTGCTTCCGCCTTGGCACTTGCGGTCTATTTTTGCAAAAAAGACAAAACTAGCTGGTTAAATTTTAAACGCTCCACAAATCCGAATCAGAAAATTCTGACGGAGACCTGGGCGAAGTTGTTAAACCCGCTGCACCGGCGTCCACTATTGGTCTTAAGCACCTTTTTAGTAGCTCTATGGACCTATGCATTCGTCAGCGATCATTTCTTAGGCAAAGAACTCAGCGACAGCCGGACACGTCTTTTGGCCGAGATCCGAAAGATGGATTCCCGGAAAGCGAATTTCGCGCGCGACACGGATGCGCTTTTGAGTAGCTCAAAAACTAAAAAGATTGTGAATGATCTCATCAAGGAACGAGGGAGCCGCCAACGCTCGGGCCCGCCGCCCAAAGGCAAGGCTACTTCGGAAATTCTTTTGGATTTGAGCGCCCTGCTGCCGGCAAAGGCTCTTTTGCAATCCGTTAATTTACAGGACCGGGGATCGGCAAGTTCCTTTCGGGCGCGCTTCATCAAAGTTACCGACCAAACAGAACCCGTTCGCGTATCCAAGGCACTTACGGCCAAAGGTTATTCGGCCATCAAAGCAGATGTCGCCACCTCGGGCATGGAAGTCGAAGCGTCTTGGACCTCGGCAGCCCCACGGAGTAAGAAAAAATGAATCAACTACGCGAATATGGATTAAAGCTCCTAGATTTTATCCGCTCGCTTTTAGCTCAGATTGAAAGCTTGCCGATTTTTGAACGCGCTCTGATGCGCCTTGAGAGCCTGGAACCCTCGCGCCAAGCATTGGTCAAATCCACCTTTCGATTTGCGATGCTCTTGATTCTGACTTTTCTAATACTTTGGCCCCTATACAAGGTGCGGGAGACGAAAAAATTCATCAGTCTTTATTCCGACAGCCTCTATCGCTTGCAACGCGTTTCCAACACGCCCACCGACATTCAATCCCACGCTCAAAAGCCCGCCGATTGGCAAAACCTGCCGGCCTCGAATGCGCAGGAATTAGAAAATAGCCTAAAAGATTTCATGGCCAACATCGGCGTCGCCGAAGATCTTTTCACCTCGCGCGTCGATGGGCTGGATCGTATGGAACTCGAAATCGATGATCTAACTTTAAAGCAAGCACTCTCACTCAGCTACCAAATGGATGGTTGGCATCCATCGGTGCTAGCGGAAAATTTCGAAATGAAGATTCATCCGCAAAACGTGGATCGATTGCAACTGAAGTTAACCGCCTTGGTTCGCTCGGCACTGCCCGGTGGCGGCGAATCTCTCGATGAACATGATCATGATTTTGAATCCAGCAATCACGAAACCTATGAAGCCCCGCCACCACCACCACCGCCCGAGTCTCGCTTCGGTGGAAATGACAGTCCGCCCCCACCCCCACCCGATCAAAATTTCGATTTCGACGAGCCGCCACCACCGCCGAATTTTGATGACAGTGTTCCACCGCCCCCGCCGCCACCTAGTTTCGACGAGGATTTTGATAACGAGCCGCCGATTTACGAAGAAGGAAGTGAGTTGTGATTCCGGACTTTATTAAAGAGCGCCTGCAAAAACCCTGGCTCTTATTTTTAATAGCTTTCGCTATCGGCCTTTTTTTCTTTTTCCCCCTCCATCGGGTTCAAGGTCTTCTTTTAGAAACAATTCGTCGATCAAGTGGTATCCGCGTCACCGTCGGACCACTGGGAATGAGCCGCGGCATATTTCCCGAGGGTGGATTAGTGGGCCTCTCGGCCGAAGGCTTCCAAGCCACCGTGGCCCCGGGACAAGTCTTAGAATGTGATCGGGTAAAAATCAGCCCCCAGCTGTGGCGCATGCTAACACTTCGCTGGCGCGTCGCCGTGGAATGCACGCGTAACGATGCCGGCAGTCTACTGCTAACACTCACGAGCGGCACGCTGTTTAAAAGCCAGGAAATGGATATTGGCGCCTATTTAAACAAAGCAGATTTATCGGTCTTCTTATCCGGCATCGGCGTCCAAGGCATTACCGGCATTGCCTACGGCAGCATCGAGGCCCAAGCACTGAATCCAATGACCGGTGTCGCTAGCGAAACTAAAATCGACCTCAATTTAATCGAGTTGAAAACCCCAAGCGTTTTCGAGCCTACTTTCAACCTCAGACTTCCCGCTCTGCCACTAGATCGCGCCGAATTGCGCGTAGAAATCATGGGCAGCAACAAATTCAAAATCGAACGCCTGCTGATCGGTAAAGCCGAGGGCACCCCGATCCACGCCGATTTCCGCGGCAACTTGACCATGAATCCCGGCATGATGTTCCCACAGGGCACCTTGGCCGGAAAAATCAAGGTCGATCAGGCCATGGAAGAAGGTGAACTGCGCGATCTAAAACTAGATCTCTATTTCGGCCCCAAAAAGGAAAACGGCTATCGCGAATTCAAACGCAAAGAACTCAACGGCAGCCCAATTAGCCTACTGAATCCCCCAATTGAATAAGCGAAATGCAATCAAGAAGCCTCCCCACCATTTCCCAAAAGTCCCTATTGACAAGGTAAAGCCCCCCCAATAGACCACAAAAAGTCAAAAATAATGGGCCCATAGCTCAGTTTGGGAGAGCGCCTGATTTGCATTCAGGAGGTCGTCGGTTCGATCCCGTCTGGGTCCACCACTACAGCAGAGGACAACTCTGGTCGTAGTCACTTCCCCAGCCTGCTTTCGTTGCTAATGTTGGCGCCAGCTAAGCCGGCGCGACGCTCCCGCTGCGCGTGAGCTTCCATCCAGTTTCAATCAATCAGATAATCCGGCGTAAGACCGCAAAATGTGTCCTCTGCTGTAGTGGTGGACCCATGCATGGACGAAGTGACGCTCGGTTCGAGCACGTCTGGTGTCCATTTTTCGCGGCTCGCCGAAGGCGAGCTCGCAAAGAGTGACCAACGTCACTCTTTGACGCGAAAAAGCCCGAGCACTTGCGGAGGGAAGAGGGAGCGTAAGTGACCGACCCCGCAGCAAGCGCGCAGGGGTAGAAGGTAGTGTGTACTCAGAAAATCTGAATGCGCCTGATATCCCAGCTCACCCTATTCGTTATCACTCATCAGACTATTTTAGTGGTGGTCTTGTCGGGTGAGACGATGGACCCCGTCGTCGCTTCGATCCCGTCTGGTGCTCGCGAAGTTTCAGAGGTCAGAATTTGGACTACTTCCCAATCTTCAACCCCTCAAGCACCCCGCGGAGCTCCAGGAAGACCTGATCCGCAATCATCTGATGTCCGAGTTCAGCTGTATGCCCCCAGGAATTCTTAAAGCGATCCACAAAGACTTTGTCGTAGCCCAGATCACGGAGCCCCAATTTAAAATTCTCCTCGTTCGAAATAAAACGCAAATTCTTAAATTCCTCTAGCAACTTTCCATTCGAATCTGAAAAATAAGCCTGAAGTTCCGCAATCGGCACAGTCGGATACTGCATCGCCAAATGAATGATCCCCTCTTTCACCAACAACTTGTGCAGATCCTGATAGTTCTGTCGACTGGCCTCCCGTAATGATTGACTCATTTTTAACCGCAATCGCTTCGCAGCCAAGCGGGAAGTCTTCGAATCTTTCTCTGAACATTGCAGATACTGGGTGATTAAATCATCTGGCACATTGGGACCGCACTCAAAAATCTCTTCCGCATAACTTTGGCATTCCTCTGCCGACAATTGTCCGAAAAGCCAGAAAGCTATGGAGTGATGGCGGGGATAAAGCTCGAAAGCTTTCGCGATTAGTTTGTGGGAAGGCATATTTTTCCCCGTAAAATTTTCCTGCACCTGGCGCTCTTGGTAAATCGCGGCCAAAACACGAGCGAGATCTTTCTTTTTTGGAATTCGATCAGACAGTAGAGCGATGACTTCCTCGGGACTTTTGCTTTTTGAAATTTCCACCCATTCAAAAATCAGCTTTCGATATTCGTTTTGAATCACATCACTTTCATCAAAACTACAATAAAGAGATCGATCAATACGCTCGCGCAGAATGCGATAAAGCTTAACGAGACGAAGATCAAAGATCGGATGCGACAAATTCTCTTGATCAATTTCACCGTAATAAAAAAGGCTGTAGTCATTGGCGCCCATCATAGAGATGACGATGTGCGGTCGATAAGTTTGGAGGTATCCCGGCAGGCGGGACAAGATGAGTGGACTGCTCGTACCCCCACTCCCTCGTTGTAGACACGTGCAGCGATTCCGTTTTCGAGAAGCTTCTTTTCTAATTTACGTGGCCATGCACCCAGATTATCGGGGGCAAAATAATCGGCCGTAGTGGATTCCCCGATCGCCAGTATTCGAAGCTTATTCTGGTCCTCTCTGTGAATTTGGTTTCTCTGATTTTTCGGCATCGAAGCCAAAAATCCCATCGTTTGAAGCAGGACTTCCAGAAGCGCTAAAGTAAAGATGACGGCAATGAAATAAATGAAAATCTTCGGAAGATAACGTCGGACTTTGGAAGCATTCACCTTGCGTCAAGTTTGCATCCAATTGTGGTGGATAGCAATATTGACAGAAGCTGCGTGTGGCGTTTCGATAGAACTGCTTCGATCGGCAAAAGATAGGGAGAATTTATCCACGCTCCAACACACATCCCTGATTCGACTTCGCGCCTTTTACGACGCCTGAATTCCAAAGACGCAGTAATTTTGGGCCTGGCCTCGATGCTGGGCGCCGGGATTTTCGCAGCCGCAGGCCCCGCAGCTTCCGCCGCAGGAAGCGGATTGTTGATCGGCACTCTGATCGCCGGAGCTCTCGCCTATCTCAACGCAATCTCGATGTCCCAATTGGCGGCGATCTACCCCGAATCCGGCGGAACCTATGTATACGGCCGGAAACAACTCGGGGAACTATGGGGATTTTTGGCCGGTTGGGCTTTTGTGATCGGAAAGATCGCCAGTTGCACCGCAATGGCATTGACCTTCGCGCACTATGCACTGCCTGCCTATTCAAAATGGCTCGCGATAGCGAGCGTGCTTTTACTGAGTTTAGTGAACTATCGCGGCATTCGAAAAACCTCGCAGCTAACAAAAGTTTTACTCCTTGTTGTTTTGCTTTCGCTAACAGCCGTCGTGATTGCATCACTCACTGGCGGGGGCGCAAAGATTGAAAGGCTGAGCCATTGGACAGATCGCGGCGGACTACTTGGCATTTTTCAATCGGCTGGAATTATGTTTTTTGCTTTCGCCGGATACGCCCGCATTGCGACCTTGGGCGAAGAAGTCATCGATCCGAAAAAGAATATTCCCCGTGCAATTTTACAAGCCTTAGGGATCACGCTCATCATTTACCTCGTCATCATTAGCGTGCTTTTACTAAGTGTGGACATAGACGCACTCGTTCAATCCACCGCACCCCTGGCCTTAGCGGTGGAGTCCGGTCGTTATGCATATTTTTCACCGATAGTCCGCATCGGTGCCTCATTTGCGTCGCTCGGAGTGTTAGTCTCGCTGATGGCGGGAGTCAGTCGAACAGTATTTGCGATGTCCGCAAATCGCGATCTGCCCCATTTTCTAAGTAGTGTGCACCCGAAACACAAAGTACCTCACCACGCAGAACTAAGCGTAGGGTTTGTCATCACTATGATGCTTCTATTTTCAGAGCTAGAATTCGCGATCGCCTTCAGTTCCTTTGCCATACTTCTCTATTACGCGGTCGCGAATGCAGCGTGTTTTAGCCTCGACGCGCATCAAAGACGTTGGCCAAAATGGATGGCAGGCCTCGGATTTTTAGCCTGTGTGATGATTGCCTTCAGCTTGCCCACTGCTTCCATTATGGGCGGCATGATTTTTCTCGCTCTCGGACTCGGCATTCACTTTTTCAGAAGACGAAATTCTCAAACAACCTGAGCGCGAGAAATCAGTACGGCCGTGTAAATGACATAAAGGCCTAGGAAAACGCCTCCCTCTCTGCGCGAGAGAGTCTTTCCGGTCGCGAAAAAATACCAGCAAAGTACCGAAACACCGACCAAGATCGGCAGATCAAATTCCCGCACACTTAAGGGAACCACCAAAGCGGTCGGTGAAAAAATTCCCGAGATGCCAAGAATGGCAAGGATATTAAAAATACAGCTGCCCACAACATTTCCGACGGCGATGTCCCGTTCGTTTCTTAGTGTGGCCATGATGGAGGCAACAACTTCCGGCAGCGAGGTTCCCACAGCAACAATTGTAAGTCCGATCACCGTATCGGAAACCCCCAAGGCTTGGGCCAACATGACAGCCCCTTTCACCAGCCAATCGGCGCCAACGATGATGATCAATAAACCAGCAACCGCATAGGCCAGGGCCTTCGCGATCGATGATCCTCGTTTCAGTTTTCCATAGAGCTCTTGAGATTCGCGCTCCAGCTCACTCTTTCGCTTCTTTTCCTGCCGTGCTTCGCGAATCAACCACACCGTATAGAAAATGAGAGCAGAAAATAGAACGGCCCCATGAATGCGGTGAATGGAACCCGCAAAAGCCATTCCATAAACCGCCAAACTTGTGAGAATCACCAAAGGCATCTCACGCCGGATCATGTTGGAATGAATCAAAAGGGGTTTAATCAGCGAAGAAGCTCCCAGAATAAAAAGAATGTTGAAAACATTGCTTCCCACTACATTGGCGATGGCGATGTTTGAATTTCCGGCAAAAGCCGCTTTCAAACTAACCGCAAGCTCGGGTGCGCTGGTTCCAAAAGCGACTACCGTAAGACCGATGACGATCGGTGATATTCCTAAGAGTGCTGCCAATCGGGCGGAGCCTTTCACCAATAAATCGCCGCCCACTACCAACGCAACAAGTCCGCCAAGAATAAAGGCCACGGTCAACCAAGTCATATCTTCAAACCGTACGAAAGCTCGGCGGCCTCGTCAACCATAGGAACTTGAGTCAGCCCCGAGAATCTGCCAAAAAGCCGCTATGGCTACGCAGATGAAAGAGAGCTCTGAGATTCGCGTAGAATCCCGCTTTATCTTTCTCCAAAGCGTCTCGGAAATCGGTCTGGGTTCGGCCCTTCACGCATTGAGACTTCCCTTCACGGGCCACTTCCTTTCCCTCAATCAAACGCTGATTCTCTGCCGAGCCACCCGAAAGTTGAACGACTTCGGTTCGCGCGTGTTGGTCTCGAAGAGCCTTGCTCGCATATCGGTAGTCTGTGCTCTGCTCAAGACACTCTCTCCAGCCGGAAAAGTTCTGACGCCGATGCTTGCCATCACTGCGCAGGGACTTCTTTTTGCCTCAGTCATTCTTCTCGCCGGCACCGGTAGCATCGCATTGGTTTTGGCATCTGCGTTCCTCTCCCTGTGGGCTATTTTGCAGCCACTTCTGATTGCCTGGGTACTTTTTGGAAAGAATTTCTTTCTATCCTTTCTCTGGTCATGGGAAAAATTAACCTCGCCTTTGGGTCTTAGCCCGGATGACGGACTTTTGTTTTTTGCCGCATTGGTGCTGCTAAAGGTGGGACTCGCGGTCATGGTCGCCCTGCTCGCAGATGGGCCACGTCTCGGTTACTTGAATGAAGTCATCAGCCAGCGAGGTCGAGAACTTTACACACGCCAGCGAAAAGAAGAAAGCCGATCAATCACTAGCCCAATAGAAGGTGCGCTCAGAGATCTACTTTCTCCGTTTTTTCTCTTTTCACTTCTGCTGACCTCGCTTTTTTTCGTGATGAGTCAAGAAGCGGGCGCTCGAGATCTCGTGATTTATATTTTACGACCCCTCACACTTGGCTTTCTCTTATTTTATTTTGTCCGAAGTTTTCCGGGATCACGCGTATCGCGTTTTTTTCTGGAACGTTCGCCCCGCCTTGCGGAACTCTTCCGGACTGTACGCGACGAATTGAAAGCACCGAAATAGCACTATTCGGAAGTTTTTTTTGTTTGAAGCTGCAACAATTCCGCCGCAATGCTGATCGCAATCTCCGCAGGCTCATTGGTACCAGCAATTAGCCCCATCGGGCAGCGCAATTTTTCGATGCTTGATGGCGCGATCTTCATGTCCATAAGTTCGCGACGAATCTTCTGCGCCTTTACGGGACTGCCGATCACCCCAATATATTTGGGACTACTGCTTCTCAGAATTCTCTCAAGAATCGGCAGGTCAGTACTATGTCCCATGGTCATGACCAAGACTTGCTGGCGTTCGGTCAGCGTCATCTGGTCCAGAAATTTTTCCATCGGCGAAGTACAAATCTTACGCAATCGATTGCTGTCGGGCAGTTTATTCAACCACGCCTGACGTGAATCGATCGCGATCAGTGGTCTGTTTAGCGTCAGTAAGAGCGGAATCAAAGCCTGGGCGATGTGGCCGGCACCAAAAACGATGATCTCCCGCCCCTCAAAAGAGCTGCGTTCAAAAAGAAAGCTCACCTCGCCGCCGCAGCTCATTCCCACATCTCGTTGAAGATTCCAGGTAAGTGAAGTGAGCGCAGGGGAATCAGGACTTTGCAAGATCTCCTGGGCTAGAATGATTGCCTTGGCTTCCACTTTTCCGCCACCAACTGTCCCTGCTTCAAGCCCGTGGCGCGTGACGAGAATCTTGGCTCCGACATTTTGCGGTGCATGCCCACGCTCTGCGGTTTGTGTCACAATAACAAATGAAATGGCCGCCGCTTCTAGTTCCGCGGCCTTTTGATAAATCGACTTCACTTCATGGCCTCGAAAGTTTCGAAATCATCCGGATAAAGCGCCTTTAAAAGCGCTTCACCGTCCGCCGGTACATTCAACTGAGCGAAAGGCTGTCCGACAAATTTACGCTGATAGCGAAGAGCATCATGCATTGCGGTCCAAACAGAAATCGCCAAGAGTAACGGGGGCTCGCCCACAGCTTTTGTGGCTCGAACGTTCACAAGGTTTCCCTCATTAGGTAGCAGATCAATGTTCCACTCGCGGGGAATGTCGTGAATCGCCGGAATTTTATAGGTACTCGGCCCCAGTGATTTTAGCGCGCCGTCTTTTGAATAATGAAGACGCTCAAGGCTAAGCCATCCGCTTCCTTGTATAAATGCTCCCGCAATTTGTCCTAAATCCAATTCGCGATTCACCGACCGCCCCAAATCCATCAGGATATCCGAGCGCAAAATCTTCATCTCGCCCGTCAGTCGATTGAGCGAAATCTCAGAACAGGCGACACCTTGGGTGTAATAGAGAAACGCACCCTTCCCCTGCCCCTTCACTTTATCGAAACCCAAACCTGGGATCGCGTAGTGCGCATATTCGCAAAGAGAAAGTCGGTTTAAATAAGCTTCGTTGCAGAGATCTGAGAATGTTATCGACTTTTTTTGCGTTCCCGAAAATTTGATACGCCCGTCCCGGAATTCGACTTCTTTGAATTTAGATGCCTGGGCCAGCGATTGTCGTTTAACGGAAGTCGCGATCTTGATTTCGTCTTCCGTTCCAAAACTTGCGGTCTTTGACGGCCAGCGATGAGGGGTCAACTTTAAAAGTTTGACCGCCAATTCCGCCAAACGGCCTTTGATTTGTTGGCAGGCCAATGCAGCCGCAGCTCCGTTAATGTCGGTCCCACTTGATGCCGCCGTCGGCGAAGTGTTCGCGTTTTTTTCAGTCGATGTGGGCATCACGCGCACCTGCGAAAGCGGGATGCCCAATTCGTCTGCAACAATCTGGCCGATGCGTCTATAGACTCCTTGGCCCATTTCGGTAGCGCCAGTTGATACCTGCACGCTGCCATCACGATAAACATTTACGAGTGCGTTGCCTTGATTCAAAAAACGAGTCGTGAAGGATATACCAAACTTAACCGGAGTCAGCGAAAGTCCCCGGATCGACTCTCCGCCGTTTTCCAATGAATTTTCATTAAAGCGGTCTATTGCTTGACGACGTTTTTTATAATCCGAAGTTTTCTCAAGCCGTTTAAACAACTCCGGCAAACAATTGTTTTGAAGACGCTGGCCGTAGTGGGTTAAATTCCGCGATGCTTGATAACAATTGCGTTTGCGGATTTCGAGGGCATCTATGCCTAATAGCGATGCGATTTCTTCGATGATGCGCTCTACGACGATGACACCTTTGGGGGCTCCGAAGCCCCGAAAAGCCGTGTGCGGCTGCATGTTGGTGCGACAAACTCGTCCCACCACACGGATGTTCGGAATGTAATAGGCGCTGTCACTGTGGAGCATGGCGCGCTCCATGATCGAAGTCGAAAGATCTGCGTAGGCTCCTGCATCCGAAAAGAGCTTGAGATCCAGCGCCAACAACGAGCCCTTCTCATCAAATGCGACTTCGTATTCGTTATAAAAGGGATTGCGTTTTCCGGTCAGAATCATGTCGTCTTCACGACTTAAAACAATTCGTGCAGGCCGACTGCACTTATGCGCAACAAGTGCGGCATAGGCCGCAATCGGCGCCGACTGCGATTCCTTGCCACCAAAACCGCCACCCATGCGTTTCACAACGACGACGACGTCGTGGCTCTGAAGTCCCAATCCATGGGAAACCACGTGCTGCACCTCGGTGGGATGCTGCGTGGAAGAATAGATCTCCAAGCGACCGCCCTCTATCGGATAGGCCAGCGCACATTGGGGCTCCAAATAGAAATGTTCCGCTCCTCGAATGTCGACGCTGCCACGAAGACGACGAGGAGCTTTTTTTAAGGCTTCAGCTAAATGTCCACGCTCGATACAACGCTCAAAACCTATGAAGCTCTGCTTTTTTCGCGCTTCGCTGATCGATAAAATCGCGGGAAGCTCTTGATATTGAATTTTCAAGAATTTCCGAGCAGCAGTAGCCGCGTCCATAGAATCAGCGGCAATGATTGCGATCGCTTCACCACAATATTGAACCCGAGATTCCGCCAAGAGCGGTTGATCCTGCAGAATCGTGCCCCACAAATTGTGATGGAAATCTTTTGCGGTGAATATCCCATGGATGCCCGGAAGTTGCCGCGCCTCATCCAAATTTTCGATCCTAAAATCTGCGTGAGCGCGTTCACTCAGAAGTAGCGTCAGCTGCAACTCTCCCGGCATCGGGGGCCGGTCGTCGATGAATTCGCTTTTGCCACTGACATGACTAAAGGCTGAATCATGCGGAATATTTTTCAAGCTTTTAGCCATGAAAAAAATCCTCGTTTTTTTGCAGAAAATCCCGCAGGAGATTTCTAACTAAAAGCCGCCGAAAGGCCGAAGTCCCCCGCAGATCAGAGAGTGGCGTGATTTCCTCTTGAGCAATGCGCAGGGCCTCGGCGATCGCACCTTCGGGCAACTTTTCGAGGCTCAAAAACGCTTCTGTCCGTCGAAGCCGAAGGGGAATCGCCGCCACACCCCCGACCGCCAAGGTCACCACGCGGCGTGACTTTTCGTTCCTCAGAGCAAAAGCCGCGTTCACGGTCGAAATATCCAAATCGCGTCGCTGCGAAATTTTTCGAATCATCAGTCGGTCCGAGATTTTCGGTAGCGAAAAGGAAACTGAAAAAATAATCTCGCCCACTTTTAACTGCGTCTTTTTATAGTCGACGTAAAACTGCTCAAGCGGCAACACGCGTGTCGCAGCGCTTTCCGGATCCCAAATTTCAACTTCGGCATTCAATGCCAAAAGAAAGGGCGGCGTGTCGGCGATCGGTGAAGCGTTGGCAAGATTTCCCACCAGGGTCGCAAAGTTTTTGATTTGCGGCGAGGCGAAGATATTTAGAAAATTTGCGAGATCAGGATATTCCTTTACGGCCCGCCGCAGATCCGAAAGTGACACCCGGGCTCCAACCTTCAATCGATCATCAGTTTTAGTGATCGCATAGAGGTCTTCTAAAAGATGAAGCGACAAAATCTTCGACAAATATCGACTGTGTTTATTGCGCTGAACTCCCAGGTCAGTTCCGGCGGCCAAGACGACAGCCTCTTTTTCCTCGATGCGAAATCGCCGCAAAGATTCCAGATCTGCCGGCGCAAAGAAAACTTCTTGATCCTGATCGTCAGATAAACGCAAACTCCGACACGATTCGGCTTCAAGATCCTTCAACAAGTCGGCTTGCAAATAACGCTTCGATAAATTCAAATCCGCAGAATCCTGAACCGAGATCGCCGCCTCTAAAATTCCTTCATAACCCGTGCAGCGACACAAATTTCCGGTTAAGGCATTCTTTACGGACTGTCGATCACGAGATTCCGGGCCCTTCTGGAAGTGATCTGCGATAGCCACCACAAAACCGGGCGTGCAGTAACCGCATTGACTTCCATTGCAATCGATCATCGCCTTCTGGACCGGGTGCAAAGTGTCTGCAAGTTGAATGCCTTCGACTGTGACGATGACACTGCCATCTAATTGCGCCACACGGGCGATGCAGGAATTGATAACTTCAAATCGTGGGACCGCTGAACGCGGAAAAGGAAAATATCGAAGTATGGAGCAGGCTCCGCAATCACCTTCGGCGCAGACAACTTTGGTCCCGGGAAGATTCCGTTTTCGACGCAAAAAATCTGAGAAATTTAGCTGAGCATCTTTTCCGCGAACACGTATGATTTCACCGTTAAGAGAGAAAACCACATAGTCGCGGATCTCACTGGCGTTTTTCATTCATCCCGGTCCCTTAGTATCGAAGCCGATCTTCTTTTGCGATCCACAAGTCAAAGGGTTCCGCTTCCTTGCCGGTGCCGAGTTTTAAAAAAGGAATGCGACGATTCTCTCCGGCAAGTTTCAATTCTTCGTAGATAAAGGCGTCATCAAAACCAGCTCGGGCAGCATGATCTTTGGTTGCGGCAAAAACCACTTTTTGGGGTCTTGCCCAATAGATGGCTCCAAGACACATCGGGCAGGGTTCGCAGCTTGCATAAAGTATGCAGTCATCGAGTTGAAAACGACCAAGTTTTTCGCACGCACGTCGGATGGCTACGACTTCTGCGTGGGCCGTGGGATCATTCTCGGATGTGACTTGATTCCAACCCTCAGCGATCACCTGGCCATCACGTACAACCAAGGCGCCAAAGGGGCCACCCTTACCGGCCAGCATTTTTTCTTTCGCAAGTTGGATCACCTGCTCCAAGAATTTTTGATGAACTTTCACTTCCCCTTCAGTCACTCTCTTCTTCTAGAATAGGATAGTAGCCACTGCAAACCCTCAGTAGAGGCCGAGAATGGTTTAGGGCTCAACTCTAGCGGGGTTACGGCTCGGAATTGGGTCCCAGCGAGGAT
Organism: uncultured Bacteriovoracaceae bacterium; assembly: GCA_964636255.1. Classification (GTDB taxonomy): domain Bacteria; phylum Bdellovibrionota; class UBA2428; order UBA2428; family UBA2428; genus CAXNGS01. Next base: position 328,381 of record CAZWNW010000003.1, on the reverse strand, counting down.
CAAAGTAACCGTTGCCCAATACGTATTGCATATACTGCAGTGAATTGAGGAGCTCTAGATTATCAGCCGTACCGAAATGCGCGCGGATCGGATCGGTTCCCGTCGCATCAGCGCGAAGCCTCACAAGTATATCTTGATCCAAAGTCGCTGGCTCCAGCATGGATATCAAGAAGGCAGATCCGTAGTCTTCAAAGACGCGGTTGGATTTAAGTTTCAGGTAACTACGGCCTCTCTCCAAGCCATCAACAGTGGGATCAAAAACAATCGCCAGAGCTTTGGCCACCCGTTTGATTTGGTTGAAATAAAATGAAACGTAGCTCACCTCTTTCTTGGCATGAGCTCCCTTGGATTGGGCCAGAACGATTTCGGGGGGATTCATTTCATCAATAAAACGTCTGAGTCGTTTTTCAATTTCGATGGCTTCCATTCCATCAAAGGTCGTAAGACCGTCGCGATTGATCCATAGATCAACGATGTAGCGAGCATCACGAAGTTTCTCGGCATCCATCCAAGGTTCAAATATTTCATCAGAAAAAACAGGGCCATTTGTGTAGCGATGTAATTTTTCGAATAGCCTGTCCCGTTGCCGCTCGGAAACATACTTGTCCCGCAAATCATAACTCAAATGAATGTTTTCCAATTCTGATCTCACGGCTCCTTCCGTAGGGTAGGAAACCAGCGCAGAAAACATTTTCGTCCGCTCATATTTAAAGAGATTCCAAACAAGTCCACCCTCAAGAGTCGTAAGGGAGTTCATGTAGTTGTAAACTTTCGGTCGATCGAATCGATCAAAATAAGTCACTCGGTTTTCGGCTCGGCCTCGTCCAGCTTCGAATTTTATGAAAGAGGTTCCGATGCGAATCCGTGTGTTGTTATTTTTGTATTGGTTATCAGCACTAAAAAGCCTTTGAATACGCTGCTCCTCTGGGGGAAGCTCTAAATCAGCGATGCGAATTTCTTCTGTCGGCAAAAGATCGGAAACGAGTTTATCGCGTAGGTCGTCCATCAATGCGAGATCACGAAAACGAAAGCGAAACGTCGATTTCATAACGCGATCATAGGCTTCTCGAACTTCAGGCCGCTTCAAGTCATATACGTAATCCAGTAGAACCATCTGGCCCCAATTGCGGTTAAACGTCAGACGAGGCAGATCTGCATGAATTACACGCCGGGCTATGCGATCTACAATGTTAAGTCCGAAGACATCATAGGTACTGCGAATCCCACCACTAAAGCTAAAACCTCGTCCGTGGTTCGAAATCAAGCGCAGTCGAATTTTATCATCGGCCATTCGAAAGGCATGTATCTGGAATGTTCCGGATACGAGAGCATGGCTGGCACCAACCGTGGCCTTAATGCCGGGGATCATCTCCCAATTGCTGCCGACTCCGACCACGATGTTCATGCGTGCCGGGATCGCGACAAAGTCGCCGGGCTGCATGTGTTCGATGGCAAGTTTTGAGCTGAAGGGAATCCGACGTGGATTAAATACCGGGGGACTGATGACCGCCAAGCCTTGGCTTTGAAATTGCCGGACAAAAATGACTTCTGAACCGCGTTCGATATTCAAGTAAACCGGCAGATCTTCGTAATCGAAAAAATCTCCCGGTCGAATTTCTGCTTTGATTTGATAGCGGTCGATGCGCGTGTAATAGCCGCCCTGGTAGGAAGGCTCGACTTCGTAAGAATAGCGCGCGGAAAGATTTAGTCCTTCAAAAAAATTTAGATCAACGATGTTGAGGTCCGTTTTTAGATCGATACTGGCTAAATCAATTTTGATTCGCCGACCGACAGGGTTGGATTCTTCGAGAAGATCGCTCGCAAAGACCTTTGTGGATATCAGTAGACTGAAAATAAGGATAAGAAATCGCATCTATTATTCAGACTAGAGGCTTTTCCAAATTCGTCAATTAAGTGACACTGCGGCGTAAGGCCGAAGTCCGCCACACTGCGGCGGCAAGGAGGCATTCATCGCGCCTTTAAATGACGGCGAATCCTCTGCAAAAAGCGTTTCGTATAGGTGGATTGATCCATACGCTCATCCACTGCGTAATACTGAAGAATAGCTCCTACCAGTTCAGCATGTATCGAATGCGCCAAATCCTTATTGGCCCTTCCCTCAATGCGCAAAGCTTTTTCGATGCGCATTCTCCCGGCCACTGTGAGTTTCGTATTCAACGCGCGATAGCTCCGATCCAAACCGCAAAAATAGTAAAAGAGAATAAAGCACTTCAAATAATCCGGTCGGCCCAAGAAAAAATTTAGGTTGCTAGTTAACACTCTCTCTAGCGACTGAGCCCCATCCTCGTCACCAGCTTGGCCGAATTCTTGGTAAGCCTTTCGAACGATGTGTTCAATCACTTGTAGGAAAATCTTAGATTTTTGTGGAAAATAATGAGCCACCAGCGCCCGACTCACTCCCGCTTCATGCGCTATTCGGGTGACGCTGGCTTTTTCGATACCCACGGTCGCAATGCAATGCGCGGTTGCATCCAAAATTTTCTGAGCGCTTCGCTCACCTTTGGAATTTTTTTTCATCACCACAAACGCAGACCCAACTCGGACTGAAGCCAATTCAAAAGCATGCTTTGCCGGTAGTTGAATTCATAGAGGGGCGCTTTCATCGGATCATCAATCGTTATGTTGGTTAATATCTCAGGATCGCCTGATAAAATCAATTCGGGCTGCTGCTGCCAGTTGGATTCTCGCCGCAATTCCTCCCGCATACCCTGAGCGATGAATAGTTTCGCCCGAGGCAAATCGGCCTCGCACTTGGCCTCCCGAATGCCTATCCCTACAAGCATCGTGGCCGCAGCCTGCATTTCGCGCAGACTCAGATCACGCGTCACGCCGCGGTCGACAACAAATCGCCCGATTTCGGCGCTGTTTCGCTCGGGCCGTTGGTAGCTTTCATTGTTGAATATTTCCATCGGCAAGCGCTGTGAGGGATCGACCGCCCATGTGAGAATCAGTCCAGCTTCGACCGTGAAGGGCTTCACACTCTCCTGCTGAGCCTTGTCGATCGTGCCAAAGTGCAGAAAGGACTCTCGAGTCTTTAGCAGAAGTATAGAGCGCGAGAGAAGCTGGCGACTGATCGAAATGAGTCGGTCGACGTCTTTCGTTTCCATTCCCATGCGATCTTGATAGTTGCGGCTGATGAGCCCGAAATATTTTTCGGGCAAATTCCGCAATCTTTCCGGCAGTTGATCGCGATATTTTTCAAATTGCGCGCCATTGATCGCCCAGTAAGCTCCATCAAAATGATCGGCGTGTTCTGAATGAAGTGCAAAGGCGACCTGCTTGCCGCTGGTCCAAGCTGGCCGATCAAGACCATCCACCCGACCTAGCACTCCGTTGAAAAGCGCGCGCAGAAAAAGCAAATAATCTAGATCGCGGAATCTGCGATCCGGAGTCTTTAAATAATTTCCAAGTATGAATTCGGAATTCAGTGATCCCGCGCTCCACACGCGCGGACCATCATGGCGTTCGAAATGAAACTCGTTTCGCTCACCGAAGAGCCAAGGGAGCGAACGATTACGATCTCGGATACGAGAACTGCGCTCGTCAAAAGTGGCCCCAGCCAAAGGATCGGCCAATGGCATGGCGGAGCCCCCGACGGTCGAGAACCACTGGGCTTCGAAGAGTTTGCTTTCGCATTTAGTATTATTCGTCGTTAGCCGCGAAGTTACGCGGCCTTTTACTCCCAAGGACGGGATTGAATTGAGGGATAAAGCTAGCAATATTAAAAGTTTAACTTTCCAGTCCATGCTCATCCCGACGGAGGAATAAAGCACATTCTAACGCGTTGAGTCAATGGACTGCTGCTGCCATGAAGGAGGGTCCCAACCTCAACACAGACTATCGAAAGGCAGCGTTCAAATCGACGGACAACGAGGAATCCAAGTCGGCAAGAGTTCCGTTCCATCCCCCTGGGGACCCCAATTTGAAATTACCAAAATCACCGAGGATTTTTTATCGTAATTCAACCAATCGTCTACAGTCTCTGGGTGATCTGGAAATCGTTCATGCAGTTCAGAGTCGGGGCCAAAATTATCGTCGTCTAAAACTTTTTTGATTTTACCCACGCGGTAGGCATAGTGACCCTGCTCGTCGTGAAAGAATTTTCCGGACATTTTATCAAGCAGCTTCATCACAGCCAGCGGATTGCCGTGGTAGCAAATATCTGTAAGGTCGTTCAGGTAAGCTCGATCGACATTGAAAGTTAATTCTTGAGGCCAGAGTTCCTGTGCGGCTTCGATGCGCTTGCTAAGATCTTCAAAGAATTTAGCGGAATCCAAACCCACGGTGATTTTCTCGGGCAAAGGCTTTTCGCCTGCGGCTTTCAATTTTGTGTTCATTTTCGCTAGATCTAAAGAGCGTTCTTTATCTTTGACATAGTAGGTCGCCTTCAGCGGATATTCCAACCAAATGCCCGCCAAGGCATTCTCGCAGCTACCAGGGGGCAGCAAAATGCTTGCGTCTCCACGAATCGGCAAACACGCAATTGCGATCATCATCACTGCCAAAGTCCATTTAATCATAGTGCCTCACTTCCAATATATTTGAACAATCATTCAATTTTATCGGCAGTCGATAATTTGCAAAAATGCAAAGATCTGTCAAATAATAATTGGCCAATCGTTCAATTTTGTTTAATGAGAACTTATGAAGCACCCACGCCTACCCACTCTTCTTCTCATTCTCAGCAGTTTTCTTTATTCCTTTCCCAGCCAGAGCCAAGAGCTCCCCGGGTCCTGGCAACTGGTCGAGGTCAGCCAAGATCCCCCCTTTGATCCGCAATTCCCTGATCGATTTGATTGTCCTCAGCTACTGAAACTGGAACTGAATTCCGAAGGGCTTCAACTTCGCTACCCGGACGAGCAAGCCAGCAATTATCTCCGCATATCTCGACCCGATGGACGCCGCCGCTGCGAAAAAATCGACTTGAATGGCGGCATATTTGCAAGCGGGCGACGTTGCGATCGCGCATCGTACCGCAGCCTAGCAACTTGCGAAGAATCAGCGGTTCTTGACGAATCTCCCGGCACTTCGGGAATTTGGGAAATCGAAACATGCCGCAATGACTTCCCTTTGAACTGCCGGCGCACAGATTACCGTTGGCGGGTGAAATTGAGCCGCTCATCCATGGAGATCACCTTTGACTGCGTAAATTGCGGACGGACTTTGAAGCAGGGTCGCTGTCTCTACCGACTTTAGCAAGTCCCTCAAACCTCAAACCAATCTACATTTAAACAGCCGAGGGTTTCTTCTTTCGAAGGCGTCACGATGTCGCGAGTTTCCTCAACAAAACGTAAAACAAGATCACGGAGTTTTGCGAAATCTTCCCTGCTCAATGTGTAGAGGGCTGTATAATTGAGTGGCTCTTGGCGGTCGGGTTTGGGCAGCATGAGTTGCTCTATGGCACGGTTTCGCCAAATCTGATGATTGAAGGCACTGAGCGCGCTGCCTTTTGTTAAATGTATACTATTTAGCGAGGTCTTCCACTTTCCGCGCTCTTCTTCTGCCAGCCCCATGACCTGGAGTTCGCGCAGAGTTTGCAGCACCACATCCACCGGCAGACCCATGCGAGCTGCAAGTTTTTCCAGACTACTGATCTCCGGAATCGTCAGGAGCATATGGAGGGCTCCGCGATGCCAGGAACCATAGTACTGCTCACTGGCTTGTTGCTGCTGAAGGCCGGGTTCGCGAAAGCGCTGACCCAGGTTGAGGTTCTCCGTACGCAGGCGCGCTAATTCTTCCTTGAGGTGCTTTCGATATTCGGAGCTTGCCGCGCGGGCGTGGCCAACAAGCGTCATCCAATAGGACTCTTCGAGTCCCGTGAAACCCCAAAAACGCGCCAATCGAAACGCATGATCCATCGTGAATTCAACATGGGTGTGCAAGACCTGAGAGAGAAATGAAGAGGGTTGGGCAATAGCCTCCGACAAACGGCTTTTGTATCCGCGACTTCTTCCCTGCCCGCGAATCCGAGCCCGCAAGTAATCCTTGTAGTCGGTGAATTCAAAGAGATTCATGGCTTAGACCCTATTTACTAATGAATTATTAATTTAGAGTCTAATAATTTATAAAAAAGAACTAAAACTGAAGTGAATTTAATGAGATTACTTGATGCGTCAATTCTGATATAAGGAGAACCTCTCATGAAATCAAAAGCAATTTACACCTTTTTAGGCGGCCTATTCATCGCCCTTACAGCCTTTGGAGGCGGCAAATCCTCAAACGGAAATGGCGGCTTAAAAAAGGAGACAGGTTTCACGCCCTTGGGCTTTTTGGGCCAACTCATCGCATCTGCTAAAGAATCACCGCTGGCGGAGCAAGCCGCACGTTGGGCCGAAGAGCGCGGTGAAGCACTCGAGACCTGTCCGAAGTCTTCTCGCCAATACATGAAGCTCCCCACCGAGCTGGCTGAAAGCCTTCAACTTAGAATCGAAGTTGAGGACAAAACTTCATTTGAACACAAAGGGGCCGGAGCCCGCGCACTTTTGGGCATACGCAAAACGCGCTTCGTCGCGCTCACTCCTGATTCGCTGTGCCGTGCGCGCCTTTCGGCCTTCGAAGCCTATCTGAGCCTGGTCATGGCTGCCTTCCCAAATGGCAAGACCATGGATGAAATTGTCTCGATGCTGTTGGATGAGTCGGATGCGAAAACCTCGCCAGTCCAAATTATTCTGCGCGAAAAATCTCGTCGCGCGGAAGCCCGCGGCCCCAACATTGAAGAAAGCACCTGGTTTGATCACGAGAGCGGAGAACTTCATTGGGCCCGCCCCAAACCGATTGAGGGCATTTTTCTTTTCACCCAACGAAGTTCTTCAGCTCTTCTCCGACATGAACTGGCTCATGTTTTCATTCGTCAAAAGCTCGGATCAGCCTATCCCTCGAATGAAAAGCACTGGCACGATACGCGCTACCTGAAAGAAATGCATGACGGTGTCTTGGGCGACGCTGCCCGCACGGCCTTCAAGTTTGAAACCTCCGAAGCCGCCGCCTTCATCGAGGGATTTGCCTACGCCATGGAAGGACCTGGCCGCGGATCGGAACACCTCTGGATTGATCATATGGGCAATATCTTCAAAATGTATCGCGGCTGTTATTTCTATCAAGACCTCTCGTGGGTCAAGGACGGCGGCGCACGTTTTGAAGCTCCACTGAAGAGCGAGGTCTACGTCGGATCCACTCTCTCAGATCTCGCCACATACACCTATGAAGAGGTGAAAGAAAATGGAGAGCCTACTATCTACACAGGTACGAACATTGAGGCTCTGAAGAATCTCATTCGCGCGATGTCCAATTCGCCGACTCTTTCAATCGTGGAACTCGCGAAAAGCTACGACGAAGTATCGGGCCAGACTGATGGATGGTCGTGGGCGCGGGAGTTCTACTTTACGGACTATCGAAGCGGCGAAAACACGCGCGCTGAGTTCAAGATCTCTAAGCGCGACACTTCCAATGATTTTTTCTTCACCAAACCCTATGACATCTGTGTCACGGATACTGAGAACAAGAACTTCTTCTCCAACCTGCAAGACGAACGTGAATCCGCGCTACGTGCGAAATCCAAGGAAGCCCTACTCACCCGAACGGATTTTGAAAAGCTACGCGCAGAAATCCCCACCTTGCTTGAAAACGCAGTGAAAACGCGCGCTGAAATCGCCGAAAAATTGATGAGCGTCGAAGCCGCTCTCAACTTTATGAGTGCATTTCAAAAAGACGTCCCCTACAACCTGCGAAACTCCAACGTGCTTTCAGATGTCTTGATCAAAACCAAAATTGATAGAGAGATTTATCGCGAGCTGGAATCGAAACGAATTTTCACGGATCTTGTGACTGTGATGGTGTTCATGGAACGGGCCGTGAATACCTTCGAACACGAGAAAGAACGTCCACAGCTCACCATCCTCCAGGATTCGATCGATAAAACCATCGCTACGTTTCAAGCCTTGGCCCAGTTACCTGGCGATATGGACCTTCGGACCAAGAACGAGGCCGTCGATAATTTTCGAAATTCGAAAGGATCGCTGGAAAGTCTCTTGCAACAACTTCGTGTTGAGCTGGCTCTGGTCAAGCAATTGCAGACAAATCAGGCCGACTATCTGCAACGCTTGAAAAAAGAAACCGAGAAAGTGTTGAAGTGAGGATCGTATGAAATTACTTCTAAAACAAACACTAATGCTCATTTTGCTATCCGCCACTGCAAGCTATGCCGACGGAATTAAGGTGCTCAGCTCCCAAGAGGAGCTGAGCTGTTGGAAAACGGAAGGTCGTGCTGCTGATGGGGAACTGAGCTTTCTAATCGTCGTCTTAGACAAGAACCGTTTAGCCTGGAAGGTTACCGAAATCTTCCGGCCCATGATGACGCAGACGCTTATCTTCAAAGCCCCAGCAGGTAAAGTTGAACTGCTCAAGAATCTGCATATTGGTTTGAGCTATGCCCCCACCGACTGCAAGAACTTAGACCGTGCCACTGATCTGACTGATTTCTTCGCTTCTTGAACTACCGGCTTACGTCTTGCAGCGCCCGATAAAAATTCGAATTCGGCGAACACAAGACTTCAAGGTATTGTAAGAAGGGGCGAGCATCCTGGGGCGTGCCGTGCATGATGGTCTTGATCAGTGTTTCGGGTCTAAAGCGCAGACCTTCCCACAGACCAAACTCCATGCGGGAAAGCAAGTCCCTGACCACACGCCGCAAGCTTGCCGGATCTAAGTTGCGATCCTCGTGGTTTGCACCAAAAAGTTTTGCGGCTTCCAGACTATTTTCTTTGCCACGCAACCGCAGAGCCATCTGCAGATAGCGACCCAGGTAAATGTAACTGCCCCAGGGCATCGGAGGACCGGTTTGCAGGTCCAGAGGAGTTTGCAGCAAAGATTCACGCAGTACGGTACTTGCATACTGATAGGTCGTTAGGTACTTCGCCCTTTCAGGCACGTTGGCAAAAGCACCGCCGTAATGTTTGAAAAACTTTTCATATGCCGCGGAAAGTTTTTCGGCGTGGGCAAATACAGCATCGTTCGACATTTGCTCGAAATGGCGCTGGACATCTGCAAACTTAGTGGGAACCCCGTCCTGATGCGCGAACGAAAGTGTTTTGCGTAGCGTCTCTTTCATCGCGGGATCAGGCAGACTCAGTTCTTCAAAGAAAAAATAAAGCCAGCGTGATCGAAACATGTTGGGGCCGTTTGAGGAGTGGAAGCGAAAGGCCTCGATCATCTCACGGCGATAGTCATCGTGAAGCACCAGCGAAACCAGGTGACCCCCAATATCGTGGGTGCCTGCAACCGGAAACTTAAGCTGGGCCATTGCCTTCGCGAATTGCCGGGAATTCATGCCGCCCGCTGCGGCCAGCTGGAAGTTTTCGTTCAATGGAACTTCATCTTCGTCGACCGCAAGAAATTCTACTCGCCGTTGGCCGTGGTGATAAACGATGCTGGGGACCGAAATTTCAATGCGTTCACTTGGCGGGGTGCCCTTTTTTTCCCAGATCTTTCGTAAATTCCGCGCCAGTTCATAAAAGCTCGGATGGGTGCCATCCGCCGCATACCCCAATTTGGACAAAACAAGCCCGGTGGCAGTGCGCTCTTTGATTTCAATACGCACGAAGTCCATTTCATCACGGAAGTCAGTGGGATAACGATTGAGCGCGTGATCCATCAGATCGTGTTGCTGGATGCGATAGATCAGAGTTTTTTCAAGGACTTTCAAGTCTTCGACGCTAAGGCGGCCGCCACGCTCAATAGCTGTCCACAATCTTTCTTTTTCCGCCGGAGATAGGTGGGGCGCAATCGATAGCGCATGAGCCAAGTTGGCGACTTGCTCAGCGGTTGGTGTCAATCCTTTCTCTAAATTCTGGTACCCGCGCACCAATCGAACTTTAAGTGCGCTTACGGTGTCAGCATCATCCAGATTTTCGTGGGCAAATTCCGCAATTAGCTCTCGCGTGGTTAGCAGGGGCCTATGGATCAGGGGATCGGCGCACCGGGACGCGGAGTTAGCGGGCGGCGAAACTGCCAAACTGCCAGTCGCATAAACCAAGACAGCGAAGACTCGGAAGCAAGCGAAACGCCAAAGCATTCCGCTATTTACCCGGAGCACCTAAGCAGGTCAATGGATTTTGTTTGATGTCATTGCATCAGTCCGAAAGAAACCCGCCGAAACAGAGTTAATAGCCTACGACAATTTTAAAACTTAAGTCCCTTGAGCTTATCAAAAGCGTTATTACCAAAGCCAGCCTGTGGCTTCGCTATTGCATTTTTCGCCCCGCTTTTTTGCTTCTGATTTGCCGAAGTGCCCGCGCTCTTTGCAGGTAATGCACCTGCCGCACTTTTCATCGAAGCGGCGATCTGGCGCTTATCAAGATGCACTTCAAGAATACGCACATCGACCTTTTGTCCAGCTTTCACGACGTCACGAGGGTCTTTGACGAAGTGGTCGGCCAATTGGGAAATGTGAATCAAGGCATCTTGGTGCACACCCACATCAACAAAGGCACCGAAATTCGTAACATTGGTGATCACACCTGGGCACATCATTCCCGGCTTCAAATCTTCCAAAGTTGAAATATCTTCGCGAAAATTCTGCGGATCAAACGCATCACGGGGATCTCGTCCGGGTCGCTCCAGCTCCGTCAAGACATCTTCAAAGGTGTAGGGGCCGAGTCGCTCCAAAAGAGATTTGTCTTTTTCCAATCGCTTGACGCCTTCGCGGCCCAGAAATTCCCGCACGCTCAAGCCAATCTCTCGAGCGCGTTCCTCGAGTGCGGCGTAACGCTCGGGGTGAACGGCCGTGTTGTCCAAGGGATTATCGGATTCCGGCACGCGAAGAAAACCTGCGGCCTGTTCGAAAACCTTATCCGTAAAGCGGCTTACATCAAGAAGGGAGCGTCGCGAGGAGAATATGCCCTTTTTTTCCCGATGGCCCACGATATTTTTTGCCAAGGTAGGTCCGATTCCGGAGACGCGTGCCAAGAGATACTCGGACGCTGTGTTGAGATTCACGCCCACCTCGTTCACACAAGAATCAACCAAGAACTCTAGAGATTTTTTCAGTTTCGGTTGAGAAACATCGTGCTGATACTGGCCGACCCCAATACTTTTCGGATCAATCTTTACAAGTTCCGCCAGTGGATCCTGCAGGCGTCGACCAATCGAAATAGCCCCGCGAACGGTCACGTCAAGATCCGGAAATTCTTTGCGTGCTACGTCTCCGGCACTATAGATACTGGCGCCTGATTCATTCACGGGCAGCAAAAAGGGCGTGCGCTCGGGTTTTATTTCTTTCAGATTATCCTTAATCCAAAGCAAAGTTTCGCGGCCATAAGTCCCATTGCCTACGGCGATCGCATCGATAGCCAGAGTCTTAAGAAGCCCCTCCAAAACGCTTTTCGATTCGCGCCGCTCACGCTCTGACTGAAGATAAAAAACTCCATGAGCAGACAGCCGGCCCGATGCCTCGATCAATGCCCACTTTGAACCGGTGCGAATACCCGGATCTACGGCCAAGATCATCTTTGGTCCAAAAGGCGAAGCCATCAATAACTGGCGCAAGTTCTCTGAAAAGACTCGAATCGCCTCGGCGTCTGCTCCCTCTTTTAAAACGCGATGAACTTCGTTGCCGAAACTCAATAAGATATTTGCCTTCACTGCTTGGCGGAGCGCTTTTTCAAAGAGCGGATGCATAGAGGAACTCGAATTTTTTACGATTGCTTTTGCATAAATGCGGATCAAGGCCTCGTCCATCGGTTCACGACTGCCGTCCACGCTCAAAATCAATTCTTCTTCTTGCCAACCTCTGCGCATGGCAAGGTAGCGATGGGAACTTTCCACCTTTTGTAGTGAAATCACGCTTTCCTTAAAATCGAAGTATCGTTCAAATTTACTGGGCGTTTTGGCCTTTTCGCCTTTTCTTGAAATCAACATCGCCTCTTGGAAAAAATATTCGCGGGCCCGCTGACGTAAATCCGCATTTTCACCGATGCGTTCAGCCAGAATATCCACGAGTCCGGCCACGACTTTTTCGCGCGTTTCGAATCCCTTCTCGGCATTTAAAAGCCCTGAAATTTTTTCTTCCCACGGTGGACTCAGTGCGCCCTCGATTTTTTCCAGGCTAATCTCATTCCAGATCCCCAAAGCCAAGGGTTCCAAACCCGCCTCTTTAGCAATCACAGCTTTCGTTTTGCGCTTTTGTTTGTAGGGAAGATAAAGATCTTCAATGCGCTCTAAGTCGAACGAAGTTTCAATTTGTTTTTTTAAATTATCGGTCAACTTGCCTTGGCTTTGAATTTCCCCCAGAACAAAGGCCTTGCGTTTTACAATTTCATCCCAAGTTTCTTTGCCGTCCAGAATCGCGCGAATCTGAACTTCATCCAAATTGCCCGTCGCTTCTTTTCGATACCGAGCCATAAAGGGAACTGTGGCTCCCTCGTTCGCCAAAGCCAATACACTGCGAATTGAGGCGAGAGTGATGCCACCCACCTTAGCCATTAACCAACTTTCAAATGTCATTGGCAAATCCTGCTGAATTGCCTTCGATTTATCAATGCGTCATGAAAAAATCTTCGCATAGCAAAATGCCTAGATGCCCTCTATAAGACTTTGACCATGGCACGCGTCGAAAAACTCAAGTCTACTTTTGATTCCGGTGCCCTTTTTCCCGCCGAACGCCGCATCGAAAACCTTAGCGCGCTAGAGATGGGCATAAAGAAATACGAGAATGCTATTTGCCAGGCCATCTTTGAGGATCTCGGGAAGCCTCCGATGGAGGCTTTTTTTGAAATCAGTCCGCTGCTGCATGAAATAAAGTTCATGAAGAAACATCTTCGCTCTTGGATGGCTCCGAAAAAAGCTAAAACACCTTTTTTTTTACAACCCGGAAATACTTGGATCGAATCGCGTCCCCAAGGTGTCGTTTTGATTCTGGGAGCCTGGAATTATCCACTCATCCTAAGCCTCGGCCCGCTTGTGAACGCAATTGCAGCCGGCAATGCTGCATTGATTAAGCCATCTGAGTTGGCTCCTGCGACTTCAAAGCTGGTTAAAAAACTGATCAACGAAGTACTGCCCCCAGAGTCCTTTGAAGTTTTGGAAGGCGGTGCCGATTTAGTGCAAGAGCTTTTCAAAGAGAAATGGGATCATATTTTCTACACAGGTGGCGAGCGGGTCGGTCGCATTATCTTCGAACGCGCGGCCCAAGACTTCACACCCTTCACATTGGAGCTGGGGGGCAAGTCGCCTTTCGTCATCGATGAAAGCGTCGACCTAAAGCGAAGCGCACGACGATTGGCATTTGCGAAGCTGATGTCTGCGGGACAAACTTGTATTGCGCCCGATTACCTTCTCGTTAAGGAAAGCATTCGTGATGAATTTCTATCACTGCTTTCGCGTGAAATTCGCGAGCAAATTCCCGGAGAAATTCTAGATGATCCCAGCTATCCACGGATCATCAATCAACGACACTTTGATCGGCTTGTGACGCTTTTAGACGATCAGAAAATTCTCTTTGGAGGCAATTCCGCGCCCGAAAAATTGAAAATCGAACCGACACTTATCGAAGTCCCGACAGATGCCAAAGAGAATGCTTTGATGAAGGAAGAAATCTTTGGACCGTTGCTACCAGTTCTTCGTTGGGAAACTGAAGAAGAGCTAGGTAGCCTGTTGAAAACTTATTCTCCGACTCCACTAGCGGCCTATGTCTTTTCAACGAAAAAAGATCTTATCGAGCGTGTTCGCCGGAGCATCATTCCCGGCGGGCTGGTGATTAACGAGGTGATGAGTCAACTGGCCAATCCGGAATTTCCCTTTGGCGGTATTCGCACGAGTGGTGTGGGACGGTATCACGGTCGCTCTGGATTTGACCGTTTCTCTCATCAGGTTTCTGTTTTCAGAGGTTCATTGTCCGTTGACTTTCCACTCCGCTATCGTCCCTATAGCGAGAAAAAACTTTCCTGGCTCAAGCGCCTCATTGGCTAAAGGAAAAACGCGCTTCCCTGCGCATTTTGGGGGGCAGATTTTTAGCGGCTGAGGCCAGCGATTAAACTTGCCAAATCACACATATCTGTTGCGACGCCATCGGTCCGCTGACTCAGCAATGCGGCTACTACGGCATTGCCGGATGCACTTCCCGCACAAGCCGAACTTCCATTCAGGGAGATGGAATTGAAAGAGAAATTCTCAAGTCCGCGTCCACTCAGTGACATGAAATTCTGCAAGAAAGTATGCGCCAGTGCCGAGGCCTGCGTCGAATCACCGACATTCATAGGATCACCTAGATACACGATCGAGAAGAGAGATTCTGGACGAAAGAAGTTATCTGCAAGCGGGCCACCTTGAGAGAAGGCACTAAGAATCGAAGAAATAGCCGGTGTTCCGAGTAGCTGCATAGAGTCTTGGATCTGCGAGGAATTTTGTCCGTTGCCCATCATTTGGAAAAGCATGGGAATCATCGCTTGAACTAGGGGAGCATATTGGGCGCCCGATCCTCCTGAAAAATAGCTAACAGCCAGCGGAGCCAATGCCACCGCAAGATTTTGCATGCCACCACTATCCATTCCTGTGAATTGTTGAAGAAGTGGAAAGATAAAGCCGAGAAGTTGTAGAGGCTGATTGCCCCCAGAGGATCCGCCCAATTGGCCCATCAAGATCGGAAGCACAAGTGAAGCGATCTGCGTCTCATCGATTTTTCCGCCATTTTGACTTTGACTGAAAAGACGTAAAAGCGTGGGCAACAAAACGGCAGCCATGTTGTTTTGCGAGCCCCCAATTGCGCCGCCCCCTTGCAGCATCTGGAGAAGTTGCGGCGCAAGCGCCATCAAAATCTCGTTTTGATTCATTCCATTCTGTTGCCCGGAAACTGCGGAAGCGATCAACTGCTGCAACAATTGTTGATTGAGCATATTCGACTGCGATCCGCCGCCGATTTGCTGACCCATGATCTGAGAGAAAACAGGCAAAAGACTTGTAAGAATCGAGGACGATGATTGACCCTGACCTGTCATCGCTGTGATTTGGCTGAGGAGCGGAAAGAGTTGCGTGTAACCCTGAGACACTGGCAGTGGAATCGCTGCAGTGCTGGGAAGACCTGAAGACCATCCAGTCCCTAAGAATTGATTGCCACCGAAAATCCCCAAGAGATTCGAAAAAAGATCAACGCCGGGAGTCGCCTGGGAATTTCCAACTCCGGCCGACGGAGTTGAAGCTTGTGCGGCACTTCCGGCAGCAATGATAGCGTAGCGGACATCTTTTCCATCCGCTTCCAGTTCATCAACGATTTTTTCGATGGAAGCCTCTATTTGTCCGCGATTGGCATCGCGCAATGTCGAAGCATCGACAGCAAACAATAGATCAATTTTATTTTGTTTTTCTACCTGAATTTCCGACTGCTGCGTCTTGACCTCGGATTGACAAGCGCTGAGTCCTGCTAACGTGCTAAGCGAAAGAATTTTGATCAGTGATACGCGAAAACGTGCTGCAAACATAAAGAGATGCCTCCCGAAGTTTCGGTTCTGTTTTTTTTTCGCTTACATGAACAATGATTTTTTTAGAACTTACATCCAGGAGATTTTGACCTTGCGACTTAAGATTGCAGGGCCGACAAGTATGATCGTGACAGACTTTGCTGCATCGCGCAATCCGTGATCAATGACAAGGCACGCGACTTTCTGTCAATTCTTGGGTCTTAGATGATTAAGACTTCGTTAATTGCCAATCGCCTTCAGTTTATAAGCCAAAACTCCGATTCAAAAAGGAAGATTAGCATCGGAAGGGGTACGATTAATGACTCAATGTTTTCGACGATTTGCTTTGTTCTCAGCTCTTGTGATTTCCGCTTCGGTTCTGGCCAATGCCTCCAAACCTTATGAGGGTGAAGTGCACTGGTCCTACGAAGGCGAACGAGGTCCTGCGAGTTGGGGCAAGATCGACAAGCAATTCGAGCAGTGTCTTCAAGGTCGCGAGCAATCGCCAATCGATTTGCGCTGGAGAAAGCCCAGCAAGGGACGCAGCATTAGTTTTCACTACAACGAAAGTCCTGCCAAAATTGTCGACAACGGACACACTGTTCAAGTTAATTTTTCACCAGGTTCGAAAGTCGATATTGATGGGAAGTTTTACGACCTAGTGAATTTTCATTTCCACAGTAAAAGCGAACACACTCTTTCGGGAAAACAATTTCCGTTAGAGATCCATTTCGTACATAGAAATGATCAGAATCATTTGGCGGTCGTAGGTGTTTTCTTCAAGGAAGGTGTGAACAATCCTTGGATTGAAAAACTTTGGAAGGACATCCCAAAAACTAAGGGAGTCGAAACTCCTACGGTCCATGCAAAGTTCAATCCCCACGAACTAATTCCAAAATCTACGACTCACTATCACTACATGGGATCGCTCACCACGCCTCCCTGCAGCGAAGGCGTGAATTGGAACGTGATGAACACACCCATTGAAATTTCCAAGGAACAAATCGAAGCATTCCAGAGACTATACCCCGCAAATAATCGCCCAATTCAAAAATTAAACAGTCGCAAGCCGGCAAATTACTAGTGTTTTAAAAGGAGTTTTCATGAGCACTTTGAGATTAGTGAAAGGCAAGGATGAGGTCGAAGAATTTGGCTCGCTCCATTCCTGGTACGATTCACTCAAGAAAACACTTTTAGTTCACCACGAGTCACTTGAACTTTCTGTCTGCGCACTTTTGGGCGGGGGTCACATACTTTTAGAGGGGCCTCCAGGCGTTGGAAAAACCACGCTTGCTAAGGTACTAGCACGTTCGATGGGTTGTAGTTTTTCACGCATTCAAATGACCAGTGATTTGCTCCCAACGGAAATCTTGGGTGGATTGATGCCGTCTGCGGATTTGAAAACCTTCGAACTTAAAAAGGGTCCTATTTTTTCACAGATTGTTTTGGCCGATGAATTAAATCGCAGCAGCCCAAAAACTCAAAGTGCTTTGCTAGAAGCCATGGCAGAGAAAACAGTTTCGATTGATGGAAAAACACACTCTCTTCCGAATCCGTTTTTTGTCATCGCAACGCAGAACCCTGGGGAGTCGCACGGCGTATTCCCGCTTGCCGACAGCCAGCTGGATCGTTTCATGCTTCACACTTCCATGCCTTATCTCGGATCGGAAGACGAACTCAGCGTTCTGAGCAGTGAACTAGCAAACTCCAGTCATCCGACGAACAAAGCGTCTATCATCTCAACGTCTGAGCTGATCTCTTTCCAAGAACTAGCCCAGTCCTGTCATGTCGAGGCTTCGGTGATGCATTATTTGCAAAGTATTGTCATGGAACTGCGAAGACAGACGATCGGAGGATCGCTTTCGACCCGTGCCCTGATCCAACTCACTCGAGCTAGCCAAGGCCGAGCCGCTTTACACGGTCGCAATTACCTGATTCCTGAGGATGTGGAAAAGCTCGCACCCTATGCATTGGGACATCGCATTTTTTCTGGGACGCAGGACACTTTAAGCCTCGAGTACAAGCGAGAGAAGGTGACTCAGTGTTTGGCCAAAATTTCCAAACCAAAATAAAGGCGTTTGAAAAACGCTTTCTCCCCTATCGCCGCATTCGCGCGCAAAAAATGGGGCTTTGGTTCACGGGTCTGATGGCAACCATGGGTTTCCTAACTCTCCTGGGGGAAAACAACATTCTTTACCTTCTCTTTAGCTGTCAGATTGCGATCGTCATCGTCTCAGGAATATTGTCGGAATATACGGTATCGCGCTTAGAGGTTCTACGGCGCCCCGGAGATTCTTTTGCCCAGGAAAACTGCGGCGACAACTGGACTCTGAAAAATGAAGGAATATTGCCGGCAATAAATATTCGCGTCGGCGAATGGAAGAACGAAGAGTTTATCTGTCATGCCATCGTAAAAATGATACTTCCAGGTGATCAAGTGAATGTGCAGAGCTTGCATGAATTTTCTAAGCGTGGGCTACATAGTTGGGATGGCATTGCTTGGTCATCTGACTTTCCATTTGGATTCTCGCAAAAAATTCGAATTCTACGTGAATCAGGAGAACGCTTGATCTGGCCTAAACGCCTCAAAGGCTCTCTTCAGGCCATGTCCCAATCCGTCAAGCTGGTGCAGCTGGGAAATGAAATACGTGAAGGTGAAGTTCGCGTATTGCAAATCGGCGAAGTTTGGGCCGACATCGTTCGTCACAGACGTTCACCCGAAGGGATGCCTTTGACCCGAGCGCGGGGACAGGAACGTGAACGGCTCATTGTTGAAATCGATCTTGATAGTCTAGATCCCGCAGATCTCGAGAATACGCTCTCTCGCATCGCTTTTTATGCAGCAGAAGACCGCATCCGAGAACTTGTAATAAAGAGTACGGAAAAAGCACTGCATCGATCGATCGAGGGAAGGCTCAACATCCTCAATACCATTTCAACGATTGGGCTGAAGGAGGGCAACTTTTGGACCGCGAAAAACGCCTCCTAAACACTCTCTTGGTCATCTCTGAGTTGACTGCGGCGATTGCACTGCTCAGCACGGGTGACATTTTGCAGCCGATTCTTTTTGTCTTCATCTTGGGTTTCATTTTTTTCCTTAGCCTGGGGGAGCGCCTCCCGCGGAATCGGGCGCTAACTCCGATTGCAGTCGTTTTTATTGCATTGCTCAGCTATGCCATCAAAAGAAGCAACGATTTCCAAGCACTCGAGGCCGGAGCCCAAAGCGTTTTGCTTATTCATCTGAGTTTATTTTTGCTACCAAACTCCAAACGCATCCGATATTTTCGATTTGGAAATACCTTTGTGATCACAAGTCTCGCCGCAGGCCTGTCACCGGAATTTGAAACCGGTGCGTTGATCGTGGCCTATTTTTGGTCGGCGTTTTTATGTCTTAGCGCTCAATATGTTTTTGATTTCTCGCGTCTGACGCTGAGTGATCTCAAGCGCTTTGGTAACTTTCGAATTTTTACTAACTTAAGCGTGGGCATTTTAATTTTTTCTGCCCTTACAGCCTTTGTATTTCCGCTGTTACCTCGCTTAAACGTAAGCCAAATGGTCACGGCCAATACACTCGGCCAGTTGGGATTTTCAGGTGAAGTCGATCTACAGAGCCGCGGGCGAGATGACGGGGATTCGGCGATCGCGGTCCGCATTCAAATTCCCGACAATCCCACCCTGCGTGAACGTCTTTTCAAGGAAGAACTTCTGATGGTCCAGCCGCTAGATATCTTTGATGGCCGAGGATGGTACACTCTCGATAGCCGTGGATTTGAGCATTACCCGCTCCCGAATGATCCGGACCTATCGGAGTCAATCGTTATCATACGTGAAGCTCTAAGAGTTCCACTGCTTCCCTTGTTCTATGGTTCCCGAATTGTGCAAGCACAATGGGAACGTCATCAACTGCCTGCCGTGCTTCGCACACCTCGCAATACATTTAAAGTTCACAATAGCGGACGAACTCGGATCACCTACGCTGTCAAATTCGGATCGGAAAACAATCCGTCTCCAGAATCCAAACTTGAACCACTTCCCATTCATTCTGATCTGCCATCGAAAAGTGTCGAGATTAAAAATCTAATATCTCCTATTGCAGCCAAAATTTTTCGACCTGGACAAGATGCGCACGCACGAATCAATGCAATACAGAATTATTTCGGCCGGGAGCGCTTCGAATATTCCCTAACTCCGATGGAAGGAAGGGTCACAAGCAGTGCCGAACGTCTCCACCGATTTTTGGTGCTCGATAAAGCCGGTCACTGCGAACTCTTTGCGACAACAGCCGCATTGCTACTGCGTAGCAGTGGTATTCCGGCACGACTCGCAGCGGGATTTCGCCTTTCTGACTACCGAGGAACAAATTTCATGGTCCTCCGCAACAGTGACGCCCATGTGTGGGTCGAATTCTGGGATCAGAAAAAAGCACAGTGGACTCAATTTGACCCGACCCCCGTAATCAATTTTCCACTCTGGCAAAGAGCCTATCGTGAAGCATTGGCTTATCGCGATGATCTGGCAACACTCTGGTACCGTTTCGTAGTCGACGCCGACGTAATTCAATTGCGCGAAATCGCCATTCGAAGCTTCCGAGCCCTCTCGGAGAGTCGCACACTTCAAGCTCTGGGATTCTTTATCATTGCCTTCTTTGCAATATTTTTTTACCGCCGACAACTTGCAAAGATACGGCTGCACTACGGGATTCTTCCAGCTCCCGCCTTACGCCGCCTTCGTCGTCAGATCGATCGACACTCAAAGGCCCGTCTCTCAGATGCACAGGCAAAAATCTTGGCTCAGGCACTAGGAATCTATCTCGAAATCCGATTTGGTCCGCCCAAAGAAGCCTCTCTGCAAAAGGAAAGTATCGAAAAGGCCCGCGAGCTAATCCGCGATCTTAAAAGTGCCTAAAGAAGGATGATCCAATGAAAAGATTTTTGATTCTATTTCTATTCTTGGGACTGAAAGCGCAATCAGCTGCCCCCAAAGATCTTTCAGGTTTTGGTTTGGATCTTGGCCTCGCTCAGAGCCCGGTCTCGACGCTCCTTTCAATCTCCCTGACCTATGACCCTTCGCCGTATTTTCGCATTCAGGGGGCAGCGGGCCCGGTGGGCTGGCCACCCGAAGATCTTCAACAAACTTTGTGGAGCGGAAGCGTACGATTCTTCTTCACCAAGGAACGTGCCTCTTGGACTGGTCGACCCTTTGTCCAGCTTGGATATACAGAGTTTCGCCAGGCCCAAGCGATCACTGAAGACCCGCAAGCCACAGATTTTATGGAGCTTGAAAATCAAAAGTTTCCCGAAATTTGGATTGGATTTGAACAAGTATACCGCAAGCACCTTCGCTTTTCTTTTGGACTGGAGCTCCTCCAACTAGGCACCCGCGCTACCGCAATTCATTCAGTCGCGAGAAATGCATGGCAGAAAGCCGAGACTGCCTGGAACGACGAAGATCGCGGAGTATCGGGCCGCTTTGCAGGAGTTCTGCACGGCGCGTCTGCGGTATTGAGCTATTTCGGAATGCTAGGCTTTCAAATCGGCGTGCAGTTCTAGATCTTCAAGCTTTTATTTACTGGCAATTTTCAGTGATTGACCACTGTAGATGGTCGAGCCTCGGATTTTATTTAGGGATTTAAGGGAAGCTACTGAAACTCCATATTTTCGTGCGATCGCCGCTAGACTGTCACCGCGTTTCACTCGATAGAAACGAGGTCTGGCTTTCTTCCCAGCAATTCTTTCACTTCCTGGAATCTTCAATTGTTGGCCCACGTAAATGCGATTCGTGCGTAAGTTATTTTGATTGCGAAGTTGTCCGACAGATTTGCGATAGCGTCGCCCAATCGTGCTGAGGGTTTCCCCTCGACGAACGACATGAGTTCTCATCGCGGCCCCACCGGCGAAAAGCCGGGAATCTTTTTTATAAGGAAGAAGCTTAGCGTTTAATTCCGCCGCACTGAGTTTTAGATCGGCGGGCATCCACACATAATACTTCGATATACCTGGAGGCGTGTAACCTGCCTTTAGATGACGGTTAAGCTGTTTAATCGTTTTAACTGGAACATCGGAAACCTTGGCCAAATCCGTTAAAAGAACTGGGCTAGGGACTCTCACAGGAAGAATGTTCGGAATACCCTGAGGCTCCGGAATTTCGAAATTGAAGCGCTCGGGAAAGCTTCCGATGATCAGTGCCGCCATGAACTGTGGAACGTAGTTCCTGGTTTCGCGAGGGATCCATCCTTTGCGCGACAGTTCCCAGTAATTCGTAATTCCCGATCGTCTTATTGCTCGGCTAACACGACCTTGACCCGCATTGTAGGCGGCCATCGCAAGATGCCAGTCGCCGAAACGCTTGTGGAGAGTCTTCAGGTACTTTGCGGCAGCCTGTGTCGCACGCACAATGTCTTGGCGTTCGTCCACATAGGGAGAAATTCGCAGTCCATATTGTAGCCCCGTAGGACGCACAAACTGCCAGTAGCCCACGGCATTGGCAGTTGAGGTTGCGTGATGAACAAAACCACTCTCAATCAGTGCCAAATAGTAAAGTTCTTCGGGCAATTCGTTTTTTCGCAAAATCTCCTGGATCAAATCCTTGTACTGATTCCCCCGCACTAAGTATGACTCGAAGCGATCGCGCTCTTTTTTAGCAAAATAACGAATCCACTTCATAACCTCAGCGTTCATTTCAAGCGGAATTCGAGATCGCAAAACTAACGGGCGTTTACTTGGAATACCCGCCTCGTCGGTTTGGACCTCATTAAAGCTGGCGTCAAATTCAGCGCCAGCTATGATTTCCGAAGTTTCCACTTCCAACTCATCGCGCTCCGCGAGTGAGCCTGATTCACGACTTGCGCAAGCAGCCAAAATTACTAAAAGAAAGAATGAAGATTGAAATCTGAAGCCCCTCATTTAAATTTCAGTTTACGTGTGATTGCTTGAATTCCTGCGAAAATAATTTGTCCTTTTTAGCTTTCCTGACGCTGTCAAAATAATGTTGGAGACTCCACAATTCTTGATTCAGTAACGCGCAGTAAACTATGAGCATGTTTCAACTGGGGAGCGGCGCCCTCTATCGTCGCGACAACATCGTAAAATGGGGAATTCTTGCCTTCCAAGCCGGATCTATCAACATCATCGGCCTCTTGGCGGGTCACCGTTTTGTCTCCCACGTCACGGGCTATGCCACGACGGCCGCACTGGAATTTTCGAATGGCCGGTGGCTACATTCACTGGGAATGCTCTCGGTACCCCTCTTCTTTTTGCTCGGTGCCCTTCTTTCAGGTTTTCTCATAGATGTGCAAATCGCCAAGAAAAAGCGTCCGAGTTATTCAACCGTACTATTTCTGATCTTTTTCCTTTTGCTCATCGCACTTATTGGCTCCCTCCACGGTGACTTCGGGAGCTACGGGATCGATTTTTCATTCAATGAACATTATCCGCTACTGGTTCTGCTCTCGCTGACCTGTGGGCTTCAAAATGCGATGATCACCACTGCCTCGGGTAGTGTCATACGAACGACCCACCTTACAGGAATCACCACCGATCTGGGTGTGGGAATGGCTCGAATGATTTCGAAAACTACAGAAGGCGGCTATCACAGTTCCGAAGATCGCCGTCGCGAACACGCGGCCTTTTGGATGCGTCTAGGCATCATCTTGTCCTTTGTTACCGGATCATTTTTAACAGCGACCGCAGCTCTGCGCTTTGAATATTGGTCACTGGCGATTCCAACAGCCTCTGCACTCGTTCTCTTCGCACTAGTGGGCATTCAATCTGCCGCTGCTCAACGAAAAGCTTAGGATCGTCGAAAGAGCTTTGTAACCAAACCCTCAATGTCATCGCCTATTGCGAGAATGGGCGGCAGCACGAGCAGTGTTAAAACCGAACCAAATAACAATCCCCAGCCCAGAGCCAAAGCGACCGGCATCACAAAGGGGTCCAAACCGCCAATGCCGTAAGCAGTCGGCAGGATTCCGACGACTGTCGTGAAACTTGTCAGAAAAATAGGTCTCAGTCGTGTTTGACAGCCTTCAAGAATACTCTCGTATTTGCCCCGGCCCTCAAGACGCAATCGATTGATAAAATCCACAAGAACGATCGAATTATTCACGATTACTCCGGCCAATGCCACCAAACCAATCATCGCTAAAAAACTCAGGGGTCGATTGTGAATCATAAAGGTCCACAAAACCGCCAAGCCGCCCATCGGAATTGCGATGGCGACGAAAAAGGGTTGGTAAAAATTTCCAAAAGCGATGATCAGAATCATAAAAATAATAAAAAATGCGGCAAGCGCCGCCTGTCCTAAAGACTCCATGCTTTCCTGCATGTCTTTGTCTTCACCGCCAAAATAGAAGGTTATACCCGGAAACTTTTTCTGCCATTCAGGAATTTGCGTTCGTAAAAGTCGGTTTGCTTCAACAGAGTTGATGAGATCCAAATCAAGCTGGGCCGTTACTTCAACTTGCCGCTCGTTCGCCTCGTGTTCATAAGAGGCAATTCCCCGATCTTCACGCACAGTCGCTATGCGGCCCAGCGGAATCAAATTTCCGCGAGCATTGGGTATTAGAATATCCTGCAATAGCCGTGCTTGATTTCGCCCCTCTCGGTCGAGCTGCACTCGAAGATCAATTTCCTCATCAAGTCTCTTGATCGACGTGGCAACCAAACCCTCGTAAGCAGCACGCACTGTTGTCCCCACATCCCGAACGGTGAGGCCCGCCGCAGCAGCTTCTCGACTATCAATCGAAACATGGAGCTCTTTCTTGCCGAGCACAAAGGAATTTTGAATTCCCTTTACACCCTCGATCGAAGCTAAATAATCAGAAACGACCTTAACCGCTTCATTGATTTGCTCATATGTCCTTCCGCGCACCCCGAGATTTACGGGCGCACCGACCGGTGGCCCTCCGGAAACCTGATCAACGTGGACCTTTTTTACCCGTGCAATTGCATCCAGCTGAGGTCTTAGAGAATCAGCAATTTCTTCTGCAGTTCTTACGCGATCGGTCTCCGGCGTAAGATGAACCACCATC
Organism: uncultured Bacteriovoracaceae bacterium; assembly: GCA_964636255.1. Classification (GTDB taxonomy): domain Bacteria; phylum Bdellovibrionota; class UBA2428; order UBA2428; family UBA2428; genus CAXNGS01. The sequence continues at coordinate 303,886 of CAZWNW010000003.1, read as the reverse complement.
TGAGCATACTGGCTTCCGGCCTTTCCGTTCGGATCACTGAGGTTAAGACGCCACTCCCCTACTTTGGTTGTGAAATCTTTCATTTCCGTTTTTGGAAGTTCCATCACGATCTTCTCGGCGGGTTTAACGATCTCTCGCATCTCCTCGAGCGAAACTCCATCCGGACCTTCTAAATTCACAACAAAGGCCTCAACACCTCCTGGGGGAAAAAGGATGAATTTCAAACGAAAATTTGCCACTACAATCGTCACAACAGTGAAAGCCACAAGGCCCACCATGACGAGATAACGCCTACGGAGAAAATGTTTCATCAACGCCATGTAGCGCGGAATCCACCGACTCAGAAAAATTTCCTGAAAACGATGGCTTGCCCACAAATAGGGACGTGCAATTGCAGGAAACTCTTTAATACGATCTGGACTAATCGCCTCTCCCTTCCCCAGAAATTTCCAACTACTGAAATGGTTAGGGAGAATAAAAAAAGCTTCAAAAAGACTCACTAAGAGCGCAACAATCACCCCAATTGGAATGACTGCGATGAACTTTCCCATAATCCCGGTCATAAAGAGCATCGGGGAAAAAGCCGCAATTGTGGTTGCAATGGAAAAAAGTACCGGCTTCAAAACTTCCATCACCCCTTTTACAGTGGCGTCTTCGGCCGAATGCCCGAGATCCTGATAACGCTGACAGTTCTCTGCGACTACGACGGCATCATCAACCAACATGCCCACGACAATGATCAGTCCCAAAAGTGAAAGTAGATTCACACTGACGCCGGCAAAGTAAAAAACAAGTATCGTTCCCAAAAAACTAAAGGGAATTCCAAAAGAGGTGATAAAAGCCGCTCGAAAGGGAAGGGACAAAGAAAGTACAAGAAGGACGAGAATTAATCCAACAATCAGGTTACCGCCCAGAACTCCAATGCGTCTTCGAATAAAAAATGAAAAGTCATTGATGTAAGCTATCCCCAGACCTGAGCCTGCATCTAGGCGATAAGCCTCGACTGCTTCCTTCACTTGATCCACGAGCGTGATGGCATCGGCCTCTTCCTTTTTTAAGACAACCAGAGAAAGACCGGATTGCGCGTTCGTGCGGTAGTAAATTTTAGCATCTTCAAAGCCCTCTTCGACCCGGGCCACATCTCGAATACTAACCACTTCACCCAGAGAATTGGCCCGTATGACAACATTTTCGACATCTGTGACGGATTGAAATTCCCCTAACGTCCGGATTACGAATTCTTCGGGTCCATCTTTGCCAGCAACTTCAAAGGTGCCTCCGGGAATGTTCAAATTTTGCCCACTGAGGACCTGCATGATTTCGGGAAGAGTCACGTTGTAATATCTGAGCTTGTCCGGATCAGCTATGATTTTAATCTCAATATCACGCAGCCCTAGAATATCGACACGTGCCGTACCCTCGATCCGCTCCAAATTGCGTTCTAAATTGCGTGCATGGGCGCGAATCTCAGCGTCGGAAAGATCTCCCGACAATCCGATCTCGATGGTCGGTTCGAATTTCGAACTTAACTCTTGAACAACTGGATTCTCTGCACCCTCTGGAAAATTTGTCAGTCGATCCAAGACCACCTGCACATCATCTTTGGCTGATTTTAAATCGCCTGTGTCAGGGTCGAGTTGAAGAAAAATCAAACTTCGTCCTTCCACAGAAATCGAAGTAATACGCTTGATCCCCGATACTTCTCGAATGTCTTGTTCGATCGAGTTGGTGACAAGACGCTCGACCTCCTCAGCCGAAGCGCCTGGAAAAAAAGTCTGGACCTGCAAAACATTGTAGGTGATGTTCGGAAAGGCCTCTCTCTTGATATTGAAAAGCGACCAGATACCAAAAACTATGACAACTATGGTGATCGCATTGGCAAAAGCCTTCTGCCGCGAAAAAAATCTAATGATGGATTCCATGGATTCAGAGTCCTTTCAAATCGAAACGACGGAGGCCTTCGAAATAGGCATCCATTTTTTGGTTCATCTGACGCAACTTCCATAGGCTCATGCGAAGAGCCACATTGTTTTGTTCTGATGCTAACTGCGCAAGACTCAGCTCATCGCCGGATCGAACGACCTGCGTGACATCGGTGCGACCGATGCGAAAGCGACGCTCATCAAGATCAGCTCGACGCTTACGATCCCGAACAATGCGAGCATAGACTTCCGCATCCGCTTGTTGCGCTGAAAAATTTCGACAAAGGTCTCGAACTTCAGCATCAACGCGGTCATAAGTACTGCCGAGATTCGCCTCAGCCTGAATTTTTCTCTTGTAACCGTCCAATAGCTGCGCCTTTGCGGCCGAATCTCCAAATTTCCACTCCAGCCCCACGCCGACATAGTATTCTTTGGCTCCGACTTTTGCTGCCTCACTGATGGCATCCGAGGCTTGCGGGTCAACTCCACGCCCACCAAAGGCGGCGTCCAAGTAAAGTTGTGGCAAGGCATTATAGCGCGCGCCCTCATAAATCAGTGCTCCGGCTTCACTTTGCGATTTTGCTATTTGAAGATCTCGAATGGGTAGCTTGGAAATCGTGTCACGGCTTAAATCGCGGCAGACTTCGCCAAGCTTTATCTCCGGAGAATCCAAAGTCATGGGCACTCGAGCGGGGTCAATCTTGAGGAATTCTTCCGGCAAACCTAAATTATTTACCAACTGTGTCCAGATATCATCTAGCCGACGGCGCGCATCTTGCAACTGCAACGAACTTTCATCATTCAGGCTACGAATCTGCAGAAAATCAGGTTCCTCTAGTGTTCCTCGCTTGAACTGCAGGGTCGAAACATTCAAAAGTCTTGTTTGCCGTTCGCGGCGATTGACCGCGACTTGATATTGCGTCCGCGCCAACCAAGCTTGGTAGTAAAGACCCGACAGGGTCAGAGCCCAATCCTCTAGCCGAAGTTTTGCTGAGGCCTCTGCTGCTTCCGACAGTTTTTCGGATCCAGCAATAGTTTTTCGGATGCCGTTCCCGAACATATCCTTCAACAGATTCTGTCGAAGACCCAACTTCCAACGAGCGTCGCTATAGAGCGCTAATGGCAGCGGAAAGGAAGAAGGCGCAAAATCCTGATCCACGCCTAAACGACTCAGAGAAAAACTTAGCAAAGTCCCCGTCTGAAAATACTTGCTGAGGGCGATCTCTGAACGCATGTATCGAGTTTCCTCGGGCACCATGGGACCCAATGCGGTGTCACCTTCTGCAAAAGCATACGATACGGTAGAGCTGAGCACGGGATCCAGTGATGCCTCCGCTTCCAGCTCCGCGTTTTTAGTCGTAGCGAATTCTGCCATCAAGGCTTTGAAACTTTGCGAGCGCTGCACACCCAAGGCCAGAATAAAATCTAGACTCACAGTTTTATCCGGCAATTTCGAAACTAAGTTTTCAATAGTGATTTCACGGCTCTGGGCGCTAGAGGAAAAAATCATCAGTTGAAAAGTAAATGTGGTGAGAATCCAAGAAGCTGCTTTCACAGAAGGAAATTCTAATGCCCCATTGGAAGTGCTTAAACGTATAGATTGGGATTTTTTTCGTTGCTCTTGATAAGTGTGTCAAAGAGCGAAGGACCACTTTCAATAATTCGCCCACCGCCCAGACATTGCGCGCCTGAATAAAAGACAATGGATTGTCCGGGCGTCACGGATCGCTGTGCTTGATCAAAATGGGCACGAATGCGCCCATCGGCCTCTAAGTAGAGAGTGCAAAGTTGGTCGGCTTGACGATAACGCACCTTGGCGCTGGCCCGCAACGGAAAGGTATTCCAACGATCTGGCAACAACCAATGAATGCGATCAGCCCAGAGTTCCTGGGAAAAGAGCGCCGGATGCTCCTCCCCGCGCTCGACTACTAAAGTGTTTTTTTTCAAATCCTTTGCTACCACAAACCACGGAGCGCCTTCACCCCCAAGCCCCAGTCCCTTTCGTTGCCCCAGGGTGTAGTAACAAAGCCCGCTGTGCTCGCCAACTGTTTCGCCGTTCAGGCGTTTCATCGGTCCAGGTTTGAGTGGCAGATACTTCGCAAGGAAACTGCGAAAATGGCGTTCTCCAATGAAACAGATCCCCGTACTATCCTTCTTCGTAGCCACTGGCAGCCCCGCCTTGAGTGCCAATTCACGCACGACCGATTTTTTCAGATGGCCGAGAGGAAATAGCACTCGTCGAAGTGAATCATAGGGCGCGCGGAATAAGAAATAACTTTGATCTTTAGCGGGGTCTTCGCCCCTCAGGAGACGCGGATTTCCTGCAGCGTCATAGTCCAACTGAGCATAGTGCCCGGTCGCCAAATAATCGGCCCCAAGATCCACTGCCTTCTTTAAAAAAATATCGAATTTAATTTTCTGATTGCAGAGAATATCGGGGTTCGGCGTTAGGCCCGCCTCATAATCCTCTAAAAATTCTTTGAAAACTTCGTTGCGATAAGCCTCCACGAATTCGATGGAATAATAGGGAATTCCAATCTTTTCACAAACGCGAACAACATCTTTGAAATCCGCCTCGGCCGTACAATGACCCGCCTCCTCCCAGTTTTTCATGAAAAGTCCGACGACATCATAGCCCTGTTCTTTCAGGAGGAGTGCGGATACAGCTGAATCGACTCCACCCGAAAGACCGACTACAACGCGCTTCTGATTTCCATTCATGACCCTCATGACAGTAGCCCCAGCGAGCCCAGTAAAACAATAAAACTTGTGACTAAGACGGGGATCAAAACCGAAACGACACCGATGTCCTTATAAGATTCTCGATGTGTTAAACCGCAAACTGTCAGTAGAGTAATCACCGCTCCATTATGGGGGAGCGAGTCCAGCCCCCCGCAGGCCAATGCAGCTACGCGATGGAGGAGTTCTGGACTATAGCCAGCGGCGACTCCGGACTCTAAATAGGTCGGACCCAAGGCACCTAAAGCGATGCTCAATCCTCCGGAGGCTGAACCGGTAATTCCCGAAAGGACATTGATCGAGAGTGCCTGCGCAATCAGAGGATTTGTCGGAGCGACAGAAAATAAATGTGATTTAATCAAAGCAAAGCCTGCCAGTACCGAAATCACCTTTCCATAGCCCACTTCTGATGCCGTATTCAAAGTTGGAAGCAGTGAAGAATAAGCCCCCTGATTCAATGAGGCTAAGAGCTTTCGTGCACGGCTCCAGTGAAGCAAAAAGACCAAAAGAATGGCGACCGACAGAGCAAGGATCATCGCCCAAAGCCCCAAAACCTTAGACGGATCGCTGGATCCAAATTCCTTTTCCGCCAAGTACTCCGTATGCCAGTGCGGAATCCACAAAGTGAAAACGATATTGGCGGCGATGACCGCAAGAATGGGTAACAATGCAACGAGAAAATTAGGCATCTCCGCCGACGCCTGATCGTCTCCGACGGCTATTTCGGTTCCGCCCTCGAAGGGAAGATTTTTTGATCGATAAACAAGCCAGGAAACTCCGAATCCGAACATCAAGACGGCTGCCAGTAATCCTGCAATCGGGGCCGCAAAACTGGTCGTTTGGAAAACATTCATGGGAAGAAGGTTGTGAATTTGGGCCGTGCCCGGAAGCGCAGTCATCGAGAAAGTGAATGCGCCCAAAGCAATTGATGCTGGGATCAAACGGCGACTGATCTTTGCCCGCTGAAAAATTTCTTGGGCCAAGGGGAAGACGGCAAAAGCCACCACAAAGGCCGAGACGCCACCATAGGTGAGAATTCCCACCGACAAAACTAAACTGAATACGGCACCCCGCTCGCCCATCATCCTGAGTAGGCCCGTTGCGACTGATCGAGCACTTCCTGAGACTTCCATCAGCTTTCCGAAAATTGCCCCGAGCAAAAAGATTGGGAAAAATTTCATAGCGAAATCCGCAAGGGCCGGCATGAAGATCTGAGTGTAGGTCGCAAGTAGCGGAAGATCGCCATCAAAGGCGATTGCCAAAAGTGCGGTAAGAGGCGCCAGCACAATCACACTCACACCCCGATAGGCGAGAAGGATCAATAAGGCCAAAGAAAGAAGAATACCAAGCACCGACATGCGATTTGCTTCATAACAAAAATCATTGCTTGGACGAAGAAGTAAAGAGAGCTAGCGGCCTTAAAAATCAACGATCTACTTGGAAATGTTCGAATTTTCGCTCATGATTGATTCTCCAGGCATCCATTCGAAACCAATGGGGATTGCCCACACGTAAATTACCCGACGGACACCCATAGGCTTCCAAGGTGAAAGTCTCGCTATCTACCTGAACTTTCGAGTGGGGAAGACCACAAATTGCCGTTCCGGCCAAACAAACATCGGGTGTGGAAGGATAAAAACCCATGAATTCGTCAGGCTCCGGAATCGAAACTCCGAGCTCACTCAGAGACTGCGGCCGATCGATAAAATATCCGACCTGACACTTTGTTAAATTGGATGCGACCGAATAGTAGTGTCGACCGCTGATATCGCCCATGAGCCCGCTTCTCACATAGCGGCTATAACCGATCGGGACGAAGCCTATAGCCGGAAGATGTTCGTGATAGGTTCCATAACTCCCGTGAAATCCTCTTTGGGCCGCATAGGCCGCTGAAAGATTTGTCTTGGCTTCGGAGTGTCGGGCTCGACTTCGAAATTGTTGATAACTCGGCATGAGCATCAGTGCAATCACCGCAATGATGGCAATTCCTGCGACCAATTCCCAAAGGGAGAATCCACTGCTTCGTGATTGAGATGCCACAAAACTACTTTAGGCGATTAGATACAAAAATCACGAGAATTTCCATGCAACTCAAAATTTCCCCAAGGATGTCGATGCAATATGCGAGCAATTTTTCTAATTTCGGAGATATGAACGTGATCCGGGCCTTGACTGCGTTTCAACTCAGCCCAAGTGGTGGGCACAGCCAAGGGAACACGATCTCGATTGCGTGGTGAGAAAGGCACAATCGCTGTCGCCCCACGTCCGTTCCGCAAATAATCTAGAAAGATCTTTCCCCGTCTTGCCTTTTTATTCATCGAGAGAAGGAGAAGTTGAGGGTCTTCTTTCACGAGCCGAGTACAGAGGGCGCGCGCAAAGGATTTCAGCTTTCGCCAAGTCCAGCCTGAATCCAAAAGACTCACGATGTGCACACCTTTTCCTCCCGTAAATTTCGGATAAGCGGGGAGCTTCAAGGTCTCCAGTAACTTTTTCAGCCGAAAGGCAACCTCGACCACTTTTTTCCACGGAACTGTGGGATCCGGATCTAAGTCAATGGTCATCAGATCGGGATGTTCCAAATCATTAAAACGCGAAGCCCATGAATGAATCTCCAGTGCGGAAATTTGCGCCAGGTCTATCAATCCTTCTTGATCCTCCACAACAAGTAGCGACTTCCCACCCCGCGTCCTTTTGGATCGAATGCTTTCAGGCAATCCTTTTTGCCAATTTTTTTGAAAAAAGCACTTTTTAGCCCGAGCCTCAGTACAACGCAGAATCATCAGCGGACGTCCTGCCATGTGTTTAAGCATCTCAGGCGCGACGATTTCGTAATAGTGTGCAAGGTCAGCTTTCGTGATGGGCGGATCTGGGAACAGAATTTTTCGAGGACTCGTCAATCTGGAGTGTCTCTCGACGTTTTCCGTCGCGATCTCCTCCAAACTTCGATGACTCACCACACTCTCTCGACTCGAAAGAATTTTTTTCTTTTGGCGGTCTCGGCCGGCAAATCCATCTTTTTGTTTCACCAAGAGCCAGTTTTTACCGTCGCGAAGCCTTAGTAAAAGCCACCGGCCACGCAGTCGCTCACCGAAAAGTTCAAAGCTCAAGCGACCCTTTTTTAGGCCATCGCTTGGATTCCCCTTGGCGATCCATTTCCCCTGATCCCAAATGATCACGCTGCCGGCGCCATACTCACCTTTGGGAATTTTTCCCTCAAATTTTGCGTAATCTAAGGGATGATCTTCCACTTGAACGGCAAGCCGGCGTTCAAGTGGGTCGAGCGATGGACCTTTTGGAACCGCCCAACTTTTCAAGACCCCATCCAATTCCAATCTAAAATCGTAGTGAAGGTTGCGGGCCGCATGCAATTGTACGACAAAGTCACTCGCGGTTTTTCTGCTCTTTCTGAGAATTTTTCGACCTCGAGGTTCCAAGCTTTTATTAAAGTTTCTCTTGCTTCGATAAGTTTCGAGAGCCATTCAGAAACTCCCTTTACATCCGCGAATGAGTTCGTTTTGTTGTCGAGCTTTTCTTGGACCGAGCACGCATAGCAGCAGAAGAGCGGGCCTTGCGTTTCAAACTCTTTTCCAAAAGCGGCATCAGATCCAAGAGATCTCCTACAGGCACCTCATCTTCGTCCACCTTCGGAGCTTCCACGATTTTTGAACGTGTTTTGTTCTTCACCGCACTCATCACGTCCTGAAAGTAGGTATTTTTATAGTCCTCTGGTTTCCAAGGCGCCTCGAGCTCTTCGACAAGTCGAATTGCCATTTCGCGTTCTCGTGCAGCCAACTTCACGCCACTGGCTTTAGGAATGTCAAAATCCGAGGCCTTTCTCAGTGAAGAGGAGTAACGGAGCAAATGAAGAACCAACGCGTCGCCCTCGATGCCAATAGCGGAAAGATGTTGTTTTCCCTGCATGACAATTAATCCCACTGCAAAGGTTTTTGTATTCGCCAATGCCTCGTGCAGCAAAACATAGGTTTTCTCTCCATTTTTTCCCGGTAATAAAAAATAGGGACGCTCAAAATAAAGAGGACTGAGCTCGTCGCGTTCAATAAATTGCTGAATCTCAATCGAGGAGCTTCCCTTTAGCCGAAGATTCTTTAACTCATCGGCTTCAAAGATCACATATTTTTCCGGACCCAACTTCAACGCCTTCGTAACGTAACGCTTGTCGACGATCTTTCCCGTTTTCTTATTGTATTTCTGGTAGCCGACATGCGCCTTGTCTCTTTTATCAATCAAATCAAAGTCTAGAGATTTTTCCGTATTGATTGCGGTCGAAACTGTCACAGGGATGTTCACCAGACCAAAACTGATCGTGCCACTCCAAAGTGATCTAGCAGGCATAAGTTATCCTTTCTTTGACAGCCGCACTTCGCTTGCGGCTTTATCCTCGCGCAAACCTAAAAAGACCGGATGTCGAAGCCGAGCATCCGTCGTCCATTCCGAAAACTGAATCTGAGCCACCAAATTGGGCCGGACCCAGTGAACACGATTTCCTCGAAGCTCCTTCCACTCGGACTTGCTTGCGGCCGGCAAGTTGATCTTCTTTAATTTCTTCCGTAAATTCCTAATGCTTTGACTGCTAAAACCGCTGCCTACTTTCCCAGCAAAATGCAAATGTTGATCTTTCTCTCCTAGGTATCCTAAAAGTAGGGCTCCCAGTTCTTTTCGCGAAGACTCGCCTTCCGTGAAACCCAGAATGATAAAATCCTCTATTTGCAGGCACTTGGTCTTTCGCCACTCCGGGGAACGTCCGGGGGAATAACTGAGGTCCGCTCTTTTAGAAATGATTCCCTCCCCACCCGAGCGACAGGCTTGGCGATGCAACTGGGCCCCTCGGTTGTGTTGATAGGGTGCTTCACGGATCAAAGAGTTCTTCGGAAGTTTCGCGAAAAACTCTTTCAGAAGGCGCTTTCGGCTGAGTAAATCCCGGTCGCAAATTGCGCTGCCGTCCCATCGGAGAAGATCAAAGACAAAGTAAACATAACCCTTCATTTTTCCCGTACTAATTGATTCTTGAAGTCGGGAGAAATGAGAATTCCCTCGTTCATCAAGAACAACGATTTCCCCGTCCAAAATTGCCCCCCCGATCCGATTACGATTTTTCTCGAAAAATGCGGCAATTGAGTAGAATCGTTCCGTCCAGTCTTTGCCATTCCGACTCCAAAGATGAATCTTGCCGCGTGCATTTTTTGGAATTTCCGCCAGGATCCGATAACCATCGTATTTATTTTCGTGAATCCACTCGGGCCCCTCGGGAACAAAGTCTGAGAGCTGCGCCAACTGTGGACGCGGCACGCTTCTCGCCGGCCTTTGCGCTAGATTTGATTCCATAAAATAACTCTTGTTTAAAGTTATATCCGCACCTCAAGAGGAACAAGGAATAGAATTTATCTTCGCGGACAAATTGTGTTTAGAGTGACGAAAGTTCTTTGTTTCCGAGCCAAAGCTGCCCGTGATCGTTGAAAAGGTCAGTCAAAGAGCCGACTAAAATTAGGGGCTCGGTTTTCGCGGCAGATTCCGCAAGTAATCATTATCTAAAACGTCACCCGCTTGGCGCAAAAATTGATAAAGCACCTCGACTTCATAGCGCGAGGCCCGACGACGCGCCATTGCCTCGATGACTGTACCGGTAAACAGCTGATGCATTTTCGTTTTAACAGTCAGATATTCCTGCATTTCGCTAGCATTCAAAGCCATTCGCTCCACTCGGTTGGGCACGGTAAGCGACTCCAAATTGCGCGCGAGAGCCAGTGAAACCCAACCCACGCGGACGAGATTTGCGTCTGAATTATGCTTCAACTGAATGCGTCCTCCGGGGAGAGTCGTCAGATGATTATCACTGAAGTTTTTCAAGGAAACCCCCAGCACTCCGAAGCCCAAGCGAAGCAGATCTAAATTCAACTTGAAGCTAGGCTTTCCTGCTTCGCTCAAATCCCAAAGGTCTTCGCTACGATTCAAAATCCACGCACCACTCAATTCAAGGAGATCCAGAAGATCTGAGGTAGCTGGAAATTCGACGCTGAGATCCACACGACCCGCAAGACGCTCACTCACCCAGTCTTCGTCCCAAAATTGTGCGTAAAGATTTGGACGATCTTCGACGGGATACAGCGCCTCGCCCCGAGGCGTGTCATTGACCCACAATGCTTTGTCCAATCGCCCCTCGGTGGAAAGGCGTGGCGCCCCACGCGTTCCCATCAATGTGATGAATTGCGCGAGAGTCCGTTCGCGGACAAGCCAAGCACACGAAAGTTCTTTTAGCGGCAAATTGCCCGCTGCTACGGCTGCTATCGCATTCAGAGATCGAGCCAGATTCTGCGCTCTATAAGTACCTTCACTTTCAAAAAGTGGGTAAGTATTCTTCCAATCTGCAAATGCGAGCCAATCGTCTTTCTTGAGCTGCGGCAGTTGCAATCCAGAGGCTAAAAGAAAGTCGCTGAAGACACGCGCCGTTTGAAAATCACCCAGTTCAGCACTCACCACACCCGGAAAACTCCGCTCGATTTTTGAAATCACGGCGCCTTCTCGCGCCGATCGTAGCGCGGCGCCTGAACGGATAAGATTCATTGACTGCAGATAGCGCCATTTAGTCCAGCTCAGTTCACCGCGCTCGTACTCCTTTTTTGCCAAAAGCAAGAAGCCTTCAATAGAGGGCATATCGATTGGCTTTCGGGGCAGCTGATCCACGTTTTCCGAGATCAGTGCCATGCCCCACAGAACATGCGGCAAATGGGAAAGTTTTTGACTGGCGCTGACTGTGATTTTTTCTTTCTGCACATCGATTTTTAGATCTTCGAGTAATTGAAAGTGGTTCGATCCTAAATCTCCGTCTTGAACTCGATAAGCCTGAACAAGTTCGCAAGCTGGCGAAACCTTAAGTCCGACCAGTCCTCGCGCTTCAACATTCAAGTACCCAACTGTCAGCAATGACGTTCCCAGTAAATATATTTTTTTCATCTTCGCGATCCCCTCTCAAAAATCCCTCAAGGTGCAATAAATAAAATTTAGAAAAAAACAATGAAATCGAGACGCGCAAACGAAGCGTCCGCTTTGTTCTGAGCCCCCAATACCTTTGTGAAACTCACATCGATCTCATAGGGAAGCGCTGCCTTCTTTTCGACATAGTGCTTAACTGTCGAAAAATTGAACCCGGCTAGAAGTGTGTGCGCCCGTGATTCCGTATCACTCTCTAAAGACTTATAGTTATATCCCAGCGGGCCCGAGTAGCGGTCTTTGTTTTTTGCGTAGTATCCGTAAGCCACATAGGGGCTCCACGCTTTTTTTATCGTGTACTGCAGAAAGGCTTCTGCTTCCAGATAATCGCCAAGCTTCCGATCAACGACTACGTAACTATCGTTGACCGTCAAATCAGGCAGGCCTGTTTCTCCATCTTTCAGAACGGGAATTTCTGCGCTTCTGGCGAATTGCCAAGTGTATCGAGAATGGACGCCCGTGCTAAGACCGCCAATCACACGCGTTTCAAATCCGGTTTCCAGCGCAAAATCCAGCTGTTCATCACCCGTGCTCTGATCCAAAAGATTTGCGTAATCCTTTCGATGGGTAGCAGTCGGCAAACGAAAACCGGCTTGAACTGATGTTTGAATCCAATCGTTTCTATAGGGTTGAACCTTGGCCCCCATCTCAATATCGCCCAGACCCTGATAAGAGAAATCTGCGGGGACGTTATAACCTTTTCCAACCAAGATGCTTTGAGCCAGTACTTCCCGTCCCGGCATTTGGCCTTCGAATTGTTGAACACCTTGCTCAAGAAGCGTGCCTTTAACCATTTCTTTGATTTGCGCTGCTTGGCTACTGACGGCGACGTCGAAACTAGCGGAGGCCTCGACCCGTGTATAGGGAACAATCACGCCAAGAGAAACGCGACTGGAAATCCCATATTCCAAAGCTGCTGTAACTTGATGAAAATTGATTTTACTGTCGGCCTCAATCTGAGCCGAATAAAGACCATCACCCAAATTCGGTTCGAAACTATTCAAACTATCATAGAGCTGCTTAACGTTCGGATCGGCTTCGGCCAAAGTCGAGGCCCCGATCTTTTGCTCTAGCGGTGCCAGCAATCCATTACGCGCTCCCGAATCGTCGAAACGATAAAGAACTGCATCACTGACGACGTTTACAATGCGAGCTCGAAAAACTCCCTTAGGAAGTACTGACGAAGACTTATGTGCCTCTGCTTCGTTGCCCACACCAAAAAACAATAAAAGACCGAAAAGTCCCCATTTTCTCTCTATCCCAACCATGGCGACTGTATTATTCCATTGGTTACGAGAAATCAAAAAAGCGATGATAAGAAAAAACTCAACTGAAGATCTCGTAATCAAAGGAAAATCCAATACTGCCTGTGTCTGGCTGCACGGTTTCGGGGCTAACGCATGGGATCTTCTCCCATTGGCGGAAATCGTAGACCCTACAGGTATCTGCAATCATTATTTTCCCAACGCACCCCATGATCTTTACGGATATGGACCACGTGGCCCGCGCGCATGGTTTCCCCTCGACCTAAGTCAACTTCAGCAGATCGAGCAATCGTCAAAAGGACTTGTCCTGTCCGACAAGCCGCGAAGCCCTGTGACTGACGCGCTCCCGCATCTCGACATTTACCTGCAAGAAAAAGAAATTCAGCCGGATCAGCTCATTTTGGGCGGATTCAGCCAAGGCGCCATCATGTCGCTGCACTGGCTATTGGCACGAGGCACGAAGACACGCGGACTGCTGCTTTTTTCCGCCGCGCCTCTGGATATAAGTTTCATCGAGGCAGAAGCTCCGAAACTTGCTGGGCAAGTGGCCTATCAATCCCACGGTCGTCGTGATCCGGTGCTGGCCTACAGCGAAGGCGAAAAGTTAGCCCGCATCCTTAAAAGTGCCGGATTTCGATCGCAGTGGCGGCCCTTTGACGGAGTTCATGAAATTCCCAATTCTGTTTTAACCGAAGTGGCGTCCTTGTGGCCCGAGTGGACGACTTAGAACATTTATGACACTGCGCAAAATTACTCTGTCAGAAGAACAGGCATTCCCTTTTTCTAAAACTTTGTTTTTAATAGAGAAATGAAAAGAATCCGGCGGCGTTCAACAAAGCGATCAAAGTCGATCGTCTGGACCGGGATTCTGGCGAGTCTTTTAGCGCTTCTGGCCATCAAGAAATTTGATCATTTTGGGAAATCTAAAAAAATCAGCCAAGAAGAACTGCGCGATCAATTGGTCTCGCACATCGCTCAGGACAGATTCCCTAAAGAGATCCTCCTACAACGAGATCCTGCCGCTGCCTCTTCATCGAAAAGCCAAAGTTTCGTAGAGTATACGATCGATAGCGCGGTCCAAGAAAGATCCGAACGTCTCTTGAATCGTTATGCACCAGACTACGGTGCGATTGTCGTGATGGATGCCACGAGCGGGGAAATCCTAGCGCTCGCCCAAAGCTCGAAGAAAGAGCACACACTCGGACATCTTGCGCTAAGTGCTGCCTTTCCTGCGGCTTCTGTTTATAAAATCGTAACGGCAGCGGCCGCCATTGACCAAGGCAAAGCTTATACGGAAACGGTGATTCCCTTTAACGGTCGTAGCCATACGCTTTATAAAAAACAACTCATGGGTCAGGAAGAAAATCGCTGGACCCGGCACGTCACTCTGCGCGAGGCCTTTGGAAAATCAATCAACACAGTCTTCGGTAAACTGGGAATCTTCAACGTGGGCCCCCGCGATCTCGACATGTATGCCGGGCGCTTCTTTTTTAATCGACCGATTCCTTCGGACCTAGCCTTGGAAATTTCCGGTAGTGAAATCAGCGAAAACGCCGATTACGAACTCGCTGAGACGGCCAGCGGCTTTACGCAGTTAAATACACTCAGCCCGGTTCACGGCGCCATGATCGCGGCCGCGATTGTCAACGAGGGCAGTCTTGTTGCTCCCTATGTGGTCAAGCGCATATCAGACGCCTTCAATCGCCCGCAGTACGAAGGCAAAACTAAAATTCTTGGACAAGTCATCTCCCCTTATTCAGCGGAACAAATGAAACTCTTGATGCGTGAAACTGTTACGCGCGGGACTTCACGTCGCTTTTTTAAATCACTGGTGCAGAATGATGATTTTTCCGCTTCACTCGGCGGAAAGACGGGGTCGCTGACTGGAAAAAATCCGAACGGTAAATGCGATTGGTTTGTAGGCTATGGCTATGACCAAGACCGAAAAATTGCCATCTCCATTCTAACGGTCCATGAAAAATATTGGACAGTAAAATCTTCCTATTTGGCGCGTTCGCTTTTGGAAGAAATTTTCAAAGATTCCCGCGACAAAGATCACTACGCCATCAGCAAATAAAGATCACTCTGACCGATCCCTTCCCTTGAGTGCCGAGGCGAAGAGAACTATTTTAAAGCTCTATGAAATGGCGCAATCAAAAATGGCTTTGGCTCCTGATGAGCATTGCGCTGTTGCTCTTGGTCGGCACGCTTGGCACGACCTGGAACCTTGTAGTGGTTCGCTACTACGAAAGAATGATTCAGATCGCACGCAATCAGCTTGGGCAGGTGCCCCAAGATGAGTGGGGAAGTTATCCCTGGTGGACCTTGGGCCTCGGAACATTAGGCTTTCTCTCGCTCTTGGTGCTGATCGTGTTTGTCACCCTCAAACTTTTTCGCGAAATGCGCGCTAACCAAGCTCAATCCGAATTTCTTGCCCACATCAGCCATGAATTGAAATCTCCGCTGGCCACACTGGAACTCAGCTCCAACCTCTTGGAAGCAGAGTATCCGAAATCATCCAAGACCGACCAACTTTGGCTCTCTCATCGAAGTGAGTTGCAGCGACTCAAAGTGGAGATCGAGCGACTCTTAACGGCTTCTCGATGGGAGAATGTGCAGGACCGACCCGTAGTCGAACCCGTAGACCTTCGCAGCTGGGTCCTACAACGATCGGAACAGTGGCGGGCAATTTTGGGCGGCAATGGTGAATTGAAGGTTCAAGTGCCCGAAGAAGAAATTTGGATTCTAGGAAGTTTCAATTACCTGGACTTAATAGCCAATAATCTTGTGGACAATGCACGCAAGTTTTCTGGCAATCGCCAAGCGAAACTGGAAGTCGTACTTTCAGTCGACACGGATTCAAAAAATCGACCTCGATGGAAGTTGAAATTTATTGATGGCGGGCTGGGCTTTGATCCTAAACAGGCAAAAAAGATTTTTCGCCGTTTTTATCGTGCTCCAAATTATTCTCACAGATCGGCCGGCAGCGGATTGGGACTTTATTTAGTGCGAAGTGCCGCGCGCACACTCAAACTTAAAATTCGTGCCTTCAGCAACGGCAACGGTCACGGCGCGACCTTTCAATTAGAAGGACCTCTACAGCAATGAAAAACCCCCTCAACTTTCTACGGGCGCTCTTGGTCGAGGACGAAGACCATCTTCGGGCCACGCTTACAGCGGCCTTAGATCGCCTAAAAGTGCCTGTAGAAGTCGCAGAGACTGCAACCAAAGCTCGTGAGTTATTCTTTGATGACCCCCAAGCCTATGACCTAATTTTTTTGGACCGCATGCTGCCCGATGGCGAAGGCTTGGATCTATGCCGCGCCTTTCGGCAACATGGTTCGAGCGCCGTGATTATCATTCTCAGCGCGCGCGGCAGTGTCGACGAACGCGTCGACGGACTCAAGGCGGGCGCAGATGACTATTTGCCGAAACCGTTTTCGCTTGAGGAGCTTACAGCCAAATTGCACGCCTACTCTCGACGGCTACCCGCAACGAAGGAAGACGATCCCGATGTGCATTGGACGATGAAAGACGGGGATTTTCGCATCCTGGCCCCCAAGGGCTGGGTGCAGCTTACGAAGCTTGAATACCGGCTAGCGACCTATCTGATCAAACGTGAAAAGACCGTAATCTCTCGCGAAGAACTATTGAAAAATGTCTGGGGCTTTCAGCTTTTGCCAAAAACCCGAACTGCCGACCTATTCATGAGCCGGCTCAGAAAGCATCTGGAGATTGATCCTGAAAATCCTCAGCACTTTCACACAATTCGCGGAGTAGGCTATCGCTTTAATCGCTAAACTAAATCGATCTCCATAGACAATTTGTTTATTTATAAGACAGCATTCTCCTGCGCCTTTCAGGCCTCCAATTTCGATGATAAGTTTACTGCATGACCAACGTCAGGAGCATCTGGGAAAAGATTTCATCCATGGGATCCCAACATGTTTCCGATCCCCTGCTTTCTAGGCGTTTACGACTTGCCAATCAGCTTTCGATTTCCATTGTCTTCATCACGCTACCTTACACAGCTATTTTTTGGCTTCTTGGCTCAATCGAATTGGCAGGCATGGTACTTTTTGTCGTCGCTGGATATTTGTTTGTCCCACTTTCATCGTCTGTAGGCTGGATTCACTTTGCGCGTCTTTTGCCTGTTCTAACAGGAAGCTTGGCTGTCACGTTCTTTTCAGTGGCAACTGGGCCTGATTCAGGAATCTACTATTATTATTTAGCTGTCATCGTCTTCCCTTTTGTGCTTTTTACTTGGCGAGAAAGAGTTTCGATTTTTCTTGGGCTATTGCTGCCGCTGTTACTTTACTTGTTTTTATTTCTTTCTGGATTTCAATTAGGTCCTTGGGTCGAAATTTCAAAACCTGCTTCAAAGTTGATCGCATCATCCATATTTTATTCCACGGGACTCACAATCGCAGCCGCAGTTTTGTATCTGATTCTGGCAGAAAGACGCGTCATCGAAAAAAACGAGACGATCATTCAAAAACTTGAGAAAGAGATTCTCACCAGAAAAAACGCCGAAGAGATGGCCCGTCAGGCAAGCGCCAAATTAAAAGCTGTTTTTGATTCAGCAACTGAAGCCATTTGGGTCGTCGATAGAGATATGACTTTTCGCCACGTCAACAAAAAGTCTTCCCAAAACGTTGGGGGCTATGATGTCATTCTAGGTCGCACTGTTTGGGATTTATTGGGGCAAGAGGCCGGGGATCATTATGCCGAAATCTACCGCAGAGTTATTCAAAGCGGTTCTTCTGAAGCCATTGAAAGTAAGGACAAGATGCCCACAGGTGAGACTCATTACTTTAGCACCACGCTGAGTCCCGTCTTCCGAAACGGCAACTCGGGTCAGGTAGACTATCTAGTCGGCGTCTCTCGCGATATATCTGAACAAAAGAGAATTGAAAGTGAACTCAAAGAAGCCAAAGAGAAAGCAGAATTTGCGAACCGAACTAAAGACGCATTTCTTGCGAATATTAGCCATGAACTGAGAACACCTCTAGGAAGTATTCTGGGTTTTTCTGAACTGCTTAGAAAAAGCAATGAACCTCTGTCAGACAATGCTAAGCGATGGCTCGAAGCCATTGAACGAAACGGGCAACACTTGCATTCGTTGATCAATGATCTACTCGATTTATCTGCTATGAATTTAGATAAGATTCAAATTCAAAACAGAAATGTCAATTTGAACGATGAAATCGAAGAGATTGTGAACCTCACTCGAGACAAATCCTCTGTTCAGTCGGTTAAAATTGTCTACAAGCCAGTGAGTAAAGATAGAGCCGAAGTCTGTCTTGATCCATTGAGACTGCGGCAGATTCTAATCAATTAATTGAACAACGCTGCTAAGTTTTCAGTTGGAAAAACCGTGGAAATCCAGGCGAATTGCTCCAGTTACGACCAGGCCACACCTCGAATTCAAATTTCAGTAAAGGACTTTGGGCTGGGTATCCCAAAGGAAAAGCAGCAGGAATTGTTTCAACCCTTTTCCAAGTTGAAGACGAAAGGATTCCCAAATCCTGGAACGGGCCTAGGTCTCTATATTTCAAGACAATTGGCGCACCGAATGGGAGGAGACCTGGTGCTAGCCTTCAGTTGCCCCGGCGAAGGTAGTGAGTTTTTACTAAGTCTTCCAGCAACGACGCTCAGTGCACATGATGATTCCAAAGTCGTCCCAAAATCTACGACGCCCAGTAAGCTTTCTAGCCTACAAGGAAAACGTATTCTTGCCGCAGAAGATATGGCTGACAATCAGCATCTCTTAAAGGAATTTCTTAGCACTACTGGAGTAGAGTTAATTTTTACCGAAAGTGGAGATCTAGCAGTCCAAAAGGCTTTAAATGAAAATTTCGACTTGCTTCTGCTCGACATACAACTTGAAGGCATGAGTGGTTACGAGGTTACAGAACGCTTAAGGTCTCAAGGATACACAAAACCCATATTAGCCGTGACAGCCTTTGCAATGAAAGATGAAGAGGAACGCTGTCTCTCTTTCGGATTTAGCGATTACTTGTCGAAGCCGTTTTCAAGAGATGCGTTGATCGAAAAGCTACTCAACTTCCTAGCTTGATGGCTAGTCCTTTTTTACGCAATAAGGACAGGACTCCTTGTAAACATAGGCCTCAGACTTTTGATCTTCGACTCCCAACGGTTCGCCGCAAGCCCAACACAAAATACTTTTCGATTCCTCTAGATTAGGCAAAACTCCAACCCGTTTGTCAAAAACAAAGCATTCGCCTTTCCAATGATCACCACCACACTTTTCGAAATAGTTGAGGACTCCACCCTCGAGTTGATAAACTTCTTCAAAACCCGCATCGCTGGCGGCGAAGGCTGCCTTTTCACAACGAATTCCACCCGTACAAAACATCACCATAGGTTTCTTCGGCCCGAGGGCTTCACGATTATCATGCAGACGTTTTTCAAAATCCTGAAATTCTTCGATCCCCAGATCACGCGCCTTTTCGAAAGTTCCCATCCGGACTTCATAAATATTACGCGTATCGAGCAGCGTGAAATCACGTCCCTCATCAAGCCAGGCCTTCAACTCATCCGGGCTAATTTTTTTAGCTCTGCGGCTCAGGGGATCCAATTTTTCGTTACGAACACTGATGATTTCCCGTTTATGTTTAACCTGAAGTCGATCGAAGGGCAGATGATCGGAGTAAGATTCTTTATACCAAAAACCTCCGTAGCCCATGGCTTCGAAGTCTTTTATCCAAGCTCGCATTGTAGCTTCCAATGCCGACAACGCCAGATTCAAACCTTCCGGCGCCACCAAAATAGTGCCGCGCACACCATGACGGACACACAAATCTTCTAGATTTGATTTCAGAAGCTCCGGCGATTCGATGGGCAAAAATCGATAAGCGGAGATGTTTAAATAGGCCTTTTGACTCTCTGTCACAGCGTCCTAATATCATGCCGTGGAAGTCGCTGTCCACGAAAGCCCTTTCGTGGCAGAATTCCCTCTATGAAATCCCAATACTTTGCACTGCCAAAGCCGCGCATTTTAGCGCACCGTGGATCTTCCTCTCGATTCCCTGAAAACACCCTCTCGGCTTTCGAGGCCGCACTCAAGTTCAGTCCATATTTAGAAACGGACTTGTGGATGACACGCGATCGGGTTCCGGTCCTTCACCACGATGCCGACCTCATGCGTAGCTGCGGAGTGAAGCAAAGGATTGCGGAACTCAACTTTCAGGAGTTGAAAGATTATCGCGTTTTTTCAAGTCCCCTCTCGATTCCGAGCCTGGAAGAAGCTATCGAATCCCTTCCAGAAGCCTTTTGGAATATTGAAATCAAAGACGATCAAATAGGAACAGAAATCGAAGTTCTCCGAGTTCTCCAAAAGACAGGCGCTGCCGAGCGCACACTGATTGCGGCTGAAAAGGACGAAATCATGCGACGATTTCGCGCCTTGAAAAGTGGAATTCCGACCAGTGCCTCGTTTGGGGAAATGGCTGTATTCTTACAGGCTCTTCAGCAAGGAAGATTGCAGCCACTGTCCATGGATGCTCAAGCCTTTCAGATTCCAATTCAATATGAAAAGATCTCGCTTGCTTCGCAACAATTGATCACGGCCGCTCATAGCCTGGGCATCGAGGTCCATTATTGGACGGTGAACGATCCTGATGTTGCCCAGGAACTGTTGCGTTTGGGAGCAGACGGAATTGTCACCGATCTACCCGAGAAAATGACTGAACTGAAGGGATCATCAAATGACTAAAGATAAGAACCCTTTTCATGCCCACATTTATTACACTGCAGAAGAGAGAGAGAAGGCAATCAGCCTGCAAAAAATTTTTCAAGAGAGGCTGCGCCGAAAGGACCCAGTCGGACTCAGTTATGTGGGCGGACTCAGAGATGCTCCCGTCGGCCCCCACCCCATCCCTCAGTTTGAAATTCACTTCTTAGAGAGGGATTTGGAATCTATAAAGGAATTAATCCTTGAAAGTGGACTTCGGGCGCTCCTTCACCCGTTGACCGATGACGACCTCGCAGACCACACAACTTTGGCTGATTGGATCGGCGAAAAACTTCTGCTGGATCTTAGCGTTTTGGATCCCCCGGGAAAAAATCAAGGCAAGGCCCGATTTTCTAAATCCGATTTCTAAAACTTTTTCGTCCACTCCAGTCCGAATGTCCACCAAGCGTGATTGATGTAACCGGCTCCGTACTGATAGCGCAGGGGCAAGGCAAAGAATGAATTTTCCTGCCACTCGTATTCGAGGGACAGAGCAAATGAAGCCAGAAAATCAAAGCCTTTTCCTTGGTTCTTCTTGTTGTCCAAAAAACGAGTAGCTTTTGACCACCAAAAAACTCCACCCAGCGAAGGCTCGAGGACAATTTGAGTGCGGGCCACTAAGGGGAGCGACTTCGGAAATCGTACCCCCACCGACCAAGGTAAAAGATACAAAGAATTTTTCTGATCACTTTTTGAATTGAGAGCGTAAATCCAATCCACATTGAACTGCACTTCAAAACGAGCATCTAAATCGCTTCGCAGTAGTCCACCAAAGCCCCAACCACTTCCTGTATGTCTGCCCAGTTCTCCACCGGGCAAAAAAGCCCCGGCGCGCAGCCCCCAGTATCGTTTAGGTCGAAAAATACTGGGGTCGGATTTCGTCTCAGCTTTCTTTTCTTCTTTAACGGGAACAATCACGGGCGGACCCGCGGCCGAAGTTTCGGAATAACTTCCCTGGGACTCTTTCAATTTCTCGCGTTCCTGGACAAAACGCCGCACCTCTTGAACAGCCTGTGCCTCTCCAAGTGGAGCCTCGGTCGACTCCTTCTTCGCAGCTGGCAGGGACTGTTGTTGTGCCCATAGCGGCATTGATAGAAGCAAAAAAGGGAGCAAAGCATAATTTCTCACGGATTCGCTCCGCTATGAAAGCTCCGCACTTCACTGGTGACAATTCCACCTTTGGAGTCGCTGACAAAAACTTTCCAGTAGTAAGTTTGGTTGGCTGACAATTCATCCAAATTTAGGGTCCAGCGCGCGCGCGGTTGAATGCGAAAACTTTCCAGAAGTTTTTTGCTTCCGCAAGCCCCAATAAATCCGAGCGCCAGCAGCATCAGCAGTGTTCGGCGGAATCGCAAGAAAAGCGCTGCAAGCATCAACAATCCCGAAAAGGACCAAGCGACTTGGCTCTGCCCCCAAACAGAACCCTGACGCAAAGCGATCTGCTCCAGTGAATCCTCGTCGCGATCTAAACAACGCGGGCTTTGATCGAAAGTATTTACCTGGTCATAACAAAGCGTCAGCTTGAGCTCATCGCTGTCGGGATCAAAAGGATGCTCGATCACAAAATCAGTCGCCGTTGTCAGACCCGTCACTCCAGAGGAGGGACTGATTAGAACAACGGCAGAAGGATTTTGATTTCCAGAAATCGGATCATTGTTTTCGTTTTGCAATGTAAAATCTTGGGCCGCCAAGGCTTGATAAGTCAGATCCGCGGATGCTGCGGGATCTATACTGAGGATAACGTCCTCGTTTGCTTCCGCCGCATCGTTATCCAAACCCCGCAGAACAATTGTTTTTGCGTTCTCCTCACCGAATTCTGTCGTTTGAAAAACAAGAGTTGCATCAGGCAAAACTTCGATTTGATCGGGAATATCCGCCGTTATGCTGAAAGTCACTGTGTCCGCAGGGGCGTCTTCGAGATAGATCTGCACGCTGATAGCCCGCCCCGATTCACTAACAAAGTTGGCGTCCGTTTCTGATATTCCCACAACGTGAAAGGCCGGAGCAGAATACGCAGCGCTCGCAGCCAAAAAAAGAAATGCGAGAAAATTCAGGCGCATGGAGCTAATTTTAACGGAAAGTGACCGGGCTCGGCATAAATTCAGGTGTTAGTAATTTGCCGGAATTCTGAGGGGAGCTAAAATTGCCTCCCCACGGTCAGTAGACTCGTCAGCCCCCAGCGTTTTTCTTTAAAATCGCGTTTTTCCCCGAAAACGGTCGCCTCGCCGTTCCAAATCTGAAATCGAGGCTGGAGACTCAGGCCGAAGACATAGTTCGGCCAGCTAGCGGGCAAATACTGCAAAGCGGCTCGCAATTCGAAATTAAAGCGGCTCTTCAGCAGATCTATTATAGGTCGAAGCTCATAAGAAAATCGTTGATCGGCTTGGGGTGCCAAAACCTGATAGGAAAGACTGAGTCCCCACTGCGCAGAGGAATCCCACTCGTTCAACCCATCACTTGCGCTGACGTAAACCGCTTCACGCAAGTATCGAAGACCGAAGCCGAATGACCTCCAGGTGCCCAGCAAACGCGAATCCAAACTGAGCTTCTCAGCTGTTGAGTCCAGGCCCGGAAGCGGAGTCGACATAGCCGCGAGGGCAAAATCGAATCCGAAAGGAAGCTTGATGCGCTTCAGTCCGAGATGAATCGGAAAAGCTGTCAATGAGGCATCCAGTTTACGAAGATCGTTTTCGCCCTTCAAAGATTGGTAGGAAATTCCGCTTCCAATTTGAATCTCCCAAATTCCCTCCGACTCACTTGCAGAATCTGTAATCGGAGGCTCAGTTTTTTCCGCAGGCCTTAATTTTCGTCGTGATTCGACAGTTTGCAGATTTTTGGGATTTTGTTTCTTCGTTTCAGGAGGAGACTGTTTTTCTTTTGCTAATTTCTCGCGAGCCAAGCGCTCTGCTCGAAGCTTTTTCGCTTCTTCGCGGGCCAATCTTCTTTTTTCCCTTTTCTCATCCGCGAGGCGTCGGCGTTCAGCCGCTTTAGCTTCAGCAGCCTTGGCTTTGAACTCAACATCTTCAGCTTGATCAACAGAAACTTTCGGAGCAACGCTTTTCGGGACAGGTGCAGCGACTGGCGCACTAAGCTCAGCCTTTGGTGTCGGAGTTATGGGTTCAGGTGCAGGTGCCGCAATCGGCGAAGTTGCTTTGGCTGCGCTTTTTTCATCTTCGGATTTCGGTATCTCTACAACCATTCGCTCGCGCTTCCGTAGTAGCTCGGATTTCTTTTGGGCCAAATCGATGCGCGGAGATCCGCCTTTTTTGAAATATACCTTCTTAGCTTTAAACTGCGGCTTTGGACTTTTACTAAGAGCGCTGATGTCTTCCACGATCGTCGCCGACCCGGATTGCAAATGCAATTCCACTGAGTTTGCATCACTTGCATTCAGACGAAAAACACTGTCCGAAAGCACCAAGACATCCGGCAAGGCCGGATCAGCAAAGTCGACATAGACCGACGTATTGTCTCCCAACACAACAACGGAATTCTCTGCTAGATTCGAAACGTTCGCGTTCAATTTTTCGAAGTTCTCGGTTCCGGGCAACTTGATAAAGACATCTTTTTTTCCCGGATTCATTCGAATCTGTGCCACGATGGCCAAGGCAAATACGAATTTCTGACCACGTGTCTGCCCTCGATGACGCATGCTCTTCATTATAGGGTCTTGTGGAAGAAACTTGAAGCTTTCAGAAAGATTAGATGATGCGGTGAAAAACTTCCACTCGGCTTCAACGGCCCAAGTAAAGCACTTTCACACTCATCGTGCTTTGCTTTGTACCCTTTCGACTAAGTCCCTGCGCCTTACAATTTGCCTGAAGAGAGATCTTATTCGTTGAGAGAGCGCCCACCAAGGATTTGAGAATCTCGCATTCTCTTTCGCCCATGGAAGTTGATTCCAAGAAAGTGCTACGCTCTTGATCGTCAAGCGTAATTTCAGCCGTCACCACGTAACCTTTGTCGCGGTTCAGGGGGCTTTGGAATTCTATGAGACCGTCTTCCAGATAGATCGGCGCCTGGACTCCTTTAAATCTCTTCTTCCATTCAGACTTGGCACGAATGGAGACAACGGATTCACCGCTCAGTCCATTTAAAAGTTCCACCAGCTCAGAAGAGTACCTGTGTTCCTTGACGGGATTTAATCGATAGGTGGAGCTTCCGGCCCAAGCAGCGACGGAAAGGCAGAGTCCCAAAGTGAATGCCATTGAAATCCGTTTTTGAATCTTCATATGATCGTGTTTTACAGAATCTCGATTCCACGGACCAGGGAGATTAGGGGAGAGCAGATGGGCACACCATAGAAAGTCCGTGAAAACTAAGGCTTACGACGCAAACCAGCGGCAATGCTCGCTGGAAAACGGGGGCCACGATAAATCCACGCCGAATAAATTTGTATAAGATTCGCACCCAGATCCAGTCGCTTATTGGCCTCTGCGAGTGAATCAATTCCACCCACTGAAATCACCGGGATATCGGAAACGCGACGGAGAGCTTTAAGAATCTCTCTTGATCTAATCTTCAGTGGACCTCCACTTAATCCACCGCTGAGATTTTTGAATTGGCTTGCGAGCGTGTTGGTCAGAATTAATCCGCTGCCGCCCCAGCTCGGAAGTTTTTCGGCAACTTCCTGGACAAAGTCAGGCTCCAGTTCAGGGGCGAGCTTTAGAAAGAGGGGCCGCGAAAATCCGCTGCGCACTATAGCTCCGCGGGTTGCACGCAGTAACTGCTCCAAACTTTCGATACTCTGCAGGTTGCGGAGGCCCGGCGTATTCGGCGAACTGACATTGATGACAAGATAATCCGCATATTCTGCTAAATCTTCCGCGAGTAATACGTAGTCGTTTACCGCCATCTCGGGCGGCGTATCCTTGTTCTTTCCTAAATTTATACCCACACGAAAATTCCACGGCTTTCGTTTCTGAAATTCCCGCAGACGCGATTTCAAGGCATCGCTTCCTTCGTTATTGAAGCCCATGCGATTAAAGAGAGCCTCTTCTTCTGGGATTCGAAAGAGCCGCGGCTTTTCATTTCCAGGCTGTGCCCGGGGAGTGACTGTCCCAACTTCGACAAATGAAAAACCCATCTGCGACAAAGCACCGAGCATTCTGCCGTTTTTATCGAAGCCTGCGGCCAAGCCTAAGGGACCCCAAAACTCAAGTCCGGCTACTCGCAGCGGCTGATCGCGCGCGGATTCTGGACCAAGGGCCCGAGCGCTGGCAAGATATCGAAGCGTGCGGGGGAAAAATCGCCCCAAAAATTCCAAGAGCTGCGCAGAAAATTCATGAACTCGTTCGGCGTCAAAGAGAAAAAGAATACGTAGGAAGAATTTCCAGATCATCCGGCCCCGACCGGATTGCTTTTACGAGAAAAGCGCCCGACGACCTTCACAACAATAAAAATGATCAAAGCACCTAAGAGAAAAAATTTAAACATCTTCATGTTGCGGAGAATTGTATCTCCGTAAAAACCCACAAGAAGAATTTGAGTAGGAACAGTCAACAGCGCCGCCGTTCCATCGATGGCGCAAAATTTCCAAAAAGGAATACCAAATGCCCCACAGGCCAAATGGCCAGGAAAGCGTAAGCCCGGGGTGAAGCGAAAAACGCCGCTCGCCCAAGCCCCATTTCGACGGATGCGCGCCTGAATGCGTTTATAATTTTCACCATCCGTTATTCGTTTGAAACGGGCACTCGAATGAAAACGATTTCCCATGTATCGCCCGAGAAAAAAGATGAGTAGATCACTAGAAAAGACGGCAAAGAGGCAAACGCTGGCCAGCACATAGAGATTTACGGCCACCGCATCCGGTGTTGGGGGTGGATAGAGGTGTGGATTATGCGCAATGTGCCCCACAAGTCCTGCGCCGATTAGGGGAACTTCTTCTGGAAGAGGAAGACCAAAACTACTGGCGTACATCAGAGAAATAATGGTTATGTAGACCGACCACGGGCTGTAGGCTGATTGCCTGAAGAACTCGATGATTTCCTGCTCTGATAAACCAAACATTGAAGTAGGCGCGAGCATAGTCGAGAGCCTAAAAACAAGAAAAGCAAAAACTTGACACGATGCCGAATTATTAGAGATCGTCTTTAAGAGCTTTTAACTCTTCATGGCCCTGAAATCGTGATGAGTTCATTTTTCATGAGAGAGAGGGGTGTGACGGGGGTGAGAGCCCTGTCCCGCACCATCGGGATTGGGCTCCTCGCCCTTGGGGGGATTGGCTTCGGAGAGGGAAGCCAAATCAGTCATCGAGTTCTCGTTGTTGACCAGGCTGTCGACTTCACCGCGTCGATGGAACTTCGTCTGAAACGGGACACGAATGCCGCCGAACTTTCCGGTCGTGGGGGACTTGATGATGATGGTAACGGCTTTGTCGATGATTTGTCCGGCTGGAACATCATTTCGAATTCACCAGAGCACCTTCCAGAATGGATTTCTGATTTTTTTCGTAGCAGACGTTTAGAGATTCAGGAACTCAGCGCCCATGTCTGGGCAAAATCACAGGGAAACGCAGAAAGCGCTCGCTTTTTACAAAGAGCTGACCGGCGAAAACTTCTGATGGAAGTCGGGGAGCTAGGACATGGAACACACATTGCCGGAATCATCGCCCAATATTCTGCAGAAAAAACACGCATTCTTGCAGCCAACATTCAAAGTGCATCTCACGATTTGAGGCAAAATTTTGCAAGCGCCGAGCTTCAGCACCTCAATACGGGAAGTATCTTTGATGACAAAGAAAAAACGGTGGCGGTATTAAGAACGCTCGCGAAAAAATCATTTCAGCAGGCCGATATTCTTACACGCTACATGTCGGCCACACGACCAGCGGTCGCGAACCTCAGCTTCGGCAGCATCAGCCGCGAAGAGATCCGGATCCAAGCCGAAGGACTTTGGCTCGCTCATCTAAAGCGGCATATGCTCAGAGCAAATAGCCCGAGAAATCCTCTTCAACAGAAAAATTTCGAGTTTTTTGTAAACAATCTTTTCCGCTACGAGGAGGAACGTTGGAGACGCCTCTTCAGCCAACATCCCGAGACTCTCTTTGTCGTGGCCGCCGGAAATCGCGGCGCCAATCTCGATCAGGAAGCCGCACTGCCTGCAAGTTTGTCCACGCAGTTTCCAAATGTCATCACCGTCCTGGCGGTCGACCCTCTGGGACAAATCGCCTATTTTTCGAATTTTGGCGCTCAATCAGTCAATGTGGGAGCCTGGGGTGTTGATATTCTATCGCGAATCCCAGGCGGTGATCAGTTTCCCATGAGCGGCACTTCAATGGCGGCGCCCTTTGTTGCCGCGCTGGCCTCCCGCATCCGCGTGGCACACCCACATCTTTTCGCCTCAGAAGTGCGGAGGATCATCGAAGAAAGCGTCGTCCGTGTTCCCAGCCTGACAGGCCGCTCGACCACAGAGGGCGTGGTAAATTTCGAGGCCGCTCTTGAACTTGCCAATCAGTGGCGAAGACGTTGACCTCGGGGCAAAATCGTAATTTAACAACTGGCCATGAGTGGGGCTCTGACAAATATTTTTCACAGGAAATTTCTTTCCTGTTTTCTATTTCTGATCTCGGCGCAGTCTTTCGCAGCGGAAATCTACGTCATGATGCCATTGACGAAAATCCAGAATTGGCATTCATTTCGCGAGCAACTGAAAACCCTCAAAAGAAACGGTGTGGCCGGAGTCACTACGGATATCTGGTGGGGTGATTTCGAAGCGCGCGGCGACAATCTCTTTGATTGGGACTACTACCGCCAATACGCCCAAGTCCTTCGTGATGAGGGACTCAAATGGACTCCGATTCTCTCTTTCCATCAATGCGGTGGCAATGTGGGTGATGACTGCAATGTTCCCCTTCCCTCTTGGGTTTGGCAACTGGGCGGTCGTATCAATATGGTTTATCGCGACCAAAACGGTTTCGAGAATGGTGAATACATTGCACCCTGGTTTGGCCGCGCTTACGAACAATATGGCGAGGCCTTCGCCTCCTTCGGCGATCACTTTCAAGACTTTCGCGACATCATTCAAAAAGTCTACATCAGCATGGGTCCTGCTGGTGAACTGCGCTACCCTTCCTATAACGCTGCCTCGGGCTGGCGCTATCCCGAGCCGGGCCGTATTCAAGCCCACTCGCCCCTAGCGATTCGCAGCTTTCAGGACACTTTACGACATAAGTACGGCCAATCACTAGATCAGCTCAATCGCGCCTGGAATAGTGCTCTTACATCATGGGAGCAGATCGGTCCCCCCACCGACGGTGATCAATTTTTTCGAACGGGAATACGAAGTGCGTATGGTCGCGATTTTATGCTCTGGTACCAAGGTTCACTTTTGGAACACATGAAAAACATGAGCCGAGCAGCCCATGAAAACTTGCTGCCCAAGTTTAAAGTAAAATTGGGAGCAAAGATCGCAGGGCTTCACTGGCAATTCACCAATCCGGAGATGCCTCACTCGGCTGAATATGCGACTGGTTATATGGAATATCGAAGCATTCTCTCGGCCATGCGCGCACTGAATCTCGAATTGACTTTCACCTGTCTTGAACTCGATGAAAATTCAGGCCACCCCAATTACAGTTCGCCCCAGGGACTTGTGCACGAGGTTTCGACAATCGCTCGCGAAGTCGGCGTCGTTTTGAACGGTGAAAATGCGCTGCCGATCTTTGGCTACCGGAGAGCCTATGAAAACATTCGAAACAACATGTCTCAGTTCGGATTCCGATCCTTCACACTCTTACGCCTGCCCAACATTGTCGATTCCCATGGCCGTGAAACCCATGACATGAATCTCTTTCGTGACATCGTAATTCGCGGACAATTATCTTTTGACTTTGGGGATTTCGACTCGTCCCCAGATTTTTTTCAATAAACTAGGAACAAAGTTCCACGAAATATTTATGCAGCGTTGACGGAACTGCAGGGGATAGCTCGGGATGAAAAGTCGAAGCCATCATCCGGCCTTCCAGAACCCAAACAGCCTCGCCTTCAAGTGATTCAATCACTTTCACGTTGGGACCATGCCGCAATATTTTAGGCGCACGAATGAAAGCCACTTCAGAATTTCCCGCAAGTGGAATGGAAAAACTTTCCAATTGGCGGCCATAGGAATTGCGCTCGACATCCATGTCGATCATGCCGAAAGAATTCTGTTCGGGATGACTGACCTTCGCGGCCATCAAAATAGATCCCGCGCAAATTCCCCACACTGGTCGATCTTTTGAAAATTTTTTCAGCGCATCGGTCATTTGAAAGCGATCCAAAAGTTTAAGCATCGTCGTGCTTTCGCCTCCGGGAATGATGAGTCCTGCAATATGATCGGAATTTAACTGATCGGCTCGACGTACTTGAATTGTGTCTACACCCAAGGCCTTGAGATGCCGTTCGTGTGGTTCAACGCAACCTTGCAATGCGAGAATGCCGATTTTCACAATGCACCCGTTGAGCAATTACCAACCACGCTCGGCCAAGCGTTCCATCTCATCCAAGGCACGCGCTGATCGGCCTCGCATCGCAGAACCCAAACCGCGGCTTGCGGCTAGGATTGCAGCGGGATCCTGATATTGAGCGACGGCATTAACGATGGCTTTGGCAAAAAGTGCCGGATTATCACTTTTGAAAATTCCAGATCCAACAAACACTGACTCCGCACCTAGTTGCATCATGAGCGCCGCATCAGCCGGAGTAGCCACGCCGCCCGCCGCAAAATTGGGCACGGGCAAACGGCCCTCGCGCGCTACACGTAAAACTAATTCGTAGGGAGCACCAAAATTCTTCGCTTCCGTCATCAGAGTAGATTCGTCCATCGCACCCAGGCGCTTAATCTCGGAAACTATTTGACGAAGGTGTTTTACGCCTTCAACAACATCGCCCGTTCCAGCTTCGCCTTTTGTACGCATCAAAGCTGCTCCTTCGCCAATACGACGAAGTGCTTCACCTAAGTTACAAGCTCCGCAAACGAAGGGAACTTTGAACTGGAATTTATTGATATGGTAGCGATCATCTGCGGGAGTCAGAACTTCGCTCTCGTCGATGTAATCCACACCTAGAGCCTCTAGAATTTGCGCTTCGACAAAATGGCCGATGCGAACTTTTGCCATCACAGGGATGCTTACGGCAGCCATTATTTCTTCGATCATGCGAGGATCCGACATCCGTGAGACGCCGCCTTCTTTGCGAATATCAGAAGGCACGCGCTCCAAAGCCATTACGGCCACGGCTCCGGCGTCCTCAGCGATCTTAGCCTGCTCGACATTGATGACGTCCATAATGACGCCACCTTTGAGCATCTCTGCAAGACCAGTTTTGAGGTTAATCGTAGGTTGAAAGCCGGGCGTTTGTGTCATGCCCTCTCCCATAGTCAATTTCAGACTGCGAGTGAAGCAGATTCGCAGACACAAAAAACCCCGGAATTCTTGGGAATTCCAGGGTCCACTGAGCCTCTTAAAGCGTTTAATCTAACGACGGTACTTTTTGTTGAATTTATCAACGCGTCCTTCGGTATCCAAAAGACGCTGTTTACCAGTGAAAAAGGGATGCGACTGACTAGAAATTTCCACTTTCACCAAGGGATATTCTTGGCCATCTTCCCACTTAATCTTGTCCTTGGTAGGGACAGCCGAGCGCGTGAGGAAGGAAAAATCACAGGAAACGTCCTGGAAAACAACGGGGCGGTAGTTTGTGGGATGAATATCTTTTTTCATACGAGAAGCTCGCCTTTTATCTTCCTAAGGGCCTGAAGATCAAGCAAAAACTTGCAGCTATCCACGAGGCTCCAGAACGACTTGCATCTTGACGCCAGGCGCCAAATTCGTTACAAATGCTGGGCTCCAGCTCTCTTTTCAGGGCCAGGGGCACTTGAGGTGTAAGTTAATGAATTTTAAACAGCTTTTGATGCTCTCTATCCTTGGCGGAATTCTCGCAAGTTCCGCAACTGCATTTGCAGAGGAAGTGAGTCAGCTCGACCAAAAAATTCGCCAGCAGAGCGCTGAAAACAGTACAAGTTCTACGAATCAAGCCCCGAGTCGTATCCAAGTGGGTGATTTCGTCCCCTTTGCTAGTGACTACTTCTTCTTGAGGGATGCCCTGGATGCCAAGCTTCTGAGAAATACTGAAAATGAAGCGATCCGTTTAGCCCTGCAAAAAATCGAAAAAAGTGTTTTCGAGGGCCTGAGTGCTGACGGAGTATATTTCAAAGTCACCATCGTTCCCCATTTTTTCTTAGGGCCTTTGTCGGAAATTCGTTTGGATGTCACGCTAGAGTTTGACTCCCAAGAGCCTCAAGTGGTTCGCACAGCACTCTACGCTTCAAAAGATTTTAACAAAAAAGGTCTGCTTTTTTCGGCGCGATCAGAGCCTGAATATAAAAATTATTCTAGCCTGCCTGATTCAGATTCTGCCCCTAAAGAACCTAAAGAAAATGAAGATCTTCCGACTGAAAGTTCGCAGCTGGAAATTCTTCTGGATCACAATAAAGAAAGAGACGCCCTGGTACTGCAGTATTTGCGATACTGGACGCCCGATGTATTTGAAGCACCGCTTTCCTCTGACAGCCTGGTCTATGGCGGCATGGATACCGGCGGCGGAAAATAACTCGCCTATTCTAGTAAGCGAAGCAGGCCAATCATTGCTTATTCTTTCTTAAAACAATGATGACCGGAAACGGGGTCTCGAACGTAGAGGGCTGCATCTTCAGGCTTCAGTTGATTCAGAAGGAAACACCCCGAAGGACAAGCTTTCCCAACCCGCAGCTTAGACGCTGTAAAAAAAGTATCGCGAATACAATCCTCACTCGGAGCGCTGTCGAACTGAATGAAGGGAAGCGGCTTGGCTTCCAACTTTAGAGCAAGTTCCGACATCTCCGCCACAACCACGGATTCTCTGGCAATAGGATTATAGCAATTCAGCACTGCAACTCCGGCCAAAATGGGCTCGTACATAAAGGATTGCCGGTCAGTTCGAGGTCGCGTCGACATCACTGCTCTCATTTCGGGGTCGGGATTGAAATCCAGTTCAGCAAAAAACTTAGGTGGCAACGGATTGAATAGAGTCGGCGAGAAACTTAGGAAATTCAACAAGAGAATCAAGATGGATAGGGCGTAGACACTTCGCTTTCCTAAAAAATTACTGATTCGTGGAAGTTTCTCGGCCATCAAGAACACGAGAAGCAGAAATGCCAGAGTTAAATTGTGGCCAAAGCGACCGATCACGCGAACCGAATTACTGAGAAAGACTTCATTCACAAATTTGAATGGATAAAAGATGGAATCACCACCCAAATAAAAGGCCGTGCTGACTCCGAGAAAAATTAGCGAGAACTTCGCAATGTTTGAGGAAAGGTCCAGACGCTTCTTTTGAATTAAAAGCACCACCACCATAAAAAGAAAGAGCCAAGCCACCAGAGAAAATGCCGAATATTCCCAAATTCCCCACGGTCCCTCGTTCCCTAAAAAACCTAGAAACTGATAATCTTTCGTGGGCAAAAATAGGTTTTTAAGAAAGCCCACAAAAGTCATCGTCTCGTTGAATGATTCGACGACACGTGGGTTCTCAAGTTGATAACCTAAAACGGCACCCCACTTGTATATTGCCCCCGCGATGCCCACACTAAGAAAGAGCAGGAAACTTCCCATGGCCCGTATGGGAAAATTCTTCCGACTTGCAGGCCGCACGAATACTAAGCAGAAAAATAGAACACAGCTGATGGCCAGGGGTAGGCCAAAAAACACGCTGGTGTGATAGAAGCCCGCCGAAAAAATAGCCCAGCTCAGTAGACTTACCCATAAGAGCTCCCTAAGTCGTAATGCCCCCTGGGTGGCTCGTAAGAAATAGTAAAGAAGTCCTAGAACTAGATAATTTAAAAGAAAGGTGAGGTGCCCGTGGTGCACATGCCACAAGAAGAAATTTCCAAAAATATAAGTCAAGATTACCAAACGAGAAAAATTTGCATTGAGCCCAGGAAAAAAATGCAATTGCAAGCGGCGCATGAAATGGTAGCCAACGGTGGCCGTCAAAACGATCAGGACTTTCCAACCCCAAAACGAGCCAAAAATAATGTGACTTAAAAAGAGAGGCGATAAACCGTAAGCTTGTGGATCGCCTGCACGGGTCACACCTCCACAGAAAAGATAACTCCAGACCGGTGCCTCGCCCCAAATCATCCACGAGCGAAGATCTGCTTCGGCCGCTGCCAGAAAGTGATCCCAATCGAAGATGTTGCTGTAGGCTGCAAAAATAAAAAGAGAGATAAATAGAAGAGCGGGAAGCCACGACTCCCATTTTTTAACCATTTTGATAGTCTAGAAGCCCTTCGGTAGAATTCAAGGAGCGAATAGAAATTCAGAAGGCTCCCGTCCTAGCGGTTAGAAAATGAAAAAAACGGACATGGGACTTCGCTTCGCCCCCCTTGCGGCCTCAACCGTTCACCGATACCGTCTAGGAATGAAAAAAGTATTCATGGTGGCAATCAGTTTCTTATTTAGTTCTGAAGTGAACGCAGCATCAGATTGGGAAAAAATTAAAAGCGACGACGTGATGACTTGGCCCAGATCCACGCTGCCTGACTTTGGCTGCTTTTTGGAAAAGAAATTCAAGCACCGCGATCCAAGATTTAACTGTGATCTAAAAAACTATCTCAACAAAGGAGATCCCTGCAAGAATACGGATGCTTATTACGAGGGTTTCGAATTTCCACAGGAATTGGTTCCCAAAATTCATTCTCAAATTCAGAGAATTAGCCTGGCCTGGGAACGTGGATCCCTCCAAGCGATCAATCTCCATTTTAAAAGTCGTTTGAAGGAAACGGATATCCGAAAAAGCTTTGGACTTCCCCAGGAAACCTTCAATCCCCGACCCAATGTGATGAGCTACAGCATCCAAGACTGCCACAAAGACTATAATTGCCTTCTCCTCCAAGGCTTTGACCACATGGGCGCGGGTGATGTCGACTGCAGCGCAATGTGAGACGCCCTTCGAAAAAATCTGTTGCTCTTTATTTTCCAACGACCCATTTCGAATCCTAAACCGCAAAGCCACTCGCCGCCCGGTCGCAGTCCTCGGAAGCCCAACGGAAGCAGAATCAGTTTTTTTATGAGGGCTATAAAACGAGCTCTGATTCCACTGGGATAATTGAGTTCAAACTCCATTCCGTTGCGATAGCGCCGTCTGATGGCCCAACGGAGGCTGATCGATTCTGCGGGGACAAAATGAGCAACACCAGCATCAGGAACATAAACCGCCCGGACCCCCGACTGCTTCAAAAGATTTTGCATTCGTGTTTCCTGCCCGGTGGCCCCAGTCAGAGAACCTGGTCCAAATCTAAGATCAAAACCGCCGTATTCCAAAATCAAACTCCGACTGCAAGCCCAGTTGAAACCCAAAAAGAAAGGCTCCTTCTTTCTGGTCTTGAGTTCCTCAGGGCTGTATCTCAAACCATTGACGGAACTAGGCTGCAGGGACTCGAGCCATTTGGGGCAGCTTTTCTCGAAAATTCCGCTTGTGGGTCCCCCAAAAAACTTTCTTCCAGGAAATTGATTATGGGCCCTCTGATAAGCGGCCAGACAGGATGCACCGACAATCACATCATCATCAAAAAAAACCAGAAAGGGATCGCCCAAAAGATTTTTCCGTCGCTTTGAGATTACGAGGCTTGGGGGACCATTTAAAAACAGTCCGAGTCGGCTTCCCACCCGATAAAACAAAGGAATTTTTCAAAGTCGCCTATGAAGTCAAAAGTCCCCCGCTACTCTCGGAATCTACGGCTTCGTCAGAGCATTGAAAATGTCGGGCTGTGAATCTTGGAATTGAAATAGCGCATTATTCCCAATGCACTTCGACGGGTGATCCACCCACCAAATTTAAAAGACTTCCGTAGATAGGAACGTTCACTCGGATCCAAGCTCGCCGAATCTGTCCGCTAAAATCTTGGACTTGAATCCGAAAGACTTCCTGACCTCGGACAGCTTTCCACTTAAATGGTCCCAAGTCCCATTGGCATCGTTTCAGCTCGATAACCTTGAAATTCTCCTGACGGGCCCAATCCAACAGCGCTTTCTTGGCCAGTGAAAAGTAATGACGCCAAATAAAAAAAATCAGGAAAATGAGTCCAAGGATTAAAAGCAGAAAAGCACTCAAACTGATACTCATCACTCAATGATAAAACAATTGTTCCCCAAATGCGGTGCAGCCCCCAAACAATCGCACGGCTGGAATTTTGATCTTATCGGCGCAGCTCGCAGAAAATCTCGATACCCGCAAAAGGTCGGTACCATTTTAGTGGTGGAGACCACCACCCTCCGCAAAGCTAGAGCAATTGCTACTCAGGGGCAGTTTGATTTTTTTTGTACTGGATGCTTTCTGCCCCTGCGCGCTTGCTGCGGGGTCGGTCGCTCCGCTCCCTCTTCCCTCCGCAAGTGCTCAGGCTTTTTCGCGTCAAAAAGTGACGTCGGTCACTTTTTGTTCCCCGCTGCGCGGGCCGCGAAAAATGGTACCGAAGGAGAGACTCGAACTCTCAAGCCCTGACGGGCGGTGGATTTTGAATCCACTGCGTCTACCAATTCCGCCACTTCGGCACGATTTGAAGCTTCGTCTTCTAGAGAATCCGCGGCCCTTCTTCAAGTGGCTCGGAGCGAAAAAGTCCTTTGGTGCCGGATTTTTAGCCCCAATGAGCTCTCTGTGGCCCTTGCCCGCCCTGCCGACTGGGGACTAAGCTTGGATTATGACTCGCGCACGTGCCCGATTGAAAAAAAATCGTAGTTTCGGGTGGCGTCTTCTGCGCTGGGTCCGCCGCACACTGGGCCCTTCGGTCCGCGAACTACTTCGTACCGGCAAAATTCTCCAGATTCTTTGGGATTCCGCCAAGATTCAGCAGAAACAACGGCAATCCTATCGCCGCGCCGGAGAAATCGCGGTTCAATTGGCTCAACAAGGCAAACTTCAAGACATTCAGATCGATCGTATTCTGGCAAAGATCAGCCGCAGCGAGCGTTTACTAGCACGTCAGGATTTGCTTCTGCGGGCCTATCAAAAACGCGGCGACATTCGAGAGGTTTTGCGCGAAGAACGCACTGACTTGCGCCCGGATCCGGAAGCCGTTTAAGCTCGCCAAATTCTTCATAGTTCCCGAGAATGACCTTGAGAAAATCCCCACTTAGGAGGATAAATCCACTTACACCATGGGACTTGAATCGAAGCTCGGAGACTCCGTCATCACAACCTCACTCGACTGGGTGATCAACCAAGGTCGCGCCAACAGTCTTTGGCCGATGCCCATGGGCATCAGTTGCTGCGCAATCGAAATGATGGCCGCCGTCGGTCCGCGTTTTGATATGGCCCGATTCGGAAGCGAAGTCTTGCGCTTTTCGCCACGCCAAGCAGACCTCATGATCGTGGCCGGCACCCTGACCTATAAGATGGCCCCCGTTGTTCGGAAAATTTACGACCAGATGATGGAGCCCAAATGGGTAATCGCGATGGGCACCTGCCTTTGCACGGGTGGTATGTTCGACAGTTACAGTGTTGTCCAGGGGCTCGACCACATAGTCCCAGTCGACGTCTACATTCCGGGCTGTCCTCCGCGACCGGAGGCTGTGATCCAGGCCGTCATGAAAATTCAGGAGAAAATTAAGCGCGGCGAGGGTACGCGACCCATTAGCCGCGCGGATGAAAGCGTTAAACTTTCACTTCCCTCGATCACGACTCCCATCAGAAAATCACAAAGAGAAACAATTATTCTCAACATGGGTCCGCAGCATCCCTCGACCCACGGAGTTTTACGCCTGATTTTGGAGATCGATGGTGAAACCATTGTTCAATGTATTCCTGAAATCGGCTATCTCCACCGGGGTTTTGAAAAGATCGCCGAGAACAAGCGATTTCACCAATTTATTCCCTACACGGATCGTCTAGATTATTTGGCCCCCTTATCAAACAATGTCAGCTACACCTTGGCGGTTGAAAAACTTCTAGGAATTGAAGTTCCCCGTCGAGGTCAGTACATCCGCATGATCGCCTGTGAATTGGCTCGGATCAGCGCCCACTTACTCTCGCTCGGAACCTATGCACTTGACGTCGGAGCTGCGACGGTTTTTTTCCACACTTTTGATGAACGCGAAAAAATTTACGACCTCATCGAAAAACTCGCCGGACACCGCTTCACCACCAGCTACACCCGAGTGGGTGGCGTTTCACGTGATGCAAATTCGGCATTCCTGAACGGCCTGACAACTTTCCTTAAAGAGCTTCCCCAAACACTGGATGAGATGAGTGCACTGCTAACGAACAATCGCATTTGGATCGACCGCACACGCGGGGTCGGAGTCATCACTCCGGAATTGGGCATCAAGTATGGCGTCACGGGACCCAATCTTCGCGCCACGGGGCTAAAGTGGGATCTTAGAAAAGACATGCCCTACATGCTCTACAATGAAATGGATTTTCGCGTACCCGTAGGCACCCAGGGTGATGCCTATGATCGCTACTTGGTGCGCCTCAGAGAAATGGAAGAGAGCATCAAAATTTTGCAGCAGCTTATCGCGGGTCTTCCCGAGGGTCCGATCAACGCAGATGTTCCCGAAGTCGTTATCCCCACCAAAGAAGAAACCTACACACAGATGGAAGCATTGATTTGGCATTTCAAGATTATTTCCGAAGGCTTCAAAGCTCCGAAAGGCCAGATTTACTCTGCCATTGAAAATCCTAAAGGGGAATTCGGCTTTTTCCTGAAGAGTGATGGCGGAAATTCCCCGGCCCGATTGCGTATTCACAGTCCGGCCTTTCGCAGTGTTGCTATTCTTCCGGAACTTGTGAAAGGCAAACTCATCGCCGATGCCGTTGCAACTGTTGCCAGCATGGATCCCGTACTAGGCGAGATTGATCGTTAATCAATGAATAGAATGGAGAAGCGATAACGTGGCAGATAACGAAATAGCAGCACTCGTAAAACTGACGATCGACGGTCAAGAGGTGCAGGTTGCACCGGGAACCACGCTGATCGAAGCTGCAAAAAAAGCTGAGAGCTTCATTCCCCATTTTTGTTATCACCCGGGACTGACGATCGTTGGACAGTGCCGTATGTGTTACGTGGAAATCGAGGGCCAGAAAAAACTAGCCACTGCTTGCTCGACCACAGTGAATGAAGGCATGAAAGTTAAAACCAATTCTGATTTTGTAAAAAAAGGTCAGAACGCCACTTTGGAATTTGTGCTTCTGGACCACCCGCTAGATTGTCCCATTTGTGATCGCGGAGGAGAATGTAAACTCCAAGACTATACTTACGATCATGGTCCGTCGCGCTCGCGCATGACCGAAGAAAAAGAACTTCTCGACAAACATAAGCCGGTCGCCGAAGGAGTGATGCTGGATCAAGAGCGTTGCATTCTTTGCACACGTTGTGTGCGTTTTTCGTCGGAACTGGATGGCCGAACGGAATTGGTTGTGAATGAACGCGCTTCAAAGTCGAAGATCGATGTTTTTGCAGGTCGGGCTATGCAAAGTCCTTTTTCGGGAAATGTCGTGGATTTATGTCCCGTCGGAGCATTAACTGCAATCGATTATCGCTTCAAAGCCCGACCCTGGGAGCTGCGAAAACATGAGGGCATTTGTACCGGCTGCTCGATGGGATGCAATGTGGAAATTCACACCAAACACCGCCACCCCGGCATTGCGCGCCCGGATGGAATGCCCCCCAAGCCACTCATTGAACGATTGGTGCCGCGGGAAAATGCTGCCGTCAACGACTGGTGGATCTGCGACAAAGGCCGTTGGGGCTATCACTTTCATAACGAGGAAGAACGTCGACTTTATTCGCCGATGATTCGTCGCGATCAGATCTTAGAATCGACAAGTTTGCGCGAAGTCCAGGCTGCCATCGAAGAGACTAAAGGAAGCTGGGAATTTTGGATCTGGGATGAAGCGCCTCATGAAGAAATTTCATGGGCAAAATCACTTGCAGCTTCGTGGGAAAAACGTGGTCGCAATGTCGCTGGGATCAACCCATTGAAGACCGCAAAAAAATTCCTCGAATTGTGGTCGACAAAAGCTTCGACTCCACTTTTTTCGGCACCCGCTCAATTCAAGAAGTATAAAAAGATCGTTAGTCTTCTAGAGAGCTACCGTGAGCTTGAAACAGAAATTCCCATTCTCTCGCTCACTTTTGGTCCCGCCATTCGCAGCGGAAAGCTTCTCTGGGAAAAACGTCCACAAAAAGATTTTTTCCAGTCATCGGATGCCTTGGATGAGACACTTTACCTATTGCCCATGCCGATTTCTGAAGGTGAATGGGCTCTTTACAAAATGCTGCCGAGCAATGCTCACGCAATTCCGCTGCTGAGTCATTTGAATGGCCGCGGCCTTTTGAACGAAGGCATTGTTCCTGTTGAGATGCTGCATGATGAACTCGGTGAAGCTCACCCTGTGGGACCCGTATTTGTCTTCGGTCAAAGCACACAACGCACACTGCCGGAAAATTTCGTGAACTATTTGAAACAAGCCCCCTTTGTCGTCGTCGCGGACTCCTTGCGAGGTCCCTTGACGGATATCGCGAACGTCGTATTGCCGCTAGAAACTCTTTATGAAGCACGCTTTACGACCACCAACATCGGCAATCTGCGACAAGATTCTCGAGGCATTCAGCTGCATCATCCCAACTACCAAAGCCTAGAGCGTGGTGGAAATTTGGTCAGCTCAACGTTGCAGCTCCTTTAGGCGAGCCGCTTTCGCCTAGCCGGCAGCAAAGTAACTTCGGACTCTGACAGGTTTTTGTCGCCCGACTCTCTGTCAATCAGTCGGCTTTGGCTTCCCGTCCAGAGAAGATAGAATCATTTTCAGATGCGCGCTTTCAATACCGTATTGGTCTTTCTCTTAACTCTTTCACTCACTGAATTTGCGGGGGCTCAAAAAAAGAGTCATATGCCGGATGCAAAAACACCGGCTCAGCTTGGTGCAAACGTGAGTTGCCTTTCAATGTTGAAAGATCATTGTGCCAATAACCAACGAGCAGAGGGTCTATACAGCCGGCGTGTAAAAATGCATCTTGAACAACGTCTCGCTCGCAAGGAAAAATTGCCTGCAGACCTCCGCGCGAAACTCGAGAGCGAGGGTTATTTCGCGCAAGTCTCAGAGTTTCTCGCAAAAACGAGTGAGGCTGGCACCGAGAATATTGCCGAAGCAGAAGTGATGACGATTCGATTGTCGGCGGCCTGGAACGCGGCCTTTGAAGCTACCGTTGACTCCCGAATGCCTTCTGCTGAAGGTGTCAAAGCCGAAAATGAGTTAACAGAATCTGCATCAGAGGAAAATCGACTCGAAATTGTAAAGAATCTGAATTCCGAAATAATTGGCGCGATGTGGAAAAACACAGCGATCTTCCGAGACGCCGAAAAACAGTTCTCTGAAATGAGCGCCAGTGTTACCGAAAGCCTCAAAGCGTCTAAAAATTTATCGCCAGAAACAAAAAAACTTTGGATCGCAAAAATTAGGTCTCTGCGCCTTCAGTTGCCAAATCTCGATGAGGCTTCGGCATGCGGCAGCCTGGGGCGACAAGTGTTTTACGATTTGGATTCCAATAGCTTCACGGTTTGTATAGGTACGATGAATGAACACTCAGACTTACGCGCATTGATGGCCCGCGAGTTGGCCCAGGTCATCAACAGCAGCGGCGCGATTCACCATGAAAGCGGATTTCAGGAAGAGGTCTGTGGTCCAAAAGCAGCGACGAATTCATCCGCCTTAACTCTCGCAGTCGGCGGCCGTTTCTACGCCGATTGGCTCAAAAAGAATCATCCTAAAAATTTAGAGAATCGCAGAAAGAACGCCTGGGCCGGAATGGAAAGTTTTTGTGCCGATGCTCCTGCGTCCGCAGCATTTTTCAATCAATATTTACGCGACACCCTGGCCTGCACACGCGTCGAAAAAGGCGAGGACTGCACGCTATGAGGCACCTGTCTCACTCTTCATGCTTAGCAATTCTGGGTCTTCTTTGTTTTTTTGTGGTTACGACCAGCGCATTCGCCACTAAGAAAGGGCAGATCGATGTGAGTGTGCTTCGCCGAGTGGCAAGCCAACGATTCACTGAACTCAATGAATTTTTCATCACCGAAGAGCACGGAACTCGTTATTGTGGCAACACCACCATACCCAAACACGCGGTTTCGCTACCGTGGCTAAAGGATTTGCGCAGACCTGCCGGTGGCTTGAAGGGACGCAGCGAGGTCCCATCCAATTGCCAATCGATTCTCAAGTGGGACGGTCTTCACTTCTGTTTGGACCGTTTGTCGCGGAAATCAAAAATTCTTGATCTCATTCGTCGATGCACGGAATTCTAATTTTTTTTCTTAGAGGGATCGCGAGGCTCCTCTTCGTCTTGATAACTTTGTTGATAGGGACTTCCTTCGCTCGCCTCCGGCAATGGTTCAAAATGAATCGCTTCTTCGTTCATCGAATCCAGTGCACCCGTTCCCAGCATATTCTCTTGGGCCTGTGGTGCCTCGTTTAGGAGCACATCGGGAATGGGTGCATCCCGCCCCGCTTCCTCCGTGGGAGCCCCACCCTTTACTGGCCCCCGGCAGGCAGCCAAGATTAAAAGGAGACCCAGCTTTGAAAGTGAAAGCGTTTTTGGTGAAAGAGCCGCCATAAGGCCGAATTTAGCATTTATCGGCTTACGCTGCAGAGCGCCATGCAGAGCTTCCAATTCAAGAATTTCAGTTTAGCCCGCTCCCTAAAGGAAATTTCCTTAGAAAAAGCTTTCACTTTGGTGCTAAGCCCAATTCCCTATGACAGCCAAACAGAGCATCAAGACTTTGGACATTCGACAGTATCGCTCCTCTAACCCAGCCGATAAAAGTGCTTTCATAAAAACGGTAGGTGAATGTGCCAGAGACATCGGATTTCTGGTCGTGAAGGGTCACGAAGTTCTTCCTGAACTTCAAAAGCGGGCCTACGACAAGATTGATGCGTTTTTTAAAATGCCGGTCGAAGAAAAACTCAAATATGAATTGCCCAATTCGGGTGGCGCACGTGGTTACACCGTCTTCGGCCGCGAACACGCAAAACACACGCAGATTGGTGATCTAAAGGAATTCTTTCATGTGGGCGTTAACGTGCCCGAGACCCACCCTCTTTATTCCGTTTACCCGAGAAATATATCCGTGCCGGTCATCCCTGGTTTTGATCAAACGATGCGAGAACTCTTCGATACGCTGCTGGGTCTAGCGACGGATCTATTGCGCGCCTTTGCCGTAAACTTAGACCAAGAGGAAAAATTCTTTGACGAATATGTTCGCTATGGAAATTCTATTTTGCGACCAATTCACTATCCGCCCCTTCGCGGCGACGAACATCCTGATGCAGTCCGTTCGGCAGCGCACGAAGACATTAATTTGATCACACTTTTAATTGGCGCCAGTTATCCGGGCCTTCAGGTAATGGGACGTGACGGCAATTGGATTCCGATCACGACTGAAGCCAGTGAAATTGTGGTCAACGTGGGCGACATGCTCCAAAGACTTTCGAACTACAAATACGTAAGCACCACGCATCGCGTGGCCAATCCGCCCAAAGATTTAATGATGAACGATGGATCGCGGCGTTACTCTATTCCGTTTTTTGTACATCCCGTTTCAGATATGAGTCTCAAGGCGCTGCCGTCTTGCGTCGCAGCTGACCGCCCGCCCCGAGATCCTGAAACAACTGCGGGAGAATATCTTGCCCAGCGTCTGCGTGAAATCGGGCTAACTTAAGGCGCCTAGGCGCCTTGAATTGCCCTTTTATCAATCGAGGCCCACCGCCGACACTGCGCATCATGCAAGATTCTCTGACCCTTCTTCCTTTCCTCTAAATACTTTTAGAAATTCTGAAATTTTGTCGAATAGCCCATATGGTCTCGCGGGAGCTCAAGGCATCGCTATTGTCGGTGGGATTGCATGTCCTGGTGCTTGCACTTTTCTTCGCCAATCTCCCATGGGTCCATCATGAAACTTTAAATTTTTCGAAAGCTTCTTCGCTTGAAACTCGCACTCTAAGCGAAGCCGACTTTCAGAAGCTGCAAAAAATTCATTCCAAGCGAAAATCACAGCAACTCGTTCAAAGTGAAAGTCTTCCGTCGGATAAGAATTTAGTCGCGCCTCTGTCTCAGCAGGTTTTTCAGTCAAAAAGCACAAGCGTGGTAGATCAGAATACGC
The DNA here is from genome assembly GCA_964636255.1 of uncultured Bacteriovoracaceae bacterium. Classification (GTDB taxonomy): domain Bacteria; phylum Bdellovibrionota; class UBA2428; order UBA2428; family UBA2428; genus CAXNGS01. The sequence goes on along the minus strand of CAZWNW010000003.1, from coordinate 260,029 downwards.
GCGCCGCTCGTGTGGGCGAATTCAAAAATGTACTTCGTGAAGGAATCCAAGAGGCTCCCAGTCGCGGACCTGCCTCGGTCGAGGAAGCAGCGCCGAATCAAGACAAAGCCAGTGCAAAGAATGCACGAGCCTCCGAGACTTTGGTGAAAAACCTTTTCACAGTTCCCCTCGATTCGATCTCAACTGGGGGTAAAAAAGGGGGCCGCGACATCGCCTCTGTGGGTCCGAGTGGACCTCAAGGCGATGGACATTCGGCTACGAATGACTATTTGCCAGATGTCTCAATCGGAGCAAACACCCTTTTGAACACCCAAGAGTTTAAGTATTTCAGTTTTTACGAACGCATCCGCCAGAAACTTTCCTTCCAATGGGAAAGTCGTCTGAAAAATGAATTTCAAAGTCTCATGCAGCAAGGCGTGAAACAAATCAGCGGTGACCGCATCACTAAACTTCGCGTCCGCATTCAACGGGATGGCTCGATCCTGCGCACGGATTTGACAGGCACTTCGGGATATCACGAACTGGACCGCGCCGCGCTGGAGGCATTCCGCGCAGCCGCCCCCTTCCCCAATCCGCCCAAGGCACTCATGGACGGGCAATCGGAACTCAGCATTGATTGGAGTTTTGTGGTCGTCACCGCCGAAGATCAAGGCGTAAGACTTTCCGTTCGCCGCGCGCCGCATGAACGATAAAATTCACCTACGAAACGACAAATAATCGACTCAAAGAATAAATCGAAGCCCTTTAGACTGAAAGCAGTGTTTTCGGCCCTTTTAAAAATCTCAATTTTGATGACCCTTGCTTTAGCCTTGGAAGCGATTGCCCAAAATCAACATTCATTTCCAGGAGCCCGAGGGACTCTGCCAAGTGCCCCGCGCGGAATTCTCAAAGAGGCAATCGCTCCCTCGACTTGTCCTCAGCTCAAAGACAAGATCGGCGTACTCAATCAACTTTGTTCGAATATTGGAGTCGGCAAAGACGCGGCTATTTGTTATGAACGCGGACTCACTTTCATTGATGAAAAACTCTCGCCTACTGAATGGGTCGAGAAAACTTGCCGGTGGACCAATAGCGTTTCGGCTTCATTCGAAAATGGCATAAATTCGAACTCTTCTTTGAAATGCATGGAAATTGCCAGCATGCACGTCGAGCCCTTTGCTAGCCTCAACATTGGAAGGCTCTGCAAGATAAATCAATTTTTAAGCACGGTGAAGACTAAAATCGAATGCTATTTACGAGAGTTCAGGAAGACGGGAACTAGTAGTGAACTACGAGTTTTCCTAGTGCCAACGAACCCTCAGTAGATAGCTACGAATGATCCGGAACGAAGACCCGCACTCGAAGGCGCAGTCGGCCCGATAGGTTTTCCAGCTTCGATGAAAGGTCGAAAAATTTTGTCGAGCCGCCAGGGAAAATGCTGATCAGAAAACATTCACTGTCTGAAGGAAAATTCGTAGAAAATTCCTCGAGCGTTTCTCCATGGTCATTGATGACTTCCAAACGGAGAAATACAAGATCAAAAGGGAGTCCCACGCCCGGCGCGAGATGATTGAAGCGCAACTTTTTTCCAAACCACTCGGCTTCCACCCAGCCATTGAGATCAGTCTCGTTAAACTGACTGCGTTGAACCCGCAGAGAATCCGCATCGACCATAAATTGTAGGGGCCTTAGTTCACGAAGACGAATCTCCCTGGCGCAGGGTGCGTCTTCTGAATATGCAGGTCGGCCCATGATCGTCACTAGGCCGATAAGTGAGATGAAGAAAGCCTTTTTAACGCTACGCATTATGCCCTTAAGGTCCTATCGGCGCTGCGTCATGAAACCTGAGGACTATAATATGAAGAATGGATCAAGAGGACGTATTGGATTGCTCGCAACCCTCTGCCTCCTATGTGGAATTCCTGCATCTTAATGACCGAATTGAAAGCCCCCCACCACATCTTCCGCAACTTTTCGGAGCCACAAGAGCGGATACCTTTAGCCTTTGGCCGCATCCGGACCTTGCTTGGCGAGCCGTAATCGATGCGCATTTGGAAAATAGCTCCCGGAAAAGTATCGGTTATATGGGACCTATCGTGCCCGAAATGGAAGGACTTCGCGAAGAAGGCTTTGAAATCATCAACCTTGGAATCGACCCCGAAGAGTATTTATTGCGCGATCCTAAAGAAATTTCACTGTTGATACTTTTTTCACCGCATCCAACAGACGCTTCGTTTTTCACTCCTGAACTTTTGGCCCGCACCTCAAAGCATTTCATGCAAAATGCTGAACTGCGCGTGGTCATCGATGAAAGTCTTTCGAGTCTCTTCTGGGATGCTCGTGATGAAATAGGGCTGCTTCGTTATGTTGACGAATCCCGCGTGAGCATTTTCTTCTCTATGCAAGCTTGGACTCGGGATCAAAAACCCCTCACCCTGATATTGCGAGGTCCGGAAAATTTAAAGTCTTCCATGAACTTTCCGGAAAGCGAAAGCTGGCCGCTTCTACTGTCACTTTGGCTCCGAGAATTTCACCGAGGCGCCCAGCACCTGCGCTTACGATCTGCAATTTCCCGCAGCGGACGCACACTTTTGGAAAAACTTCGGCACGCCATCGACGCCGACAAAATCCGATGCCCCCACTGGCCGCGCGCTGGACATTCACTCTTCCTCGTATTTCCACACACGAAAGCCCTGCGGCTTGCAGATGATTTGGAGAAGGTGGGGATTCGAGCACCTGTTCTTCTCACAAAAAGTGAGGACGCAGCACTTCGCATCACGCTGCCTGTATCGCTGAAACTAAGCCAGGAGCTCGGTGAGCGACTTCTGAAATTGCCAGCACTCCGCTGATTAAGAATCGTAGCCTATTTCAGAAAAGTTTCGAGATCTTCAGAATTCACTGGGCCCATAACCGTTCCGCCCGACGAATAGTAACAGAAATCAGCGCCCCGCCCGGCCACCTGCACATCAGGGTAGTCTTTATCAATCGCGATCTGCTTGGAAAACATGGGACAAGCGATGAGATACTGGCGAGGTTCAGAGCTTTTGAATGATCCTTGGGCCAGTACATGCCCCCCTATTTTCAAAGGGAATCTCATGTCATCCCGAGCATAATTCCAGCTCATCGCTTTATTATCATCCGGCAGATGGTAGCCAAAAAGCACGCCCCGCCAATCCTTGTTGCTCTTGCTGACGGGCTTCGGAGATTTTTTAAAGTCAAAAGTAGCTGCAACTGATTTGAAAATCGTGAGCTTTTCGACATACCTTTGCAGATGATCTTTTTCCTGGAGCGGTCGTTTTTCCCACCACCATGCGTGAACATCGCTCAAGAGCCGTTGTCCTTTGTAAGTCGTATGCAATGTCCAACTAAAATAAGCTCCCAAAATAGGTCCCGAGAAGGCATCGCCCAGCTCGGAGTCCATTAGCTTCATCCCTTTGTATTTGAATTCAGGAATATGAAAGACAAGCTCGCCTTTGGCCTTCTCTTCCAGTGTAACCTTAACCGTATATTTGCCACAGTCCGACTCTTCGTTTGCCACTGCGTGTTCGGGTTCTGGCTTGCAGGTTAACATCAGCTGCATTGAAAGATCGGAAAGTTTCATAGCACTTGGGATCACGAGAGATCCGCTGATCGCAGGATGCACGTATGTGTGCTGTCGAAAATCATCGGCGGCCGGAAATCGGACGGCAGCCTGAGCACTGCGCTTCTCGACGCGGCCGGTAGAACAGGCTGATAAAATGCTGAATAGGGCAAAATACGAAGTGACTCTAAAAAAAGTAGATTTCATCTTTTAACCTTTCGGCAAATTCTCTGGAGAATATTAAACAGCATCTTGGTAAATTTCTAGTAAAGATCCCGGCTGCCTATCGCGCATCCCGTCCCAGCTCCCCCTAGCCCATCGCCAACCCAATAACGCACTGAAATTCTTCGATTTGGCTCGCCAAAAAGCTTGCCGTAGAGTTCTGGCAATTCTTGGAAATATTTGCTTTATAATGAGGAAATGGATTACAGCGACATTTCCGAAAAGCGGGCCGAAGAAGTACGTGTCCAGCTGAAAGAAAAACCGGTGCGCAAAATCAAAACTCCCAAGGTGATCGCCGTGATCGATCAATCGGGTTGCACAGGATGCGAAGCCTGTATTCAGTTTTGCCCTGTCGACTGCATTGAATTGGTTCCCGGCCCCAAATTTCCGGATATGGAAAAAATGGTAGAAGTCGATCAGGACCGCTGCATTGGCTGCAAGGCCTGCGCGAAATATTGCCCCTGGGATACGATTCATATGGTGCCCTCAGCGGATGCCTATGATCTAGGAAATCAGTGGACCCTGCGCTCGGTGATTGAACCTGCGGCCGCAACGGGCCTTGCGATTTGGCCTCGCCCAGAGGAAGTCGCAACGGATACCGCACCAGCGACTGAATAATCAGCTGACTCCGTGACAGATTCTTGAATCACTGTATAAACTCACACGCGATTTGAATGCTAAGACGTTAAACCACTTCATCAACAAGATACTGGCCCAGACCGAGCACCCCGCTATCGATGTTTTCGAAGCCGAGAACTGTCTCCTAACTCTGGACCGCAGTTTAAGCCCGGGCGGAGATCGCAAACTTAAAGACGCTCGTGTTCAGATGACTGGCTGGCCCAATCCGGGCGTCTATCGTATTCCGCAGCTCGCAATGCGCATTCTCCTTCAACTTGAACGAAAAAATCTTACTCGTCTGCGTTTTCCGATCCTAAGTCCTCTGGATATCATGCGTGAATTAGCTAAGCTGTATCCGACAACACGGCCATGGCGCCTCTTTTCCTTTCAGCAGAATTTTAAGTATCTCTTCCCCTCCAGCATCTCCCTAGAGCGTTGGCCTGATGTATTGCGCAGTTATGAGCTAGGTAAAAACCCAGAACTGAAGGATGCCACCGAGCAAATCATCGCCTATTTGCGACTCAGAGCCGAAGCCGCTCAACATAAATTCTGGCTCTCAGAGTGGCAGGCAGTTGAAGCCGTCTTGAGTGTCCGCAATGCTCTTTCAAGTCTCGGCCCTGAAGACTGGACACAGATTTTAGAACGTGACCCCCGATCGGAAAGTCCGCTCCGAATTATTGTCATCGAGAATCGTGATCCTTATGCCCTTGAGGAAAGTTTTTTGCGATTGTGGTCCGAGAAAATCGGCCAAAACTTTCCCCAACTCCTGAGGATTCCAATTGCTGAAAGCGAAAGTGTGGACTTCACAAATATTCCACAGAGTGATTTAAAAGATAAGACAGGACTTGCCATTTTTTGGGCCTATCCGGAATCCCTCCCAACGGCCGCGGAAATCGCTGAGTGGATCCCGGGCGATCAAGCACTTGATCTTCCCTACGATGAACTTAGAAGTCATTCGCCAGAAATTCGAGAACTCTATTTATTTGCCCAGTATCGCCGATTGGCTTGCCCCTCGAAACATCCTTGGCTCTTTTCAAAGAAGAGTTCTCGATTGCGATTGACGGCAGACTTTTCTGTCGCTGATTGTTGGCAGGCTCTTGAAAAACTTTGGGAGCGTTCTGAAGCACGGCCCGCCCCCCTTCCTGACGGCCCCAAGGACTTCCAAAGTCTCGAGGATTGGTGCCGGATTTTTCTAGAACTTGGACTTCTGAGAGAGGCGCGTGAAACACCGCCGCATCAACGATTTCACGCCAATGGGATACCAGTACTGAGCATTCACGACTTTGCGTTTTTGCCCAATGAAAATATAGCTCTTTGGGCGAAGCCAGAATCGCTCCGCGCTCTTTGTGATCCCTTTCACGCTCAATCCAGCCGTCTAAATCTCCTACCTCCCCAACTTGAAGACTGTTTCGAGGCCGAGGGCATCTCCTTACCGAAACCGGCACGCGAGATGCGGAAACTCGCAACACTCATTCAAGCCTTTCAAAATGATGTGTTTTTCATCAGGATTCCCCTTGAAAAACCTCAGATCGACACCCAAGAGGCCATTCAACTTCTTCCTTATGAAAAAGAATGCCCTTCACCCACAGCTTTGGAGAGTTATCTCAACTGCGGATTACGTTTTTATCTTGAAAGAGTCTTGCGCCTGCAAGAAGCAACCGTTGTCGATCCGGAACGAATGCCGGAAAATCTACGCGGCGATTGGATCCATCGAGTTTTAGAAAGTTTTCTGCCTAGGAAAATTTTTCACGATACACGCGCGAATCTCTATCAGGAACTCGCTGAAAAACTCGATCACGTTTTCAAGAATGGAGTTAGCCCTGCTTACAAACAACTACTTTTAAAACAAGCGGGGCCCCTCTCTGAAAAACTTGCCAGGCACCTTGAGGGATTTGAAAAAGAACTTTATCAAATTGCAGCAACACGCGAAGTCCGCACTGAAGTTTGGGTTGAAGGTGCTTATAAAGGTCAAAAATTTCGAGGAAAAGTTGATCGCATCGACCTCCTGCCCAGTGGCGAAATCCTATTGTGGGATTACAAGACTGGACGCATGGAAGGTCGATTTGAAAGGCTACTTGAGCACAATCATTTGCAGTGGCTCCTCTATCGTCAACTGATTGAAGATCTGCCTGAATTCCAGGGCCGAAGAATCATTGGCGGGGGCTACCTCAATCCTCTGGCGCCTGAGAAGTCCCGTCTCCTGATCCTACCTGAAGCTTCCCTGGGCAGTGCGCTCAATGAAATCGCCGATCGCTACGGGCATAAAGTCGAAATCTGCACATCTGACTATTTGAACACCCTCAATGAGGCACTTGATGCCAAAATTCAGAAGGCACTGAACGGGCTGAAGTCCGGCAGTTATGACGCCAAACCTTTTAAAGATGCGCAATGCCGTTATTGCCGCGTACAGGGTTTTTGTGGACGCCCCTATCTTTTGGAAGCTGCGACAACAGAAGAGAAATTTGAGGAAACTCTGCAATGACAAAAGTACGAAGGGAACTTGTCGAGGCCGGTGCAGGTTGCGGTAAAACCACGGGCCTTGTGGCTCGCTACATCGAAGGTTTGGGCTATCTCGAGTTCGACGAAAAATTAAAGGCTACGGGCGGCGGATTTCACCCACCCGAGATCTTCGCATTAACCTTCACCATTGAAGCCGCAGAACAAATGAAAGAGAAGATCTTAGATAAGTTACGCAAGCATCATCTAGATTCGATCTTCACAGAAGTTTTCCAACGAAGCCAAATTTCTACATTCCACAGTCTCTGCCTCAGACTCCTACGTCCCGAACTTTTTCGATTGGGCTATGGGGACGAACTCCACCACGAATCTGCCGCTAGCTACCGACGCAAGGCCTTTGCCCTTCAGTACCTTGCGGATTTTCCCGATGGTGAAGGTCTTTTAAGATCTCTCCCGCTTGAAGAAATCTTAGCTTTGACCACGAAACTTTGGTATTCGCCAACACTTGAGACGGATTCCGGCGAAGTTCTCCGAAACCTCAGAGAATCACTCCAATCCTTCGAAAATTTCAAAAAAGACTTGCTTCAAGAGACTCAGGATATCTTGATTCGCTACAACGAAGAGATTGCCTCGTCGTCAGCAAAAAATCTTTGGCCCCTGGACTTAGTAGCGGGTCTCCAAGAATCTAATCGCGAGAAAATTGCTTCACTACAATTTCGCGCGCTGAAGAAAATCAAAGATGCCGAAGTGGATTACTTTAAAAAGGTCAGCCATTTTCGAGACTTCGCAAAGGGACCTTTTTGGCCCAGTTTGAATGAAAAATCTCTACGCGAAGAGTGGGAACTTGAAACGACCTTGAAATCATTTATTTTGGCTTGTCGCGATCAAGGGCCTCGTATTCTGGATTTTGCCGCTCTGGAGTATGAATTTTTGATGACCCTTCGCGAAAGCAGCCAAAAAGGAGAGAGGATTGTTCCTGCCCCAAAACTTCTTCTGGTCGATGAATTTCAAGACACGAATAAAGTACAAATGGAAATTCTTGAGCATCTCAGTGGAGTCGATACCGAATGGTATTTTGTCGGCGATCCGAAACAAAGCATTTATGCCTTCCGCCGAAGCGATGTCAGTCTTTTCATCGCACAACGCGAAAAACTTCAACTGATCGCCAAAGACGAAAATTACCGCTCACATCCGCAAGTTTTAGATTTTATCAATCCGCTGCAACACGCACTTTTTGATCCCAGGGATAGACTAGATCCTCCGGCTCAAACTCTAAAAGTTCCCGAATCGCGACTATCGTTTTGCAAAGACACATCCCATTGTCGTGTGAGCGTCACAGCCGTACAACAAAAGACCTCGAGCAAGGAAAATATTTTTCGAGAACTGGCAGCTGAAATCTCCCGAAATCGAAAAACTTTTGGGCCCAAAGCCCGACATGCAGTCCTCTTTCAACGCTGGAGTACTCTGCGCGCATTCGCCGAGCACTTGCGAAAATCAGGTGAAACTTACGAAATTTTAGGCTCTGAAGCTTACCTAGATCACCTGCTGACCGATATTTTTTGCGATTACCTCACAAGCCTGGACGACAAAACAAGTCCGCGCGGAAATTTGGCAGTTGATCGTTGGACTCGTGGATACCAGGCTCTACAAAATCCGGAACTCCGTGAATTGAAGGCGCAAGATCCTCTGGAAGCCTTGGAAAGCTTTTCGAACGAGATCGATTGCCGTCGCTTCCCACTGGGACGTGAGTGGCTGAGTGCCATGACGCAATTTCTAAGACAACTTTTGGCCTCGGAAAACGCTTGGCATTTTGGACTCCCCGAACTCATCTGGATGATTCGAAACCAAGGCAAGTTTACGGAGACTGATCTTCCTCATGCGCCACAATCTGCGGAAAAATCTGGGCGGATTCAGTTAATGACAATTCATGGCTCTAAAGGACTGCAGTTTGAGTGCGTCTATCTTCCGGATCTTTTTGAAAAACGCTCAGGACCACGCAGTCAGCTTGCAGAATTTGACGATTCCGCCGGATTTAATTTCATGTTGGAAGATCGCGAAAGTGGCGAGGCCCGAGGATCGCTCCTTTTTCTTTATCGTGAAGCCCAAGCCGAACGTCTGCGCCTTGCTGAACAAAAACGTCTTTTATATGTCGCCTTAACACGTTCGATAGAGAGTCTGCATCTTTTCTACCGGAAGGGTGCCCACACTCGAAAAGAAGCCGCCTTGAACAGCACTCTGAGAATTTTGCAATGGCCTGAAATTAATGCACTCTACTGGAACGACTTCATCGAAAAGCTCGAGACCAATGGAACTTGGGATGAGTTGAAGAAGCTCGGAAACTTTCGTTACCAAGCGCTTGTTGCCGAAGACGAGGAAACAAAAGCATCAGAAAGTCATGCTGCGACCCAGGATACAGATCAGGAAACTTGGATTCAAATTCCTCCGCAGAAACATAGTCCTCGATCCCCAAATGAATTTTATCGTATGGGTGTCAGTCGCTATCTGAAGTTGACGGAAGACGAAGAAGTGGCCAAGGACGAGGAGACTTCAGGTCTCCGACCTCGTTTTCGGGCCAGTGAAACAGGCGATGCCTTTCACGCACTACTGGAGATCTGGGATGGGCGAATGGAATCCCTTGACGATCTCTTAGGTGGCGAAAAACATGCCCCGTTGTTTCGAGAAGCGCTTGGCCAGTTGCGCGCACTTCCGGAATTGCAATTTTTTTGGACAGATCTTTCAAAAGGTCGAGTGCTCAGAGAATTTGGACTTTTTCTTTTAACCGAGAAATTTCGTTTAAGCGGTTTCGCCGACGCTCTATGGTTTCCAGCAGATGGCGGGGCCGTGATTCTTGATTGGAAGTCCTCTTCTTCGATCCATTTGCTAAAGAAAGAAGAGCGCCTCCAAAAGATTCGCCGGCAATTAGGCCTCTATGCATCGGCCCTTGCTCGCAGCAATCGGCCCTCAACAGAACTACGCCTCATGGTCGTAGGAATTGAGCTGAATAAAAAATCGAAGGTTGAAGTTTTGATCAATGAAGCATTTGCTCCCGCTGAATATTCCTAGCCAATTCGCTACTTCTGAATCTTGCTCCCCAACTGTTCTTCCAGCGCGCGACTGAGATTCAGCATGCTCAGGGGCTTGGCCAGATGAAGATTACAGCCTGCTGCAAGTGACTTTTCAACATCAGACTCAAAGGCATGAGCACTGACTGCCAGTATGGGCTGCTGGAAACCCAGAGCGCGAATGGAGCGGGTCGTTTCCCAGCCATCCATGCCCGGCATTTGTATATCCATCAAGATGCAATCAAAATGTGAATTTTTAACGGCTTGGATCGCTTCGTTGCCATCCTTCACAATCTCAGCTTCGAATCCCAGCGAGGCAGCATAATTTCGGACCAAAAATGCGTTATCCTCGGAGTCGTCGACAATTAATATTTTCTGTCCTCGCCCAGGCTTCTTGGAGCTTGCCTTAGTGTCTGAAACCGTTTCTTTCACATTGCTTTGCGGCTGATGCCTTGCAAAAAAATGAAAACGAAAATGGGAACCCTGACCGGGCTGGCTGGAGACTAATTCGAGATCGCCCTCCATGAGCCGGGCGATATGACGGGAGATCGCTAGTCCAATTCCGCTCCCACCAAAGCGCCTACCCACGGAGCTGTCGGCTTGGGTGAAGGGTTGAAAAAGTTTTCGGATGTCATCACTCGAAATTCCGATTCCGGTGTCCACAATGTCCACCACTGATCTCACTCCTCCGTCGACAAACTCCTGATTCACAATCACCTGAATTTTCCCCTTGTCGGAGAATTTTACTGAATTCGAAAGGAGGTTGGTCAGCACTTGGCCAACTCGATCGGAGTCAGCCTCGATCAACAGATCACTTTCCCCACCAAACTTTAGCTCTAGAACCATCTCCTTAGATTTCAGTGAGGGCAAGAAAGAGTTAACGACAGTCTCCACCAGTTTCTTCAACGAAAATGAGGCTTTTCGAATCGGGATGCGCCCTTCTTCGAATTTCGAAAGGTCCAATATGTCTTCGATCAATCGCATTAATCGATGTCCGTTATTGCGGATACGTTCCAAGTAATCGCGCGAATCCTGAGAGGATAGATTCTCCGTAGCGAGTAACTCAGAAAAACCTAAAATAGAATTCATGGGTGTGCGCATCTCGTGGCTCATATTCATCAAGAACTGCATCTTCGCCTTGTTAGCGTGCTCCAGCGCCAGCGTTCGCTCCTTGACTCGATCTTCGAGTTCATCCTTGATCTTCACCAATTCTGATTCGCGCAGTTGCAGCTGCTGATGGGTTCGAGCCAAATCCTGGAAGTGCTCTGTGAATTCACTTGCGAGCTCGTTTTCGGTACGAAGAATTGCATGCAAACCAAAAAAGATGGCCGCCAAATTCAAGACGTTTACTACCATCAAGAGAAGAGGAGACATCGGCGGTACCGGTAGCGGACCCAGGAAATAAAAGACAGGTAAATGAAGAAGGGCCAAGGTAAAGTAGAAAGTCGAACGAGTGCGGGAGTCCAGTACAGTTCCAATCAAATAGAGCGCCGCAAGACAGATACCAATGAAAGGGCTTGCAATACCGCCGGTCGCCCAGAAAAAGGGAAGGCAACTCAACCAAAAACTCGCAAAGAGTGGGATCCAAAAATAAGTAGGACGAGACTTTAGTCGCAAAATCAGCAAGGACGCGACACAACCAAACAAGAGAAGAAAATCGGCGACGATTACGAGCCGTTCGCCTCCCCAAATAATATCGGAAATAACGGTCAGCGACGACAGAAAGATCGCCACAAAACAGAGTGTGCGGCCCACGCGTAGCGAACGCTCTTCACGCCAAAGCGAACGAATTTCGTTTTTTGTTGTGAGCGGCAAATCTTCCAGTTCACGCATGGACTTTTCCCGGGGCCCATTCTGCCCTGAATTGCTTCACTCCTCTATGGAATTGTAGACGAGAACCTACATCGCAGCGTCAAATTTGATCAATGAAGCATTTGTTCGACATCCGGACGCGAACTAAGTCCAAGATGCCGCACTAGGCAGTTGAAAAGCTGCTTTGAATCGACCGGCTTAGTAAGAAAGTCATCCATACCCATGGCAAAACAACGGTCACGAACTTCGCGCAAAGCATAAGCGGTCAGCGCAATGATTGGACCCTGAAATCCGAGAGATCTCAATTCTCGAGTAGCCTCATAGCCATCTTTCACAGGCATTTGTAAATCCATCAAGATCGCCTCAGGTTGATCCAAGGGTACTCGATCGATTGCCTCCTGCCCATTGGACGCGAAGGTCACCTTCGCCCCCATACGAGTGAGCAGAATCTTCGTAAGCTCCTGCGTATCCTCGGAATCTTCGACGACTAAAATTTTTCGACCACGGAGTTCATCCGAGTAAGCTGACTTGCGCGCGACGTTCTGTGCGCGCGTGGAGTCTTTCTGCACGCTCAATTCGACAGCAAAGCAGCTTCCTTTACCAGGCACACTATTCTTAAGAAAAAGATCTCCGCCCATCAATTTCGCAAGTCTTCGAGAAAGCGCCAAACCTAGTCCAGCCCCGCCCTTAAGCTTTGCCGTACTGGATTCTCCCTGCACGAAAGGTTCAAAGATTCGTTGTTGTTCATGCTCAGGTATCCCTGACCCAGTGTCCTCGACTTCAAAGCGGAGCTTCCAACTCATCGGATCATTCCCAACCGTTGCGGAATATCGCAGTCGGATTTCGCCTTGCTCAGTAAATTTCAGAGCATTGCCCACAAGATTCAGTAGCACTTGACGAATGCGGCTTTCGTCAGCCGAAATCAAATCCGGAGCGTCTGGATGGATATCGAAACTGATTTGAATGTTTTTCTGGGTGAGCTGAACTTCAAAAATCCGGACGACATCGCGGACCAAAGTCTGAACAGAAAACTTTTTGCTTTCCATCGAAAGATGTCCAGCCTCTACTTTTGAAAGATCAATGACGTCGTCGATCAGGCGCGACAGAAGCTCACCGTTCCGTTGGATCGCAGAGACATACGACAATCGCTCTTCACTGCCGACACCGGGATCTGCCAAGAGCTTCGAAAAACCGAGCACAGCGCCCAGAGGAGTACGCAATTCGTGATTCATGTTTGCAAGAAACAGGCTCTTGGCTCGATTTGCTGACTCCGCAGAATCGCGCGCTTCGCGAAGGTGCTGCTCAATTTCAGAGCGTTTTTCGATTTCTATGCGGAGATCTTCGTTCCGACCGGCCAAGACCAACAAAATGATCGACAAAATTGCAGTAAGGAATACGCCGATCAAATAATCTGAATTAGAGGACAGTAACGGCAAGACTGCGGGACTAACTGCCGCAGGCCACATCAACACGCGCCAATTCAAATTAAATACGCGATTGCTCAAAATTGGCTGCTCGAGTACCGGACCAAATGGGCTTTCAGCTCCAGCGCTATAAATAACGGTTCCGTCGCCATCGACCACTTGCAGATTAAGATCGCCCCCCGCACGGTGCGGTATCGTGAGGTGATCAATCATTTCATTCACGCGGACCACTACAGAAAAATATCCTAAAACTGGATTTTCATTTTTACGGGCGCCCGGCCAAGCCTGCAGTGCCTGCCGCGGCCTTAAGTCGGATCGATAAAGAGGTAAGAGAAAACGAAAACCCATTTCGCGGCTGGGCTCGTCCATACGCAACAATAAAAAACGTCCCGAAGCTATGACTTCATCGCGCCCATCCATCGCCTGTAAAACTTTAGCTCTCTGAGGATGCGAACCCACATCATAGCCAAGAATTCTTAGGTTATTGGAATCAGGGAAGAGATAGAGGACTGGAAGGTAAAAATCTCTCTCCGCTGCCGGAAGGAAGTTTTGGCGGCGTTCGTCTAATTCTGTGATTCTAAAATCCGGAACGCCCAGACTGGCGCGAACCGAAGATTCGAATCGATTGCGCTCGCTTGCATTGATATGGGGCAACCACTGGATCGAGTGAATTCCCTCGTATTGATGGAAGTAGCGCCCTACGAATGTATCGAATTCGATTTTATCGACCGCCTCTTCATTCGAAAGATAAAAAGCCTTCACTCCATGCAGAAGCCGCGCATAAGACTCTATGAGTGTTTCAAGATCATCTACTAAAAGTGTCGTGCGAGATTCTAGTTCGCGATTTTGGCTCTCTTGCTTGTTCGAGCGAAACTGCACGGAGATTGAAATACATAAGGTAAGGGCGAGCATTAGCGGAAAGGCCACCACTCGAATTCGCGTGCGCCAGAGAATCCTAGGCTTTCCGATAAAGGCCAAAAGGAGCGGGGCGAAGATGACTACGCCCAGCATATCGCCGATGAACCAGCTCCACCAGTTAACAGCAAAAAGCTCAGGGGCAATCAAGCCTGTAACAAGTAGCGCATACACGCCTATCAGCGAAGCAACCCAGCAGGCTCCGGGACCACAAAGGAAAAAAAAGATCGCTAATTCTCGCACGCTTTTCAAGGCAATCGAACCGCCCAAGAAGCGCACGATGTAGAGACGCGCAAGGGCTGCCTGCAATGTGCAGCCGATTCCGATCAAAACGCACAAAATCAAAGTCACGTCCAGCGGAGTGCCCAACTGCCAGTGGTGCCAAAAGTTCACACCTGCCGCCCCCAGAAAAACTCCTGGAGCATTGAAAAAACCGCCGACGATCAGCGCTGCCACCGCAATACCTGCAGGAGGCCAAAAAAGTGCGACATTTCCAGGAGCTATGGCAAGGCTCAGTGCAACTTTTCCAGCCAGCAACATCAAGCCTGCCACAAGCAAATTTGATGAGAGGCGATTTAAGTTCATATAAACTGCTGCTCCGACCATCCCATAGAGCATCGTAATGTTACACAAATGAAAAGATCAGAAAATCTATAAACCCAAATGATTGAGGAATTTCATAATGTTGAAAGGTCTGACATAAATACCGGAAAAATGGAGGCTTTCTAGCCGTCCAAACCGTCAATAATTCCCTGCCCTTGTAGATTCCTATCGCTGTCGGAATCTTAAAAATTAAGTGATACTACTTTTATTGCAACGAATTCGAAGTGGCCTCAAAATCGCATCTCTGGGACTGATTCCGAGCCTTCTCTGGGCACAACACAGCCCAAACCTTGAGAATTCCCAGGGGATGCTGCATCAAGCGAAAAACTGCGAGGCCGAGCTCAGTCCCACTGATTTGATTTTCGTGGATCGCATCCGACGGGCAACTCGTTCGGGCCTAAGTGATCGAAAGATCGCAGATATGGTTTTTCGAGGACTTTCCGAGGCCCAATACAGCCGTGACAAGAATCACCAAGGATTTTTAGCCAGCTTCGCCTGGCAAACAGTCCTGGCCGAGAAGCGAAATCAAGCGCTTCAGAAACTGAATCTTGAGAATAACTCCAGCCTTGAGCTCCTGAAAAAAAATGGCCTGAAACTAAGTTCATCAGGAGCTAACTTTGATTCATATTCTTTCGATCGCCTGCTAAGAGACCCAGATCAAAAACGTGCTTTCATCGATCTTTTTCCTGAAAGCGCAGATAGCCTGGAGGACTTCATCCGATCAAATGGCAGGAAACCATTCTACTTTTTGAATCTTGTCAAAATCCCTCACAGAGAACGCGCGATTAGTTTAGAAGAACACCAAAAACTCCTCCGTGAAAAGCTTGATGCCTTTGGATCCGATATTGAAAATTTTGTTCGCACATCCCGCAGTCAATCAACGGCCGGCAATCTATTTATTGCTGGATGGAAGGAACAATGGGGTGGAAAAGCCGATAGCAATGGAAAATTTGCCGCAGCAGAAAAGGCCCGCGACCGCATGATCGATTCCTTCATGGATCTGCAACGAAATTATGGCCTCAGCAAAGAAGATTCTCAGCAAGCGCACGCACTCATTCGTGACGCCTTTGATGTTTCTAACGCAAATTTAGTGGCTGGAATCAAAAAACTTCGGAAGAATATCTATACCGCGATTCTCTCTCCTGTTGCGTACCCCATTGTTGCCGGCGCCTCGGCCACAGCAATTGCCATTGGGACCGGAACAACTGTCGTATCTGCTGGAATTAAGACCCGGTCCGCCATAAAAGCTAACGCTAATTCAGACAAAACAAATCTCTGCGCCGTCGGGCAAAAGTTCTTAGAGGATGGAGCTTCGATGTTTGTCGGCGCGATCTCCAGTGTTGCAATGTGGGGGGTGTTTACGCGCCTGGGTTCACTCACATGGAAGACGCGCCTTGCCATTGCCGGTGGCGCCACTGCTGCCACTCCCGTAGTCATGATCGGAGCACAAAGAGCAGGCGATAAAAAAATGGCGGCCAGCGTTGAAGGCCAACAATCGGATAAACTTCTAAACGAAATGATTGATCTCGAAAATCGTCCGAAAACTTTCCAGATCGGCGACAGACTCGATCAGGTTGTCTTCGAACTCGAAACAACCCAAGGCAGAAAGGCCACTGCCCAGGAAATCGAAAACATCAAACGTTTTCTGGATCTAACAGGCCAGAACTAAATTCTGAAAGAAAAGAGGAAGATAATGAAAAAGGACATGCAAACACTCAGTGCAAAAATGATGGCCCTCACGATCAGCTTTTCCTTGCTCAGCCCCCTTGGGAGTCTGGCGCAACATAGCGAATCAAATACCCCATCCGCTACAGCGGGTGTGGCAGGAGCCGAAGGCGTCGACTGCAATTTAACGGCGGAAGAGAAAAACGCGCTTAAGGCCAGTTTTGAAAAAGCCAAAAGCGACGCAGAAATCACGCGCGCTGCATGGGCTGAACTAGAAACTGCTCTGGGCAAGGCCAAAACTAAAAGAACTATTTCAATATCAGTAACAACAGCAGGCGTGCTACTTGCCGCCGTCAGTGGCGGACTTTTTTACAACACCGCAAAAGCCGCTAACCCGATTCTGAAAGACTCGGGTTTTCTCTTGTTTGAAGCACTCGGAGTTGCTGTCGGGGCCGGCGTCGCGGGAAGCGGTGCGATCGCGTGGAAAATCACCAGCGGCAGTGTCAGCAATGCAATCGCAAAAGTTAAAGCAAAAAAAGCAGAACTGGATGCTCAGACTGCCCGCCAAGACACAATCCTGAAGCAAATTTTAAACTGCAAGTAAGGAACGCAGAAAAACTCATCGACTATCCTCATTTCTAAATGGTGAAATGAGGATAGCTTACTTAGCGTTCTGGAATTCGGGACGCTGTGCTGACTCGATCCTCGAGACAGCTTTCTCGGAGAAAAGTCTTCATCGTTTCCTCGACTGTGATGCCGTTTTCCAAAGCCTCGGCCAACGCGGCGGTCACTTTTGCGGCCGCCTGCGAAGTTCCGGAAAGGCGAACCGAAGGTCTTTTTGCACAGGGCGCCCAAGACTCAACTTCTCTTCCACGTGCGGCTACATCGCTGGCCTCGACTCCAAAATTAGAAAAACGCGAGAGACAGCTATCTTTTCGTTCCTCGAATGAGGCCACGCGAATCATGTTGCCAAAAGGAAGTACTGCGGGGATGGGACCACTACGAATCATGCGCGACTCTAAACGATCGCCCAGACCATCAATCCCACCATTTCCACTGGGTACAACAAACCAAATTTTTGGGAAAGATGAAATGAGCGTGGTCCAGGCACCGGTCCAAGCACCTAGAATTTCTTCAGCTCCACGACGAGCATCTGAAGGGGTATAGCCCCCCACCTTTAGGTCGCGTTCATTTTCTTCCACGGTGTCACTTGATGCCACTAAAACAAGGTCGGGGCTATACTCTTTCACCGCTCGGAAGAGTCGAACCATGTCTGGGAGAATGTTTTTTTGGATATACGATTTATGATCACTGATCCCGGTGTTAACGCTCGGGGGGGGATTCATGGGCAGAAAAATAATTTCACTCTTTCGCAGATTTTTCTGCACAAGTCCCAATACGTGATAGCCGTGGGTTGCCCACAATGTTTGCTCCAACTGCTCGACAGCCTTTTGATCCAGCTCAAAAGGCGGCGCCTGATCTTGCAGGAGGGCCGAAAAAAACTCTTCGATGCGCCTAAGATTCGTGGCGCAGTTCGTCGCTAATTCCCCGCCGCCTGAGCCCTCGGCCGGGATGAATATCTTCACGCCAGGATTTCTTTTAAATAAATTAACTTTAGCAATCGCCATATCCGCGATCAACACACGAGGCACGCTGTTGGGCGGACGCTCGGCTGTTTCCACTCCGCCCATTCCCTGGCGAAAACTATCAATCGCGTTATTGAATTCCTCCCACTGAGCAAGATCGGCGGGAAGTTGGGCTGGCGCATCGGCGTGTGAAAGATCCCCGGCCTCCAGCATCGATTGCTCCGCTCCGGCGGATCGCGGGTAAACTTTTGCGGCTGAATAAAAGCCGAGGTTAAACAAAGCGTGCAAGATAACCGCCGCCAATACGCTATTAGTCTTAAGGCGCGAATAACCCCATAGCAGTCCAAAGAGGAGGGTATAGAAGGTTTGAAAAAGAATAAAACTTTGAAAATCCGCGGGAACGCGGAAAAAGGCGCCGAAATGATCGAATGAAAAGAGAACGGAAGTGATCAGCAAAGTCCAAAAGGCGGAATGAAAAATGGGTCGCAGGGACTGCCAGAGAAGCCCGCGAAAGAGAAGTTCTTCCATCAGCGGGCCGACAACAATCAACATGAACGCAAAGCTTTTGGAGGAAAAATCAAAGGGAACAACTAGGCCCATATTCTCGCAGAGAAAAAATATGGAGGCTCCGAAGATGATGTTGAGACTTCCAAGAAAGGCCCACTGCCAAGTGAATCGAAAACGGAAGTGAAGTTCTTCTCGCGCCAGAGCCAGAAAGCTCAAAATCAAAAGACCTTCGAAGATATAGGGACCGGCCTGACCTCCGATCTTGATCAGGAAATCCTGTAGGAAGAGACGTTCCAGAATAAAAAGAGCACTGAGCGTGTAAAGTAGGGGTCTCACCCCCTTAGTTTGCCAGCTGCTCCCAGCAGGCGCAAGTCGCCGAGATTATTCAAATAGCCGGCCACAACTGTGAGCCGTCCTGAGTCGAAGCACTCCGATCACGGCCTCTTTGATGATCGATCCGCTCATCTTGGATTGGCCTGCACGGCGTTCTTTAAAAATGATCGGAAATTCAATCACCCGGTAGCCTTTAATGAGCGCTCGATATTTCATTTCAATTTGAAATGCGTATCCGCGACTTTTAATCGTCTGCAGTTGCAGGTTCTCTAGCACGCGCCGATTCCACGTATTGAAGCCTCCGGTCCAATCTGCCATCGGGCGACCCAGCACAAGTCTTGAATAAAGCGATCCCGAACGCGAAAGAAGAAGGCGCATTTTCGACCAGTTGGAAACACCACCACCTGGCACATAACGACTTCCACAAAGCACATCGCCTGCGTCGCGCGCGATCATCGCTTCAATTTCAGAAACGTAGGCAGGATCATGCGAGAAATCAGCATCCATTTCCATGAGCCAGTCATAACCACGTGCCAAACCCCAGTGGAAGGCTTGGAGGTAAGCGGTCGCCAAGCCCTGCTTTCCCGAGCGGTGAATCACATGGATCCGCGTCTCTTCCATGGTCATGCGTTTCAAAACTTCTCCTGTGCCATCAGGGCTTCCATCATCTACAAAAAGGATTTCGGTCTGCGGAGAGGCTCGCTCGAAAATCGCGCGTGCAAGTGCCTCGACATTGTCCTTTTCGTTATAAGTTGGAACACAGATCAATAAACGCGGCGCTGTCATCGAAGTTGATTCCCAGAAAAGAGACTAACTCAGAGTCTTCTCTAGGGGAACGTATTCGAAGTCTAAATCTCGTGCGACGGGAGCGTAAACACAATGTCCATCCCAGGTATTCACACCCAATGCTAAAGCCGGGTTGTTGCGAATGGCCCCAATCGGATCGGCCGCCAGCATCAAGGCAAATGTCAGCGTGTGGTTCGTGAGAGCAAAGGTCGAAGTACGTGCCACAATGCCCGGCATGTTGGTGACGCAATAGTGAAGAACGCCCTCTTCGATATAGGAGGACTGACTATGTGTCGTGGGTTTAGAAGTTTCAAAACAACCCCCTTGGTCAATAGCGACGTCAACGACTACTGAACCCGGGCGCATCTTTTGGATCATCTCGCGGGTCACCAGTTTTGGTGCTTTTGCACCCGGAATAAGGACCGCGCCCACCACCAGGTCAGAAACCGCAACGGACTCCTCGATGCTAACGGGATCACTCATACGGGTGTTGATGGAAGTGTTGAAAATATCGTCCAAATAAGCCAGACGATCAGGATTTTTCTCGATCACGGTCACTTCGGCGCCTAGGCCGATGGCGACTTTGGCAGCGTTAATGCCGCTGACTCCACCACCAATGATGGTGACAACGCCGCGATCTACGCCCGGAACTCCGCCCAAGAGAACTCCGCTTCCTCCATTGCGTTTTTCCAATAGATTTGCACCTACCTGAGGCGCCAGGCGCCCGGCGACCTCGGACATCGGTCGAAGCAGAGGGAGAGATCCGTTAGGGAGTTGAATGGTTTCATATGCAATCGAGCGGACTTTGCGCTTCAATAGCTCTTGGCCCAGCTCTAATTCATTGGCCAAGTGGAGATAGGTGTAAAGAAGAAGTCCCGGCCGCATGAATCCAAATTCTTCAGGCTGCGGTTCCTTAACTTTCATCACAAGATCTGCGTCCCAAGCATCTTTGGCGGAGGGCACTATTTTTGCCCCCGCACTTCGATACTGCGCGTCTGTGATGCCGGAACCTAGGCCGGCGCCCTCTTGGACACGAACTTCGTGACCGGCTTGAACGAGGGACTTGACGCCAGCCAAAACAATAGCGACTCTGTTTTCAGTATTTTTAACTTCTTTGGGAACACCGATTCTCATAAGTTTGCAGGGAGACTAGCACGGTATGGATTCAGGTCAAAAGGACCTCAAACGAGAAACGCATGTAGATGTACTGCTGGATATGGGCTCGGGCCTGATCCTTTTGCAGAAAACCGACGAACCCCAAGACAGCTGGCGTTTGCCAGGGGGCCGCATTGGCGACAATGAATATTTGGAAGAAGCCGCCCTGCGGCGGGTCTTGGAGAGTACGGGTTTGGACGCGGAAATCGTCCGGCAGTTCCACACCTACTCCTATCCCGAGGAAAGCGAAGGCGGCGCCAAAGTGCGTGTTGTTTTTCTAGCCCGCGCGCGCGGAAATCCTAAAACTACAGCCGGCGTAATTGAAAATGGCCTCTTTCACCAAATGAATTTGCCGGATCCGATTGCTTGGAAGCAAAAAGATATCCTGAACGATTTCTTTTTGGAGCGATACTAATTGGCCTCTCCGTCCCGCGTTCTCATAGTTGATGACGAGCCGGATAATATTCGGGCGCTCATACGCCTTTTGCGAAAAGATTTTGAACTTGTCGGATTGGAATCCCCCAAGGAAGCCTTGAAGCTTCTCCAAAACGGGGAGCGCTTTGATTGCTTAGTCTCGGACCAGCGAATGCCGGAAATGACAGGCTCTAAGTTTTTTGAAGAGGCCTTAAAAATCGACGCGGTTCCAACGCGTATACTTTTGACTGGATTCGCGGACCTGGAAGCGGTCATTGAGGCCGTCAACAGTGGTCAGATCTGGCGCTATATTTCCAAGCCTTGGGAGCCGGACGATTTGCTCCGTACCGTTAAACAGGCAAGCGAACGAACGCAAATGCGCCGTAGCCTGGACGAATCGCGCCTACATTTAGAGAGAGCTTTGAATCACCTGCGCGCAAAGGATTGGTCCCGCGAACGCTTGCTGCAAATTTTGCTGCACGAATTCCGCACGATGCCGCAAATTCTAGAGGCTCTTAAACAATTCAACGAAAATGATCCTGAAAACCTCGCGATTCGGGAAAAATTTTTAAAACAAATTTCCCTGCGTCTCTCGGTCATGGAAGAAGACGTGCGCTCGCTGCTTTCTGACGAAAAAAGTGCGGCGAGCCTTCCCGCGCAAAGTTTCCCGCTCATCCCGTGGGCCGAGGGCCTTTGCAAATCCCGCAAAATCAAGCTGCAGCATGAAGGCATTGCAGCAGGCTTCAAGATTCACGCACCCCAAAAACAGCTGGAAGAATCGCTTCTCCATTTCGTCGATATCATGGCCAAAAATACGGGCGATGTTCCCCCCATGATGAAAATCGAAGCCGCATCCAAGGATAACGAGGCCTATCTCACCTTGAGTCTTCGCGGAAAAACAGAACTGAAACCAAAGGCCCTTGCCCATTTGGTGGCACCCGTTGCTTGGGCCGCTCTACTGGAACCCTTTGTTGGACACGAAGATTTGATGCACCACTCGACAGGTCTTCGCGTTGAAACCGCCCACCATGTGCGCCTTCTCTCCAGCCTAGCCTCGCGTCCGGACTTTTCCGTTTCCCCAGATGCCAGCCGCATCGACCTCGTCTTTTCGTTAAGAGCGATTTGAAAGAGCGGGGAGAGCGAAGCAGAATTTACTCGTAGCGAATTTCTCTCGAGGCGCCTTTGGTCCTGTCAACTTCCGCTTCCAGAATTTTCGCATCATATTGGACTGCAAGTATTCGACACTTTCCGGCGGGATCAAAAACGATACATCGAGAGGTAGCCTGGGAAATAGAGGTAGAAAACTTCTTTCTCGTATCAACAAGAAAGTTTTGAAAATCGAGACGCAATTGTTCATTTTTTAAGTCAAACTCCATGCATATATTGTTCCCCTGGCAGGGTGCTGGCTCAATCAGGTGTACGCACGGAGAACACGAAAGCCTCTGATAGAAAGATTTCTCTACGATACCAAGCGAACGTAGGCGGGTTCGCGGATCCGAGGGTCCCCAAAATGACAAGCTTGGGATCCCAGACCATCTAGCCAAATGCAATAGGGCGGAGTCCACCCCGACAAAGCACTTTGATGAATGGAGGATTTGGATCGATTCTTCTAGAGAGGTTTGACCAGCAATCATATGAAAATGAATGCGAAGTTCATCCGACTCTTGATATGCGGCTACTATCTTTCGACCAATGGAGGCGTCGGCGGTGTTACCTAGCAAAACAACGGTAGAATAGTGAGGAGCGACCAATTTCAATATTGCGACCCATTGCGGAATACTGAGGCGACGTTCCGTTGCAAGTTCAGAGGAACCGACACCCAATACCAAATAGTCCCCGCTTCGATAGGACTGCGGTCTCCAGTCCATTGAATTTTTACTTTGAACCACAACCTCACTCCAGTGCCGGCATGCGAGTGAGGTCTCCACACTTTGAATTCCAAAAAGACCAGCAATACAGTCATAGGTCTCATAGACGGCGCCAAAAGGATTCAGAAAAACAGAATGTGTGTAAAGCCGCTTTCGCCAAATTGAGTGTTGGTCAATGAGCCCGACGCGGGATTTCACCATAGCGATCGTATTAAAAACAGTTGAAAGCCTGGAATGAAGCTCTAGATCAATGGATACATCGACTCTGCGAAACATCCAAAAGAGAACTCGAAGGCTGCTAAACAGCAAGTTCAATAGGCGTCTGTCGTCGATGATCAAAACCTCATCAAAGATCTTGAGAGACTTTGCAAAAGCACTTGTAGCTGGCCCGGTGACAATTGAAATTTTAGTCTGCGGAAACTTCCTTCTGAGTGCCACGAAAGTTGGTAGCGCAACAACCAGGCTTCCGCCACCCAATAGTTTAAAGAAGGCGATGTGCTTTGGCTTCTGAAGTGAATGATCTCTTCTCAGTAGAAGACCTATGGTTCTCACGAACGGGAATAGTAGAAGAACCAGAATTCCTCCTATCCAAAAATCTAGATGTTTCTTTAGGTCTAATTTCATCTTAGTTCTTTAATTGTTGAGCTAGTTTTGGGTTCCTGCCGG
This sequence comes from uncultured Bacteriovoracaceae bacterium, assembly GCA_964636255.1. GTDB lineage: Bacteria > Bdellovibrionota > UBA2428 > UBA2428 > UBA2428 > CAXNGS01. The sequence goes on along the minus strand of CAZWNW010000003.1, from coordinate 236,377 downwards.
TGTCTAAAATCAACCCCAGCTGAACGCCATGGCGCTCAATCTGATGAACTATTTTCTCTTGAGGTGATTCTTTGTGCAAGGAATGGCCCCTCAGTAATTCTATCGCTAAGTCGGCGTCATTGGGCTCAGACACGTATTCAATTCGACTTCTGATGTTTGGCGCTAGCATATCAATATAAATAGCCAGTGGTTTGACGATGTTTCCTGGATATTCAAACTCGGACCCATAGACCCTTATGCTCCCGAGGCTTTTTGATTCAGCGACTTTTTTTCCAAGCCAGTGAATGCTTTCGTGAAGCGCGAGTCCCCAGTAATCTCGCTCATTGTTTTTCAGGCGATTTTTTATTCCTCCTTCAACGTAGCTATTTGAGTAGATGTATTGATAGGGGTGAAGCAGCACCATTTCCTTGACCGTGTATAAGAAACTAAATCCAGCAAGCATCGTCGCGCCGACTACAAGAGTTTTATTTTTCAGAGAGCGAAGTGTAGCCACAAAAAGTGAGGAAGAAATCACACAAATAACAGGAATAAGAAAAATAAAATGGCGAAAGCCGTCGTAGGCCCGCGGTCGTTTCAAAACAATGCCAAAAACGAATAAGCAGAATACTCCGATCGCTACGAGTGTGGGAATCTCGATAAGAACTTTGAAAGTTTTAAGACTCTTCCGATCGCGAATACTAAGAAACAAAATTGCCAAGCTGGAAATGATAAGAAGAGACAGCAGGAAGTCCGAACAGGATGATAGAAACCAAGATGCATAGTAGGAGAGCGGTAAGTCATAAGTGGAAATCACGCTTCCGTTGAAATAGGTAGGGATGTCGCCAAAGACATTGCCGTTCAGAAAAACTTGGATTGGCAAAAGAGGATTCACCTGTGCACTAGGCCAGAACGGAAAAAGCGTTAAGTAAACAAGCAGAACAATTATCCCGGTTTCGGCAATAATTCTCATTGAATCGCGAGAAAATGTCGCAATTTTTTGCTTCAGCGTGCCTAACTTGGAGTTAGCAAAATTCTGAGGCAATAGTTGGATCACCGTAACGAAAAGAAAGGCGGGAATAAAAATAAGAGCCGCGCTGCGAATGGCTACCGCTAGACCGCAACTCACACCAAAGGCTAGGATTGCCCTTCTTCGTTGCTTGGACTTCACTGAATCGCGAGTGGGCGTCATCAACAAGCGGCACAGGTAATACAGAGAAGCAATGAAGGTAGCCGCAAAAGGCACGTCCCGAGGATTCATGAATGCGCTTCCAAAAAATAGTGGATAAGAGGCCAGGAGAAGAATCGAAAATATTCCGCCCCATTTTCCACTGCACAAGCGACCTAGACGCCCAACAAATACTAGACCTGCTACCGCAAAAATCAGGTAAGCAACGTGAGTCCGATAGTGCAAAGGCCCCGGGAGCAACTTGTAACTGATCCAAGAAACGATAGACGCCAATCCTCCATAATTAGGAAAATCCGCTAATTCCAGTGCTCGCCGATCCGTAAAGAAGCTGGTGTACCAGTTGATAACAAACTGGCCCAAATCCAAGGACTGCTGTTCATCCCAGGTAATCCCAAAGTCTTTAAAGACAACAATGGCGATCAAAACGAAAAGAGCGATGAGAAAGCTTTCTCCCCAATTTGCGAGAGGAAGCTGCCTGCCAATGGGTCGCATTTTGCCTACAATAAACCATGAATGAAAAAATAACTTTAACGCCCAGGGTCGTCGAGTAAACTGAAGAGCGATTGGAATGAGCGGGGAATCACATCCTGATGATGTAGCACCGGATCTACTGCCGCTGAGACCAAACATTGCATCATTAAGTCCATTGAATTCAGTTCAAAGCACGGAAGTTTTATAATTTATCCGCTCATTTTTAAACTCGATCAATGAGCCCTGAAAACTTGGCACGCTTTGTGCGAGGGCCTTGGCTATGATGAGCACAACTGCCGCAATCTTGTTCTTTAAAGGCGTCCTTGTTTTGTCGAGCCAAAGTCCAGTTCTTCTGGATGCAAAGGGGTCTAACGTGTGGATATCAGACCCAGAAGTCCTCGCCGCAAGCGTGCTGGGAAGCAAGGTGCACCTGCTACCGCAAAAGGATCGCGGAATCGTCTTTGTTTCCGGACTGAAGTTCGGAAAAGCAGACATCCAAGATCCCGCGAAACTTGTGCTGACAAGTGCCGCCAATCTCGCAGCGCTTCGAAAATGTCCGGACGCGGATCTAGCCTTTGATGCTCACGGAGCCCTCGTCTTTGATAAAGACCTCAATAGCTTTCGCAGTCTTCAAAGCCGCTGCAGTTTTGATGGTCTCGAACTGGATATCAATTCCCCCTTGCGGCAATCCGATGAATGGCAAAAGGCTGAGCGTAAACTTCAAAGTCGCGGTCTTCAAATTCTGAGATCTTCGTGGCAGGAAGGGAAGCGCCTTCTTCTGGTGAAACAAAACGGAAGCGCTTTGGCCGAGCACCGTGAAACGTTGGGCCCACTCGCTCCCTTCTATAAGTTCAATACATTTCAAAGTGCCCGCCCTGGACAAACTTTGATTTTTCAATTGACGCTATTTGAAATATCGCGAGCCAAAGCCCGTTCACTAGGAATTCGTTGGCCGCAGGATCTCTCGCTAAGAGTCTCCGCCGGAACCAGGCCCAGCATTGGATCAGGCGGCAATAACTTTTTTGAAATTGGTGCGGACTTCGGCGAGGCCCTGGGCATTGGGCGCGTGCTTGCTCAACCGATGCTCCGCACATTGCCCGGAGAGAAAGCCGCGTTTCAAAGTGGCGGCGAAATTCCCATAGAAATGAAAACAGAAAAGGAATTTGCGACTGAATGGAAAAACTACGGTCTCCTGCTCGAAATTACACCTGACAAGAATCTGATATCCGGCGATATGGAAATTTCAATCGACTTCAAGGTCGAACTCTCGGAACCCGACTTCGCCGTGTCCAAAGCAACAAATCCCGGTCTACGTAAACGCAGTCTCAGCAGTCGATTTGATTTGCGGGTCGACGAGGTGACAGTTCTAAGCTCCATGCTTCAAAGCCGAAGATCCGGCGGCCGCAGCGGAATTCCTGGACTGAGTGATGCGCCATTTATCAATCGACTCTTTTCGAAAAAGGAAAGTTTCTCAAGCGACAGTGAACTGTGGTTTGGCATTCGGCCTACCTGGGAAGAATTTTCCTTTCCAAAACATTTGGGAGATTATGATGCGGACATCGACAATCTCTAGTGATCCCAGGAATGCGAGGTATGCATGATCCAGGACACAAATTTTGAGTCGCTTCTCCTCGATCACGAAGTCGAGGACCTTGTGCTGAAACCAGGACGTTTGATTTATTTTAAACGAGGCCACTGGCACGGACCCTTGACCTCCCCACAATGTCAGCCTCGCGAGTTGGAGCAACTGGCAAACTATTTGGCCGAGCGGGCATCTTTGACCTTGGGCTTAACGCAACCAACGGCTGATTCCTTTTTTGAATTGACGAAGGATCATCAATTTCGCGCTCATGTTGTAATTCCTCCGATGGTGACCCTGGGACCAGAGGTAACACTTCGCCGCATTGCCATGGTGCGGGAACTCAGTCTCGCTTCTTTTTTCGAACGCGATGCCGACTACAAAACACTCAGTGAAGCTTTTCAACGCGGTGATAGTTTTCTCATCTGCGGCGCAACAGGAAGCGGTAAAAGTACGCTGCTCTCGGCCTTTCTCAATCAACTACCACTCGAAACACGCATCCTTATTCTGGAAGACTCTCCAGAATTGCCCATTCCCAATGCTCTTTCGACGAAACTTCTGGCGCGGCCCAATCGCTTTGGATTTCGCGCGGGCGTCGAGTGGGGGCTGGAGGATCTGCTCTTTGAATCACTTCGCATGCGGCCGGACCGACTGATCCTGGGCGAGTGTCGTGGTCGCGAAGCCCGCGCAATTTATCAGGCCTTGGGCACGGGACATAAAGGATTTGCTACCACCATCCACGCCGGAAATTGCCGCGAAGGTTTACGACGATTCCTGGAACTTGCGCAGGCCGAGGATCAAAAGTCCGAATTGTGGGACTGGATACTGACTCTCTCACTTCGCGAAGATGGCAGTCGTTTCGTTTCTGAAATCTTGCGGACGGGTGAAGCATGAATCCACAGACGAAAATAATCGACCGACTTTCTTTCATGCTCTCGATGCTGGAATCAGGATTTACTTTTCAGGAGTCACTGCGGCGACTTGGAACAGAGAATGTTACAGTCTCCCGGGCCATTGCCGCTGAATGGATTCAAATTCGTGATGACATTCAGTCTGGGGGTTCAACTGCCATTGCATCTCTCAAAACATTTATTGAACAACTGCGTCTGAGTGACGAGCTTAGTAATTTGCGCTCTAAAGTTATAGCCCTTCCCACTCTACAGGCTCTCATTTCGTGCGGCATATTTCTGGTCTGCGCAGTGGCACGCGTGTTGCAATTTGGGTTCCGAATCTATTGGTCAGACCTAATCTCGATGGGCCTTTTAGTTTTAGGTTGGGCCGCTTTCATTTTCATTCGCTCGCTGATGACTAAAGATCTTTGGCTTACGGAATGGATTCAGACTCTGAGTCTTTTGGAATCGCGCATGCAAAGCGGAAAAACCCTCCAACAAGCTCTGGCCGAGGTACGAGCAGGTTACCGAGATCGTCCCCGCTCTCGCCAGTGGCGAGCGCTGATGCACGAAAGCCCACGCCCTCGAAAAGTTTCTGAACTTTATTCTTCCGCCGAAGAATCCTGGAAACTGATTGAAGAAGGTGCCTCAAGGGCCATCCCCATATTGCCCCTCTTTGCGAGTTGTCGTAAAAACCTCCTCTTCAGCTTGAAAAACAGTTGTGAAGAACGCGGCACGCGGCTTGCCTTCCTTTTTCTATTGCCTCTTTATTTATTTTTTCTGCCGGCTTGCCTGAGCATTATTTTGAGTCCGCTACTTCATAGCCTCTTTCCATAGATCCTCCCCCTTTTCTGGCCGGGACGCGACGCGCGAGAAAGGTCCGACTTTAGCTGCAGGGCGTCAACCACGCCATCGTAGTATTCCTAATCGAAGAAGATCTATTCATTTTCGAAAAATTTCCGTTATTCTCTTCAAAGGAATTGGAGGGATCAATGTTGAAGAAAAAAATTTCGATCGGAGCTTTGATGGTAGGGGCGCTAACCTTGGGCGCTTGTGGCGGTAGCTCGGGCGGCGGAGAAGAGACAACAGTCATCGAGGGAGCGCTTTCTGTTTCTGGAAGCCAGATGCAGGCGAAGGGAGCCCCATTTCGGGATCTCACGTCAGCAACCTACAGTGTTCGCTGTGTGACTTTATCTGGAACACCTTCGGCGGGCGAAGGAGACGTGAACCCGACCACAGGAGAATTTTCTCTTGAATTGGCCAGCGCAACGAATGTGCCCATCGGCTGCTTTGTTTTAAGTGGTACAACAATTCTTGCGACCGTTGCCTTCGAGTCGGCTCAAGAGGGTCTGGACGGCGGAAGCTCTACACGCGAAGGATCTTTCGTAGCTAAAGACGGAACCTCAAAACTGGAATTTGGAACAGTGTCTCTGGATCTTGCGACAGGGATGGCAACTGTGAACACCAGCAACATCGTTGAAACTGGCGGCAGCGGCTACAGTGGCTCGTGGGTCGATCCATCGGGTGACTGGAATATGAAAATGTTCTGCGACAAAGATCTATTCGACAGCACCGCAGAGTACAATCAGTGCGTAGAAATGCTTAGCCAGGAAGATAGTTCAGGAAGCATTCATCTTCACCAGTACACTGCCACAAAAACTGCAGATGGAAGCAAGAAATACGGTCTTGCTATCTGGGAAAGTGCAACGGCCCGAACAAACTGTGGCGGCGAGGGAGCTACTTTACCTGGCGGCTACACGACGGCTGATAGCTTTCTCACCACTGCCCCCACAACAGGAGCATTGCCTGCACCGACTGCTGTCTCGGCCGAAGGCGGCAACAGCGTTTGCGGCTTTACCGCCACTACAGGGCAGACCTGCGCCGACGTAACGAACGTCGCTAATTGGGGCAACGGCACAGTCAACCCTTTCAGCGATGCAGATTGCCAAGCGATGTGCGTAGCCAATCGTATTTGGGAATATGAGAGTGCGGCAAGCTGCGTAGCACGCGTTGAAGTTGACTGGAGTGCGCAGCAAAACGCGACTTCAGCTGGGGATCTCGCCTATGATGGCACTAACTACGGTTCAAACTTTATCAAAAAGCTTGATAAACTCGATCAGCGTTATGTTTTCGGAGAGCTCTTCATTAAAGGTAACTCAGGAGTTGTGACGCAGATGGAATCCAACACCGACCACGTGGGTTATCATGACGGCACGAACTGGGTAAACATCCAGTGTAAAGTTGTACGCGAAGAGACGGTCAGCATTGTTCAAGAATCGGCTAGCAGAGCGATTGTTGAAGTTCGCTCCGTTGAACGCCTAGCGCCCAGCTCAAACACGAATTGCTTGAATTCGCAGAGTCACCTTTATCAGTGGCTTGGATCTGATGGCGAAAACAAGCAAAAGTTCTTCGTCAAAGTTTCGAAATAAGACCGACAGATCTTAACGCATCTTGACCAAGTAGCCCCCGAAGAATTTATTCTTCGGGGGCTTTGTCTTTTTTGTGCTCACTCTCCATGCTATTTCGAAATGATGCTTTCAAAAAGGCTCTCATTTATCCTATTGGCTAGCTCCATGATTGCCTGCTTGGCTTTGCTTCTTTTTCAAAAATCCTCGCATCAACAAACGCTCCTTGACCGCTTTCACTTGGATTCTTCGGCGCGCATCAACAAGAATTTGCAGCGGCTTCTCCAAGAGTCTCTTAAGGCCGATTTTGCGCTCTTTAAGAGCTGCCTTCAGGGCGGGGCCTCTGCTTGCCAAGCTCGCTTCCAAGGTGCCCTGCCTTTGTGTTTGGGAAACGAGAAGCCTTCAGAGAAAGAGAATCCAGAGACCTGCTCCTTCTTCAAAGACGAGGTGCAGGGATTTGAAGCACGGGCAGCACTTCACATCAAGTGTTTAGGTGATGCTCACTGTGAGGAAGCCGTACTTCAGATCACAAGCCAATACGAAGGCTGGATTCCCGGACTGCAGACGAGAAATTCCACGCGTCCGATTCGTGCAGAGGATTTGAAGTCAATAGTGTTGGCTGCGCCCGAATCGAAATCAGATTTTCAGTTCTCCTCGGATTTTGCTCGGCGCTGGATCAAAAAACATCGCTCAAAATAGGCCTCGGCTCAATATTACCATTTCACTTTAAAGAGCCGAGATAGGGTGGAAATCTACATTGCTTGCGAATTTTCTCGGCCAGCTCTAGAGTCGCCGCGATGAGTTTAGGCATCATCGTTATCAGTTTTTTAGTTCTCATCTCCCTTGCCTATCGTTTTTACGGTCGCTGGGTCGCTCGGGAATTAGGATTGGATGACGCCCGTCGAACCCCGGCTCACGAAAAATGTGATGGCGAGGATTTCATTCCCACCAAACCCTTTTACCTTTTCGCCCAACATTTTTCCGCCATCGCCGCCGCCGGTCCCATCGCAGGTCCCATTGCTGCCTGTTTAGCCTTTGGTTGGCTTCCGGCCCTTTTATGGATTGCACTCGGTGTCGTCTTGATCGGTGCCGTGCATGATTTCACAAGCCTCGCACTGAGCGTCCGTCACGGTGCCGTCTCGATTGCCGAAATCACCCGCCGTGAAATCGGAAGTTTCGCGGGTCGGGCGATGTTGATTTTTATTTGGATTGCACTTCTTTATATTATTGTAGCCTTTGCGAACATCACCGCCGGAAGTTTTGTCTCCCGAGTGGTGGAGCTGGACGGACTTGAGCTAACATTCAATCCTGGCGGAGCGGTCGCGGCTGCGAGTATTTTTTATCTCTTGCTCTCGCTTTCACTTGGAATACTGCAGAAATTCATCAAAGCTCCCTTATGGTTTTGGACTGTAATTTTTGTGCCGGCCACCTTTGCGGTCGCTTGGGCCGGCACTTTAGTCTCCCACCTCTTCATCATGGACGTATTCATGTGGGGCGTTTTGATCTGCGTCTATTGTGTCGTTGCATCGCTTTGTCCTGTTTGGCTTCTCCTGCAACCGCGCGGTTATCTCGGTGGTTTTGTCCTTTATGCCGCCATTGGACTTGGATTGATCGGAATATTTTTTGGAGGCCACGAAATTCAACAGCCTGCATTTAAGTCTTGGGACGTCGGCGGCCTCTCGGGCACACTTTTCCCCTTTCTCTTTGTCACGATCGCCTGTGGCGCGTGCTCTGGATTTCATGGACTGGTTTGCTCGGGAACCACATCCAAACAAATAGATCGCGAATCCCACATGCATCCCGTCGGTTATGGGGCGATGCTTTGCGAAGGTCTCGTTGCGATCATGGCACTTGGAATCGTGATGACGATGAGCCCCGAAACCGCAAAGGGCCTGCAGCCGGGTACAATTTACGGACGGGGTATCGGCCAATCGCTTACACTCCTAATTGGCGAAGACAAGCTGCCCTTTGCAATCACTTTTGGCGCCATGGCCTTTTCGACCTTTGTCTTCGACACACTGGATGTCTCCACCCGACTCGGCCGCTATTTACTCCAGGAACTTTTGCGCATGCCCGGCATTGTGGGAGCCGTGATCGGAACATTATTGACCGCAGGACTTCCGGCGCTGATTCTTCTCAATTCGGATTCCACTTCCTGGCAAAAATTTTGGACCCTCTTTGGTGCATCCAATCAGCTTCTTGCTGCTCTCACTCTGCTGACGATCACGTTATGGCTTCATCGCCAACGGAAACGAATTTCGTTTACGCTCTATCCCATGATTTTCGTTCTGGTCATCACCCTCTGGGCTTTAGGAAAAATCGTGATCGGAAATATGGAGACTTCAAGTGGCTGGGACACTGCGCGAATGAATGCCATTGCAGCGGCTTCTTTAATTGTCCTAGCGCTGGCGATCACGCTGGCTGCTGTTTATCGTCTTTATGCGGACAAGGCGGCGCGCCTGCAAGCTGGTATTCGCCTGAGCTAACGATTCACTATCCAGTTAGTTTTTCCTGCGTTGGAATTTGCAGTTTACGGCTGATCCAGAAAGCCAAAAATTCCGCTTCATATCTTGGCATGTTGCCTTCGACAACCAAAGGTATCGAGCTTGTTCGCAAATTGGCGACAACACGATGAGCCTGGATGGGGTAATCGTTTTCTTCATGCGTGGTGTAGATTTCGAAATAGACGCTCCTCACCTCGAATTTTCGAAGTGGCGGGGTTTTCTTCCACGGCAGAGGACCGCGTTTGATTCGGACTTCATTATCGGAATAGTAAAACTTTGACGAATTCACGTATTGAAGCAAAATCCAGTAGGCCAAGAAAAATCCAATCAGCGGAAAAAGCAAAAAAACGAAGATCCATTTATTGTGCACAAGCGCTTCGCTAACACTTGCGTAGGGGACCCCATTGACCGTAAATGCGTTCCCCATTGCAGCAGTATAAATAATAGCAGCAACGACTCCGTTCCAAACCAAGGCAAAGAACATCAAAAAGTATGACTTCTTGCCCACGTCCCATGAGTAAACGATTGCATTTGATTGCAGGGGCGCAAGGGAGGGATCGAGAGATTCAAAACAACCCGCCTTTACAGCATCAACATTCTCTAAGGCCGCGTCTTCAATTGTCATTTAAAGACTTATCGTTCTATAAGAGATTAGACTTAAGGAAGCCTCTCCAAGGAACAATTGACGCGGCACGCGCCAATCGCTACATACTTTCCAATGCTCAGCGCAACTTCTCGATCGCTCGTTTTTACTCTGTTTTCTGCGATTGCTATTTCAGCCCCTGCCCAGGATCAGGCAACCAATCCCATGCAAAAGAATTTCGTTCGTGTGTGGGAAGGCAAAAGGCAGAGTGGTGTTTCCATGGACATCTTCACGGATTTTTTGACCCAGGTTTTGTTTGTGAGCACCATCACAGCCAACGAATCTCTGCTTGCTTACATTCCGGTCGTCCTAAACGACAAACATAAGATGCCGGAAGACGCCTTCTTAACCGAAAGTCCTTTTGATGAAGCCGCTTTGGTCGTTCACCGTGATGAGGCCTCCTACAACGAGTCACGTCGTGTTAACCCGTGGTATGGACCTCAGCATTTTGTCGAAGGTGCCGGATTCGACCCGCAAAATTCCTACAGCGCTGTGCCTCAGGATTTTAAATCAACGATTGAATTCGCTAGTCGTGAAAACCGGGTCGCCTATGATTTACGCGCAAAACCCTTTGGAAATCCTGACTGGCAAAGTGGCCGAACTCTGGTTTCAGTGATTTTGCGGAAAAAGAACGTGAGTGATGAAGACTTCTCTAAAGCCCTTGCGGAATATTCCGCAGAAATCAGAACTGAACTTGCAAAACAAGTCGATGGTCATTTCCTACGCGCTGGACCCGGGCATGCTCTCGAGTATTTGCGCTTCAATGGGCTTTCGGCCTACGCCTGGGGCCGCAGTAAACTCAATTCCATTTCCAAAAAGTACGAAGCCGTTTTGATCACTGATTTTTATCGCAGCCTGGCCTTCCAAGTAGAACACGGCAAAGCCACGGCCGTCCCGGGCCTTGCGATCAACATTAAATTCAAAGTAGCCCAGAGAGCGGCAGCCCAAATCACTACGAATCTGCGATGCGATCAGAATCTCTCTGATTGAGGCCAGGCGGACGATTTCTTAACACAATCCTCAAACATCCCAGATCAAATCTCGGTTAAGCTATATAGGTTCAGGATGAAGTTTCTTTAGAGCCGTTCAGGCTCGCTAGCCGTACGTTAGCTGGATGTAAGTTCCTCGTTTGGCAATTTCGGGGGGTTCTTACATGCAACGAACTAATTCGCGCCGCAGGATGTGGTCTAAAATTCGGCGGAGCTTTCACGTGACTGTGATTTTTGCTCTGGTCAGTTGCACAGGTCAGCTCCCTGATAGTTTTCGATTTCAACAGCAAGTAGAAGATTTCTCAACCGACGATGTTGAGTTCAACACAAAGATCGACATCCTTTGGGTCGTTGATAACACGCCCAGCATGTGGCCTTCACAAAAGAAAATAAGAGACGGATTCTTACAGTTTTCTGATCGCTACATGAAACCCAACTGGGACATTAAGATGGCAGTGATCACCCAAGACACCTATCTGGCGCATCCCGCATTTCGGGGATTTTTGAATGGCGTAGGTCAAACTGGAAGTGCCCAACGCTACTCTCGCGCGTCAGGCTACACCTCGAGTTATTTGAATCCATCGGGAACGGCTGATCCAAAACGGACAACTCCATTTATAACTCCGGCTAGCTGGGTCACGACTTCAATAAACTCTTCAGGAAGTGTGGTTGGGGGCGGCGTAAAGCTTCGTCATGGCATTCCAGAGTACGGGGGTGCCGATCCCACCCAAGACCTGAGCGATACGAATCCCTCTCTTTGGGCGCGACTCCTACCCGGTCGGCACGACGGCCCCCTGGCGACAATCTGCTGGACCAGCCAGACAAACCCATTTTTCCACGGCAACTCTAAGTGCCATGTGCGCGATCAAGAAAATCTCTATTCCGGCGTCGATAACTGTGTCCAGGGTGGCAACGGCGACATGGACAGCACCGTTCAATGTGTGAATACTTTAATGAATAACACTGTCCGCACTGGTAAACCGATTGTATCTACCAAGCCTCCCGCAGGCGTGCCTGCCGATAACGATTGGACCACCGGCCTACACCGCGATTTTGTCGTGAACCTCAGTGGCGGGCTTTCGGGCTATCCACTCGAAAAACCCTTCAACTCAATCGAGCAACTGATTGCTGACAATGAAACTGCAGAGTCCACAAGTCGCTTGTTTCGCCCCAATGCGTTGCGTGTCATCATCATTGTGACTGACGAAGACGATCAAAGTACGATTTTTCCTTCTACCCAAATCACGCCGGACGCTCAGTACAACTTTTCGGGTTGCCCATGGAAGACCGTCGACAATCACACCTATCGACTGCAGGTTTGTCCCCACACTGACAAAATTCTTTCGGTGTCTCAGTTTAAATCAAATCTTGATAGCTTCTTTCGAAGTTTAGACGGCGATACGGATGGCACGACGAATCCAAACTATTTTGTCGTAGCGATCACGCCCATGACCGGATCCATTCTAAAAACTCTCCATGACGAAATGGGAGAAAACGCCAATAGCTATGGGGCCGTAAGCTCAGACTACGCGACCCGCCTCTTTGAATTCGCCGATCTTGTGGGCAACGGTTCCATGAAACTCGAAATCACCAGCAGTGATTACACCGAACTTCTCGAGCATTTGGGTCAAAACATCGTTCAGAAGAAAGCGAGCTTTAAATTAAAGTTCCAGCCTTCGACAAAAGAAGAGATGTTGGTATGGATCAAAAATGCGGCAGGGCAGCTCACTCCGGTAGATTACGCGGATTTTGAAGTTGAGGGTTATTACCTAACCATCACCAATGAAGCCCTGCTTCTGAGTTTATCGGATACGGATCGACTGGTCATCGATTACCAGCCGGCGTCATTGAATCAGGATTGAGCTTAATAGTCCGACAGAAGGTTTAGTAAAATTAACGGCCAGCCATGCCGTCAATATTTTGAGTTCTGACTCACTTCCCGAATCTTCCAAGTCGCTGAATAATCAGTGAAGAGCTTGGAGGATAGTTTATGAAAAAAATCACTGCGTTCATCTTCGTAACTGCAATGACCGGTCTTTTGTCATGCGCGGACAAAAGAGACGCTGATACTGAGGCCGCAGCACAGCTGATCTCTGCTTTATCGAATAGCACGGGAACTTCGCTTGCGACTGCACTGTCACGCGCAAAAACGAAGGAAAAAATCGGAAAAATTGGGATTCGGAATATTTTAGCGGCTCAGGCAAAATCTAAGTCGGAAGGTAGCCCGATTCGCGTTCAGACTGTATGCGATCAGCTGGGCGATTCAATGAACAGCGAAATGGGTGGAACATGTACGGTCGATAGCTGCTCGGGGGATTTGTCCTCAGGATTGAATTATGCGGTCACCTGCACGGACATGAATCAGAGTTTTAGCTGCGGATCGAATAGTTTTGAACTGAGTGACTTTACCTACGGATTGGATTTTTCATATTCCCTAACCGATACGATGCTCGACATGAGTTTTGATATGGATATGGAAGGCTTAGTCTCGGGCACTAGTTTATCCGGAAATATGGACTGCAATATGGCAATGGACTTTAGCATCCCGCTCACGGGCTCAGATGCCGAGGTCGACTTCGATTGCGACAGCACTAACTTTAGCTGCAGTATTGGTGGTAAGAACCTCAGCTGTAGCGCCCTCATGGCTGCAACTTCTGAAGCTGACTGCGGCTAGACACCGATTAAACTAGAGAGCGGGTAGAAGGAAACCCTACCCGCCCCTCCTCTGCTTCATAAGAAAGAGTATTGACGCCTCGCGTTAAATGAGGCAGTAAAGGCTGATGTTCCGCCTCCCATTCGGGCTACGCAGTCTGTTTGTGTTTTTGTTGATTCCGACCCTATCTCCTCGGGCAGAAAATCAGGATCGCCTAAAGGACTTACTTGCCCCCCAGCGATACCTCTCCAACTCAAATATCTGGCAACTACGAGAGCCGCGAAAATCGATTGTGGAGTTTCGTGCCGAAGAAATCGCGGTGAAACTTCTGTCCTGGCATTTCCTCCTAGACGCAAGCGAAGACAATCCCTTTCGAAGCGAGGCTCTTCTGAAGCTTTCTCGTGAGAATCCCGCGTGCATCCGCCGAATCTATGTCCAGCTGATCGAAAGCGGCTTGGATAATCTCAGCGAAGCCGAAGCCAGCAGTTATCTCGGTCTACTTTCAAGAAATTACGAATCTGATCCGCGTCTCATGAAGCCAGTCATCTTAAAGGGAACCGAAAGTTATCTTTTGAATCAACAATCTCGCTATCTGACTACGCAGATCTCCGAAACATTGAGGTCAGAGTAGGAATGGCTCCGGACTCTTCTTTATCCTTACCGTGACGATGTGAAAGAACGCCGCTGGAAAGCACTTGCGGAAGGAAGATCGTGCGAGCAGGATTCTGCAAATAACCTAAGCCAGCTTTTTCTCTGGACTGATCTTCCGGCACTGAAAGATCTAATGAATGGCGATCAATCGGCAAACGAGATTAATTTAAATCTTCGCTCACTTCTTAAATCCACCGCACTTCCCGAGGTCGAATCCCACGCTCAAAGTGCCTTTGCACTGCATCCGGTCCTCGGCCTCCGGCATTTTGAAAAAATTCCTCCTATGGTGGAAAAAAGTCTTTTGAATCTAGTGCTGGAATTTGCCTATACACGAACGAATTACATGACCGAAGAAAGCTGCCGGGCCGCCCTTCCACCCCTTGTTTTAGCGTCCATTCTCGGTCTCAAAATCGAAAGTTCGGACTCCACGCTGGATGCCAAGAATGCAAAGGAACGATGGCTAAATTGGTTGCGCCTTCGTCTAACGGCCTTTGCGGCAACAACGGCTGGTTTGAAAAATTGTCAGACAATGCTTCCTTTCATTGAAAATCTCACACAGTCAGCGATTGGCTTCCCGAATCTCAATGCGCTCCTACAGCTAGGTAGCTACTACAATGGCGAGCGCTTCAGTGTGGGCGAAGTCGGCAATCCCGAACGTTGGAACCTACACGTTAGCCGTTCGTTGAAGGTCGTGGACAAAAAAACAAAAATCCGTGGAATCAAAAAGGCCCGCTGAATTTGTTATTCAAATCTGCAAGATCTTGCTTAGCGAGCGACACCGTTAAGCAATTTTTGAGAAACGATGAGGTAGTTTCCACTTTCGCGGTCTTTGCGAATGCTCAGTTCCGCAGATAAATACGCTTTATATTCGAAGAGTCCTCCCGAAAAAAGAATCTTGAAAAAGCTATCACGCCGAAAAAGATTAAGAGAGTCTTCCTTGAAAATATTCGTGACATCAATGCCAAGTTTCATTGTGTTTCCGGATTCTAATTTCTTGAAATTCCGCTCTGAAAACAGATCCGCAATCGCAATCCATGCACGGCCGCGATAACCATCCGCTTCCGGAACGAGAGGATAATCAAATTTGAAGGACTTGGTTCCCGGCGCATTAGAAAATCGCAGTTGATGATCTTCGCTGGTTGGAATCTCCACCCAAGAGTAACCCCGATCATGACGATCACATCGAAGATGAATGATGCTCACGCCAAAGTGCAGGTGCTTATTATCGGGCGTGATGGAGAGAAAGGGTCGCACAAAACGAATCGCCTCAATTTCAGGACCCGTATGAAAACGCACGTCTTCGGACAAAGCGCGCCAATGGTCAATGTCCCGCACACCCGCAGGCGGACGCGAAAGATTGGCGCAGCTCACTGGATAGTAAAGTGAGAAAACAATTCCCTCATCTGTGTACTCACCTGGACGCGGATTCCAGTGGTCGGCAAGCGCCACCGATGAGTACAGAAATACAAAAGCTCCGAAATATAGTTTCAAAGTGTTCATTTTGGTCGCCCAAGGTAGGCAATAGTGAAAGACCTGTCAAAGATGGATAAAGGAAGACGGGGCAGCGATTTTAATTTTTAGAGAAATTTAAACGCGATACCACTCAGAAAATAATAGGCGTTTGCCGACGCCGTAAGGCTGCCGCGGAAACCGAGATGGGCCTGAAGCGACGAACTGAGCACATAATAAGCCCGCGCACCGAAAACCATCGCAAGGCCCGGACGCAGAAGAAGATCCAAATTGTTAGTTTCTACCACGTCGGGGTCGAGACCATCGATTGATCCTTGTGGCAAGCGCATGAGAATTCCCGCTTCAAGCGCTCCCGCTAAATTTCCCACTCCGTTGAAGGCTACATAGCGAGGCACAAAACCCAACTGCATATAGGAAACCTGAAAACTCGAGGTATCTACTGCCATGCTCTCGCCGGCCCAATAAGAAGCAAAGGCACCGAGTTCGAAACGGCTGGAACCCCCACGCGTCCAACGAGAATCCCAACTTAAAAGCACGGTGCCGCCCATGTTGTATCCCTGGCTTCCATAACCCAGATCCACTTCGAGATTCAGTCGGCCCATGCGCGAGGGTTCGCGAAAGGCCCCCAAGCGATTTACCCGAAGCCAAGCCGCTGGATACCAACCTTCTTCACCAGTAAGTTCGAGACGAATTTTTGCCCACTTATCCGAGGAATCCCGCTTTAGAAAGGTCACCTGATCGCCGGCTTCGATCAAGCCATAGCGTTCGGCCAGCGGATTGGGCTCTGCATAGAACTGCCCCGGCTCGAGCGTCGTTACGATGTCATGCCCTTCCTTAAGACCATCCAGATGTCCGCTGTCGATCGAGTCTAGAGACCCATCCCGCCGCACAAAAGGGCGATTCGGATCAAAGGCTGTTTCCCCATCGATCAGGGTTCCGGAAAAAGTGGCCCCCTCCCCTGAGTCACCATTCAGCGCCTGCATTGCCTCGATCTCGCCGGGTACAGGCAGAGCCTTAACGACCTTCAAATATCGTTTGCGAATCCATCCACTTTTTCGGCGGGTCTGAATGAAGGCCCATTCACGCGTGCGATCTTCGTTAGCCCAGAAAAACACTTCTCCGGCCTCGACAGGAAAAAGTTCAGGGGAGACTTCCCCAGGGGCTGGCCGCAACGTGGGCTCCTCAAGACCCTGGACCTCCACTAAAAATCTTTGCGGCAAGAGTCCGCCGCGATAGGGCAAGCGACCGGCCGTACCCTGACCACCAAAATCCACGCGCTCTTCTTCTGCGGGCATAGCACGCGCTGTTTTTTCTTCGCGAGCCTCTGCGGCTGAGGTTTGGGGAAAGGCGGCCTCGCTATCCTCCATCAAAAAGTCGGAATCAATGCCGACTTGTGCCAGGCTTGTAGTCCCAAAAAGCATTGAAGCGCAAAGATACTTCAAGAGTCGTTCAAGGAGGCGCGGATGCTTTGGCCGATTCAAAACTTTTGCCTCTGAATTTCGTTCCATAACAGCGAGCGGAATGAAAACATGCCGAGGAATAGGATAGTGTTTCAACACGAAGCCACTAAACAAATTTTCTTCACCACAAAGAAGCACTTCATGATGGAATTCGGGACAACGCCGAAGCAAATCTTCGGTCATTTCGCGGACTGCCTGTCGGAATGCTTTCGGTGTCGGACCATGATGAACGTGCGGGGCCGGAAAACGCCTTAAGTCGCCGCGAAATTCCGGATGAATGTGATAAAGCTCGTGAATGATGGTTTCCAGGCGCTCTTGAAAACTGAGTTGAAAAAAACGGGGCACCAAAAAGGTCATCAGATATAGGGCCTCGGGAGCCTCACGCTCGATACGTTCTGCCCGATAGCGGTAGATCCCCGGAATACCACGTCGACGGCCCCGTCGATGGGGAGCCCCGCCCCGATAGCGTAAGGGCGTGACATAGGCCCAAACCCCCACCTTTCCCTGCGAGCGAGAGCGTGTAATCGAGAGAAGAATTTTTGGGCCATCTAAAGTCCGAAACACTTCGATCTGGCTGATGATTTTTTCAATAAGACGGCTGAATTCCTCGTTCAGAAAAGGACCAGAAACGCCTCTCCTGGGGGCTGAGCTGGCGGTGGCCAAAGAAGCTCCAGATTTCTGCAATTTAGGCCCCCTCCCTTTACCTAAACTTTACACATGAGTGGGGCAGAAAACGATATTCTTTTATTATGCGGCGCGTAAGCAGAAAGGAGCCTGTTCGTCAGTGAGAGAGGATATCGCTTCACCCAAACCGGCCGATCCGTCGGCCTCCCGAGTTGATTTCGACCTTGGGAAAACAGATGTTTTGATTATCGAGGACGAGGAGCTCATGTCGGCTCTGGTCCAACGGTACATTCAGCAGTTTAATCAGACACTCCCGGTTTCCCTTAGGAACCTGCGTTTAGAGTCAGGTTGGTCGCTCCTCACGAGTGACCTTTCAAAAATCAAGATCGCGGTCGTGGACATTCTCCTCCCGCAGGTCACAGGCGCCGATCTAATACGACATTTTCGAGCGCAATACCCGAACATGGGAATCGTCCCGATCACGGGTATGGCCTCTGGCCCAATGAGACGCCTGATTCAAGAAGTCCTTCCAGACGGTTTCGATATTTTGGACAAACCTTTGAGGAAAAACACCTTCCTAGAGGCCTTTGAAAAAGCCTATAAATTCTCCAAAGAAATCCAAGTCCCGAAAGTCGATCTGAGTGTGGACTTGAGTCCACCCGCTTTTGATGAGGAAGAAATTTGGACCTCTTCGCTTCCCAGCAAGGTCCCTGTTCCTGAATTCAAAAAGAAACGCATTCCGAAGGCTAAAGCTTCTTAATTACAAAGTTTTCGACTTCCGCCCAGATTCTTCTGGCGCGGTTTTTTCAGAGGAGGGTGCATGTATTTCAAACCTGTACGTTCGAGGAAAAAGGCTGGTTGGAGTTTTCCACTTTTGGAAATTCAGACCCACTACTCCTCGGGACCGCCTTAAGACACGATTGATTTAACTGCCAACGACACGCATGGGAGATGCAGAGTCCCCCAGCGTGTTTTTTTTTGCTCAATTTTTGAGAAATCCTCCGCAATCCCATTTTCGCCCCACTCGATTCCGAGAAGTGATGAAAGACGATTTTGCGAGCAGGTTGAAAGCTTGACTCAGTGAGAAAACTTCCTTAGTTTTCCGGAAGTTTCACGAATTCTGCTGGTCTTCTTTAACCCGCAAGAAGGAGGAGTAAAAAAACAAATTCATGACCCATTTCATTAACTTAAATAATTCCTGTTTTTCTAAGCAGCTTGAGGGCTCGAACCCCTTTGCGGGAGGGGGAGCCATTAAAACGTTTAGAGATCCGGATGAAGATTCGGGGCCTAAGAGCTCATTCGAAGAAATGTTCGAACAATCCCTCGAAAGCAACACGGTATCCGAGGGCCAACTTGTCAATGGAACCGTCGTCGCCATCACAACTGAAAAAGTGCTTGTGGATGTCGGCCATAAATCCGAGGGCGAAGTTCCCACAGCCCACTTTCGTCTTCCCGACGGAAGTCTTGAAATCAAGGTGGGTGACGAAATTCAAGTCATCGTCGAGAGAATGGAAAACGAAAACGGTTTGCTTTCCCTCTCGAAAAACAAAGCAGATATGGCGCGCGCATGGGACGAAATCGCGGCCGTTTGTGATCGTAACGAAGTCATCGAAGGCACCGTTACCGAAGTCGTCAAAGGCGGCCTGATGGTTGACATTGGCATCAAGGCATTTTTGCCCGGCAGCCAAATCGACGTTCGTCCGATCAAAAACTTGGACCAATTTTTGGGCCAAACACTGCGCTTTAAAATTCTGAAATTTAATCGCCGTCGCGGCAACATCGTGCTTTCGCGACGAGCGGTTGTCGAATCCGAACGCGACAACATGAAGTCATCGACTTTGAAACAGATCAAGGTCGGCGCCGTTGTTCGTGGAATCGTGAAAAACATCACCGACTACGGAGCCTTTATTGATCTAGGCGGCGTGGATGGCCTTTTGCACATCACTGATATTTCGTGGGGCCGCATCAAGCATCCCGGCGACGTGCTCAAAGTGGGCGAAGAAATCAATGTGCGCGTTTTGAAATTTGATTCAGACAAAGAACGTGTTTCTCTCGGCATGAAGCAGACACTTCCTGATCCATGGGCAAATGTTTCTGATCGCTTTTTCGTGGGCCAACGGGTCACCGGCAAAGTTGTTAGCATCACTGACTACGGCGCTTTCATCGAAGTGGAGTCGGGAATTGAAGGCCTCATTCACGTCAGCGAAATGAGCTGGACCCAACGGGTTAAAGATCCCCGCAAACTTCTCGAAGTGGATCAACCAACCGAATCCGTGATTCTAGATATCGATCACGAAAACCGTCGCATGAGTTTGGGTTTGAAACAAATTTCTGCCAATCCCTGGGATTCGTTGGAGTTCAAGTATCCGACCGGAACCAAGGTCAAAGGCACAATTAAAAACGTCACTGACTTCGGTATCTTTGTTGAAATCGAAGAAGGTATCGACGGACTCGTGCACGTTAGCGACCTAAGCTGGGATCAGAAAGTCACGCACCCGAAGCAGCTTTTTGAAAAGGGCCAAGAGGTCGAGGCCATGGTGATGAACATCGACAAAGGCAACGAACGCATCAGCCTCAGCATTAAAAATCTGAGCCGCGATCCTTGGGCCAACTACGTCGAAAGAAATCCAGCCGGAACTATTGTTGAAGGCACAGTTACTAAGCTTGCGAATTTTGGAGCCTTCGTAGAACTTTCTGAAGGGGTCGAGGGAATGGTGCACATCTCGGAACTCAGTGACGAGCGCATCATGCACCCCGAAGCTGTTGTGAAGGTTGACGACAAGATCAAGGTCGAGATCGTCAATATCGATCAACGCGATCGTAAAATCAGCCTCAGCGTCAAGGCACTCTCCAAGCGCGAGGAGCGCGAGAACCTCGACAGCTATCGCAAAAACCAAGCAGAGTCTTCGCGTAGCTCGATTGCTGATTCCTTGAATCCCGAAATCGCCAAGAAGTTGGGTCTTCTGGGTTCCACGGAAAAAGAAGCCACCGAAGAGTAGACTGACGATAACTTAAGCCACTTAATATTGTCTCAAAAGCCTGGAGAGCAATACTGCACTCCGGGCTTTTTTGTTGCTCCCACCCTACCCGGAGCCCCCAAAAACCTGATAGAAATAGGGCCATGAAGAATCGCAAGAACCTCCTTTGGATCCTATTGATTGGCCTCTTTCTGGTATTCGCATTCGGCTATGCGACCTATCGATCGGTGGATCTGGCTTATAAAATTGCATTCGGTGATGGAGAGAAGAGCGAAAAATCTTCAATAAAAAGCCCCTTCGCTTTCACTTTCGGCGGCGGATCTAAAGGCGAGGCAAATATCGCGATACTTGATCTTCAGGGCGTGATTATGACTTCTAAGGACTTCATAGCCGAAATAAAGGACATCGAAGAAAGCAAAAACATCAAAGCACTTATCGTTCGGGTGAATTCCCCGGGCGGAGCCGTTGCGCCGTCCCAGGAGATTTATGACAAGCTCCTATCTCTTCGCGATAAAATAAAAGTCGTTTGCTCTTTTGATTCCTTGGCGGCCAGCGGCGGATATTACATCGCAGCTGCCTGCGATAAAATCGTAAGCAATCCCGGAACGTTGACCGGCTCGATCGGCGTCATCATGCCCTTCATGAATATGAAGGAGCTCTATGCGTGGGCAAAACTTTCCCCTTACAATATTAAATCTGGAAAATTTAAAGACATTGGTTCCGAATCTCGCCCCATGAATGACGATGAACGAAATCTTCTACAAGGGATGGTGTCCGAAATTCACGCGCAATTTAAAACAGCTATCAAAAAAGGGCGCCCGAACATGAGCGCCGATGTTGTCGAAAATTATGCTGACGGTCGCATCTTCTCGGGCGCCCAGGCACACGCTCTTGGCTTCGTCGATGAGTTGGGCGGAGAAGAAAAAGCGATCGAAGTCGCGGCCGGTCTTGCCAACATTGAAAAACCAAATTCCCATCGCTGGGGTGAGAAGCCGAAAAAATTCCGTGCGCTTTTTGAGGAACTCGGCTCTTCGGTCGACCCGGCAGAGGCCCTTCAGCGTTCTCTGGAGAAAATCCATCCGTTATTGGGCGCGGATCTTCAACCTGGGGTGCCCTATCTGTTACCGCAAACTTGGTTTTCGGGTGTTGCACGATGACCGATCGTGTCCTCTGGGCTCCCTGGCGCGGAGAGTGGATTGATAATCAGAAAAGGCGCGCGCGGTCTGCGAAAAGCAAGACCCAAAAAGGGAAGAAAACCAAAAAATTCGAACCCTTTATAGATCTACCGAAGAAGGGCGCATCAGAAAAAACATTAGTTTTGTTTTCTAACGATCGCATTTTCGTTGTCTTGAATCGCTTCCCCTACAATCCCGGGCATATGATGGTGATTCCACGTCAAAAGGTCGACAGTCCCGAGAAATTAGCTCCCGAAGTTTTACTCGAGATGATGGCAGCCCTGACTCTATGCATGAAAAAATTACGAAAGGCTTACGAGCCCCAAGGCTTCAATGTCGGAATGAACATTGGACGCATTGCCGGCGCTGGAATTCCGGATCACATCCATTGGCACCTGGTGCCGCGATGGTCAGGGGACACGAATTTCATGCCTTTGATAGGTGAAACCAAGGCTGTTCCTTCTCACAATCTGACAATCTATCGAAAACTCGCACCCCACTTCAGGCAATTTGCTGACGAATTAAAAAAGTCCCTAAAGCGCTAAATCACTGGCAATCACGCTCTTTTCTAAATGGCTCGTGGGCTCTATGATGAGGATAGATGCGCTGGATAAAATTAGGACTATGGGTTTTGTTAACACTCTCTACGATGGGCGCATTGGTGACGATCGTCGGGCAAAACCCGGAACCCATGACGGTTACACTTTTTTCAAACGACATTGAACCGCAACCTAAATGGCGCATCCTTTTGATGTGTGTGTTTCTGGGGGCTCTTTTCTCTGCGGTATTTTTCACGGTGAGCCTCGTCATCCTGGAAACAAAGAATATCCGTTTAGCGCGCAGCAATCGAAAACTCATTAAAGCCTTGGAACGTGCCGGATTGGGTGGAAGCGGCAGTCAAGATCCCTCGGCTGACAAGCAGACTGTATCAAGTGCAAGCAGTCCAACGGCTGCTGATGATCTTGAAGACGAAAGTGATGTTTGATTCTGACTCGAGCCTCTTCGCAAGGGGCCTGCTCGCTCGAGAAGTAGACTCCCTAAAGATTTGCCTAGGTAAATTGATCATCTTAATTTTTTTTGTCATGAGCACTGATTCCCGCGCCCAAAAGGAAATCATTCCTCCGGTGGAATCGGCACCTCAGGGGAGCTGGGAAGCTTGGCTGCAAAGTATCCGACGAGGAGAAACAAAGCCTCGACCCGATGCTCTGCCCTTGATGGCCCGACTGCCGGCATGGGTGGACTGCCATCTCAGCTGGAGCGTTGACCAACGGAGCCTCAAACGCCGCAGTTCTAAAATCCCACCAGAGTTGGTGTTGCGAGCTTCTCCTAAACTCTGCGAGGGTCAACTCGAGCAGTGGGCGAAGTAATCATGCGAGTATCCGCCCTACAAGAGCACTATCGCGCCGCCCTGCCGCTACTTCCAGCGGAGAGGCAGCGTAATGCGCGCCATCGTTCACTTCATCTGGATGACCTGCTGGATGCGGGGGCACAGAAATTAAGCAGTGGATCTCGAGATCTGATCTACACCGCTTACCGGTTTCATCACGCCTATCAGTATTTCGCCCCACAGTTTTTCAAGAAGCATGTGAAATCAGCGCCTTTTCAAGATCTCGCGCTCCTTGGATTTTCTACGCTTCTTAGTCGAGACAGGATTCCAGGCGAAGTCCTGAGCAGTGAACTGATTGAGACAGCTAAAGCGCTCCTGCCGAAAGCCCTGATTGGTGTGCTCAACGCGTTTTGCCGTTGGGTTCTCGCTCGCCGTTCCGAGCTCCTGGCGGAACTTGAAAGCGATTCTCGCATTCTCCTCGGACCCGCACTTCAACGGCGCTGGCAATCGTCACCAGAGCTCCTTCAAGAGGCTGGACGACGTCTTCTGTCACGTCCCACCGGAGGCGTGTGGGCTTTTGATCGACGGCGCGATTTCCGGCTCTGGGACGCCCTAGAATTTTTCGAAGCCAAATCACAAGCCCAGGCCATGAATCCGGGATCAAAAGCCTGGATGGATTATGTTGATCGAAGCTCGGAAGGTGCCGGCACTATTTCGACCTACTTGGACACCTGTTCAGCGCCCGGAGGAAAATTGATCTGGGAAAGTCTTCGCTTGCTGGAGAAATCAAGCGAGCTGCAAATCCATGCAATCGAAGAGAAGTTTCCACGCATGGAAATTCTTCGCAGCAATTTGCAAAAATTTGATCTCACATCAAAAGTTCAGTGTCATCTATTGAGCCTCGGCGTTGACTCACTTCCATCTGAAATCAGCACTCCGACCTGGGATCTCGTTAGTGCAGATCTACCGTGCACAGGCAGCGGTACCCTGGCTTCCCGACCCGATATACTGTCGGAGGATTTGGGCGATCGCCTCCAATCCCTCAAAGGTGTTCAGGAAAAAATTATTAGAAGTCTTCTTTCATTGAAATACCGTCACCTTTTCGTCTCAATTTGCTCGATAGATCCCGAGGAAATAGCCCACATCTCGGCGATTCTTGGGGCGAAGTCGACTTTCCAATCCTGGCAAGTTTCCACGGACCCTGTGGCCGATGGCATCACAGGATGGCTTCTATAACTTGCGGATAGCGCAAGGATCTGAGAATCTATTTACGGATTCGCCCACAAAAGGAGTTTTGACTTGTCAGACAATCCCGACGCCTTGAAAGCTTTGAAAGAAAAATTAGACACTCTTGAGAGTCGCATTCGCGAAATCCTGGTGAATACCAACGAGGATTTAAAGCTTGCCAAAAAAATTCAAGGCTTACTCATGCCCAATCGATTGCCCAAGTTTCCGGGACTCGAATCCTATGCCAAATACATTTCAGCGCGCGAACTCTCCTCGGAATTTTATGATCTGATTCCGACCGACAATCATCGGCATCTGTGGATCGTGCAGAGTTGGACCTCGAATTTTGGACTCGGCTCCCTCATCACGCAAAGTTTTATGACACTTCAAGGTCGAAAGCTATTAGCTCATAGCGACCAAAAAAGTGTGCGCGACGTTTACACAGAGCTCCTATCAACGTTCATGGAACTTCATGAAGGTCAAAAGGGGACCCTCCGTCTTATGCTGCGTCGACTGGATATGAATCGACTTAAACTGGAGTCGGTCGGCTTCGGTTTCCCCCCACCCCTTTTGCGCTTACAAGAACGTAATCTTTGGGGCCCCTTTCAGATCGAGGCTCTTGAATACCATGCACAGTTGCAATCGCCGCTAGCTCCTAAATCCTATGCGGAACTAACGGCAGAGTCGGTTCCACCTGCGGAATATTCATTGCAGATTCGACCCGGAAGTCGCATCTTTTTCATGGGTGCCAGCTGGAATCCTACGGCCAATCTGCAAGAATTTTTCCGACCCATCAATAGCCAAACTGCGGAGCAAGATGACAACAGCGGATCACCGGAGGCGACCTCGCATTCAGAACTTTTGGACGATTTGAATTTCTTGGTCTTAGAAAGCCAACAATTTGCCAAGACCAACCAGATTAAAAGTGACATTTGTATCGAAGCGTTTGAAGTTGATCGCAAATTGCTTCATCTCGCCTAACATTCAATTGAGCCGGTCTCATAAGTAGCATTTGAATGTGTTTTATAGATTAGTTTTCTTGCCGTCACGGTTTTGCAAGACTTAGTTTACAAACAACCGATGTTTAATTTTCCACGACAAAAGGAGCAATTCCAATGTCTCTACGAAGAATCAAAAAAATAATGCTTTTGGCAATCATGAGCCTCAGCTTCCCTTCCTGTTTTGAAAGAAAGGAGCCATCGATGCCTCCTCCACCAACTGAAGCGCCACCACTAGAAGCTGACCCCGCCAATCCCGATGAAGGTGAAAGTCAAGACACTTCACCATCGAATCCAAGTCAAACACCGGGAATGGACGAGAGTCCGGCTCAGAAATAGTAATCAAGTAAAGCGGGCGACTTTACCAAGGGCGCCCGGATGCGCTACTCTGGCCCACAGTCATGGGTGTGAGGAAGTGGATCGTCTCAGCTATCATCGTCGCGCACTTTCCGATTCCATGCCTATCAGAGCAAAGCGAAGGCATTCAGCTCCTTCTTGATCAACCTCTCATAGTCGGCGCTAGCATCAGTGCTGATTGGGGGACCCTTGGTCCCGGCAAACGACTTGCCTTGCGCTATACGACGGAGGAAAATATTCGCAATCTGGCGAGGTCTCGACAGAAGAGTTCTACAAGCATCCGTTCATTAAGACCTCTCGATTTCGATGCCTACTCGATATTAATCGCTGTTGATCTCTTCTTCTGGGATTCCTTTTCCGCAGCTCGGGCCGAGACAAGTCTACAGGCTCTCGATGAGATTTTTGCACGAGTAGCCAGACATTCGCTCACGCTTGTTTTGGGTGACATTCCGAACCTGGCCCCTGGAAGTCAGCCCATGCGTGTATCCCTGAATCGAGCGATCCATGAAAAATGTGCAAGCTATTACCGATGTCGATTATTACGATTGGACGCGCTTTATCAGCAGATACTGACCGAGGGCTCGCTCCTCGTTGACGGAAGAAGTCGAAGTCTCCGTGAACTTATGCCGGATGGACTGCACCTTAGCGAGATCGCGAGTGAGAATCTCGCAGATCGAATCGAAATTCTGATTAGTGATCTGAATTAGGATTGATTCTTAGTCCAAACCCGAATCCGATTAATTCCCCCGTCTGGAAAAATTCGCACACGCAAGCGATCAGAGACTATGCCTTTCTCTGTTATCCAAAATCGTTTTTCGCTGGCTGCGAATTCTTTCACAGAAGTCGGCGAAATCACTTCGAGCCATGATTGTCCGTCAAAGCAATCAACGGCCACCGCTCGTGGATTGTTATTCACAAAATAGCTAAAATCAAAATCGATCCGCTCAATCAAAGAAGCTTTCGCCAATTGAATGATCACAAATTCATGATGCCCTTCTTTACGACTGCGGGCACTCTCAAAGCCGTCAAACATATTGATCGGCGCAAAGGGAGAAATCACCTGCAGTGCTGGACCATAATGTTCATTGGAAGCCTCAAGAATCTGCGCGCCCAGAACAACAGAGGCAATGTTAACTAAATCCGAAGTCGGGATTCGCTTCCTGATTCTGGCCGTAAAGTCAGCAGAAAGATCCACAGGTATGGACAGTGGCTTTTTGGTTTGGGGAATCGGCAGAGCTGAAATGACGGGCTGGGCCGATTGCGCATTCTGGAATCGATTAGAAAAATTCGCCGGAAGTTTTTCGTCGAAGATTCCCATGCGGGACAATCCACCGTCGGGGAATGTTCGAATTCTTAATCGAAGAAACTTTTTGGATTGAAATTTTTCAATGCGGTAATAGTGCTGGGCGTGGCCACTGAGATTCACGGGCTCCAGAATCTCAAGCCATTCATCTTTGTCGGACTCAGTGGCTTCAAGCGAAACTCGTGGCACATGATTTCCATTGTGGAATTCAGTGGAAAACGAAACAAAGGCTAAACGACTCGGCTCCCTCAGCTCAATAACAAGATCTTCAAAACCACGTCGACTATGCCGCGCACTCTCCCAGCTATCCATCACCTTGCCCTGTGCTCCATAGAGGTCGGCTTCGAATACGGGCAGATAGGGGCTCAGGAGATTTTCCGCACGCGCAAATTTTTGATTACTGCAAGAGACGATGCGGCCTCCGATGACCCGATTCCACTCGGCCATTTCATCTTTTCGTTCGCGACCTTCGATCGCTTCTGGAAGGTCTTTTTGAAAAGCCTGAAATATGAGTTCGCGATAGCCTACGTTAACAATTTCTTCGGATCGAAGGCGCGAAAGCTCGAAACTTTGTCGAAATTTCTCTGTATCGACGCCGTGAATTTTCATTTCAATCAAAAGTTTTTGACTTAATTCTGCGATGAATTGAACTCCATTCAATTCCGCATTCACGAAAACGACCAAAGCTCTTCCCAGGTCCGGTCCCTGAAAACAGTAGAGACAGAGCGCCCGGAAGCCATCATTTGCACCTTGGTGTAAGAAAAATCGGTTGGGCCCTGCCTCAAGAACGAAAATTCCCAATCCCATCAAAGCGCCCATAAATTCTTCGCTTCCCAGGTCCTGGCCCTGAGCCATCAATCGCGCGCTATCATATGAAATACCTTTGATCGCATCAGGATCAGCATGAGAGCGAGACAAGAAGGCCAAGAATTCCAACATGGACTTCGCAGAACCCATCGCGCCCGCGGCAATTGCCGGGAAATTTTTTCGTCCACCGCTAAGTGGGATCCCGTCAGCTGTGAAGCCCGCAGCATATTCGAAGGCTCTTTCGTTTCTCTGTTCAAAATTCAGATGACTCAAGTCCAGATCGCGTAACCAAGGGTTCAAAAGCGTCTGAATGCTTTTAGCTGAATGAGATTCCAGCAAATATTCCAAAAGCAAAAATCCGCCGCCCGAATATTGAAAGCGAGTGCCCGGCCTATTCACGATCCGCAGCTCGTTAAGAAGCATGTGTAGTTTCGGCATTTCTTCCGAAGAGGGGTAGCCATTTACATAATGTAAATTCAGGGCTTCATGGCTCAGAAGATGCCTAATTTCTAGCTCATCCGCCCACTCGTTTGGGAGACCGTCAGCTACCTGGACGCGATAATCCACCTTCAAGGCCTTCAGAAAATCATTTACCTTAGTGCCAAGAGAAATTTTATGTTCCCTGAAATATTGCAAAGCAAAGGCTGCTGCAATCGGCTTACTGAGTGATGCAATTTGAAAGAGAGTCGTGTCCTTGACCGGGATCCCGCTTGAGGCTTCTCCCAGCTTCAACAAGTCAACTTCACTTCCGTCGCAAAAGGCGATCTGCGCGCCGCTAACACGATGTTTCAACCGCAGAGCCTCGAAATCTTTCGCGAGACTATTGAGGGGCTCGGCAACGAGGCGCTTCTTTGTGATTTGCCAGAGAGCTTCGCGAGCATTCTCCAATTCTTGCTCCGGAGAATTTCCGAGCCTCTCTTTTAGCGAATCCCGAATTGCGGCCGCACCGAGACCCTGAGCAGAAATCAGAAACTTTATCTGGAATCGTTTTTGGTATTCATTTCCCAGCTGCAAAAGTTCCCGGCGAATATCTTCCACATCATTTATAACAGCAGATTGTTCTCCGGCTGCTCGGGCATCCAGAGTCGCTTTGGCTTCGCCAATATTGCCATGGAAATAGGCAGCTTCGCGACAATCCGCCAAAGTGAATCCGCGGGTCGAAGTTTCTGCGCGATCGAAATCGGTCAATAGTTTTGCGGCCATCCCCTCGGCCCAATCAGCATGTCCACAACACTCAAAGTAATAACAAAAGCGTTCGACTTCCTTTTCCAATCGGTATTTCTCAGGATCCATTTTTTGGAGCAATGCCCAGGGGTCCTGCGATTGACGAAACTCATCAAGAGTTAGTGGCAACAAAAGCTCCGTCGCAAACTCGGGCGGCACGGGATCGGTCATCAGTTTCAACATGAGTTTAAATGCTATGGCGTACCACCGTGCCGTTCGCTCATCATATTTAACCTGTACGATCTTTTTATCGTTTGAGAGGTCTTTTCGGATGAAGTGCATCTCTTCAAAGCAAATTTTTAAAAAGTCTTTAAGCGAAACTCGTCCATGGTGGATTTCGTGCCAGACCTCCCAGCGCGATCGCTCGGCTGTTGCCAAGTCATCCATCACCCGCACCGAAACGCCACCTACGTGAGCCGGTAAAGCCACACAACCATTACCGCTCAACCAATCGGTCAAATACTGTAGAGACTGAAAAACGTTGTAACGAATTTCTTCTGGATCGTGATTCGGAATAACTTCGGATACTTTCAAATCCGCAACAATCATCGATCGCCCATAGCGCGGGTGACTGGGGTCTAGACCGTCGATGTCCGGGCCATGAATAAAGTCCAAAATCTCTGCGTGATAGTGAGGTTGCAAGAGGGCCTTCACCAATGCTTCTAGCTT
This sequence comes from uncultured Bacteriovoracaceae bacterium, assembly GCA_964636255.1. GTDB lineage: Bacteria > Bdellovibrionota > UBA2428 > UBA2428 > UBA2428 > CAXNGS01. The sequence goes on along the minus strand of CAZWNW010000003.1, from coordinate 206,808 downwards.
AGAAGAATCTCCAGCAGCGTGCAGCCGCCACGCTTCGACCAGCGCCATTCCAATGCGGACGAAGTCAGGATGGGCCACCCAAAAGCCATTGAGACGCCGCTTCAACTGAGTCACGACATCGCGAATATATCCTTTGATTGTGGTCTGAAATGAAAGTGATTGGGTATCGTTGGTGAGTGGCAAGATTCCATACATGCCACCGACTTTGATCCCTCCACGCGGACCCACCACATTTGCCAGCAATTCATGTGAGGCTTTGATGTATTTAATAACAATGTCGGGATCAGCTTTCGGCGGAATGCGATAGTTCGGATCATTCTTAAAAAGCCGCGCAGTCGAAGCTAGGAAATCGTGCCAACCCAGTGAAGCTCCCGCAAAGTAGGGAAAGAGCTCGTCCATGATCTCGTGGGCCCGGAAGACCGCGCGGGGATTTTCTAAAACGATCATCAGCCGAATGCTTCCCTTTTTGTATTCGGGATGCCGCACGAACAAGAGCTCTTCCGCAACCTCCAACATCGAACGCACATAACGAGCTTCTTCTTCGTTCTCTAACTTAGGAACATAAAAGACCAGCGCTTCGGGTCGATTCCAGTTTCGGAAAAAGTGCAGCGCGAAGTCATAGAGATGAAGAGGAAGCGGCAAATTGCGGTAAAAGAGAAAAGGGCAGGGCATTGCAAGACCCGGAAAGCGTTTGATGGGAAGCGCAAGTTTTTCACTCGCTAAAGAATACTTTTTGCCGTTTGTTTCCTCAAATTCAAGTTCACCATCAAAACATGAGGAAAGGTTCTCCCCGGCCGAAATGAGATCCTCGCGAAGGGGTGTCTTCGAATCCTCGTCATCTGCTCCCCACTTGGGCACGCAATCAAAGCTTTCCAAAAGCTCGGCGACAATCGGCGCCTCGCCCGGGAGTTTCCGATGCCAGGCGTTCATGGCATTGATGCACATTTTTGCACTGTCCGGCGGACCAAAGAGCGTTACATGAACACCCTGCAAATAATCCGGAAGAGCTTGAATCTCGCGTTCGGATTCGCGGCGCCAATAATTTTCACGAATAGGCCCGATCACCACGCGCGCATCTTGATCTTCAAGTCCTAAAACAGTGCGATAATCGTCATCCGTGATCTCTAGACCGAATTCTTTGTTAAATTTCGTGAAAGCCGAAGTCCTTTGATCGATGAATTTCCGATCACGAACGCGCATGCGGAGGAGCTGATCAAGATCGGGCGCCACACGTTCATAGACTTCGCAAAGAAAACGAAGGGATTCAGAGGATTCGAGACCGCCCATTTTACCCAGCTGGCGGAGATTCTCGACGCCCGGAACCGGCTCGGCCTTCAACAAGAGCTCTCGGCGCAGATTAGCCGAGAGAAAGTCATCAAAGCAGGGAAATTTCATCAAGTTCCTCGATACGTCGTGTAACCAAAGGGATTGAGGAGGAGAGGCACATGGTATTTTCGATTGCAATCTTTGATCGAAAAAGCGATCTGCGGCTCATGAAAGAATGATGCTTGCCCGAGTTGGGAATAGTAAGTCTCGATATCGAAGCTAAGGCGATAAACTCCGACTTGGGCCGCCACTGAAAAAACGGCCCGCCCATCGGCATTAGTTTTTTCATTGGAGATGAGCTTCCAGCCCTGACCTTCCTTCAACTCCAGGCGAACACTGACATTCGCGGCTGCATTGCCCCAACTGGTATCTAAAATATGAGTGCTGATCATCGTTTCCTCCGGCTCACTGACTTTGGCTCCTATACACAATTTCAAGTGGGGGAATTTGAGAACTGCCGATCTCAACTTCACGCCGCTGAGTGCCGAATATTTCATGCCAAAACTCCAGCGTATATTTCCCCGCCGGAAGTTTCGGAATCTCGAATCGGCCGTTCCTATTTGTAACACTAAAAAATGGATGCTCCATCACTGCGATATAGGCACCCATCCAAGGATGAACACTGCACTTGGTTTCAAGAAAAATTTCCGGTCGGTGAAATCGGCGGCTTAATCGTTGTCCTTCTAGGGGCATCGCTAAATTGAAGGTCGTATTTTCCCGAGTGATGGCTTTGACATTATGAAATATCGGATCGCTATTGATAAAAATCACTTCCTGCATGGCCCGAACGGCCACGACACGCGGCAAATAAATGCAGGCTCTCTGGTCCACCTCAACAGCACTTGCTGGAACTGGCCCGACCGGCAGTTTTTCGTGACCTGCGACCACACGAACCAAAACATTTTGGACCTTGCCGTCCGCTACCATCACCTCATTGGAATAAGTGGGGCCCTTGAATTGACGGGAACATGCCAAGGGCAAAGTCAGCAGCTTATTCTGAGGTACCTTTCCTTCGAAGCGCACGATTCCCGTAATCAATGCTGGATTGGCCACCAGCCCGGCCGCCGCAATAGAAGGAGCAGACTCTTGGCCGAGAACTTCTGGGGCAGAGTCGCCATTTTCTGCGGCAGCGCCGTTAGAAATGTCCTCCACCACTGAAGATGATTCCGGCTCAACATTAGTTTCTGACTGCGAAGCTTCGCCGCTACTCACAACGTGGGAAGTGGTACTATGTGAATGTGCTCCAAGATCGACCTGGTTAAAATCCTCTGACGAGGAGCGAGTACTGATCATCACCAGGAGCATTAAAATCGCGCCGCCTGCTGCAAAGGAACGCGAGCGATGAGGTTCGCTGATCCGAACGACAAAGTATTCGCGAAACATAGCCCCCGCCAAGGTGATGCAAAGAAGAATGAGCCAATTCCAATCATGACCATAGGTATTCGGAAAATGGTTACTGAGCATGATGAAGATCACGGGAAGCGTTAAATAAGTATTGTGGGTTGAGCGATTCTTCGCATTTTTGGCCCATTCGGGATCAACACTTTCCCCCCGAGCCGCCGCCTCTACCATTTTGACTTGGCGAGGAATGATGCGCAGAAAAACATTGGCCGTCATCCAGGTGCCGAGCATTGCACCCACGTGTAGGTAAGCTGCACGACCACTTAAGAGATGGCAAAGTGCATAGGCCATAGCTGCGACCCATGCGATTGTCAGCGCATGACCCACCCGAGGATCCGCGCGCACCGTTTTGCTTTCCCAGAGAAAATCATAAAAAAACCAGGAGCCAAAGATCGAAAAGAGGCTGATCAATACGCCATCCAAGTAGCTGATCCGGGCGACAGAGGAATCGAGAAGCATGGTGCCGTTGCCGGTGTAAAAAATCAGAGCGACTAGAAAAAAGCCGCTCATCCACGTCCAATAAGATTCCCATTTAAACCAATGCAAACGCTCGGGAACTTTTTGAGCAGCCATCTGCAATTTTTCGACGTGGTAAAAACCCCCGCCGTGGACCATCCACAATTCGCCCTGATGACCCGCTCGTTTGGATTCGGGGTTAGGCTCGAAACTGCGGTCCATCCACATGAAAAAAATTGAAGTGCCAATCCAAGTGACTGCCGTAGTGATGTGGAGCCATCGCCCCAACAACAAGAGCCAGTCGAGTAGATCTTGATTCATAGCGCTTTTCTAGGGCGTGATTAGAATTCTGTCTAATCACGCCTTCCTAATTGGCTCGTAACGGGGGCCAATAGAATTGGTCCCGCTTTTCTAACTCTTTGGCCCACGTCCCGGAATATTCACATCGTCCGTTCGATTTGTGGAGACCGAAGGAAGCGGCAAAATGATCCGAGGCATTTCAGGCGCCCCATTGGTCACCGCAGGACTTCCCTGAAAGGATGGAACAAATGGACTCACCCGCGGCTGGCTGCTGGCGGGAGGGACTTCTGCCTCGGCAGCGTCGATACCGGGCATCGGAATCAGATTCGAAGAGTCATCATCATCCTCGCCATCAGTAGCCTCTCCGGCATCTTCCTGCAGCGTAGACAAAAGACTCACGAGTTCGGCCTTGGTGCGCGAATAGCTCAGCAAGTTACCGGCGAATTCTCGCATATAATCTTCCTGCTTTCGTCCAAAGACGTTCTCGCGTTTAGGGGCAATTCGTCGGTGCGCAAGATAGAGGTGAACCAGGTAGCGCGCTGAAATGTCTTGAATCTGCTGATCAAGTTCAATGACATTCTGCCGAGCCTTCTCCAGGGTGCTGACGTTTTTCGCGAATTTCTCGATGTAGAAAGCGTTTCGCGGGAGATTCAGACTTTGTTGCTGCTCCAGCAAATCGAATTCAAGCTTATTCATGCCAGCATAGTGGCGGTAAGCAAGATTTTCGACTCCATGGCGATAAGCTCGAAAGGCATCCGCTGTTTCAAACGGAAGTCCTAGGAAAGTGTGACTAAGATCTACGATTGCCGCTCCCAAGCCCACAACCGGCAAGGCGTAGGTCAAGGTCGCACCCACGCGCGCACCACCATCCATCAAGATTTCGTATTTTTGATTCTCATCTTTGGCGTGTTTGTATTCGACGGCGATGATCGCGGTTTCCGCGGCCAAGGCTAGGATGATCAACGCATTTGCGGCATTTCCGTTTTTAATGTGCTTTTGATTTTTTACCCAATTGAAACTTTGTTTCACCTTTGGGCTAACCCATTTGCCGAGCTTCGTAAATTTCTCGACACCGCCACGTGAAATCGTCAGCGCCGCAGTTCGCAGAAGCTCACGGATCTGCTGCAAAGAAGCCGCCTTGATCCCTGGAATGGACTCGACCGTGTAGTAGACGATGCGAATAATCCACATCATGACTCGGCTTGCTTCACTGACTCCGATTTTGCTGAAGTCGATGACAAGTTTCGAGGTTTTCGCCAAGAAGGCGTAGGCCTGAGTCTGAGAAATCACACCCGCCGCCGTGCGCGCGACTTTCACTCCGGCATCCCAATCACGGAAGAGCGTGGTCAAGGCCATGAAGGTGCGCAGTCGCAGAAGGTCCGGACCTGCGATACTGGAAATCACATAAAGGCGTTGGCGATCTTCGCCATCAACCTGCTGCAAGCGAATATCAAGACCTTGCTCGGATCCTGGGCGTTCCTGAGCGACCAGGCCCGACATTTTGATACGCACATTGCCTTCCTTGTCGCGGGTCACGAGATCCGCGCCTAGGGTGTCACGTAGAACATCCCATTCGGAAGCACTCTCGGCAGGTACATCACCCAGGTAAACAGACAGTCGCATCCCTTTCAGAAACTCCTGTAGTTGTGGGTCAAAAAAGATTGAGCCAGGATCTGCAATCGCTTGCATCAACAGAGCTTGTTCCAGATAACGATTGGTGACGCGATCTGAAATTTTGAACTGCTTCATGATGCGAACGACTTCTTCTGTGATGTCGCCCAAATCAATACCGGACTTCAGAGCATCATCGATGAAACCGTTAGCTTGGTAGAGTTTTACGTTGAAAGCAGGGTTATCCCAATCCACAGGGCCTCGTCCGGCGCTGCTGCCCGGAGGTCGGGGCCAAGGACTTACGGGCGTTCCGGGACCAGTTCCACCGCCTGGAGGATTGAAGGGCGGTACGGGTGTCGGGTTGACGCCCGGAACTCCCGGAGGTCGCGGAATATAGGGCGAACCTCCGCCACCGCTGATCGGCGGTGAAGAAGGATAGGGAGAAGTGTAGCCACCTTGGCGGGGATCTTTGTCCGTCGATTTATGGCGTCGTGCGCGCTGCACATTTTCCGGAGTGAGGGCAAAAATGTTGAAGGAGTAAGTATTGGGATCCGGATATAGAAGTGTGCCGCGATCCTCGAATCCAGGGAAGAAATAACTTTGGAAGAGTTTTTCTACAAAGACCGTCTCGGAATCCGACGAGGTATTCAAAGCAATGCGCCAGTCCATCAAGGCTTCATTAAGTAAATATTGCGCCTCCAAAAAGGGTCGAATGAGGTGGCGACGATTCAAGGCTTTGCGAACGTAGGTTTCCGGCAAAAATCGTGCAACCTGCTTTGCGGCGCGTTCAATTTTCTTCAAAACTACAGAGGGAACTTCATCCTTGTGGTTTTTTAAAACTCCGCGCAACAGCTCATAGGCTTCTTTCCAATTCTCGTGGTTTTCTAGAAGAACCCGCGCCATATAAGTTTTTGCAATCGGCGAAGATTGCAGAAGTGATTCATCCAAAACATCGGTGGCGGCCGATGGAGCAACAACACTTTGTGCGTGACTCTCTTTGGGCGCTAAACTGAAGATGGAAAAAATCACAGCTGAGAAGAACGAAATTTTTTGAACGCGTCTTAGTAACACAGGGACCCCCTTTTTCTCTCTCTTACGCAGCGGGTCTCACATTCGGCTCAAACAGAGTCAACAAAACTTGCCTTAAACACTCTGACGGAAATTATTAATGCGCAGCATTAGTGAAGCGGGATAGCTGCAAACTCAACGGGCACGCATTGATGCGGGGCAATGTTGAATTCCTGACACGCCGCACGAGCGGTCGTTTCTAATTCAATCCGATAATCATCCGGCAGTGTTCCGAAAAAGAGATAGCGCATTTTGGAGATCGATTTCGAAATATCACTACCGTCTGCAAGTCGCAGTCCGCGCCGGAGATTACTCAGCACCAAGACGTTGTCTTTGAGTTGCCGCAAAACTTTTTCCCAGACACTGCCCCGCGGACCCGAGGGATCAAAGGCCTTGATTTCGACCCACACGCTGTCGTCACGAGCCATCAAATCGAATTCTTTTTCGAGGAGTTTTTGATCGAGACTATTCTCACGAAAGATTTTGGAAATATCCCGACCGGCTACACCCAACGTATTCTCAATGAATTTACGAAGAACCACGCCACGGCGTGCGTCTCGAAATAAACCAAATCCATAGAGCTCACCGATCTGACCAATTAAATCCCCCACCATCAGATTCACGGGAGAAATATCACGTTCTAGAGAAATTTTTGATAAATGCCCCAACTCTAGTTCGCGTCCAGTGACCATGGCCTCGCTGCGTTTTTCCAAAGCGAAAACAGTGCGCTCCAATTCGGCGGCAAAAATTTCACAGTGCGAGCAGAGACGAGCCTGTGCGCGCAGACGACCCAGTGCACGTTGGCGAATCACGAGGCCTGCATCGAAAACTTCCTCTGCCGATCGACCAGCAACGTGATCGGCGCGCAGATCTTGAATGCTGTTGCGTAAATCAAAGAGCACACCGCGCATGGCCTGATCAATATTTGGATAACGATCAAAAATGGAACCCGTTTCAGGCAAACTGTTGGATGTCTGATCCGCTCGTTGAAGCGACTTTCCTGAAAGCTCATTCGGGTGAAGGACCGTCTGGCAGCTTGCGGCCATTTCGGGAATTGTTTGCGAAGACGCGGAGATCGAAAGGAAGCTCAATCCGAGGTAAAGCAGCGCCGAAATCCACCGATTGGACCGAGGCCAAAAAGATGCAGCTGGAACTGAAAAACTTCTTTGAAAATGCATTAGTTAATGCATGTGGCTAACGCGCGTGGTCTCACTTAGGAACTTAATATCTCTACCAAAGCCATGTCCGAGCTATCTATTCGAAATTATGAGAAGAATTAATCGATCGTAACGCCCTTAAGGAGATCTAGGTTCTCAAGCGCCAGGCCTGCACCCAGGGCTACTGCCGAGAGGGGGTCCTCGCTTAGGAATACCGGAAGACCGGTTTCTTCGCGCAGGAGCACGTCTAGATTTCGCAGCAGTGATCCACCACCGGTCATCACGATACCTTTGTCGACGATGTCGGCCGCCAATTCTGGAGGCGTGCGTTCTAAAGTCACTTTTACGGCTTCGACGATACCATTAACAGTTTCTGACAAAGCTTCCCGAATTTCGTCTGAACTGACTTCGATGGTCTTAGGAACACCTGCCAGCAAGTCACGTCCCTTAACTTCCATCGAAGTTTCTTTACCTGATGGATAAGCATTGCCGATCGCGATCTTAATCATCTCGGCAGTGCGCTCGCCGATGGCGAGATTGTATTTGCGACGAATGTAATTGAGGATTGATTCGTTCATCTTGTCGCCACCGACGCGAACTGATTTTGAAAAGACGATACCGCCCAGAGAAATCACTGCAACGTCCGTTGTTCCACCGCCGATATCGATCACCATATTGCCCGAGCTCTCGGTGATCGGAAGTCCAGCTCCGATGGCTGCTGCCATGGGTTCTTCGATCAAATAAACTTCTCGCGCGGAAGCAGACAATGCAGCTTCTTTCACTGCGCGCTTTTCTACTTCCGTAATCCCATAGGGAATACAGATCATGATCCGCGGGCGAAAAAGTGTTTTCTTTTGCTGCGCTTTGTTGATCAGCTGGCGAATCATCACTTGCGTGACTTCGAAATCCGCGATGACGCCGTCTTTGAGGGGTCGAATGGCCTGAATGTTGCCGGGAGTTTTTCCCAACATTTGTTTGGCCGCGTGCCCGACTTCGATGACTTTTTTCTGTCCTCGAGAATCTCGGAGAATGGCGACAACACTTGGTTCATTGACGACAATTCCCAATCCTTTGACGTAGACCAGCGTGTTGGCTGTCCCCAAATCAATTGCGATATCGTTGCTTAAAACACCCTTTAAGGAATTCCAGAAACTCATTGACTTACACGATACGTTAGAATGCCCATTTTCTTCAAGGAGAAGGAAAAATTTAATGGATTTAGGGCTCCGAGCCGAGAACTGGGGCATATCCTCAGCCTCCGAGGCAAAAAAACGCCCCTAGTGGCTACTCCTCTGGGGAGGATGGCCCTAAACTTGAGTTATGTGGAAACGAATATGCCTTGGGTTTCTCGGCACGGTGGCGCTGGCCGCACTGGCTGAAAAGACGAATTCCCCTTCTCCCCCCGCTCCCGCAGCGGGAAAGGAAAAAACGAGCACTAAGGCAGAGTCACAAAGTGGCCAAGCCTTGGTCGAGAAGCTGAGCTGCGAGCACATGCCGCAGAAATCATCGAAAGATCTTTGGAATCTGGCGGAGTGCTATGAAAAAATCGGCGACTATTTTCGCGCCGTCAGTTCCCTCCGCGAAATATCCCGTCGGGACCCCAAGGATCTTGAATCTTACTTTGTAAGCGCCTGGTTATTGTGGCGCGACGGCCGAAAACAGGGCGGTGCCTCGCAGGTGAAAAAAAATAACGAGGCTGTAGAAGAACTCCTCAAGGCTCGCCTGTCGAATCCAACACACTGGCGGGTCGATGCCGAAGTCGGTGACTTTTATCACCTGAGACTCGATAATATTCCCCAAGCCTATGCCGAGTACCTCAAGGCCCGAGACCACTACAGCGGCGATTATGCGCGCAATGTTCCCGAAGCATCGCTCGGGATGAAAGTTTCCATTGAAAACCGCATTGCCCGCATCACCGAAGCGTTGGACCGAAAGGGTGAGGCCGTAGAGGCGTCCTGCCGCGCTCTTTATTACGATCCAGATGATCAAGATGCGCGCAAGAGAATTGAACGACTCTCAGGATCTTGCACACGAAAAGGCGTCCAAGATCCAAAGAAGAAAGACGATAAACCCAAAAGCGGCAAAGACTCTGAAGACATTCCACCGCTCTAGAGCACTAGGCATTGAGCTCGAGTTCGACCCGATTTCGACCACTCGATTTGGCTTGGTAAAGTGCTTTGTCTGCACGCGCCACCATGGCCTCAATCGAGTCCTCATCTTCGGCACGGTAGGTGGCAACACCCATGCTCACCGTGATCGGCGGAGTGTCCACTGCGCGATCCTGATGAATGGTTGATCTCAGGCGTTCGGCAAGAATTTTTGCCTCCTCAAGACTGCCCTCGACTCCAATAAGAAATTCCTCACCACCCCAGCGACCGCACCAATCTGAAGTTCTAAGACCCTCACTAAGAAGTTTTGCGACACGTTTTAAAACTCGATCGCCTGTTTGGTGACCGAAACGATCGTTGATGCCCTTGAAAAAGTCCACATCCACCACGACGACGGAAAATTTTCCACCTCCGCGCCTCAGGCGCGCGATATCCCGCAGTAACATTTGATCCATAGAACGGCGATTATTGAGCCCGGTCAAAGGATCCGTCATCGCCATAGTGGTCAAATATTTTTCGCGAACTGCGACCGAAGCCAGGTATTCGCGGTAGTAGGAAAGTGCCGAGAGCAAGACGATGAATGCAGGTATCGCTAGCAGAAATTGCTGCACCCAAAATTCACTTGGCCTAATTGAAAGCTCCCGTGCACTGCCTGATTGCAAGAAAAAATAGACAATCGCCACGAGTGCCAGCCAGTAGAGTATTCCGGAAACTACCGCAGTCTTCCGCGAGAGCATGATGAATTTTGCAACCAAAACAAGCGGCAGCCACGGCGTGATTGGTCCCAGGTGGATCCGGAAATCGTGGAGTATCGGAAGAACCATCAAGGTCACATAAACACGAAAGACTAAATAACTACTAAGAGCGAGAATGCTTCCAGCCGTGTAAATTTGAGGCCGAATAAATTTAGTGAAACCAATTAAAAAAGCGAGAAAACAAAAAATCGCCATCGAGGGCAAAGCAATGCTGTTGTAATAAATCTCCTCCGGAGATTTACCGCGATTCATGATCGCGCCGGCAATGAAAGCGAAGGTCGCAATCAATAACAACAACTGAGCAATTTTTTTCAGCTTTTGATCAATATCCTGAGTGCCGACTGCTTGATCCATAGGGATATTCAGTATTCTACCTGGATGCCGGGAGATGTCGAAGGGCAGCCAAATTTCACCCACACAGTGCGCCGTATAGCATCCTGTTTGCGGGAATCGATTTTGGTCAATCCGTGACCGACAAAACACCGTGGGCGGTCTAGCCTCTCTTCATGTCCTCAAGCCTAGCAAACCCCTATCGACCCTTCTTCTTTGTGGGCACAATCGCGGCCATAGTGGGAACGGGAGTCTGGATACCTCATCTTTTCTGGGAATTGGGTCCCTACCCCGGACGGCTTCATGCACAACTCATGATGGGCCTTTTTTTAATGAGTTTTGCCATGGGTTTTTTGATGACCGCTCTGCCACGCATGACCCAGTCTTATCCAACCCAGCGCTATGAATTTGTTGTCGCTTCTCTATCTTTAGGAATTTTAGCAGCCCTGGGATTTACGGATCCCTCCGGGAAAAGCTTTTTCCTCGGTATCGTGCTCAATGCCACATTCCTCTTTTTTTTTGCTGCTCGAAGAGTTCTAGCAAGAAAGCAGAATCTTCCGGAAATTTTCCCATTGGTGCTCTGGGGGCTGTCATCCGCACTTCTGGGCGCCACCTTGTGTTTGCTGGATGAAAATTCTATTGGCGAGCGACTGCTCTATTTAAATTTCATGCTTTGTCTAGTGCTTGGAGTCGGAATGCGTCTCATTCCCACAATTCTGAGGCTCCCAGCACGAAGAGAAAAATGGAAAACTTGGCATTTTACCCTGATCGGAGCTGCCCTGACCTCTTCCGTCTTCTTCGAAATCTACGGAGATGATCATATCGGTTCGTATTTGCGCGCGATCCTTGTTAGTTTGATCGCTGTGCGGGGCTGGCGACTTTTCGATCGTGGGGGCAGTCTGCAGGGTCTCTCAATTGGACTACGCATCGCAGCCTTTTCGGTGCTTTTAGGAACTTGGGCTCTAGCTCTCTATCCGGAATACCGTCTGGAGGCTTTGCATGTGATCTACGTGATGGGCTTTAGCTTAATGACTTTCTTGGTCGCCACTCGAGTCATCTTGGCCCATGGAAATTACGGTGTCGAAAATGAAATTAAGAATCTCTATATTCGACTTCCACTCTTTTTGATTTTGCTGGCAGGTCTAACTCGGGTTGCTGCGATTTTTATTCCCGGCAGTTACGAGCGGCATCTAGCCTACGCCGCCGTATCATTTGTGATCGGAGTCAGCATATGGGCTAAGTATTTTTTGCCACGTGTTTTCGAAAATTTTGGTCAGCTAGAAAAATGATCTACGAAAGCCTTCCGCTCAAGCTTGTGCTTCCGGCGTGGGCATTTCGACGACCGTAACGTCAACCAATTCACGCGCTCGCTCGTTCCATTCATCCAACAATGTCCATGCTTCACGCGGGCTAAGTTCAATGGGATCGCGCTCGGCAATTTCGCCGACAAACGCCAGCAAAGCTTCCCATTCATTATTTGCCGATTGAGCGGGGCGACTCTCACCCGGAGCGAAAGCAGCGAAAAGTCCAAGCTGCTCCTCGGTGCCGATGGACCCGGCATCTTCAAAAAACTTCTGTGCACTTTTCAAAAGGTTCGAAGGCAAGCCTGCTAGTTTCGCGACGTAAATTCCATAACTGCTTTCCGCGGCTTGAAAAACAAGTTTCCGTAAAAAGACCAGTCGACCCTTCCATTCCTCGATCGACATCGAGGCATTTTCAGCCCGCGGCAGTGCGAGGACATCTTCACTGAGCTCGTGGTAATGGGTAGCAAAAATCGCAGGCGCCATGATCACGTTATGTATGTGACGAAGCACGGCGCGCGCAATGGCCAAACCATCGCGCGTAGAGGTCCCACGCCCAATCTCATCAATCAGCAATAAACTCATGGCATCAGCATCACGAAGAATCTGCGCGCATTCTTTCATTTCGACCATGAAAGTACTCTCGCCCGCCAAAATGCGATCGGATGCGCCCATGCGCGAATAAAAACCGCTCGCGGGGGTGGCACGCAATTCCTGAGCGGGCACCGGAAAGCCGCATTGCGCGAGCAAGAGACAAAGGCCAGTCTGTCGCATCAGGGTCGATTTGCCGGCCATGTTCGGACCCGTTAGCAAGAGCAGATGTCGTTTATCGCCGCCTAAGGCTACCGAATTCGGCACAAAATCACGATTGCTGGCCGACAGGATCGGATGCCGACCCTCGACAATATCCAATGAAAATTCCGCGGCATCAAAAAGTTTTGGCCAAGTCCATGGACCATTGATCCGCAGTTTTTTAAGTGCTTTTTGCACCCCGGAAAAGGCGTCCATCCAAGAAAAGTGTGCGATGAAATTTTGGAGTTCCGGCGACAACAGCAGAACGTCGGCTTGAAGAGCTTCAAGAATTTCGCGGGCCCGTGCTTCGACCTTTTGTGCAGCCGAAAGGATTTCGCTTTCCTTATTGGAAAGCTCGTCAGTGGTAAAACGTTCGCCGCCAACAGTTGTTTGCTTTCGTTGAAAGCCTGCAGGAACTTTGGCCAAATGCGATTTGGTAATTTCGATGTAGTAACCAAATACGCGATTGTAACGAACCTTCAAGGTCGGTACCGCGATTTCTTTTCTAAGGCGCTCCTCGTAGGCAGCAAGCCACTGTGCTGCTGTTTCATTGATTTTTTGTAGAGCATCGAAATCCGGATCATATCCACTTCGAATTAAAGTATGCAGATCACCGGCCCGTAATGCATCCGACGGAATTTCCAGCGCTCGATCAAGTTTCGCCTTAAGTTTCAGTAGTTCTTGAAGACTGTTTTCTAAAGACTCAAGTCCTTCCGAAGCAAAAAACTGGCTCCACCCAGAAGATTTAAATTCGACCAAGCTCACAGCTTTTACGGCATGTTCCAAGGCGGATTGAAAGCGCAAAAGTTCCTGCGCATGCGCTGCGCCGACGCGAAAGCGTCCAAGAATTCGCTCGAAATCATAAACCTGTTTTGATTCTTCCAAAAATTCTGTGAATGCATCAAATGATTGCAATACACTTTGCCGCAACTGAATACGCGAGGCCTTAGCCAGAGGTGTCGATAAAATTTCACGAAGCTTTCGCGAACCCACCGCGCTTCCGCACTGATCGAGTAGCTGAAAGAGTTCCGGGAAAATATTCCACTGTTCTAAAACGCTTGCCGGAAGTCGGGCATAATCTCCCTGGCCGCTCGGTAGAATTTCAAAGAGCGAGCGAGCATCCGGCAGGAATTCTTTTAACTCTTCCGCATCAAATCTCTGAGTGTACTGCAAATATTCCTTCAAATTTTCAAGAGCACTTTTTCCGACCCACGGGGTAAGTTTCGAGTAGAGCTCGGAATCTTCCGTCAGAATTTTCCAGTTTTTCTTCAGGGCTTTATCAAGAAGGAGCGATTCTGAAACAAGGATTTCCTGCGGCCGGAGCTTTTTTAGCATTTCTTCCAGGTCTTCGGGATTTTTCACCTCGCCTTCGAAAAGCTTTCCGGCCAGAAATTCGTAGACCACTACGCTCAAAGCAGATTCGGATTTGCCAAAAGAATAAAACCAATGGGGTTCTTTGGCAGAAAGACGTGAAAAGTCCGTGGGGAGACCGGGAGTCAAAATGCGCACGACTTCGCGGTCGACGAGCTTTGATTTACCGGCCTCGGAAACCTGCTCACAAAGCGCGACCTTGTGCCCTTTGGAAAGTAGCTTTTCCGCATAGGAATCGATCGCATGGGCCGGCACTCCGCACATGGGAATGGCTTCTTTTTGCCCTTTATTGCGAGAGGTGAGCTGCACCTCGAGAAGTGGCGCGGCTTGAACGGCGTCTTCCCCGAAGAGTTCGTAAAAATCTCCGAGACGGAAAAAGAGCAAGGCGCCCGGAGTGGCGTCTTTGATGGCCCAATATTGATCAAATAGAGGAGTTTTCCAGGCGCTCGAGGAACGCGGTGGCACTTTGTCTTTGGTATTTTCTCCCGCCAGCATTGAGTTGAAATTTCTAAGTCCATCCAGGTTGAATGGTCGAGATTAAAGTGCGCGCGGATCTACGACGCGCTGCAAATTCATAGTCTAGTTGGAATTTTTAGAGGGGCCCGAAATTCGAGACCCCTTCTCTTTAGCGAAAGTTACCAGGACTACGCGTGCTGTTGTAGTTGAAGTTCAAGTAACCACCTGAACCTCCACTAGAGCCGTAGGCGCCGCCATTCAAATTGAGATGGCTTCCACCACTTGCATAAGGTGGATTGTAAATTCCTGTCACACCGCCTGAGGAATAACCCGAAGATCCTGTGCCGTACATACTGCCGCCCGAATTCGCGTTGTAACGGCTCATTTCATAGGCCATCCATGCTTGGTAAGCTTTGCTATTCCATTCCTGCATCGCGCGATTTCGCTCTTGCTCAACGGAACTGTAAAGCTGCGCTTTGCGACGGGCATCTTCCGCTGCACGCGCCATGGAAGCGGCTTGACGCTCCCATTCAGCTGCTTGGCGTGCCACATGATCTGCGTTCATACCATTTTGCGATCCCCAAAAAGGAGCCTGACCGTACTGACCATTGTAACCCCAAGGATTGTTCGCACCGGTACCCCAGCCATTGCCACCACCAGCGGTTCCATAAGGACCCGGAAATCCAGTGCCGCCTGTTCCATTTCCATAGGGACCACCTTGACCGTAGTTCCAACCACCCGGGCCCGCGCCCCAGCCATTGCCACCGCCACCGGTACCATAAGGTCCGGGGAATCCACCACCAGGAAGACCACCGTATCCGCCGCCGCCCATTCCACCGCCGGCGCCACAGCCACCGTACCAAGGAGCAAAGGGAGGCACACCACAGGGACCACCTGCAACTGCTCCGGGAAATTGTCCGCCCATACCAGGGCCCATCATCCCGCCGCCACCGGCGCAAGGACAAGGACTCGTAACACAAACGCATCCGGGCATTCCGATTCCGCCACCGCCGCCGAAACCACCACCGCCGCCACCCATGTAGGGGCCACAGGGCATTCCTGGCATTGCGACGCCGCCACCGCAGAATCCGCCGCCACCGCCAACTACGATGCCGCCGTTACCGCCGCAGTGACCATAGCCACCACAACCACCGCCACCCCAGCCGCCATAACCGGAACCTGCAAATACCGCGCTGGGGAAACCCAGAGCGTAATTGTTGTTGATCGCCATGCGCGAAGTTTTTTCATGCGATTGAAAAGCGCGATGCATGACATACATGGGAGCCAAAACTTTCAGCGCACCCACGCTTGCATTCAAAACAGTTTCTAAATTGTTTTTCTCACGACGGATGATGATCGGTCCGCCGCCGCGATAACCGCAAAAACCGCCACCCATGATGTCGATACCGGCACCGGTAACAGCTTCATAAGTAGAAGACTTGATGTCCTTCATATTGACGCCCAGTTGGGTACAAGTCAGAAGCACATTTTCTAACGCTTTTTTGCGGTCTTTCTTTTCTTTGTTGCGGAAATCTTGAGTCGCGCAGGCGAATTTTTTAACATCATCGCCGTATTCATAATCAACATCGCTACAATCAGGATCAACAGGATCCGAGCTGCTGGATCCGCCACCCAACAACCAATCAAAGGAAGCGCTCGGTGTTACTGTTCCGGCCTTACCGCCTAGTACTTTGTTTTGGTTCATGGCGATGAAAATTGGATCGCGCACACTTTCACAACGGTCTTGAGCATTGTCGCTGTCTTCGGACATCAAAGCGTTGATGATGAAGAGTTCGCAAACAGGGCTGGTGTAACCGGCATCTTGCAGCTGGTTTTGATGTTTTTTCGTGCTGAAACTTCGCGTGACTTGCGGATTTTTACCATCCACAAAGCTTGTGAGAGTTTTCGATGGCTCACCGTTATCATTAAAGAGATCACTTCCCCCGAAGCGCGGGAATACGGCACATTCATGAGCAATCGCCGTAAGACGCCAGTTGCGCTCGTCCTCAGGACGCGAGGTGACTTTAGAAGTAGTGGATCGAGTTGAAGCACTCTTAGGTGTTGGTAAATCAGTGGAGGTTACAGTCTCCGGCTCTGGGATTGTCCCCGAAATATCGCTTTGGCTTGATGGCTGCGGAGTTATGTATCCGGACTGCCCGGGTCCTGGGCCAGCTTTTTCGCGAGCTTTCCGCTCCTCTATCATTTTCTGCCGAGCTGCCTCGGTCATGCGCATTTGATTGCGGGCACCATCGCCCTGCGACTGCGCAAGCGAAGCTACTGGAACGACTAAGAAAATCGCTATCCACAAAAGTAATTTACCTGTTGAGATCTTTGGGCGTCTTGCCAAAAAAATCGACATAAATAGACCTCTCCCTACTTCAGTGTAACCTATCGGGTCTTTTTGAGGTAAACTTTAAAGGAATCTTTATAGAGGGGATTTGACGATGACGACCTCTGGAAGCGAAAATCTCAAGAACATCTCAGGCTTCCGAAAGCGCATTGCTATCTTCTTGATTTTGCTTAGCATCCTTTCCCTCTCGGGCCTCTATATAATGGTCAGGGTTCAGGACTCGCAGGACATCGCCTCGAAAAGATTCCGCACTTTGCTTTTGCCTACTTCCCGCCAGGTGCAATCCGCAAAGACGGAACTCGATTTGCAGATCCAAGAACTTAGCCTGATTTCTGCTTTTGAGGTCCGAAGCCAAGACAAGAATGCCAAAACTCCGTCACTCAATCCCCATCAACTAACACTTTTACGTCTGGGACCCGCCGTTCAAACTCTCTTCCAACTGAGCGGTAGCCCGGTTTTACCCCGCAGCATGAACGCGCCCTTCAAACCCTGGTCCGATTCCGTTCGCCGCTACCAGGAGAACCGCACCAATTTTACCTCTTTTCAACAAGCCATCAGTCGATTGGAAGAGATTCGTGAACAAACTTCGCTATTGGAAAAAAACCTGGAACGTGAATTTTCAATCCAGCTGCTCCTTCTTGATAAGATCAATGAAGACTATTTATTTTACTGGTCCCTTCTGGTGCTCGCCGGCATCCTTTTGAGCTCGGGATTTGCTTTCCTCTTTTGGCGCTGGATCCGACCTCTGGAAATGCTGCAGAAATCTCTAAGTTCACAATCGCTGCAACAGCGTCTTCCTTTGCCCCCAACTTCATTCCAAGGCGAAGGACTGATTTCGCCGCCAGCGGAAATTCAAAAACTTGCAGAAAGCGTGCGCATCCACTTGATGAGTTTCCTGGAACAGCAGCGCGAACTTCTGCGACGCGAAGACAAGATTCATGACAACGAGCGCGCTACCGCCACACTATTATCGGCCCTCTTTCACCTTACCCGTCACAACGAAGAGCTTTTGCAGAAGGTGATTAAAAACGAAAAATTAGCAACGATGAGTGAAATGAGCGCGCAGCTGGCGCACGAGATTCGAAATCCCCTGAACAGCATGAGCCTAAAACTCGAAGTCCTACGAGAAGATATGCAGGATAGGGATCGTGAAACTGTCGATCGTATTTTGCTCGAGATCGACCGGCTCGATGCCTTGACCGAGAGTCATCTCAGCCACACGCGCGCAAGCCTAGGGGCCGCGGACATCGAAGCCTGCCACCTCCAGAGTGTGGTGAAAGAGACGCTCGAGTTTTTCTCTGATGAACTGAAGGCAAGTGCCGTTCAGATCCAAGAAGATTCTGCGTCAGAGAGCCTGTTCCTCAACGTCCCTCGAAACGTTTTAAAATCTGCTCTGATCAACATATTGAAAAACGCGCTCGAGGCCGTCGAGGGCTCTGAAATAAAATTGATTCGCGTAGAAACACGCGTTGTCCCAACGGGTGAAGGATGGACCTTGAAAGTTCTGGATACCGGCCCGGGAGTTCCTGAAATTCTCCGCGGAGGTCGATTTGAGAGCTTCGTTACCTTCAAAAAGCAGGGTTCCGGCTTGGGGCTTGCGACAGCACAAAAAATGCTTGAAGCTTACGGGATCTCAGTAAAAATCTTCGAAGCCGAAGCCCCTTATTCGACAAGTATCGGTTTCGAAGGACGGGCCCGAGGTCTCAGTGATGTGACCCCATTGCCTTTGAAAAAAAGCACAGAGGAAAAGACAGAAAATCCATGAGCGGAGAAAAGCAAAACGCCCCCCTAATTTTGATTGTCGATGACGATGTTGAAAATCGGCAAAGCTTGGCCGAAGCTTTGGAAAAAAGCCACGGCCCGATCCAGCAGGCCGCAAGTGGTCGCGAAGCCATTGAGATCTTGCGCGCCAATCCCCGCATCAAACTTCTCATTACAGATTTGAAAATGCCGGGTGGAATTGACGGACTTGATCTACTGCAAGCAGCGCGCATGCTGCGCCCTGATGTGCAGCGCCTTTTGATCACAGCCTTTGGCACGATCGAAGACACTGTGAAGGCCATGAAAGCCGGGGCCTTCGATGTGCTCACGAAACCTGTAAAACTCAAAGCCCTACGCGATTCGGTCGAGCGACTACTCGAGAAAGCTCCGCAAGCAACAATCGAATCATCGAAAGATTTATCAAGCTACGAACTTTCGCCCCAATACGCGCAGGTGACAGAAACTCTAAGAAAAGCTGCTCTCTCGGAAGCTTCCGTGCTTTTCACCGGTGAGAGTGGCAGTGGAAAATCTTATCTGGCCCGTACGCTGCATGAATGGTCCCATCGGAATAAGGGCCCCTTCATTGCACTCAACTGCGCAACCATTCCAGCGGACCTGTTAGAGAGCGAACTCTTCGGACACGAAAAAGGCGCT
>CAZWNW010000003.1:1937-187601 GCA_964636255.1 uncultured Bacteriovoracaceae bacterium | reverse complement strand
CGCTTTCACCGGCGCCACCCACGCTCGTGAAGGCAAAATCCTAGCCGCAGAAGGTGGAACACTCCTTCTTGATGAAATCGCCGACATGAGTCTCTCGCTGCAAGCCAAACTTTTGCAGGTGATTCAGGAGAAACGATTTTTCAAGTTGGGCTCCAACAAAGAAATCCGCGTGAATGTGCGGATACTTTCTGCCACCAATCAAAAGCTCGAAAAACTCGTATCCGAAAACCGATTTCGCGAAGATCTCTATTACCGTCTCAAGGTCATTCAAATCGACGTTCCTTCACTCCGGGACCGTAAACAGGATTTATTTTGGTTGATTCCCGGAATCCTGGATTCCTTGTCGGAAAAAAACCATATGCCTCCCGTCCGTCTTACGGAAGCCGCTCTTCGGCGGGTATGGACCTATGAATGGCCGGGAAATATTCGCGAACTCGAGAATTGCCTAGAAAGTGCGATGGTACTTTCGCCCGAAGAAGATATTCGCTCGGGCTTGATAGCCGAGGAAAGCCTTCCGGAATCGATGCGTCGATCTACACCTACGGGTGCGGAATCCGCCATTGAAAATCTACTCCCACAAATGTCAGATCTTGCGACTTTGGAAAAACGCGCCATTCGCCAGGCCTTACTCTTGAGCGGCGGAAACCGCCGTTTGGCGGCCGCCCTTCTGGGAATTTCGGAACGCACACTTTATCGGGTTCTGGGCTCAGAAGCCGTTGTTTGATGTTTCCCGGCTCACTGAAGCTCCTTTTCCACAATTCGATCTATGCTCCATGCCGACCACCCTTGCGTGGGAATATCTAAAGTTTCGAGCCTCCACTGTTTCATGAACTCCTGCCGAAGTTCTTCGCTCGCATTATAAAGAAAATATTTTTCCGTGGCTTTAAGCCGCGGGAAATCGCTTACACCATTGACCCATTGAAGACCCACTCTATTTTTTGCAGTCAGTGCCAGGGCCATCAAGTTCCAGGCACGCAAATCAGATATCGGCTCTGAAATCTGCTCCACGATTAAGGTTGCCGGCTGAAGTTCTGAAAAAATGCGATTCATGCTGCCAAGCGGAAGATCGTATTCACGTTTAGCAAAAGAAGTATTCTGAGCTACCAATTTAAGGGTCGAGACCCCTTGTGCAGCAAACAAAATCAAAGCAATCGAAAATCCGTAAATCTTCTGCCGCAGCGAAGTTGATTCCCAAAGCCGAGCAATCCCAACCGCTGCAATCATCTGCATCCATAAAATCGCGGAAACAAAATAACGGGGAACCGTGGAGTGACGCTCATCCCAAAGAAGGTCCCAAAAAAACATCGCCGTAAGCGGAAGCAGCAGCCCGGCAAATAGCATCCAGCGCTCAGCGCGAGCGACTCGTTGCCATGCGGCCATAGCGAGCACTAAAAAAATCAAAAAATAGAGACTGACCCAAAGAAAATCATGCTCGATAAAATGCGCTCCAAAAGCAGCGAAATCGAAAAATGCCAGCTCTAGCGCCTCTCCGATGAAGCCTAGGATCATCATTGGCGTGGCCACATCGGAACTGCTCCAGTGAAGAGCGTAAGCCACCGCTTCGCGTTCACGACTTAAAAGCAGTGCCCACAATCCATATAAAATTATTCCCGGAGCGTAGAGGAAAAGTAGGCGGCGAATTGATTGTCTTCCTTGCAGTTCCCCTCTCGCCCAAAAATACAGAGGAAATACACAGGCACTAAAGATTGCTAAAAAGTGGGTCTGCAGCAATCCCGCAAAGGAAATCAAGAATAAGAACTCTGCCCCCCGACTTTTCAATCGTAGTGCGCGCGCCAAAGATAGGAGACAGAGGACCGAGAAGAAACCCCACAAAGCATAGGGCCGAGCCTCTTGGGCATAGACCAGGTGAAAGGGTGAAAACGAAAGCATCGCGCCGAAGAGGATGGCGACTCTCGTAGATAGAAAAATTTCTCTTCCGACCCAGAAGGCCACAAGTATTGTCAGCATTCCAAATATCAGCGAGATGCTGCGTGCATTCCTAACTGTGTTTCCGAAGATATACTTGCCCGCCGCCGCCAATTGGAAATAAAGGGGCATGTGGGGCGCTCGAAACTGAAGCATAAGGCCCGGAACTTCCCACGGCGTGAGATCTGATTTCTCCCAACGCAATCGCAAGCTCTGAAGATCAGCATCAGAATCGTTCCTAGCTTTTTCAAGAGTCTCTTGGGGGCTTTCGCCGGCGAGATAACTCAGTGATTGGAGCTCGTCATACCAAAGCGTTTTTTCATCGATCTGCCAAAGTCGAAGCCCCAGTGCCGCAAGTGAAATCAAAAGCACTGCTGAACAAAAGGAAAAAACTTTAGGCGGCATCCATTAATTGCTCGTCTATTAAATTCCGGCATTCAGTTGCGTGATATTGCCGTTTTCATCAATTCCCCACCGGTCGAGGCCAGTCGTAGTTGTTAGCGGCCGCAATGGACATCCGATGATCGTTGCAAGGTAGGAATCTTTCGAAAGAAACCCCGTCGGCGCTCCCAATGCCGCTTCCGCTGACCAAGTCGTGTTGCTGGTCGCCGAAATTCTACCCACGACCGGACACCGGCTGGGATGGGCGGGATATTCTTCGGCTTCGCCACCGGGGTCAGTCAGCCCAAGAGTCGCATAGGGAGTCGGGGGTGGATTTACCACGTTCCCTCGTCGCACCGCATAGGCACGTGATCGATCCAGTGTATAGGTATAGAAATTGAAACCAGCATCGACATAAACAGCCTTCGGGAGAAAGCCAATAGAGCTCCAATAATGATAGGTCTTAAAACTCTGTCGAAAAGTTTTCTGAGCGGCATGAATCTGAACCAAATCGCCTTTACCCGCCGCCTGACGTCCACGCGCTTGGAAACGATTGATTTGGGGCACCGCAATTGCGGTAAGAATACTTAAAATTGCAAGTGCGATCGTTAGGTCCATCATCGTAAAGCCAAATCTCAAACGGAGAATTCGTTTCATCGAGCAATCAGTATAACTCGGCTCTGAGACTATGGGGCGCATCCAAAGAAGAAAAAATAGTAGTCTTCGGCGCAACTAGCTATGAAAGAAGAAGTATTCCTCTTAGAGCTGATCTTTTAAAGCTCTCAGCTTTTCTTCTATACTTTGAAATAGCGCCTCAAGTGCCAAGTCATAGGCCTTCGTAATGTTCAAAGAAAAACAACCGCTGGAATTCGCAAGAATTTCATAGTTTCGCACACCACCCTTCAGTGCGCGCTGCCATCTAATCTCGCTTTGAAGAGCCACGCAGTCGGATTCAAGCCCCTTCTCACCTTGGCTGGCCGAAATCATCAACTTCATAGAAGCTTTGGCCTTTGGATCAACCTGCAAATTCGATCGATCAAAATATTCCGCGACACGTTGCTGAATGAGTTTTTCAAGTTCCGCACTCGATTGACGCATCGAAGGCGGTCGGTGATCAAGAACTTCAAGCTTAATCCGTTTTTCTGATAGTCCCGAAAAATCAAAAGATCGTGTCACTTCGCGATTTTCGAAATTCGGCAACTCATGAATCGAAGTGCTGCTACAAGCAACGAATTGAAAAATCGCTACCAAAAATATTATCAAGTTTTTCATTCTCAAAAGTATAGCGTAACTTTTGCGAATGCCTAGAAACTTCTAAGGAATGTCCAGGTCTAATCAGGCCGGAGCCAAAACCGCTTCTTCTTCGGGAAAGTCGATAAACTTCGACTGTTGAGCATCCCACAGTTTCAAACGGAAACTTGCCATTATATTTTTCAACGTGAAATCAAAATACTGAGGTTCTACCAATCCCTCCAAGGCTTTCATTGCCTCGGGCAAGCGGTAAAAAGGAATCGTATGATTCAAGTGATGAATGTGGTGATAGCCGATATTGGCCGAGATCCAATGGAAAAATGCCGGTGCTCGCAAACAGCTGGTCGAGTTGAGAGCGGCATAGGTGAAATTCCAATTTTGGTCGGGGAGAAAAGTCGCTCCTTCAAAATTGTGCTGAATGTAGAAAAAATAAACGCCCACCGCACAAGAAATAAAAAATGGCACAAAGAGGGTAAGAAACCAAACATCCCAACCGAAGCTTATTAAAATAAGACTGATGGCGACATGAAGGCCAAGGGCGATCGCCGCCTGAACTCGCAATACACGTTCCTTGAAGAAAAGCTTTTTTACAGACTCAACAACAAAACATGTGATGTAGCCAAAAAGAATCACAAGTGGGCTACGAATAATACGGTAGCCCAGTTTTTTCTTAGGCGAAGCCTCCATGTACTCTTCCAAAGTCATCGTCTTAAAAGATCCGATGTCGCTCGTTTTAAAAATCGTGTTGTGTTGATGATGGTAGTTGTGAGAACGGCGCCAATCCGCAGGCGGACGCAGGTAAAGCGTCCCAAGCGTGTTCATAAATACACGCGCAAACGGAGAATTTCGAAAAATCGCCCCATGTGCATAGTCGTGATAGATCACAAAAACCCGCATCATAATGAGTGACGAAGCCAAGCTGGCAAGAATCCGCAAAAAAAGCGGGAAAACGGGGGCCGTGAATGCCAATGCGACAAGCAAATAAAAGACCGTAGTCAAAGTTAGAAACCAGCTGGTCTTTCGATCTTCCTCGGTGAGCGGCCGCAAGCGTTTGTGTATCTCGGCCAGTGGTAATAGAGACGCATCGCGGTCTTTTTCGGTTGCTGCAATCGTGCTCTGAAGTTCAACTGTACCCATGGGGAGACTATAGGCGGAGTCCCGAGGCCCTCCAAGCGCTCTTCTGAGAAATTCTTGCTCGCTCTCGATTGCGCCGATATAGATAAGGGGTGACACCCACTCCGCCGAACTTCGAGGATCCACTGACTACCTTGATATTTTTAATTGGAAGCTTAGGCATACTTCTAGGCTTTCTATTTCTTTTGAAGCGAACAAAACGAAGTCGGGGACTGAAGACTCCTACTTCTGATGAGATCTCCGGACCAAAGACAGATCACCCCCAACCGCTCATCGAATCCCTGCCACCGGACCGGGGTCTTGGTCTTGAGGCTCCAATAGAAGTTTCCAAAGGCAAAAGCCGATGGTGGTCGGCATTGAGCAAAACTCGTCTGCGCTTTGAGTGGGGCGGCAAAAATGCTGAAATCGCTGAAATCAAAGCGGCTCTTGAAGAGGCTTTTATTATTTCGGATTTGGGCGTGGGAAACACGCAGGAACTTCTTTCCAATCTCAGCTGGGACCAGATTGCTCGTGAGCCTGAAAATCTCCGTCTAGCAGGCGCAAAACGTCTGGCGGCGGAAACCTTGGAAAACTGGTTAAAACCCGCTTCGGACGGCAAAGAATGGCCGCCCCCCCCGAAAAATGGCGAACCAATCGTGATCTGGTTCATCGGAGTTAATGGCGTAGGAAAGACAACAAGCATCGCCAAACTTGCCGCTGAATTGAAAGGCAAGGGTCGAAGCGTCTTGCTGGCTGCCGGAGACACTTTTAGGGCCGCCGCCGGCGAGCAACTTGAAATTTGGGCCGAGCGCTTGGGAATAGAGTGTGTTCGAGGGGCTCAGGGCTCTGACTCATCAAGTGTCCTCTTCGACGCCATTAAATCGGCACAAGCCAAGGGCACCGAATATGTTCTTTGTGATTCTGCGGGACGCTTACACAATCAAAACCAGCTGATGGAGGCTTTGGGGAAAAATCGCCGGGTGATGGAAAAGGCCCTTCCGGGCGCTCCACACGAATCCCTCCTGGTCCTGGATGCCCATACAGGTCAAAATATGCTGGCCCAAGCCAAGAATTTCCATCAATCCGTAAAGCTAACGGGGCTAATTCTCACCAAACTGGATGGCAGTGCCCGCGGGGGCGCCGTCGTGGCTGTGGCGAAGGAGCTCGGCATACCAATTCGTCGTTTGGGCCTGGGTGAATCGGCCGATGATTTTTGCGAATTTCAGCACGCGCCCTTTATTTCTGCACTCTTAGGGACTGAATCAGTAGAGAGTCCCGTGCCTCTTCCGAGCTAAAATTTGCCTTGCGCAGCGCGCATCAAAGCATCTTCAAGAAACTTTAAAGATTTCCATGCAAAGCCGTCGAAATTATGGAATGATTTCCTTTTGGTTATGGAAAAAACTGCTGAAGAAATCCTGCCCAGGGGAAGTGACAAGATCACAGATATTTCTCTTGGGAAGATTGGCGTCAAAGTCAAAACAGACGCCACTCCTGCTCTTTTAAAGCAAATTCGTGAACTCGTGAATTCCAAGTTTGAGGAATTTGCGCCGCGAATTGAAAAGGGCGTAAAAACGGAGCAACTAGCAGTTCTCGTCGCTTTTAATTTAGCCGAGGAACTTTTGCGCGAGCGTGAAAGCAAGCGCCTCCTGAAGAGACGAGTCGCGGAGACAACAGAACGCCTTATTTCGCGGATCGAGGCGCACCTGTAGACAGGGCTTTCAAAAAGCTTCTCTCTATCCCTTTGTGACCTGAACAAAGGATCCGTTAACAAATAACACCTAGCCTGATGGCTTGGTGGATTGGATGATTTTAGCGGAGGTCTCTGTCTCTTTAGTGACAGAAGCCGGATTGAAATGAACGTAAACCAAAGCAAAGCGTCGCAAGGCCAACGCTGGGTCGAAATACCGACTAAACCACTTGCACGCCTGAAGATATTGGAAGACCTGAAGACGCGCCCCTTGCCTGCGTGGAATCTGGCCACTCGAAACCGCGGCGATGTTTTTGGAGTTGCCCATCCTTTAGACCAAAAAGCTTTCAGCGAATTCCAAAATGAACTGCGCAAAGCTTCTTGCTTGGGTCTCTTTAGTCCCAATCCCGAGTGGCCGGAGCCTTCAAAACTGGAAGCTTCGCTTATTGGAATTTTGGGTGAGGAGATTTCCGACAAGCTCAGTTATCCCAGATTGAGTGCTGACGGTCGAGAGATCCAATTTGCAAAATGTCGGCATGAGGACACAGTTCTTGAGAGACGCGGAAATTGGCGAGCGGCACCCGCTGGCGCCACCTCGGTAGTCCCGGACTTTCTATTATGCCCTGCGATGGCCATGGATTCGTGGGGCAATCGTTTAGGACACGGCCGCGGACATTATGACCGCTACCTGGCAAATCATGCCACCACGCACCCCATCGCAATCATTCACAGTCTATTTTTTGTGGAAGGCTTTCCGCCTTCTTGGATCGAAGATCATGACGTTCCCGTCGAGTTCATTTGGACCGAAAAAGGAATTTACCGTAGCCCGAATTTTCGAACACAAACCCAAAATCTTTTGGCGTCTAAGGAGTAATTAATGATGAACTATGTATTTTTAGCAATCGGTCTCGTCGTAGGCCTCGTAGGTGGAGCCATTCTCTTTGGCTTGCTTTTGAAAACAAAAATCCAAAAAAATGCGCGCCAGAAATCAAATGATCTCGAATCAAATGCACGCCGCAAAGCCGATGAAATAACTCGCGATGCCACGCGCCGATCCAAAGAAGCTGTCGAACAAGCCAAACGCAAGTTCGAGCAATCTCAACAGCAAAAAGTGGAAGAAACCCGTCGAGCCGAGCAACGCGCAAAAGACATCGAGCGTGAATTGGTCGACGAACGCAAGGCTCTGCGTGAAGAGAAAGAGAAAATCGAACTGGCAAACATTCGTATTGAAAAACAAGCCCAAGAATACGAACGCATTTCAAAATCTGCCGAAGCAGCCGAAGCCCATTTTAAAGTGAAGCAAGAAGAGATTCTGACAAACTTGGAACGGGTCGCGAATATGACGCAAAAAGAAGCGCGAGAAGCTTTGCTCAAAAACATCGAAGACGATGCGAAACTCTCCAGCGCCCGCATGATGAAAGAGATCGAAGAAACGGCTAAGGACAACGCGGAAAAAGAAGCCAAGCGCATCATCTCCATCGCCGTTTCGCGCTACGCCTCGGACTATATCCCAGAAAAAACTACTTCGATGGTTCATCTACCCAGTGATGAAATGAAGGGACGCCTGATTGGCCGTGAGGGACGAAACATTCGTGCCATTGAAGCCGCAACCGGCTGTGATCTAATCGTCGACGACACTCCGGAAACCGTAGTTGTTTCCAGTTTTGATCCCGTGCGACGCTATATTGGAAAGGCTGTTCTGGAGCAGCTCATTGCAGACGGACGTGTCCATCCCACTCGCATCGAAGAACTGGTTGAAAAAACACAGAAACAGGTCGAGCAAAAAGTTAAAGAGTTTGGAAAAAATGCCCTCTTGGAACTCGGCATTGTTTCCATGCACCCCGAACTTCAAAAAGTTATTGGTCAGTTGCAGTTTCGCTACAGTTACTCACAAAACCAGTACTACCATGTCATTGAGGTCGGACATCTTTGCGGACTAATGGCCGCAGAGTTGGGCCTTGATGTGAAAAAAGCACGAAGGGCCGGTCTTTTGCACGATATCGGCAAGGCCCTCACGCACGAAGTTGAAGGATCCCACGCGGTCATCGGTGCGGACATGTGTGAAAAGTATGGTGAGATTCCAGAAATCGTTCATGCCATTCGAGCCCACCACGAGGATGTGAAGCCGAATTCCTGGCTCGATTTTTTGGTCATCGCAGGAGACGCCATTTCCGGTGCCCGTCCCGGTGCGCGCCGCGAGCAGTTGGATAATTATGTGCGCCGTCTGACAGATCTGGAAAACATCGCCAACGCCTTCCCTGGCGTCGAGCGTAGTTTCGCTGTCGCTGCGGGCCGTGAAATTCGTGTGGTTGTGGAAAATAGTCGCATCAACGATGAGGGCGCGATCGTTATGTCTCGCGACATCGCCAAGAAAATCGAGCAAGACATGGTCTATCCAGGTCAAATCAAGGTGACGGTCATTCGCGAGACGCGCGCTACCTCACTTGCGAAGTAAGGCAGTGCACGAATGAAGTTGCTCTTTATCGGAGATATCTTTGCCGAGTCCGGACGAAAAATGGTCGTCGATTTTTTACCGACTCTTACGAAGCTTCATTCGATCGACGTCGTCATCGCCAACGCGGAAAACATGGCCGGTGGTTTTGGGATAACCCCTGAGACAGTCGCAGAGATTTACCATGCGGGTGTCCACATGATTTCAGGCGGCAATCACTCCTTAGATAAAAAGGAAGGTCATGCCGTATTGAACGAAGATCCCTACTGTGTGCGCCCAGCCAATTATCCGGACAAGAACCCGGGGAAGGGAACGGCACTACTGAGCCTCCAGAGTGGCCTGAAAGTGGGCTTGATCAATCTCATGGGGCGAACATTCATGGACCCCCTGGATTGCCCATTTCGTATGGCTGAAAGTCTGGTCGCTGAAATGAAAACGAAGACCGATATTATCTTGGTCGATTTCCACGCCGAGGCGACCTCGGAAAAATCTGCCATGGCCTGGCACCTAGATGGGAAGGTCAGTGCCGTTGTTGGCACCCACACCCATGTCCAAACGGCCGACGAGCGCATTCTGCCCGAGGGTACAGCCTTCATTACTGACGTCGGGATGACGGGCCCCTATGATTCCGTAATTGGCGTTAAAAAAGAAATCATTGTCGATCGTTTTGTCTCTCGTCGTGGTCGAAAGTTCGAAGCGGCCAGCGGAGACCCCTGGCTTTGCGCTGTTTTGATCGAAATCGATGCTTCGACCGGCAAGGCCCAGAAAATCGATCGTATCCGCATCGAACGCTGCCGCAGCGAGAGCCACCCTCAGATCTAAGCCAACGGCGAACCCACTTCTTAGGTGGGGAGGCTATGGAGTTTCGAGCAAAGTCAGTTTAAAAGAGAATCTTCGATGAAATCGGGAAAAGCCGCTCCCTCTTTGGACCCCAGCATTAAACGTCAAATCGACGAACAGATGGAGAAGATCACTCGCGGCGCTAATGAGGTGGTTCCTCGTGAAGAACTTCAAAAGAAAATTGAACGTAGTTTGGTTGAAGGCAAGCCTCTACGCGTAAAACTGGGGGTGGATCCCTCGACGGCCGACCTTCATATTGGACACACCGTAGTTCTTCAAAAGCTAAAGACCTTCCAAGACCTCGGCCATCAAGTACTTTTTCTCATCGGTGATTTCACGGCTCAGATCGGTGATCCCACTGGGAAAAGTGAGACTCGCAAACAGCTCACGCGTGAAGAAACCCTGGTGAACGCCAAGACCTATTCGGAGCAGGTTTTTAAAATTCTCAACCCGTCAAAAACGCAAGTCGTTTTCAACTCGCAGTGGTGTGAACAACTTAAAATTCAAGACGTCATTCGACTCGCTTCGCAAATGACGGTCGCTCGCATGTTGGAGCGTGATGATTTTTCTAAGCGCTATGAAAGTCAGCTCCCGATCGCGATTCACGAATTCCTCTATCCGATTCTTCAAGCTTATGATTCCGTACAACTGCGTGCAGATGTGGAATTGGGCGGATCAGATCAAAAGTTCAATGTTCTTTTGGGGCGTGAGTACCAAAAGTCGGCCGGCCAAGAGCCTCAAGTCGCTTTGTTGATGCCTATACTGGAAGGCACAGACGGCGTTTCCAAGATGTCGAAAAGCCTCAATAACTACATCGGCATTCACGAAAGTCCGACAGAAATCTTTGGAAAGATCATGAGCATCAGCGACGATCTGATGCATCGCTATTATGAAGTATTGACTGATTTCGATTTAAAAACAGTGAAGGGACTTCATCCCAAAGAGGCCAAAGTTCAGTTGGCCATGGAGTTGGTTGCACGTTTCTATGATTCCGATGCAGCCGAAAAAGTAGCCGGAGATTTTGAATCCGTTTTTTCAAAAAAACAACTCCCCTCTGACATACCAGAAATTATTCTGCAGAGCGCACAGATCCCCCTGACAAAATTGATGGCAGAGCAGAACCTTTGTGCCTCACTGAGCGAAGCGCGCCGACTCATTGTCCAGGGAGGCGTAACGGTGGACGGACAAAAAGTTTCTGATACCGCTTTTGTCATTGAAGGCCGCGATGCGGCCCTGGTGAAGGCTGGAAAACGCAAATATTTACGAGTCGTATTTCGGCCCACAAACAAAGGGAAAAGCGCGGCTCAATGAGCAGCAGTCCCGCCCTCCGCATCGAGGGTCTTTCTAAACACTATGGATCGGCAGTTGCAGTCGACAAGCTCGACTTGGAAATCAAAGATGGTGAAATATTTGGTCTGCTGGGACCCAATGGCGCAGGAAAAAGCACCACCATTCACCTTATCACCGGTATCGCGCGCCTGGAGACTGGGAAAATCGAAGTTTTCGGTCACGATGTGCAAAAAGATTTCTCATGGACCCGCCGCAATATCGGCATGATGCACCAAGAAGTTTTTCCCGATAATTTTTTCCCAATCGATGCCGCCCTGAAACTTCACCCGGGATATTACGGTTTTCGCGATGACCCTGCTTGGCGCGAATTGCTCATCGAACGCCTGGGCCTGGGCCCGCATTTGAAGAAAAAAATGCTGCAACTTTCCGGGGGCCTCAAGCGCAGATTCATGCTGGCAAAAGCCTTGATTCACAAACCTCGCTTGTTGATCCTGGATGAACCAACTGCCGGAGTAGATGTCGAACTACGGATCACGATTTGGAATTTCATTCGTGAAATCAATCTTCAGGGAACGAGCGTTTTGCTCACCACGCATTACCTCGAAGAAGCCGAAAAAATGTGTCATCGCATCGGCATCATGAACCAAGGCAAGTTGGTGGCGTGCGAGGAGACTTCAAAACTTGTTTCCCAAATCGAGGACCGTGAGCTTTTGCTTCGTGTAGCTCAACTAGAGAAACTGCCAGAATCCCTAGCTCTCCTTGGCGGAAAACTTACCCACAGACCACTTGAAATTCTTTTCCCCCTACTCCGCGACGAGGGCTTAGAGAGAATCTTCGCAGCCACTCAGAAAGAGGGCCTCTCAATTCTAGATCTCGAAATGCGAAGTAGTAGCCTGGAAAGTGTTTTTCTTAAACTCACAGAGGGTGGACGCGGACACTTATGAATAGGGAATCCGATTATTCATCCTTTCGTTGTTTTTGGACGCTACTCAAAAAAGAGATCCTTCGTTTTCTTGCCGTCTGGGGACAAACAGTCGTTGCGCCCTTGATCACAGCCTCGCTTTATTTACTGGTTTTCGGCGTCAGTCTTGGCCAGAAACTTACACTGTTGGGCGGGATGTCCTATCTTCAGTTCATTGTTCCAGGACTTATTCTGATGGGCGTGATTAATAACTCCTTTTCGAATACTTCTAGCTCTCTCTTTGTTTCGAAATACCTTGGGAATATCGCAGACCTCTTTGTGACTCCGATCACGCCCTTTCAAATGATTGCAGCCTATACCCTAGCGGCGGTGATTCGCGGAATACTCGTGGGTGGCATCATATTGCTCGTTTCACTTCTATTTACACCGCTTCCTTGGGTTCATCCCGATCGCGCCGTGGTGATGATTCTACTTTCAAGTTTTCTCTTTGCGCAGTTCGGGCTGATTGCCGCATTGTATGCCCGCAGCTTTGACACACTGGCGATGTTCACTAACTTTCTGATTCTCCCACTGGTTTACCTTGGAGGACTTTTCTTTCCCGTTAGCGAGCTTCCCAGCCCATGGGGGAAAATTGCTCAAATTAATCCTCTCTATTATTTGATGAACGGTTTTCGATCTGCGGTCATTGGTGTCGAAGAAAGCCCTTTCGTCACTTCCTTGACGGTGACTCTACTTCTCTCGATCGTCATGAGCTTTTGGGCTGCTTGGCTAATACGCCATGCACGCAGTTTCCGAGTCTAAGAAATAACGCGTCGCAAACAAAATTCCCGCTGACAAACTTTCCTATAGGTCATGCAATGCCGATCTAATGTCCATAGTGGGAGCTCTTGAACTCATTTCAATTACGATTTTTATTGTGGGGCTCTTCAATCTCTTTCTCACCCTGCAGCTCTTCACCCAACTTTTGCGTGGTAATCGCGCCGTGCTTCATCTCACTATAGGAATTGCTTTTACAACTGCCTACTGTTTCTTTGTCGCGCTTACATACTTTTTGGCATCAGGAGGTCTGGAATACGCACTCACCTATCGCCTTTGTTGGATTGGCTTTCTAACCATCCCTTCTTTTTTCCACCTCAGTTTTTCCTATCGCAGAGCCCCCAGTCCGTGGACACGATGGGTTGCACCTAGTCTTTATCTTTTTTGGATCGTCATCATGTTTTTTCTCGTGATGACGGACCATATTGAAATCGCCCCTCCCTCGCTCATTCCCTATCAAGAAGTTGTAGCCCCTTGGGAAATCGCAATTCGCGGTTTTGCAGCTTTGCAGCTGCTGTGGGTCATCTGGGAATCCATCCGAAGTTTTCGACTCGCAGAGGGCGTTAAACGACTACGAGCCGGCTATCTGCTCTTGGGGCTTTCGCTTTACTGCTTCTGTGGAATTGTTACTGCAACTGTTGCCCAGTTTGCCTTTGGCCTACAGGTCGACCCAGCTTTGGCGAGCCTCTTCAGTCTCGGCTTTGCAATCCCTTTGAGTTATTCGATGACTCATCAACGACTCTTCAATTTGAAATCTGTTTTCATTCGCATGGCGATTGCCAGTGCCATCACTGCGGGGATCGGAGTCATCCATTTTTCTCTATTTCACTGGCTTTTGCAGGTGACCGATGTTTCATGGGCACTTTTTTTAACGGCAATTTTTCTTGGCCTTCTCCTTTTCTTCTCGCCAATGTTCATTTCAATTCGCAATCTAATCATTCGCTTCATGGATCCCGGCAGCGATTCAGTGCAGAATTTTCTGGGCCGGTTGAGCCGTCTCACAACTAGCTCCAGCGGAGTTGACGAGCTGATCCGCTCGGCATCAAAATTGGTTCGTGAGAGTTTAAAGTGTCAAGCCGTGAGTTTTTATCTTTTGGAAGGCCACACCTTATGGTTACGCCATCGACTCTCACACGACGGCGCCGTAGTTCCCACCTCACCTTCCACCCGCTCTCTTCCCGCAAGTGAAATATCACCGCAAACCCCAATTTTGGTCCGAGAAGAACAATTTTTAGATGGAGCTAGCGACAGCGAAGTGCCTGCGATTTTTCAGTCCTTCGAAAGTATTAGTCCGACGGAGGTGATTGTTCCGCTTGCCCTGAAGGACAACTTGATCGGCGTACTCTCGATCGGAAAAAAGGTCGATTTTGGCGCCTATACTCAAAGTGACTTCGTGATGCTCGACACACTTCGAAGTCAACTTGCTCTAGCCGCTGAAGGTGCACGCCTTCTTTCGGCCGCTGTCAGCGATGGTCTCACAGGGCTCTACCATCAAACTTATTTCAAGGCGCGTCTGGGCTCTGAAATTGCGCGTGCTCGACGCCAGCGCAGCAAGTTTTCCACGCTACTATTTGATGTCGATTATTTTAAAAAAATTAATGACTCCTTTGGACATCTCGAAGGCGACCGAGTGCTGCAGCGGCTCGCGGAACTTATGCGACAATGTTTCCGCGCGGAAGATGTGCTGTGTCGCTATGGGGGCGAGGAATTCGCAGTGCTTCTAATTGAAGGCACTTCAGAAAGCCTCTTAGCTACAGCCGAACGTTTCCGAAGCCTTGTTGAAAATACGGAATTTTCAAAACGTTATCAAATCACAGTCAGCATTGGCGCTTGTGCATTTGATGGCCAACGGCCCGGCATAGGCACCACAGATAGTAGCGAAATTCTCGGCCAAGTCGACGCTGCGCTCTATCAAGCAAAAAATTCAGGCCGCAATCGGGTCGTTCTTGTTCCAGAGGTCCTGCCCGCGGTCACTCCCGACGTCGACTCTTGATCACTTCGTGTTATCATATCTTCATGAATAAACTGATTCGATCTTTCACTATTGCCGTGGCATTCATTTTTGGAAATCAGGCAGAATCTGCGAAAATTGCGGGTGAGACTTTCGACTACAAAATTGGCGATGAAGTCTTCGAAGCTTACATTGCTCGGCCCGCGATTCAAAGACATCAAAAATCTTTGCGAAAGCAACCTGCGATACTTTTAATTCACAATTGGAAAGGCATTAGCGAAGAAACAAAATTTCAGGCCCATCGTTTTGCTAAACTAGGATACACGGTATTTGCTGCCGATGTGTATGGCAAAGGAGTCCGCCCCAGCGACCCCCAAGCAGCAAGAGAGCAATCCAGCCGCTTTAAGAGTGATCGTAAGCTCTTTCGAAAGCGTCTTCGGGCAGCGCTCGATCAGCTTAAAAGAGATCACGCTGTGGACTCAGAACGCATCGCAGTTCTTGGATACTGCTTTGGCGGTACCGGGGCTTTGGAGTTAGCGCGTTCGGGAGCAGAATTCAGAGCGGCAATTTCCTTCCACGGTGGCCTGGATAGCCCGAGTCCAAAAGATGGAAAGAAGATTCGCGCAAAAGTACTGGTCCTCCATGGCTCAGATGATCCGCATGTAAAAAAATCGGATCTTGAGGCTTTTCTTTCCGAGATGAAGTCGAACCACGTGGAGCACACCTTCGTCGCCTATCCTGGAGCTGTGCACAGCTTTACCGACAAATCGGCAGGAATGGATCCATCGAAAGGATCTGCTTACAATAAAAAAGCAGATGAAGATTCCTTTAGACGCGCTCAAAAATTCCTGAACTCAATTTTTTCTTCACCCTCAACTTGAATAGGAATTCCTGCGCTAGGTTGTGAGCCATGACTAAATTCAATTCTAGTTTTTGTGTACTTCCCTGGATTCACCTCCACATCAATCCTAAAGGAAACGTACTCCCCTGTTGTGATTCTTTGGAAGAGGAATTCCAGGCCGGAGAACTAAATCCAGATAAGCCCTTGGAGACCCATCACTCCAGCCTCATGCAGCAACTAAGAGAATCCATGCTTGAAGGACAGTCGATCTCGGCCTGCAAAAACTGCTATGTCAGCGAAGAGCATGGCGTTCGATCGGCCCGGCAGTATTTCAATGAAATCGCCTTTCCAAATGAAGCGGCCCGTATTTTTCAGAAGAAATCTCCAGAAGCGGAAGAAATTCTTTCGATCGACTTTCGTGGCGATAACATCTGCAATTTCAAATGCAGGACCTGTTGTCCAAAAAATAGCTCCGCAATCGCGGCCGAGGAACGAGAAGCGGGAAATTTGCTGTCGACAAATCGGGAATCTTTCGCTCTATCTTTTTTATCTCTCTTCGATCACGTTGATTTTTCCAAAGTGCGTCGAATCTACTTCGCAGGCGGCGAACCTTTACTCGCCCGTGATCACTACCGAGTTTTGCAACGTCTAATTGCAGAAGGCCACACGGATATCGAAATTGCCTACACGACAAACGTCTCGCGCCTTTCACACAATAATTACGAGATCTTCGAACTCTGG
Source organism: uncultured Bacteriovoracaceae bacterium (assembly GCA_964636255.1). Taxonomy (GTDB): domain Bacteria; phylum Bdellovibrionota; class UBA2428; order UBA2428; family UBA2428; genus CAXNGS01. The sequence goes on along the minus strand of CAZWNW010000003.1, from coordinate 171,390 downwards.
AAACATTTTCCGAAACTCTTGATTGGCCTCAGCCTAGATTCCTGGGGAAGCCGAGCAGAATACATCCGCACGGGACAAAATTGGCAAGAAACCGAAACGGATATTAAAAGCTTGCAAAGGCAATTACCTCGGGCGACGATTTTTCCATCGATCACAATAAGCGCTTTAAATGCTCTAACACTTCCAGACTTCATTGAGTACTTAGTGGAAAAACAGCTTAGCCGACGTGGCGATATACATTTTCATCTGCTTCATGCGCCACGCGCGTATCGCATCGATGAGCTCGGCAGCGAATTTCAAGAGCACTTGGCCGAAAAGTTGGATTCATACATTTTCCAACTAAATAAAAGTGAAGAACGCACGCTTGCCGAAAAGATCCTAAGCTTTCGAAGCTTTGCAGAATCGGGATCGGGAGCCAACCACAGTGCGGATCTCATCCAGGATTGCCTTGAAAAGGATCGTCGCCGCGGCACTTGCTTTAGATCGACCTTCCCAGAACTTTCCTTTCTCGGGAAGTAGATTGCGAAGTAACTCTCTGATGAATCATTGAACGGGCATTTTTTCACTAATTTTGCTATCTTGCAGATCAATGGCCACCCAGCTCAGCGCTTATGAAGTCTCGAAAAGTTTTGGTGGACGACTGCTTTTCGAAAAACTTTCCTTTGGTGTCGATATCGGAGATCACATTGGCCTGATTGGAGCCAACGGTGCAGGAAAATCGACCTTGCTGAAAATTCTTGCCGGACAATCTGAGGCAGATTCAGGACGTGTCTCCCGTCGACAAGGACTGCGCATTGCCTACTTGCCCCAAAGTCCCGAGCTCAACCCGAGTCAGAGCATTTTCAGCGAAATTCTTTCGGGAGCCCTTGATCCCGATGACTGGGAATCCAGCGCTCGCGCCTTGGAGTATTTTTCGCTCTTTAATTTCGAGGCGGCCGGCATGCGGGAAGACAGTTCCGTCGAGAGCCTTTCGGGCGGATGGAAAAAGAAAGTCGCATTGGCTCGAGAGCTGATGCGGGAACCCGACCTTCTCCTTCTCGATGAACCGACCAACCATCTGGACGTCGAAAGCATCATTTGGTTGGAAGAATTCTTGGCGCGCGCCCCATTCTCCACCCTCACCATCACCCATGATCGTTTGTTCTTGAATCGAATATCCAAAAAGATCTGGGAATTGGATCGCCGTAATCACGGCGGCCTTCTTGTGGTCGAGGGCGATTATGCCGCCTATTGCGAAGTCAAAGATCAACAGATCGCCACACTGGCGCGTCAAGAGGACAGTCTTCGAAATAATTATCGTAGAGAAAGTGAATGGCTACGCAAAGGGCCCAAAGCACGGACCACAAAACAACAGGCCCGCATTGATCGCGCTGGCGCGATGGAAGCGGAATTGGAAGAACTGGGGCTGAAAAACCAGAAGAAAGCGGTCAACCTGGATTTCTCCAGCCAGGATGGAAGTCCCAAGACACTTTTATTGGCCGAAAAGATCACAAAATCTTATGACGGAAAAAGGGTTTTCGAAAATTTTGATCTGCGCCTCGAGCGAGGTCAACGCATCGGGCTTTTGGGAGCCAACGGTGCTGGCAAATCTACTTTGATCAAAACCTTGCTGGGAATTATCGAGCCGGATCAAGGAAAGGTGATTCACAATGAACGCCTCAGCTATGCTTACTTCGACCAGGGCCGAGAGGCTCTGGATCCCAAGAAAACAGTTTTGAAAACCGTTTGTCCGCAAGGCGAGCATGTTAAGTTTCGAGGCGCCTTTGTTCATGTGCGCAGTTATTTGGATCGATTTTTATTTTCCGCAGCCCAAGCGGAAAGTCCGGTCTCACAACTCTCCGGAGGCGAGCAAGCCCGTTTAGTGATCGCACGTTTGATGCTCACCGATGCGAATCTTCTGGTTCTGGATGAACCCACCAATGATTTGGATTTGGCGACGTTGAATATTTTGGAAGAAAGGTTGCGTGACTTTGAGGGTGCAGTGATTCTCGTCACCCATGATCGCTACTTCCTAGATCAAGTGGTCGATCAAATATATGCCCCGGCCCATGGAAACTTTTTGGCATTTCATGGACTCGCGCAGTGGGAGGCTTGGCAGAAAGAGCAGGTTGCCAGCAAAAACAATAAAAAATCCAAAGCTTCAACACCTAACCTTGTTACGAAAAGTCCTTCAGAAACTTCCAAACGATTGTCCTTCAACGAACAGCGCGAACTAGATCAAATGGAAGCAACGCTTTCTGAAAAAGAGCAAATTCTAAAGAATCTTGAGGCCGAGCTCCTTAAGCCCGAAGTTAGCCAGAATCCGAAACTGTTGACGGAGACAAGTCGACTCCTTGCCGAGTCGCAAAGTGAAATCGAAAGTCTCTACGCTCGATGGTCCGAACTGGAAGCAAAAACTAAGTAGATTGATCTTTATAAAAGTTTCGAAATCCTTGTGACTTCTACTTAAAACGCGCTGCGATCCGACCGAAAAGGCGCCGACCCTCAGGCGATATCCATGCAATCCAGAGAAGGTAGCTCATGCCAACCGTTCCCACTGATCCAAGAGTGGCCATCAGAAACAATGAGAAAGATTTCGTCTTTAATTCCAAGAGCCAAGCACTCAGGCCAGAATATTCCAGGCTCAGAATCAAAAGCGAAGCAATGATTATTCCAGCGAAGACTTTGAGAGATTCCTTGGACACCAATTGAAAGCCAAGTCGACTGAGAATGAATCCCAACAAGAGCGAGTTAAAGATCGCGACCGAAGAGGTCGTCAACGCAAGGCCGGCATGCCCCCAAATCGCTCCGAGTTGAACCGCTGCAAAATAATGCACCACCACCAGGATGAGCGAAATGACCGAGGGAATCCAGACACGATCAATTGCGTAGTAGGCTTGCGCCAAAATTTTCGTAGCGTTCATCGACGGTAAGCCCACAACAAAGGCCGCAAGTGCCCATCCCGTTGCAATCGTGTCTTCGCGTGTGAAACGCCCGTGTTCATAAAGAAGTGCGACCAATGGTTCGCGAAAGACAAAAAGGCCTGCAGCCGAACCAAATGCCAAAATCCATGTGTATCTAATGGCTGTTTGCAAGGCAGAATTAAATTCACTTCGTTTACCATCTGCGATGAGGCGCGAAAAACTCGGAAGGGCCGCGGTCGAAAGCGCCACACCAAAAACCCCGAGAGGAAAATGTAAAAGTCGATAAGCAAAATTGAGCCAAGTGACACTGCCCTCCACCAGGCCAGTAGCCACAATGGTGATCACCATCACGTTGATTTGAACGGCGGCGACAGTCAGGATCGAGGGCGTCATCATGGCAAAAATTTTCTGCAAACCGGGATCTCGGAAAGCCCGCAAAATTCTAGTTGGGGAAAAAAGACCGAGAAGTCCAGCCCATGGTGCGTAACCCTCGCGTCTTAAAGTCGGCCACTGGATCAGCCACTGAAGAAAACCACCCGCAAGACTTCCGATAGCAAAGGCCCAGATCATGGCCGCCGCACCCTCTTCACGATAGACCCAGGCAAGAGTCCCACCGATTAAAATATTCCCTAAATTAAATGCGGCCGATCCCATCGAAGGGACAAAGAAGTGTCCGCGAGCATTCAGGATTCCCATTGCAAGCGCCGCGGAAGACGCAAAAAACAAAAAGGGCGAAAGCAATTGAGCCAATTCGATCGTCAATTCGAGTTTCCCGGGAGTGAGCGCAAAATCCTTGGCCATCCAATGAACGATCTGAGGAGAAAAAATAAAAAGACCGACGCACAATAGGCCAACGATCAGGGCGATCCCCGTTAAAACGTTCCGCGCCAATTCCCGCGATCGCTCTGGGTCTTTTGCGCGCGAAAATACGGTCACAAAGGCGGAACTCAGCGCCCCCTCGGCCAGTAGATCTCGGAAGAGATTCGGAATACGAAAAGCGACAAGGTAAGCATCCGAAGCCATTCCTGCGCCAAAGAAAAACGCAAAAACTTGTTCCCGAACGAGGCCCAAAAGTCGACTGAGGAAAACAGCCGCGCTCATAGAGCCCGCTTTTCGAATCAAACTCACAAAATTAGATTAGGGTGTGTTTGCATTTCTGTCTAAACCCCTGTCGCAAAATAAGGACTCGAATGCGCGAAGGCTCGCGACGAAGTGTGTCCTTTGGCACATGAGGAGCGAACGACAAAGCAGGCGAGCCCTTATTTTGCGACCCGAAGGGGAAGACAAGGATAAGGCATCTCCTTTGTCTCTCCTCGCTTATGTGCCAAAGGGCACACCGCGCTCGTCGTTTCGCGGATATGCCTTATCCTTGTCTTCCAGGGGCTTAGACAGAAATGCAAACACACCCTTGCAGACCCGCCCTAAAAGTCACTTTCGAGATCGCGCAGGACACTTTCGATCTCTTCGAGCGGGATCTCGTGACATTGTTTTTTTGCCACTGGGTAACCGTCCTTGCAGGCACGCTCGGCACGCGTACGGTCTCCGGCTTCGAATGCCGAACGCGCTAAAAAAGCCCAGGCCAAAGCGTATTCAGGATTATCAATGACGAGCTTTTCAAAAAGTGGCACCGCCTCATTCCAAATCTTTTCGTCATAGAGCGCTTTCGCATAACTGAAGACAATCAATTCATTTTCAGGATCTTCTTGATAGAGACTTTTCCATCGTTCCAAACTGCTCATGGTGCTGCCTCCCGGGGCAAGATCTACAATCAAAGGGTGAGCAAACTGAAAACGTCTTCCAAGTTTTTCAGTCGTTCGCGCCCTTTGTGCTTCTGAATCTCAAGTATAAATGCCGCGCCTACGACCTTTGCACCCAATTTTTCCGCCAATTCCACACAGGCTTGGCTGGTGTAGCCAGAGCCGAGAATATCATCGACGATCAACACACTGGCGCCACTTTTCAAGTCATCTTCCCGCAACGTGAGTTCCTTAATTGCGTCCACTTCGTGGTGATAGCCTCCCGGACATTGGACGGAAATCGTCTTTCCCGGCAGCACCCCATAACGAGCCGCAGGCACAAAGCCGGCGCCGATTTTATTGGCCAGCGCCGCCCCAAACATATAGCCGCGTGACTCTGGAGAAATGATGTAGTCCACCGTCCGCCGGGAATACTGACGGGCAACCCGTTCCATCGCTCGACCAAAAAACATGGCATCTCTCAGGAGCGGTGTCAGATCGTAAAAACTCACGCCTTGGCGGGGAAAATTCTCGAACTTACGAACAAGGTGAATAGCTTCCTGGAATTCCGATGCATTCGACATGCCTCAGTCATAGGAGGTCGATCGCAGTTTTTCCACGAAGAAGCTTCGGAATCTCCGGAAATTTGCTGCTTTGTCCCGAGAGGGGGCTAATCCGTATAGGACGGTAGAAAGAGCAGTGGATCCATAGGATCTGCCCCTTTTCGGATTTCGAAATGCAGATGATAACCACTGGCCCTGCCCGATCGACCCACCAGCCCTAGGCTATCCCCTTTTTTAAGTCTATCTCCGCGCTTTACCAGCGCTTTGGAGAGATGGGCATAAACCGTCGTCCAATCGTCGCCATGGTCAAGAATGACCATTTTACCAAAACCCTTCAATCTATCCCCAACATAGAGTACGCGCCCGGATTCCGCCGCAAAGATCGGCGTTCCTCGCGGTGCGCCTAAATCCAGCCCCTCGTGCATGCGCCGCTTGGTTCGCCAACCGTAGACCTGGCCCATGCGAAAAGTTTTCAGAGGCCAATCAAAATCGAGATATTCAAATTGTGGATTCGGATCCATTCCCGAGCGCATCGAGGACGGCGATTTTTTAACGCGAGCCCTACGATCGGATGGCGTCGAGACACATGCTCCCATAAAAAGTAGGATTAAAATGAAACTAGCGACTTGCTGAGACTTCACGATTACTTCTGCGATTTCCTCGTGCGAGTTGAACGGGGATTCCCGGGCGCAAATGCGGCGATACGCCGTGCCTCCGAGGTCCGCTCGGTCAAGCGCTTTTTAGTCGTTCGGGTCGCGGTGGACTTGGTGCCGGCGCGGAGTTCGGGGGCCCAAGACGCTAAATTCTCGACATAGTCGTACTGGGTCAAATCGATGCGACACGGAGTGATCGAGATATATCCGCGATCGACGTATTCGCAATCCGAACCTTCAATTTGAGTTTTATAACCCGCATACTTGCCACCCAACCAAAAATAATTTTTCCCTCGATTGTCTTTTCTAGGGAGAACTTTGTCGGTGTACATACGAAAACCTTGGCGAGTTACTCGAATACCCTTCACTTTATCTTTGGGTATGTTCGGGAAATTTACATTCAACAAACAATGCGGGGGAATGGGATTCTTTTGCAGAGATCGCACTAGGTCCACAATGTAATCTGCGGCCCATTCAAAGTGCGCCTTCTCCTTCCCTCCCAGCTCGTAAAAATAATCCAATGAACAAGCAATCGCCGGCACGTTGATCACCGCGCCTTCTCGGGCGGCGGCGATGGTTCCCGAATAATAAATGTCATTCCCCAAATTCGCGCCACGGTTAATGCCCGAAACTATAATGTCGGGACTTTCCTTCATGACATATCGAATTCCTACATAGACACAATCGGCGGGCGTGCCGCTACAGGCCCACTGTTCGCGATGAGCCTCGCTTTCAACGTGAAAAAGTCGCACCGGTTTATGAAGAGTCAGAGCGTGTCCCATCGTGGACTGCTCACGCTCGGGGGCAACGACCGTGACATCGGCGATACGCGCCAGAGCTAGACTCAAAGTTTGGATTCCCTGGGATCGAATTCCGTCGTCGTTGGAAACAAGAATCCGTAAACGGCGTCCTTTTAACTGAGCCAAAGTCATTGCCAGGTCTCCGTTTCAACAGCGGGTTCAGCACTTTCGGGGGCGGGAGTTAAATTCGAACTTTCTTCAGTTGGAGAATCAATATTTTCCTTAACGGTCTCTTGTACACTATCCCTGGGGCCCAATTGCGGAGCCGTGGGCACCCGAACACCCGGCATCTGCGGAGTGCTAGGGGCGCCCGATAACAAGGCGCCAAATCCTACGGCCAGGGCGAAGAGAAGGAAAATAACAGTTGGAACGACTCTCATGGATGGGCTGTCTGACATTGTGCGCATATATTAGTTCTCATCCTTGAAGCCTGCAAGGCGTCCCCACCCCTCAGTCCCTAAGAAAGATACTCGCCTAAACGGTGGGTGAGCTTTATGATGTCAGCCATGCCAAGAAAAAACCGGCGTGCCCGGGCTCGCGATCACCTTAGAATTCGCGACGATCAGAACAACAAAACCAAACAGCAAAAGACGCAAACGAAAAAAGCCGGCGAGGGAACGAGCGGCAAAGGGACTCCCCGCAGGCCCCAGCAAACCCGCACTCAACGTAAAAAAGAGGGACGTCAAGCTCGATTGAGCTTTGAAACCCAGCGCCCTCGACCCGCGACCGCCGACAGCCCCCAGCTCGACCTTGTCGAAGGCAGAGTGGACATTCACCCCGACGGTTTTGGATTTCTCATTCCATTTAAAAACGACATTCCGAATATCTACATACCCGAGGAAAGCCTTCGGAGCGTGATGCACCGAGATGAAGTCCGCGTAAAAATCAGCGGAAACTTTGAAGAGGGAAAAAAACTTCGCGGCAATGTGGTCGATATCCTGAAAAGAGCGCAGAAAGAAATCATCGCCCTCTATCGCCCTCACAAAGGGGGAGCCCTTTTAGTACCCAGCGAGGCTCGGGACCGAAAACACTTATTCAAACTTTCAGAAACAAGTTCCGGAAACCCAGAATTAAAATCAGGCGACGCCCTTCTCTGCCGTGTCGTCGAGTATCCGGGTCGCGGTTATGGTTTGCTGGAAATTCTCACTAAACTTGAAGACCCTGAATCACCCTCGGTCGACACACTCAAAGTCTTGCTGGATGCCGCCTGGCCTCGTGAATTTTCCCGTGCCGCCCTCTCGGAAGCTGAAAACGCTGCCGGGCGTTGGAAAGAAGAACTGCAAAATCATGTGCGGGACATTCGATCCCTGCCTTTGATCACGATCGATGGCCGGGATGCGCGCGATTTCGACGACGCGGTTTCTGCCAAGGTCGAAAGCAGCGGCAATGTCCGGCTTTGGGTAGCGATTGCGGACGTTTCGCACTTCGTACGAACCGGCACGCGCTTGGATGCCGAGGCCTATGAGCGTTCGACAAGTGTCTATTTCCCGGATCACGTTGTTCCCATGTTGCCGGAGGTTTTATCGAACGGCGTTTGCTCGCTGAATCCTTTCGAGGATCGCGCGTGTCTTTGCTGTGAAATGCTTGTGAACTCGCGCGGCGAAATCGTTCAATTTGAACTTTATGAAGGACTCATGCGCAGCCACCGCCGCCTCACCTATGAGCAAATGCAGGCCTACATGGACAAGGAGTCCTGGGCACTTTCAGAACTTGATGGACTGACAGAATCTCTCGATGCCTTGGTCCGTGTTTTCCGAACACTTTTGGAAGCACGCATTCGTCGCGGAACTATTGATCTCGAAATTCCCGAAGCCAAAGTCATTTTAGATGCTGGTGGTAATGTATTGGACATTCAATCGCGCAGCCGACTGGATGCCCATCGACTGATCGAGGAGTGTATGTTGGCCGCCAATCAAAGCGCGGCCCGCTTTCTACGCGAACATCTATCCGAAGGAATGTATCGTATCCACGAAGAGCCTGACGAGCGGAAGGTCCAGGCCTTCATCGAATTTCTCACATTGAACGGCGTTAATCTTCAAGAGCTCCGTCGAAAAAACAAGCGTTCCACCAAGATCGAGAAGGTCGTGGAATATCTCGCGCATCCACGCGACTACGCCGATCTACTGAAGGATCTTCGTGCTGAATTTCCGCCGGAAACTCCTTTTCTGAGGGCCATTCAGCCCATGATGCTTCGAACACTGAAGCAAGCCCGCTACTCGACCCAGCCTGTGGGACACTTTGCCTTAGCGAATGACGATTACACGCATTTCACCAGTCCCATCCGCCGCTATCCGGATCTCATCGTTCATCGATTGATCAAGGAGATCTTAGGCATCTCTAGCCGAGGAATGATGAGCGTTGATCTCGGAACTCAGGCACAACATACCTCGGATCGGGAACGTCAGGCCATGGAGTGCGAGCGTAAGCTCATTGATTATAAAAAATGCCGTTTCATGGAGAAACATCTAGGAGAGGAATTCGAAGCCTGGGTCAGCGGTGTCACCGAAAAGGGAGCCTTCTGTCAAATCGAGGGTCACTATGTGGATGGCTTACTCTCGAGCGAGTTTATTTATCAGACTCTGCGTGCGAAATTTACAGCGGAAAAGATGTGTTTTGTCGGCCCTGGAAATGCGCGATTGCAATTAGGGGATCGACTGAAAGTACGCCTCATAGCGGTCGATGTCCAAGCTCGGCGCATTGATTTCGATCTAGTGGAGATGAACACTTGAAAATTCTCCGACGGGTTTCTCAGGTTCGAAAGACCGTTAAAAACGTCGGACGCATGCGCGAAATCACAACGGCCATGAGCCGCTTTGGATTCTCGGCTGTCTTGGAAAAAATCGGCCTCGAGTGGTTTGTCCCCGGCACCTATCGTTCTGACCGTGATAGCGAGGCGCTGCCTCTGCCTCGACGATTTAGAATGCTGCTGGAAGATTTAGGGCCGACTTTCATCAAATTCGGCCAAATTCTCGCCGGCCGACCCGACTTAGTTCCCGTAGCTTTTACCGACGAATTTAAAGAACTCCAAGACCATGTACGCCCCATTGCAATACAAGAGATCAAAAAAGTCTTCGAAGACTCTATTGGCAAAAAATTCGAGGATTGTTTTGCAAGTTTTGATACTGAGGCTCTGGCTACGGCCTCTATCGCGCAGGTTCACGCGGCCCGCACACTTGCCGGTGATGACGTTGTCGTCAAAATCAAAAAGCCCGGCGTTCAAAAGCTCATTCAGCAAGATCTAGAAATCTTAGAACTATTGGCCGCGCTGCTGGAAAACTATGTGCCCGAACTCCGCGCCTTCCATCCCGTAAATATTGTGCGCGAATTCAAAGTCTCCTTACTGGCGGAAACGAATTTCGAACGCGAGCTGAGCAACATGAAGCGATTCCGCGATAATTTCGTTGAATCGGAATTTCTGGTTGTTCCGAAACCCTACCTGGACCTTTCATCGGATTCCGTAATCACGATGGAACGCGTCCGAGGCGTAAGCCTCTCGGATTTGAAACGCGTGCGTGAGATGGGCGTCGATCCGAAGACTTTGATTTCAAAGGGCATGGATGTTTTTTACCAAAGTGTCATGGTGGATGGACTTTTCCACTCAGACCCGCACGGTGGAAATATTTTGGTTTTGCCAGATGGCCGGATGGCACTCATTGATTTCGGCTCCGTGGGCATCCTCACCGAAAAATCTCGTCGTGCTGTGATCAGCATGTTTCTTGCACTTGTGGCCGGAGATTTTGATTGGCTGGTGCAGGAGTACATCAACCTAAGCCCCGCATCGGCAGGATCCCGAAATTCGAACAACGTAGAAGCTTTGCAACGGGAAGTTTCTGCCCTTTTTGCGCCCTACTACGGACTTCCCTTGCATGAAATTCCTGGTGGACAATTGCTGATGGAAGCTTCGGGCGTTGCGCTTCGTCACAAGGTAACTTTGCCCCGCGACTTGCTGATGGTTTTCAAGGCCATCATGACCTTGGAAGGATTGGGACGACAAATGGATCCCGACTTTGACATGGTCGAAGCGGGCTCCAAGTTTGCAAAAAATGTTTTAACGTCGCTTTATTCGCCTGAGCATATTCTAAAGACAGTTCTTTTTACGGGACGGGACTATTTCCAAATGTTTCGGACTCTGCCCCGGCAGTTCGCTGAAGTGCTCCGGCAAATTGAATGTGGCGAAGCCAAAATTAATTTTCGAATTCAAGATCTTTCCGAATTTCAAAAATCTCAGGAATCTTCGCAAAAGTTACTGGCTCAAAGCATCGTGACGGCCGCCGTGTTGATGACTTCGACTTTGATGACAATGAATTTCATTATGCCCCAGTGGGCCTTCATCGGCCTATGGACTTTGTCCGGCAGCCTACTTTCTTTTGTACTTTGGCGAGCCCTTCGATAATGAGGTCGGGCTACGGATTTTGCCGCCGAAAGGACTGACTATGCCGGGTTTTCGCGTCATCGAGAAATGAACAAGGTCATTTCGATAGCGGTACAAGATAAAGAAGCCATGGTCCCTTGCCCGAGTTTTAAATTCTTATTCGGCGGGTTTTGGAGGGATTGGCAGGTCAAATATGTAAATGCCATCCTCGTTATGAATTCGAAGCCGGGCAGGTCCGCCTGGTTCTCTAGATGCGAAGACATGGTAAGTCTTGGCGGCCAAGCGTAAGTGCGGAAGTACGATGGCGCTCACCTTATCTGGAAAGAGCCGATAAAGTTGGAAGCGTTGGTCTTTAAGCACATAAACAAAAGCTTCGTTTGGAATGGGTGACATTTCGATTCTTCGGGCATCATCGAAAGTTTTTGGGAATTGGTCATGAAAGATCCGCTTCCAATCGCCCTCTGCAGACTGAGTCCAAATTCCCAAATGCTCCAAGCCGGAATTAAGATCCGAGGTTTTCATCATCAGAAAGTTGTTTCCGCTGGTAGTCACATTCACCCAGTGTTTGTCGTAGAGCCCTTCGGTGAAATTCAGCTCGCGTCGGTCAAGGAGTGAAAAAACTTTTCGTTGTCTAAGAAAAACATTGTCCGCTATTTGTCGCGAGTTTGTTTCTTGCCACAGGTCGTTTGCATTGATTGGGCGGTGGCTGAGTAATTCCATGCCATTTCCCGGCGAGAACTGGGTTATAGCTCGGCCTTCGCCGCGTTGTCCGGCCGCATTATAGCCGCTGGTGTTGAGAGCGATCTGAAATTCATTTTCGGAAAGTCTTCGGATACCCCTCACGGTTGCATAAGGCAGTTCTCCCACTGAAAGTTCGATGGGGTAGTTGAGTGTGAAATGAATTTTCGATTTTAAGTCGATCAAAATTAACTTTGAGTCGCGGGGCTTGAGCAGCTGCACAGCGCCTCCGGAGCCGCTGAATTCGGGTCGCTCGACGTTCCAGCTTTCTTCGACCAGTAGGTGGTTTTCATCGACTGGAATGAAGCGAGGACGCTGCCATCCTTGGAGAGCGCTTAGGCCGCTTTCAGCGCTTTGCAGGAGTCCCTCGGGGTCCAGGAAATAGATTTTTTTGAGGTCGCGGCTTGCCCAGAAGTGATGCTGAAGCGGCTGATTAGAATTGTATGACTCCACGCGAGAAACATCTGCAGGCAGCGCCAGTCGTTCAAATTCCAGGACTCTAGTGGCATTGATCCGCGGGCGAAAATATTGGTAGTGGTCTTCGTCACCACGGCGCTCGTGATACTCCAGGATAAGGCTCGCGGTATTTTCGCCAATCATGCGGGGTTTAACGTCGCCCAAGCCACTGGGTCCTATCTTCTGTGGAGGAGATTTGAAGTCGCCGGGAATCAAATAGAGGTTCACTCCGCTGGCATCACGTGCACTCACCAGGTAATCGTGAGAACCTGGGATTTGATGCATCAACCCTAGCCACTGAAACGAACGTCCCAACGAGTAGCTTTGGAAGATGCCATCACGTTTTTCTAAGAGCACAAGCTTTGTGCTCCCACCACCAACGGTCTGGTCGACGATGTGGAAACGACGGTACTTCTCGTTCCCTATGATTTCTGTTCCCGCGGCATCGCGAAATCGTGCGCTGGTACTGCGCGGAAAGACTCCCCGAAAAATGGGCTGGGCGAATTCCTGGGTGCCCGTGCGAGCAAAAACTCTGCCGCCATGTAGCCGGATTCGATGGCGCAGATAGTTTTTTTCGTAGTTTTCGAGTCCGACCGGTAAATATGACATGTTTACTTCGGAAAACTGCTGTGAAACGAGTTGCGCATACGCGAAGGCAGGATCATCCGCATGTTTCACTGCAGCTTCGAAACGTCGGGCGAGCTGATCGGCTGCTCTCTCAAGCGCAGTCTGGCGCGCGGGACTGTCTTTGACTTCCTTCGACACGCAGCCGAGGTCCTGACAAACCAGCGTTAGGGGCACCTCGCAGATGAAAGCTTGGGCTTCGGTGCCAAGAAAAGCGCATAGAATTAATAGGGAATGATTTCGCCACCTTAATAGCCCTATAACGCGATGCATCATAGATTATATAACGAGTTTGTCCTGATATGGCAAGGATCATGTGAGAGCTTGCCGACTGCGCTCTCTCTGCGGAGGCCCTTTGATGACTCGGGCGCCCTTCGAAAACGAGTCAACGCCAGATGAAATCTCGATATTTAATTAAACTCGCCACTACGATGTCGAGCGATTGATCGGATTAATCCTATGATAAATTGAGCCTATGAGCCTGAACACTGACGCAGAGTGGCCGGTCATACTGCGATTTCGCAGCACAAAACAAGTGCAAGAAGCGGCCCTGCTTTTCAAGGCACTCGACCTTCCCTATACCTTGGACTGGGATGGAGAACATTGGGTCTTTCGGGTTGAGCCGAAAGAAGCAGAGCGAGCCCTCGAACAATGGGAAGCTTATCGCAAGGAAAACCGCGGCTGGCCGCCTTCACAAAGCTGGAAAAACCTAAAGGAAAGCGGAGCGAAAGGTGCACTGCCGCTGTTTCTCTTTCTTGTCACCTCGTATTTTCTGCAGTTCTCGAAATCCTACCAGGAACAACGAAGCCTCCTGTCGGAAGTGGCGTCGATCCCTCTGAAGATTTTCGAAGATGGAGAGTTCTTTCGGGTCCTCACTGCACTTTTTTTTCACGCCGACGGACTTCACTTGCTCTCGAATCTCGTGGCCGGATCGATTTTCCTAGCGTTGGCCCTTCCGTCGCTGGGTGCCGGACTCAGCGCGGCCTCATTCTTCGCAAGTGGAGCGATGGGGAATCTTTTGAACGCGTCTTTTTATAGTGAAGTGCCCCGCACTTCGATCGGCGCTTCTACCGCAAACTTCGGTTTAATCGGCGTCCTGACTGGATGGCGCCTGATAGAAAATTTGAAAAAGCATGAAAAATTAGACCTTCGAACGCTAATCATTCCACTGGGAGCAGGCTTAACTTTTTTGGGACTGATGGGTTCGTCAGCAGAAAGCGACTACATGGCACACTTCTGGGGATTTGCGGCTGGATTGCTCCTGGGATTTCTTGTGGCCCTGACTCGTCTCACTGAATTGCTAAACTCGAGAGCGCAACGTCTGATTGCAAGTCTGATTTGGATCTGCGCTTTCGGTATTTTGTTTCTGGTAGCCTGAGTCGGAAAACTCGTGAGCGTTGTTCCCGTTGGGAGATCAACGACCAGGTAATAATGTTTGCAATCCACAAAGAGCCGATGATTCGGAAGTCTGTAAATTACTAAGTCTCGGCATTAGCCGTTTGGCACACATCAATGCGGCCCAATAATTTCACTCTTCGCTGGAGTCCTTGCTTCACGGCGAGCGCATGCCACCCATTCTTCATGAGGCGACCGACCACTACGCAATTTGCAACTATGGACATCGATTCACCGCGTGAAGATGCACTCGTTTCCAATAAACAGCACACGCTGTGAATCAAATAGTTGCCAGCCCCCATTACAGGGGCTGGCGAACCCCCCAGGTAATACCGAGTTCGAACAGTTCTCTAACCGTGTCGCTCGCTCACAACAAATTCAGCATCTACATTAGATTACTGCCGGGAACTCCTATTGAAGCAATTTAAGCACGGCTTGGTTGGATTGGTTTGCTTGTGCCAATACACTCAGGCCTGCGTTTTGCATAATCGTGTTGCGGGTCAATTCAGACGTTTCAACAGCCAGATCCGCATCACGGACTCGCGATTGAGCGTTCGAGAGGTTTTCCACGCTGACGCCTAGGTTGTTGATCGTGGATTGCAATCGGTTCTGCAAGGCACCGAAATCTGCACGAATACCGGCAGTTTTGGTGATGGCAGCGTCGATCTGATCCAGAGAGTTCTGTGCTCCCACCTTCTCTCCGATCATCAAGCCCGTTAATCCCAACGCTTCCCGCGTAACATTGGCCTTCGAAGCGTCGAAGACAATGCGGTCTACGCCTGGAATATTGCGGATACCGATTTGAATATCCATCGGTCCAATTGAGCCATCCAAGAGTCGCTGATTGTTGAACTCAGTTGCCCGTGCAATACGGTCAATTTCGTCCAAAAGATTTTGATACTCGACGTCCAAGAACTTTCGTTCATTGGGCCCTACCGTATCGGATGCAGCCTGAATGCCCAACTCACGAAGACGTGCCAAAATTGAACTCGTCTCGTTCATTGCGCCTTCCGCAACCTGTACTAGCGAAATACCGTCATCGGCGTTTCGCGAGGCCATGTTGTAGCCTTTGATCTGCGCTCTCAAGTTTTCACTGATTGCGAGACCGGCGGCATCGTCACCGGCTCTGTTGATGCGGCTGCCGGAACTCAATCGTTCCATAGCCTTGCGGGCTTCCAAATTGGTACCTCGCAAGTTCCGCTGGGCGTTGATGGACGCCACGTTTGTATTAATGCGTAATCCCATAACCCAAGTCCTCCTAACTTGTTTTGGAGCTTCATGCTCCGATTTATAGTTTCTTGAGCGACTCCTTTTGCCCTCGCTCGCACGTCGGTATTTCCACTCCACCTCCTGGCAGAGCCAAAGCACCTACGAGGAGCCCACAAAAAGGCCTCTCTCCCGATTTCTTCGGCGGGGTGTGACGAAAACTTGAGCAGTCCTTGATCAAATTATGAACAATGTTTCTTATGCTGCGCATCAAGATCATGTAATCAAGAGATAAAGTGCTCCGAGGCGCTTAAGAAAATACATTAACTTTCTAAAAGATTTTCTCAATCCTGCGAGAGGCCGAACGCGCGCTGACTCACTAGGACATTTCTCTCGCCGCTCATCGGCTATCATGGAGCTATGGCGATCGCCTCCACGACCCAGATCAAGAATCTAAACGACGAGCCCAAATCGCATGATGCTGTCTTTCATCTGATTGAAGAGAATTTTCCAAAAGGCAGTCCTCTCTCCAGAGCACTCGCTTTAGAAGAAGAATTTTTTCAATTGCTGAATCCAAAGAATCGGAAACAAGTGCTTTTTCTCGAAGATACAGAAAGCGGCAAGATACTCAGCAGCGTTTCCTGGCATAGCTTCGAAGTGAATTTCCCCACAGGTCGCACGCTGCGGGTAGCCGCCATCGGATTAGTAGTTACTGCCCGCGACGCACGCGGGAAAGGACACGCAAAATCTTTAATGGACGCAGCCGAAAACGCGGCCACCCAGAACGGTGCGCTGCTTTGTTTTCTTTGGAGCGATCTCCTTGAATACTACGCCAAACGCGATTATCTGCCGCTAGGATCCGAGCTCAGCTGGATTTTAGAGGCAGAAGACAAAGCTCTTCGCGAACGCAAACTATTAAATGAATTCAATTTAAAAGATATTAGCTGCCGCGAAGCCGAGAAGAAAGACCTAGCTGCCTGCCTCGAACTTTATCACGATCTTCAAATCGGCCCGAAAAGGACTCTCGAAACTTTCCAAGCTTTTCGAAATCTCCCGAACACTTCCTTTCTAGTTGTGTCCTCGCCAACACTGCCTCTTGCCGGTTACGGCTTGATCGGAAAAGCTCGGGATTTAAGAAACACCCTTCATGAAGTAGTGGGGAACAAAGTCGTCGTACCTGCCCTTTTGCGTGAGCTTTTTGCTCTCCCTGAGGCGACAAATCTCCGCGTCCAATATCCACCGGAAGGTCCACTGGCCGAAGAATTGGTTTATTGGTTGGGAAATGCAACACCCGAGGCTTTTTCATTGATCAAGGTACTGCAGCCGCAAGCCTTCATCGCATGGATGGAGAAAAACGCGCCCCTACCCGGCATAAAAATTCAATCGCTCGGAGAGCGAGGCTTTCGCCTTCTCGGAAGGGGCGGCAAGGAATACTTTAAAAGCGCCGACCCCGCCCACCTGATTCAACTTTTTATGAGCCCCTTCCACCCCAGTGAATTTGGCATCCTTCCTGATGAGGCACTAAAAACACTTTCGAATTTTCGCGCGCTTAATCCCTATTTCTGGGGATTAGATTCCGTCTAATCAGGAGTGCGAAGACGCATGGATTCACCGTTTCGGCAAAAATCAAAATGGGTCAAAATCACGGCCATCTGGCTGAGCGCCTTTGCAACTTCGACTTTGATCATTTTAATTTTCCTGGGAGTAAATGAAATTTTTTTCCAGGAGAGCCAGAAAAGTCCTCGGCCGCACTTCGTGCCCAAGTCTCTGGAGGCGGCCTACGTCTCGTTTTCGGTTCAGTTTCTGAATCCTTTTTATCTTTTCTCCTTACCAAGCGATCCCGAAGTCATTCGTACGATCAACAATGACGTCGTCAGCATTGACGAACGCGGTTTCCGCGGGGCCGGTCCAGAGGATCGAGGAGAGCGCGAGCTAGCCTTTCTCATAGGAGGATCAACGGCCTTCGGTTACTTCGCATCCTCGAATGAGCACACAATTTCTGGATACTTGAACCGGGCTCAATCGCGTTATTTTTTCGTCAACGCAGGCGTTCCCTCCTGGAATTCCACACAAGAGGTTTTCCACCTGGGAAACGAACTCATCAAATACAAACCTAAATTGGTCATTGCATTCGACGGTTCAAATGATTTCACGATTGTTCAGCACTATTACCAAATGGGTTTGGAGATGAAGCCCGGAACTCCAGAAAGCTTCGAGTACCTCGCTCGTCATGTGCAAAATATTCGTGCAGATGCTGCAGCCAAAATCACGGACCCCAATCTGAAGGATCTGTTTTTGGCGCCGATACTGAGAATAAAAAAACAATCTGAGCTTCCTCCACTCGAGACTCTCATGAGCCAAGCCGCTGCGAAATATGCGCAGAATCTTCTCGTTATGAAAGATCTCTGCCAAGCCAGGGGCTGCCAGCTAGTAAGTATTTATCAGCCACGACTTGCGGGTGACGGCGAGGACTATCACAAGTTCTACAAAGCAGCTTTGGGTCAAAGTCGTGATACGGGGCTTTCTATTCACGATTTTTCCAAAATTCTCTCTCACGCCGAAAGAAGTTATTTCTTTGACTGGGTACATCTGACGGATTCAGGCAATCAGTATGTGGCCGATCGAATTGTCGAGTTGCTGGGCTTAGAAGGAACGGTCGCCGATGATTAACTTGGGATCAATACTTAGCTCGCCCCAAGGAAGATCATCGATGTCAATCGCTTCAAAATTCCTTTATGCATCCCAGCCGTTTGTGAAATAATTTACTCATTTGCCTTTAGGATTGACCACAAATTCTAATGAGCACTAGAGAAAAACGAAAGTGGGCAATTTACTCCAATATTTAGTCTTAACTTTTTGTTTTCTTAGCTCCCCTTCCCTTGCCGTTCTGGACAAATCACAAGTTATGGAGGCTTTGGCAGGGCTTTACGAAGTAGAGATGGACGATGAGCGTACTTTTTCCTTCTTGATTCAATCCGACGGGACAATTGAAGTGCTGGACTCACGGGCTCAAAAAATCACGGGAACTTCTTTTTCGCTCGTGCACTCACCAGGAGCTTCGGTCACAAGTCTGCCAATCGCCCATTTGACTTTCTTAGAATCCGCTCGAGAAGTCGATTCACTTGATATTCATCTAGTTTTGGGAGTGGTCCAAAGAAATCATTCAGACGGCCCAACAATTTTTTTAAAGATTATCTCGGCATTTAGTTGTCTTAGTGATTTGCCGGATTGCGAAGCAACCATCGCTCTGGAGTCGATCAAGCTGCGGAAATGGAATGAAGGCCAAGGAATCTGGGTTAACTTTTCTCAAGGCTGTGATCGAGCCTTGTGGAATCAATAGCGCTCACTTTGCCCGAGGCAACAAACGCGTCCCGTCATTGTAACCTTCCGTAAGGAAAGTTTCACAGGCTACAGAGGGAAGACTAGCAACCTGCTCCAAGACAGGAATTCCGTCGGTCGCAGCCTCCAGAGCTCTGGCAGGATTTACAAGCAGTTCCGTTGGCGTATAACCCCCAAAGAATAGCCGCATCAATTGCTTGCCGCCCAGCTCTCCCGGGAGTGTCATGATCGTCGTGACCATGAAGCCCAAGGGATTCTGATAAGTCGCCTTGGCAGCAATTTGAAAGAGAATCCGCCTTTTCATCTGGCGGTTCTTCAACCAGTCCAAGACGATCGGATGATGATGCAACTCCTCGGGAATATCTTTCAAATCGTAAAAAGCGGAAAACTCAAAAGCCTGATCCATCTGATAGTCGACCGTGTAGACGGGAGTAAAATAGTAAAGCCCGTATCCGCCCAAGAGCGTGTCGAACTCGACGCGGCCGAGTAGCACCTTCTGAACCGGAATTGTCAGAGTCAAGTAGGACGGTATATTAGCCGTGACAATACGGGCCTGGTTCATATGATTTTTGACCCAGCTATTATCAGAGTTTCTCCAAATATTTTTCCAATAGTGCCAGAGGAAGCTTTTTTCCTTTTCGTCACCCTCGGGAACGTTCTCGAAATTTTCTTGGTTCATTTCATCAAACTGCAATTTCATTGCAGCGGCAGCCAAGTAGGAAAAGGCCGTGCTCCAGACAAATCCATAAAGAAAGGCAAAGCGACCCCATCCGAAAATCGAATTCTCACCGAAAATTTCCTTTTCAAAGAGCACGTTGATTCCAGAATCAACGGCCATCAAAAACAGCGTCATTTGCGCGATCTCGATGGGCTTATCGATCAGCAATTCCGTGATCGACGAGCGCACGGCACGCAATACGGCCGCTGGATTTTTCAACTGCTTTCGAGTGGCGTGAATACGCGAAGCTTGTTTGTTAGTGAGTCGCGGCCCCTCAGGGTCAAGCTTTTTAGCAGCTTCCCAACGATAATGATCTGCCCAAGTCGCAGTCTCGATAGCCGTTTTTGCTGCCGCACGCAGGTCCACGCGCTCACGTGTTCGCGTGTAAAGTGCATCGACATCCGTCGGCGCCAGCTTCAGTTCGTCTGCGAAAGACAAGGTCAATTTTTTTAGTTCTTCAAGACTCACCGTCTCGGGATTCAAACCTGAATTCTCTAAAAAGACGGCTTTTCTTTCAGCCAGCTCTCGCAGGAACTCTTTCAACATTCCCTCGGAAACGGCACGATAGAGCCCCTCGAACTGCACGCGATTGTCTTTTGCTAAATCAAAAATGGTTTCATCGGTGACCTTTTCGATCCCACCCGTGGCAAAAAAGTCCCGCAGAACTTCGCGCGAACGAACGTTTTCCATCATCAACTTGAAGGCTTCATTCAAAGCCTTCACTTCGATGGCTTTTTCAACGTCGACCACAGCATTCTCCCAGGCCTTGAACTGTTCGTAGTCCAGATCTCCCCGGCGGGCCTGGAAAGCGATTCGCCACTTCTCGAAACGGCTACGAAGACCGCCATTCATCACAGTGGGAAGAACAACTTTTCCGTCTTGTTGAAGAGCCACGCGGATCGACTCTGGATAACGAAGCCAAAGCCAATCCATCATCGGAAAGCGCAGATAACTTCTCCAGTAAAAGAGTTTGTTGTAAATCGGCGCCAAGGCATCTCGGTGAGCATTGGTCGCAGCCGACATGCTAAAAAACGCGTGAACAACGGCACGGGTGAAGCTGTCGATTTCTTTTTTCTTGTAATCTTTCTTGGACGACGAAAAGCCCGACAGGAGCTTCATCACCCAGCCGCTTTTCTTCTCGGCGCTGCGAATGGCGTCCGAGGCTCGTGCTTCGTCCTCTGGTGCATACACCCGCTTCTTCTTGGCCTTCATTGTTTTTTCAAGAGTCTCGGCGTATTGCGCGGCGTCTTTTTGCTGACGCTCAATTAAAAACTCTGGAAATTCTTTTGCCGCATTAGCGATTCCTTCTGTCAATTTTTTCCAGTGAGCATCTTCTTCGAGCCACGAGCCACCACGCTCGGAAATTTCCCAAGTTCCCTTGATCCAATCCTTCAACTTCGAGACGGAATGTCCAGTTTTAGCCTTCCAATCACGGTAGATCTGGACCGAGATCGGCAAAAAATGGCAAAGCGTCGCAACTGTACCCAATAAAGCCACCACACCCACGCCACGCCACTTCCACAAATGGGCCTGCTCGGGCGCAGTCATCCGATCCCACATTTCGCCGGCCTTTGTTACGAAGGCGGTGCTGATACGTGCACCTTCTTCGTGCACCTGCCACAACTGCGAAAACCAGGCTCCCGCACTGGCCACAAGAGGTGCAAAAGCTTCGACCAGGGGCGCTGCCATCGGGGAATCCAAGAACAAAACCCCTGCTCCGGCAGCAAAACCTGCCTTCAAAAGATCGTCGCGCAGTGGATGAGGATTTTGAGCGCGCTCTTGAAGTCGTCTTGCTTCGTCTTGAGATTTTAGCGAGGCACGCAAAATCTTCTCTTCGAAATCCTGATAGACCTCGGCCCCCAGTTGCCCTCGGCTGGCCAAATTGTCATAAATAGCGGCGAGATTCTGATTGGCGCGTGGAGAAAAAGCTTGGAGTTTCGAAACCAAAAAACGAATACGTGAGAAAACTTTTTTATTTTTTGCCTGACTTTCAGAAAAACGGAGTGCAGCTTTTTCGAAATCGCTAGCGATTGTTTCTTTGATAGGACGCCCGGCCGGATCCTTTTTGATTGGTGGAACTTTTTCGCCTCGTTCAATGGCTTCTTTACGCGCCTGTTTGTTTTGCTCGATCAGCGCGTGATCAGCCCCCACACGCTGAAGCTCTTCCTTCAAGAATTCCGCATAGCGTGCATCAAATGCCTTAGCTAGGGGTCCGTCGATATCACTCGAGTCCGGATTCTGCGACATCTCATCGACTGCAAGATTAAGATTTTCACCGATGAAGTGGTCTAAATCTTCAATTGTGCTTTTGGTGGCTTCATAAGTTGCAGGACTATGAAGGTTAGCCAGCATGTTGAAATATACGGATTGTGTTTTTACAAAGTGATCGACAAATTCAAAGCTCATGCGGTGTTCGCCGACGAGGAGTACTTTTTTGTCGCTCTCTTGACTTAATACGAGATTCTTTCCTCGAACGCGATCTTGGTCGATCGGCAGACGAAGGATGGGAACTTTTGTTTGACCCAGTTCGCGAACATAAGTCTCGAGATCCAGAACGCTGAGGACTTCTTCACCATTGTCCTTGATTTCGATAAATACGAGGTAGTTTCCAAAGAAAACTGCCGAGCGGTTTTTGATGTAGAGCGAATTCAGCGCGTAGTTACCCGTCTTCACGAGTGACTGTACGTTCACCTGCGGATGAAAAAACTCGATGGCATCAAATATCTCGGTATCGCCCATCCACTCACGACGAAGGTCTTTGATCGGCGTTATTTTCTCAACAATTCCTCTTTCGCCTCGGGTGAAAGCGATCTGAATTTCTTCCCGTTGATAAAATCGATTGGCCTGACTGGGTTCAAATTCATAGAGAGCGGATTGTTTCAACAATCCAAATGGATCGGGATCAGCAGCCTCTGCAACTGCGCTGCTCTGCTCTGCGAGCAATGAATTAGCGTCTTGAGCAAATGCTCCGTGAAAGGGGGCAAGAAGCGTCGGAGTCAGAAGCTGCGCCGAGATCAAAAGCCCGGGAATTACGCGCCGCATCAAGAAAACTGAAAGTTGAAAATTCTTCGCTGCTACTAAAATCGCACTCTGCATAGGAAATTAGTCACACCCTTCACGATTTATGACGCTATACGTCGTAAACAGCAGGATTAGTGATTATGCAGGCTTAGGTCAATGTAACTTCTTCGATCTGGGGTCCTGTAAAGGCTTTTTAAGACAACCTGAGCTCAGGAAGCTCAATTCAAGGACGAAAGCCGCCGTCAATGCCCTTTGTGACAATTGATACGGCATCATGTGGATGGAGACTCTCCACATGACTGGCAACGATACGATAGTCCACAATACGGCGGTCTTTTTCCATCAACGCCTTCACACGTCGAGCAGCGTCTTCGCAAAACATCAGATTTTTTCCATTCAGGCGGGCGAATTCTTGTTCATCCTCGCGTTTTACGGCGGCCTGAACCGGGGTGCCTAGGGATTTCTCGATCGAATCGATTAGTTCAATAAAACTAACTTCATCGTGTCCGCTATCTAGAGCAATTTGAACATCGACGAAACTGCGCTGACTGTGGGGGGTGGCCAAGATCGAAGAATCCTTTCGAATCCACTCCGAGACTTCCTCGAAACTTAAGGAAGCCCGATCACCAAAATCGCTCCGGAACTTTTCTTGAATAAGCTGTCGGGCCAGAGCCGCCGAACATGGACAGGTGCTGGAGTAGGTAACACGAACGGAAAGCTCATGGCGTTGAACACCTTTTTTTAGCGATAGGGCAAAAGTCACCGGATAACTGCGCCAACCCACGTAATCGCTTTTCAGGGCTGGACGCTGGACAAGGTAATCAAAATTGAGACGCACAAAGGCCGAGTCGCTTAGACCCTCGTGGCTTTGGCAGAAACTTTCCGCGACGCGGCTCAGAACTGAGAAAGTCAAAGGCTCGCTCTCCAAATGCTCCTGTAGCGTCAAAAAGAGCCGCGACATGTGAATGCCTTTGGATTTTGGATCCACCAGATTCACAAATGCATCGGCTCGGGCGGCCACCATCATCACCCGCCCCTTGGCGTCGACTATTTGCATGGGGACTTCGATCGATTGCATTCCCACGCGATCCAAGGTACCGGTCGTCGCCGCCGTCGTTTCATTAGCGATATCCGGCAAGTTTTCTCCGGCTGACCGTTCAGGAAGAGCGGCAAGTTTCACGTGGGATTGCGTTGGATTTGCTATCGACTTCATATTCTTAAATTACTTCCATAACGGCTGACTTCGCATGCAAAATTAACGTAAACGTCAAGGCCGGCCTCTTTTGCCTCTTTATGAAGGCTCCAGCCTGCTCTATAGCAGTGCAAATGCCTGATGAAAATGCCATTCCCGCACTTGTCCTGGCAAGCCAATCCCGCTATCGACGGGAGCTTTTAGAACGCCTCCGCATCCCCTTTAGCTGGGAGAAACCTCAGCTGGACGAGGAGGCCGTTAAATCTGCCCTTCTTGCCGACGGAACGAAGCCCCAAGATTTGGCCCAAAAACTCGCTCACGCTAAAGCCGCATCGCTTGCTCAAAGTCGGCCAGACGTCTGGGTTTTGGCTTCGGATCAACTGTTGAGTTTCCAGGGTGAAATACTCGGCAAAAATCCTACGCGTGACACTGCAATCAGCTGCCTCACAAAGCTTAGCGGCCAGAGCCACGAGCTCATAACTGCTTGGACACTCCTGAAGGGCCCGAACGAGATCTGCTCGGGCGTGCATATTTCCCGCATCCGCATGAGACAGCTTTCCGCCCCCGAAATCGAGCGCTATGTGGATCATGAGCAGCCCTTCGACTCAGCGGGCTCCTACAAGATGGAATCTCTGGGCATCAGCTTAGTAGATGCCATCGACACCACAGATTTCACTGCGATCATCGGCCTCCCGCTGATCGAGCTGACTCGACATCTTCGCCAAATCGGCTTTAATGTTCCTTAAACCTCATGCTGGAAAAAATTCTTCGCCAACGACCACGCCGCAACCGAAAGAGTCCCGCAATTCGCGACCTCGTGCGCGAAAACAAAGTAAACGCCGAAGATCTGATTTGGCCAGTCTTCGTCAAAGAAGGCATCAATAAACGCGAAGAAATTAAAAGCATGCCTGGAGTTTTCCGCCATACGGAAAAAGAAATCGTCAGCGAGTGCCGCGCGGCTTTCAAGGAAGGGATTCGAGCTGTCGCCCTCTTTCCCGCCATCGATCCCAAGAAGAAAGATACCAAAGCACGAGAGGCGACAAATAAGGATTCTTTGGTTTGCCGAAGTGTTAGAGCCATCAAAAGCGCTGCACCGGAACTGATTGTGATCACGGACGTTGCACTCGATCCTTTTTCCAGCGACGGTCATGATGGGCTAGTTGTTAAAGGCGAAATCGTAAATGATGCGTCGGTCGAGGTGCTCTCGCAAATGGCACTCGTTCAAGCCGAAGCCGGAGCCGACATGGTCGCTCCCTCAGACATGATGGATGGCCGCGTCGCCGCAATCAGAAAAACACTGGATCGCGCTGGTCACCAAAACGTCGGCATCCTGGCCTACTCTGCAAAATATGCAAGCTCCTTTTATGGACCCTTCCGCGACGCGCTGGCCAGTGCGCCGAAAAAAGGCGATAAAAAAACCTATCAGATGGATCCCGCGAATTGCCGCGAGGCACTACGCGAAGCCACATTGGACGAACGTGAAGGCGCCGATATTCTGATGGTCAAACCCGGTCTCCCCTATCTGGATGTGTTGGCTAAGATCCGTGCGCACAGCAAGCTGCCGCTTGCCGTCTACCAAGTCAGCGGCGAATACGCGATGATCGTCGCCGCCTCTGAGCGCGGCATGATCGACCGCAAGAGAGCGATCGAAGAAACGTTACTAGCGTTTAAGCGTGCGGGGGCGGATATGATTTTGAGCTACTTTGCGCGGGAGTGGATTCGCGAAAATTCCTAAGCCTATTACCGGGAGATGTTTTCCGGGTGATAGCCTCTCCAGCGAAAACTTCGTTTATCTGAAACTGGCTTCATCGACGTCACCGATCTGCGTTTTTTCGAATTCGCGAAGGCGCTTTTCTTCACACTTGGAGCTACGAAGTCATCAAGACTAAAGAGGCTCATTTTCCTTCTAAAGGAATCAACAAAACTATTCGGCGAAGCCAAGGCCGAAAGGGCATCGATATCTCGATAGATCACTGATGGCCAGGTACCAAAATCATTACCCCAATCATTTACATAATCGTCGAAATCCCGTCGGTCATTATAAGGAGCTGGACCAAAGGGCGTATCTTCTTGGTTGTCCGGATCCGTGAAATCATCGTATTGATCTGGATCTACGGTCTCATCAGCAAAAAATGCTGTTAGCTCATCCTTAGTATTCCACTCACGGATGGAAACTCGAATTCTTGCTAAAATCTCGTCGTCGCGATCCAAACACAGAGCCGTATAAAACGGTCGGCCGTAAAAAAAGTTATTGGCCCCATAATGATCTGTCGCAGTTGATGTCGTTAAATCAGGCGGAACAGCGAAGGCACCGACCGCATCCCACGCTGCAGTGTCTCTCTGATCAGCAGCGCTGAAGTAATTAGCCATTTCGAAGGAAAAGCGCGTGATCCATTCGGCACGTTCACGCTCAATCTTGTACTCATATTGCTCGTTGTTTTCTTCGATCTGTTCATACCAAAATACTGGAAAACCGGTTGAAGCTGCCTCGTTATTCCGAGCGCCCGGACCTTTAATACAGTTCGAAAGTTCTCCGCCCCAACTCGCATCAGCACTGGCGCAAGTATAGACTCCCGGATTGTTGTCAGGATCTTCTTCTTTGCAGGTCGTTTTGACGTACTCGCCCGTGCAGCAATTTGGAAAACCGTTGATGTAGGAGTAATCATAAATACACCCGACGGTATTATCACCGGTTATGCGCGATTCGGACGCCGCACCGATGGCGGCATTCGCGTATGCAGCTCCGGCCAGGCTTCCTGTAGCGCTTGCGGCATTGAGTGCGCCCGTTCCATCAATCTGAACCCGTGTGGCAGTTGGACCCACTCCAGCTTCCATATTCCAATACCAATGCGGCTCCCAGGCTACATACTCGCAAACTTCAGGAGCATTCATAACGAGAGTCGCCCCATGATAAACCATGTCCAATTCATCGACGTGGATCTGACACCAGATGTCTTTTTCGCTGACACTTCCATCTGGATCCGCGACGCAGTTTCCTTTTTCGATGTAGTCACTCGGGTCAGTGCCCCAGTTTGTCTTATAAGCTTTGTATCGAGGCGCGTTTGGATAATCAGGATCCGGCTTCTTAACGCCAATCCAAAATTCAGAAGTTGAACCACTGCCCTCAACACCGGGATCACCTCCTGCGCCTTCCGTCCCGGTCCCCGTGCAAGAAGACAAAAGGAATGCACCGGAAAGCATTAGCGGCTTCAAAATAATCGCAGTGGCCCAGTAATTTTTAAAACTCATCATAAGATAAGCGTCTCCCAAAAAACTTCTTCTCTTGGCCTATCGGCATTTCGAGAAAAAATCTTTCGTTCGGAGCACTTAGCTTTAGTTTAGCGCCTACAAGTGGCTGGAATTGTTAAGTTATCAATAAAGGCTTGTGAAGATTTTGTACCGGACCCACGACGAGCAGGCTCAGCGCGCAGCATATTATTTTACTGTGCCTTGCTACCCTTGCGTTCAATCACCGCAAGTGTCATGCGGCTAATACAAACGGGCTTTTTATCCTGCTCGATTGTAATCTCCCAAACCTGGGTACGGCGACCGCGGTGGAGGGGACGAGCAGTGCCATCCACGAAACCTTCCGTCACGGATCGTAAATGATTGGCGTTGATTTCAAGTCCCACGCATGCGTACTTTGTTTGATCAACGCAGAAATTTCCGGCCATGCTTGCAAGGCTTTCTGCAAAGGCGACCGAAGCACCACCATGCAATAGACCCAAGGGCTGTTTCGTACGTTGATCCACCGGCATGCGGCCCTTGAAATAATCAGGGCCAATTTCCGTGTAAATGATCCCGAGGTGCTCGACCATCGTGCCGCGACTTCTTTGATTAAAATCTTCGACACTGACGCCAGGGTGAAACCAGATGCTTTTCGATTCTGCCATGCGGGAAGTTATAGTCGACTATTGATTCGAGTCGATCAAGGATCGCGGCCGTAGATCGTAATTTTCCAACGACGCAGTTTGCCTTGATAGGCAGCGTCCCCATCGACCACTTTTAAGGTCCATGTGCCATCACTCGTTTCCCCATAATAGGCATTGGTCAAAAACGTCACGCCCTTGGACCAAGACCAGTCATCGCTCTCGAAACTGTTATTCACGTTGAAAAGAATACTTTTGGTCCTCACGCTAGCTTGTTCGGGACCCAAGAGCTCGACACCAACATCTCCCTCGTAATCGTGGTTAATATCAAGCTGCACCGTAACGGCCTCGATGATCATCCCGTTCCCTGCCCCAGCATCAACGACCAAATCATGCGTTGTTCCCACCGAGGAATCATCCGGAATCGTCAGATTCAAATCACCACTTCCAGAATCCACTGAAAAACTTTTGAAGGTACCGAGATCAGTAGAGTAATTCTTTGCAGCCGTCACTGCGGCATGGGCATTCACCCGGCCAAAGCCGTACCAATTATGAAAATTGAATCCAGCATGGTTGGTAATCCAGGGCATTTCGTATACGTAGCCCGCGGGATCCCAAGAGCGCTGATAAAAAAGCGCAGAATCTCCGCCGGGCCAGCTGGCGTCAATTTTCTCTGATGTCGAGGCAAGTATATGTTTCACATCTCTCCAGCTCAAATTGGGATTGGCTTGAAGCATCAACGCAATCACTCCTGATACAACTGGAGCCGCAGAACTTGTACCATTGAATTTTGCTGTGTAGTTGCAACTTTTATTCAGCGACGCTGAACTTTCAAATCCGGAGACACCCGTTCGAGCATAACCCTTGCTACAACCTGCTTGATCGGCAGTGATCATCGCAGGATCCTGAGTTCCAAACTCTCCGCCGGGTGCGCTCACCCACAGATTAGAACCAGTGGACGAATAACTTGCCTTTTCACCTGCAGCATTTGTCGCACCCACAACGATTACCTGAGGCAAGGCATTGTCGGCGCTGGCATTTGAAGGTCGTGACCAATACAAACCTGCGCTTGAATTTACGTACTGATAGAAGCTATTCCCCGAGGCCCGCACGTAAAGAGAACCTTTGCCACCACGACCATTTGTAACTCCATCTACAATTTGATTTACATAACTTAGCGGAAGCGCGGCCCAGGCATCGTCTTCGACACCCCAACTCTGATTAAAAATGTCGAAATCGCCACTCGCTTGATCAACCAGGAAAGCGTCCGACTGCGAAGAGCTGAGAAAGTTAAGCCCAGACAAAAGTGCCCCCGGCGCGACGCCTCGGCTCCCGACTCCATTCCATCCAGTCGCAGCGATCAACCCCGCAACAGATGTTCCGTGATCACCTTTCGTCGATACCGTGTTCGTGGGATTCCCACCGACACTGATGGTACCACCAGAATAGCGACGATTGGCGCTGTTACGCATGTTATCAGCCAAGTCTTGGTGCGCGATCTCAAGTCCAGTGTCCGATACCGCGACCTTTACGTTTTTTCCTGTGATGTTGTTCGACGAGGCATCCAGCAAGCGCCATGCAGAAAAGGCTTCCAAATCCTCACCACTCAAACCTGCAGACTGGGAAAAACTTTTTTCGCTTCCTGTGTTTTCGAAAAACCAGGTATAGGCCACAAGAGGGTCTCCGCTGACAAAAATTGTATAGGGACCGTGTTGCGTAACTTCTCCTCCGCGAGTCCGAGAGACCATTATGTCCTCATGAGAGGCCCCTTCAGTGGGATAACCCGTAATTTCCCCCGTGCCCGCATTCATCGATGCCCAGGAAGGCAAGTTCGTCGCAGAAAAACTGTCGCCCCCAATGCCGCTTACCGGAGTCACCGAATAATATAAATGCTGTTTAGCATAAGGAGATAAACAGGTAGTATTTGAACAATCAGGAGCAAGTGGAGCATCCAGTGTTGTACCAGTACCGCCCTGACTGTCATCTCCGCGCTGAGCAACTCCACAAGAAGCGACGAGAATTAACAATAGTGCTTTAGCCGCTGAATAATTGCCGCATCCACTCCTCATAAAGGCTTCCTCCAGGTGTAGATCAACTCAGAGCGAGCGGACTTAGCTCCATTCACTTGAGAAAGTTCATGACGCAGTTCTTCCAGTCGCTGGACTGTCTTTTGTGGAGATGCCACGAAAAAACTGCCTTCTTTTGCACCCTTGATATGAACGGGAAGTCCCGTCGAGCGTTCTACTGCTGCCGCCACTTCCTCTGCTGAACTGCCAGCTTCGACCTCCACCTCGATCATTCCCGTGTAAACGCCCCAACGATCCTCTTGGAAGTTGTAAGCTACAGGTGCAAACGATGGATGGTCTTCGCCGGGGAATATCGCCCAACTCGATGTCACATACAAAGCCTCTTGATCAAGCCCTTCCGCTTTCGCGTCGCGAAGAGGCAAGGCCGCAAGACCCGGAATGGGAAGCACTCCGTGTTGGATCGTGGACTGACCCAAATAATTAAGTGCAAGACTGCGACCGTCGATGCGGTTAGCTCGACGCAATTCTTTGGCGCGTGCCATCGCCTGGCGTTGGCGACGTGGGTCCTGCACTGATTTACGTAGGACATCTAAAGGGAGACTGGGGGCTCGACGAGGACTCTGAATCAAGCGTTCCTTGTCTTCACTGCTGGCAATGGAACGAGCAGTCGAATCGGCATGTGAAAAGCTCTTGCCCGTCTCGATTTCACTGTCTTCACCTGCATTTTTGATAAAAGAAATCAGAGCCGCACCAACGACCAACAAAAGCCCGACAAAGAAATGACGACTCTTCATAACTCAACTGCAGCCAAATTCTTGGCCACCTATTGAGTGTAAGTAAGAATAATTTCGTTCAGTGTTAAGATTGGATTAACTAATATGACTACAGTGGTTCCTAACGATATCTTCTGGAAAATACTCAACACTGCCATTGAGTTAGATTTCAAAAAAGGTCATCTCCGATGGAACATGTCCGAGTTGTCCCGATCGAGCGGAATCACACGCAGTCTGATTTACTATTATTTCGGCAAGGACAAGCATCAGATCCTGCTGGAGGCCGTCAAGGCACTCTCAACTCACGTTCTTGGATTGGATCCCCGACGAGTTGCGCAGTGGCAAGAAGGTCGTATTCGTGAAGCTATCTTGGAAGGGTATGCGGGAGTGAAACTATCTCCCACTCTGCCGATTTTTTATCTCCTTCATCGAAGAAGTGAAGGTGGCATTGGTGAGGCCTTTCGAGAGATGGAAGAGCGCTACTTTGAAAAACTAAAATCCGTCTTCCCGAAGTTTTCCGAAGATGATTGTCGCAACCTTTTTGGCGTTCTTTTTGGAATTGTCGTAACACCCTTTGCTACGGAATCTTCCGTGACACTGGCCGCAGAAACTTTGGAAAAATTCCTCAAAAATCTAAAGCTCAGTAGTTCCGCCAAACCTGCGAGCTGAAAAAGCAATCATGTGGCCTCCAGCAACAAAAAAGTATGTGTTTAATTACAGAAACTTAACGAGCTTCACAGAAAGCGTTAAACTAAAATCTAAATTAAGGAGATTTCCATGATTTTTCGTCGTGCGCGCTTACAGCTATTGGCAGTCGTCTTCCTTTGTTGGGGCAGCCTAACACAGGCTCAATCGGTCACTTTATTTGTGGAATTGAACCCTATGGGATCATTCGAAGCCACAACCACAGCAGTGAAGGGCAAGATAAGTAACACCAAAGGAAAACTGACTGCGAAAAACATTGTCCTAGATTTAACGAAACTGGAATCCGGCATCGAACTCCGAGACAAGCACATGAAGGAAGATTATTTTCAAACGAAGAAATTTCCGAGAGCGGTGCTGGTCTCGGGTGTTGGCCGAAACGGGAAATTTCTCGGCGTACTCATGATCAGAAATCAAAAGCGGAAGATTTCCGGCACCTATAAAATATCCGGCAATAAAGTCGAAGCTGAATTCACCACAAAACTTAGTACCTTTAAAATTAAAAAGGCCAGCTACATGAACGTAGGTGTGGAAGACGAGGTAAAAGTAAAAGTCACGCTCCCCCTAGGGTAGAAGAACAGCTAGAGCGTGGTCTTGGTCATCACCAGCTCGGAGTCACGAAACTCGACGGGACAAGCAAGAGTGAGCTTACTTGTTGAATCCAATTCGTATTCGCAGACATGAGTTCCGGTCTGAGGACATGTCGAGCCCGTTGTGAAATTGCTCGTGCTTACTTTGAGTGTTACTTCATCACTGCTGTAGCTGAAAGTTCCCTCAATTGCGCAATAACCCCTCAAGGTGCAATCGCTTCCATCGAAGATTACAAATATATTTGGATCGGTAGTTTTCCACGTACCGGCAAGTTCAAAATCCGTACAGCCACCTTTGGACCCGCCATCCTTGACCGTTCCGTATTTCTCACACTGCTCCTCATCCAAGCAATAGCCCATAAGCCAACAGCCTTGAACGAAGAAGGAAAGAGTCAAAAGAGCTAAAAATTTTTTAATATTTCGCATGAACTTCACCAGACCCCAAACAAAGGTCCTTATCGTAGAGTATACCCAAATCCCCGGGTGCAATCTCGAAAAAATCACCTTCTTTTTCCGTAACCAATCTAACAAAGTTATCAATCAGAAGTTCGGCACGAACTCCCTCCAAACGCTGCGAGCGGCTTTGAAAGGTCAAAAGCTTAGGCTTTCGAAGATCTGGACCGACAATCCAGTTCACATTCTCCAACAAAATTTTTCGAGCACGCAAATAGGCCTTCGGGCCCATATGAACGAAATGTTTAGCCACATCGATTCCAGTAATCACCCAATTCCGCGCTTTCAAAAAACCCTTATGGACCGCAGTATCGCGCACACGCTCCAAGCCTTCCTCTTGCCCCCAATAAAACTGGTGTTCGCCGCCTGCCATTTCCGTGATCGCCATCTGATCCGGAGACAAGAGGTAAAAATCTTGAAGGAAAAGAGAAGGCGCCCGCTCGGTTAAATAATGGGAAAAGGACTTCTTCATAGATCCGCAATAAGGTTCATCGGCCGGAGCCACTGGAATTTTTCGCGTCTCCGCAAGTTTTTCAACATCGGCAAATTTCATATGACCCAGAGGAGCGATCAGGGATTTCAACATCAGTGTCGACGCACGCGAGAGCAAAAAACTCTGATCGAAAGCCAAATCTTTTGCTCGCCATAAGCAGGTCCCCAATTCAGGTTCCCGAGATAGACGCACAAAGTGCCCCGTCGCAATTTTCTCGATGTTTCTCTCGTGAGCCAGGTGAAAGAGCGTTCCCAATTGGAAGCGCGAATGACAACTCGAGCACGGATCGAAAGAGGACCCTTGTGCCAGATTTTCCTGAAGGGGAGAAATGACCTTCTGCTGAAAATAACCATCGGACTCTATCATCGCAAAAGGTAGTCCCAAACTTTTTGCGATGGCCTCTGCCTGCGCGCTTCGGTCCAAAAGACAAGCAAAGTCGGGGCGAGAAGCTCGATACTTTTGCCCAAATGTAAAATGGACGGTTTCTACCTGATAACCCTGTTCTTGCAATATCACTGCGGCCGCCGCTGAGGCCATTCCACCGGAAAGCGCTAGCAAGACGCGTTCTTGAGACGCCGGACTTTGTTTGCTACCACTTGCCGTTTCAGGATGAGCGTAGGGGTTTTTCCCCATGGGTTGACCTCATCCTTAATTTTTAGAGCGCCCTGGAGGAATCCGCAAGCGACGGCAATCTATTTTTGAATTCTCGCCTTAAGGAAGTCGCAAAAGGCATCAACATCTGCCTCGGTGGATTCCGCGCCGAGCGACATGCGGATCGAATTTCTGGCAATGCGTTCTCCGTAACCCATGGCCAAAATTACATGAGATGACTTCTGTGCCCCTGAAGAACAGGCGCTTGTTCCAGAAAGTCGAAAACCCTGTAAATCAAGAGACGGAATCAGCGTGTCCGTGTCATAGTTTTTAAAGGAAAAATTCAGTGTATTGGGGAGAGCCAGTCCATCTTTCAACGAAGCTTCGCCGTGGAGACTAAAGCCAGGCAAGCCTTCCAGTCGGCGCCATGCGCGATCACGCAAAGATTTCATATGCGCGCGTATTTGTGCTCCGCGCGTTTGCCACTCCTCCAAAGCACGTAAAAAACCAAAGGCACCTAGCGCATTCCAAGTTCCCGAACGGAAACCCTCTTCCTGACCGCCTCCGGTGATCATCGGCTTAAAGCAACCCAGGCTTCTGCACCAGAGTGCCCCCACTCCGCTAGGAGCACCAAACTTATGCGCTGAAAAACTTGCAAAATTCACCAGATCCATGAGCGACGAGAGCTCGGCCTCATCCATCTTGCCCAATGCCTGAGCCATATCTAAATGAATCCAAAATTTTCGATCAGAGTGACGGGCAAAGCGCTCGCGTAAATTTGCCAACTCGGAGTCGAGTTTCAAACAAACTCCACTCTCGTTATTGGCGACTTGCAGGGTCAAACATAAATCTTCCCTGGAAGCTTCAATCCAAGCATGGAGCCGCGCCCATTCGGAGGCGGGAATCTGTCCCGAGGCATCAACGGCTAGGCATGAGCTAGAGAATTTCAATGAAGACAAGGTAGTTAAAACCGCAGCGTGTTCTACCGTGCTTGTCCAAAAATGAAGTTTTCGACCTTCTGATTCTTCTTTCTCTGCCAGCCCCCGCAAAAGCAGATTGATGGATTCGGTCGCCCCAGAGGTCAACAAAACGCTCTCATCGGGCTTTCGCTGCAAATAGGCCAAAAAGCTACCCTTCAAAGTGTTGAGAAGTTTGCGAGCCTCACGACCTTGGGCATGTGTGCTCGACGGATTGCCCAATTCCCGAGCGTCAGAGAGCAATAGCTCGGCCATGGCCTTTCGAACTGAGCTTAAAAGAGGATGCGTCGCGTTAGCATCCAGATAAACTTCTCGAGTCATAACCGAGTGATAATAGAAGATCCAAAAAGGAGTCAAATTCCTGTCGAATATGCAGGCCTTCTAGCGACTAAAATCAGTAGCAGCATGAAATCATTGCCCCTCGTCCACCGTAGCCTCTTCCTTGGACTCCTGATTCACGCCTCCCTGGCTCAAACTCAGGAAGGGGCCACCGCCACAACGGTCGCTCCTGACGCTCGCCACTCGATTGCAAGCCTCGGAGTTACAGTAGATTGGCTTCCAAATGTTCCTGATATTGCCCGCCGCCGCACACCCCGACTGGATGAAATCGGCAATGAAGTGGCCGTGGAAAACTTCTCTGTTTTGGACAGTCGATTTCACCTCGATTTTGTTCTTTTCCAAACAGCAAATTATCTGGGTGCACTGAGAGCCTCGATCATCTTCCGAAACGCATTTGAACGCGAAGATCCTGTGTATCCATCGACCGAATACGGTGGCCACGAATTTTCTTATCTCCAACGCTTCGGACGTTTTTTCAGTTTGAAAACTCAGTACGCCGATCGTCGGAGCCAGGGACTTCGTCTCATGTCTTCGCATCACGCCTTGATGAACGAATTCCTCTTTGAGATAGCGGAAGACTTAGGCAAATCCAAAGATCAACTTTATCTAAAGGTGGGCCCGAACATCACACTCGCCAAAACCTACGGACTCGATCGAAACGATATTTACGATCCCAGTTGGGGAGCTGTTGCAAAGATTCGCTACCAAACAACAGACCCTCTCGGCTTTCCAGTAGCTTTTGCGGTCGAAGGACTTTTCCAACGCATTATGGGATACCGTTTAGACGGCATCGACCACGGCGGAGCAGGATTGATGACCATCACTCCAGAAATTGAATATATGCTCTCCAAAGAACTCTGGATCGGAGCCTACGCGCACATTCCCACACTTCGACCTCTCGGGCGCGAAGAAGCTTTCGGCAATGGCGGACTCCCCGGCCTCTATGGGCATTCAGGCGGAACCTATATTAAATCAACTAGCTTTTAAGAATTCCTACTAGCCTTTCCTGCCTCTCGACATAGAATAAAATGCATGAAGTGCATTCGTAGCCAGGCGCTCTTTCTCTTGGTGACTCTCTCCCCCTCTACATTCGCGAAAGATTTTACGGAATATTTAGATCAATTTCTCACCGATATTCCGAATGAATCCATCAATCCCCTCTTTCAACAAGGAATAGCGGTGCAACGCCGGGCTTTAAATCGGGAACGAAAAATAATAGTGGCTTTCGCGCCAGGCTTTGATTTCAACTTCGGAGCCTGGGCCCACGTGCCCATCGGCCTTCAACTAGGCTATTCACTCAGCGAAAAATTCGAAGCTTCCTTTCACTGGGTCCCGAAGTTTTATGGCATTCAAAAAGCCACTTCTCGCCAACTAAAAGATTTAACCTTTGAAGACGGAGAGAGCCCTGATCTTACACAGTCGAAAAAATCTCGTGAATATGGACTATTGCTTCATTGGGCGCCCGGATATGGCAAGATGAGCTTTTCAATGGATCGTGCGTATCGCTACGATTTTTTCTTTGATCTCCTGCTAGGTTACACACAGTTTGTTTCGGCCGCATCACCCAAGGTCGGATTTGGCGTAGGAAGTTCACTTATTTTCTCGGATCGTTTCAGCCTTCGCTACTCCTTCATGGCGACGCTGCTCTCCACTCCGGACCTTGAGAGTGGAAAAAGTTCCGCAGGTATGGTTGGAGAGTTTGCGATTTCCACGGTTTTTTACCTATGAGGAAATTTTTAAAATCGCCTTTTCTCTTCGGTGCAGTCTTTTTTGTTTGTATCGCAGATCTGAGCTTTGCTTCGCCTGTGCTTCCGCAGAAGATTACCGGCGGCCATGACCCCAGCTACAACGCCGAGGCTGAAGCCGCAGAGATTGAGGAAATAAAAAGGGATCAAGCCACCAAAGATAGCCGTCCTAAGAAACTACTGAAGATCGAAAGCTGGGAACTACTCTTCGAGCTCAAGGACTATCTTTCCATTCGCATGGGTATACGCGAACTAATGATGCAGGCGGAATTGAAAAAAAACCCCAAGCTTTGGGGTCAACTGCGAGAACTTTTCCTACAACATCCGGCGGTCGGCCAAGATCTTCGCTCCTTGTGGGACAAATTAGGCCCTCGTCATACGCGGGCTCAAACTCAGTTGGAACTACAACTGCGCAATGCGGACCGATTTTTTTCCCTCGGCGACAACGCGCGAGCCTTGAAATCACTGCTAGCGATTGGAAAGAGTTTAGAAGCCGCGAAAAGCACCTCAAAACTTCGCTACCGCGATACAAGCCACTTTGAATCTGCTCTGCGCCTAGAAATCGCTCGAGCCCTCTACGCTGAGTCGCAATTTAAATTGGCAGCGCTCATTTATGATTCGATTCCCGCTTCCTTCTATGACATTAGCCAAGTTCTTTATGAAAAAGTCTGGGCTAATTACAAAGCCGGACGACTGGATTGGGCACTCGGGCATCTCACTTCGCTGCAAAGCGGTTATTTCGGGAAAATCCTTCCTCCGGATTTATTTCTCGTCGGGACCTATGCGGCTTGGGAACTTTGCCAGGATGAATTGGCTCGAAATTTGACCCGAAGTTTTGTGCAGAATCTAAAAAGTCTCAGAAGTCGTCGTTCCCAGTTTCACGATGTCCACGGTGGCGACCCGGTAGCACTAGCTCTACGACAGACCCTGGAGAGCACAGAATTTATAGAAAAATTTTCGGATCTTTTCACTCCCGATGAACGTGAGTCCGAAAGAAAAGAGATCGCTTCCTTTTTGCTGAAAGAAACGGATCGAAAGCATGCGGAGCTCCTAAAGGCCTATGAAAAAATACTACCCTACTTCCGCGCGGCCGCTAAAGTCCGTCCGTATCTTTTGAAAAAGTTCATTGCGGCGCGCGGAGAAATATTCGATGGGCCCTACAACATTTCGCGTTTTCAACGAGGTGAAGTTTGGGCTGACGACGTGGGGCACATATTGTTTCGCCCTCAATCGACCTGCAAGGATGGGCAAGATTTTTTTGCTCTCGAAAAGAACATACCGGAACTACCCTCTGGGATCCGATCGCTTTATTATTCCGTAAGAGATTTTAGCGAGTACTATGCCCGCGAATCTCAACGCCGCATGTTTTTCTACCCCGAATACTAAAAGACCCACACTGCTTTGAAGGCAGAGCGGGTCTCAAAAGCATTTTCAAAAATACAGAGATCAGTGGCCAGACAAAATATCCCGCCGATTGATCTTCACTGAATGCAAGTCCGACTCTCGAAATTTTGTCATTTCAGTAGCTGGCTTTCGATCGGATTCAGTTCTTTTCAGCATCGCTAAATTCAATCGTTTCAATGCCTCAATACAGTTTTTCGAAAGTTTCTTATACTTTCCGTCGACGTTGACGGAAGCGTCCTTCACTTTTTCGGGATCTGAAAATTTAAGTAGCATTTTCGAATTTTCAGGACAGAGGTTTTCGACAATTAACTCCTGCTGTCGAATCTCTTCGGACAAAGATCCCCCGTCTAGTGTTGCGATTCTTTCTTGGTAAGAATCGTCTTTCTTAAAAACGCCGCTCCAAAATTCTTTGGTATTTTCAGCATGCCCGCGAAGACTCGTATCAAGCACAACCTCGCCAGAGGCCTGGCTGAAATTTTTAACGTCTTGAACGCCTTCAGAAACTTTTTTCTTACCTGCATCTAAGACATCAGCAGATTTTACTTTAACGGACTTGTAAGCATCTCCCGTCAATTCTCCAAGATAAACAGCGCCGTCCTTTACGGAGCGTCCATAATCAACGACATGGTCTACGCCTGAATCGATCCAACCGCCAATGCGGGCGCCGAGACGCTTCTTTTCAGGAGACTCGGTCGTGATGCGCATTCCGATTTCTGGCTGCGTTTCATAAGAGTAGAAACTACGTTCAGGAGCTAAATCGATAGTTCGACTTACTTCTTCGCTAAGAGCTGTTAAACTTCCAAGGCAAAGGATCGACATTAGTCTTAAATTCAAGTTCATCTTAATTCTCCCCAAATGTTAAGATTCCGTGAAACGTCCCCATAGTGATAGGTGCAATCGCCATGCCTGGCCAAAGCCCAAACCGCGGGCTAGCCAGCTAGAATTAATGTCAGTAAATCTTCAAGTGACTAAAAACTATGCGACAGTGCTATTCGAGACTTCATCCCCGCGATGAATAGGGAGTACTTCGAGGCTAACTCAAACTCTCTTCCTTTTTGCGGAAGTCCGCCAGTAATTCCATCGCCTTTTCACGTAGCAGGATTTCCCCTCGAGCTGCCCACTCATCTTCCCAGTCACGTAGCAGGTCTAGATAGCGTTTTACCTCAGGACCAGATGATATTTTTAAAAGAGCCATGATCTCGTGACCCGATAAAATCGCTTGTTTTTTCAGAGGGATTTTCCGAGATTCTTCAAAGGCCTGTCGCAATGCTGGCAAATGATCCAAACGAGGCTCTCCGTTTTTATCCAAGGAGGCACGTGAATCCGCTTCTACCAATAGAAGCCATGGCTCGGAAAGTTCGCCCAACTCGCGCAAGAGCCGACGCGCCGGTTTCAGCGACGCCCACTGCAGCACGTCGCCCCCACGAAGATGAAGGCGAATTAAAAGCAAAATCTCTTTCATAAGGGTCTGGGGAAAGCAGAGGCGTTTTAGAATAACTTCGGCAAGATTTTCTGAAATCACTTCATGCCCAATGAATTTCACACGTTCGCCATCTACGGATCGCGTAGCAGGCTTTCCAATGTCGTGAAGCAAAGCGGCCCACTGTAAGAGCACGGTCCGCGGCGCATTGCGGAGCACTCTCATTGTGTGCACGAATACATCACCTTCGGAGTGATAAATCTGATCCTGCCCACAATCTTTCATGGCCAGTAGTTCCGGAATCAAGACCTCCAAGCCTCCCACGCGATCTAGATTTTCAATCATTGGAGCAAGTCCGGCCCTTTCGGCAGTTTTATTCATTTCATCACGAATGCGCTCTGCGCTTAAAATTTTCATACGCTCGACCGTGTTTTTCGCCGCATTCAAAAGTTCATCTGTCACTCCAAATTCCAATTGCGCTTCAAATCGAAATAGCCGCAGAATGCGAAGCGGATCATCGCTAAACATTTTTTCTGGGTCGACCTTGGGATGCGAAGCTAAGCGCCGAGCCTTTAGATCCTCGAGTCCTCTTCCAGATGGATCCAGAAGGCGCTGATTGCACAAATCCCAGTAAAGCATGTTCACCGTGAAATCACGTCGCGCGCAGTCATCGAATAAATCACCAAAACTACTGACACGTTGTCGGGAATTGGGATCTAAAAATGCTTCCTTTTGTGTATCGGCCAACTGTAGTTTGGAATTTTTGCACTCATAGTGAGTGCCTTGGAATTCTACGTCTGCAAGAAATTGTAGCTCCCAAATGGGGTAGCCTCTTCCCAGGCAATGAGGCTCTGTCAGTGCTTCGGGAAATTCTGCCTTCAATGCAAAAGCAACAGCCTTCGCGCCCCCCTCCAATTCAACAGCAAGATCGAGGTCCTTGGGCGCTAAACCCAGTTCTCGGTCGCGAAAATAGCCGCCCACCCCATAAACAGGGAAACTTTGCTTCCTTGCGGTCGAGCTTCGGATCCAATCCTCCAGTAGACGCAGGGCCTCCGAATCCATCGCATAGCTCTCTTTCTTTTGCACTTAAGCACAATAAAGAAATGTACTCTGACTCTCAATTTCTGTATGAAATGAGCATGTTTTTTCGGGGAATGGTTTTGGGGACCCTCATCTTATCTGGCCCTCTGTGGGCCGCTGAACTCAATTTTAATTTTCCAGGCCTACGAGTTGGCACCGCTGAATATTCTGCGGGACCCACAGGTTGCACCGTTCTGCATTTTTCTAACGGCGCCCGTGGTGCGGTCGACATCCGAGGCGGCGCGGCCGCGGTTCGCGAATCCAGCTCGCTTTCGGAGGAAAACTCCTCGGGCTGGATTGATGCACTGGTCTTCGCCGGGGGCTCCACCTTTGGCTTGGAAGCCGCTTCAGGCGTCGCGCGCGAAATTCTCAAGGAACGCCAGTCCGTTGGCTTCGATGCGATTCCTATCGTGCCTTCGGCTATCGTTTATGATTTCCGCCATCGCGACAATCAACTTTTTCCAGATCTCAATCTCGGAAGCGAAGCCTTTCAAAAGGCGCGCGAAAATCGCGTTTCAACTGGCCGCGTAGGGGCTGGAGCCAATATCACGGCCGGAAAAGTTCTCGGTTCCCGATACGCTGAATTTTCGGGCCAGGGCGCCGCATTTTTTGAATCCGGACCTTATAAGTTTTTCGCTCTGACGATTGTGAATCCTTTGGGAAATATCCTGAATCTCGATGGAAAAATCATCCTGGGATCAAAGGACCCCGTGACTGGCGAACGACTCGATATCTCCACTGAAGTGCGAAAGCTTCCGCTGTCGCGCGAAGAAAAAACTTTAGAAGGCGGGAACACAACGCTTTCCGTGCTTGTAACGAATGCACCCCTCACGCGCGGCGAATTGAAGCGACTTGCGATTGCGGCTCACACTGGAATGGGCCGAGTCATTGATCCCTTCCACACTCCCGCTGACGGTGACACTTTTTTTGCGATCAGCACTGCAAGTGAAGAAGAAGTTCGTCATCGAAAAAACTTACGTTTAGATCGCGTCGCCGTTGTCGCAACTTCGCTGATGCGCGAAGCAGTTCTCAACGCAGTTGCCTCATCTAAAAATGAAAATTCCTGCGAAAATTCCCTTTAACGATTTCACTTTCTAGAAATCGTCCACAGTTTCTCGAGAACACATCCCGGCCTGTACAGCTCAATTAAGTTGGCCGATTTCTACGCTCCGCGCTAACACCCGGCGTTGGGAAGAATACTAGGGAAGAGTCACACAAGTCATACTTGTTGGACCGCATTGCCACGGCACACGTCTGCCTCTGCAAAAAACAGACGCGCGCCGTGAAAGGCATTGCTGTGTCCAAAAGCATGTCAGGCCTTCTCTCGTCCCAAATTTAGAAAAAAGGGAGCTAAGAATTTATGTCGACTCAAAAAACCTCTATCTGGGGAAGGCCTT
This sequence comes from uncultured Bacteriovoracaceae bacterium, assembly GCA_964636255.1. GTDB lineage: Bacteria > Bdellovibrionota > UBA2428 > UBA2428 > UBA2428 > CAXNGS01. The sequence goes on along the minus strand of CAZWNW010000003.1, from coordinate 129,814 downwards.
TTATTGCCCAATTTCTGGCGATTTCCTGCCTTCTCTCCTATCTACTGGCCACTCCATCGAGCTGGGCACAACGCACACAGGTTAAATCCGACGCCGAAGTCGTCCTCTCAGAGGCCGAATCCGAGCGTCTCAACAATGCCGTTCCTAACAATGTGAAAATTCTTTTCGAAGACGAAGTGGATCGCAACTATTTCTTCGACTTCGATGCACGCGAAAGAACTGCACCCAATCCACAAATGCTGCGTGAAATTCGTGAAGACCGTGCCGGTTATGAGCGAATGAAAGACTTCAGTCCAACATCGCGCCGCTGGTTCTACCTACCTCATTTAGAAATTCCAGTGAGTGAAATTGAAAAGATGAATATCTCACCCTACATTCGCGGCAGTTATCGCGACCTGATCCTCTTCAAAAAAGGCGGCCGCGAATACGTGCGATATTTTTTGCATCCCTTTCGCGAACTGCAAAACTACGACGAGCTTGTCTCGAAATATCCGCTGAAATACGAATACGTCGCACGCCCGACCAGCTCGCCACGATCTCTGATTGTCATCGATCCCGCTAATCCTAAAAAACCGGAATGGGTAAAGGTTTCGATGCACGTTAAAGTGACATCTCTGCAACGTCGGCAAAAGCTTGAAAAACTGGCCCGCGCTTTGGCCGTGAATGATGCCTTGGAATTCATTCCAAAATCAGTCGTCAGCAATCTCAATTTCAGCTGGCTCCCTGAACCGATCGCAGTGAAACTTCCTACCAAGGAAGAGGTCATCATCGGTCGCGATATGTCCGAATACCTAAAGGGTCGCGAGGGTCAGCGCTTGCGCTCCACCTTTGCCCTCTTCCAAGGTTTGGACGATGACGCCCCTCCCGTTCACGAGATGATCCAAAAAAGCGGTATGAAACCTCTCGCGTTTTTCACGCGCTATTTCATTTCACCGGTCGTCCGGGTTTTCGCCTATCTTGGATTTGAAGAAGGCATCCAATGGGGAATTCACACCGCAAATTACATGACCGAACAAGGCGGCAACGGACTTCCCACCGGAAAGATTGTCCTAAAAGATTTTGACGGTTCCTGGGTGGATCCCGAACTGCGCGCCTTGAAGGGTAAGTCATTTAAAAATATTGCGGGCTACATGAACGAACCCTTCGCGGAATTCATGTTCCCCTCGGCCACAGGTCGTAACAGCGGCGAACGCCAGCACTTCGGCGAAATCTACAATCGCTATTTGCGAAACGCGGGCGGCTTCAATTCGCTGTCGAGTTTGATCTACGGCTACATGGCCAAGTATTGCCGTGAAGCTTTTTGCAAAGACAAAGAGGCTTTGAAGCAACGAATCCAAGACACCGTTGACGAATCCATGATCGGAGAGATCAAAAAGTATACGGGCCTAAATTACAGTCTCGATGACATGAAAGCCGGGCACTTGAAAATCAACGGTCTCAATCGTGCGGTGAATACGCTTCGAAAGTCGCTTCTTGATAAAACATCACGCGCCGACGCCAAGATGGACCAGCAGGAAGTCCTGAAAGCGGAATTTTTGCGTCTCGCTAAACTCAAACGCACTTGGTCCGCGGTCGGTGGAAAGGTCGAAGCAATCGAGTCACGCTTTAAAAATGCGAATCTTTTGCTCTACTGGGATGCGAATTCCGGAATGATCCAAGCGCGCATGTTCCGAGCGAAAGGCTCAGAGGAATATTCCGTTTTTGGCTATGCATTGATCGAAGACGCCTCCAGTGCCGAGCAGGCTCGCTTCCTATCCAAGGTTGGTGGTCTTCGTCGCAGTCCTTCGGCCACTGCGAAGACACAGACAGGAACTGCAGTCGAGAAGTGTGATGCTCCGCTGAAAAAACGTGGGCGAAAAACGACGGCAGCAAATTGGTGGAAGCCCAGCTTCCCTACTTTCGCCATCTTTCAGACTGCTTAATGAACTTTAAATTTGTTTAAATTTTCCATGAGCCCGAATTTGAGTCTTCGGGCCGTGGAAGAGGATTTGCTTGGGCGTTCACTCAAATCGCACAGGTGAATCTCAAGGACTCCGGCGAGAAGGAGAGTGGACTTCTTGAAAAGCGGAGATAATTGCAGAGGGCTTCGTCCCGGGGTCCTTATCCCAGCCTGTCCGGCTCCCGGATTGGCTGGGTTTTTTTTTGGGAAGACCTCGTCAGGACCGCTGCACCCTGGTGAGCTTTTGCTTTTTCGACTCCGTGTTAAAGTGGCTGAATGGGAAACTGGGTCGCCCTCGCCTGTGCCTACGGACTGGGCTTGGCCCTGCTCTTTTACCAAGGCAACTACGGGTTTCTGGAGAATAACAATTTTGTTTCCTATGGGCTATTGGGCACATGGGCGATCGTCTGTGCGCGGATCGCGGGCGTTCGGCTTCCGTGGAATTTCGATATTCATTGGACAGCTCTCAAATGCTTATATGGGGCAGCGCTGATCTTTGCGTTCCTGGTCTTGGGGGGGCAATTTGTGTTGGGTATTGAAAGTCCAGATCAACCCACGATCGCTATTTTTGGATGGCGCCCAGTCTTTGCGAATAATGTGCTTGCGGCGCCGCTCTGTGAGGAGCTCTTCTATCGTGGACTTCTATTTGGGCTTTTGGCCAAGACCCGCCTAAGCTTGAAGCAACAGTGCTGGGTCTTGACACTGCTCTTTTCGCTCACCCACGCGGGTGGCTTCGGTTTAGGTTTTCCAGTTTACGTCATCGGCCAGATCGGGGTGACTCTAGTCTTAGGCTATTTCACTGTACGCGCGCGACTCATTTCGGCTTCGCTCTTTCCGGGCTGGCTGATTCATGCCGGCCACAATCTTGTTCAATTCTCCTATGCTTTTTACTGAGAGAGCGTCGCGACGTTGTCGCCCCCCGTCCCGACACAGAGTTAAAACATGGTGCAGCTTTTTATTTTCTTTCGAATTTTTACGAAATAAACCGTACCGATATCACAACCAACTCCGCATTCAGCGCCCACCTTTGGAGTCCAAATGAATGCGCGCTTTCCGTAGCGCGTGATGCTGGGATTGGCGGCCACTCTCTCCAAAACGCACTGAGGCGCCATCGGAAGATTGGATGGACAGGGAATCACGACCATCTCGTCCATGAGTTCTGCGACATTTCCCGTTCGGAGTTCAATTTGCTCGACTTTTCCCGTGCTGCTATTGCAATAGAAATAACGGCCGGGAGTCGGAACAGGTTTTCGCCGCTTCTTGGCACTCTGGGATAGAAGTGGAAAAAGAGACAAGAGAATGAATAATCCCCAGAGCCCGAATTTCCTCATCAAGGAAGAACCTTTGCTGGGGACGGCAGAACCTTCAATCCATTTTGAAAGAGCACATCAATTTTATTCTCTCGACGTGCCTTTACGATGCCCTTTCCAAATACTTCGTGTCGTAAAATTTCTTTTATAACGAAGTGGCGTTTTGGATCATAATTTGCGACTTCGCGATCGCCCCAATCTTTGATGCATTTGAACCAGTCATCCTCGAAGCTTCCCTTGCTCAATACTTTCGATCGCTCTGCGGGTGACACAACTTTTCGAACGATGGTCGAACGGCTCCGAGCTTCGGCTTTGGCCGGAATCGCCTTGCGGCGGTATTTGTGCTCGGACCTACAAGCTTTGCAGAGCACGCGATCAACAATGCCTGAGGCATCATGATTCATGACCACGTGCCAGGTATCGGTCTTTTCCTTGGTACAGTAGGTAAAAATATCCTTTGCGACCGGGGTTCGATCGAGGACTTCATTTTCATTAAATTGGGAGCTCATCTAGCTATGAGATTAGCCGATACTCTTCGGGTCCTTCAACCTCTTTGGGCGTCAGACGATTGATCGGATGCTCCGAATTAATAAAAGCGCAGGTAGCTTGCGGCCTGTACCCAGTTTTTGGCTTTGACCGATCGAGCCATTTGCGAACAACGGGCGACCGTATCATTACAAGCGATAAAGAAACTATCTTGATTCAAAATAACTTGTCGGCCAGAGGCATCGTAAGTGGCCAATGCCCATTCTACATATTCTTCAATAGGTGCTGATCCACCCGATATATTTTTCAAAACTGCCGCTTCGCCATTTGCCAGGGCGCTCGTAGCTTCTTCTAAATTTGCTGCTGTAAGCACCTGCACAACTTCGAAGTCGTCCATATCTACAGTGCGCGCCAGTACTTCGACCGCGCCACCACCGTAATCGCGAACAATTTGATTAAGTTTGAATTCCAGCGAATTATTTGTGATGTCCAAACGAAGTTCGCCACAGAAATAATGCTCGTAGCTTTCAATATCAGAGGCATCAGCCGGATGGGCAACTAGGGAACCGTCGTAGGCTAAATATTCACGATTGGCACAGAAGTTTTGCCATCCAGATCGAAGACCTGTTCCCTGACCTTGTTGCATGGAACACGCCGAGGCGAGTCCTAAGATCGCGATCAGTGAAGCTCGTGAAAATGTGTTTTTAATCCCCAACATATACTTACCCCTACCCTCACAGATGCATGAGACATGCCAAAGACCACAAGTTCCCGAATTCTTAAAGTAGGCATCAAGGTCTGACAAAAAAGGCGTCTAAGAAGCTGACAGTGCCCGGGCATAAGTGCCTGTTTTAATAAGTAAAAAACTCTTGGCGTAAGATGCTTAACAACTGACGACTTCTTAGACACTTCAAATCAAAGCAAATGCAGAACTGGAACCCAGATGCCGCAAATGCGATAAAAAACGACTTTCCGCTTTGAATGAGCACCTAGACTCATTAACCCATGGAGATGACTATGGAAGCTTTTGATTTTTTGATCGTCGGCGCAGGTCCTGCGGGAATCGCTGCGGCACTTGAGGTAAAAAAGGCCGGCGTTAGTCGTTTACTACTTTTGGAAAAAGGCCCTTCCCATTCCCAGATGATTCGCACCTACTATAAAGAGGCCAAACGAGTCGATGCTCGTTATGCCGGTTTCGAGGCCATATGCTTTGGCCAACTTTGTCTGCGGGATGGTGACCGCGAGTCCTACTTAAACTTCATGGATCAAGTGATCAGAGAAAATGAACTGCCCGTTCGCTACAATTCCGAAATTTGGTCAGTGAAAAAAACAGGTGAGGAATTTTCTATTGAGATCGCGGGCAGTGAAGAAATTCTGAGGGCAAAAACCGTTATTCTCGCCATTGGCAAAATGGGGCGGCCGAACACGCCCGATTATTGGAAGGAAATTCCCGCAAATCTGAAACGAAATCAAAGCATTGTCTTTGATATCAACTCGCGGAATATGGACGGACTCAATGTTCTTGTCGTGGGTGGCGGAGACAGCGCCTGCGAGTACGTGCAGATGCTCGCCACAAAATCAAAGGTGACTCTCTCTTACCGAAAACCTAAAATCACTCGCGCCAATGAACGCAATCGTAGACTCACTCAAGAGTTGATCGACGCCGGAAAAGTGCGTGCTCACTTTAATAGCCAAATCAACAAGATCGAAGATCTTGACGGCCGACCCCATCTTCATTTCTTGGATGGCACTGCAGAAACTTACGACCTTGTTTTGTATGGATTGGGTGGCCAAAACCCGGTTGAGTTTCTACGCAATACCGGAGTCGAATTGAGTGAAAAAGGTGAAGCAATTGTGTCTGAAATAAAAGAATCTTCCGTGAGAGGTCTCTTCATCGTCGGAGATCTTCTAGGAAAAGTTCAAGGTGGCGGCAGCATCATCAGCGGCTTCAACTCATCGGCCGCCGCGGTGCGCGCGGTTCTGAAACGAGACCATGCCAAAGTTCTTTCCCCTGAATTTGTGAGCCTGGATCATCTCGCGTTCGGAAAAAAATAAATTGCTTTGATTTAAGGCCTTCGCCCTAGGTAACCTACCAATTTGTAGCGAAAGGAGGCCTGTCATGCCTACGACCTATCTGCTCCTCTGTAACTCCGGTTTAGCACGCATCTGGCGCTCGAAGTCTCATCTTCTCAACTTCCGAGAAATCGCCCGCATCGAGAAGGAACAATCATTTGAGTATGAAAGATTCGAGCCACCCTCGGTAGAGTCCGAAGATCCTGAGATGGATTTGGAACTCTTTGCGGAAGAGTTAACTGAAAGACTCGCACGCGAGTATCAGGACGGCACTTTCGATGATCTCGTACTCGTTGCCGAGTCTACCTTTCTCCAGCGCCTCAAGGCCAAGCTTCCGCGTCGCTTGCGACGCATTCTTATCGAGACTATTCCCGAAGATCTCTGTGACCAAAGCGAGTTTGAAATCAAGAGAACGCTAAAACTTCATTTTGCGTCGCCATCTTTTACGAATGTTGCCTTTCGATAAATAGAACTAAAAAAGGCCTCGCTCGTGATCGAGTGAGGCCTTGAGCCTTCATAAGTTCCTAAGCTTTTAGCTTGAGGAGAATTTCTGACATGTTTTTTTGTACCAGCCGAGTACGCGGACCTAGGTTCTCGGTGTAGAGGGCCAGAATTGTTCCCGCCAAAGTCATCTGCACAATCTTGGCTTTCTCTAAATAAGGCCCCAGATCTGATGCTCCATCGATTGCGGCTAGGAGTGCAGCGATGCGCCGCTCGCCCATATTGCTGAGTTGTGAATTGAGATTGCGATACTTCTTTTGCCGAGCGCATTGATAATAGAAAAAAGCCCATAATTGGGCATGGGTCGGAAATCTCTTAGGCCAGGACATCGACCTTTCAACATAGGCATTGAACTGTTCCAGGGGTGTATTCTTTCTCTGAATCTCTTCGATCACCCACCTTTGATAGTGAATGCGTACGAATTTCACGCTGGCACTAAAAATGGCATCGTAGTTTTTGAAATATCGGATAATCAGCGGACGACTTACAGCAGTTTCGGATGCCAATTTTTCATAAGTCGTGTTGTCGACTCCGTACTTTGCATAAGATCGAAGTGCCGCCTCTATAATCGCAACATGTGTGGCACGGGCTTTATCTCCGATGCTTTTGGGGAAGATATCATCATAAATAGCTAGCTTCGGGTCACGCATGCTATTCAGCCACGTTAGCTTCTTTTCGAAAGGCTTTTTCAACGGGGACCTCACCCAGAACGACCCAGGTAGAATTCCGTGGACCGGTGCCTAATACCTCGCCCCACGGAGCAATGATCTGAGAAATTCCGGTATTTGTGGGTCGAAGTAGCGGCAGCCCCTGACGAACGGCCGCCCAACGCGAAAGCAGGGAATGAGTAAATGGCTCAGAGGTCGGACCATACCAACTATCGTTTGTAAGATTAACGAGAACAACTTCGCGGCCAGGATATCGTTTTCTGACTTCCTGAACAAAGTCATCGACAAGACCATTGAAGAGGATTTCGTAACACACGAGCGGAACAAAGACGGGTCCCGACGGATCGGGGTGAGCGAATCCAACATAAGAATCGCCTGCGCCAAAATGAACGAGAGAGGGAATGGCTTCGTAAATTTCCGGATAAAAATGATCGCCTGGGACATATTCCCCAAAGGGAACTCGAACAATTTTACGATAACGCGCTAGAAAACCATGGGACTCATGAAAAAATGCCGCGATGTTAAAGTCCACATTGAGATTTTGATCGCCCACAGGCGTCGTACCTTTTTCATAAGTTCCCACGATGTGTAGACCACCGGTTAGGAGTGCGAAGTTTTTCATCACTTCTTGGTGGCGTGCATTCGAAAGTGGAGAGCCAGGAAAGGATGTCTCGGGCCAGATGACCCAGGGTTCGCGACCCTTAAGTTCATATTCTGAGCGGAAAAAAATCGCTGCCGTTTCAACGATGTCGCGATGGATCGCAAGCACATTCTCGATGGTCGGATAATCTCCCGTTTTTGCCATCTTCTTATCGTAATTGCCCACGTTTCCCTGCAAGAGCGCAACGGGTTGACGGTCAGAAAATTTTTCATTGAGTTTCTTCCGAGCAACTATGCCCAAGCCAAATGTTGATCCAAATGTCAGAAGGATGAGCGAAGACAATGCGAGCGATCGGCGGCGAATGTCTGGCAGTGACAAAAAGTAGGCTCCAAGGCTGCAAAAGGCGAGAAAGATCAAATTCCATCCTGCCGTTTTCAAATAGTGCACGGAAGCCAACAGCGTCTCATTGGAGCCAACGCTTTGAGCCCACGTCCACGGAAAGAGTCGAAAATCTACCAACTCCCAAAGTGAAAGATAAACTGCCAAAAGCGGAATGGAATATCGGGAAGAAAAACGATCACGTAGCCGAGGCCAGAGCCACGCAAAGAGCGCGGCGATTCCTGCACCTGCGGCGAAAAGTGCAATGACGACGAAAATCGAGACGGGCCAGGCTAATCCACCGAATTCTTTCAAGGTGTAAGCAAGCCAGTAGAAGCCCCAAAGCTGCACAGAAAAAACGAAGCTAAAAAAGAACTGAGCATAGTCCTTCGCCTTTAAATTTCGGTCTAAAAAAAAGCGAAAAACTAATATTCCCGCAAACCACGTTAGCGGCCAAATGCCCGAAGGCGGAAATCCAAGAGCTATGAGAATGCCAAGTAGGTGGCCAAAAAGCCAATTCATTCCTGGGTGTGTCCTAAGTCGTTTTCTGTTTAAGAGTTTCGCGCACGATGCCGGCCATTTGCTGAACCACATCGGCAAGACTGATTTTTGTGGAATCAATTAAATAAGCATCAGAGGCCTGGCGAAGCGGCGCATGCGTGCGATTAGTATCTTGATCGTCACGGGCGCGGGTCTCTTGAATCACTTGATCGATCGTGATCTCTTTCCCAATCGCTTGTAGCTCTTCCCATCGACGTTGAGCCCGGCTTTCAACCGAAGCGGTGAGAAAAAATTTAATTTCGGCGTCTGGAAAAATTACGGTCCCAATGTCGCGACCTTCCATAACGATGCCACCGGACAATCCAAAATCGCGCTGAAGTTGAAGTAGAGCGTCGCGGACCTCAGGAAGTTTTGAGATATTGGATGCAGCCATTCCCAACTCGGGACTCCGGATCTCCCTGGTGATTTCGCCACCATTACAAAAGATGGGGAGTGAGGGAACCGAATCGCCACTTCGCAAATCAAGTTTTCCAAAACTAATTTCAAGCCTTCGTGTTAGGGCTGCCAATGCAGGGCCGTCCGTGAATTCGACATCTTCATTCATGGCCATCAATGCCACCACTCGATAGAGAGCCCCCGTATCGATCAAGGTGAAGCCAAGTTGATAGGCAAGAAGTCGCGCAGCTGTGCTTTTTCCAGCCCCAGCTGGTCCATCAATTGCGACGATGGGAAGTCTGTCTTTAGATTTCGACTCGTCTTCAACCAGTTCCAAGCTCATCACCTCTCAACCCCTTTTCCCGTAAAACGATAGGTGTACTATTAGTGCCAAGCCCTTGAGTTACAATGATTTTTTAGCAGGGTCCAGCACTCCGGCCAAAAGTGTTTTGGCCTCGGAGAATACCCGCTCGCCGCCAATATCTTTCAAACACTTATGGTGTTTTTTGGGACACCGCTTCGGAGCGTGATAGCCACAAGGGCGACACGGGAGATTCGCAACCCCCAAGACCCTCGAGGGTCGCCTCCAGGGACTTCGTCCAAATTCCGGAAGAGTGGGGCCAAAAATGCCTAAACTTGGAAGACCCAAATCAGAAGCAGCCGCAAGCCAAGGACCATCGGCTGAAACCAAAAGTTCCGCCGACTCCAAGAAATCAATTTTTGCAGAAAAGTCCAACTCAGAACTGATTTTTTTCACCAGCGGACTTCTAAAGAGTGCCAAGAGGCGCTCGATTTCAGTTTCGCCATTTTCGCCCCCCTCACCGATCAACATCACTTCTTTTCCGTCCTGAACCCACGCGCGGACTAGGGCAAGTGCATTTTCGGCCGGCCAAACTTGGGTAGGTCTTTCTGCGTCCAGACATAGAATCACGCGCCCAGAAAACTTGCGACCTGCGCTATCGGCGCTCAAGACAGATGGCATACGTTGGAGCGAAGGTAATTTCGATCTCAATTCTTCGGGGAGAAGGTCAAGAAATTCCTCAGCCAAGGCGACCTCTCTTCCCGTGTTTTTGGGACGAAGATCGGTGAAGAGAAATGCGCCACGACTCGACGTAAAAGATATTCTCTGCGGCGACGAAGACCACCAAGAGAGAAAAGCCGTCTGAAAACTTTGATCGAGAGAATAGAGTCTCTCTGGAGGAAATTCCTCCGCAGCTCTTTTGGCATGCTCCAAGATTGCGAAAACTTCGGAAGCATCGGGCTGATAGGAGACGATCTTGATACGCTGGGCGTGCTTTTTTAATCCGCGATCACGCGCGCATTCGAAAATTTTACGGGCTGTCGGCGTGGTCCAAATCAATACCGAATAGGAAGTGCTGGCCTCCAATATTGCGTTCAAAAACGGCAAGGCATGAATGCTTTCGGTCATGGAAAAGCGGGCCATGATCCAGATCCAGGAGGTCTTAGAAGGCTTTGACGATTGAGCTCTCATCACCACCTATTTAGCGAGTGCAGTCGCAGGTGTCATGAGCCGTGGCGGAACTAAGAGAATTTCTCGGCCTGGAACATATTTTTCAAGCTCGCCGGAGAGCGCACCGAATTTGAGTTTGGAACGAAACTTGAGCAAGAGACGACGAGGGTCATCACTCAGCCAGACATCCACATCAGCCTTAGCTTGCAACATGCCTTCTAATTTAGGCAGAACCCGATAGTGAAGCGCGGGGAAACGGCCAGCATCCACTTTTACCTCTTCACGACCCACATAAATCATTTCGACATTCCAGGACTTCCACCGATCATGAATGGGAAACTGTAAACTCTTTCCGGCCGCTAGAAAGCGATAGAAATAGAGTGCTCCAAAGAGATCTTGGGAAAATGCATCGATCTCGGAATGCCGATCCGCGAGATAGCGTTTCTTTTTGTGCCGTTCAAGATTGCTATAGTAGTGGGCCGACTTTTTCTTATGATCAAAACGCAGAATCGACTGGCCCCAACGAGAACTTTCATTGTGTTTAATGATTTGGCGAAGCGGTAGAAACTGATCCAAGGTGACATAAGTATCGATGGTATTGTTTACTTTATAAAAGAGATTAACCATTGTGGAACTTTGAATTTCACCCCGAAAATGAAGGACATTTTGATTTTCCATCTCATGCGCGCCAACGAGTTTCAGGATGGCGCGCCCACCCTCGATCGGTCCATATTTTAGATTCAGCGTAAGACTTTCTCCGATGCCAAAAGGCCACACTGGCGCTACTTCTCCGCTTTTCTGCAGTGTCTGCGATGAGGATGATTTGGAAAGTGCGGTCTCGCTGGTGGCAGAACGCATTGAGGGTTCGGAACGTGCTCCACCCTTGGAAGGTGCCACCGTTTGCAATTTAGCGGATGGGACGGACTTATTTTTATCTCCCTTAATAGAGTCCGGAGTTTTCGCCTCGTCTTCAGACTTGGCTTTAGTCGGCGACGTTGTGACGTCGATTTCTGGCGGCACTACCGAAAGTGGAAGAACCGCATCGCGTATCTCAACCTCAAGCTCAGGAGGGAGTGGCGCGATTTCCTCCTCTTCGCGAAGAGCACGTGCACAAGAATTTAGGACAAGCGCTGCCACGGTAGTGGCGAAGAATAATCGAAAGTTTCTTTGAATCGCTTGTGCAGCCATAGATATTGCTCGGGATAACGCTCAATCCATTGTTCCATATTTTGGTTGCAGATTCCAATGTGTTGGCAAAGGGTCTCGTCACTGCTTGCGGCAGAACTTTGATCCAGGGCGATCGCTGAAAAATCGAGAGGCATTTCAATGACAGCCCTATAACGTCCAACAGAGGTGCGTACTAAATAGGCTGGAATCACCGGACAGCCAACTTTCATTGAAAGGATCGCAAGACCCTTGGGACACCATGCCGGAACGCCAAAAAACTGATGCCGAATGCCATGAGGCTTTCCAGTGTGCTGGTCCATGATAAAGCCCACGGCTCGCGCTTTTTTCCGTATGGCGCGAACGGCTGAAAGTCCCGAGCCGCTCTCCTCCATCAATTCAAGGCCAAATTTAGAGCGGCTGTCGCGCCAAAGTCGATCCCAAAAACCACTTCGTAGATAACGCGTGATGATGCTCAAGGGGACCTGTTGCGAAACGCCCACAAAGGTCAAAAGCTCCCAATTGCCCAAATGCGCCGTCAAAAAAAAATAGCCCTTTTTTTCCTGCCGCAATTTATGCAGCAACTCGAAATTCACGAGCTCACAACGCTGGGCCACGGTTTTAGCAGTCCAATGAAAACGTTCCAGGATTTCCAAAGCACTGAGCAAATAGTGCTGATAGTTTTTCTGCGCGATAATCTCGCAGCGTTTCTGATAATCCGACATAGATTCGCCGTTTTTCCGAGGAAAACACAAGGCTAAATTATGGAGAATGATTTTTTTTCGAAAGGGAAAGATGCGGAATGCGATGAATGCGATTGATCTAGTTGCAAGATCCTTCAATAAAGGCGGACAGTAGTAGATAAACAATCCGACAGTCCACAATACAGCATACGCAGGCGCATAAAGTATCATTCGGTCCCCGCAAGAAGCTTCTCTAGTTTTGCTTCCAATTCTTTCTGTGAACGCGGATTCAGAAATCGGATTCCCACCTCCGCAAGACAAAGTCGGATTCGACGACCGTTCTCCAATTCTAAAGTCGGATCCAGTTGCCGCAGATTCATGAGCCGATCGGGCGGAAGCAACTTAACAATTTCCTTCCATCCCACCAGCACATCATCACCCTTAAAGTCCTCGAGTGCCCGAAGCATTTCCGTACGAGTGGAGTGATCAGGCAGGTGCATTTCCTCAATACGCGAAGTGGGAAAACGATTCTGAACTTCCGCAACAGAGCGAGAGGAAGGCGCCCGAGTCGTCAAGACCCCGAGCCGTGGAGGATCACTGTTGGGCGCGAAATGAAAACTCAATTCCTTTTCGAAATCAGCGCCTTTCTCTAGAACAAAATCTGACCTTGATAGCGCTGCGGCTTCTTCTCGAAGTGAACCCGATGGGACAACACGATCATCAAGGTCTTCGCGGTGAAGCAAGACCAGGTCCAAGTCGCGAAGCAGTGCCCAATGTTGAAATCCATCGTCCAAAATCGCAATGCGGCGTCCACCCCGCGATTTGGGACTGCGGTTCGCAAAAGTTTTTGCATTCTCGATACGATTAGGGCCAACCAAGACAATGGCTTTGCTTCGCAAAAAAATCTCTAGAGGTTCATCACCAGCAAGATCTGCCGAAGGCAATTCCGAATCAGGCGTTAAAAATACTGGATCCCGCGATTTTCGGCCGTAGCCTCGCGACAACACAATCACCTCGAATCCTCGACGTTTGAGTATTGAACTCAAATGTATCACCATCGGAGTTTTCGAACGCCCTCCGAGTGCAATATTACCAACGGAAATTGTCGGCCAAGGCAAATGTTCCGGGCAGGTCATCTTACGATCCAGCACCAAGCCCAGCTTATAGATCCATTCCAGGGGTCTTAAGAAAACCACAGCGATCGATAATCCTCTGCTATACGGCCCATCACACCGGCGTTACCCATACGTTTCGGAAGCCAGCGAAGCTCTCGGCGAATGTTTTGCAAACGACTTTGATCATAAAGTAGCTCAACAGTTTCCGAGCGCAGCCGCTTGGGACTCAAGTTAGACTGCAAGAGCTCGGGTATCACATCTTTTTCCAGAAGAATGTTCGGAAGTCCCGCAAAGCCACCATCAACACTGAAATAACTCGAGCTATTCTTGATTATGAAAGCCGAGAGGGAACTCAGTTGGTATACAAGAATGTGCGGCAATTGATAATAGGCCGCTTCTAAACTTGCCGTGCCCGAAGCGATCCAGCCGAAATCAGCCGCCTGAAGAACTCTCCAGGAATCCGTAGTCACAATCCATTCCCGATAATCTGTCCACGTACGATATTTGCGTCTCTGACTTTCATCCAGTAGCGACAAGAGATCCGCTTCCGTAAAACCCAGCGCCAATGGCAATACAACACGAACCACTCGGTCATCCCGTCGACGACTTAGTTCGATGCGAAGCTCGTGCCAAGCATCGATAAAAATTGGCAGGTGTTTTGAGATTTCCGATCGACGCGAACCCGGCAAAGCAGCAAAGAGAAAATCTTCGTTTTGAACTTTCAATTCTTCCCGCGCGGCCTTCCGAGCCTTGGGGGGCAAAATGTCCCTCATGGGATGTCCCATGTAACGCGCATCAATGCCTGCTTCTCGGAAAATGCTCTCTTCAAAGGGCAGCTCCGGATAAAGACGACGCACGAATTCTTTCATTTCCCTGAGGCGATTTTTTTTCCAAACCCATACCTGTGGCGCAATAAAATAGTCCACGGGTTTTCCCAATTTTTGCGCTCGCCGGGCAAGTCGAAAATTAAAATCTGGAAGGTCGACACAAAGAAGTCCATCGGCCTCTGAGAGTGCGTCACCTAATTTTTTCAAAACGCCCAAAATCTTCGGCAGCTTCCTAAATACTTCCGTGATGCCAACGACTGCTACATCGCGGCAGTCGGCCAAAATGCGAACCCCAACCTTCTCACACTCAGGACCCGCAAGACCGAAAAACTCAAAGTCCTCTGCCGCTGAATTCTGTCGCAAGCTTTCAATCAAACGAGCCAGCTTAAGATCACCCGAAGGATCTCCTGCGGACACCAGAATTTTTTTCGTCAAGAGTTCAGTACCTTTATGCAGCTTAGAATTTCGTCGATCAATTCATGAGTTCGCATCACAGCCTTCGGAGTCGGCAGGATTTTTTCGGAATCCCAGAATGAAAATACGGGGTCTTCCTGATCCTCCGGAGAATTTCGAAAAGTTCCGCGTACGCGTGCGGTGAATGTTTCGATTTCAAGACCCAGCGGATCGCCTTGGGGCCAGGTGGATTCATAGGCTTCAAAGTAAGTATCCGTTTTGCCACGCACTCGTTCGAATCTGCGAAGTGCGCGCCTCATCATGTCGATGGACGCATGCCATCCAGATCCCGCCATCTCCCAACGGCGGGAAGCATCGGCTGCAAGTCGCGAAGCAAAAAAGTGGGCGGTGCCACCGTTTTCCAGATCAAAAGCAACCTTAACATGATCCAGATGAGCCGAACGAAGCTTCGTGCCCCAGGCACGAATTCCGCGCACCGGTGAGAGCCCAAAAACCGAATCCAATAAAACAAAAAGATCCAAGTCATGAATCAAAAGATCGTGAACCACGTCGGTATCTGCGGCTCGTGGCACAAAGGGTCCGGAACGCACTGTATGAATCGTCCATGGTCCAGGGTTTGGTTTCCACCGACCCCACATATGTGCCATGGCCCATCGTTCTAAGAGACCCACTTGAATGAGCTTTCGAGCTTTGTGAGCGGCCGCATCCATCTCCCGGCAGTCCAATGCTGAAAAACCCAGCGGTTTCTCGACGAGGCAATGAAGACCCTTACTCAAGGCACCCAAAGTCGTTTCCACATGAATGGAAGCAGGAACGGCAATAATTGCCGCTTCCGGAAATGATTCCGACGGTAATGAAGTCAGCAATCCCAGATTCGAAATAACCTTTGGTTCCGGACCGCGACCCTGAATTTCACGAGCTAGGGAAATCCCCCGAAGTTCATCGGGCTCTACTATTGCAGTGACCTGAGCGCCGATTCTTTCGCCAATTTCGTAAATTTTTCGAATGTGTTTTGCGCCCATATGACCGGCGCCCACAACTGCAAAGCGTATTGGGGGTTTTCTATCTGTCATCACCTTTGCACTCCTACCTTGGTGTTTTTAATGAAGTCGACAAAGAGCCGCGCTGCAGAGCTAGCAGGGAAGCGCTTTTCAATTTCCCCTAAGGCCACATCAGATTTCAAATGTCCCAGGTAAAAAATCTTGTACATTTCGCTGATAGCCCGTATCTCATCGTCCGCGAATTTTCTTCGGCGAAGGCCGACGAGATTCGGACCGCTGACCGCCGAGAATTCCTTGGCCGCCATAAAGGGCGGCAGATCACGTCGCATGATCGTTGCACCACCGATAAATGAATGTGCACCAATACGGCATTTCTGAACGACCGCTGAGAGTCCACCAATCACGACGTAATCTTGGATCTCTACATGGCCGGCCAAGGCAGTTTGGTTTGCAAGCTGAGTGAAATTTCCGACAACACAATCGTGCGCGACATGGCAGTAGGCCATAAAGAAATTGTCATGACCAATCGTCGTCACCGTGCGATCACGCGGAGTGCCCCGATGGACCGTGCAAGATTCTCGAAAAACGTTTCGGTCTCCTATTTCCACTGAAGTCGGCTCATTCTGATAGCTCAAATCTTGAGGCTCGGCCCCGATGCAAACAAATGGGAAAAGAATGTTCTCTTGGCCCAGGCGCACGCGACCCCGTACGACGACATGAGAAATGAGTTTCGTGCGATCATCAATGCGTGCATCGCTGCTCACCACACAAAAGGGCCCCACTTCCACGTCAGCACCTAATTCAGCGCCCCGCTCGACCAAAGACGTAGGATGGATCGTTACGCTCATGTGGAAAGATCCCCGCCCATTTTTACCCAGAATCGTCCTTTGGAAACCAAATCATCACCCACTTTCGTTTCAACATTCCATAAGAAAAGTGCCCCACGCTTTTGAACAAAGCTGCAATGGTAGGAAAGCGTTAGGGGTGGAATCACGGGTTTGCGGAAACGAAAATCCTCGACCGACACAAAGAAAACATCCTGCACGGGACCCTTGCCCGCCGGCATTTCTCCAAGAAAAACAAAGCAACAAGCCTGAGCCGCACCTTCGATTTGCAAAACTCCGGGAAAGATCGGTTGACCTGGAAAATGTCCGCGAAAGACGTCCAATTCTGCTTTCACATCGTATTCGACCACACCTCGATAGCCGTCATCCGACCTCTCGATCAATCGATGAACCCAAAGAAAGGGTTCCCTGTGTGGCAAAGTCATTTCCGGACGGTTTGAGATCATGGGGACTCCTTTGACTTTTTTTCTATAATCTTCAGGCGATCGAAGAGTTCCGGAAGTCGTGTCACCAGACTCTGAATCTTTAGAGCCTCTCGTAGAGGCCGCGGTGGATAACCTTTAACCTGAACACCGTCTTCGAGGTCACAACTGACTCCAGACTGAGCGGCAACTACGACGTGGTTGCCGATGCGTACGTGATCCTTGGTGCCACTCATTCCGGCAAAGATGGAATGGTGTCCAATCTTTGTGGAACCCGAAAGCCCGACGAAACTGCAAAAGAGCGATGCTTCACCAATTTCACAGTTATGTCCGACCTGAACATGATTATCGAAGCAGGTGCCCGACCCGACGACAGTATCATCCAGAACACCGCGATCGATGGAAACATAAGCCCCAAGTCGAACGTGATCACCTAAGATTACGCGCCCCACGTGATTCCGGATCACGGGCCGCTCGACTCCGGGATAAGTGAGTGTTCCGAAACCCTGCGAACCCAAGGAATTCAGCCCCGTTAAGCGACAATCACTGCCTAAAACCGAATCATCACCGATGCGTGTCCAAGCTCCGATGCGGCAGTTCTTTCCAATCCGCACCCGCGCACCTAAACGCACTCCGGATTCCAGAACAGTGCCCTCGCCGATTTCGCATTCGGGTCCGATATGGACAGCCCCTTCGGCAATAACACCTGCGGGAACCTTTTCACTTTGTCCGCACCACTCTGCGGGAAAACTCTGACCCAGAATCCAATCAAGCGCGGCATCAGGATAGGTCGTAAACAATAAAGGCAGAGTCTCCGGAACTTTCGAAATCATGGCGGCATCAACGATCAGGAGACCAATTCCATTCAAATGGTCGACGTCGAAAGCCGCATCCTTTTTTAGAAAACTGAAGCGACTACTCTTCTCGGCGGGAGATAGGCTTTTAAGGGCAGCAAGCGAAACAGGAGCCTTGATCTGTGAAAAATTCTTTCGCGCAAGCTGCGTTGCCGACAGATCTCGAAATCCTGCAGACGACAGAGCTCCGATCAAAGTCTCGATCCCCTCCGGCCATAGAGATGAGAAAGGCTTCGGCAAAGCCATCGTAGCTCCTTATTCTTAAGTTTTACTTTTTGTTTTTCTCGTCGTAGAGCGCAATCAAAGCTTCTGTGATATCGGTCTGCGATTTTGAATAAAGCACCGTTCCGGCACTGGCTTCGAAAACGATATCTAGCTTCTGGGTTCGACTGATTTCCGGCACCAAAGCACGAAGGCCTTCAATGATCGGACGTGTAAGATCAGCTTCTTTCTTTTGGAGTTCCATGCTGGCCATTTGCGCCATTTGTTGAAACTCAGCAACTTTTTGCTGAAAAGCACTAGCTTGTTCCATGCGCGCCTTTTCGCTCAAGACCGCAGATTTTTTTTGAAGATCAGCCTGCATCTTTTTCAATTCATTTTCGCGTTTTTCCAATTCTGCACGCTTTGCCGTTGATTCTTTCTCAAGCGCAGTTTTTGCGGCCTTGCCCTTTTTTGTTTCTTGAAGCGCGCGCTGCAAATTTGCAGTTCCAATCTTAACGGGCTCCGCTGCTGCACGCGCAAGACCCGATGAAAGTATGGCTCCGAGGAGAAGCCCGTTGAAATATTTTTTTAGACCTGTCATGTAATTCACTCCTTTTTAAAACGTGGGCGCAATAATAAATTGAAACTCGACACCCTTATTCTGTTTCGCAGGCGTCGTGACCAATGGGTAGCCAAACTCAAATCGTAGCGGCCCCATCGGCGAATACCAGCGGATTCCCCATCCATAATTGGCCAGCAAGGTGGGTTTAAGATCCGTAAAACTTCCTTCCCAAGAATTTCCCGCATCAAAGAAAAGAACGATGCGAATATCGGCTTCGGGAATCAATGGGAACTCGAGTTCCTGATTCATCACAAATTTACGTGTTCCACCGATGGGATAGTTGAATGGTTGTGCTGGACTTCCATCCGAATTCGGCGTGTCACTGACAACCCGTCGCGTGGGGCCCACAGTCGCCGTGGGATAACCCCTCAGAGACATAATCCCACCCAGAATGTAGCGCTCGTTATCAGGCACCGTTTCGCCGGTCATAAAATTCGTGAGCATGCCAAATTCGTAATTAGACCGATAGGTCAAACCGCCGTAAATACGCTTGTAGTAGCGGCCGTTGACCAAGAATTTTTGAAAGACTCGTCCACCAAGTCCCGCAAATTCGCTGGAGGTCATCAAATAATAGCCGCCCGAGGGATCCAAGCGATTGTTACGCTTATCCATCGCGATCGTAAAAGTCAGCGAGCTGACAAAGGCTTCCGCGTCTTTATCCGGATCCGTAAAGATGTCAGTTGAAATTGGATCCGTTAAACGAAAACGCTCGGCTTTGTAGGAAGAGTAGAGCATCACATCTTCGAAAACTTCGCGTCCCACTCTGAGAGATCCGCCTTCAAGACGTTGGCGATAGGTTTTCGGAATTCCCAAGGATCCGCCAATGTTGGCTTCAGAAATATAGAGATCGATGCCCGCAAGCCATTCACTATCGAATACTTTGGGGTCAGTGAATTGAAAATTAAAAGTCTTCGAAGATTTCGAAGAGAAGTTCAGATTGAAAGCCAGCTGTTGCGCTAGACCAAAAAGGTTGGCGTGACTCACGTTCGCGCCAAAGGAAAAGCCTTGATTGCTGCCATATCCGGCCTGAACCATAAGCGTTCCCGCTGGTTTTTCCGTAACCCGCACCTCAAGGTTCATGGAATCATTGCTGCCTTGCGGAGCACTCGTGACAAAATTCACGTCCTGACCAAAGAATCCCAGGCGCCGAATACGCTCAAGACTCCGGCGCCTTTTTGTCGCATTGTAGAGTTCGCCTTCCACAAAAAGCAATTCACGGCGAATCACCTTGTCATGGGTTGTCTTGTTACCAGTGGTCGTAATTTTGCCCCAATAGACTTTCTCGCCGCGTTCGATGGAGATCTGTAAAGCTACTTTAGTTGTGTCGGGAATTGTGGAAGGTCTCGGAATAACGTTAGCGAAAGCATAACCCTCGTCGCCGAATTTATCAGTAACTTTCAAAATACTTTCTTGAAGACGGCTCGTTGAAAAAACATCGCCATCATTCATGTCGAAGGATTTTCGCAGCTCCTCTTCCGTAAAAAGATCATCTCCATCGAAGCTCACGGAATCTAAGAAATGCTGTCGCCCTTCGTTCACATCGATAATGATGTCGATATAACGACGGTCTTGGCTCAAGGTGACTCGCGGCTTACCAAATGTGGCCTCGATATAGCCTTCGTTCCCGTAGAAAAAAGCCAGTGCCTGAAGATCCCGCTCGAAGGCGGCTTCACGGAAAGTACCTCCACCGGAGGCCCAACTCATGGCATGACCTTCGGCTGTGAGCATAATGCGTTTAAGCGTATCGGATGGGAAGACGGTATTTCCCTGGAAAAAGATTTTACGAATCCAGACCTTTGGATTTTCCTGGATATCGAAAATCAATTTTACTTCATTCGGCCGCTCCGGCAGGGTCTCCAGCCGATATTCCGCGCGCGCCAGATAAAAGCCTTTTTCTTCATACTTTTTGAGAATGGCTTCCTGCGCTTTATTGATTTTTTCTAAACTCAAAACATTGAATGCCTTTAGCGTTGTAACTTCTTCCAAGTCTTTAGCTTCGAACTCTTCAGCGCCTTCATAAACGATTTGCGTGACAACAGGTCGCTCTTTCACGCGGACGATCAACACGCCCGCAGTGTCTTGCAACAAAACAACATCTTCGAAGAGCCCCAAAGAGAAAATGTTCTTGATATCGGCGGCGACTCGATCGCTTCGAGCCTCTTCGCCTTTTTTCAGACTCATTTTTTCCAAAACGGCGTCTTTTTCAATGCGTTGCAATCCGTCCACACGGATCTCAGTGATCGGAGCAGCTTTCACGCTCAAAGAAGCGAAAAAACCCAATAAAAAGAATACAATACCCCTAAGGTGCCTCATGCCGCGCCCCAATCTATTCCAACTCAAGTAGGAGTCAAATAAGGCCATCACTTAAACGCAAGATCCTTTGGTAACGGCCAGCCAAATCCGCATCATGGGTCACCGACAGAAGTGTTGTTCCCAGATCGCGATTCACCCGAAAGAGCACCTCTAGAACTTCTTCGGCGCGCTCCCGATCCAAGTTTCCAGTGGCCTCATCCGTAAGGAGAATGCGCGGATCATTGATCAAGGCTCGAGCCAGTGCGACCCGCTGCTGTTCCCCACCTGAAAGTTGATAGGGATGTGCCGTCAGTCGATCCGAAAGCCCCATCCAATCCAAGATTTCTGCGGCGCGCTGCTCGCGACGTTCGCCTTTGAGCGAGGCCGGGAGCGCCACGTTTTCTACGGCATTCAGTTCGGGAATGAGATGATGAAACTGAAAGACAAAACCTAGATTCTGAAGGCGAAATCGAGCGCGCTCAGATTCTGAAAAATCACCGGGATTCTGATCTAAAAGTCGGATCTCGCCCGCATCAGGCCGGTCCAAGAGTCCCAAAAGATGAAGCAAGGTGGACTTGCCGGAACCCGAGGCTCCCAAAAGAGCTATGCATTCACCCTCCTGCACCTCGAGGCTTAGACCTCTGAGAACCTCAATTTTTTTTCCACCTTGAAGGTAGCTTTTTCGAAGATTGCTTGCCCGAATGACTTCTTTGCTCATAAACGATGTCCTAATACTTCCAAATAAGATTGCCGCGAAAGCCTGATCCCCAGTGCCAATGCAGCAAGCGTTGTTGCAACGGCACCAAATAAAAACACCAAAAGCTGTTCGTAAAAAAGGAAATTCATCGGCAGCTCCGAAATTCGATAAACTTCCGCAGGCAGTTTAGCCCAGGGGAGTACTGAAAGTGCCCACCCGAAAAGCCGCCCCAAACCTAGGCCCAAGAAACTTGCCGTACAACCCACCAGAAGACCAATGATGCCGGTCCATTGAATCATCTGCCAACGCGAAAGGCCAAGCGCGCGTAAAATTGCCAGATCGCGATCCCGTTCCAAAAATAAAATGACCAAGGTCGCCGCGACGTTCAAAGTGGATACCAAGACCAACAAGCTCACAATCAAGGTTAAGATGCCTTTGTCGAAATCAATGGAGCCAAAAAGATTCTGTCTCTGCACCCACCACGGCTGTAACTTGGGCTGCGGATCGTCGGGAAACTCTCCGAGATAGGCGTTTTCGTAGTCTGCCGTCCAAGCCATCAGGCGGTCCTTTTCGCTGAGGCGATGAAAGGAACTATCCATGAAATAGCGAATGGCAAAAGCATCTCCGGGTCGTTTTTCATAGCTATCGGGCTCGTTCAACTGCAGCCAACGTCGCAGTTTTGCATCATCCAAAGATACATAACGCGAGTCGATTTCAAACATCCCGTAACTCATAATTTTTTCTACAAGAAAAGGAACAGAAGCCCGCACAAGACCGGGCAGAAGAATACGCACCTGATCTCCGACTTGGACTCCTAAAAACTCAGCAAGGGGTTCGCCGAGTATCAATGTGGGAAGGCCATCGTCGGGAATTGCATCTTGAGTGAGCTGACGCGAACGGCCCTCGATCAATATGCCGCGCCCCGCCCGTTTACCCACGATCAAGCCATGGCTTTTCCAAAAATATTCCACCGCAACCGGCTGCGGATTTTGCTGCATGGCCAACTTTGAAATGCGATGTAATTCGTCTTCTTTCAGCCAGCGCGTGTAGTGGACAAGGTCTCCCTGTGCAGTGGCCACAACCCGCGCAAATGTATTTTCAAAACCAGTCGTTATGGCAAGAGTGACAGAGAGGGCTCCTACTCCGAGAGCCAAGCCCAGCGCAGCCCAGAGCACCGAGTTTTGAAATAGGCGTGGTTTCGCTTTTGACTCCCTTTGATCAGTAGAGAAGAGCCAGAGGAGGCTGAGGCGCCACCACTCCCGAGGAAGCATCATTCAACCGAGGCTTCTTTCTTGAGCTGAGGAAACAAAATGACATCGCGAATGCTGGGCGAATCCGTCAGGAGCATTGCAAGTCGATCGATGCCGATGCCTTGACCCGCTGTCGGTGGCAATCCGTATTCGAGAGCTAGAACAAAATCTGCGTCGTAATCGGTTGCTTCCGCATTGCCCGCTTCTTTTTCCTGTAACTGCGCTTCGAAGCGCTGGCGCTGGTCGTCCGGATCATTCAGCTCATTGAAGCCATTAGCGATCTCCTGGCCATTGATGAAAAGTTCGAAGCGGTCTGTCACTTCAATACCGGATGGCGATATTTCATCCGAGCGACGAGCCAGCGGAGAAACTTCGACCGGATATCCCGTAACGAATGTTGGTTGTATCAATTGTTTCTCGACGTCTTCTTCGAAAATCATGGTGAGTAATGCGCCGACGCCTTCGCGACCTGTAAGTTTGGTTCCGCGATCGGCAAGATATTGCCGCATGGCCGTGGCGTCATTCAATGAAGCTTTGTAGCTGGAATGCTTTTTGACAGCTTCTTCCATTGTGATGCGGGTCCAGGGTTTTTTGAATTCGATGTCCTTGCCTTGGTAGTTAAGCTTTGTTGCGCCTTCGAAAAGTTTTTGCACAAGACCACTCACCAAATCTTCCGTTAGATCCATCAGCGTGTGATAGGTCGCATAAGCCATGTAGTACTCGAGCATCGTAAATTCGGGATTGTGCCGAACACTTATGCCTTCGTTCCGGAAATTGCGATTTACTTCGAAGACCCGCTCAAAGCCACCAACCACCAGTCGCTTCAAATAAAGTTCGGGTGCAATTCGAAGATAAAGATCCATATCAAGGGTGTTGTGATGAGTGATAAAAGGTCGAGCCGCAGCTCCGCCTACCAAAGGGTGCATCATCGGCGTTTCGACTTCCATGAAGTCACGTTTTAGAAAAAATTCGCGAATTTCCTGCACCATCTGCGATCGGATGCGAAAAACTTCGCGCGCGCGATCGTTGCTCATGAGATCCAGATAGCGCCGGCGATAGCGCTCTTCGACATCACTCAGCCCATGAAATTTTTCGGGCGGAGCATGCAAGCACTTCACCAATAGATTCAAATCAGTTGCATGAAGGCTTAGTTCATTCGTTTTCGTGCGAAAGAGATGACCTTCGACCCGCACAATGTCCCCGAGATCAAGACTCTTGTAGGCTTCAAAAGCTTTTTCTGGGACTTGGTCACGAGCCACATAGAGTTGCAGAGATCCGGAGCGGTCCCGGATCTTGAGGAACGCGGCCTTTCCAAAGGCGCGGATAAATTGCACGCGACCGGCAATCGAAAAAGTGCCCGCTTCTTTGAGTTTTTCAGGATCCGTCTCCGCATCGTGTTTCAATAGGTCCTGAATCTTATCTTTCACTTCTACAAAGTGGGGATATGCGCCACCGGTTTCGCGAAGCTTTTGAAGCTTCTCGCGCCGGACTCGGGTTTGTTCGTCCAATTCTGCCGCCATGTGCCACGGTTCTATATCTGAAGAGGGACGCCGTAAAGCGATGGCCAGATAAGACAAAGAGGCTTTTGGGCCTTGAGTCAGACCCGGCCTAAATGTAGATTTTCGAAATGTCTTCGCTCCAGGAAAAAGCCGACCAAGAATTTCTCGAAAACTACAGTGTTCCCACCGAACGAGCCGAAGAAATTCGGGCTCGGGTTCAAAGACTAAAGGAAGCCGGTTGGATTGAATCACTGCGCGTTCTGGCTTCGGAACTGGGCGAGGAGCTTCCCAAAGAAGAGGGCGCTGAAAATCTCAGCCTCCCTGGCATGGGGGTCGAATCATCCAAAGAAGAAGCCCGTCGATATCTTTGTCCTCCGGGCCACGCAGCCGAAGGTCTACAAGTTCTAAGCCTAGGCAATTCTCTCAAGGTCTTGAAGGGATCGACATCTCTGATGGAACTGAGCTTTTTACCAAAAGAGGACGCTTTTTTGGTCTATCACCTGGATGATGAGCGATTCGAAGAATTGAATCGTCACTTAAGCGAAGATCTTGCTCATGAGATCAAAGCGGCTAAAGCCAAAAAATCCGAGCGCCAAGCGGCTTGGAAAGCCCGCTTCTCAAAGTAGACCCAGTCAGATAGATGAAATGAAGCACATGCGCATTTTTCGCAGCTTTCGTGATTCTGTCGAATTTTTTAAAGGCTTTGTGAAAGATCCCCTCTCTGTTGGCTCTCTGGTCCCCAGCTCCCAAGCTTTGGCCGAAGCGCTCGTCGATCCTAGAGATTTTTCAGCTCATTCGCTAACCGTTGAAATCGGAACCGGAACCGGTGCGATGACCAAAAGAATATTTGAGAAAATTCCGTCGACCGCTCGCTACTTAGGGCTGGACCTAAACGCGGACTTCATTGCAACTTTGAGCGAAAAATATCCAGGCCGCCGCTTTCTGGCGGAGGGTGCTGAAAATCTGCCTGAAATTTTGGAGCGCTTTCAATATCCGCGCGCTGACTTGGTAGTGTCGGGACTTCCGTGGACTCTTTTTCGCCCGGAACTTCAAAAGGAACTTCTGCATGCGATTTATGAATCGCTAGACGATCGGGGAGTCATGGTTACCTTTGTGTACCTGCATGTGCTTCCAACACCTTTGGGAAAGCGTTTTCTGCGCAATTTGCAGGAACATTTTCCGAATGTGGAACGCAGCGCGATTGTGTTGAAAAACTTGCCCTCCGCAGCAGTTTTTCGTGCACGAAAGTTGCCTAAGAAATAAAGCCCGACACTCCGCAAATTTCATTTTCTAAAAGAATGCCCAACCCACCGTTACTGAGAAAAAATAAGGCGGTACGAATTCCGAAGCGCGCACCCCTTCTGAGGTCGCACTCATGAAACCCATGTAATCCGATACTCGGACATTGAAGCCGTTTCGCGCTCGATATTCCCAGCCAATTCCCACGGGAATGAAAAAACCAGAAAAGCGCGAGGTGGACGAAGCCCCGCCAGGCCCGAAGAGTTCGTCGAAGAGGCCGCCGGCTCCCAATCCGCCGCGGAAAAAAGTTACGCCACTCGAAAGATAAAAACTATTACCGCCGCGACGAAAAAATGTGTAATCCAGAGTCAAAGGCAGTGCCTCATAATCGCGAAATTCAAATAAAACGAAATCCGCCTGATTAATGGCTGAATAGCCGATCCCCGGACGCAGCTCGGGAGTGATATTCCAATCGACGGTGAACGCATAAATAATCGATGGTCCGCCCAGCTCTAGACCAAAACTAAGGGCCGGGCGCCGCTCAGCGCTTCCCTCACTCAGTGCAGAGAGGGGTAGCGCAGTTGTCAGGAGAATCAAGAACGCGAAAAAGCAATTTTTCATCGACGACAGCTTAAGCCGAATCCCTTCCTCGAAAAAGACTTTTGGAACAATATATGCGCCATCTAATCGTGCTCTGGAAGTCATGATAAGCTGCCGGAATGAAAAAGAATCCTTTCCTTTATCTCCTGGAATTAGTCGGCCCTTTGGTTTTCTTTCTCCTGGCAATCGCAACGGCGGGAACTGCCTTGGGGCTTTCTGTTTGGGTATTTGATGCTCTTCACCCTTCACTAGCAAATTTTTCGCCGTGGATCCGTTACCCGGCGACGGGAATGCTCTTGGCTCTGGGTTTTTATGTCTATGGATTTTCACTCATGTTCATCGCCCCACTGGTCGCCTTCGTGTTGCGGGCTCATCTTAAGCCTTACCGAGGTCCTGCAGTCTCGCTTTCAATTTTACGATGGTATCTGCAGGCCGCATTGGTGATGCTCGTGCGTTACAGTTTTTTGGAATTTGTAACCCCAACTCTTTATGGGCAAATTTTTTATCGCCTGATGGGAATGAAAATCGGGAGTGATGTTTATATCAATTCTACAAATATTGTTGATCCTTCGATGATTGAAATGGGCGACCGTGTAACGATCGGCGGTTCAGCAAACATCATGGCTCATTACTCGCAGGGCGGATATCTCATCATTGCGCCGGTTAAAATTGGCCGAGGTGCGACCGTAGGTTTGCGCGCAACGCTCATGGGCGGAGTTGAAATCGGCGAGAAAGCCAAAGTGCTGGCAAACTCATTCGTCCTGCCGAACACAAAAATTCCGGCGGGCGAGACTTGGGGCGGGATTCCAGCCAGCCGAGTAGAAATGTCTGAATTTCGCCAAAAGGAGAGCGTGTGAGTCTAGGACTACGTTCCCTTATTTTAGGAGGGGGCATTCTTCTCTGGTTTTTGACTCAGCGATGGATCGGTCAACGGCGATTGAAAAAACCTGATCAGATTTTTGATTGGGTCCACGAAGTGACGGATCGCTGGAATCAGCGCCTTCACGAAAATGAAAAGTGGGGGCGTGTCCTTTTGATTTCGACCAGTCTGGGAGTCGATGCGATGGGGATCTTTCTTTTTTATCGTGCCCTCTTTTCCGATGATCTCCGCGTCCTACTGTCGATTTTTTTACTATTTGCGCTTCGACAAATTTCTCAAGGCCTCACAGCTCTGCCTGCCCCTCCCCGAATGCTTTGGCGAAATCCAGGCTTTCCTAGCTTTCTAGTGACCTATGGAGTGAGCAACGATCTCTTCTTTTCAGGCCATACGGCCTTGGCAGTATTGGGTGGCATGGAGCTGATTCAAAGTGGAAACCCTATATTGATCACATTTGCTCTGGCTTTTATGGTCTTTGAAATTATGGGAGTACTAGTCCTTCGGGCCCATTGGACGATGGATGTTATCGCCGGAATCTTCGCTGCGCTTTTTGTTCACCAGGCAGGAGCTCGGTTGGCCGAGTGCATCTCGGTCCTCTGATAAAATCGCAGTCAAAACTTTTGCAGCTGCAATCTTTAAGACTTCTTAGATCCCTCCGATAGAGAAAGTCGTTATGCGCCGTAATTCGCCCTTGAAGGATACCTGCATATTGGTCGTGGATGATGAATTGGAGCTACGCCAAGGTATAGCCCGGATCTTCAAACGCTATGGTTGCCGAGTACTTCAGGCCGACAGTGGAAGAGCGGCACTGGAAATTCTGCCTTGCGAGGCAGTTGATGTCGTAATTTCTGACATTCGCATGCCTAATGGAAGCGGCGAAGAGCTACTTCGAGGGCTCATGTCGATGGGTCTACCAACTGTGCCGATCGTAGTTCTGATGACAGGATTCTCGGATCTCCAGGAGGAAGACGCTCTGAAAATGGGGGCCTATGCGATTCTCGAAAAGCCGATCAATAAAAGGAAAATGATCGGAATTGTCGAAAGCTGGTGCGACCTCTTCAAAAAAGCCGCATAAAATTAACTGTGCGCCCTAAAGAGGAGTCGCCAAAAGTGGCTGTGGTCACAAATAAAGCATCTTTTGGTCACATTTTTGTTGACGCCTAGCGTCTAGAGCTGGCAATCTCGCAAATCCATGGAGACGGCCCCAAGTATTTTTTTCTATAGTTGTGCGAGAAGCTACCTCTCGGATCGCATTGCCTTTGAAAAACGCCAGAATCCTCAGCTATCGCTTCGAAAAATTGCCAAGAGCTCGGGCTTTGGAACCCATACGCTTTTAGCAATGCTCCTCAATGGCAAAAGGCCATTGCGGGTAAAACACGCGCTACTTCTTTCCAAAGGACTCAGTCTTAGTGCTCCGGAAAAACTTTTTCTCCAGGCACTCATTCAATATGGAAATGCCGCTGATCCCGAGGAAAAAGAATTGTGCCGGCTTTGGTTATCGGAGCTTCATCCCAATAGAAATTTCAAGACCAAGGAACTTGAAGAGTTTCTCTCGATCTCCCAGTGGATTCACACGGCCATTCTGGCCATGACGGATCTTGCAAATTTTTCTGGGAGCCCTGAAGAGATAGCCGCCCATTCGCGGGGATCGGTAAGCCCCGCGGAAGCTGCTCGCGCCCTTGAAAGATTGATGAGTCTCGGACTTCTCGCGCGGGATGAAAACGGAAAATTGCGCTGCACTTATGATCAGGTCACCACCAAAAATGATCTGCGTGATGAAGGCGCACGTCGTTATCACAAAGAAATGAGTGATCTCGCCAAAGAAGCTCTGGATCGCGTTCCCTTAGATCATCGTGAATTCCAATCATTCTCGATGGCAATCGAAGAAAAAGATCTGGGACTCGCGAAAGAAATGATTCGCAATTTCAGAAGACAATTCTGCCAAGCCCTGGGCAGTCGGACAGGGGACAATGTCTATCAAATGCAAATTCAGTTTTTTCAACTTACGGAGCGCCCATCTGCAGACAAAAATCTGCGGAAAGTGGACGAAGGCGTTGAGGCTGAAAACATTTCGCAAAATATAAAAGGAGTGTTTTTATGATCTCAAACAACCGAATTTTAATCATCGCCCTCTTAGTGGCCTCTCAGGCATTTCCTGATAGGGGACATGGTCCAGGAAATAATGGCGGAGGCTTCGACCGGAAAGGCATGCTTCACCTGAGTGACCTCAGCATCGAAGTGAGTCGAGTCCAAGACAATCAAAGTTATTATGCGAAAATCCCCGAGTACCACGAATGGCTCCGAAAAATTGCGCGCCTGGATCCCCGCTTGGCCTACAATGTTTGGCTAGATCTCAATGCAGTTTCTCTTTTCGTGACTGAAGAATCTATTGACCCGCGTGGTGCTCGCGAGGAGCGAGCGGCCGGTGCGCCACTTGATGAAATTGCGATTCGTCGATATGGAAATTTGTTGATCCTCTCCGAGCCCGCCTTCAGACGCTCGATTCATAAAGGGCAAACACTTGTTCATGAAGCACTACACCCCTTGATCACAGAACCGGCGGCCGGCCCTGAACACCAGTTTATGGTCGAGCAAGCTGTTCGTGAAATCGTTAAGGCAACAAAGAGCGGTGATTCAAATACGCTGGCCCGTGAACTTAAGGCCCTTAAACTTAAATATCGAGATGAAAATCCGTTTTTCCAGACTCAGCTCTCGGATCTGAGAATTGTCATGGGTGGGTTGGGCGGATTCAAATACCGTTGCACCCGTGCGGGGATGTTCGTAGGCAGCGCACAAGATTTTTCCGTCAACCAGGAACTCCTTTCTGGTCTTTTTTCCTCGATGGTCAATAGTCCTCGGGATCCACACTATGAGGTCTACAAATCTGTGGGGCTTCCCGAGGCAGCCAAAGAGATGGAGCGCATTTACCAAATGCGCTTCAAGGAACTTCAAAAGACGACGCGCTTTCTTGAATCCTTTGATCCCGCCTATAGCGAGTGCAAAAGAGGTTTTGGGGGCAGCGTATTTTACAGAGAATATTCGAGCGACTTTCTTCCCGAATCTTTTCGAAATAAATCGGCCGGAAGACTGCGAGGTGCAAAACAAAGCTTCGTTGACAAAATAAACTGGCGAGAAAAAACGGCCAAGATGAAGCGCTCGGAACGAAACAAATTTCTGAAAAGTTGGTGTAATGATTTTGATCCAAGCGCACTGAAGAAGTTACTTATCGAGACACGGGAAGAACTAAGAACCGCCGCATCGGACGTGGAAAAAATCACGGACGAAATCAAAGCCTCCTCGGATCCGGCCCGTCAGATGCTAATGGAACTTTTTTATTCGTGGTATGGCCGCCCATCGGATATTCTCAATGATCTAGCCGAATTGGAAGTTGAAATCGATGAAAGCAGCAAAGTCTGCTCGACCTTCAAAAATGGAAAATCCATTGAGGCCATAGGTGCCAAACTCGTTGCTGGGAAAATTTTGGTGAACGATATGACTGCCGCCAAAAGCCCCTGGCAAGACTACAACGAAGAATACAGTAACGACTCGGGTAGCTGCACTCTTGTACTGAAACGCCCAAGCTATTTGGGAAGCACGACGGTCTATATGTTGCTGACTTCTCGCAATAAGAGTGTGATTGCCTACCTTCCGATGAACCTCAGCTCTTGGACTGAACGAAAAGTAGGACGCGAGTACTACTGGAAGGGGATGACTCCCAACTACGCCAATGTTGAAGTCACTCTTCGCATTAGAAAAGATGGCACATTGGAAGGGCTCAAGGCTCACGAATGGGTCAAAAGTCTTGATGAAACCGTCCGCTGTTCAGGTCTTAAACTTCGAACAAAGACAAAACCCTAAAGCTTAGCTGCCGCACCTTGAAAAAGATGTTGCGGCAGCTAAACTCAGAGCCATGAGCTCGTTTCGAAAACGCTATCTCAAAATTCTACACGGCCTGATCGCTGCAATTTGGAAAAAGTTAATGCGCGCCGATTTACCGCTTAAAACCCAACGGCAACGCATGGAAATGCTTGCTCGAAAACCTGATCTTTATTATCCGATATTCCACCGAAAACTTTCCCAGACTTTCGAATCCCTGGGTGGACGCATCGCTCTTTGCGTGCGACATCCAGAATCAGAAGGCCAATCCCTTCTCTATCTGCACGGCGGCGCTTATTGTTTGGGTTCCTTGCAGACATATAAGGCCGCTGCTTATCTCCTGGCTGAAAAATTAAAAGTTGATATTTACCTATTGGACTACCGACAAGGACCCGAAGACCCCTACCCGGCGGGGCTAAACGATGCCGAGGCCGCATGGGAAGATCTTGTGAAGCGTTCTAAAACAACTCCCTATTTGATGGGTGATTCAGCTGGCGGAGGTCTAGCGATCTGTCTCCTGAATCGCCTAACTGCTGATAAAAAGAAGAAACTTGTGCCATTAAAATGCATTTGCCTGTCCCCGTGGCTTGATTTGACTTGTTCGCAAAAAACCCAAGAGAGCAATGCTGGTCGTGATATCTTCCTGTCACGCGAGTCCCTACTTCAATATGCCGAACTTTATTTGGGAAAGACTAAAGATGCCGCAAAGGATGCCTCTCCACTCCTCGTGCGGAAAGCTCCGCCTGAGGATTGCGAAATTCTCCTTATCGCGGGCAGCGACGAAGTTTTGTTGGATGATTCTCGCGTTTACTACAAGGAACATTTAAAGGATCGCAAAGCTTCGCGCCTCATCGTCGTTCCCGAAATGCAGCATGTGTTTTTACTTTTTTTCCCATTTCTGCGGGAAAGCAAAAGAGCTCTATTAGATTGTCGAAATTTTCTGCAATAAATCTGATCACTCGGGTTGAATGGCACGAGTGGTGTCGGTTTGGGGATAATCTTCCAAACTACGCGTCACGCGCTCGCCTTCGGTTTCTTTCAGCTTTTGAATGAACTCATTAGACGCACGCGCCCAGGATCTATAGGCATCTCCCCGACTCGTGAAAAGAACGCCAAAATTTTTGAAGTGTTCGATGGCATCTTTGTAAGATACATCGAAAAAGTAGCGCAAATCATAATAAAGCTCTTCCGAAACACCCGGCATGTAGTCCTTAAGAAATTTAGCGTCGAATGCAAAATCATTTTCAATGAAATGGTCAAGGAGGATATCAACCTCTACTTGTTCTTTAGGATAACGGAGCTTAATAACATCGCGCATTTCATTGATAATATAATTCGGATAGGCGACTTTCAGAAGATATTCGGAGCCGGCACCAAAGAGTGCAGCCGATCCATATTCCTGGCGAGCGTCCAAGAGTTTTTCAATAAGCACGGATAATTCTTTTTTGAACTCAGCATCTTCGAGAAAATTATATGTGGGATCTCGACGATAACGTTCCCGATAACGCCCCAGATGAGAATCCAGCAAATTCCAGAGCGAGGGATTCTCTAAATGCCAAGCGCGATAGGACTCACGTCCTTCCTTTCGAGTGACCGTATTGGCATTCATATATTTCAACATCAGTAGATTGATCGAGTCGCTCAGGTAGGCCTGCGAGTAAGTGACAATCGGATGATCGTTGATCACGAGAGTAATATTATTGATCTGGCTCAGCAGCAGACCACCAAATCCAGTTGTAAAAATTCCGAGGGCCATGACTTTTTTGTGGTTTGTGATCCAGTGGCGTACCCGAGCAAAATAAGAAATCCGCTCGTCTTCTTCCATGAGAAGCGCATGGTCCCGGTTGTTATAACGTGAAGTGCTCGGGGTGTTTTTGATCCGGATCTTTCCTAGGTCTTTGCCACCATAGACCCAACTTTCAGCACGCAGCTCTTTTGCCTCTTCTTTTCGAATCGCATCGCTGCGGGGAGCAAGCTTAGGATCAATCAAAGCCGATTCGATCTTCGTCAAGAGTTCCGTTTCCTCCGGAAGCAGGGGATAGCGCATATCATCGCGCCGAGTAGTCAAAACCCGATGAAGCAGTTCAAGGCGACGACGACCATAAGCCTGAGCCTCAATGCTTTGTTGAACTTGGCCCGAAGCAATCAATAGAGACTTGAACCAAGACAACGTGCCCCCCGTCCAGCGAGCCGCACCGCGAATGGCGCGGAAGGGAATCGAGAGCATTAGAAAAAATCCGACCTCAGACTTTCCAAATTCTTTGAGCTGCTCCCAGGCCAGTGCAGCTGGGTGTTCGCGGAGGCCGAAGGTATCTTGAAATTCTTTTTGAGCATCATGAAAAGCCGCAACAAGTTCGGGATAGCTGCGATAAGTTTGTTCGACTTCTTCGCGAATGACTTGGTTCGTATCTTTGTCGTAGTCGAGCATAGGAAGAAGAATTTTGATGCCATCACGCCGATAGTCTCCACGCACAAAATCTCGTGGACGAAGTTTTGCGAGATGTTTCTTTAAAATCAGCGCGTGCTGTTTGGCCTCGAAACCTTCGATCATTGTTTTATTCAGCAAATCTTCGTAGCGACTATAGACTTCGAGCCACTGACCGACAGCTGCCAACGCACTCTTCCAACTTTCACCTGGCTCCTGGCCGGGCCGACGCTCCAGGAGTTCCTGAAGATGTTCGTGGGTCTTCATTTTTGTTTCGTAGGCTTTGAAGTAGGCCGGCACGAAAGGAATGCCACTTTCAATGCGAATGTTTTCGGCAGCGAGCTCCTGGATGCGTGCTTGTCGATCCGAATCCACGCCTAAGAGTTGCTGATAGGGACTTTCGATCGGAGTCTCGCGATTATCATGAGATCCCCAGGTCGAAGTGATGTAGTCTTCCGCGCGACCTTCCCGCACGAGCTCGCGATAACTTGAGCCCCAAGAAAACTGATCACGAATCCCCTTCGCGCCCAGCACAGTTCGCCGAACCATCGCCAGTTCGCAGAATCGATTCCGCTTGGTCGAGGCCGTGGACGACTTTGAGATTCCGGTCGGCGGGACTTCCGAGGGCTCCGTTGCCGGGGCCAATGAAGACGTGAAAATGAAGACCAAGCCTGCCACGAATCGACACAGGCGGAAACTCAGAGGCATTCTCACTCTCCTTCGTAGATGGAATTGCGGAGTCGAAAGCTAGCCATATAGACACAGTGTGTCAAGGAGCATCACAATTGAATAACTAAGCTAAGTATCCGAGATTTTTCTATTTTGGGCTTTTTGAGAGACAGGCTTTAGAGCAATTCGATGCGGTCTCCGGGTAGAATTCCGCCACCGCTTTGCAATACCCCAATTGCACCATCCAAACCAAAGTACTGAATGACTTTCAGAGTGCCTTTTACGCGACCAGGTGCCTGACCGATGTACTGGGATGATTTCGGGTCAAAAATATCTCGTGGAGCTTCTACAATTTTCAGAACATCACCCAATCGAATTCCAGAGCTTCGTCCCGCGTTTAAATAAAGCCGAGCACCTTCAAGTTTAAGCACCCGACCCGACCACCCTAGTTTTCCTGATACACGATTCATTTCATTGAGGATCGATATCGCTATAGCTTCGGATAATTTTTCAACTTGGCCCTTAGGATCTGATAGTTGATTGCCTTCAGTGGAAAAAATCTCAGATCGTCTTTCGCTATTTTTTTTCCGAATTGCTCCGCGGGCTAATTCTTTTCCGGTTCCGGCATCAACGAATTGAAAACTTGTTCCGACTACGAAATCTATATCGTGCGTGGAAATAATTCCCTCGCCTACTCGCTTTTGCGTTAACTCTACGACGTCTACGTTGGCGCGAAGAAAGCCC
Source organism: uncultured Bacteriovoracaceae bacterium (assembly GCA_964636255.1). Lineage (GTDB taxonomy): Bacteria > Bdellovibrionota > UBA2428 > UBA2428 > UBA2428 > CAXNGS01. The sequence goes on along the minus strand of CAZWNW010000003.1, from coordinate 95,135 downwards.
GCAATACTAGACCCGCGCGCAGCTTTAGCAACATCCAAGGGATGCGTCGTGGAATCGAACTCGATTTCCCGCAAAACCGAATCATCGGCCGAGACTGGGAAGTAGGCCGAGCGGGCTGCGGTACCGAGCTGTTTCAATACAGCTCGCCGCATGATTTCTGCAATATTGATCGCCTTTAATGAAGGATCCACCTCGGCGCTCATCGCAAAATCCAACACCCAGATTCTTTTTTTAAGCGCCTCTGGCTGAGGCAGTGCTTCCACTTTCTCAGAGCCAAGATTTTCAGCTCCTGCGTTAGCCGAAGTTGGAGTCGTGGGGATTTGCGCACCAGCCTGTCCACCCCTGTCTCTTCGAACTGGGGTCACGCATGAAGCTTGTAGAAAGAGGATGGCTAAGACTGAGAGCTTCGTTAGATGCATTTCTCTATCTTAACGGGCAATTCATAGGGCGGGAAAGGCAGCTGAATCAAGCTTAGGCGCAGAGCGCCAGAAATACCAAGCCACCCATTTGATGCGTGCCCTAATGTTGGGCCTGGACGCGCAGCGCTCCGGGAATAGCAATCAAATGCTCCAACTCCTTATGAAGGGCTTCTTTTGGCAGCACCGCAAATGTATCTGGAAGGTCCAACTGAGTTTGGAAAAGGCCGGCTTTGTGAAGCAATAGACCGACCGGAACCGGCCCTCGATGTTTTTGGAGAATTTCTGCGATCAAGGCATAGAGCGATTCCGCCGACATTTTTCCTTCCAAAGCATCAAGATTAACTCCGATGGAAAGTTTCTTTGGCCACTTCTCTTCGACGCTTGCGAGATCTTCTACGCTCAGACCTCCGGCGTAGGTTAGATTTCCGGCGACAAGCTTTGCTTTATCTTCTTCGAACTCGAGTTCGGCTCGAACAATCAGTGGCTGGCCACTTTTTAAGTACTTGGAATACTCTTTGTAGTGTTCGGGAAAGGAAATCAGTTCAACTTGTCCGCTGTGATCTTCGAGTTTCAGAATACCCATGTATTCGCCCGCCATCCGACCGCGTTTCACCCGAACCTCGCGAAGTTCCGCCACCAATGCCGCCACGGTCACAACGCTTTTTGTGCTGAGATTCTGTAAATTAAAAATCTCTTGGGCGCCTAAGCTTTTTGCTTTCTCGAGAAATTTATCCAGCGGACTGCCCGAGATATAAACCCCCAGCAGAGTTTTCTCGAAGGCAAAGAGTTCCCGATCACTTAAGAATGCGGCCTGTGGAAAGTCCGGCCGCCGAATGAGATTGTCTTTTTCGTTTCCGCTTGCGGCGCCAAAGAGCGAAATCTGACCGGCTTCTTGTTCCTCGACCATCTTGTTGGCCCATTCGACGGCCTTCTCGAGTGCGGCCAAGTAGCGCGAACGCAATTCCTTAGCTCCTTTGTCCATCCCACTCGAGGCAGCCAGTGAATCAAAGGCTCCGGCCTGAACGAGACATTCGAGAGTTCTCTTGTTTAGTTTTTTAAGAGGAACACGCCGCAAAAAATCGTAAAGATCTGTGAACGGTCCGCTCTCCTGGCGTACGCGGATGATTTCCTCGACGGCGCCCTCGCCCACGTTTTTGATTGCGCTCATGCCAAAGCGAATCACTTTATCCGAAGCAATTGCGAAATCCGAAAGCGATTCATTCACATCGGGCGGCAAGACTTCGATTCCCCGCGTGCGCGCATCTTGAATGTATCGCGAGAGCTTGTCGGAATCGTCTTTTTCAATGGTCAAAAGTGCAGTAAAAAACTCCGTCGGATAGATCGCCTTCAGATAAGCAGTTTGCACAGCAAGTTTGGCATAGGCGGCCGAATGAGATTTGTTGAAACCATAGCCCGCAAATTTTTCGATCAAGTCAAAAAGCTCGCCGGCTTTTTCGCGCGTGTAGCCTTTTTTCTCGGCACCATCGACGAAGCCGGAGCGCTGGGCCTCCATTTCCGCCTTTACTTTTTTACCCATCGCGCGTCGAAGCAGATCCGCGCCACCCAACGTGTAACCCGCGATGACGCGTGCAATTTCCTGCACCTGTTCTTGGTAAACGATCACGCCATAGGTTTCCGCCAGACACTTTTCCATATCCGGGAAAAAGTATTCGACTTTGGAACGCCCGTGTTTACGGTTGATGTAGTCGTCCACCATGCCGGCCTCGAGGGGACCCGGCCGAAAAAGAGCGGCGATCGCGCATATGTCCGAAAAACGGTCAGGCTTAAGACGTACGCACAAATTCTGCATGCCCGAACTTTCCAATTGAAAAACGCCCAGGGTGTCTCCGCTTGAGATCAAATCATAGAGACGTTTGTCGTCGATCGGAATGTTGGCATAAGTCATGGACTTCGACATTTCGTCGTCGCGTCGATTGATCCACTGGCAAGCAAGATGCATCAGGTCCAGCGTCACGAGGCCCAGAAAATCGAATTTTACGAGACCCGCCTCTTCACTACTTTTCATGTCCCACTGACAGATGAGATTGCCATTCACATCTTTGGAGAGAGGCGAAAGTTCTTCGAGAGGGCGTCCTGCGATGATCACACCCGCCGCATGGACGCCGGGCTGGCGCAGAGATCCCTCGATCTTTTGTCCGATCTGAATGACTTGTTGGACCTTGGGATCTTGTTCCACCAATTCGGAGAGCTCTTTCACCTGTTCCATACTTTCCGCAATCGTCAGCGGCTTCATTTGCACACTTGGAATGAGTTTGGTGATGCGATTGGTTTCCGAAAAGCTCAGACCAAAAACACGCCCGACGTCTTTGATGGCGTTTTTACTCTGCTCTTTTGCAAAGGTGATGATTTGGCAAACGTGATCCTGGCCATAACGATCCGCTACATAACGAATCACCTCATGACGACGCGCCTGACAGAAATCGATATCAAAGTCCGGCATGCTGACGCGCTCGGGATTCAAAAAGCGTTCGAAAAGCAGTCCATATTCTAAGGGATCCAAGTCTGTGATGCGCAGTACATAGGCACAGAGGGAACCAGCGCCCGACCCACGACCCGGCCCGACCGGAATATCATTTGCTTTAGACCAATTCACGAAATCAGCGACGATCAGGTAGTAACCCGCAAATCCCATGTTGGAGATGATTTCGAGTTCGTATTTTAAGCGGGCCTCGTATTCTTCAATTTTTTTAGCGTCAGTTATTTTAGTTTCGTCGAAGCGTCGCTTCAAACCTGCACGACATTCAGTCTCGAACAATTCTTCAGAGCTAAGCAGTGATCCCGTCTTTTCATCTTTTCTACTGAAATCCGGGAGGTGATAAATACGCTTGCCTTGATCATCTTCGAATTTGAGCTTCACATGACAGCGTTCGGCAATTTTGAGTGTGTTTTCGATGGCCTGGGGCGTGTTGTAAAAAGCCTCGGCCATTTCTTCCGGGGACTTTAAATAAAATTCTTCCGAAGCGAGGCGCGAGCGAGGATTTTGATCCAAAGTCATTTTGCGTTCGACCATCATCCATGTTTCGTGTGCAACTGAATCATCTCGATTGAAATAGTGAGCATCCGTTGTCGCCACCAGCGGGAAGCCAAGTTTTTCGCTCCAATGCAAGAGAAGCTGATTGCAACGTGTTTGCGAACTTAAGCCGCTTTCCTGCAGTTCCAAAAATAAGTGATCTGGCCCAAAGGCCTTTGCAAGCTTTTCCAAGATCTCCAGAGCCTGCGTTTCTTGATCCTGAATAATGAAGGAATTGATGATCCCCTTCAGACCACCCGTGAGCGCAATCAACCCTGACTTATGCTTCAGTAAAACTTCCAAAGGAATGCGTGGCCTCAGCTCGCCGTTTTCGAAACCAAAATCCGTATGTGCCAAGGTGCTCAGACGACAGAGGTTTCGAAAACCTTCGTTGTTTTCTGCCAGTAAAACTATGTGCCGCAGAAAGGGACCGGTGTTTTCCACCAGCACTCCCAGTTCAAGTCCGTAAATCGGCTTTACGCGCCCTTCTGCTTTTTTTGCGGCTTTCTGAAAATAGAGGGCACCGTATAAATTCCCCCAATCGGTCACCGCGATTGCGGGCATGCCCAATTTGTCGACCTTTTTGATCAGTTCATCTAGCTTAATTAAGCTAGATGAAAGCGAATATTCAGAATGGACATGAAGGTGAACAAAGGACACGCCGACAATTAAGCGGCTCGGGAATGCGGACTCAAGAACTCATTTTTTCGCGGAGCGTTAATGGGCGAAAAGTGGGCCACTTCTTGATTCCCTCAAAGATCAGGATCTAAAAGCCGGGAGATGGAAAAAAGAGAATATCCGGTGGGCCAGCTTTTTCGACATTATAAGGAAAAGGATTACCGCTACCTCGGAATCGTGCGCCACTCAGAGAGTCTAGAGGAGCTGGTCCTTTACGAGGCGCTTTATGACAATGAGCTCGGAAAAGTCTGGGTGCGCCCTAAGGAAATGTTTTTTGGTCGACTCCCTGACGGTCGACTTCGGTTTTCTCCTGTTGAAAAAATAGACGGTCTTTGATTTCTTCAGGCCACTTTTTTCCGTCTTCGTCCCTGAAAACGCGCCCAGGCCGCCTTCAAAATGCCTTCGTATTGCTCCCATGTTTCATCGGATAAATGTCTATTTTTCGACATCTGAAACGCGAAAACGGCTGGGTGGCTTGGGTGGGACTCGGAAATGATCCAAAAATAACGACAGCGTGGTTTATCAGATTCTGAAAGATCGAAACCTTCTTTTTCCAGCAGACGCGAAAAAAAATGCTGATAGTGATCACCGAAAATTTGAATCAGGGGAGCGTTATGGAGAGCCTCAATTTCTGCAACCCAGCCGGGCGCAAGATTCTCGCCCGGGCCATGCGACTTTCGAATGACATTCCACTTCTCGGATTTTCGATCGAAGTAGAGCCAGTAAAGCTGAGCTCCCTTGGGATCAAGTTTTTCAAAGTGCTTTGCAATCACCTGAGCAAATTCATCTTCCGTTCGGCTGCGTTGAGTTTTAGCAAGAAAGGATAATGCAGCTTCGAGCTCTTCCGATCGATTTTTAAGTTCACGCGGTGCATTTTTTGCCTCCGCATGAGAAACGAAATTCTTGCTCACCATTTTTGCGCTTACAATCGATGCGCTTCCCATCGACGAATGGAATCCCTTTTCGGCGGGAATGCTTGGCAAGGTAGGCGAGAGGACTTCGACAGAGTCGGCCGACGGATAAGTGGAATTCGTTTTCGTTCCTAATCGATGGGTATCGGCATCAAAGATGGATTTCTGTCCAAATTTAAAAGTCTGATCCGCATTTCCTCCCTTGCGCCTCAGCTCCTCTACTCTGATGACTTGCTTTAAATCTCGCACGGCTCGGCGTGAGATAACGACCTTTCGAAGGAGCCAGAATAGGTTAAGGAGAAGTATCGATGGTCCGAGCAAAAATCCCCAAGGCAGTTTCAGTCGCAAACTTTGAATCCATTGTGCTGAATTCTTATTGCCCCTCCAGAATTCTTTTTGAGTTAACGTCGCCCGAAGAGTTTTCGAAGCTCTACGCATTGAGAACTCAATTTTCTCTCCCACCAACACTACGGTTTTTTGTTTTGCCGACTTTCGCGCTGAACTTTGAAGGCGATACTCGCTCCAGCCGAGTTTCAGGGCTTCTTTTTTTGATGAGATTGTCTCCAGTTCAGCCCAGCGATGATTCAGGATATTTTGGAAGTCGCTTTCTGCCCTCTCGGGCCAAAAAATGCCGGTCAGGAGAGTTGAGCTGAGTAGAGTCAGGAGCAGAACGATTCCTTCAAATCTAAGGCTATCACTGAATCTTCTAAGCCGGAGTCGGGTTCTCACCACTAACTTTTCGGATCAAATCTGCAAATATCTGAGCTGCTGCTTGCCGGAATTTTGACTTAAAAAAATTCAGATTCGCAAAGAAAGCTTCTTAACGTCCCGGAGGTTTCATCGTCCAAGGCCAGGTCACATCCGTTAAACTTTGGGCGTGAGGTGGATTCGGAAATTTCCACGTTCGGATGCGCGCCACAACACAGTCCGCCAATGCTTTGGAGCCTGTGGAGTTGCCATTGATTTTCAAATTCATCACGCGTCCCTGGGCTCCGACTTGCCAAAAAACATCCAGCTTCCCTTGGAGCCCCGGCTCTTTTTGAATTTGGCGTTCATAACAAAGACGTATTTCACTTTGATGAGAATTAACGACGCGTTCAATTTCCTCGCGACTCAATCCACCCAGCACAATCACATTCATACTTTCCGTGGCAACATTCGCCTCACCTTTGGAAAGATTAACGCCACTGCCGGTTCCCTGCTTTCCTGGGCCAAAGCCCTGCGAACCTAGGCCGCCCACTCCCTCAACTTTATTTCCACCGCCGCGTCCAGCACCCTGAAGTCCGGCGCCGCCCTGTCCCTGCGAAGATCCCGTATTAGCGCCAACTCCTTCAAAAGCCGTATCAAGAGAAGTAGATTCACCAGCCTTGGCAATTTTACTTCCAAGTCCGGAAGCTTTGAGAGTCTCCAAGAGAGATTTCGGCTGCTCCTTGATGGGAAGGCGTTGCGGTTTGGGGCGCTTATTCGTGGGCGTTTTTGTCACCACATTTTTCACGCCCGCAGTTTTTGTTGCGGTTTTCGTACCGGCTTGCCCTTCGGTTCCTGCTGCTTTGGAACCCTCACCAGGATCGCTTTTCACTTGCTGTGCCTTGGGAGCGGTTTTAGTAGCATTTTCCACTTGCTGACCAACGCTCTTAGTCACGCCAACAACCGGAGGGGCTACCTGCTTTTTATATTGTTGCACAATGATTTTACGAACCCGCTCGGGGAATTCTCTCACTCGCCCTTCGATAGGCGCTTGAAATTGCGAAGCGAGAAACAAAAGTCCACCCACAAAAACACCCACAAAAAGGAAGAGAAACCAAAAAAGCGGTCCTTGATCAAAAATCTCGTCGCGCGCAATTGCAGATGGAGTCGAAACGAACATCAGGAAAAAATTCACATTGCCAACTTTTACTTTCGCAATGTCCGAGCCCTGCAGACTCACTGTACTTCTGCCATTTTTCAGCAAACTTTCCAGAGTGTGCATCTCGCCGTTCATGCGCACGGAACCCGACATGGAAGGATGAAAATGAATTTCGGCAGCGCCGCCTTGGACACGTATAAAATCAAAAACGGGCGGAAGAACGTGAGAGGGAACAATATAATCGTTTGTTTCCGCCTCGCCGATTTTGATCAATCGATTGCCACCGCGCAAATGTTCAATGTTAAGAATAGTTTCTTCCCAATAAACAGTCAGCTCAAGCTCCTGGTGGATACTGGAGACACTGTCGATGGCTCCGCGACTTCGTGCGGTCTCCTTGAGCGAGCGGATGGCCGTCGGATCTCGTCCCTCACGAACGCGTGGCCGCGAACCTCCTGTATCGACCGGCTCCACGGATTCCATAGCACGTTGAGTGTTGACTCGAGTTTCGGGAGATTGAACGCGCTCCGTGCGTTCCATAATCACGGAATCTTCGGAGACTGGCTCCTCAACACGCGTCAGAGTGATTTGCAGTTTCAAACCTGCCAATTCAATTTGGTCTGCAGGTCCCACTAAACGCTCAATGATTTTTTGGCCATTTACTGTCGTGCCATGACTAGATGCCAGATCGGTCAGTCGAAAAGCACCTTCGTCCGTTCTCTCCAAAAGTGCATGAATACGGGAAATTCTCGTGTCGGGTATGCGAAAATCAGCTGAAAGAATCCGCCCCATCACGATCTTACTTTGATCAAAAGATTGCTGAGACAGGAGCCGATCGCCGTCGAAAACCTGAAGTTGTAAAAGCTGTTTCATGCCGTCCTCTTAAAGCCCACTGGCGGATAGCGCTTCCTTGCGGAAGGATTTGCGAACCGGAATAAGACTCAAGCGATCGCGGTCTGGGCGAGTTCCAAAGACACTCGTCGCCGGTCGATCAGCCTCCGCTTCTAATTCGCTTCCGCGGAAAACGAAGCCCTGCTTCTTGGGAATTTTGATGATTCCATCTTTCGTGCGCTTAATGATCCAACCTTCTTGATAGTCGGCTCCGCCGGGAAGCTTCTTTTTCTGGGCGACTACCACTGTCGGTAGAACTCCGATTAAAAAAATCAAAAGCCAAGATTTCCTCATTTCTTAATCCCCCAAAGCTTAAAAAGCTCACGAGCAAAATGATCTCGCGGTGGACGAGTCAATTCGAGATAGTCCTGCAAATTGCGATGTGCCGAGATCGTATTACCGGATTCACCCTGGGCAATGGCCCAATAGAGTAAGATTTCGCGATTCTTCTTAAAATTACTGCTCGCCTTGGAGAAAAAACTTTCGGCCCGCTTGTAATCTCCGGTTAGCAAATGCGAAAGACCTTCGATCTGAATTGCCAGTGCGTCGCTGGAACCCAATGCGCGAGAAAATTCAATCGCTCGCTCATAGTCCGCCACCTGAAAATAGGCCGCAGCCAAATTTCTCCGAAGAGCCGTGACAAGTTCGCGATCCTTTGACGGGGCATCATCGAGCGCTATGCGGAATAGTCGCAGGGCTTCTGCGTTGTCGTCGCCGCGCTCCCAAACCAGAATCCCTTCGATTGTCTGGGCCAAGGCTTGAGCGCCAGATTTTTCATCTGTTTCCTTAAGAACTTGAAGTGCCAAACCTGACTGACCATAGGCTCGGCCCTTGAGAGATTTCCACGCCGAAGCCAGCAGAGTGGGCGCACCCGAATCAATCGAGTCCGGCAAAAAAGCGGGAGTCGGTCGAGGTAGCTCTGAAAGCCAGAGCGTCGCCGTTTTGGAAGTCTGGCTGCGCGCCTGACATTGAATGAGGCCTCGACCAGAGATGCGAAACTCTTTTGCCTTATCAAAACAATTTCGGATGTAGCTCTTCGACTTCTCCTTTAGAGGATCCACAAAGCTCGCTAAATCTTCCTTAGGGATTTCGGCGCGCGAAATGTCCTGAGCTAATCGCTCGTAATCTTCAGAAATCTTCGTCAAACATCTCAACGCAACATCGCCGTCTCCGTATTGGACAACGGTTAAAGAGTCTCTCTCGAGATCCTCCAATGCCTTGAATTTCTTCTGGAGCGTCGGGACGAACTTTTGCGGTGTGTATTCAATTTTCATCGCCGCAAAACGGCTTCGAGCCCTTTCAAGATTGTGAAATGCAGCAAGTGCCACAGCTTTGCGTTCAAAAGGTGACCAAGCGGAGGATTGACTTGAAGGATAGGCTTTAAGCTTTGCCGAAATTTGGTTTGAATCCTTGAGACGCGTGGCCACTAAAATTTCCGCAAATCGCAGTGAGCGTTTTTCATCGTTCGTGAGCGCGGGAACGCGCGCATAGCTCGCGAGCTCCTTGGTGCCTATTCCCTTGCGGAAAACTAAAAGTTCGAAAACATTTTTTCTAAAACGGGAACGGGGATGTTGAGACACAAAATCTGTTGCCGCCACCAAAAGGTTTCGAGAAAGCGCTTTAGGAGATTCAGCATCCGGTGACCATGCATTTTCCAAGTGCCCCAATATGAGGATCAGATTCCAACGCGCCTTCTCGATGGCCGCAATGTCCCGGCCACTCTTCTTCTTCAGTTCGATGTCGAGGTACTTTTGATAAGAGCCCTGCGCTGCTTCGAAACGGCCTTGAAGCGCATAAAGTTCTCCACCTTTGAGATAAATGTCGGCGATGTAGGGAGAATTCGGAAATTCCTGCAAAAAACGTTGTTGAATCAGCAAGCGTAATTCCGTGTCTTCAGATTGATCTGCATAGGCGAGCGCATTGTTCAACGCCTTTTCTCGCAAATTCCCTTTTAATTCTCCTGCCAATTTAAAATAAGCGGAAGCTTTTGCCCGTTTTTCGGATTCTGAGTTGTGGGGTAGTTTTTCGATATCCTTAAACTGCGCCCGGTCAGAAAAATCTTCCAAACGTCGACGATCACTAGAGCCTTTGACCAGTTTTGCGAATCGTGGATCAGCCAAAAGTTCCTTGGCCTTTTCCGAGGCTTTTTCAAAATCACCATCTTGTTCCCAAACAAAGAGAAGCCTTTCCACGGCATCCTTGGCCCGCGCATTTTCCGGATACTCCGCCAGGACCGCAAGCAATCGCTTTTCCGCTAACTTCAAATCTTTCTTCTCGTAGGCCAGGTAGGCCATTTCGTAGAGAAGGTCGGCGCCCCGACTATCATTAGGAAAAGATTTGCGAAATGCATCAATCGCAGTTTCGAAATCCGAAAGTCGCGAATCATCCTTTTTGGCCAGTTCACGCAGCGTCAACAAGCGGGCGTATTGAGCCGCGTTTTGGTGTTTGCCTCCGGCAACTTCAGTATAGGCTTTTTCCGCCGCTGAATAATCATTCAAGGCATAGAGAAGCTCCGCAAAGTAAAAGTGCATTTCCCAACGATTTGTTTCAGAGTCTTGATTCGGCTTTGGAACATACTCGAAATAAAGTTCATAGAATGGACGAGCAGCTTCATACGATGGACGCCTTTTATTCCTTTGGGCGCGGCTGTGAGCAGCCTTGGCTTCACTTCGCAATAAGGTGACTAATTCTTCCTCGAAAAGTTTTTGCTCTGACTCATCGACCTTGCGAAACGCAGATGATCCGCGTCCATAATTTTCTGCAAATTCCTTGAGAGCCTTCCAGAAATCCTGCGTTTTGCCGGACTTTTGCAAAAGCCCCAGTTCCCGTAGCGCCAATGTTCGCTTGAGAGAGGGACCAATGTCTAGAGCTGTCAGTTTCTGTAAACCCCAACGAGCACGATTTAAATCTCCGCGGCTCTCGGCAAGGTCAATCACCTGTGAATAAAAACTTGAGAGTAGCTCGTCGCGATCGCCATCTGCGCTTTTTAAATACTTTTCACCCTCTTCATAAAGGCCTGCCAAGGCAAAGGCACGCGTAAGGTCCATCAATGCCTCGGACTTGTATCCAATAGCCTGGGGGGTATCCTTTGAGAAGTCGACCGTTTTCTTGAATGACAGTATCGCCTTATCATAGGACCCAAGATTGATGTAACACCAACCCATTTTATAGAAGGTGTAGGCTCGCATCGGATCAGACATGTGTTTCGATCGCGCGCCCGAAGCCACCAATTGCAAATAGTGTTCAAGCGCTGACTTGTAGGCTCGTTGATCGAAAAGAGCATCCGCAAGTTGGAGGCGAGCGCCGAAAATGCGCGGACTCTTCGGATACTTTGAAATAAGTTCTGCCAGATGAGGAATACCCTTCAACGGCTCTCGAAGATCCATATAGGTAATCCCCAGATAAAAAAGCACTTCGTCTCTGCGGATCATCTCGGCAACTTTAGCTCTAGGATTTCGACTTTTCTGTTCGAGTTCCCGATATAGGGAAAGTGAACGGCGCCGTAACTGATCTGCTTTGGGCGTTTTCAGAACTGGCCGGCTACCGCGTTTAGACGCCTCTTTCTTCTCCCAACGACGTATTTCTCTTTCCCAGTTTTCGCTTTCTCCGATGGCAACATCCGTGCTGCGATCGAAATAGAGTTCCCCCAAGCGCATAAGGATTTCACCTTGACGACGGGCCTGCTGCGGTCGCTTTCGCAGAGACTCCAATTGCGTAATCAATTCGTTGGTCTTCTCGATGCGCTTATCTCGAAGTGCTGAATCAAATTCGACACGTTCACTTCGGATTTTTGGAGCTCTTTGCTCGATATTCTGCGAAATCCGCACTCGACCGCGATCAATGGACTGTTCGGTCGCGATCGAAACAGCGGTTTTTCCCGATTTAATTGCGTCTCGGTAAGTCCAGTCAGCACTGGAGCCGAGCGAAAGCTGTGTCCACAAAAGTGCTGCAGTAAAAAGAAGATGCTTTGAAACGGGCAAGCCTCGGCTCATAGGTCTTTCTCCTGGCAGACTCCTGTCGTAGCAAAAGCATAACTTCCAACTTCATCGCGCCAATACTCACCCTCAAATGGCCAGAATTCGAAACCTTTTTTGATGTCCGCATCGAAATCAACTTCAACACCCACCGGGATTCGTTGTTTTGCTAAGCGATCACGGATCTGCGTATTGATTTCCACCTCAACGGGGAGCATATTTTCCAAAGCTTCGCCAACGACGCGCTTCATCTCAGCCAGTCTTCGCGAGATCGAGCGATTCGCTAGAGTGTAAATTCCGTCGCGGGCACTGCGAAGACTCCTGAGATATCGTGCCCGCAGAATTTTGAGGTATCCCGATTTTGCAATTGGGAAAGCCTTCTGAAAACGCTCTGTCTCTGACGCAATTTGTAGAAGTGACCGATCGTAACGTGATAGGGAATCATCTTGATAAATTCCATCCATTAATCGATCGACTGTCGTTGTATCAAAGCCGCTCAGACGCACACTTTTTCCACGAACATGACCCAAGACAGCCGCAATTCGCTGAGACGATGAACGATGATTGGCCTCGAAGCGTCGAATCGCAGTACGAAATCGTGAGTATTCCGATTTAAGCGCATCAATCGATCGCTTTGCGGAATGATAATGACAAAGTTGATAGAGCGTGGCGGCCTGCAAAATATACGACTCCGGTAAAAACTTTCGGTCGAGATAAGGGCTTTGCAGAGTCATCATTTGTCCGAGAGTAAGATTGTAGTCGCCCATTATATAAGCAGACCAAGCACCCACCAGAACGCCCCCGTACCAAGAGGGTGAACTTCGAGACAGTCGGCTGAGTTCAACCATCGCGTCCGAATAACGTCGCGCCTCATAGTAGAGTCGAGCTTTTTGAAGAAGGAAAACACCTTGATCGATTTTCGATTTAGAATCGATTGCGGCCTGCAAGGTCCGTTCGGCTTCATTAAGATTTCCCTGCGCCCAATAAATACTTGCGGAATGCAGGAAAGCCAAATCACGAGCTTCACGATCACCAATACTCTTCATAGCGTTCAGAGATGGGATATAGGAACGCGCCACCGCCGCGCTTCCCGTCCGTGCCTCTTGGATTGCGGAAGCTGCGCGGAGGGCAGCGGGCCAACGCTTCACGGGTAATCCGCGTCGCTTAAGAACAAAAAGCAAACGCTCAAGATCGGAGCCGCGCTCAAGAACGAGGGCCAATTCGCCCGCGCGCTGAAGCGCACGTCCCATAGTGGGGTTCTTAATTCCCGCCCACAGGTAATCTTCAAATGCGAGGTGGTAAAAGCCCTCGGACTCCAACAAAGCACCTCGACGAAAATGATCTCGATCATTTGCGGCGCGGGCCGTTTCATTCCAAAGTTTTCGAAGTTCCGGGGATGCAGAACTAATCGTTGCATTAAGCGCTGCTACAAAGACAAGCGCAGTTTGCAGATACTTCATAGGAGAATCCCCGCGCCCAACAAGAGGCTTAGCCGATGGACGGTCGAGCCGCCGAACTGAATGTAGTCGCGCAGTTCGAATTTAAAAATTCCGTCTCGGTTTAGGTAACTTCGGAAACCAAATCCCGCCATTGCCATTGGATCACGGCTATTCTCCGCAAGAATCGAGCCCCCGCCCGCAAGGAAATATCCCTCAAAGTGATAGACCTCGCGCTTTGTAGCGGCCTTCGATTTGAAAGGAGTCCACAAGACACTCCCTCCCATTAGCAAAACTGAATTGTCATTGTGTCGGATTTTAAGCCCGGTCGCATCATTGATAATCTTTTCGAGATCCCCGTGGTCAGTCGATGCGAAAGAAACGTGAAGCAACTCAAGGCCAAAACTTTCCGTGAGATGGTAAGAAATTCCCGCACCCCAAATGAATTGCCGACTAAAACTATTGGAGGGCTGTACCCCGAGGTGAACCGGCATCAATTCGAAGCGCCCAGCTTTATCGACGAATCTTCGTTGAACCACCAAAATATGCTCATTGGGGATTGATCTCGGGCCCCAAATCAGGGACTCGACTTCGTCCAAACTTTTTTTGGAGCTTTTAGGACTCGCGACTTCCTCTTCTTCTGCCTCCGCCTTTTGATCAGCTGCGGCGGATTCAGTATCAGTGTTTTCCTCACTTTGAAGATCGCCTAAAACTTTGGCCTCGAGATCAGAAAGACTCTGAGTCCAGGCCTGCATGAAGAGTCCGAAACTTGTGACCACAAGTAATTTTCTAAGTGCCGAAATTTTCACGGAATCCCCCTCCCTTGAGGATACCCGAGTGTTGAGGGAGGCGCAGCCTTAGCGAGCGTCAAAAGCTTCTCGGATTCTAGGACTTTTCCGCAGAGCGGCATCGGCCTTGCGCATTCAAATCTTGATGCTTAAACCTATTCGCATGGACTCAACGCTTTATCCACCCTCACAGGAATTTCAAAGTCAGGCACACATCTCTTCCGAAAACCTGGCGCACGCGCTCTCGGACACGGCGCGCTTAAGGCCGGAAGATTTCTGGAAGGAACTATCCAAGGCGCTTCGCTGGCAAAAACCTTACAGCGTGCTGCGCGAGGGCCAAGGTGCCCAAAGCAGATTTTTCATTGATGGTCAGATCAACGTGTCAGAAAATTGTCTGGATCGACACCTTAAAAACAACGCAAAGGCCACTGCCTTAGTCTGGAGATCGGAAAGTCGTCCTGATGGAAGTCAGGATCGGCGCGAATTGAGTTATCAAGACCTTTTCGATTTGACTTGCCGAATCGCAAACTTTTTCAAAACTGCCAATTTAAAAAAGGGTGACCGCGTATTGCTCTATCTTCCCATGACACCAGAACTTGTCGCAAGCATGTTGGCCTGTGCACGTCTCGGCCTGGTGCATACAGTTGTCTTCGCCGGATTTTCGGCGCAATCGATTGCCGATCGCCTGGAAGATTCCGGTGCCCGGCTCGTCGTTACGGCCGATGGTTTTCAACGCAAGGGGCGCTTTGTAGAGTTAAAAAAAGAAATTGATAAAGCGTTGAACCTAAAAGCAACTGCGGTCGAGAAAGTTTTGATACTGCAGCGTGATCCTGCTCGCGAATTGAACTTAGTCCCCGCTCGCGATCTACTCTGGAAAGATGCGGTTGAGAGTCAATCTCCAAAAATCGCGGCCGAAACCACTTCGGCCGAAGATCCACTTTTTATTCTTTACACTTCGGGAACAACAGGCAAACCGAAGGGACTTTTTCATACCCACGGCGGTTATGGCTTGTGGGCACATTGGACGACACGATGGCTCTTCGACATTAAGCCCGATGATACCTATTGGTGTAGCGCCGATTGTGGTTGGGTCACCGGTCATACTTATTTGACCTACGGTCCACTCAGCAACGGTGCACGAGTTTTCATTTATGAAGGCGCTCCTACTTGGCCCGAGGCTCGAAGTTTTTTTGAGATTCTGGACCGAGAAAAAATTAGTATTCTTTACACATCGCCAACAGCAATCCGCATGCTGATGTCGAGCGACCAGGCACTGCCGCTAGATTTCTCGTTCGAGAAACTCCGACTTTTAGGAACAGTGGGTGAGCCGATCAATCCGGAGGCCTGGCGTTGGTACCATTCGCACATCGGAAAAAATCGCTGCCCCGTAGTTGATACCTACTGGCAAACGGAAACCGGCGGCGCCATGATTGCCCCTTTCCCAGGTTGCACCCCGTTGAAAGCGGGTTCTGCAAGTTTTCCCTTACCCGGAATAAATGCTCGCATTGTAAACCCGGAAACAGGTGAGGAAGTGAAGAAGGGCGACAAGGGCGCACTCGTATTCGCAGACGCTTGGCCATCGATGGCACGAGGCATTTGGGGCGATCCCGTGCGTTTTGAGAAAACTTATTGGGATGTAAATCCTGCACTGAAGGGAATGTATGTAACGGGTGATTTGGCGTTTGAGGACAAGGATGGTTTCTTTTGGATTTCGGGCCGAATGGATGATGTGATGAATGTTTCTGGCCATCGCATTGGAAGCGCCGAAGTAGAATCAGCTCTCGTGGAGTGCCCTGAGATATTCGAAGCCGCCGTCGTCGGCATCAATGATCCCGTTCGCGGACAGGCATTGGTGGCATTTGTGGAAATTACCCAAGAGACCTATGCGCAATTGACGGCAGGAACATTAGCAATGAGCGATATCCAAAACCGGGCCCGCGATAAAGTCGGCGAAGTAATCGGAAGCTTTGCACGGCCATCAGAAATTCGAGTGGTCCGCGCCCTACCCAAGACCCGGAGCGGAAAAATCATGCGTCGCTTGTTACGAGAATTGGCTCAATCGGGCACCTTCAAAGGCGACACCAGTACACTAGAGGACTTCTCCGTAGAGTCCTTAACTTCTGAGTCCGACAATCTCTGATTGAGCGGACTCATCCGACGCAAATTTAAGCCGACTTTTTTGCGGAGTTATTGGCAGGAGAAACTTCTTTGAAAAGGTTTTCGATATCTTCGATTGAATTTGCGCTCAGTTCGAAAGATCTGTCGGCCTCCGCGGCCTCATAGCTAATCGCTTCCATTTTTAGCGATTCCAATGAGGCCTTGATGGCAACCACCGCAGCGCTTAAGCCTTCAGATTGTTTCAGAGATCCGAACTCTCCCATTAAGTCGAAATACTTCTTATCTACAGAAGCAGCTTCCAACTCCAACTTCTCCAGTGCTCTGCGGAAGTCGTTTGCCAAAGATTGTGAACTCTCCATCAATTCTAAGCTTGCCGAATCTCCGCTCACCGATTCAATAGGATCATTTTTCAGCAAATTCCACTTCTCCAGCGAAGACATCTCCTTGCCCATCTTCCCTTGAAGCGATTGCAGTTCTTCGACTAGACCAGCATAGTGGCTATCCTTATGGAGGCCCTTTTTTAATTCAATTAAAAAGCTGTAAGAAATTACCTCCAGCCGTCGTAGTGAACTTCGAAAACTTTCCAACCAACTTTCCGGAAAGCGTACTTGGTACTGGCCTGACTGGCGTCGCTCCAAATGAAACTTCAACGTGCTGACGTAATCCTCATGCCTCAAAAGAGTTGTCTTAACCGACTGCACTAGTTCTGAAATTTCAACGACCGAAGTTTTCTGTTTTTTCAGAGACTCGCCAAAATGCTTTAAGTTTTCAAATTCTCTTTGCAGTTGTCGATCCACGCGTGATAACGGTTCCTCTAAGAGATGCCATTGAGGCTGGATTTTCTCGATCGACTTAGGAGTCGGCGAAACTGCGTGGCCATTCGAAGTAGACACAGCAACGGGCACCTCTTCTACTTTTTGTAGCTTCTGGCTGTCAGCACCATCACCATCATGTCTGGCTCTTGAGAGAACTAACGAAAATACAAAGATACAGGTAAATGCGATCAGCAGAGGAATCTGAAAATCTGCAAGTGAAATTCCCGCAACCTGATAAACCTGATTTTTTGTATACTCCGATATAAACCACAGTTCCTTGTCAAAAAATTTAAGCGGTTTAACGCTGCCCCAAAATTCTTGGCCCTCACGAGAAAAGGGAAGCCAACGGTGATCTCCCTTTAAGTCTTTAGATTGGTTCATCCAATCAAGAACTGGCATCTTAGGAGAATCGGCTAGCTTGCGACCTGGATGATTGGGGTCAGACGGCGGAAGCCAATAAGTTAAGCTTGAGGAGTCCACAAGGAAGTTCGTCGAGGGATATCCACTGTCATAGTCCGCTGAAAAAATCTTTCTCAGTCGCTCAGTACCCAATTCGACAATAATGGCTCCCAGCCGCCGTTGATCTTCTTCGACGATCAAACCGACATAAAGTCGACCGTCATCCCAGCGAAGGACTTCGGGCTCGAGAGCAGAAACTCGCAGGGGCTGATTTTTAGCCGCTCCAAAGAGTTGATTACTGAATTGAGCCAGATGCGACTGCGAAAAGGGTCCGTATTTAAGAGATGTCGAAAATTCAAAACCTTTCGAAACTGAAAAAATCACGTTTTGGCGGTTCACATCGACCCAATGAATGTTGTCGACACCTAGTCGCTCGGTCCATTGTTTCCAATCGTTGATCCTACGACCATGCAATTCACTCCATCGCGTCCCATCATTAACGAAGTCACGCTCCTCGCCGTTTGAACGTTGCAGATAATTGATCTGCATTGCCAACGAAGATTCGCTTAACAAATTCACGGCATCTTCCGAACGTCCACGGCCTAGCTGGGTTTTAATGTTTTCTTCGAACTGAGATCGATAAAACTGACCTAAGAGTGTGCGAAGCGTGGGCAGGGGCGATTTAACCCGTCTTTCGGTCGCATATTTCGACAAACTGTCTTCAAAAGATTTGAAGTCTTCTAAAAAAGTGCTCTGTGTAGCGATCAAACGCAAACTCTTTTCCATCTCGCGCGACCAAACTTGAAACCGTTGACTGCGAATGTCTTGGTCCGCGCTTAGGCGAAATCGCAAATCATCGCTACCGCGGCTTCTGCTGAAATGCCAAAAGCTGGCAAAGCTCAGCAGAAAAAGTATGCTGAGAGATAGGAAATGGAGAATAAATCTTCGGTCCCGCTTCTGAATGTTTCCTGTTTTTTCCATAACTTCTGCTCTCTTTATCGACGCAATTGATGGCAGACTTGAGCGAGGAAGTGAGGGCGTGGCGCATCGAATCAAGTAGCAGTTATCTTGGGAAGAGTGCGGGCTAAGCCTCGAGCACCCGGATAAGCATCAATTCACAAACTGAGAATTAGAGTCCCAGCCTTTTTAAAACCCGATCGCGCCCCAGGGCTTCCATACAAAGCCCCAAATCTGGGCTCGCGAGTGTTCCTGTAAGCAGGACGCGCACCGGCTTCGCTACTTGGGGAATTTTAATTCCCTTCGAGACGGCGAAAGACTTCAAGGCTCCAAAACATGCCTCCGCAGTAAAAGCGGACGAATCGATTTCAGAAAGCACTGAAAATAGTTCTGAACGCAATTGCGATGAAAATCCGCTGAGGTTTTCCTTTTCTGCATTCGGGTCCCGCGGATAAGAATCAGCTAAAAACCAAGTCATCGACTCTTTCCATTCAGACAGTCGTTGCGTGCGTTCACGAAAAGCTCGCAAGAGCTTCTTAGTCGAGTCCGAAACCATAAACGGCGAGAGATCCAAGCCGTAAAGTTCTGCCGCCAAGTCTACAAGTTCCGCTTCGGGTTTCTTTTGCAGATGCTGGTTGTTGATCCAATCCAGTTTCGAAACCTCAAACACAGAGGGAGATTTACCGCAGTGGTCGAGATCAAAGAAACTCACTAAGTCGTCTCGGCTAAAGAGTTCTTGATCTCCATGACTCCAGCCTAAACGAATTAAATGATTCACAAGAGCTTCGGGAAGATAGCCCTCTTCTTTATATTGCGAAACTGCAACGGCGCCGTGGCGCTTGCTAAGCTTCACCTTATCTGGACCTAAAATCATCGGCACATGAGCAAAATCCGGAAGCTCATAAGCAAAGGCCTCCATAAGCATAATTTGCTTTGGAGTGTTATTCAGATGATCGTCGCCTCGGATCACGTGCGAAACAGCCATTTCAATGTCGTCGACGACCACGGTAAAGTTGTAGGTGGGAGTATCGTTGCTTCGGAGAATGATAAAATCATCAATTTCACGGTTATCGAAATCCACGTCGCCTTTAATTAAATCCCGCACCATTGTTCTTCCCTCTAAGGGAGTCTTGAAGCGCAGAACAAAGGGCGCATCTTTAGAGGCAGTTAACGAACGACAACGACGATCATACATGGGCTTTTCACCGCGTTGTTCCGCAGATTTTCGCATGCTTTCCAAATCTTCCTGGCTGCAATAACATTTATACGCTTTTCCGCTGGCCAGTAGTTTCTGCGCGCGCTCCCGATAGAGATCAAAACGCTTACTCTGATAAAATAATTCGCGATCCCACTCGAGGCCTAGCCATCTCATGCTTTTCAGAATTTCGTCTTCGTGTTCTCTTTTACTTCGTTCCGTATCCGTGTCTTCGATACGCAACAGGAATTCGCCCTTGAATCTTCGAGCAAAAAAATAGCTGAACAACGCTGTTCGAGCCCCACCCACATGTAAACTTCCGGTTGGCGAAGGCGCAAAGCGGGTGACGATTTTACGAGAGGAAGTAGGCGATTTAGACATTTCCTAGAGTTAACAGAATTGCCCTAGGTGGAAAAGATCAATCCTCATGGAATTTGCCGGTGTCCAAATCAAAGTTAATGGCTCGGAAAAGACCAAATGCAAACGAATCCCAATTCTGTCGCGCTTGTTTAGCAGTACTGCCGGGCGGCAACTCGACTGTATAAACGGGTATCTGTTTGTAGCGTCCAGCATAGTTACCCAATGAACCCGGCCAGACTCCAAATGCCTTGAAGTCCAAGGCTTTTGTATTCTTTAGCATGTTGATCGCCAGATACTTTGCGCGACGCTCTTTGTCTTTGTCGCCCTTAGTATCCAGCTCTAAAAAACCAAGCGGCGTGTGGATAGCGATGATTTTCTGCGGCTTAAATTCTTCAATAAATTTTTGAATCGCCTGAGTTTCAGGTTCCGAGGCCGAATAATTTCCGGGAAATTTCCGAGGGTCTTCTTTGTCACGATTCATCCAATAGGTGTGGGCTAATTTATCCCATTCTGGAGTCGAAAAGTTACGATTGATATCGACTCCGCGAGCATTATTGCGCGTGGGTTTGCCGGCTAAAAAACCGTCCGGATTCAAAAGCGGTTGTACGATGATGCGCATTTGCGCAGGAAGTGCACGCGTGCCATCCTCGAGTTCACGAATAACATTCATGCACATGGGAAGAGCGGGACGCTCGTCACCATGAATGGCACATTGAATCAGTGTAAGCTTGTCTGACTTCGGGTCTCCGCGTTCATAATAAAGGAGCGGTCTTTTTTGAACGGACCAGCCGAAAACCTTAAAGGGAAACTTTTCACATTCCGTCGGGGGCCATTTTTGCTTTTGGTAAACTTCGTGAATTTCGCGACACAACTCCGCCGCAGCAAAACTATGAGGAGCGAGTTCACTGATGATCTGCCATTTCCATAGATTCGCCTCTGCACGAATCGAAAGAAGCACGAACAACGACCCACAAAAAGCCTTCAAGCAATTTGTTAGAAATCGCACTTTAGCCCTCTCCCCCTCAAACGACTTCGATCACCACGGCCATTCCTTGACCGCCACCAATACACGCCGTCGCAAGGCCCAATCCTCCGCCACTCGCTCTCAATTCGTAGATTAACGTCGAAGCGAGTCGCGCCCCAGATGCCGCCAGCGGATGTCCAATCGCCACCGCGCCTCCGTTGACATTAGTCGTTTCGCGATTCAACTTTAATTCGCGTTCGACCGCCAGGTACTGAGCTGAGAACGCCTCGTTGACTTCTACACGCTTCAAATCTGAAACAGTCCGACGCTTAGAACTTTTATTAGAAAGCCTTTCCAATGCCTTCAGACTCGCAGGTACCGGTCCAATGCCCATAAGAGCTGGATCACATCCTACCGAGGCCCAGGATTCCAAGCGCGCAAGAATCTCTAGCTTTCGCTCTTTTGCAAATTCCTCCGTGCACATCACCAAAGTCGCTGCACCATCGACGATTCCACTAGCACTGCCGGCATGAACGACACCGTCCTTCTTGAAAAGTGCGGGCAGTTTCGCGATTCCCTCCAGAGTTGCATCGGCTCGAACATGCTCGTCCTTTGCAAAGTCGATGTCTCCTTTTTTGGATTTAATCTTGATCGAAGAAATTTCCGTTTTGAAAAAACCCCGAGCCAATGCTGAGGCCGTTCGCTGCTGGGAGAGGAGCGAATAGGCATCCACTTCCGATCGTGAAATTCCGTACTTAACTGCGAGATTCTCAGCCGTCATAGCCATGGGAAGGCGCACATGAGAATCCGTCAAAGCCGCAGTCATGTAGTCCTCGACTACACCGGGACCCATCCGATAGCCCGTCCTGGCCTTTCGTAAAACATAGGGAATTTGGGACATGTTTTCACTGCCCCCAACGAGGACACATTTATTTTCCTCGTTCAACAGGAGATAAGCCCCTTGAACGATGGCTTCAAATCCTGATCCACAGAGTCGATTCACTAAAAGTGCGGGGCGATCCATCGGAAGTCCCAGCCGAAGCGCCATGTGGCGTGGAAGATAAATCGCATCTGCAGCGCTTTGAACCACGTTCCCCATGACAACGGCATCGACTTCTTCGGGCTTCAAGCCGGCCTGATCAAGAGTGGCCTTTCCTGCCTCTACTGCTAGATCCGTCGCCGAATGATCGGCCAGTGTACCCATAAATTTTCCAAAGGGATTTCTTTTAGCAGCAACGAAAACTAATCGCGACATTCCTGATCCCCCGTCACAAAGGCGTCTCTTTCTCCGGTTAATTTGCGTGCTTTGATAAGGGCGTCGTTCGCAAGTCCCTTACCGGTGAAGGGCCCCACCAAAAAACGGGTCCAGCGACCCTTAGATCCCAGATCAACATCACAGGCAAAAACGCCATCTTCTTTCATTTTGTCGCGATAATTCTGCACAACAATCAGCCAACCGCTATTTTCAGAAGCGGCCACCGAACGTAACTGAACAAAGTAGGGTCCTCGTTGTCCTACCAATCGATAGTCGGTCTTTTGAAATGCCGCCTCTTTTGCGACGTTCGACATCTTTTTCATTTCAACCTTCCAACGCGTAAGCGCGCCAGCCTCTTTGTGGTGACTTTCCAGTGTCCTCTCGCTTTTTTCGTAGCCTTCGAGTTCAAAACGCACGACTTTGTCCGCCGCTGCAAGATCAAAACTAAAAGGCGCCTTCCCCTTCAAAACACCGTCGACATAGACCAGAGCATTTGGGGGCAGACTTTCAACAAAGAGCGTACTTTTTGATTGTTTTCCTTTTGTCGTCTCAGAACTTTGCTCGGTAGAAGCGTTCGCGGATGCTTCAGCTTCAACGGGCGGAGGCACAGCATTTTCCAACTTCGGCTCTGAATCTTTGGGGACTTCTGCGGAAGATTCGTCTTCCTCAATCGTTAAACCTGGAGCCGGCACTACTGCAACTCGTTCCTCGGGCGGAAGCGAATTAAAAAGCCACCAAAGCACCCCGACTCCGCTGATGCACAAAAAGAGGAGGACATAAAAAATTTTTGTCATGAGCTCTTCTCCAGTCTGTAGCCTAATTCTCCCAGTCGACGTTCGATTTCTTCTACATGCACTCGCCCACGGGTCTCGAGATGAAATTCAATTCGCGTGAAGCCCACAGGACATCGCATGCTCAATCGATCATGATTCACTTCGAGTATGTTAGCGCGAAGCTGAGCCACTTCTGTTGCGATGCGTGCCAATTCTCCCGGCCGATCTTCCACTAGAAGCTCTAGTTTGACCGAACGTTTTTCTTCAGAATGGGCTCGGTCCAGAATCTTGCTCACCAAATTCATATCAATGTTGCCGCCGCAGATCATCACGACCAAAGGAATCTTCGGATCCAAAGGCAACGTGTTTGAAAATGCTGCCGCAACTCCCGCCGCACCAGCACCTTCAGTCACAATTTTACCGCGCTCCATCAATACCGAAATTGCTTTCGCAATCTGTCCATCATTCATAATCGTAAATTGGTCCACGGTTTCTTGAACAAAGTGAAAGGTCAGCGGATGAACTGCTTTGACGGCCAAGCCTTCCGCAAGAGTGCGAGAACGACCTGGTTTAGGTTGCAGAATCTGCTTTTGTTCAAAACTCAACGCCATCATCGGCGCCGCCTCACTGACAACTCCGAAGACTTTGCATTTTGGTCGCAGCAGTTTCAATACGCCGCCCACGCCCGAGACCAAGCCCCCCCCACCCACAGGGATGATGACCTGAATTTCTTCCGACCGCGCAATACCAAGCTCGCTTAGTTGCCGATCGATCTCTAGTCCTGCGGTTCCCTGGCCGATGATGACATCGCGATCTGCATAAGCATGAATGTAAGTCGAGCCTTTGGTCTCGCTAAGGATCTGCATAGCTCGATCGTAAGCCTCATCGTAAACTGCGCCATGCAATATCACGCGCGCTCCGTAGTCTTCGGTCGCTGATGCTTTCACGATCGGAGTACCTTCGGGCATCACAATCGTCGAATCCTTTTTTAGTCGCCCCGCAGTAAAGGCAACAGCTTGTGCGTGATTGCCCGCACTGGCTGCAACAAAATGTCGCAAAGAATTATCTGTTTCCATTAATCGCAAAATCTTATTTGCGGCACCTCTCACTTTGAATGAGCCAGTATTTTGAAAATTTTCGAGCTTTAGAAAGCAGGGCGCATCGAATTTGAGCTGTCGGCGAAGGTATTCCCAGCGTCGCAGTGGCGTCTCCTGAATAAAATCATGAATCCGACGAGATGCGGCTTCGAATTCTCCTAGCTCCAGAGGCTTCGATGCCTGTCCAAGTTCCGACATGCCTTCCATTCTATTGGCAAAAAAGCGCTACGCAACTTTTTCTACGATATCAAAGGGTTATTTGAGAGATCGCTCAATAAAGAAGCAAATCAGGAAGCATACCGAGCCAAACCTCAGGATTATCGGCGTAGGAGGCAGGCGTCGCCTTCAGGATATCCTGCGTCGCGCCGATGACTTCCACCAAAGCCGCTTGGCTTTCCTCACGTGATTCCTTGAGGTTTTGAAAGGTCATCGGATCAAGCTTCAAGATCTTGGTGCTGGCCTCGCCAACCAAGTGTTCGGACTCCTCCAAAACTTCGCTCATGAACATTTTGGCTGAAAGAAGCGTCTCAGTGTTCATCCAAACTAGAGGAGTCGCCTCCACTTTTCCTGTCCGATCGTTTAAAAAGCGGGAAACAGCTCGACGGTTTTCTTCATCCACTGCCGCACGGCTTTCCGCGTAGGCGCCATATTCACCAACAAAGCGTTCCCACTCATTGAGCCAATGGGTATCAGCATCAACAGCGGCAGCCCAGGCTTCGGGCAATTGAAAGAGACGGAAAAAGTTAAAAAAGGCTCCCCGAGCTCCGCTCGTCGAGGCACCTCGAAGACCTGATGGAAAATTGCTTGGCACATTGGAAAGCTCCGGCAAACTGCCGGCCTGAGCCCCTTGAATTCCAAAGGTCAGAACGCGATTAATGAACATGGATTGCTCGCGAACAGTTCCCTCGTAAACATCGTATTGAGCTTTCAAAGCACCCAGCTCACCATCGATGTTCAAGAGTTTCTGCTGAGCGGACATAACCTTGTCGCCAATTTTAACAGGCGCTTTGTCCACGATTTCAACGGCCAGTTTCTGAACAATAAAATCGCGCTCAGTCATTTTGCGCATCAGCTCCTGCCTCAATTCATCAGCCTTGCCCATCGAAAAACGGATATTCGTAAGATGCCCATCCACGATGGCCTTTAGCTGTTGCCCAATGATTTCACGATCGCGGCGGCTAACGCCACCGACTCCTCCACCACCTCCACCCGAAGCGGGATTTGAGCGAGGCGGCAGTGCTCGAATGCTGCTCAAAACATTTCCTGAACTGCTACGTGAGGCCGTTGAGCCTGCAGAAATCGAAACTAAGCGTCTGGCGGAGGAGGCGATTGCCGTTCGGCCCTTTTTCAATTCGGAAGGTGTCACTTTACGGCGGGAAGCTCCAAAAAAATTCCGCGTGCTTCGCGCTGCAGACGCCATCTGTGCAGAATTTTTCTGAGGATTGCGCCCACGACGAATTTCGCTCGAAGTCGCTCGAGTTAGCTGAACAAAAGCACGGCCCTGTTGACCCGTCGTACTTGAACGAAAGCGACTACTCCCATTCGTAAGATCACTGGATCCCGAGCCCGAACTTCGCGCAGTGGATGTGCCCCCACCCGATCGAAAACGAGAAACCGGCGTATCAGAGTCGCCGCCAGGACCCGCACCCGCAGGCGCGGGAGCTGGCGTGAATGCCCATTGTGGTGAGGCTCGGATCAAATCTTCCGCGGTCACACCTACAACAGGGAAAGGTGTCGACATCGGCGGTAGCGCCCGAAGACTTGCGATCCACGGGGGATTCGCCATTTGAGGAATGCCCCACTGTTGCTGAATTTGAGCGGGATCCATTGAGCGCATTTGATCCCACATCGCAATTTCCGAGGGATCACAATTGATGTTCCAACGATCTCCCTCGATAGGAATTGATGCAGCACCAAGGGTCAGTTTTTGCCAAGGAGTATCGAAATAATGAGTGGCGAGCGCGGGAAGCAATGAACATTTAATCGCTTTTCCGACCGCCTCCATCACGGCAACTTTTGCCGGACGGGTTCCCGATTGACGATGTTCGGCATCTTTAATGCAACCGTTCAATTCTTCCAAAATTGCCATCTCGTCATGAGCGTTGCCTTCGCTTCCGCGTGCTTTTCGTAACTGGGAAAGTGTCTTGCGGTCTCGAAGAGCAATGGCCAACTGATCACCATCAATATCCGCATCCGCCAAGGGATTCGGAATGTCACGTGGGATGGGCGGCACCACGAGTTCCGTTAAAAGCGCGGAACGTGCGCTTTCCTGTGCCTTCACCAACTCGGAGCAGGAAGCGTCACGGCTTGCTCGAGCCTCGGCCGTCTCGGCCAAGTCCGATTTTTTTCTGCAACATTCGCGAAGCCCCTCGCTCGAGAGAATTTCGCTCAATCCTCCAATGCGGCTTCGAAGTTCTTCCCGGGGATTAGAATCTCCGTCCCAAGTTAAATTACCGCCATCATAAGTGTTCGATAGCTCACTACCAAAGGCTTCAATTGCGTTGCGCAAGCGATCAATATCGCCTCGCAGTCCACCGCGGCTATTTGTTCCCACACATTGATAAACTTCAGCACTAAGATTTTGCCTTTTGACAGCACTTTCAAGAGCGGTCTGATAATCACCCAAGCGCGCGCTCAAACTTAGAGCCACGTCGGTATAGCGTTCCTCGAGATATCGCATGCGAAGATCGTTGTAATAATTAAAAATCGCTCTTTGATTTTCGCGTTGAACCCCTGTTCGTGCTCGTCTGAGAGTTCTTGACAGGACTTCGTCTTTAGCGGCGATGGCTTTGAAAAATGCTTCGATAGAACCCACACGTGTTTCACGCGCGGAAGCCTCTTGAGAATGACTCGTCGTTGGCAGGACAGAAAGGGCGACAAGCAGCCCCCAACCCCAATTTGCTCGAAGAATTCGCCTCAAGGAAGTCACCCCATCCGTCTCCTACTTAAGTGCCACTCTAATTGCCATAGACGCCGGAGCCCTGTGAAGGCCTGCGGTTTTCGACTGGTAGATTTCTTCCGCCCACACCTTGGCTATTAGGACTGAGATCTCCTCGTGGCACACCTTGTACGCGCACGGAACTGGCGGCACCACCCACACTGCGACTTCTTAGGGGTACTCGTAGTGGTTGTGGTTCACCCATATCGATTCCTGCATTCGATAAATTTGTCAGTTGGATCTCCTGATTCACCGATTTGAGCAACATGTTGGTGATGGAATTATAATGAGCGACTTGATGCACGGCCATCGCCTCGGCCTCATCACGCGGCTCCATGCTTTGTCGCAGCTGGAGGAGTGATGCAAAACCCGAAGCCATGCTCTCTAAACATTTTTTCTCCTTCATCAACTTCTGATTTCTTTCGGCCTCGACTTTAGAGTTGAGATCACGTTGGGCCACACGCATATTCCCGCGGGAACTTGTTTTCTGATAAGCAGCTGCAAAATAATCCTGCACAATGCGCTCGGCTTTTGTACCTACAAATTCGATTTGTGGACCACTCATGTTGCCTTCCAGCATCCCGAGCTCCCGATCGAGCGCGCTCTTAAAGTCGCCGGCCATTCCTGTCTTCGCATTGAAATTTTCCGCGGCCACATCACTCATGACAAGATTGAATGTGCCACAGACTACTTTGTCATTGGTCATCACTTTTTCAACTATTTGTCCGAGGGTGCGACGTTGCTGATCACCCAATGGCATCGTCGCACGCTGGGCCATAGCTTCACACAGTGCCATGTTCTGGCGAACAAGCATCTCGACTCTACGTGCACTTTCGGAATCCGATTCGCTTAACCGCGCCTTTTCAGCGGCGATTTCTTTGTCTTCTTTAGTCTCGCCGTCACTATCATCTTTGGCGACTTCCTTGGGTGCATAATCACGGCATTCTTTTTTCGCGGCTTCGCTCATTTTGGCATAGCCACCCGAAGCCTTCATCAGCACCTGGCAGGTGTCTTCGTTTTCTGCATTCAGCTTCAAATCACCACCACGCACTTTTCCGACCAGGAGCAACATGCGCTCGTATTCTTTGAGTCGCTCTTCCCGAGAGCGATCATTCTTAGCGAATTTGATTGCGTCCTCGGCTTCTTTGATTTCTGGATAAGGGCCTCGGCTGAGACGTTCGATCCCTGCATCGATTTCTTTCCGAGCCGATCCCAGCGAGTGAAGCACTCCATCGCGCACGAAGATTTTATTAGCCACTTCCGGACGGGTATCTTTGTCGAATTTTGCATCTTCGATTTTCGTGTTGCCCTTCGTCAGTTCGGCATTGAGATTCTTCAGAACTTCAGTCGCTTCTTCCTTGGAAAGCGTGAGGCGATCATAGAAAGAACGGA
This sequence comes from uncultured Bacteriovoracaceae bacterium, assembly GCA_964636255.1. Lineage (GTDB taxonomy): Bacteria > Bdellovibrionota > UBA2428 > UBA2428 > UBA2428 > CAXNGS01. The sequence goes on along the minus strand of CAZWNW010000003.1, from coordinate 66,901 downwards.
TTTTCGGATCTGCCTCTTCAACAACAAGTGCAGATTTTTTGGAGTCAAAGGAAATACTTGTGACAATCTCACCATTCACCAATTTTTGCGTCAGTATGAAAGGTGTATTCGGAAGGCGCGCACTCCAGGCACCGGCGGCCCACTTCCAAGTTAGCTTTTCCGGATTCATGCCCATGTGCCCACGGAGCTCCGTCAAAAGAAACTGTTCGTCCTTTAGCTTTTTGAGTTTCTCTTCAAGCTCTTTTATCTGCTTATCATTCCGAGCGTTAGTTTTAAGCTCCTGGATGGCTTGGCGAATTTCATCGCTCTTTTCCTTCAAAACCTCGTTGCGACGTTTGTAGTCCGTGTCGTCAAGTTCGGTTCGTAGATCCGACAAGAATTCATAGGAATTCTCAGCAACGCGGGCCCAGGCTCCCAAACTTATTAGCGAGAGCGAAACGAATAGAATGCGACGCATATGGTACTCCCCAACTAGCTATTCTAAAGAAAAGCCTAGGCATTGTCCTGTAAAAGGATGGTTGAGGACCCTTCAAAACGCAGGATATTTTGACTCTACGACAGAGATTTGACGCCCGTTTAAGGGCAAACAAAACCCTTTAAATGCATTCCGTCTATCGATCCGCCCAAGTTATCGAGGCTTTAGCCATTTCGGTGGGCACCTTCGGAAAAATCGCACTGACAGGGCTCATGTAACCCATTCCCGAGATCTCTTTATCGGTCGCAAAAACAATTCCGACCAAATCGCCATCATTGTTAAAAACGGGACTTCCTGAATCCCCTCCTATGACTGGGCTCGTACATATGAGATTCGTGACGAGCTTGGCTTTCACTTTGCCTTCTCCGATTAAAAATGAATTTCCATACTCGCCTGTCACGCAACCGTTGCTGCGTTTATGTCCCACCGGATTCTGACTCAATATCGTAACTGGAGTGCCAGGTTCCAAGCGTTGAGGACTTCGCAGCACACGAACCATTCCGTAATCCTCCGACGGGTCGCCTTCCACTTCAAGCAGCGAGAAATCCAAGTTCGCATTCGTCGCCACAATCCGCTTACAAGCAAAGCGCCGAGCAGGAACTTCGTTTTCTTCGTTGCGTTCACGCGAATCCCAGAAAACAAAAGAGGCGTTCGTGCAGTGATCCTGATTTGCGACGCAGTGGTGATTTGTCATCACAAGGGAAGGTCCGACAGGAAAGGCCGTGCAATTGGCGAAACTCGTCGGAATCAATCCCAGAAGTCGAGCGGTTACCTTTTCCATTGTTGCAATCATGGCGAAGTGATCGACGACATCGAAACGCCGCTCACGAGGACTCTGGTAACTGCGTTTTTCGGACTGAGGCAGGTCAGTCGGCGTCAGCCAAACTGTGACCTGATTCCCACGGAAAAAAATGTCCGAGGGCTCAAGTCCGATCGACTTGGGAACTTTCACCCACAAGGATTGCTCATTTGGAAATCGGAGTGTTGTGGTGAAAACCATTCCTTTGGCTTCAAAGGCCTCAGGGAAGGAAACCTTGATAAACAGATGATCTGATCCCGTATATTTTCGGAGTGCCTGGTGCTCAAGACGGATCACAGTCTGGGATTCGCCTGCTTTTTTATCAATTTCAATACGATAGGTCTTCCCGCAGGAGGCCAGAAGAAATATTAAAAGAAGCATTTGCATGAGCTTAGGAATCCGAAGCATTCCAGAGCCTTAGCAGGCTCTATATGCGTTGCGTCACTTAATAAGTCTGTAAACCTAACGCACTCCAATGAAACAGCGTCTCTGTCTTCACAGAAGCTTAACGGAAACGCCATCGTAACTTATCCAGATTTATTCATTCCAAGGTATAAAATATTGAGAGGGGAGCAGGGTGCATTTGTATGCAAAATTTCCGCAGTGGATTCTCACTTTCAGGAGCATTGGCAGCAATAGCCATTAGCGGCGTTTTATTCACCGTAGCGGGGAAATACATTTTGCAGTCGATCAAGTCTCAAAAATTCGTCGCAAATAAATCCGATGAAGAACAAGTTCTCCGCGACGTTATGGTCTCGATTTCAGATGAAGAAGTCTGTGCCAATTCTCTCTTTCTCGGTAATTCTTCATTAAATAAACCTCGCTTATCTGCGACCGACGAAAACCTCAACAGCTGGAAATATAAAATTCAGGCCTCACTCGAAATCGGCCTAGGCCGGCTAAATCCAGAGGCGAATGAGGAGGATAGGAAAGTTAGAACGACTTCTTTGGTCCTTCACGACCTCTATTTCACTAATATTCGTCCCTTTAAACTACCAACCGACTATCGCGCCTTGATGAACATCCGCTTTTCACAAACAGGTGGAAACGGACCCGAGCAACTGCGTGAGCGTTCAATTCCGCTGATTCTCAAGACTGAGCCCAACGAGGACATTTTACCCGAAGATACGACCGATAGAAAAATAGTAAGCTGTTATTCTTCCTCTGGTGAAATGAAATTAGATGCGCTCTGTAAAGACTTAGGCGGCAGATGGCTTGCCGGGGTTTACATGCCAGCAGAGAAATGCAACATGACCAACGACATCAGTCTCGACATGATCGAATGGCCTGACGAGCACTTGCCCATCGGCGACGAAAAACAGATCCCCGGTGACGGCTGCGTCAGTGAACTTGGTGAACGAGTCTCAGAATGTCGCTACCAATCGGCGGGGTCCATCAAGACCTACAATTGCACAAGCCGTTGCGGAAATCGCAAAGGTTATCGCTGCGCCTATGATCGCCCTTCTAAAAAATGGGGAATCTGGTATTACAATTCGTCCGGAGTGAAAACGACAAAAAGTCGTGATTGTGATCGAGGCGTAGTTGTCTCGACCCGAAGCCCGGCTTACGCCCGCATCGACTGGGAGGATGATTTAAAATCCGCATTCAATCCGACTGCGGAAAGCGACGATCGATATACCTTGGCAGAACGAAATGATCGCATTGCTTCAGTATCCCGATGCCAATACGTTCCGGACGGTGACTGGTGGACTCAATGTTCAAACAACACCAACGAGAAAGGCGCAATCGAAGGTGCCGTGGGAACTTGTATCTGGGTCGACAACGTAAGACTCACGGGCGACTCTACACCTGGCCGGGTCAACAACTACTGCACCAGTATCGGGGGTTGTCCCTTGGGATCGAACATGACAGTTGCAAACTATACTGGATGGATTCGTGTCACGAGCACAAGAAACTACCTCACCTCCAACCCCAATTCCCATATTCAGGAGGCACGGGGCTACCCTTGCTTCGTGGTCGAAGTGAACACAGCTTCGGCGGAGGAGAAAAACTTCACAATTCCTAGCTCTCTAGACAACAATACTGCTCCCACCAACGCTGAATTCGCTGATCCCTCTAGCATCAAAGAGTGTTATGCATCCGATTCCCAGGACCCTGCCGAGCCCTCACACACAGGAGATCGACGTCCAGCCTTTCAATGTAATAATCCAGATACGATTGATGATCGTAGTGATTTAGGCGTGGGAACTTGTTGGTATGTTAGCAATCTCAGGCTGAATCGAAATGACTATTCCGTCTGGAACGGATGGGTATATTTTAATGCCGCTGCAGGCTCAAACGGCGGCGCCCGCGGAAATTTTCAAGCCGGAACTGGCATCATCGATGGGCCCGGCGCAGGAAGTGCATCGCAAAGTTTTGCCACCCCCTGCCGAGCCGGCGTACGAAAACAAGCACCCTGATTTTATTTTAACTATGGGCCGCGCTTCTCGCGATGAAGATCCACCGCGCGCCACAAATACCACGCGGCCGTAGTCCGATAGGGACGCCAAGCTTCACTGTGTGCAAGTAGCTCTTTTGGATGTGGCAATTCGCCGTCCCGAAAGAGATAGGAGAAGCCCTTTCGGACCCCATAGTCGGATGAGGGCATGACATCTGGTCGACCAAGTTTAAAAATCAAAAGCATTTCAACCGTCCATGGACCAACGCCCCGAATGCTGGTCAGTCGCCGTAAAATTTCTTCGTCAGACAAATGTCCAAGAGTTTTGGTCGTGGGAACAACGCCCTCAACAGTTTTCGATGCGATGTCCTTTAACGCTGCCGTCTTGGCTCGCGATAATCCAGCACCCCGCAACGCGAGATCTTTCGTTTTCAAAAGATCTTCCGGCGCGGGAAAACGTTTTCGAGGATAGAGCCTCAGTACGCGCGCCAAGATCGTCGCGGCCGCCTTTCCTGTTAACTGCTGATAGACGACCGCCTCTACCAAGGCTTGATAAGGACTTTGTTTGAGACTGGGCTCCAGCGTGCAACGACCCACTTGTTTGATGAGTGCACCCAGAGTCGGATCCAGTTTTTGAAGCTTCCGAGCGGCCAACTGAAAAGGCGACACGCTTTAGAGCTCCGGAGAGAATCCGCGGCGCATGAGGTTTTCCGTTTGCGTTACGGGTTCCAAGAAATTGAGCATGTAATCTGGGCCCCCGGCCTTGGCCCCCACCCCTGAAAGACGATAACCTCCAAAGGGTTGTCGACCGACAAGAGATCCCGTGATGCTGCGATTGATATACAGATTACCCACCTCAGCCTCTTCGCGAATGCGCGCAATGTTTTGCGGACTGCGAGAAATCAATCCCCCCGTTAGCGCATAATCGACTCCATTGAGAATTTCTATGGCCTGATCCAGCGAAGCCGCGTGAAAAAGTGTTAATAAGGGGCCGAAAAATTCCTGCTGCGCCAATTCGGATTGCAGGTCCTTTTCTTCAAAAATCGTGGGGCCCACGAAATGCCCGCGATTTGCTAAATCTTGGGATACGGATAATTGCGCAATTATCTTTTCTCTGTGGCGCTCAATCACACCCAATAGTCGATCTTTGCTCTCCTGATCAATTACGGCTGCCACTTTTGTGTCGAAGGCCGTTGAATTGCCGACCTTGATCGCAGCCAATGCTTCCGTGATTCGCTCGCGAAAGCGCTGATAAGCAGTACCTACAACTATGACTCGGCTTGCAGCCGAACACTTCTGTCCCTGAAATCCAAAGGCCGATCGCAGAGTGGAAAGAACTGCTTCATCGAGATCCGCGTCTTCGTCGACGATCAAAGCGTTCTTGCCACCTAATTCACAAACTACTTTTTTGATGTGCTTTTGCCCCGGTCGCAAAATCGCGGCTTCCTGCAGAATCTGTAATCCGACACTGCGTGATCCCGTGAAATTAATAATATGAATGCGCGGATCTTTTACAAGCGCAGCACCCACGATTTCTCCTCGCCCGGGTAGAAACTGGACGGCGTCTTCGGGAAATCCCACCTCGCGCATCAATTGATACAATCGATATGCGATGCCCGAAGCCTGCTCTGCGGGCTTCATGATCACCGGATTACCGGCTAGTAACGGAGCCACGCTCATCCCACAAAGAATTGCTAAGGGAAAATTCCACGGAGCAATCACGAGCGCTGGGCCACGGGCACGATAAATGTATTCGTTGCTCTCGCCAGGCAGCGCGCTCATCGGGCGTGGTTTTTGTAGCCGCTCCATTTCGCCGGCATAAAATTCGCAAAAATCGATGGCTTCTGCGACATCCCCATCGGCTTCGCGAGCGGTTTTTGAGCACTCATGCATCATCAGCGCCATCAATTCATAACGCTCCGAGCGCATGCGTGCCGCCAAGTCGCGTACCAGCGCAATGCGTTTCGTTACGGAGACTTTTCGCCAAACTGGGAACGCCCTATGAGCCGCCGCTGCGGCCGCATCGGCTTCGCTTAATGTGCTTTCCGCAAAACGAGCGACCTTGAGGGAATGATCGTTTGGCGAAGAAACTTCAGTGAACGCCTTAATCGACGCTTTCTCTCCATCGATTATGCAGGGTGCTTCCAACGGAAATTTTGCTTGAACGGACTTTAAGGCTTCGCGCAGTCGATCGCGGTTTTCGGCATAAACAAAATCAAGAGGAGGCTCGCCTTGAAAAAATCCTTGCGCTTTGGCACTTAAACTTTGCGTCCCATCTTCAATACGCAATCGTTCGACTTTCTCTCGGGGGTCCTCGAGAAGTTTTTCTTGATCAACATTGCCAACAAATTTCTGTCTCAGAAAACCTTCATTCGAAGTATTCTCCAATAGTCGGCGAACCAAGTAAGCCATGCCAGGAAGGATTTCTCCTACGGGAACATACTCACGCAATCGATAACCCATTTCGATCACAGCCTTTTTGAAGGGATCCGCCATTCCAAAAAGCATTTGAATTTCAAATGCGTTCTTCGGCAAAGCGCGCTCGGCAGCATAAGCCATCGCATAAGCAAGGTTACGAATATTGTGGGAACCAAAGGCTGAAATCACGAGAGGATAACTATTGATTAAAGCCTCCGTGCAGCGTTCGTAGTGCGCATCGGATTCCGCTTTTTTAGTCCAAACGGGAATGGGCCAATCATTTTCCAATGCCTTGATGACTTCAAAATCCCAATAGGCACCCTTCACCAAGCGTACCGTAATCGGAGCCTTTCGTTGGCGTGCCAAATTTACGATGCGCTCAACGTCTTGGAGAGAATCGCGCAGATAAGCTTGAATCACGACTCCAAAATGAGGGTAGGCGCGAAAGTCATCTTCCATAAAGAGCTCTTCCGCGACGGTGAAAATGATGTCGCGGTAATCGAATTGTTCGGAATCCAAATTTAGCATCGCCCCAGACTCAATTGCCGCCTTCAAAATCGGGCGTAGGCGCTCTTTGATCGCATCAACCGACGAGCGCAAGGCCAAAGAATCAATTTGCGAATAAAGCGAAGAGCATTTCACAGAAACATTGGCTCGGGGAAGGCGGCCCCACGGACTTTCCTCCAGAACTTTGGCTTCCTTCCAAGACTTCACTTTTTCCGAGAGTCCCGTCACCAATTCCATATAACGGCCCTGATAATCACGGGCCTCAGCCTCTGAAACGACTGCCTCGCCCAATATATCGACCGTAAAACAGTGACCCTGTTTCCACAGTCGCTCCAACGCTGAAAACGCGGAGGCACTATCTTGGCCCGCGATAAAAAGTTCGGCCATGGATTCCACGTTTTTACGAATCGTGCTTGCAGCAATTTTCCCTACGATCGAAGTGCTTGCGGCCACCCCCATTGCTGCCTTTATGGCTCCGGGAATTTTGACCGACTCATCCAAGAAATACTCCCGCAAATGTTGAGTGACCTGTTCGGAATCATGCAATGTCGGCAGAACATCGACAAAACGAAACATCTGGACTTTGAAGTCGTGATTTTGCATTGACCAGTCCATCATTTTTCCGGACCAGAAGCCTTTATTGAAAAGGCTCATGCTACTTTCACTAGAGCGGCGGAAAAGCTCGCGACCTAATTCCCGCGTTTGTTTTTCCCGCTCGGTAGAATGGGTAGAGGAATGGCCAGAGGAAAGGGATTTTTTTGAATCAACGATCGGATTCATATCTTGCTCCTATCTAGGCCAAGGGAGCCATCGAACACAAGTCTCCTTGGGGCTTCAAAAGAGAGAAAAAACAGAGCACAAAACTCCCAGCCTCAATAAACTGCCACCAGGTGCCAATTCCCGCTTGGTACTTGCAGAATTCTCTAGGCCTCTTAGAATTGATTTGTGAGTCCCGTTGCTTTAAGTACTCGAAGCCTTTGGATCGTAAGCCCGTGCTATTTCGACACTCGTTCATTTCAGCAACTCTATAACGAGGCCTTGGCCACCCTTTCTCCGCTTGCTTTTCGCCAGATCAGATTTGTCCTCGTTGATGATAGCGCCGGCCGGGACTTGGAAATCGAGACAATTCGAAATTTGAAGGGCCTGAGCCTTTTGCGAGCACCTTTCAACCTAGGACATCAAAAAGCCATTGTCTTTGGCCTCAGAAATCTCAGTCAATGGGCCGACGACGAAGACTTTGTCGTCACAATGGACTCTGACGGAGAAGATCAGCCCAAGGATTTGGCCCAAATGATCGAGCGACTTCAGCAGTTTCCGTCAGATGTGGTGCTTGCCCAAAGAACCCATCGCAGTGAAGGCCTAAAATTTCGTATTTTATACAAACTCTATAAGCTCTTTTTCCGCACTCTTACGGGCAGAACCGTACAATCTGGTAATTTTGCGGCCTTTTCCGTCCGCATCCTTAGGACCATGATTCATCATCCACATTTTGATCGCTGTTATTCTATGAGTTTGTTTTCGACCCGAACCGCTGTTCAATTTGTGCCCCTCGCGCGTGGAAAGCGTTTTTTTGGCGAAAGTCGCATGAACACCATGAGCCTTGTTCGCCATGGGCTTAATATGCTGATGCCTTTTTTGGATCAGATTAGTTTCCGTGGGATGCTTTTGCTTTTTTTTACTTCGCTCGTTGGAATAAGCGCCGCATTGGCAATTGTTTACATCAAGCTTTTCACAGAACTGGCTATTCCGGGTTGGGCCTCCTATGCCCTGCTGGGAGTTCTCACACTATCGGCCGGGGCCTTCGGAAACCTGCTAGTCCTCTTCTTTATGTACACTCAAATTGATTCGCATTATCTCATGAACCTAGTCACGCCAAATAGGCAGCCCGAGGGTGATTGATATGGGATCTGCAACTCTCCTCCTTTTGAACAAATAATTGCCAGCTTGTTTCACTCCCGCCGTAAAAGCTGCCAAGCCTGGACGCGTAGCGCCATTTTCAACGGGGGCCCCCGTAATAAGCCCCCCAAACTCTGCAGCTAGTTGTAAAGAAATTCAACAGAACCGCCAAAGTGCAGTCGAGCGACCCGCGCTTCTCAAATTTGACTTGTCGGTGTCTAAATATTTTGACGTCAAGTTGCTGATATTAGAACTTCCTTTAATATATGGTTAAGTGAACAAGATTGGAATGATCGTTGCACCCTCTGTGTCATACAGACAATCAAGAAAAGTGGAGATGATAAAAATGTATAAAACAAAAATAAAGCAAAACGGTTTCTCGCTCATAGAGCTGATGGTCGTCGTGGCTATTATCGGAATCTTGGCTACCATTGCGGTACCAAACTTCCAAAAGTTCCAAGCTCGATCAAAGCAAACGAACGCGAAAGCTGAGTTGACTTCAATTTTCACCGCTCAAAAAAGCTTCTACGCTGAGTATTCAAGCTATAGCCCCTACCTGCCCTCAATTGGTTTTGTTCCAGAAGGCGTGCGAGAAGATAACATCGGTTTCAGTCCCCGCCCAGGCGTGAAGCGATATTACGGTGTCTCCTCAGGCGCGACGTATGCGGAAGCGCTCGCAAACATGACGGGCACTCTTCTTCTTGCGGCACCCACTCTCGGATATTTAGGGGCCTACCCTTCATCTCTGAACCTCTGTAACCATGCCCTTGATCAAGCAAACGTATACGGAGCTAATGCTGGTGTCACCCCAACCGCTTACAGTGGAGTTGATAACTTTACAGCTCAGGCCGTTGGATGTCCCTTGGACCGTGCTCAAACCACAACCCGAACGGACGTATGGTGGATCAATAGCCAACGTGTCATGACCAACAACCAAAGCGGCTTGAATTAATTAAGCTACTCAGTTCCAAACTACTAGAGAGCGAGGTGTCCTCCGGGATGCCTCGCTCTTTTGCTTTTGCAGCGTTGATGGTAAATTTCATCTGAGAATGGGAGACATGTTTTTGAGTGAGAATCAGGCGGGGCTTGGACAGCTTTCCATTGTCCATCCTATGCCGAAGCTAATGGTAGCTGAAGCCAAAGCATGAGCACTATCACCTTACTGAATCACGCAAGCTTATTGATCGAAAATGGAAGTACTCGGCTACTGATTGATCCTTGGCTAAGCGGCACGGCATTTTCGGGCTCTTGGGCACTCGAATACTCGAACACTCAGGCCATTGAGCTAGCAAAAACCGCTACTCACTTATGGATTTCCCACCCTCATTCAGATCATCTTCACTTTGAAACAATGAAGGCAATCAATGACGTGAATCCTGAGATAACCTTCATTGGTCATGACAATTCGATGATTGACCTAAGAACAATCGCGTCGAAGTGCACTGGAAAAAAGCAGGCCGAGATAAAAGACCGAGTAGCTTTTCAACTCGACTCTAAAACGACTTTATTGAGCGTTCCATCGATGGCTATTGACTATGTTTTAGCTTATCTCACCGACGATCTTTTTCTGCTCAACGTTAACGATTCACTACTGGACCCTTTTCTTTTGAAAAGAATTCTCGCGAAAAATAGAACTTTCGCGTCCAGAAAAGTCGATGTGATTTGCGTCAATTTTAGTCACGCGCATAAAATTTACCCGGAAGACTTCGCGGGATTGAAAGAGTTCTATATCAATCGCCTGCTAACATTTTTAAAAATTTTTGACCCCCAGGTGATCCTTCCGACCGCCTCTTTTCATCTTTACACGGGAGAACTTGCTCGATGGCAAAATGATCTACGAGTTCGACACGAAGACCTCGCAACGTTGGATCCTCGAATTAAAGCAGCACTTCCGGGCAGCAAACTGTCGATCCGTTCCGATCAGTTGATCATTGAAAACGCTCACCCAGTCTTGAATACTGAATCTAACCACAAGTATTCCGAGCCAGTGCCCCCCGCGACGATTGCCGATGCCATCAAGAACTTTTCTCGCAAACTTCGCCACGAGTTTTTCTTTACTTTTGTTCTACCGCCCCCGCTTGTCGTTTCTTTCAGAGATATTGAAAGCAAAATATTTCAAATAGATTTTCGAAAAGGGCAGATGATTGATTTACCCTCAAATGCCACAGTTGACATGGAATGCTACTCTACAGGTTTTCACAGGGCATTGACCAAGCTTTTTGGTTTTGACGGATTTTATGTGGCTGCGGATTTTAAAGTTGGACCGGAAAGTCAGTCCAAATATCGCGTCGGCAGATTCCTGTTTTTCGGCTGTCTAGTAGATTATTTGATAACACCCAGAAACGTTTTTAAAAGCATCTTTCGCTTAGCGCGATGGCGATTCGTCTGGGCCCGGCGCGAGCAACTTTTTCACTTTTTCACAAGAGGTTACCGAATGGGCGGCACGACATGAGTGGAACAGATCAATCTTACGGCTCTTGGAGATTAAGAGGACTCCGATTTTTCAATTGGTTGATGACTGCAATTCCTTTAGTTCCGGAGTTATTGAATGTGCACTCCAAAACAACTGCCATCATAAAAGCATGGCATCTGATTAGTAGAAACGGATTAACAGGTGACTACCTAGAGTTTGGAGTCTTTCAAGGAGACACTTTTCGGATTTGTATGCGTACGGCTCGTAACAGTTTTCGTAGTAGCCCCGCCCGAGTCTTTGAAGGTCGTTTTTTTGCATTTGATTCTTTCGCGGGCCTGCCCGAGGCTGACTCGTACAAGGACCAGAAAAACATATTTGCTGCCGGGGAATACGCGGCATCGAAGAAGTCATTTTTAAACCTGATCAAAAGAGAACCGAATTTCAAACAAGTAACGATTGTCGACGGCTGGTTTAGTGAAACACTGCAGCCACAAACCCTAAATCAACATCAACTGAGTAAAGTAGCGATTGTAAATATTGACTGTGATCTTTATGAATCAACCGTTGATTGCCTGAGGTTTGTCACCCCACTCCTTCAAGAAGGAAGCATATTGATGTTTGATGATTGGTTCCTGATGGGGGGATCACTTCGCAAAGGCGAGGCCCAAGCCGCTGCCGAATGGCTTGTCCAAAATCCAGAGATTCAGCTGGTCCCCTTTTTACCTTATGGAATTGCAGGGCAGATGTTTATCGTGAATCTAGGGAAAAATGATCTACCTTTTTATCTTCCACGCCCGAATCGAAGCGTCTAGTTCCTGGTCATTTTCCGGCAATAGCTGACTCACTGGAGTCCTCTCTCATTTTTGACAGTGAAGTGTTGATTTTATTGCGACTTAAATTGCTTATTTTCAAGGCTACATTAAGCTTTGTTGAAGAAGACAAAATTGGAACGCACATTGCAGCTACCGCTGTAATCGGATCATAAAAAGGGCTTAAAACTAAGTTATTGGAGGTAGTTAGAGTGAAAAATTTAACTGTGAAAAATAAAGGCGGTTTCTCGCTCATAGAGCTGATGGTCGTCGTGGCTATTATCGGAATCTTGGCTACCATTGCGGTACCAAACTTCCAAAAGTTCCAAGCTCGATCAAAGCAAACGAACGCGAAAGCTGAGTTGACTTCAATTTTCACCGCTCAAAAAAGCTTCTACGCTGAGTATTCAAGCTATAGCCCCTACCTGCCCTCAATTGGTTTTGTTCCAGAAGGCGTGCGAGAAGATAACATCGGTTTCAGTCCCCGCCCAGGCGTGAAGCGATATTACGGTGTCTCCTCAGGCGCGACGTATGCGGAAGCGCTCGCAAACATGACGGGCACTCTTCTTCTTGCGGCACCCACTCTCGGATATTTAGGGGCCTACCCTTCATCTCTGAACCTCTGTAACCATGCCCTTGATCAAGCAAACGTATACGGAGCTAATGCTGGTGTCACCCCAACCGCTTACAGTGGAGTTGATAACTTTACAGCTCAGGCCGTTGGATGTCCCTTGGACCGTGCTCAAACCACAACCCGAACGGACGTATGGTGGATCAATAGCCAACGTGTCATGACCAACAACCAAAGCGGCTTGAATTAATTAAGCTACTCAGTTCCAAACTACTAGAGAGCGAGGTGTCCTCCGGGATGCCTCGCTCTTTTGCTTTTGGGATTCCACCAACTTGGGTGATTCCCAGCCGCATGTTAATATTAGTGCGTGAAGTTCTATAGGAATTTGGTGTCTTCGGAACTCATGGCTCTTGTGATCGCCTTCCTTTCTTGGATTTTGCTGTATTACCCCAGGCTCCCTGTTGCGATTCAATCCGGGGACACATCAGAGATTGTTGTATCTGCGGAATTGGGAACTGTTTTACATCCTCCCGGATATCCTCTGATCACGTGGCTGCTTAGGGGGTGGAACTATTTAATGACAGGTCCCAGCCCCTATTGGGAGTCCGCGCTCTTCTTTTCTTTCACTTCCATGTTTAGTCTTTTCGTCCTTTTTTTAATCTTCAAGCGAATCCCCATTCTCGCGCTCTCTCTTTTATTTATTCTTTCTACTTCAAAAGTATTTTGGAAGTACTCAGTCTTGCCAGATGTCTTTTCCTTGCATTGGCTTCTTGCTTTACTGTCACTCTTTGTCTTTTTGTCTGCTCAATTGAAGAGTGAATCACGGCGTTTGATACTCCTTTCCGTGATCTTCGGACTATCCTTCGCGAATCATCACACGACGGCATTCTTGGCGCCCCTGTGGATTTATCAGATCAAAGTAGTACGGCGGCCAAAATTGATTTTGACGACATTGGGCATGGGGGCAGGCATCACCGCATTTTTCTATTTATCGATCTTCTTTCTGGATCGATTCTCAATGTACTCATGGGGATATATTGAGTCGATTTCAGATCTCTGGCGGCACTTTAGCCGGAGTGATTACGGAACCTTCAAACTTACCGCCAATGATTCTGAATTTCAGTATTGGAAGCTGCTGAAACATTCCTTGCTCCTTAACTTATTGGATGCGCCCGTCCTATTTGTCGCGCTCCTTGCCACTTTATTTCTTCTGATTTTTAAAAGAGCGCCTCTTCACTCATGGCTTTCCACAAGAGAATGGACTGTTGCGCTTTCGTGGTTATTTTACATGACCGCTTTTTTATCACTTTCAAATATCCATCTAAAAGAATTCGGGATTCAAGTTTTCGAGCGTTTTACCGTAATGCCGTTTCTGCTTTTACTGGTTTTTTCTGGCAAGCTAATTGAAAGAAGCCTTCCTTATTGGAAGCTTTCGACGACTGAACATAACGGAAAACGAAGCTTTCACCTGTTCCTAAGAATCTTCTCAGTCATAATCTTGCTTCTTTGCTTTACATGGGGATTTAATCGCAATCTAAATCGAAATGACTATTCCGAACGAAAGATCGTTCAAGAATATATCGAAAACCTCTTTCGCCAAGCTCCAAATGATCCAGATAAAAAGACTATTTTTACTGCCATGAATGATTCTGTTTTTTTTGGAATCCAATATGTTCTTGCCCTGCAAGAAAGGAATCCCAATTGGGCGCTTATGAATGTAAGTTCACTCCATAAACCAGTCACACATAAAAAACTTAAGGCCGCACTTCCTAACGTCGAGCTCCCCTCGAAGATCGACGAAGAAATCGAAGCAGAGTATTCTTTAGCTGAATTTGTAGCGGCGAATTCGAAGCACTTCCATATTTTTGTTGATAGTGATCTTCAGGGAAAAGATTTTGGAATTACCTACTTGCCGGCCGGACGACTGCTCAGTCATCAAGGCGGAACAAGTTTCTTAAATGATTCTATTGATAAAATTCAGAAATCGGTGGATTGGAGCGACCACTTCGTAGAAGTTTATTCTGAATATGATCACGATTTAATGATCTATTCACGGTACGCGAACTACTACCTAGCGAAAGGACTCGATCGCTATGATCAAAAAGATTTCAAAGGAGCATTGAAAGCTTTCGAAAAGGGGCTTGAAGAAGTACCTTTCTGCCATCCTTGCCTAGCCAATAAATGTTTAATCCTTTCCTCGCTCCAAGGATCCGAAAATAAGGAGTGTTTTGCGCTCCTGGCAAGAATGACGTCTCAGTTCTTCAACTATTATCGTGGCGAGCCGTTCAATGGGGCTCAAAAGGACTCCAACGTTTTAAAAGCTCCGGTAAAGCAATCGCAATAATTTGGATTCAATCAGCGTGACGCACGTGTCCTCTGCATGCATTCCGTCATCTTGTTTTCAGTCAATTCTGACGTGTCCGGGTCCCGAGAGACGCAAGAAAATGAAGAGTACTGTTGAAGTCCAATTAGTTCACAATCGATGGATTTCCGATCGCGATAAGGAAAAATGACAAGTGGGGGACGAAGACATTCGAAAAGGCTACGATAGCTCTCTGGCCCGATGAAAGGATCACCCGAATTAAGTTTTACGAAAAACTCAAGAGCTTCCTTTGAGAGTCCGGGTCGAGCGTCAAGAACTTCATAGGTGTGGCCTGAAATCTGATTAAGCACGATCGGCAACTCATTAGAAAAGGTGAGCGAATAGCTTGGGACACTAAGTGCCCACTTTGCCGATGCAGGCCCAGAGATATTTTCCCGCGAAAGATGTGGCTGAAATCCGGCGAGAGGTGGCGACTCAAGAAAAAATAACAGGAATGCAAACAAAGCTGGAACCTTTAGCAATGATGGGTCCAGGAAGGAAAGAAAACGCTTCCACCAGGAATTCGGAAAGCGAGACAGTTCCAATATAAAAAGAGTAGAGAGTCCCCACAAAGCAATCGAGGAAAAACTTAACATGCGCAGCCCTAGCTCTTCACGATAGACGCCAAGGAGTTTTAGAAGCTCTAAGGCGGGGACTAGAGAAAGCATTGGAAAAAAAGTTAGAATCAGTAACGCGAGATAGGTCAAGGCAAGTGCCCAATTACGAAATTCTCGGTAACGGACGAAAAGCCCAGCCAATAGAAATAGCAGTATCCATCGGATACCTGGACTAACCGGCGTGTACTGAAATTTATTCGGAGTAGAAAACCAATGGGAAATTGTAGCCCTCACAGGATTCAAGTCGACTATTCCGTTGAAGAAATCTTGTGAAAGAAGCTGAAGTGGATGAATGGGAAGCGGTGGAGATTTCGCAGTCAAAGGCAAATAAAAATTGTATCCCGAACTTTGCCACGAAAACAAAGCAAATAAGGCGATTGCAGCGCCAAACGAAAAAATGAATTTCGACCCAAAGGCCGAGGCATTGATCTTAGAAAAATAAAAATAAATGAGTATGAATGGGGAAAAAAAGATAAAAGCTAGCTGAGATTCAGGTGATGCAAGGTATAACGCAACTAGCAACAAGGACGCTACCATGCAGGTCTCCCGAGAAACCCATTGTTTTGTGAAAAAAAGCAGGCCAAGAAAAAGAGGCCAATGGGCAATGAAAAGACTCTCGAAATCCATCCGCACCAACGAGAGGGCCGTTGGACTAAAGGTCAGAGCCAGTGCACAGAGCATGGACAAAGAAAAGGACATTTGAAGTTTTAGAGCCAAAAAGAGAAAGGCGAAGCTATTCACGACCATTATAAAAAACAGCAATGCAAATTCCAAAGTGGAGGCTCTCCAGCTGTGAGGCAACAGCTGAGCTCCGAAGCGACTCAAGGGAGCCAATCGAAAATCTATTCCGCCATTCTTTGGAGCAAAGCGCTGAGAGTGGAATGCAGGCTCAAACACCTTCAAAGCTTCGGCTTCATGGACGGCACGGCTCTCAGATAAAAAAAAATGTAGAGGACCTGTGTAAAGAGAATTGTGTGCTTCGAAGGAGTTTTGAGAGTGCTTCATCACAGCATTTGAATAGGGAAAGAGATGAAGATAAGTAGCAACAAGAATGATGAAGAAGAAAGCAGTGGCGCGCAGAAAGGATTTAATAAATTTCAGCTTTTCATAGAGAAGCTAGAAAAACAAGAGGGCATTCCCCACAAGAAGCATTGCTGCCGCGCAGCAGTTTTAGCGTGTTTTCATGGGGCCGGGGTATTTCCTCCACACATAGCCGTCGATGTAAAAATGCGCGAGATTAAGAGCAATCACGAACCCCCCACCGATTCGGTCGATAAAGAGACCATCAACAAGAAATTTAGGAAGAGGAATCAAAACAGTCCAAAATCCAACGATGTATCCCACAAGAAGTGGAGCAAAAGCCCAAAAAATTCTCTTGGGTCTGGAAATTTCATTCCGAACTTGGTCAGCACCCACAATGAAATAGTATTGAATAGAGTGAAGGGCGACGACAGACAGAAGAGCCAAGGCTGGGCTTAAGACATAATAGCTAAACCCTAATCCAAGAGCCAGGGAAGCAGAAAAAACCGCCTTTGGAAGAAACTCTCTTCTTTTGGAAGACAGGAAAAACAAGCGCAGAATGTAGCAGGTCCAAAAGACAATAAAAAAGAGCATCAGCTCCTGGGAAAGTTTAACGGACCACTCGAGAGTGAGCATTGTGAAGTATCCAAGCGTAGGCAGTCCCATGGTTTCAATGAGAAGTTGGATGAGTTCAGGCTTAAACGACTTCAGAGGATCGACCGCAAGGAGGGGAACTGTGTAAACGGTTGTTGTGAAAAAAATATCGTTCCATCTTTCTCCCTTTGAAGCCAATAACTCTTTAGATGTCAGGATTCTTGAGATCCCAAAGTGCTGGCGAAAATAGTGATAATGAATCCAAAATAAAAATGCAAAAAAGCCTGCTGCGTATCCAAGCGGTGAGCTCAACACGAATGAAAAAATGATGACCGTGCTGAGAATTGTCTTTCGGAGGGTTTGATTTCGCACAACCGGATCGCGAAGTGCCCGAAAATATACTGCTGCAATATGCCCCGCCGTGACAATGGTCACCAGTGACACGAATTCCATTGAAAAAAACTGGAAGGACTGGGACTTATTTCTCTCGAAGGGAATGATCCAGAAGAAAAGAAAATTTAGAAGCGGAGACAACACAAAAAAAATCCATTGTGCTTTGCTAAGTCTTAGCCCGGTTGTTGCCACATCTTCAGTATAACGGACATTTCCTTCCTGAGAAGGCATCTGCTGTCGAACTGGCTCCTCTTGACATTTCAAGTCCTTTCACAAAAAATCGACCCTTGATAGGGAGAACCGTTGGAAATCTTACGACTCGGCAAAGACTGTCCGAGAAAATATTTCAAGGAAATCGGTGAAATTCATGCTCAGGAAATCCCAGCGGGATTTCTAGCCCGACTGGGGCCACGCTTTCTGGCGCAGTTTTATCTCCACCTTTCGATGGATCCTGCCAGTATTTTGTTTGCGAGTGTAGAAGGAGAAAGGGTCCAGGGTTTTGTCTCTGGAACCTTGGATCGCAATGTGTTTTTCCGCCGATATGTGCTTCGGCACCCTCTAACTTTGTTCTGGTATTTACTGCCGATGGCTTTTTCTCTGGATACCTATAGAAAGGTCTTTTCAATTTTTCAATACATTGGAAAAAAGAGTCCAGCAATTGAGGAGACTACGGAGCTACTCAGCATTGCTGTGAAAAGGGATTCTCATCGAAAAGGTTTGGGAGGAGAACTCTACAGGCGCTTCGCTGATTATTTACATACGATGTCGAGAACTCAGTTCGTTGTCACTGCAGCAGAGACCCAAGAGAAAGCGTTGGGCTTTTATCCAAGGATGGGAGGAGTACCTATCCAAACAACGCAAATTGGCGATCTGAAGTGCACAGTTTTTCTGTGCAAAACATCGCGCTAGATGGTGCCCTATTCGGCAGAATTCCAAGCCTGAAAGTAATTGATGCGGCGGGTCTCCGTTTCGGGTCCGACCTCCCTCAACTATGAACTTTGGACTAAATTAAAAGTAGCGGCCTATTCCAGAATCGGCATTGAGGGGAAATGGGAAAAAAAACGGCACTCATTACAGGCATTACAGGTCAAGACGGGTCCTATCTTACTGAGCTGCTACTGAATAAAGGCTACATCATCCACGGAATTAAGCGGCGCTCTTCCTCATTCAACACCCGACGAATTGATCATCTTTATCGAGATCGACACGAAAAAGACGTGCGCCTTTTTCTGCACTACGGAGATCTCACGGACAGCACGAGCTTGATTCGCATCATTCAGGAAACTCAGCCCGATGAGATTTATAACCTCGGTGCCATGAGCCATGTGCATGTTAGTTTTGAGAACCCGGAATATACTGGGGAAGCCGACGGCCTGGGGACAACGCGACTCCTAGAGGCGATTCGGCTTCTAGGGCTTAGCCAAAAAACTCGTTTCTACCAAGCATCTTCAAGTGAGATGTACGGAAACTCGAATTCCCAGTTGCAGGATGAAGGGACGCCCTTTGAACCTCGAAGCCCTTATGCTGCCGCAAAACTTTATGCCTTTTGGATGGCTCGCAATTACCGTGAGGCCCATGGAATCTTTGCCTGCAATGGGATTCTCTTTAATCACGAGTCTCCTCGGCGCGGCGAAACTTTTGTCACAAAGAAAATCACTCGAGCCTCTGTTCAAATTGCTCTTGGGCTACAGGAAAAGCTCTTACTGGGTAATCTCAACGCGGTTCGTGATTGGGGGCACGCCAAAGACTACGTTCGGGCGATGCATCTCATGCTGCAACATACAACACCGGACGACTATGTGGTGGCCACTGGGAAAACTGCCACAGTTAGAGAATTCGTGCTTCTGGCCTTCCAAGAGATCGGGATTGAACTAGAATTCCAGGGGCAGGGAACTGATGAAAAAGGCCTCATTTCGAAGATCGACAACAAGCTATTTCTTGAAAAGGTGAAACGAAGTTCCCGGCATTTGAAGGTCGGCCAAAGCCTAGTCGAAGTTCGTAAAGAATACTTTCGACCAACAGAAGTTGACTTCCTTTGTGGTAATCCGTCAAAGGCAATGAAGACCTTGAATTGGAAACCTGAAATTGATCTTAAAGGCCTCGTCTCCGACATGATGGATTACGATTTAAAGCTCTACTTGCGAGACAGGGTGCTACAGGAGAATGGTTTCGAAATACTTCAGGAGATCGAAGATTAGGTCGAGAATATGCGGGTTGAGCGAAGGAAAAAATGTGTTTCCTGTGGTGGTCCACTAGCCGAAGATCTGGTGATCGTCGGCGATCAATTTCCGTCCGCGATCTACCCTCGTACTGAGGCAGAAGCTCGTGGCTTGGTAGCCAGCAGTCTAAACCTAACGCAATGTAGCTCTGCTTCCTGCGGGCTAGTGCAGCTTTCTCATCATTGCGATCTGAATCTCGTCTTCCAGCGTTATCCCTACCAAAGTGGTGAAACGGCAACGATGCGCGAAATTCTTTTCGACGTTGTGAAGAGTGTTAAGTCCTACGTGAGTCTTTCAGAGGATGATGTAGTCCTGGATATTGGCGGAAACGATGGAACGCTTTTGTCTCTGATTCAAGATCCCGTGAAAGCCAAAGTGAATATTGATGTTGCCCAGGGAATCAAGAGCCGCTGTGAGGATGCGAACTACCAACGGATTGAAAATTATTTTTCTTCTGATTTGTATTCCGGTCTTGGCTACAAAAGTCCGAAGCTAATTTTTTCGGTCGCGATGTTTTACCATCTCTCCGATCCCGTAGCCTTTGTCTCCCAGGTCGCCGAAGTCATGTCTGAGGAAAGTCTCTGGTGCATTCAGATGACCTATCTGGCCACAATGCTCAAAGCGAATGTTTATGACAACATCGTCCACGAACATGTTGCCTATTACTCGCTCCGTTCCGTGGACGCTCTTTTGGAACGATGTGGATTAAGTGTTGTCGATGCTGCGATTGTGCCATCTTATGCTGGGTCAATTCGTCTTTTTGTTAGAAAGAAAGGCGCAAAATCCCTCGCAAAAGGAGCTGGCTATCAATCCATTCTGGCAGAGGAAACGGCCGCCCAGCTGCAATCTCCCGAACAACTCGTCAGGTTTAATGATCGAATCCATCTACTCAAGGAGACAACCCGAGATCTCGTAAGGCATTTGGGGGAACGGGAAGGCCCGATGCTGGCATTGGGCGCCAGCACGAAGGGCAATATGATTTGCCAGTTTTTAGGCTTGGGACCTGAGGAAATTCTCGCTGTGCTGGATAATTCTGAGAAAAAAATCGGCACCACTTTGCTTGGTTCTCGGATTCCGGTGCGTTCGGAAAAAGAAGATTTTCTCTCGCGCTCTAGTTACGCCTTAGTCCTACCCTATTATTACCTCGATTTTTTTACAAAACTCGTTCCGAAGCTCCCCTCAACACAGTCCGTAAAAAATCTGATCGTTCCTATTCCATATCCTCGTTTTGTATCGATTCCGCAACGGGAAGGTGTCTCAAATGTTTAAAATCGGCAATATCGAAGTGCTTCAACCGACCTGTAACTTAACGACCATTAAGGACGGCCGCGGTGGCATTTTTACATGGATACCCCAGGATCAAATTCGCGAGTTCAATCTCCTTTACTTTCTTCCCAATAAAGTTCGCGGGAATCATTCCCACCCAGAGTTTGTGGAATATTTCCTAATTGTGGAGGGCTCTGGTGTCATTGTTACGAAAGATCCAAAGGGCGGGCCCGATTTGGTGTTACACGTCAGCAAGGGCACTTGTATCCGAACACCACCAAACACCGCGCATGCTTTTCATGCCATGACAGAAGTAACTGCGGTTTCATTGTTAACGAAACCTTGGGATGAATGCCAGGTTCCCATCGTTCATGAGTCCCTAATTCCCTTTGATGCTGAATATGAAGACTACGCCGAAAAGCACGGGATCGAGACGCCGAGCAAAAAGAAGAAATGACTTCAAAAAAGACTGTCGCAGTGATCGGAGCCCGTGGATACGTCGGAACAGAATTGATGCGGGTGGGAAATGAAATGGGTTTTAAAATGATCCCGATCACCCGAGAAGATTCAAACCTTGAGAAGGGCCGACCAGCAGAGCATATCGTTCATGCGGCCATGACAGGACGACGATTCTGGGCTGAGCAAAATCCACGCGCAGACTTCCAGCAATCCGTCGAACTAACCCGAAAGATTTTGGCGGAATTCGAAGGCCATAAAATAGTGGTGATCAGTTCGATTTCGGCACGCACCCAGCTCGATCGAAATTATGGACGAAACAGACGGGCTGCGGAACTGCTGGCAGAAGTTGCGGGAGCATCCGTGATCCGACTGGGCCCGATGTACGGCGGATCAAAGAAATCCGGGGCTCTCTACGATCTTCTAAAAGGGCGGCCCGTCTATGTCGACGGCAGCTCTCGATACGCATATTCCTCCGTCGAGTGGAACGCTCAAAAAATACTGCAAAATTTAACCTACAAGGGAATTCTCGAATTGGGCTCAAAGGCCTCCATACGATTGGACGAAATCAAAGACCTATTGGGCTCACAGTCCCCGTTCGAAGGTCCAAGAGATGATCAGTTTCCTACGTCCACCTTGGAGGACTCACCGGAAATTACAGAGTTCATCAAGTTTGCCCTAACAGAAAAAAGAGACTTCCTTCATGAATAAGCCTAAAGTTTCTGTGGTCATTCCCACCTACAATGAAGCGGAAAGCATCCATGCAGTTGTGCGTGCGATCGCTGAGCAGCTTAAGGAATATACTTTTGAAATTCTGGTGGTCGACGACAATTCTCCAGATGGGACCCTGGAAGTTGCTCTTAGAGAAAAAATCTCCGGGCTTCGGGGAATCCGCCGCGAATCCGACCACGGCTTTGCCAAATCGATCCGAAGGGGACTCGAAGAGGCTCAGGGTGAATGGATTGTCATCATGGATTCTGATTTTAACCATGATCCCACCCTTCTCCCGATGATGCTTGCGAACCTCCATCATTTTGATTGCGTCGTGGCTTCTCGTTTTCTTTACGGAGGACTTGGCGCAAATCGAAATCGACATTTACTCAGTTGGGCCTTCAACATCTTCTTACGTCTTTTGATCGACGGCCGAATCACCGACAACCTCTTCGGCTATTTCGCGATCCACCGAAGTCATCTCCGGACAATGAACTTCGACAAAGTTTTCTGGGGCTTTGGTGACTATGCAATTCGATTTCTTTACTACTTGCAACGTTCAGGTCTTTCCATTCTACAGGTACCGGCAGTTTTGAAACCCAGAAGAGGCGGACAGGGAAATCAGCGGCTTATAAAAACATTTTTTATTTATACTTTTTCGGCCTTGAAGTTGGTTTGGAAAGAAGGACGCCTGAAGATTGAAAAATTTCCAGAAGATCAGGTCAGAAAAAATGATCTTGATCGAGGGCTTGGTTCATGACTTCGAGTCCGAAAATTCCCTGGTTTTCTCCTCATTATTGGGGAAGGGAAAGGGAACTTGTTCTGGACGCTTTGGACTCCACCTGGATTTCCGATGGAAAGTACATTCAGCGCTTTGAATCGGACTTTGCTCGGATCACCGGGAGCCAATCGTGTATCTCCGTTTCGAATGGTACGACGGCCTTACAATTGGCCCTACTGAGCCTGGGCATCGGTCCAGGAGACGAAGTAGTAGTACCCGGGCTTACCTTCGCGGCACCAGCCAACATGGTTCTTGCGGTTGGAGCAAAGCCGGTCTTTGCCGATATTGATCCTGATACTTGGTGTTTGTCTGCCAAATCTATTCAGAACTGCCTTAGCTCAAAAACCCGAGCTGTCATTCCAGTGCATCTTTATGGAAACGTCGCAGACGTCGAGGAAATCAAGTCTTCGATCAACAACGACTCAGTGGCTATTATTGAAGATGTGGCCGAAGCAGCTTTCTCGAAAATTCGTGGTCGCTATGCTGGCACGTTGGGTTCTTTCGGATGTTTTAGTTTTCAAGCCACCAAAACCCTCACCATGGGCGAAGGGGGGGCGGTACTTTCTCAAGATAAAAGCCTCGAGGATCAAGCGCGGCTGATTAGAAACCATGGCATGCGGCCTCAGCACCGCTATTGGCACGAAGTCATCGGTCATAATTTTCGGTTGACGAACCTTCAAGCCGCTTTGGGCTGCGCTCAGCTTGAAAAACTGGATGACATTATTGCAAATAAGAAGAGAGTCTACGCGCGATACGTGAAAAACCTATCGGCCTTTCCTCATATTCAGCTACAGAAGTTTTTACCTGATGTAGATCCTGTCGTTTGGGCGGTGGCATTGGAATTGAAGAAGCTTCCACAGGGGAGCGACCGCAGTCATGTTCGGAATGAACTAGCTTCACGGGGGATTGAAAGCCGACCCGGTTTTTACAGTTTCTCCAAAATGCCGATTTACCAAAGCCCTCCCTTGCCTGTTTCTGAAAAAATTAGTGAATCCTCTTTAAGCCTTCCCTCCTTTGCTCATCTGAAAGACTCTCAAATTGATTGGATCTGCGAAGAGCTGCTGAAGCTTTGCAAGGCTTAACGAAAATCGTCGATATTGATTTAACTAGTGTGCGACGGGATCGTGGGTCTGTGCGGGTTGATTCCATTCTGACCAATATTGGGCCATCGATCGAAACATGGCCTTTAAGGATTTTGAATCCACAGGCTTTACGACATAACTATTGGCGTGCTTTTGGTAGGCCCGCGCCTTGTCGATAGCCATATTTGAAGTAGTCAAAACGATTACGGGAATCATCATGAGATCTTTGTCTGACTTAATGTAATCAAGAACCTGATAGCCATCGCCCTTCGGTAGTTCTAGGTCTAAAAGCACCAGCTCTGGGCGATGGGTACTCAGATGGCGGCGGCTGTCGCGAAGAAAATTCATCGCTTCATCTCCGTCTTTGCAACGATTGATCAAGCAATTCACTCCCGACGTATTTAAACCACGGGTGACAGTGAAAGCATGCTCATCATCATCTTCCACCAGAAGAATTCGAAAAGGCATATTTAAATCGTGTAGCGCGTCCAACTGTTGATTGGCGACAATTTCTTTTGTCGTTAAAATTTCGTATCCAGTAATTTATTCCACTTAGCACTGAAAAATGACGCTGAAGATTTACTTTGAAGCAAATTTTATCTTCCATCTAATCAGACAACATTGGCAGCGCACTTCCTGAAAAGCATTCGATGCAGATCTTGGCCCTGATTGAAATATTTTTGCTCAAAATGCGTTTGAACTTGATAGTCGGGTCTCTGAAGCTTGTTAAAGACCTCGTTTTGCTTCAACTCCAAACTCCAAACTCTACAGAGAAATTCTTTTGCCTCAGCTGCATAGAATTCCTCGTTTGTTCGGACTTCGATGAGTCCACCCACGTCTAGCTTTTTCAGCAGCTCTCCGAAGAAGGGCATAGCATGAAAGCGCTTATTTTTTTGTGCATTTTTTGGGTAAGGATTCGGATACAACAAAAAGATTTTTTTGAAACGCAGATGAGCCGCATCAGCACAAATGAAGGGAATCAAGCTTCTCTGGAGCGGGGTCAAGTTAGGTATTTTTGGATGGGCGTCAATCCGGCGCTGAAAACGGCTAAAGCGCGCGGCCCCATGTTCGAGAGCCAGCAAGTGACGGTCAGGGTTCTGCTGAGCATAGCGAATTGCATGCCATCCCACTCCTGCGCCAATTTCTAAATCCAAGTTCTGGCAATCGCTTAGGTTAAGGTGTTGGAGCGAAGGAATTGCCCACTTTTCAGAGAAAAATTCGGGGCGAAATTTACGCATTTGAAAATGCATTACAAAAACTCGATAAGTTAAGCGCTCTTCTCAACTTGACGACAGGAAATCAAAAATAAAACTAAAAAGCTAATCGCCATTGCCCCGATGCCTGTTCCAAAGTGCGCGGAATGCGAAGTCGATATCAGTTCACGCAGAGGTTTGACGGCGTAACTCAAAGGATTCAGTGCACCGATCACTTGCAGCACCGTCGGCCCACGGTCCACAGGAAACAGCGAGCCCGACAAAATCCACATCGGCATCAAAACAAGATTCATGATTCCATGAAAACCCTGAACGGAATCTAAAACCCAAGCGAACATGAAACCCAGTGCGGTCAGAGTCATCCCCATGCCCAACAACAGCAGTAGAGCTTGAGCCCAGGAACCGAGACCCAACTCAATTCCCGCAAAACGCGCGACAAGAATCAACAGGCAAGCTTGAAACATACCCAAGGAGGCGCCGGAAAAGATTTTTGCCAAAATAAAAGTCCAGCGTCGTACCGGAGAGACCAGTACCGATTGCAAAAAACCGGCATGGCGGTCTTCAATGACCGAGATCGTTGAAAAAATTGAGGTAAATAAGACGGCCATCACCAGGATGCCGGGAAACATGAACTCGAAATAACCCTGACCTCCGGGTCCGCTCATGTTGCCAAAAGAGCCGCCAACCCCACCGCCAATCAATAACCATAAAACAAGGGGCGTACCCAATGCACCAATCCAGCGACTGCGTTGGCGAGTGAAACGCAAAACCTCTCGATAATAAAGAGCGCTGGCCGCACGCAAATCAGCAATCATTCAAGTCGCACTCCTGTTTTTGAGAAATAAACATCGGACAAAGAGGCCTTGCCCCAGCTGAAACTCTTCAATTCTTTACCGAAGTCCTGGCGGATTTCATCCAGTAGCTTCTGGCCTTCTGTGGACTCCAGGCGAAGGCGTCCGGACTCTTGACGGATCTTCACGCGTGATGAGTAACGCGACTGAATACTCTCAAAGGTGGAGGTCCCCTCGACCCAGAGCACTTCATAGGGAAACGACTCCTTTAGAATCTGCGGTGTTCCGGATCCGGCCAATTTTCCGTGGGCAATGAAAAAGAGTTCATCACAAAGTTCTGCCTCTTCCATCAAGTGCGTGGTCACCAATATCCCGACGCCTTTTTTGGTGATTTCAGAAAGCAGCTTCCAAAATTCTCGTCGAGCCGCTGGGTCCAGCCCCGTCGTTGGCTCATCGAGAAGTAGTACCTTAGGTTCGCCCAAAAGAGTTTTTGCAAGTTCAGCCCTGCGTGCCAGTCCTCCGGAAAGACTTTTCACGCGATCGTTCTGGCGATCAGAGATGCCAAGAAAAGCGAGATTTTCTTGAATAGCACGAGCCCTTTTCTCAGCGCTCAGTCCAATCAGGGCCGAATAGATTTCGAGATTTTCTCGAACAGTTAAAAGTCCATCTAGACTCGGGCTTTGAAATGTTACTCCGAGAAGCTTTCGTACCTCTCCCGGATTTTTCAGTGAGGAGTACCCGCCGACAAAACTTTCGCCACTTTGGGGGCAAAGCTGGGTGGAGATCACCTTGAAGGCTGTCGATTTTCCGGATCCGTTGGGACCCAAAAGACCCGAGAGTTTTCCAAAGGAAACAGAAAAACTGAGTCCTTGAAGCGCATCTACATCTGCACCTTGATAGCGGTGATGTAGATCACGCACTTCAATTGCAGTCATGGCACTCATGTAGGAGATCCATCATTGTTTTGATCGCTGCTTTTCGAATCTTTGTAAAGCTTCCACCCGATGCCCCCGACAAGAAGCAGGGGCAAAAGAAAAAAGCCAAAACTGATCAAAAGCGTCGCAGGCGTAAAAGATTTATTGAGACCACAAGTCGCACAAGCCCATGCCTGCGAAGGTCCTATAAAGAAAAGAAGACCTGCAAGAATTGCTAAGTAATGAAGGCGTTTAAAAACTAACATCTTTATTTTAGCGCCATTCGTCTCCGCCGCCATCCGAAGTAGCAGGAGCTTCCGCAGGTGTTTCCGTAGGCGAGGCCTCCACAGGAGTGGCTTCCTCTGCACCTTCGTCCACGGTTTCAAGAGCTACCGGTGCTTCTACAACAGCATTTTCCTTATCGGCAGCTTGATGATCAGCAGGCGGAGTGAAAATACGCGCAGGCTCACCAACATAATGACTGATGGGTCGGAATTTTTGATCCGCCAATAAGACACCGGCATAAACTACCATCCCCAAGGGCAAGAGAGCCACAATGCGTGTCCATGAACGTTCGTGGTTTAGATGCATAAAGTACCAAGCGACCAAATAGGCTTTTGCGAGAGATAGCACCACCACCAAAGTCGTGATCACTGCCGGAGGCAAAAATGTAAGCACCACGACCGCAAGTTCAACAACGGTCACGATCGTTAGCACCCCTGCGATCTTTAGGTATTTTTTGATTTTCTGATCTGCATTCATCACGTGTAACATCGACTTAAACTCCCCTTAGACCAAATACATGAAGGTGAAGACCAGAATCCACACAAGGTCAACGAAGTGCCAGAAGAGTCCAGCGATCTCGACTTGATTGCAATTGCCGCTATCGTATTTTCCGGCCACCGCTCGGCCTAGAATGATCAAAAGGTAGATCACTCCCGATAAGACGTGAAGACCGTGGAAACTTGTCACAACATAGAACGTTTGAGCAAACTGCGGAGGAATCGGCAGACCGTCTGCGCCCAGCACATTGATCTCGGAAAGGCCGAGTCCGATATGGATTAGATGCGAGTATTCATAAGCCTGGAGTCCCAAAAATAGAATCCCACCGACAACTGTGATCGCCAGGTACTTAATGAGACCCTTGCGATCTCGAGCTTCGCCCTTGGCTTGCGCGATCACCATGGTCACTGACGAGAGGATCAGAATGAAAGTCATGATGCCGGAAAGTGTCAGTCCCAAAATGTCTGCAGGAACGGGCCAATTGGGCGTGCGACCTCGTAGAAGTGCGTAACCCAATAACAAACCGGCAAAGGTCATGGCATCCGTACACAGATAAATCCACATCCCCACCTTTCCATGCGTGGCGCGGCCGAAAATATCGACGTCGCGTGGACGTTTGGGTCCAGAATCGGCATGTTCGTGATGATGGGAATGATCTGTTGAACCTGATGTTGCCATGAAGCTGAAACTTAGAACCCAAATTGCAAAGCATCAAGGGTCTTGATCAACGAAGTGCTTGAAAGTAGGACTCCACTCGTGAAATGGATTTACCGCCTGAGCTTCGTGCAAATAGCAATTACCTTTTGCATGATTCTATTGGGCGGCGTTGTGCATAGCACTGGTTCGTCACTTGCTTGCCCGGACTGGCCGACTTGCTTTGGAACATTTTTTCCCGAAATGAAGGGCGGTGTTCTGATCGAGCATTCCCATCGGGTGCTCGGAACCCTGATCGGTCTCACCTGTATTTTTCAGGTGGCTCTCGCATTTCCAATTCGAAAACAACAAGCGTGCCTCTATCGTTTGATTTGCGCTTTGCTTGTCGTGGTGATCGTTCAAGGTGTACTTGGCGGTATCACAGTCATCATGCGATTGCCGCCGATTGTTTCAACCTTTCACCTAGCACTCAGCCAAATTTTTTTCCTCGGACTCTGCGCCCAAGCCTTCTTTGCGCGTACGACATTAAGCGAGATTTCTTATAAGGGTCCCAGCCTTCCTAGCCGTCGCCTTCTTTTGATCACACTCATCATTATTTATGTGCAAATTGTTTACGGAGCCGCCGTGCGTCATTTTGGCTATTCTGCCGCCTGCGGGCTGGGCACCGATTATGCCCTGCTTTGTTCGGACGCTGAAAGCGGCGGGGCCGTCCTATGGCCCAGCATTCTCGGATCCCAGTTTCATATGATGCATCGGCTTCTTGGGGTTTTAGTCGCGATCCTCGTCGTGGCCTCGACCATTCCTTGGATTATCTGGGCCAAACGCGTAAGCAAAAACAAATGCGTGCGCCTCTTGGCAGGCAGCAGCCATATCTTAGTCATCGCCCAAATTCTCTTCGGAATCTGGACTGTCCAAAGTTACGTGGGGACTATTCCCGTCACCCACCATCTTGCGGGCGCACTTTTGCTTCTAACGGCAGTCTTTTTTCTCTACCTTTATTTGTCAGCACTCGCGTCAAAGGTTAAAGAAAAGGCACTCAACGCGTAATGAAAAAAAGCAAAATTTTCCAAGCTTTTAGCGACTATGCCTCATTGTTAAAGCTCCGCCTTTCGACTCTCGTTGTCCTGACCTGTCTTGCGGGTGCCGCGGTTGCTCCCGGCAAACTTTCACTCCTTCAGTGGATGCTTCTTGTCTTAGGAACCTACGGCATCGTCGGAGCTGCGAATGCTCTGAATTGTTATTTGGAGCGTGATGTCGACGCTCTCATGGGTCGAACTGCGCAACGCCCACTGCCTCAGGGCCGCATCTCCTCCAAAGGGGCCCTGATTTATTCTTTAGGTATGAGTCTTCTCTCCTTTTGGATTCTGTGGGAGGCCCTCAATCCAAAAACAGCAGTGCTGGGATTGATGGGACATTTATCTTATGTCGCAGTTTACACCCCACTCAAACGACGTTCGATGGGTGCACTCTTTACGGGTGCCGTACCTGGCGCGATCCCACCCTTGATGGGATGGATGGCCTCCAATGGACAATTGGATTTGGGAGCCTGGATTTTGTTTGCCATACTTTTTTTCTGGCAACTGCCACACTTCATTGCGATCTCTCTTTTTCGACTCAAAGAATATGATGCGGCGGGACTTAAAACTTTGCCGGGTACCTTGGGTTGCGAGATGGCTCGTTCCCAGATGCTCCTCTACTCGGGAGTCTTGGGTTTCGTGACTCTCCTTCCCTATGTAATGGGGCTTGCGGGTAATTTTTATCTTCTCATTTCGAGTCTTACCGTTCTGCTATTTTTATTGATCGCTACGTTGGGGACTTTTGAAAAAAGCGGTATGAAATGGGTGAGGTTTACTTTTTTCGGAACCTTGGCCTATTTACCAGTAGTTCTGGGGGTTTGGATTTTGGATCAGAGGTTTTTCAGCTATGTTCAGTAATCTGTTTATTCTTCTTCGCCATCGTCTATTTTCCACTTTGATAGTCTTCGTTTTTGGTTTGGGAATTGCGCCTCAATTTTGCAATTTCACCCCGAGAGCCGCAGCGCAAACACGCGAAACTTGGCACCAAACTCGTGATGTTGACGCGAAAGATGGTACTCACGCGAAAGGCAAAAAGGCCGATCCCGACAAATCCTTCACCGAGCGATATGCGGCTCCCAAAGATATCAGCTCTTTCGGCCATCACATGGACTGGCTCTTTGAATACACTTCCTGGGTTTCATTTGTCTTTTTCGCGCTTATGGCGGCCATTCTTTTTGGTTTTGTATTTCTCTACCGCGACCGCCCGGGACGCGAAGCTTTTTATACTCACGGTAAGTCATCAAAGATGGAAGGCATTGTTCCTAAGCTTTTGGATGTTGCCGTCTTTATTTCTCTCGACCTCGTATTGATTGGCTCCTCGTTTCTGCACACGGGTGGCCGCTTTGGAATTCCTGGAACCGACATCACCTTCGCAAAAATGGAAGGACACATTTGGGATTATCCTAGTGGCCCCGATGTCGTACGCGTGCAAATCATGCCGCAACAATGGGTTTGGAATTTTCGCTATCCCGGAGCCGACGGACAGTTCGGCACTGAAGACGACATCACGACCATCAACCAACTGGTCGTCCCCAAGGGACGCAAGGTGATGGCTCAAATCAAGGCCAAAGACGTCATCCATGGATTTTGGATGACAAACGTAAGACTTCAAATGGACGCAATTCCCGGCATGGTCACGAAATTTTGGTTCGACACAAATGAAGTCGGCGATTTCGAAATCACTTGTGCCCATCACTGCGGAACCGCCCACTACAAGATGAAAGCTTTCTTGAAGGTCCTTGAAAACGAGGATTTTGAAAACTGGCAACAGGAAAACACTGAATGGGCAAAAGCAGCTTTTGATCCAAAGGACCCCACCATTCAATGGGGCTGGAACTGGAGTCTATATCAATGACGAACGACAAAAAGAATGATCAACACGGAACTGTTTTGATGGACGAGCAGAGAGCCCATTCTTCACTCTACGCAGAACACGATGAACACCTGCATGGCGTGCCGAAAAGTTTTTGGTTACGCTCGGTATTTTCATTCGACCATAAAGTCATTGCAAAACAGTTCATGTGGTTTGGACTTTTCTGGGGCTTCATCGGCGCATTGATGTCGGTGATGATTCGTTGGTCGATTTCGCAACCTGGAGTTCCCTTCCCTCTCGTCGGGAAACTTTTCTTTCCCCAAACAGACGGCGTGATTCCTGCTGACTGGTACACCTCTCTATTTACGATGCACGGGACCATCATGATCTTTTTTGCCCTGACGCCGATCATTATCGGCTTCATTGGCAACTTTGCGATCCCTTTAATGATCGGCGCGCGCGACATGATTTTTCCCTGGCTCAACATGGCCTCTTTTTGGCTTGCGGGCATCGCGGGGGTGGTAATTTTCGCCAGCCTCTTTGTCCCCATGGGACCCTCGGGTGCTGGCTGGACTTCGTATCCAACGATTGCGCATAAGCAGTGGCTTGCGGGACCGGGGCATAGTTTCTGGCTTGTGGGTCTTTTTCTAGCGGGCTTTTCGTCGATTATGGGAGCCATCAACTACATTACGACCATCATTCGTTTGCGTGCGCCGGGCATGACCTGGACACGCTTGCCGCTGACGATCTGGGGTCTATTTTTGACCTCAATCCTGAATGCGCTTTTCATCCCAGTACTAGCTGCTGGTTTTATCCTTCTCTATTTGGACCGTGAATTTGGAACGAACTTCTTTCTTGCCGCCGCCATCAGTGAAAAAGGCGCACAGGGCGATCCGATTCTCTATCAGCATCTTTTCTGGATCTTTGGACACCCCGAAGTTTATATCGTGATCCTTCCAGGTTGGGGTCTGATCGCCGACCTTCTTTCCTTTTTCTCGAGAAAACCTGCCTTTGGATACCGCGGCACGGTGATCTCAATGACTGCGATTACGATTCTCTCAACTGTTGTTTACGGTCACCATATGTTCACAACGGGTTTGTCACCGCTTCTCACTTCCGCATTCACAACTCTAACCCTTCTAATCTCAATTCCGTCAGGCATATTCTTTTTGAATTGGCTTGCGACCTTGTGGCGCGGACGCATTCAACTCACAACACCCATGCTTTTCTCTCTAGGCATGGTCTTCACCTTTGGATTGGGTGGTTTGACTGGGCTTCACCTCGGCGCAGTCTCGACGAACATGCTTTTACACAACTCCTATTTTGTGGTCGGGCATTTTCATTTAACCATGGCGGCTTCCAGCCTCCTTGCGTCCTATGCCGCGCTCTACTTCTGGGCTCCTAAGGCCTATGGTCGAATGCTGAATGAGCGTTGGGGCAAAGTACACTTTTGGCTTACGATCATTCCCATCGTTTACATGTTCTGCACCATGTTCATTCAAGGTTATGCCGGAATGCATCGTCGGATTTATCACCCTTACGAGTACAACTATCTGCAGCATTTGAAGAGCCTCAACGACTACATTGCGATTTTTGCGGCGGTGGGTTTTTTCGCCCAATTTATCTTCCTCTTCAACCTCATAAAATCAATTCGAAGTGGAAAAGTTGCGGGTGACAATCCCTGGAAGATAGGCACCTTGGAGTGGACTCTTCCAAGTCCTGTTCCGAGTTATAACTTCAAGCAGATTCCTACCGTTCACAACGGCCCGCACGAGTTTTCTCATCCGAAAGCCAAAGAGAAGGGACTCAATCGGGATTACATCATGCAGGATGAATTCATCGAGGGGATCAGCACCTAAGGAATCCGATGATGGAGAGTGTGGCGCAAATGATGTCAAAAGAGGCAGAGCCAAAACTTGCCAAGAAGCTCAGCAACTCCGAAGTCGGAATGCTGGTGACGATGGCATCATTTGCAATGCTTTTTGGCACGCTTCTTTTGAGCTACCTTTTGATTCGTGCCCGTCAGCCCGTTTGGCCACCGATTGGCGTAAATCCTATGCAACCGCTGCTGCCAACGATCAGCACAGCGATCTTGTTGCTCTCTTCATGGTTCATGCATGAATCACTTCGTCAGCGGAATCTGAGCAAATTATTGGCTGCAAAAAATTGGTGGGGCGCAGCCACCGTTCTTGGGTTTGTATTTATGATCTTGCAGGTCTTCATCTGCTGGCAGTGGCGCGCTTCAGGGGTTCATGCCGGAGATACACTTTTTGCTTCGATCATTTATACTTTAATTGGCGTTCACCTTGTCCATGCGCTGGCCTCGTGGGGAACCCTTGTTTGGATCTTTCTTCGAAAGCGCAGTTGGTCATCGGAGACTTCTGAAGCTCCGCGCATGGTTTCTTGGTTCTGGCATTTTTTAGATCTCGTGTGGATCATGACATTTGCATTGATTTTTGTAGGATAGGTTTAGAAGCATGAATTTCAAAAAGACATTACACTCTGGATTTCTTCTTCTTGGGATGATGAGCCTCTCACTTGGTGGGTGCACATCAAAAGTTTTCGATGCACCTGTTCAGCTTGGGGGTCAATGGATCACCGCCTCCCAATTAAATCGTGGTCACGATGTCTACATGAACTACTGCATGCAGTGTCATGGAATTAAAGGCGACGGCAAGGGTCCCGCGTCTCCAGGCATGGTTCCGCCCCCAAGAAACTTCCTCAGCGGACTTTATAAGTTTGCGAATGTCGGCCCCGGAGAGCTGCCCACCGACAAAGACTTCGAACGCATCATTCGTTTTGGATTGAATGGAACCCACATGTTGCCGTGGGATATGTCCGACAAACAAATTGCGGACGTCACTCAGTACATCAAAAGTTTTGCTCTCGCCTGGCGGGAAAAAACGGCCGTGGCTGGCACCCCCGTTCAGGTGAGTGAAGATCCGTGGGGAGCACAAAGAAAAGATGAAGCAGCAATGCTTGGCAAGAAGCTTTATCATGGACTTTCGCAGTGTTTTTCGTGTCATCCCTCCTATGCATCGTTGGATGAAATAAAAGAATACTCGAAGGAAATTACAGGAACCGCTCTGACCGAACTGCGTCCAGATTCCCATCTGAGCATCATACAGGGCACAAGTTATGACGGACATTCCGTCATGCCTCCAGATTTTACCAAGCACCATCTTCGCTCGTCGCGCAACGTAGAGGGTATTTACATTCGCCTTGTGACCGGTGTGAATGGAACTTCAATGCCCGCATGGCGGGGAATGATGAGCCTCACGGGTGACACTCTTGAGGATGAAAAAAACCTATGGGCCGTAGCTTATTACGTGCAATCACTCGCGGATTTGAAGTGGGACTTCACGGCTCGCAAAGCGTTTTTTGCGGATCTAAACGCGAGACGACCTGTTACGGCTTTAGCGCGCTAGATTTCAACCAGGAATTTCAGTCTTTTAGATCTCTGCTCCAAATCTACCTCATTTAGTGATTGCAACGGTCGCCGCCTTGTGTCATGCACAGCTACCCATAGTTCTAGGTAGAACGAAGCTGCCTAGAACTAAATACGACAAACAGTACGTGAGAGGTGATTCATGCAGTCGATTTCCAAAAATTCTTTTCTATTTTCTCTGCTTGCTTGGTTATTTATTTTTTCCGCGCAATCGTGGGCGGCACCCAAGATTCACACAGATGGACAGGGATCGAAAATTCTGGAGTTTGATTCGGAAGTAGGAGCTCTCTACACGATCGAATCTATGGAAGCCCTGCAGCCCAACGGAATCAATCCCGACGGCAGCCGTCAGAGCTGGCAGGTCCGAGAAGACCTTTTTCCCTCGATGGGAACAAAAACCAAATGGATGGATTTTGGAAAGCATAGCTATCTTCCTCGCTTACCCCATCCAAGATTCACGAAATCCAGACAATATCGCTATACGAAGATTGCTCAGGCGACACTGAGCGCCCCAACAGTCATATTGAACATCAACAACAATTCCACACTCTCCGGTGAAGCCGTAGTTCTTGCGACCGTTTCGGCCGCAGATCCCATCTTAAAAGTGATTTTGATCATCGACGGCCAGCCCATCCCGGGAAAAGCGACCTCAGGGAATACTTATAGTTTTAGCTTTAACACGCATGAGTGGGCGAACGGTTCACACTCTCTTCGTGCCGCCGTTGTGACCACAGGTGGCGGTGAGTCCACGCCTTCAACTGCTGCCGAACATGATGATCCCAATTTCGCACTAGTGGAATACGGAGTTGGTGTTTCTGCTGCAAAAACGATCACCTTCAACAATTTTGTTTCCGAGTACTTTTTTACGACTCCATTTTTTGATCCTGCAGCAGGCCAGAGCCAAAGAATCAGTGCAAAATTCAAGGGACCGGCCGAATGGGAGCTACAAATATGGACCGAACACAATACCTTGGTCGGGGCCGTATCTGGTAGCGGATCATCGATGGCTTTCGAGTGGGATGGAAAGAACCATGCTGGTTTTCCTACCAGCAAAGGTTTCTATGATTACGTACTGGTGGTTCATTCAACCACGGCACTTTCACAAAGTGATATTCGATCGACAGTTGTTCCTGCGGTACCAGCGCCGGCACCCTATCACTACCCCAATATCAACATTCCGCTTCCCGCGATCCAGGACATCGACCCTCGAGAAGCCGTATCACAGCCGGGTGGAAGTCCCCCAGGTGGAGGTCCGCCGTCGCCCTACATGGTGGCTCCGCTCAAGAAGATTTCGAAAAAGTTTGATGGTGGGCCCGTCGCCCTTGCGCCCTCCAGTGAAGTGGTTAACAACCCAAGACGAGATCCCAACATTCGAGCCAAGGGCTTCTGGATGGTAGCTGCAGCTGCGGGACAAGGACACCATGTCACAGCGGGCGGAGCCTATAAATCAAAGTTCGCGCAGCCTACGAATATTTTTGGAAATAACATATCGCACACAGGTTTCAAAGCTGGACCCTTTAGCAATCTTAAAAGTGTTGCCCCCATTGCCAATGGATTCACGGCTACCTTGGCGGCAGGAGGAATTCGAACTGGCGGAGTGCTGCTCAACGATGCGTTAACAAAAGTTGACCTTGTGGGTGATCCAACAGTCGGAAAAAATCTTTTGCTACCTCCCAGCACTCCCGAGCAAAGTTTCTTTAACAAGCGATCAAACGTTTCCTTATTGGTCGGGCACGGAGTGCGCGGGAAAGTTCCCACATCAGGCAGTACCTATATGGCTTATTTACCTATCTTGGATTCGAAGGAAATCACGCTAGCTAATTCCGATGGCTATGATTGGGTGCCCTACCACTTCATGAAATTCGGGAGCCAATATCTAAAATGGATGTTCATATTAACTTGCAACAACATGGGTGATGATATCTGGAATTCCGGATTGGGCGGAGGAGGGTTACCAATCACCCCCTCCCTTTCGATGTTGCTTGGAATGAATACTACGGCCTACCTAACACCGGGATTTGGATCTGAGTTGGCGAACCGACTCTTGGGCACCGGCGGATTTGGATATCATTCGATTATGAATGCTTGGAGATTGTCCGTTGGAACGTCGGCGACGCGATTTGCATCGTTCTGGCGTAACACCTTCAAACCCATGTTTGTCGAAACGGGCATTTGGTATTGGAGCGGAGCTCAGTTCGATGATTTCTGGGCCAACCCCCATCCTCATGGAACCGATCCTTTGATAGATTTATTTTATGACAAGACGGTGGTCTACGATTGATGACCCCCGTCTTGCTTCGGCATATTGTCGCCGTAGGACTATTGCTGCAATCCTTCTTAGCCTCGGCCAACCTGCCCACACTTTTGCAGGCAATCTTTCCAAGTGTGGGCCGTCCGGCCAAGCCCGCTACCGTCACATGGAAGGAAGGTTTGGAGCTTCCCAAGGAAACGGTCCTGCTGGAACTGAGTTCGTCGGCATCCTGGGCCAAGAACGCGACCGAGGTGATTAAGTCATATTCCCGTAAATGGAGAAGCTTCGAAAACCGTGTCGTCGATCCCCCCGCCTTTTTTTCGTCGACGCAACAACAGGTTGTTTTTTCTCCCGACAAAACTTTTTCTTTGACCCTGTTTCCGCAGTCAACGGGGTTTTTGCTGACGTCGAAGAAGCCCAGAAATAACTTCGTAAAAAGTTTTGATAGCGTAAAAAAACCAAAATCCGAAAAGGAATTGCAAAAAATATTCTTTGAATGGGCCCATAAATTAGGTTTGAGCAAAAGTGCTTTTTCATGCTCTGACCTTCCGCCTGATCGCATCTTTAACTATATGAAGATTTCCACTCAGGGTTACTCTAAGTTGAAAAAGAAACGCGTCGACAGGGTTACTCTTCAAGGAATATCTGGCTATCGCTGTTATAAAGGAAAACGCATTCTCAGCCCCGGCCTATCAAAAAACCTCTACCTTGAAATCGATACACACGGCAGCCTTAGTCAGCTGAGTTTGAATTGGAAAGAAATCGTCGGCGAACGGGTCGTGAAAAATCTCGCGCGGAAAAAAGATGTAGAAAAACGCCTCAGGGAGGGACGTTTTTTTTCGCCCACCGAAAATGCCAGACATTTTACCCAGATCCGCCTACTCGAACTGGAAATGGTTTATATCGACTCGGGACCGGATCTCTATCTTGAGCAACTTTCCCCGGCATACCATTTACTGGCAGAAGGATTGTTAGCGGAAGTTAACGGAGAAAAAGCCAAGAGCCAGATCTTTTCCCTCCTTGTACCCGCCATAGACCAGTAGATAGATCAGTAAAAAGAAGCATAAAGTAAAATCAGTTGCTTAGAACGAATTGAGCCCATCGGACGGGCTAAAATGCTAGAAAGATCGTGGCTCCGTCAACGAAAGCTGCATCAGATGAAAAACCTGTTTCCCGTAGCTATTTTCGGCTAAGGAATTGCTATGGACATCTCGAAGGTCTTTGAGAAACCGCTTTTTTGGATCACCGTCATTTCTATTTTGTTTTTAGTTCCGCTGGTGAACAGTCTGCAAAGACCCCAGGTGAAAGTCCCCCCCGTGCTGGGACAAATTCCGAATTTTGAACTCACCAATCAGAACAACACCCAGATCACATGGGAGAATTCTTATAGAGGCTCTGTGTTAGTTGTGAATTTCATATTCACCAGCTGTCCCGATGTATGTCCTCTACTTACCCAGCAAATGGCTAAGATTCAAAATCGCATTCTCAGCGCTGGCGCCACAATTAAACTGCTATCCATAAGCGTCGATCCCGAAAATGACAGGCCTCATGTGTTGAAGGATTACGGTGAAAAATTTGGAGCCCGCTTTGCCATTTGGTCATTTCTGACCGGGGATCTGATGCAAATTTACGACGTGGTCGTCAAGGGCTTCAAGGTTGCGCTCGATGGCCAAGCCTTTGCAGCCGGAGACTCGAAGAGTCGTGACGACATAAATTATGACTTGATGGGCATCACCCACGGAGAAAATTTTGTGATCGTTGATCAATTGGGACAGATCCGCTCTTATGAGCGCGCCCGTAATGATTCTGAAATTAATGAAATTGTGCGCATGGTGGGTATCCTTGCAAATCAAAACCCAGCATACGCACCCCGCCCTGAGAGTTTAGACTTCAACGAAAAAGCTCGCTAAGTCTTTTTAAATTTTCCCTTCACCGATTAGCTGACGACCAAAGATTTGTTGGTTAATCACTTCAACTGCCAACTGATGTTTTTGCTCGAAGGGGTTGACGAAATAACGAATCACCCGATGATGACCATTCATGAAAGGTTGCGCCTCGGCATTTTTCGTATTCACGAGAGATAGACTTTCAAATGTGTAAAAGATCTCAATTCGATCAATCACACTTGTTAGAGGCTCGGATGTGCGGAGCTTGCGCAAAAGGTAGTTCTGAATACGGGCATAAAACTGCAGAGCTCCGGGACTGAAAAGTAAATTCTCCTCTGGAATCCGGCAGGTCTTGGGCAAGTCATCACCCGAAAAATACCGAAAATCTATATCAAAACGGCGCAATGCCAAAAGTGTAAGGGGATGGCGTTTTTCAAGCCAAGCGGCCAATTCCGTCATCTGATCTTCTGCCCGAGGCGACAATAGCTGTCGTCGCTGTTCGGAGGTCCAACAAGCATTATCCAACTTCTGGATATGAATGAGTGATTCGCTGGCCTGCTTTCGAAACTGACAGGCTCCCAGCGATAGGAGGAGGAGCAGAAGGCAGGGCGCATAATTCTTGGTTTTCAACACGGGATGATAGTTATAACAGCTCATGACGCACCGTGTCAATAAGCCAAGGCAGACTATTAAGTACTTGATATGAAAAGGCTTTTACCCAGAAAAGATTTTTGACGCGACGCCGCCATTGTGATAGCTTCCCGACCCATTCATGTACAGCACCTATGCCCGCTTTTCTTCGCCTCGAAAGGCCTGCCTAATCGCATCTCTGGCGCTTAGCCAAAGTATCCGTTCAAAAGCCGCTCAAATCTCCGTCGAGTACAAATTGAAACCCTGCGTACCGGAACGTGTAGAGATCCCCAATGCAGCCGAGAAGATTCTTTCTGACCACGCGATTTTTCGCCGAATCTCTCGAAATTCGACCGTGGTTGGAAATGAAGAACGCTTTGATCCAATGGCCATATTTACATCGCGCATTCCGTCGGTATCCCTCCCTCGCCCGGAGGGTGATTTCTACATCCAATATCTTTTTCTCAATTCATTTGTCGTCAACCTATCGGCGAAGGGAAGTGAATTAACTCTCTCCACCTCTTTCCATTCCCCGGAAGTATGGAAGTCCGAAATCGTTCAGGCCCGCCTCAAAGAACACTTTTTCGATGGACTACAGAAAATGGGGGCTTGCCTAAATTTTGAATCGCCTGCTCTTCTGAAAGTTCACAAAGCAAGTTTTCAAAGCGCGGCAGCAGAAGCAGAATTTCGCGTGCAGTTTATAAAGGTAGCAAAAATTTTTGCGCAATCTAGGCCGGCCATTTTTGCACTGAGCGAAATCGAAGAAGACGCACGCTCGATTATATTGCCCATGTTGCGCCACCCCTGGGACGACGCGTATACCCGGGCCCTTGTGGATTTTGTCGATGCTTTCGTAGAACTTCAAAATCAAGGACCTACGGATATTCAAAAGCTCGAAGACTTGCAGAAATTTGGAATTGATCCCGCAATTTTCTCCCCGCCACATGCACCGCATTTAGGACACGGATTATCGTGCCAGGAGCCCATGACATGAGTCTGAACCAATTATTAAAACCCGTATTGTCGATGCCTCTCGAATTTCATTCGTCGAATGAAGTCGAGCTTCTGCAAGATTTACCCGTGGAGACGATCTACCTCGCCCTTAAAGAAGCCGATGGTGAAACAGCGCTGTGGCTTTTGGAAAATGCGCAGCCCAACCAAATTCAAGGCATCCTCGATTTGGATTGCTGGGAAGGTTCCGACTTTAAACCCGAACGGGCTTTGTTATTTTTTGAGAATCTGGCGCTTCTTGAACCTCAGAAGCTATTTGAATATATGCGCGAACTCGATCCGGAATTTGTGGTGCGTTCTTTGATGGAGTTAGTGGAAGTTCAAGATTTTGATCCGCAAAATCCACCGGATACCGGAGAAGCGAACTCCATGATAAGCCCAGACAATCGTTACATTATGATTTTTCGCCAAGCCGATCCCCAGCATCAGGAAGCTCTCTATCAATGGCTCAATAAATTGAGCTCGATGAGCCTTGATCTCATGCGCCGCCATTTGGAGTCCTGCAAATGGGAACAAAAATCGGATCTTGAGGAATTCGCTTATCAAATTAAAAAGGGACGCCTCGAAGACTTGGGATTTGTCGATTACTTCGAAGCCATCCAGCTTTACTCTGTGGGCCGAGCAAGCGACACAAAAGAGCGCCTGCTCGCTAGCCCTCTGGAGCGATCCCAAAAATTAGACAACCGACCTCTCTCCGCCACGGATGACGAAGAACGGTTGGCGGCTCGCGAGGAACTCGAGTCTTGGCTACCTAAGCCCATTAAATCAGCCATCCTCGGCTCGGGCTACCTTGCAGATTGTTTGGCCTTAATTGAATCCCAGGCGCTGAAGGAAGTGCTGCTGCAGGAAATTCTTCGCTCTGTGAATACCGCGCTTTCCGCTGATCGCGTGCTTCATCAGGATCTAGATAAAATCCGTGCTTCCTCGGAACGAGCGCGTCGCTACATTGATCTTGGTCTCAGCTATCTTTCGGACACCAATCGGGAAAAAGGCGCCCTACTCCTTGAGCAACAAGCCATCTCAGATATTCACCGACTGGGTTGGCTCTGTGTTCAAGATCTCTGCATCGGAGCCAAAGCTCTGACAAAAAAGAGTCCCGCAGAATTTTTTCCCGAGCCGGATCGCCGCTTTCTTGAAGCGCTCAGTGGGCGACATCCTGAACTTGAGGCACGCGACTTAAAAGATCTCGGAGTCGAGAGCAGTAGTCTTGTCGAACTGAAAACCTTGATCGCAGCAGGCATTCGCTTGGCTAAGCTTTCCACGATGCAACGTTTTTTCACAGAGGATTTGGGAAAGACATTAGCTTGGGAAAGCGTGCCCATGCGCAGTGGAGAAGGAGCGTTAGCGCGTTTAATGACCGGTCTTTTGCGCCAAAGTTCCCAGGCGAATGCAGGTGCAGCATTTGATGTGAAACCCGTCACAGAGGCAGAGTGGCTTGAACTTGCAAAGGCTTTTGATGAAAATCTCTTAATGAAAGCCGTTCAATTGATTTTGGATCGCGCTCCTGAAAGTCTGCGTGACCTTCTGCACGTCCGCATGCTTGAGAGTCTGGAAGATCTTCGCTTTCTAGTGAAAAATTCAGCCCAAAAGAGACCCGATAGCCGCTTTGCTCGCACACTTTCGCTTGAGTAGTTGCGAGGCAAGTATTTCTTCAGCATAGTGGCCAGAATGAGCTCCTGCGTACTTCGTTATATTCGGCGATTGGCCCTGGTTTTTTGGCTCGGGGAAATGCTTTTTTTCATCGTGATTTTTGCTCCACGTGTATTTAGAATTTTGGAACGCCCCGAAGCCGCGAAACTTCAAGCGGCCATTTTTCCTGCTTACTATTTTTCAGGTTTTATTTGTGGCATTATCATCCTCGTCACCAGTTCATTCATTTGGCTCGCTTCGCAAGATTTGAAAGTTGTGCAGAAGAAACGCATTTTGGGTCTCTTGGCTCTTGCGCTCTTTTCAACCGCTATTTTCGCTTACAGTTATTGGAGTCTGACTCCGCAAATTGCTGAGCTTCAGCCTTTGATATTGGCCGAGGTCGTCGATCCCGCAGCCCGAGAAAGCTTTGACTCCCTCCATCGTTGGAGTGTGCAGGTTAATGGCGCAGCTCTCATCGCCCTTTTGATTCTCCTCGCTCTGCTTTAGCTCCCAACTGTGCGCCGCAAAGAGGTGCTGAAGATCGATAAAACCGTGTATTTTCAGTCACTTTGATGACCAATGGCGGGTCCTGCCACCTACCTCTGTATCTTGCCCATGAGACAACACCTTTTAACGGCGCACAGTCGTTGGAGCGGGAGCGGAGGTGTGGACTACCCGGTCTATTTAAATATAATAAATTTTCCTTTAAATAATTTAAATTATCTTTTAGAAGGCCCTGGGTGGCACCTAGAAGGTGCCCGTGAAGGAGATGAAGATGATTCAAAAATTAGTTCAAGGGAGCATGATGCTCATGATCGCTAGCCTGGGGGCCTGCGCATCGATTAACAGTCTCACCCGTGCAAAAACGCTAAAGGCGGGCGAAAAAGAATTTCACGTGGGCGTGGAATATTCGAACCTTCTGCGCAAAATGGATGGGACTGATACTGATTCCAAAACTTTTGGCGTGGATCTAGCGGCTCGTTATGGAGCGACCGACGATGACGAAATCGGCCTTCGTCTGGTGAACAGCTTTGCCTATGGGGCAGCCGATTACAAAAGGGCATTGCTCAAGGGTGACACCAATGTTTCGATGGGTGCCCTCGTGGGCTACCTCTCTTATGAGGTGGGTTCCGAAAAATTTAAGCAAATCGATTTGGGAATCCCCTTCTATATCGATCATGATGTGAGCAGCTCGGTAACACTTCTAGCAAGCCCCAAGTTTCAATACTCCATTGTCTCTGGAACTGGCGCTAAGAACTATTCGTCAATTGTACTGTCGGGAGGCGCGCGCTTCGGAACAAGCTCAGGACTCCATTTGGAATTTGGCTATGGCATTCCCTTCCTCAAAGGAATGGACGGCATGTGGCAGGCGAATGCCGGACTCTTCTTCTAAAGAGATCTGATTCATGATTTTGGTTTCTTGGCGGTTGTGATGTGTCTCACTCCAAAGCTACGAATCGCATTTTGAGAGCTTCACTGACCGCCTGTGGGAACTGCAGGGCGGCTGTAGCATTTCGCTGCGGCCGCTTCGCGTAGACTCTTCATTATCGAAAACTGTGGTGGCGCACATCGCCCCAGGGTTTGCCCGCATTGGGCCCCGAAGGAATCACGCGGTCATCACACCGAGACATATACGGAAATCCCACGTCGATCACCGCAGCAATGCGGCGCCAATCCGCCTCACTTAGAAATGAACTGTGGTCCACCCCGTTGAAAGACGAACTACGATCCAGATCGCGACCTGAGAGCACTTCGAGAAGAAAGCTCGAGGAGGAATTTCCACCTGAAGTGTTCGAACGACCAAAAGCATTCACGTAAGCATCGCGACTTAGGTAGTACCACCAGCTTTGACCGTTCTGGTTCGTTTTGCGGAAAAGATTTTGATATCCCGGCTCCCACGGCATGAGTTCCGCCACGGGCGCACTCGCAGGATGTCGCGAACCATAATAGTTTCGGTAAGTATCCTCGTCGTTTCCGAAAAGGTAACCGAAAGTGATTGAAAAATTAAAGGCGGGAACTTTTGCTTTATCAGACATGTAGCTCAGGAAGCGACTACCCGTGAGATCGGGATCATTCCACATTCCGGCCGGATAGTTGCCAGTCCGAGAGTATTGCGTTTCTAAACTCAAGTCACCACCCGGATTAGAACCTGCGTGACAGGAAATACACGATTGCCCTGACGGCCCGATCTTTTGAAGGATTGGTCGGACCGTGTGGAGATAAGTTAGTTTCCTGTGCTCAGTTCCCGGGCGGGTCAAATCCACCGGACTCGACTGTGCAAGA
Source organism: uncultured Bacteriovoracaceae bacterium (assembly GCA_964636255.1). Lineage (GTDB taxonomy): Bacteria > Bdellovibrionota > UBA2428 > UBA2428 > UBA2428 > CAXNGS01. The sequence continues at coordinate 22,731 of CAZWNW010000003.1, read as the reverse complement.
GTATTAAAATCCATTTTGGCTTCCTCATGTCCCACCTGCTGACTGAGACTTTGAAAACCCTTTTCGCCATCGATTATTCCGTGGCAGGAAGCACACTGAACCTGGTACTGAGACCGCTTAACGGAAACATTGATATCGTGGTGCCCACTGGGCAAGGACATCAAGCGACTTCGTTGGGCGACGACATGACCCCATTCGTCGACTCCTTGAAACAAAAGTAGTTTATTCGAAGGCACCCGAATCTTTGCTGATCCGTCGCTCTTCAATTCGATATCTCCCCATTCATTCCCACCACCTGCCTCGGTCGCGACCAGCTGAGTAAAGCCCGTAGAGTCCTGGATTCCAAAGGCAGTTGGATGATCCCCGTCGCTGCGCCCGTTGAGCGCTGTACGCCAATAGGGCCCCGTATCACGCAGACAGGCATTTCCGTCCAATTCTTTGTAGAGAACGCGAACCGATTTGATCCGATTCATCAATGCCATCAGCAGGCGCTTATCCCGACCTTCGATCGAAGAGGGGTCCGCGGCGTTTGTGAGCCCTAGTTTTTGGCTTCCAAACGTTAGCCATACCCGAAAATCTGCGATGTGAATGGTCGAAGTGGGATCATTGTTATTGGTTTTCCAAGGTTGAATTCGGGGCGGCTGCCGTTTCCCGACGAAAATCGGATAACGATTCATGTAACCGCTTTCATTCGGAACGATGATGCGAAATTCGCCCTTTTGATTCATGACGGCAACACTCATTTTCTTCGGCAGATAGGGCCGCACTTTCAGGAAGCGATCAGCAACTGAGTCAGAAGAACTCGTATATTTCTCTAAAAGTGAAGTTCCTTCACCATTGCCGAGATAGGTGCGTTCCGGATTGTAGGAAAGCAAGGCTCCACCATCAGGAGACCAACTCGGATCAGTTAAAAATTGGGACAAAGAGCAGTTGGGACCATTCGGGGGCGCCTCACAAAAACCGTTCGGGTAGGGCCGGATTTCGTGAAAGATCGGCTTCATAACCCCCGACTGAAGTGTTTCCACCAGAAATTTAAAATTAGGAAGCGTAGGATCCAAAGAAATTCCCAACGTGTGATCAGCGAGTACTGGAGCATATTCTTGATGGGAGCCGCGGCGCGCACCCGTCATAGCTACAAGCATTCCATTGATCAGTTCTACGGTGCGTCCCCACATGTTGATCCCTGCAGGTTGCACAGCACCGAAGAGAACAGGCTTCTCGTTCATTCCGTCTTGGCTGCCTTGCAAAATCATGTGTTGATCGATGCGATCAAGATTCCAAGTATGAAAACCTATATTTCCGTTCTTCATAAAAAACGGAGAATCTGCCTGGCCCCCATCATTCTTGTAAATCAGGCGGATATCAGCACCCGAAAGATTCGAGGCGACGATGTGATCTAGGTGCCTTTCCCCATGATAGGTTTCCACGGCATCTTCGCGAGTGCCGGGTACGGGCGACTGGCTCGAGTAATAAATCATCTGATCATCTGGAGAGAATGCGGGATGAAGGTCGTGACGTTGACGAATCCAAAAATGCGAATCCCAGATCGATTTCGCAGGCATACCTGACTCGGAATAGAGGGCATAGGGACTGGTCCGCGAGAACGTGCGTCCGCCTTGGCGGAGATGCTCGGGACCCTTCAGCGCTGAACTTTCAGATTTGAGAAAGCGCGGGTTGTGCGCTCGACCTGCGGCATTGATATCGGCCAAGCAAATATTCCACGCGCGCTCGATCCATGGCTCTCCCTTCAGGGCAACACGACATTCAAACGCAATCTGCGTACCGCGGTGATTTGCCGATAGATAGCCAAAGTCACAATCCTCTCCGTTGAGACAAACACAACCCGAACGATCCTTTTCCGCGGGCAAGTTACACGTAGCCTGTGAATCCATGAAGTCATATGCGCCAGAGCTCGGCGTGAGAGTCGCAGCCGCGATAGGTTGAAGGAATATTTTAGCCCCACTTCGTCCACCGTAGCGACCGTCGAGACCTGTTCGGCTGCGTGCCCAAAAATGATCGGGCTGTCGAACATATGCGATAAAACTCTTCTGGGCATTGCGACCACAATCCAAACAATTGCGTTCCTGACGCTCTTGTTGAATCCATTGAAGAAGTGTTGAAAAAATCGGATCATTTGCCGGTCGAAAACCTCCCGCGTGTTTCAGCGGAGTCATCGCGTCTGGATGTTCGGGGTTACGAATTTTTGCAATAAGCCGACTTTTCTCGGGATAGTCCAAGGAGATCAAGTCGAGAAAGCGTTCATAATTTTTACGCGATTCGGCCTCTGTAAACTGAGTGCCCGCACGGCTTAGGTTTGCGAAGGCGAAGCGTTCGCCACCATGACAAGAAAAGCATTGAGCCGCGAGCCGAGGTTGCACCGTTGTCTTCCACATCTCATAAGCACTGCCGCCTGAAACTACGGGTGGGTTGGGCTCTGTGTAAGTGGGAGGGTTGGGTTCCGGATAAGAAGGAGGCTGAGGGTCTTGAACGACCGGAACCGGAGCCGACGGAGCCTCTGTTCCCGGCGCGGGACCAGGATTTTGTGTTCCACCCGAAAGACTGAAGTTTCGAATGACTTCACCCCCCAAGGTTCTGAGGACAACCGGGCCACTGGTGAATGAGGCAGGAAATGCGGCGACGATCCACGTCGCGGAATCCACGCGGCGCCAAAGCGCCGACTGCCCGTTGAATGTGATCGACTGCGTAAGGTCGCGTCCCGCTGCATCTTTAAAATTTTGACCGGCTATGACAACGGTGTTTGCGCTTCCAGCATTCAATGCAATGTTCGTGATTTGAGGCACAGGCCCACTGGCAGAGACTGAAGGCGAAGGCGAAGGTGAAGGTGAAGGCGACGGCGACGGTGAAGGTGATGGCGACGGTGAGGGTGTGGGCGTAGGGGTCACTACAGCTTCATCAACAATCGGGCCACCGTCTGGAAAGGAAAAAGCGGCAAGTCCAAAGGGGCTTTTTACGCGAATAATTCCACGAAGAAAATTTGAGGGTCGCTTGGCCACAATCCATTGTGCGGAGTCGATACGCTTAGAAAGCGCCTCGACTCCATCGAAAGTTACTGACTCGACAAGTATTGAACCATCGACGGCTTTGAAGTTCTCACCTGCGATATCGATGATGTCGGCTCCCTCGCGACTTTGCGCAACGTTTGAGATCTTAGGAATCGGACCCTGAGCGCTGGAGCTCGTGGAAGTCTCGGGCGCGGCTGTACCCGGCGGATAATCAAAAATTGCCGTCCCTTGTGCCGTCCGGACTGAAATTCTTCCCTTGCTAAAATCAGAAGGTGGCGCCGTGACGATCCAGGTTGCCGAATCCACGCGAAACCATTTTGCGTTTTGACCATTGAAAAGAATATCGGTGACCAAAATTGTCCCCGAAGAGTTTTTAAAATTCAGCCCGCTGATCACCAACTGGTCAACAGTCCCGGCGTTAGGTCCGACGTTTGAGATTTTCGGTCCTTCAGCAACCAACGATCCTGTGAAGGCATTATCAGCTCCGACTCCATTCATAGCAACCTGGGCTTCGAAGCAGCCTGATAGGAAGAGCATCGCCCCCATGACAGCCAAATGGACTCGCAGTCTAGATGTATGCATAAAAATGCCCTTCCCCGGGACTGAGATGGCTCCAGTCCTTATTCAATAGTACAGGGAAAGAACCTGTGAATTAAACAAAAACCGTATTAGATACAGAGACTTCATACAAACTTAACGGAAAGTTTTTAGTTGATCAGTTAGAATGCGACGCTGCTCAACACATCTTGGTTAATTTCGCTTAAGGAAATGCGGCCCAGAGTGCAGACTCACAAGATTGGTGTCCATTGCGACTGAGCGGCGGCTCAGTCCATAGATAGGGATAACGTATCTTGAGCGACTCCAGCGCCGCTTCGGAAAACTGAAACGCAGTAGCATCGCTCACCTGCAATCGTTTGGTGAGCATGTCAGACAGTCCGCCCATCGCTGTCTGCGAAAAACCTTGAAGCGATTCTGCAAGCATGGCGTTCAAACGCTGTTGAGCCTCGGCGGGTGACATAGACTCGATTCCCGAAGCGCCTCCTTGAAGATTGGCCATCGCTTCACGCAGTGCTGTTTGCATCGAAGCCTCTAACTCAGTCTTGAGTTCCTGAGCTAAAACCTCTGCCCGCACCGCCGCAGAAGGATCCGCTCCGAGATTCTTGAAGACGCGACTGAGTGCCGGCTGATCACTGAGAAAAAATATCTTGGGCTTTTGTCGCTCGGCTTCAGCACGGCTCAGGGGCTTAACGATGAATGATTTAGCTTCCGCGGAGTTTTCTTCCTGCATTGATAATTGTGGACGAAAATCCAACCAGCCTTCCGCGATCTTAAATGAATAATTAGGCGCCTCGACTGGAAGAGATGCTGCATTTTCCTGCCACTGTTTTTCGACCGCCAGAACCACGGAAGCCAGGTAAAGCTCTCCATATTTTTCCAGCAGCTGAGGATCAAATTGCTGCACAACAATCGACGGTGCGTGTTTTTTTACCAGATCTACTGGAATGAGGAGCTTTGGATTCTGTGGACCAATAAAACCGGACGGCAAGGATGCGGATAAGAGATGCTGCACCAGCTCCTGAAGATTTTGCTCGCCCCAATCTCCCATGGATCGGAGATCGCGATAGGCCAATGAGGCCAGCATTGGGTGATCTAGATTCATAACGAAAACGGGTTTTTGGATGCTTTGATCACCGGGGAACCTTAAATCCAAGAGTTGAATCACATGCTCTTGAAATCGCCGATGGATCTGTTCGGGAAGCGAAAGTCCCGACGCCGCAGGTGCAAGCCCTGATTTCACTTTCCAGTCGAGCCAAGAAAATGCGGAATCAGCAAGCTTCTCTAAACCCAACGCAAGAGTCCCAACCATCAGATACTTATTTTTCGCACCCGCCTTTAACCCCGTAGGAAGTGGTACTTGGCGAATAATCTCCGAGGCACGCTGAGGCTCCTGAGAATTCAGCTCGTCGTGGAGGGACTGATCTAAAATTCGAAGATTCAGTGAGTGGGCATAGACTCTTACGTGAGCATCATCATCAACAGTGTTCATGACGAGGTAGCGATCTTCCGGAATTCCGGCCTGTTGAGCTTGGAATTTTAAATAAGGAAGGACCGCTTGGATGGCGTGGTGAAAGACACCCTTCAAGGGCTCGCCTTCGGAAATGGCGCGCCCGACCTGCGCGATCAGAGGAAATTTTTCGCGATCCAGAGAAGCAAGAAGTCCCTGAGATTTTTCTGCAGGCAAAGGAAGCGGCAAAAATTTTTCCTGATCCGGATCCCAATTCTGGCCCAAGAAAACAATTACAGAAGACCGAAGAATTTTGAGTTTCTCGCCGCTTTTTACAAAAAAATCTTGCAGCATGGAAAAATGGAATTGATCACGAAGCTCCGTCTGATTTTTCTGACTTTCTTTGAAAGTCTCCGAGCCCGAGAAAACGCGTTCCCAGGGAATTTTTCCTTTTCCAAAAATGGCTTCGGCCTCTGCCAAGGTCAGCTCGGAGTAGATTCTAGAGACGATTAGCGGGTTATTCCGATACTGGGCCACATCTTCGAGCTGCTTGAATTCCTGTGCCGAAATGTAGCCATTGAGATACATGCGCTGAAGCGCTCCAAACTGAAGCTCGCCAAAAAGTGATGTCCGCTCTTGGACTGACTCTGCGCCATCCTCGCTAACGTGCGCATAGGAGAAACGCTCGGAAGACTCGTAACGAAAAAGTCCCGGAGGGGACAAGCGCGGTGCTCCGTCGCTTTGACCATAGAAAACGCGTCTTTCAGGATGATAGCGAGCCAGGGACGTGTTGGCTTCCTCAAGGTCACTGCCGCTTTCAAAAACAAAAACGGATGAATAGGTCGGAAGATTTTCAGAATAGGGATTCGATGCTTTGGAAGCAGCACTTAGGAAAAAGAAAAATGCGGAGAAGAGAATCCTGATTTTCAAAGCAGCCAGAACCTAGCCTGTTTTATGCACTGCGTCAATATAATTGTGGGCAGAATTTCTAGTGAATTCATGTACTTTTGAGTGAACGCTTGGGCTCTAATTGAGCTTCCTAGATGGTCTATTGTTTCTCTAGCAGGTCATCATCACGATCATCCACGGCATAATATTTTTTGGCGCGAGAGCCGAACTTGAGATTCAATTGCCAAATTTTCCGTGCATCGAAGAATCCAGAGAGAAGGGGTTTCATTTCATCATCTTAGGATCGTACCACTCGAGCTCACACAGCTGTTGAGTGGGCCGAAAGCCTACAGATTCATAGATTTTTGCGGCGTGATATTCTGGATCAGCTGCCATCACCAGCGTGATTTTCGGACTGCGTTCGAGCACATACCGAGAGGCATGGTGCACCAGGGTGCTGCAGGCTCCTAGTCGTCTGAAGTCGCGATGGGTTCCTACGTTACTAAAGCGTGCCACGATCCCATCCCAATAAACTCCTAGCTCAGCGATAGGGCGATTTTCCACGAATGCTCCAAAGCGGCATCCCATTCCTGCTTCTACCATTTTACGTAAATGTGAGGCTTCATCAGACAGAAACTTACGCTGACCTTCAGGCGAGCCGTATTCCCATTCTGGATCAAAGTGAATATCTGCGTAATGAGACCACTCTTCGTCAGACTCTAAGGGCTTGATCGTTAAACTTTCATTGTATTTCGAAGGACGGTTAACTGAGGTCGAGGTGAGCATTACAGACTTGGACAGTGTGAATCCAAAATCCTTGAAAGAACCGAGCTCACCTTCAACGCCATTCGGATCATCCCAGGTAAAAGTCATGAATCCTGTTTTGTGTCTTGCTCCGATTTCTCGTTCGAATATCTCGGTCCAAGTTTGGAAGTCCTCCTCTTTTGGAGGATTTGGCATAATGATGAAGTTGCCCCAGAAGAATCCAGGGCGAGATGGCGTCTTTACAACGACATACGCGTCACGCGTTTCAATGATTCCGGAAAATCTATGAAAGATGAGGTTTGTTTGAATACCGACAGACTTAAATCTTTCCTGCATGACGACGAATTTTTAGCACGTCCAATACACGGGCTCCAATTCAATGATAAAAAGCTGAGTAGCGCTTCGATAATCCCCAGCCTTAGGATCTTCACGGGCAAAGCCTGCATTCCAATAACCGCCCGGATTTCACTGCCGCTAGCGGCAGTGAATGAAGAGACTATTCACAAATCCTGCGCACTTCCCTCTGTCTTTTTAACGGCCTGGAATCCGGAAAACGTGGAATTCACCAAAGCCAAGAAATCTCCGCAAATGGAGTGTGATCAACGTCACAGCTGGAGGAACATAGTAACGGATTTAAAAGATAGCTTTGACCGAAACTAGACCGTCCGCGCCGGACACAATGCGCGCTCGGCAGGCTAAACGTGACTGAGGAGATTTCGCGATACGGCTCAAGGTATCTTCCTCCTGCGGCGTTTTTGCTTCCAAAAGGTCCTCGCCTTCTACGACCTCAACCATACAGGTGCCACAACTGCCGTTTCGGCAACCGTAGGCGATCGCGTCGGACTTTGCTTCACTCCACTCCAGTAGACTTTCAACTCCCGGAGCGGGCGGCTGATCAAAGCGAAGTTCTTCCTGACCATTGCGGCCCTCGATGCGGATTCGAAGCGTCACTCTAGCTCTCCTCTTCATCAAGTACGCCGAGCTCTGCACGCAACCCCTCAAGGCGTTTCACGACATTTTCCAGGCGCGCAACTGATTGGCGCATACCTTGATAAATCACCTGGGCCTCGGGGTATTCTCCGTTCAAAATGGAGGCGTAACCCTGCAGTGCCATCACAGAAGTACGAATTTCATGGGAGAGACTTCTAAAAAGCACTTGCCGCGAGTGTTTATCCTGCAAAACATCACCCGAGCGCATGAGTTCAGCGATCACGATTTGTCCGCGAATTTCTTTTTCCACGAATTCCAAGACGTGAAATTTAAAGGTCTTCAAATGGCCTTCACCAAAAATAACGGCCGGTTTTTTCCTTTCTCGCTGATGAAGGACGTGGCTCAAAAACGCGGGAGGCCCGCGATTTTCATCAAAGAAAGGCCAAATACTCAGCAAGTTTTCATAGGGCAGCGGCGTCACAATTTTCGGCGCAGAAGTTTTTCCCGAAGCTTTGAGATTTTTGCCCAGAAGCAAGGCTTGCATGCGGGTGTTGAGGCAAAGGAGATCTCCCTCCTTGCTCAAAAGACAAAAAGGCAGGGCCGGATTCAGGCCCCGCTCTTCTAAGATTTTTTTAGCAACTGACTGTTTCAAGGCACGAACTTATAACCGAAACCCCGCACAGTCGAAATGTGTCGACCACGGGAACCCATCTTCGAACGTAAAGCTCGGATGTGAACGTCAATGGTACGGCCAGTGACAACTTTATTCGGGCCCACGATGCGCAAGAGCAGATCATCTCGGCTTAGAACTTCGTTGGGTCGCGACATGAAGCTTACTAAGAGTCCATATTCAAAGGCGGTCAGATGCACATCCTGACCATCAACACTGACTTTGTGGGAAACAGGATCAATGTGGATGCCGCTGGCAGCAATCTTTTCACGACCACCTTTTACGGGGCCGGGATGACTGTCCGCACGACGCATACAGGAATTGATGCGTGCCTTCAGCACGTCCATTTCGAAGGGTTTCGGAAGATAGTCGTCAGCGCCTTGATTCAGGCCGTGGACAACATCACCCGTCTCCGTTTTAGCGGTGAGCATCAAGATAGGAAGCTTTGCGGTTTCCTTCTTTTCACGAAGGAACTTGGTGAGTTCTACGCCGTTCATATTGCCCGCAAGGTTGATGTCGACGACAAAACCTTCCGGAATCATATCGGGGCTAGAATCCAAGACTTTCAAGACGTCTTCGGCTTTTGAATAACACCGAACCTTGAAACCTGATTTCTGAAGATTGTAGGTCAAAATTGTCTGCAAATCAGAGTCATCCTCGACCACGATCAAAGTACGCCCATGCTGGGCCTCTGGTGCCGGTTGTTGACTCCAATCTAAAGCTTGTGCTGCGGAACTCATAGTGCTTCCCCTTCCTTTATGAACTCTTAAACTTCGTATCGTCTCTTTGTGGAATTTATTTAGATCTGGAAAATTATTTTTAAAGATCCTGTGAATTCAGGCATTTAGATGCGGCATTTTGGGACCCCCATACCTTGACTCTGCCGCGCCTAAACCCATATTTCTAAAGATAAGTTTTTTCCTTCGGGAATTTGCCCGCTCGGAATAGACTGAATTTTAGGCTGCAAGAATACTAGTAGAGTTAAGCAGCTGAATGTTATGTAAATTCAACGGGCACGTGAATGTGCGACAGCGGAAAGCTAAGGTGAAAAACGATGAGTAACGAAGAACGTGGACCGGTCGAAATTCCTGCAGAAGCATTGATCCTACCTCTCAGAAACGCCGTACTTTTTCCGATGATGAAGATGCCGATCTCTGTGGGCAGACCGCGATCGGTTTCCTCTGTACTCACCACAGGCGAAGGCGGACTTCTCGCCATCGTTACCCAAAAAGATAAAAGCGTGGACGAACCGACAATTCCAGATCTCTACACCTACGGAGTCCTAGCTCGGATCGAGAAGATCCAGAAAATGAACGATGGCACACTCACTGTGCTGGTTCATGGACTGGCGCGCATCGAGATCAGCGATGGCACCTTTGAAACTGTCGAGGGACAAGACACGCTTTTGAAAGCAAAAATCGCCTCGGTCGCCAATGGCTTGCCACCGACCGGAGAACTTCCGATCGAAATCGAAGCACTGATTAAAAACATCAAGCAACTTGGTCGCCGCATCATCTCTCTATCACCCAGCATCCCCGACGAAGCTGCTCTCTTTATCGAGAGCATCTCCGATCCGGATTATTTGGCCGACCTCATCGCCTCCTACATGAACATCAATGAAAGCGAGAAACAGGACATTCTATCCACAGGTGATGTGAAGGAACGTCTCGAAAAAGTCACTCGCCTCATCAATCGAGAAATCGACATTCTTGAGCTCTCGAAAAAAATTCAAGGCGACATCAAAGACGAACTCGTAAAAAACCAGCGCGAGTACTACTTGAAGGAACAACTCAAAGCGATCCAAAAGGAATTGGGGCAAAAGGACGATGTCGACGAAGCCGAAGAACTTCGCGACAAAGTCAAAGAAGCCAAAATGCCAGAAGAAGTCGAAAAAGTTGCCCTTAAGGAACTCGATCGCATGGCGCGCACTTCTCCGAATTCCGCTGAACACGGAGTGATCCGCACCTATGTGGAATCACTCGTGGAGCTTCCCTGGAGCAAATCCACAGACGACATCATGGATTTGAGCCACGCAGAAGACGTCCTGAACAAGGATCACTACGGATTAGAAAAAATCAAAAAGCGCATTCTTGAGTACATTGCAGTCTTGAAACTTAAAAAAGACTTGAAGGGTCCAATTCTTTGTCTGGCGGGCCCTCCGGGTGTGGGTAAAACATCTTTGGGTAAATCAGTCGCCCGTGCCCTGGGTCGCTCTTTTGTGCGCATCGCCTTGGGCGGCGTGCGTGACGATGCCGAGGTTCGTGGTCACCGCAGAACTTATGTGGGCGCGATGCCTGGCCGGATCATCCAGGCGATGAAAAAGGCTAAATCAAATAATCCCGTAATTCTCTTGGACGAAATCGACAAATTGACTTCGGATATGCGCGGCGATCCTTCTAGTGCATTGCTAGAGGTCCTTGATCCCGAACAAAACAATACCTTTACCGACCACTATCTGGATGTTCCCTTTGATTTGTCGAAAGTTCTCTTCATCGCGACTGCGAATATGATCGAAAATGTGCAGCCCGCCCTCTACGATCGACTCGAGATCATCCATCTTGCCGGTTACACGGAAGAAGAAAAACTTCATATCGCCAAAGACTATTTGGTCTCTGAGCAAAGTGAAGGGCACGGACTGAAGCCGGGTCAAATCACCTTCACTGACGAAGCTCTTCGAGAAATCACGCGCAGCTACACGCGCGAAGCCGGAGTGCGAAATCTGAAGCGCGAAATTGCTTCCGTTTGTCGTTCTGTCGCAAAAGACATCGCCTCTGAAAAAACAGACAAGGTCGAAGTCACTGAAGGCACCATCGAAAAATTTCTCGGTAAACCCAAACACTTCATGGACGTGGCCGAACGCACTGCGCGCGCCGGTATCGCTACAGGACTTGCTTGGACATCAGTCGGCGGGGACATCCTCTTTATCGAAGCAACGCGCTTTAAGGGGAAAGGCAACGTTCTCCTTACCGGCCAGCTCGGTGAAGTGATGAAGGAATCTGCGAAGGCCGCAGAATCTTGGATTCGAAGCCTTTCGGGTGCTCTCTCTATCGATGAGTCCGCATTTACGGATTACGACTATCACATTCACGTACCTGCCGGAGCCATACCGAAGGACGGACCCTCGGCCGGTGTCACGATGCTCACAGCGCTAACCTCTTTACTTACAGGACGAGCGATGGATCCGACTATCGCCATGACGGGGGAGATTACCTTGCGTGGCGCCGTCCTTCCTGTGGGTGGCATTAAAGAAAAGGTTCTCGCGGCACGTCGGGCAGGGATCAAGACCATCATCCTTTGTGAGCGAAACCGCAAAGATTTGGATGACATTCCCGAAGACCTGCGAAAATCAATGACCTTCCATTTTGTTAAAGAAATGCACGAAGTTTTGAAGATCGCTCTCGGCGTGGAACTGAACCCAACTCTCCCACTGGTGACAGACCATCCCACGGATGAATCTTCCAAAAAGCGTGGCGAGAGCAAGGGCCGCTAAGCTTCGCTGCAGATCCTGTGAAGAGGCCTATAAGAAGCTTCAGATCGATCAATTCGATCTGAAGCTTAGCTCGCCCCCAACTGCTTATCCCCTACTTCGAGCCTCCTCAAAGCCAGCTGCTGCAAGTCTGAGAGATTTCCAATCATCACATGATCTTCGCGAAGGCTAGGATCACGCAATACCTCTAAAAGCTTTTCGAAGTCAGGGTGATCCGGCCGCCACACGGCGTGCTTTTCAAATTCTTCGTTTGAATAGGTGTCCCAGGAAACAATTTTGGAGAAGAAGGCTTCGGCTCCCAAGGACTTAGCCAAACGAGCAAACTTCGGCATTTCGGTAAAGTTGAGTTTCTGCACAACGAAGTCGAATTGAAATTTTTCAACGCTGGGAAGTTTTTTGATTTCGTCCGAAAGAAAGTGCAGATTCTGCATCAGCCGATCGAATTCGCCGCCTCGACGAAGGACTCGATAGGTTTCGGGTGTCGCAGCGTCGATAGAAACATCCAGTCGCCATAAATTGCCATGAATTTTTTCTAAATCTCTCCAGACCTTAGGTGTCAGAAGCTGCGCGTTCGTATGAAGATTGATGCGAAGATTAGGATAACGGGAACCGTCAATGCTTGTAAGTAGCTTCCGATAGACGGGACTTCCGATCGGATCTCCACTGCCGCAAACGTGCAAATAGCGAAGCGTCGGAAGCAGGGACTCGACGACATGAGCCGTCATTTGATTCAGGCGTTCAAATTCTGGTCCACTTCGAAAAAGGACTTTTTTCGTGCGGCACGAGGGGCAAGACAAATTACACGAAAGATCATTCGCTAAATTAAGCTCGGTGGGCAGATTCGGAAGTTTTGTTGTGCGCGCAGATATGAATTCGCGCAAGACCGGATCAAGAACTTCTTCTTTATTCGGAAGCGTGCCCGCATTGATGTGAGGGCAAATTTCCCCATCGCAGTAACGAAATGAACCATCGTGGATGCTTTCACGAATGGCTTGGGCCATAGGGCTATTCCAAACACTGAAAAGATCGTCTTGGGGACTGGCGATTTTGCCGATGGAATGAGGTAACCAGCTAGGACAACAAAGATAAGCAGTTTTTTGCAGATCTGAGGAATACTCAAGACGACTGAAGGGCATATAACAAAACTTGTTTTTAAGATTCTTCATTTCCCCTCGGTTGAGAGGAAAAGTTTAGCGCGAAAGCTGAGCGTCTCCAAGCTCAGGTAAATTGATGAGAATAAAAATTAGCTGTCAACAGACCGTCAACCACGGAGCAGTCTCTAATTTTCAGCCAGACTTTTTCAGTCGCCAGTAACTTGTGATTGTGCCATTTATTTCACCTCATGAGGGGCTTAAAAGTTCTTTTTGTTTCCATCGTTCTGTCGGCCGCGGCCTTTGCCGAAACACTTCTTCCGCGACCCGACATCAGCGTGGACTTCGACCATCCTCGAGTGAAGATGATCGCGGGCCTGCGACCCTATCGAAAGGGTGGCATACGAATGGAACGGGAAAGCATCAGTAGCAGCCTGGTGCTTTGGCACAACTATGGGCACGGAGGCGCCGGGATTACGCTATCCTGGGGAACTGCAGAGCATGTTGTCCAGTCAGCCGAAGCGGATTTGCTTTTCTCTCCACGGGTTGTGGTTCTCGGAGCAGGTGCCGTGGGACTCAGTACCGCATACCTTTTGACACAATTGGGTCATCAGGTCGAAATTTATTCCGACAAATTTCATCCCGATCTGACCTCAGACGTGGCGGGCGGTTTATGGATGCCGTCTTCCGTAGACCTGGAGAGTCAGAGCGACCGCGAATTGACCTACACGATCCTTCGTCGCTCCTACGAAATTTTTCTCGATCGGAGCAAGGCAGGTTTCGCCGTAAGGCCGATGAAGTATTTTCAAACTTACGTGCCCGACGAAAATGAGGTCGAGCCCTTTTCTTTGATGGATCTCTCCAAACGCGGAATCTTAGCTCGCTATAAAATTCACGATCAGCTCCCCATCGAAGGACTTGAACGAAGGGGAATCGAGTATTCGACCTTAATGATGGACATGCCCACGTATATTCCGCAACTTCAAAAAAGTTTGGAAAATTTGGGCGTAGTTTTCGTTAAGCGCAAGTTTCAGAATACCCGCGAGCTACAGACGACTTTTCGCGATGAAGCAGTCATTTTCAATTGCACAGGGCTGGGATCGCGTGCGCTCTTCAATGATCAAAACCTGATTCCGATCAAAGGTCAGCTGGTCTGGATCGAGCGAAGCCCGCACGATCCAGCGGGACCGGAAGACTATATGATCAGCAGTCCGGCCGGTTATTTATTCATGCGAGCCGGCGAATATATTCTGGGTGGGACCTTCGAAAAAGAAGTTTGGGACCCGACACCCCTACCTTCGATTGGCAAAGAAATCCTAAAAGCCCACCAGGACTTCTTTGAGCTGCTTCCGTAAATAGAATTCAGTTCAAGCTACCAAAAGACGATCAGTGTCCCAAATCCAACAAGCTGGATCATGGGAAAAACGAGCTCGAAGACCCGGCAAGGGCCCTTCTTCAAAACGCAGGATTCGTGGAGAGAGTAAACGGAAACCGTATATATGATCTACTTGCAAAGCCCAATTCCCTTTTCGAGTGCACAAGAGAAGCCATTCACCCGTGCCGCGATAACGCCAGTCTTCGCGGTGATGCTGTAGATCAGTGGGTTCTTGAAGTTTGAAAACCTGAAAGCGGGAGCCATAAATTTCAATCGTTTTCTTTTCGCCCTCATGTCTCCAAGAACCCGGCATCGGGCTGACGCCACGCAAATAGGCCAAGGGAAAAAGAATTTTCATCCCGAAATGATCAACCACCAGACCCTCATTCAGAATGGAATCAACGGAGCTAGAAGGAGTCTGTACTTCAATCTTTTTTTCAGAGTGAAGCTCTTCAACCATCTGAGGCAAAAAATGTGTATCGTCGTCTTTTGCCTCAGAAGATTTAATTTCATCTACGGGATTTTCTGATACGACCGATTTTCCCTCAATCCAGACCGCATTCATCAAATCTTCCCAAACTGCGATTTGTTCATCAGAGAATTTCACCCCGTCAAAAACTTCATGGATTTTGAGCAAAAGGTCCAGCGAGGATTCAAGTCGCTGCCTAATCTCAGAGATTTCCATGGTGACTTCCACGCCCATCTCAACTCGCAAACTGAGTGCAGATAAAAAGTCCGCAAAGGTCTCCCATTGCAACAATCGAGCACCGGTCTCCAACGTAATAATCAGCGAACGAAACTCTTGCGCAACGAGATAGGGATCTTCGGCTTGATGGAACTCTGTGTGAATGAGTTCTTCACCGGCGGAGATGAGATTCGAGAGTTCATGACCAAAGTCTTCGATTAGGCGCGCCTCAAATGCTGACATGCAGATTCCTATCGGCCGAAAAGCCCAAAAACTCGAGACTTGCAGGCTTCCAAGGTCTAATCTTTGAACGAGCCTGGGCTTGATTAAAAAAATCTTTATTTTCGAATATTTAGCGACGGATACCGAGAGGTTTTTTCGCCCATATTTTTAGCAGACTGGAAAAGTGCTTTGCCCGAGCTGGCCTTTAAACTTGCCTCAGGGGGCGCTTTTTGAAAAAACTGTGCAGGCCATGGGCGACATCCGGGATCGGAAATCTGAGCATCTCAAAATCTGTCTTAGCAAAGACGTCAGCTCCGGCGAATCTTCCTACTGGGATCAGATCTCTTTACCTCACTGCGCGCTTCCAAATCTTGACCAAAATGAAATTGATTTAAGCTGTAGTTTTTTGGGTGAGCGTTATGCTGCGCCCATTCTTATTTCTTCCATGACGGGCGGAACGCCGGAATCAGATCGCATCAACGAGCGCCTTGCAGTCTTCGCGGAAGAGGTAGGACTTCCCATGGGCGTGGGCTCGCAACGCGTCCTACTAGAGAATCGCAGCAGCAGCTCCTTTCAATTGAGAAAGATCGCGCCCAAGGCACGACTCTTCGCCAACATCGGAGCCGTCCAACTAAATTATGGCGTCAGCGTCGATGCCCTCAATTGGCTCGTGGATCACGTGGAGGCTCAAGGCCTATTTCTCCACTTGAATCCGTTGCAGGAGGCCATTCAGACGGAAGGCAATCGGAACTTTTCCAAACTTTGGGAAAAGATTGCAGAGCTTAAGAAAAGAATTTCAGTACCCGTGATTTTGAAGGAAACTGGTTGTGGGCTGGATGGCGAAACCTTGAAACGTGCGCGCGAAATCGGAATCGACGCGATTGACGTGGCTGGACGTGGAGGAACTCACTGGGGCTACATCGAGGGACTCCGAAATGCTGAGAGGCGCTCTCTGGGTGAAATTTTTCGCAATTGGGGCATCCCTACTCCCACGGCTCTAGAGAATGCTCGAGCGATTCTCGGGCCTGCTTTTCCGATCATCGCCAGTGGGGGCATTCGCCACGGACTTGATTGTGCTCGGACCCATTACCTGGGTGCCGATATGGCTGGTCTGGCTCTTCCCTTTCTCAGAGCCGCAAATGAAGGTGAAGTGGAGCTACGAGATTTCTTCGCTTTCCTAAAAGAAGGCCTTCGTGTAACACTTTTCTGTTCGGGGCAAAAAAGCCCTTTGGAGCTTAAAAAACATGGGGAAAGACGGAAAAACTGACTCGCCTCTTTCGGGCTTTTATCGAAAAAGTCGCGGGGAACGGCTGGATGCCTTAAAAGAAGCGTCGAGTCTGCCCATCGATCAACTGCGTGTGCTGTCCATGGATGGCGCCCTGCCCTTCGAATTGGCAAATCTCTTTGTTGAAAACGCTCTAGGATCCCACCCTTTGCCTTTGGGCATCGCCACTCATGTTCAAGTGAATGGCAAAGACTATGCTGTGCCCTTTGCTGTCGAAGAAAGTTCTGTGCTTGCTGCTGCCAGCAATGCTGCCAAGTGGGTGCGCCGCTCGGGTGGCTTTTTTGCCCGCTGTCTTGGCGAAGAAATGATTGGCCAAATTCAACTGCTTGATGTGGAGCCGAAGCGCTTCATTGAAATTGAAAAAATCATTCTGGCAAACGAGAAGCACCTACTCGAGATCGCAAACCAGATTCACCCGCGACTTCTGATGCGCGGAGGCGGGGCTCGTTCTTTGGAACTTCGCAAATTTCCTGATGCGGAAATTCCTTTTCTGGTTCTTCATATTCATCTCGATACACGCGAGGCTATGGGAGCCAATCTCGTCAACACGGTTTGTGAAAAACTCGCCCCCGTTCTCGAAGAACTTACGAAGGCCCGAGCGGGCTTGAAGATCCTCAGCAATTTAGCGGACCGTCGTTTGTTTCGTGCTGAATGTCGCATTGAGACCGATATTCTTGCGCTCAATGACGGAAAGCGCTCGATGACAGGCAATCAAGTCGCTACCCGCATTGTCGAAGCTTATGTATTTGCGAAAAACGATCCTTACCGAGCCGCAACACACAACAAAGGGATTATGAACGGCGTAGACCCGGTCGTCATCGCTACCGGCAATGACTGGCGTGCAGTCGAGGCCGGTGCGCATGCCTTCGCTGCCCGTGAGGGACGCTACCAAAGCCTCAGCCGATGGACTTTGGACAAAGCCCGGGGACACTTAATCGGAGAACTCACCCTACCCCTGCAACTTGGAACAGTGGGTGGCGTCACTCGTCTCCATCCCACCTCAAAGGCAGCCTTGCAAATTCTTGGGAATCCTGGGACGGAAGAATTAGGCTGCGTGATCGCAAGTTGCGGCTTGGCCTCCAACCTAGCTGCACTACGGGCTCTAGTCTCGACCGGCATTCAGCGCGGACACATGAAACTTCACGCGAAAAATTTGGCCCTGGCGGCCGGCGCTCATTCCGAAGAAGTTGAAACTGTGGCAATGGAGATGGTTTTGGCCAAAAATGTTTCTGCGTCTGCGGCGGAAAGTATTCTCGCGCAGCTTCGGGCCGATCGAAGTGATCAAAAATCTTCGGGCCGAAGTCGCGAACTATGATTGAGTCTGAAATAAGAATTGAAGTTCCCGGGAAGATCATACTCTTTGGAGAATGGGCCGTCTTAGCGAATTTTCCGGGCATCGCAGTTGCTGTCGAAAGCATGTGCCAAACACGTGTACGTGCTTTGAACGGAAATAATCAATGGAAGTGGATCACGCCGCTTGCTACTGCAGCAGGATCTCATAAAGAAAAATCATTTTTGTCCGAAATTCTCAGCCGCCTATCGCATGCTTTATCAGAACAAAACTTTTCCCTAGAAATCGAAAGTAAATTTGATTGGAATTTGAATTTTGGCTTGGGAAGTAGTTCGGCTCTGATCTTGACCGCGTTGAAACTGAGGGATCATTTCAAGTCCCCCACCGCGAAAAATACCACCATTGATTTCTGGCGTGAGGCCCGTAGTTGGGCAAGGGAACAGCAATCCGGCAAAGCGTCTGGCTTGGATTTGGCAGCCCAAATATTCGGAGGCGCCGTGCACTTAGACTCCGAGACGGTCCAAGAAATTGCTCTCGATTTTCCGGCAGAAATTCTGTTCTTACATTCCGGAAAAAAATTCGATACAAAAGCGGCACTCAATCGCAGTCCGTCGAAATCAGCCCTAGAAGTCATCGGAAAGTCGGCACAAAATTTTTTACTACAAAGAGATTGGAAACTTGCGATTCAGGAACACTTCGAGGCTTTTCGGAGCGAGAATTTCGTGAGTGACGCGGTCCTGAATTTGAAAGGCGCGTTGAAGGCACAGGGTTGGGAATACCCCTTGAAGGCCTGTGGCGCGGGCGGCTGCGAAACAATTATGATGTGGGCGCCGCGAGAGATTCAAAGTCCACTCTTCGAATATTTAAATGATCAAGGCTGGATTCATTCCCGTTATGCCATTTCTAAAAAGGGGCTGTGCCTAACGTGATGAGCTACCGCACCGAAGCCTCTCCTAACATCGCTCTCATCAAGTATTGGGGGAAACGGCCAAGCACGAGCGATGAAGAACGCAACCTGCCACTGAACCCTTCTCTCAGTATGACTCTTAAGCGAGCAAAAACGGTGGTTGAAATTGTGGCTGCCGAAAAGAATAGCTTTGTAATCAACAACGTTCCGGCATCGGAAAGCGACTCGAATAAAATTGAGCAACATCTCGCGCGTTGCCGCAAAGCAATCGGGGAACGTCCTGATCTTCAGCGCCTTGCAACTTCGGAATTTTGCGGAATAAATTCCGCCAACAATTTTCCACAAGGAACAGGGATGGCCTCGTCTGCATCGGCCTTTGCGGCATTGACTTTGGCAATACTCGCCTTTGAGCTGGGAAAGGAGGCCGCTTCAAGACTTCTGATTCAGGAAGCCTCCTGGGTTTCAGCCCTAGCCCGACGCGGTTCAGGAAGCGCGGCGCGCTCTCTTCAAGGTCCGTGGGTTCAATGGTCTGAGAGCACCGGGAAAAAATTAGATACGAATTGGCAGTTGCGCGACACAGTCGTCATCTTTAGTCGAAGTCACAAAAGCGTTCCGAGCTCGATGGGACACCTGGCAGCATTAGAAAGTCCTCTGATGCCGGATCGGCAGTCACGCCTAGAAAAGAGATTGTTTGAAATGCATCAGGCAATTGCAGATTGCGACATCCATCGCTTGGGAAGTCTCATGGAAATCGAGGCACTGGAAATGCACCAAGTGGCACGAAGCGGGAGTCCGGCCATTGATTACCTTCTTCCCACAACCCAACGCTTTCTTGACGTCCTCCAAAAAATTCCGTCGCGTAAGTTTTATTTCACTCTCGATGCTGGACCCAACGTTCATTTGCTTTCTGAAGAACCGATCAAAGATCAAATCTTGGAAATGCTCGCTTCAGAGAATTTAAACGCAGATATTTGGGAAGACGAAGCCGGCGACGGCGCGCAGATTGTCTAGTCCCCACTAACGCAAGCCTCAATGCCACATGAAGCTGCTGATATTTCTGGCCAAGCGGGCCTTTCCATTGGCAGTCAGCAGTTCTAAGATAGGCCCATGTTACAGAGTGCCGCCTATATTCCGCCGCTCACTTTTGCCTTCACAACACTGATCTTGATTTGGGCTTTTGGTGGGGGCGATCCTATGCAATTTTGGCTCCGAAGTCCCGCCCTGGCATTGAGCATGATACTGTTGGCCGCGGTCACTCCTGCCTTTTCAATTCCCACCATCAAAGCCTTTCGCGAGTCTCGTTTTTGGCAAAGCCCTAAATTACGTGGAGCTCTGGTTGCGGGATTTGTTTTTGCCTTACCCATGGTCATTAGTGCGATCGTGCTGCGAAGTTCTGCCGAGACAAATCCGTCGTGGATCGCCAAATATCTTTCAGAAATTCCCGGACCCACGTTTTTTTCCATTTTGTTGCTCACTTTTGTCGTTTCTCCAATTTGGGAGCTTTATTGGCGCGGCATATTAGCGCCAGGCTGGGGTCTGAAGACAACGGCATTTTTGGAAGCACTTGTCTGGGGTTTCGCTGGACAGCATGTGGTTTTTTTCCTCTCCGTTCTTTTGATGGCTCTTGTAGGAGGGATTTTGTCGAGACGATGGGGACTATTCTCAGCTGCTGCTTGCCGAGCGATCTGGACTTTCTTGATATTGATTTCTCTAGCGCTGACGGGGACATAAGTCGGTGGCACACGGAAAATTTATTCTGCTTGGAGAACACAGCATTCTCTACGGCGGCGCAGCCCTTGCCTTTCCCGTGCGCGATCTCCGACTAACTGTATCACTGAATCCAACGCTTACAGGACCACGTCTCAACGCCAAGCCTCTGGAAGACTGGCAAGTACAAAAAATTGAAGAGCTTTTCAAAGCGATGGGGCTTCCACCTCAGCATCAAAGCTTGGAAATTCGAAGCGAAATTCCCGTGGGAAAAGGACTAGGATCTTCGGCGGCTCTTTGTGTCGCCTTGGCTCAATTTTTTTTCCCAACGGATAGCCCGCTGGAAGCTGCAAAACGTGCTCTTGCTGGTGAAAAAATTTTTCATGGCACTCCATCAGGTGTGGACCCCTGGACGATTGCTCTAGATCAGCCGCTAGTTTTTAGAATGGAAAATCAAGAATAC